>JBFIKF010000003.1:0-408276 GCA_041600415.1 Porticoccaceae bacterium | reverse complement strand
TAAGCCGATTATTTCATTTTAAATAAATATTTTTACATTAAATTTCTGAGCATGGTATTTTTCATGGTATTTGGTATTTCATGATTTTTAACTTGCTGATAATAAATAGAAAAAATGTCTTGTTTACAATCGAGTGGGAGTAGTCGGCCCGGGCAGGTCGATATCGGCACCGGTTGTTTCTTTACCGCCGGATGAAGGGTAGTCACAGGGCGGAGCAACGAAGACAACCCTCGGCTCAGCGCAGAAGTTTAGGTCAGGAACATCGGGTGCATGTATTGGCAACTGAATTCCCCTGCTACCTTTTATCTAATTTTGTATTGCAGTGCCTCGAATTTACGCGGAGCTGGACATCGAAGAGTATTGAAAGATGGGTTGTATAACAGCGCAGTTGTAGCACCCCAGAATGCAAACATCGGATTACTGGACGGTCAGAATCGGACGTACGGTGCCTCAATAGCCTCGAAATGACCCAACCATATCCAGAGTATGAGGACGGCTGCACAAGCCAGTATGTAGAACAGGCGGCGAGCAAAAGGTGTCATTTTGTCCATACTCCGTGAGCGATGCCTGACAATATGATGACATAGGTAAGCGAAGCAATCCGTAACGTGGTCGGCCCGAAGTTGCGCTTACGAGCCCAGGGCAAAAGGAATGCCAGACCAACGCCGTGACCGGCTCCCCATAACAGGAATCCCAGTGAGAAATTGTGCCACAACCCCATGAACACGAATGCGGCAATCAGCGCCAGCCTGGTTCGGGATGTCGTCACCAATAGCGGCAGGTAAATATATTGCATGACGAAATCCGCCATCGAGCGATGCCAGCGCTTCCAGAAATCTCCAAGGTCGCGTGCGAGGTGCGGCTTGTTAAAATTCTGTGGAACTTCGAAGCCGAAAAGTAGTGCCGACCCTTCTGCCATCCGCGAGTAGCCATAAAAGGTCGCGAAGAGAAATCCAAACGCAGCGATTGGCGCGACGATAAATTCCAGCGCCAGCCATACTGCGAATCCGCCAGGGCCGATCAACTGGAATTCAGCAGTGTCGGTCACCTTGATCGCGGCGCCAATGAATCCAGCGACGGCGAAAAGGTATACAAAACCTTCGAATAAGCGATAACTCCCCTCACCATAGGACGGTGCCGAGTTTCTCTTCAGCAGTTCCAGGGAGCGTAACCCATTAAAGACAGGTCCAGATGGTAGCGCCGCGAAGAAGAAGGTTGACAGGCACAAAGCGGGGATAAATTGATTCAGTGGAGCCGTATCTTTGACCCCTTGCGCGACCGTCATCATTTGCCGGATGATAAAGAAGGCGCTGCCAAGCCAGAGGATAGGTGCCTCTCCCGCTACTCGGATCACATCCGGAACAAATAACAGCAGCAAGATCAGATAGGGAATACGGGTTTTTATCCGTGGGTTACCAAGTACACGACCGACGATAAAAACGCCGACGCTGACGGCGAAACAGACCAGCGCGAAAGCCAATGCCAATGGATGAACGATAAACAGCAGAACCATACCGGGCATGACAATCCAGAACAGGCGATTGCGCCAGTCATACGGCAAAAACGTGTGTGAGAGACCCACCGCTAACAGAATAATAATAAGGAACGATATGGCATCAATCATTATGCAGACCTGAATCCAGCAAATATTGCGCGAGGATTGCTGTCGTAAGAACACCTGCCGGGTAACCCTCAATGTGGCCGTCGTCGTACCAGAATTTATCCAGATCGGCCTGTACCCGACCGTAAATATCGAAAACCTGCGCATGGTCGGGAAGTAAATCAACCAAGTCACTGAAATCGTTGGCGTCGAGGGTGTATCCGTAGAGCGGCAACGGCACAAGCACGACTCGCACTCCGCGATCCGAGCCCAATCGCAGCATTGATTTTAGCAGTGCGACTTCACCCTTTCGGTAATGTGCACCAAAATCGTAAGGATAAAGTTGGCCTGTTACAACGCCGGATTGCCACCGCTTCAGGTCACGGGTCGTTGCGTCTTCGGCCATGAGCGCTTCCATCCTTTTTATTATCTCCGCAGGTGGCGCGTCCGGCTTGAAATCGCCATACGCGAACGCGAAATTCGCCGGCCATGCCGGCTCACGAGTCCACGCATTTCGATCACAGTTTGAGAGTTTCCATTCGTCCTGTGGAGCGCGGAGAAATTGGTAAACAAGCGCGCCGGCCCGCAGCACGACACCGCGCATTCGGATTCGCCATTGATTGAGCAATCCTTCCTCTTCGGAGAACGGCATGGCAACCGACGGCTGCTGGAGAATTTGTTTGAAGGTCATGAGGTTGAGGTCACGCCTGTACAGGTATTGTTCCGGTGAAATCGCAAAACCGCGCTGTGCCAGGCGGTCGACACTTCGCTTTGTCATGAACATGATCTCGAGCGCGATTACCTGAGGTACTCCACGTATCTCCAGATAATTTTCAAGCAGAGCATGACTTGCACGCAGTGGATTTTGCCCTAACGCAATTCGTTCTACCGTTGGCGACGCGCCCGCAAACGAACGCGCCAACATGCCCTGCATGACAACAGGATCGAGCGCCGTACCCGAACGGCTGCTGCCAATAATTAGGACGTCGGCAGCAGGCGAGTCGGTTCGACTGAGCAACAGATTACAGCGCGAAAGCATAGTCGCAGGACCACCGCGATTCTGATCCAGCCATAGCAGCCCAACCAGAAGCATTGCAATGCCTCCAAGCCATAGTCCGCGATACATCAGGCTGCTCTTCACGATCCATTCCCGGCAAGGGACTGGAGTGCAACACGATCCAGTTTACCGTGGGGGTTGGTCGGCAGTGAGTCGACGATGACAGACCGGGTCGGCAACATGTAGGTCGGTAAGCCGAGCGCCTCCGCGTCCAGTCTGGGCGGTTCTGACACCCCCTCGATGAAGAGTACCAGTTCCGTCGGTCGCTGTGCTGGATGCGCGATCACCGCGAGTGATTCGGACCCGAGGAAACTACGAAGCCGGTGCTCGATTTCCAACAATTCGATTCGGTGTCCCCCGATCTTTACCTGGTAATCGATTCGGCCCAGGTGGTAGAGCCTTCCCGCCCGCCAGCGTACGCGGTCGCCGGTTCGATAGTAGATAGTGCCGCGATCATCGGTCACGAACGGTGAAGCGAGGCCTGGATCGGTATAATTCGAGAAACGTTGCGGCGTGGCCAGCAGCAACTCACCGGTACGCCCATCGGCCGCAGATGTCGTCGGGACAATATTCGCGTCGTCCAGCAGTGCCGCTTGGCAGTCCGAAAACGGTGTACCGATTGTGATAACATCAGCCTCTTCGAGTTCTGGATCGCCCGACCACAACTGCGCGGTAACAGCGACCGTGCATTCCGTCGGGCCATAGGAGTTCCAGATTTGTGTGTTCGGCGCCGCCTTGCGCCACGCTGCCGCGAGGCTAGAGGTCAGTGCCTCGCCGTTGAAGATACTGATACGTAAACAAGACAGCAGGTCTCCGATCGGCACGCCATTATTCAGGATGACACGCGCGAGAGATGGAACCGCGATCCAGACTGAGATAGCTCGGCGGGCAATGTAGTTCGCGGGGTTAAATAAATCGACCCGTCGCGCGGGACACAGCACACAGCCGTTAAGGAGGGCAAGGTAAATTTCGTGGACGCTAAAATCGAACGAAAGCTCGCAGACCTGGGAACAAATATCGTTTGGTAAGTACGCAATCTCAGCGCTCATATTAGTTATAAAAGCCAGAAGGTTGTCGTAGGAAATGGGTACACCTTTAGGCTCGCCGGTGGAGCCGGATGTAAACAGGATGTAGGCGATGTCGCCGCCGGTACGCGCTTGCAACCATGCTGGTTCAATCAAAGTGGCATCAGCAAAGCGCTCATCCGTCGTAACGGTCACCAACCGCGCCTCGTCGACCCCGAGCGCTAGCGCGAGTTTTCGAGTGTTCTGGTCGCACACCACCGTTCCGATGCCCGCTTGGCGAATTATATTTTGCAGCCGGCTATGAGGATAACTCAAGTTCAACGGCACGTATGCCCTGCCATGACCGATCGCAGCCCACATTGCCGCATACGCTTGAGCCGACCTGTGGAGAAGTAGCCCGACAGGTGCTGTTGTGTTTCTGTCAACCCGCCCCAGTGCCTGGTGCAGGGAAGCGATCATGTTGCCGAGGTCTGCGTAGGTGTAGAAGCGATCATGCTCGCGAACAGCGACACGGTCGGCATGACTGGACACGATCTCGCACATTCGCGCGAGCAGCGTTTGTTGACTGCTTGATTTCTGCACTATCCGACATGTCCCTTGAGATAGGCACAAAGAGACGTCACGGATGTGTAGTGAATCGCATCGTCGAAATCGGGATTGACACCGAAGGTCTCATTTATTGCGAGGAACACGTTCATAAACGTCAGTGAGTCCCAGGCAGGAACCGTCTCCATCGAGTCGTCAGCTGTTAGGACCATATCCGGCGGGGCGCCGCTGTTGCGAAGAATTTCCTGAATGGTTTCAATAATCTGTTGTTGCAGCGGGTCGGTCATAGAGTTTTCTCTCCAGCGGATGAGCGAGTTGTTCGTAAAAGGCAAGCTCAACTGGGTCCCACGTATCACTTGCGCCAACCTGGTAGGAAGGCCGTTGATTCACTTTCTTCGCCGACCGTTCAACGCATTGGTCGAGGTTTGACTCGGTGAACAATTTCAACTTCCGAAGGAAATGAGCCCAGAAGTGTCGCGGGTCGTCGACCAGATCCTCGTAATGCAATGTATGGCAGTTCGCGTGGGACTCTGCAACACTTAGCAGATGCGAGTTAACAGTATGCCAAAGCCATATGTTGCGTTGTATAGCGGACCATTTTGACCACTGATCGTCGTCGTCGCTACCCAGCTCAGGCTTCAATCTGCCGAGCTCAACAAACCGCTCGCGGTCGGTCAATGGTTTGGAGCGGTCCGGCCAGCCGGCCGGTTGGCGATCTTCTCCTCGGACGATTGTTGCCGACCGGACAAATCCCTCGCAGCGGCGAAAGATGACGAACAACATCGAATCTGGATGTTGCTTAGCAAGCGCTACTAGCAGAGGGGCGTTGTAGAAGGCGACATCGACCAGCATTTCCGCGTCGCCTGCTGCGCTCGATAACGTCGCGAGGTCTCGCGTTGCGGCGACTGTCTGTTCGGCGTAATCGCAGTTATACCAGGCTTTGCGATTCTGGAGGTTAATCAACGGTAGCTGCTGTATCGCTAAGTGGCCCGGACTATGACCTTCATGCAGACCGACAACGCGCGGCAAACTATTCAATGTCGAAGCCACAAACATTGTGGCGGTCCGACCAGTGCTCGCGCAAAATGCGAAGCGGCAGCGATTCATTTAGGCACGTGCCATGCAAGTGGCCATAACCTGTCGTACCAACAGGCCTTGCGGTGAGCCCATATCCCGCTGTGTCGGTGGCGACTGCCAGTTGCTGTTGTGGCTGGATCGATCAGCCAGCGCATTATCTGACTCGTCATACGAATGCCAGCTAGTGAATAGCAATGCACGGCCCCGTTGCTGGGTTTTGATTTTGGCTTCGTTGATGACGATCCTCCCCAGCCCGGTATGGATATGCGCACAAGCCTTGAACTATCCGATGGCTTCTTGGCGAGCCTTGAACCAGGCATTTTGCACCACTTGTTCCGCTTCTGGCCAGCCGACAATGTGTACGGCAACGGCGATCAGGGTGCGATCATTATCCCGCACCAAATTGGCAAAGAAAACCTGATCTCCGAGTTTGGTTTTAGTCAATTGACCGTTGCTTAACTGGTTTTATGTCTGCCGAAGTTCAAGTGTTCACTATACCGGGAGATTATACACGGTAGGAAATCGTTGCGGTTAATACCTCTGACGCTGGCCTGATTTAGATTGCCACAAGAAGTTGACCGGCATTGGCTCTGGCATTTTTAGCGATGTTATTTTTCATAGTATTGAGACGACTGCTCATCGACAAAGCAGCCCAGCGTGTTGTTTGTTCGGCAGCAAACCGCGTTGCTGGACAGGACACAGGGGTCGTGTCCGGTTACAAGTGATGACAGAGGTTGCAGCGAGCGGGAAAATTGCACGCCCGGGTCCAGACAGAAGTGTTCGACGCCGTGGTCGTTGTCGCCCCACATACCGCCCACCAGATAATCCAATTTCCACTTTTCGTATTGCACGCCAAGGCCAAAGTTGAGAAAGCGAATGTCGCCGATGGAGGCGTTAAAGGCCATTACCCCGAAAATGGCGAACACGTCCGCGTCAATGCGGGCGTTGTTGCGGGGATCGCAGATAAAAGCATAGTACATGGAGTACGCGCCGCCCACCCCGGACACACCACCGGCCAGGTATAGCGGTCGAAATTTTATAGTACATAAACGACGGCATGGTGCCGACGCAGGGCAGGTTGGCTGGGTGCTTTCGCCCGCTTATGATTTCAAGCAGATCCCGGTCGATGTGAGGGCGCGAATTATGACCAGGATTATTGACCTTGATGAAGGTATCTGTTCGGTGGAACTGCTGCAGGACACCGCTGAGTTTTTTGCGCTCAGTGCCAGGCAGGCGCGCGCAATTATCCACAAAGTGGCAGAGGTGTCACGTACCTGGCGGGCAGTAGCGGAATAGGTGAGTGTGAGGCGTGCAGAGATTACATGAATGGCCAGTGCATTCGAGTACGAAGCTACAGGCAGCATTGAAATTTTAGGGGCGTTCGAATAATGGTATTTTTTATTGCAGTACCACGTACACCAACAGTTAAGCCATTGATATTAACTTGTGATAATTCCTCACTTTCAATTCAGTGGGTCAGTGGGAGTAGTCGGCCCAGGCAGGTCGATATCGCCGCGTGAACTGTGCGGCCACGGCCCGTTGGACTAAAAATAAGCTCACAGCAATGTCGATAACGGCGACGATCAGTTTGGTCATCGGGTTTCTCGACAGCGGTTGAAAGTGGTGGTGTACTGAATAAGTGAACTGAATTAATGCTGCGCGGGTTTTTGCGGGCTGATTTCTCCCCCCACATACAGCCAATGACCGGCGGTACGCTGGAATATGGCCTTTTCGTGCAGGGTGAGCAACTCGGCGCTATCGGGTTTGCGGTAATAGGCTTTAAATTCCACGGTGCCTTTATCGCCATTTTGCTGGCTGGACAGCACGTCCAGGCCAATCCAGTCGAGAGTTTGTTCGGAAAGCTCGGCAGCGGTAGCCGCGCCCGCCGTTGCGGAAAACCAGGTGGCCAACAGATAGTCGCCGTGGCCTCCCAGGGCGTAGGCGCAATAGCGGGAGCGCATCAGTTGCTCCGGTGTCTTAGCCCGCTGTGCGCCGCTGAGGAAGCGCCCACAACAGTGCTCCAGGGGTTTTTTGTGGCCGCAAGGGCAGGGTTTAGGCATACAGGTTCCGGGTCCAGAGAGGGAGTTGAATCTGACGGGAGCAGGTATTGGCCATAAGCAAATTAACTGCCTACAGCCCGTAGAATCACTTTGCGCGTACAGGCGGGTACGTTAATCCACGCAGTCTCGCGGTTCGATCATCAACAACAAACTTTGCGCATGTTCCGCAGCGGTTCTGCCCAGTTCGGTCAGGTAGCCGCCGTCGGGTAGGGTGGTGAGGCCCTTGTCAAACAGGCGCTGGGCGGCGGCAATTACATGGGGTTCCGCAGAGGAGTGGATTTTTACTCCTTCCAGGGTGGTGGTCAGGTTGTACAGGGTGAGAATGTTCAATTCGTCGCCGATGTGAGAATCGTAGGCCATGGGCGGTCCTGTCTGGAGTGGGGATTTGAGTGTACTTGAAAAATCCCCCTGGCCAAACCGCCTTGAGGTAGGTGGTGCGGCACAATCCACGGGTCATATTATTTGGGCAGGCGGTATAATCGGCGCCAGTTTAGCTATAGCAAAAAGAGGAACGGGTATGTTTACGGTTAACGAATATTTCGACGGCAAGGTGAAATCCATCGGATTTGCCACGGCTACCCTGCCGGCTACGGTGGGAGTGATGGCGCCGGGGGATTACGATTTTGGCACCAGCGAACTGGAAACCCTGACGGTGGTGAGCGGGGCGCTGACGGTGAAGTTGCCGGGTCAGGCTGGCTGGCAAACATTTAACGCCGGGGATACGTTTACGGTACAAGCCAAACAACGTTTTCAGTTAAAGGTGGCGGTTGCCACCGCGTATTTATGTACGTATGGTTAAGCGCAAAGCGGCCAGTCACCATCCGTGATCAGGTCGGGCGGTGAAGGGAGTGAGTTAATGAGCTTTAAACATTTATCCGTGACAGAGTTGCGACAACTGTTGCGGGACGAAGCCCCGGTGACGATGGTTGATATTCGCGACGAAGGTTCGTTTGCGAGCGGAAAAATTCCGGGATCCGTTTCGCTGATGGAATTTGGTGTCGATACCTTCGTGCGGGAAGCCAGCAAGTCGGAGCCGCTGGTGGTGGTGTGCTACCACGGTAATTCCAGTCAGAACGCAGCGAAGTATATGGCGGAGCAGGGTTTTACGGAGGTATACAGTCTCGACGGTGGCTATGCCGCGTGGGCGGCTGGATAAGCGCTTCAGATCGAGTATCTATTGCAATAATTCATCGGTGATGGGGTGAAAAATTTTGGCCGCATCCATTAGTGATTTGGCGGTGAGTGCCGCCACCCCATAGACTTCAGTGCTTACCCCATAAGTGCGGTTTATTTTTTCCAGCAACAGATCGAAGTCCCCATCCCCCGACAGCAATACCGCGGTATCTATCTCAGGTGCCGCCTCCATCACGTCGATGGTAATGCCCACATCCCAATCGCCTTTGGCAGAGCCATCACTGCGTTGAATAAAGGGCTTCAGTTTGACGGTGAAGCCGATGTGTTTGAGGGCGTCCTGAAACTTTTGTTGTTTTTCGTCGCCGCGTTCGGTGGCGTAGGCGGTGGCCGCCACAATCTCGCCCTGGGCGCTGATGCGCTGCCATAGTTTACGGTAGTTAAATTGACGCCCGTAGGCCTGGCGGGTGGTGTAGTAAATATTCTGTACATCGACAAATAGAGCAATTTTTTTCATGCTGAATTCCATTGGGTAGCGCCCCTGCACGGTCGGGAGGATAGCATGGCGTTTACTGGATGCGGTTGTCCCGGCTTCGTCGCTGTTGGGTTTTCGGCAATAAATTTGCGGGTCCGGTGCGTGGGGAGTAAATTGGTGGGGTTATGCTAGAATCGGCGTGTTGGTCAGGGTTGCTCTGAATTCCTGCAGAATTGGCAACTAGGACGTTAGTAGGAGCCTCGGTCAGAAGATTCGATAATATATTCATCGACACATCATCCGGAGTCATATCCATGGGCAGGGAACAAAAAAGTAATAAAGAAACAAAGAAGAAACCAGCGTTGAATGCCAAAGAAAAAAAAGCTGCAAAAAAATCCAAAAAGGCCGCCAAGGGTTCCGTTTAGTTTTAAGGAGCGTTCCATCCTGGTTGCCGCCGACTTGCCGAGGGGTGCCGTTGCGTTCACCCGTGAGCGGTGCATTGTTTGAGTAACGACCATGCCGATTGCCAATTTCCCCGACGTTACGCAAAAACGCAAGGCCCGTCGCAACAGAATCGCCCGCCAACGCTGGCTGCTGCTACCGGTCACGATTTTCTGGCAAGTTCGCTTTGCCATAGCGCGCTTTCTGGGTTCGGAATTTGAGTTGTTCAGCCGTTTTTTTAAGCCGATGGGCGCGGCCCTGCACAAGGGCATCGAACGTGCGTTTACGGGCTATGAGCCCACTGGCCGGGATGTGTTTGTGTGCGCGTTTATGAAAAGCGGCACTAACTGGATGATGCAGGTGGTGCATCAGATCGCGAATCGGGGTGAAGGAGAATTCGACGATATTTTCGATGTGGTACCGTGGCCGGATTGTCCGTCCAGAGATATGACCATCGCCCTGACGGATTCACGCCCGGCGCAATTAGCGGTAACCGGACTGCGTGCTATTAAAACCCACGCACCGGCCCAAAACGTTCCCTACAAAGATGCTGCAAAATATATATGCGTGGCCCGAGATCCAAAAGATGTGGTGGTATCGGCTTATCATTTTTTTAGTAGTGTCATGTTGGGGCCGTTAATGCCGACGGTGCCCACCTGGGTACGCAATGCACGGCGGGCTATTCTGGAGCCCTGGGTAGAATTCACCAGCGGCTACTGGCGCTGGCGCGAGCGACCCAATGTGCTGTTTTTAACCTACGAGGAGATGCTGGACGATCCACGTCGAATGATTCGTAAAATTGCGGCACTAATGGAGGTAGCGTTGACCGAGGCGGAAGTTGAGAGGATTTACACGTTAAGCTCATTTGCCTATATGACAAGTGTTGACCATAAGTTTTACCCCGGCGAGATGACACCCTTTGCGCGCCCCGGCGGTCGCATGGTACGGCAGGGAAAAAAAGGCACATCGGGGGAATTGTTGTCGGTGGAGGAGCAACACACCATCGACGCCTGTTGTCGCCAGCGTTTACAGGACCTGGGTAGCGATTTCCCCTACGACCGATATTATGGCGGTGGCGATGAAAGCGAATCGGCGGCGCAGACGGAGATGACCCAATGAGCCTTACCTATAGAGCAGCGGTAGTACAGGCGGCACCGGTGTTTATGGATTTGTCCGCCGGGGTAGATAAAGCGGTGCGGTTAATCGCGGATGCGGCGCAACAGGGCGCGTCGATCATCGCGTTTCCCGAATGCTGGCTGCCCGGGTATCCCTGGTGGGCGTGGTTGTCGACCCCGGCCCATAATCTGCGCTATTTTCAGCGCTACCACGAGAACAGTCTGGTACTGGATAGCGACGAGTTTGAGCGCATTGGCGCGGCTGCTGCTGAGCACAATATCTTTGTCTCCATGGGCGCCAGTGAGCGGGATAATGGCTCGTTGTATATCGCCCAGTTTCTGTTTGATAACGATGGCGAACTGGTGCAGGCGCGCAGAAAATTAAAGCCAACCCATGTGGAGCGCACCATTTACGGCGAGGGGGATGGTAGTGATCTGGATGTGCTGGACACGTCCCTGGGACGCCTCGGCCAGTTGTGTTGCTGGGAGCATATGCAGCCTCTGACCAAATTCGCGATGTTCAGTATGCACGAGCAGGTGCATATCGCTGCCTGGCCATCGTTCAGTTCCTACCCCCAGGCTTATGCGCTGAGTGGCCCGCTAAATAACGCGTTATCTCAAGTGTACGCGGCGGAGGGGCAATGCTTTGTGCTGGCGCCCTGTGGCATGGTGTCTACGGAAATGTATGACCTGATGGTGGATACGGACGAGCAGGCGGCGCTGATCGAAGTGGGCGGCGGTTACGCGCAAATTTATGCGCCGGATGGTCGTCCCCTGTGCGAGCCGTTAGCGCACACCGAGGAAGGGTTATTGTTTGCGGATATTGATCTGGGGGTGATTGCCATCGCCAAATCGTTTGCCGACCCGGTGGGCCACTACTCGCGACCCGACGTCACACGCCTGTTATTAAATCGCGAGCCACAGCCGACGGTTGAAGACTTCGAGTCGACGTTAACCGACGCTGCCGACGACGATTTGGCAGACGACATCCCATAGCAAAAATAACGTTCGTGCCCGCCAGTTATTTGCTCTGAAGACGAATTATTTAGGTGAGTTTGCCAGGTCCTCGCGTATGGTGCGCGCCGCCATCAGGTAGTGGAATGTGGACCAGATATAGACAATGGACATCAGGGCGAGCGCGTAGCGCAGACTTTGACTGCCAAAACGCGGGGCCAGTAAATCGCTGACCATGCCGGTGACCAGAGGCCCCAGACCCAAACCCACCAGATTCAGCACAAAAAATAATATCGCCGAAGCCAATGCGCGCATACGCACGCCGACAATGCCGTGGGTCAAGGCGATGGTGGGACCAAGGTACATGGCGCCAAAAAAAACGGGCATCACATACATGGAAAGGGCCATGTAGTAAGCGTCGAGCATATACACCGCGAGATAGAAGGGAACAGCAATAACGGTTGCCGCGGCGGGCAGAAACACGTACCACCGTTTGTCGCGTACTCCGAATTTATCGCACAGGTAACCGCCCAGGAAGGTCCCCGTCGCCCCGGCGGTACCGGAAATTAGGCCCAACCAGGTGGCGAGCTCTCCGGTCGAGGTTAATGCGTAAGTGCGGATAAAAAAGGACGCGATCCACTGTCCGACGCCGTACCCGACAAAGGCGTGTAAACCGGCTGCGAAACTAAGATGGCGAAATGATTTACGCGACCACAATAGCATCAAGGTGTCTTTGATGGGCGGCGCGTCGGCTACCTGTGCGAGTTTCTCGGCGTAGCCCCGTGGTGGTTCGCTTAAGGTCAGGCGCACCAGTACCGCCCAGGCAATTCCGGGAACGCCGATAATGACAAATACCCAGCGCCAGCCCAGCCAGTCATTGACCCAGCCGCCAATAATAAAGCCGAGTAATATTCCGAAATTGATGCCGGTGGAGTAGATGGACAGGGCGGTGGCCCGTTGCTGCGGGGGAAACATATCCGAAATCATGGAGTGGGAGGGTGGGCTACCGCCCGCTTCGCCCACCGCCACACCGATCCGGGCCAGCAATAAGTGCACAAAATTCTGTGCGGCGCCGGACAGGGCGGTCATGGCACTCCACAGGGCCAGCGCGACTGCCACGACGTTGCGTCGATTACCCCGATCGGCGTAGCGAGCGATGGGAATGCCGAGTACGACGTAAAATAGCGCGAAGGAAATGCCGGATAACAGGCCGAGCTGGGTATCGCTTAAGCCAAGATCCGCCTTGATACTTTCCTGCAAAATAACCAGGATCTGCCGGTCGATAAAACTGAAGACATACACCATGGTCAGCACGGCAAGTGCATACCAGCGGTAATTGGTTTCGAGTTGATGGCTGTCTGGTGTTTGCGACTGCTGCTTCAACGTTCCCCTCCCCGCCCCTCTGGCGGCGTTTGGTGGAGAGCGTGGTGCGCGCCGCTTGCTTTATGTATATGGTGGTGTCTGACGTCCTGCTTCTCGCTCGCTTTCGACCTCGCCGGTGGTCACCATGCCACTGGGGGGCCATGACGTTTTGCCAGTGTAACCCGTGGCGGAGTAGCGGTGAACGGGTTGTGTGCAAAGCATTCACGCAAGGGTCATTCGAAGGGGCGGCGGCCGATGTTGCATTGTCAGAGCTCAGGGGGTTAGTATAAATAACAAATCTATCATTTTAAGTTTCGGCGTTGTTTAATGGCGAGGTGCCAGGCCATGAATATTCCACACCAGAATTATGCAAAAGATAGTGCAGCAAATCTGATCTTTCCCCGTGACGACGGCTCGCGGGTTCCCTATGCGGTGTTCAGCTCGGCGGAAATTTATGCCCGCGAGCAGGAACGCATTTTTCGCGGACCCACCTGGAGTTTCCTTGGTCTGGAAGCGGAAATCCCCAATCCGGGTGACTTTAAAGCAACCTATGTGGGCGACACGCCAGTGGTGGTTACCCGCACCGAAGACGGCACGCTGGCCTGTTGGGTCAATCGCTGCGCACACCGCGGTGCCATGGTGTGTCGCACCCCCCGCGGCAATACGCTGTCCCATACCTGCGTTTACCATCAGTGGAATTACGACGCGCACGGCAATCTATCCGGAGTACCGTTTAGCCGCGGTATGAAGCATATGAAGGGTATGCCGGCGGATTTTGATCCGACCTGTAATGGTCTGACCAAGCTGCGGGTAGAGAGCTACAAAGGTTTGCTGTTTGCAACGTTCAGCGCGACGGTGGAATCCCTGTTTGATTATATCGGCGCTGAGATGCGCCCCTGGGTGGACCGGATTTTTCACAAGCCGATTGTGTATTTAGGCTGTACCCGCCAGTACTCCAAATCAAACTGGAAGCTGTACCTGGAAAACGTCAAGGATCCCTATCACGCCAGTTTATTGCACCTGTTCCACTCGACCTTCAATATCGCCCGGGTGGGCATGAAGGTGCGCACCATCGCCGACGAGCAGTACGGGTTGCATAGCATTCTAACTACCACCCGCAACGAAGAAAATATGGGCGATGCCTACAAGCAGCAAAATATTCAAACCTATAACGAAAGTATTCGCCTGCACGATCCGTCGTTGCTCGATGTGCGGCAGGAATACGACGAGCTGATCACTAATCATATACAGCCCATTTTCCCACAACTGGTAATCCAGCAGATTCACAACACCCTGGTAGCACGTCAATTACTGGCCAAGGGCCCCAACAATTTTGAATTAATCTTCCACTACTTCGGTTACGCGGACGATGATCCAGAGCTGCGCGCAATGCGCATCAAGCAGGCCAATCTGGTGGGCCCGTCCGGTTATATTTCTATGGAGGATACCGAGGCAACGGAATTGGTGCAGCGCGGTACCGCATCCGATGGCACACGGACATCGCTGATAGATATGGCGCGGGACGCCCCGGAGCAAAGTGATTCGATGATCACTGAGCGCCTGATTCGGACTTTCTGGTCCGGTTATCAGCGCTTGATGGATTTGTAGGGGGCTGGCGATGACGGATGACCGAATACAGGCGATGCTGCTATGGTGGGAAATGCAGCGGTTACAGGAACGCTATATTGCCGTTCTGGACAATGATCGTCTGGAGGAGTGGCCGGAGTTGTTTGCGAACGATTGTTTCTACGAAATCATGCCGCGGGAAAATGAAATTGCCGGTCTGCCCATTGCCCTGGTACGTTGCGATAACAAGGGCATGTTGCGGGATCGCGTACTGTCGCTGCGCGAAGCAAATATCTATGAGGCTCACGTGTATCGGCATTTTACGTCGGGCCTGCAAATTACCGCAGCTTCTGCCACGGAAGTGACCATGCAATCGAGTTATGCGGTCCTGCAAACGTTGCAGGACGGCGAAACCCGGGTGTATCAGACCGGCCGTTATGTCGATCGCGTGGTGATGACCGCAGATGGTTGGCGCTACGGGAGTAAGCGCGCTATTTACGATACCTTGCGGGTGCAAACACTGCTGGCAACGCCGGTTTAATCAGGGCGTTAGCCTTAACGCTACACCTGCACAGCGTCTACCACCATCCGAGTGCGATCTGTTCGGTCACGGGCAAATTGTTCTATGCTCGGCGCTCGCGACGTTTTATGCTTGAGGCACAACTCCGTGTGCGGCGTATCCGCCGTCGGCGCGCCAGGCCATATTTGGCAGCAAGCGGTAACCACGCAGTCGAGACAATATGGAAAACGACTCAATCAAGGCCACCATACGCGCGCTATCGGACCGTGTTGTCACGGCGCAAAAAGAGGTGCGCGTGCTCAACGCTATCAAGTGGGACGATAGTGTTCGCGAAGGGTTTTTCGCCGCCGATTGCAGAGCGCAGCCTGCGGTGGATGCGGATTATTATCTACGCATGCCCCTGGGTTTTGATAACCATCAGTTGACCGAAACATTTCGGAAAATCGACCACGATATCGTTGCGCAACTGGGCAAGTTTAATCCGGCTGCGAAAATCATGCGGCGTATGTGCCACGAGTACCAGTTGGTACTCGCCATGCTGGCGGCCCGCGGCACGCCCGAGTTTTCCCGAATATCTCAGGAGCTCTACGGTCGTTCGACAGATGCATTTCATGTGGGTGAGCCAAATCTGGTAGATATGGCGGCCAGCCTGGATAATTCTTTGCGCATTATCGACGAACATTTATTTCTGGAACAAAACGCACGGGATATTCCCACCGAGCAGGCGGTGGGTATGTTGCAAGCGCGTCTCGACGGATTTTTTTCGGACTCTGGATCCCGTATCAAAGTGCGTATCAGCGACGGCATTGTGGCAGATGCGGCGGCTGGTTCGGATTATATAAAATTACGCAAGGATGCGTTTTTTAGCGAGCGAGATTTGCGGGTGCTGGAAGTCCATGAGGGCTGGGTACACGCCGGCACCACACTGAATGGTCGCGCACAGCCGGTGTGCACTTTTCTGGAGAAGGGCACGCCATCGATGACCATTACTCAGGAAGGATTAGCGTTGCTGGTGGAGATTATTTCTTTTAGTTCTCACCCGGCACGTTTGCGCCGTGTCACGGATCGCATCCGTGCCATTCATAGCGCGGAGCAGGGCGGAACCTTTCTGGATGTGTTTAACATGTTGTGTGGCGAAGGACGCAGTCGCGAGGACGCCTACACCACTACCATGCGGGTTTTTCGTGGTAGTTTGCCGGAGGGGCCGCCGTTTACCAAGGACCTGGCCTACAGCAAGGGTTTTATTCATATTTATAACTTTATTCGGGTTGCCGTACGTCGCGGCCGTCTCGATCGTATCCCACTTTTGTTCTGCGGCAAGCTGACCCTTGAAGATATCGGCTCGATTGCCGAGTTGGTGGAACAGGGGCTGGTGGCGCAGCCACAGTATCTGCCCTTGCCGTTTCAGGATTTGAATGCGTTGACCGCGTGGATGGCTTACTCGAATTTCCTGAATAAACTGGATCTGGCCAAGGTTGAAGCGGATTTCGCGCAATTATTTTAAAAAAATATTGTGTACTAGTCTCGCAGAGTGAAGAATAGGAGAACAGCAGGTTTACAATATATATGAAAAATATCGTAAATCTGTGTGACGCAAAACCTTTTTATCAATGAATCAATTTGAGCTGCCCACTGGCAACGCCGGGTTGCGATTCATTCCGGGGTGATACTTTTACGGCGTTGCCGGGTGTTGGGATACAAATAATACGGCCTGAAAAACAGGGGCAGGGATAATAAATCCCTGCCCCTGCGACATCTAACGCGCTTGTTGTGCGCTACCCCGTGCGCGGTTGCCCGACGCTCTTCCTGAGGTGTTGGAGCGGCCTTTAAACGAAGGACGCTGACTGTTGTTGCGTGGAACTCCGGCTTTTTGGCCCTGACCGCTGCGGGCGTTACCCCGTTGCGATTGGCGTTGTCCGCGTCCATTGTTAATCGGTTCGGCTTTGATAGACGGGTCGACTTCGAAATCCTCGATAACCAGTTTGCGAATATCCTTTTTCAACAGGCGCTCGATATCGCGCAATAAACGCAATTCATCGACGCACACCAGGGAGATGGCTTCGCCTTCCTTGCCGGCACGCCCGGTGCGACCAATACGGTGGACATAGTCTTCCGGCACGTTGGGCAGTTCGTAATTAACCACATGGGGTAATTGGTCGATGTCCAATCCGCGGGCGGCGATATCGGTAGCAACTAACACGCGCACTTTGCCGTCCTTGAAGTCCGCGAGAGCCTTGGTGCGCGCACCCTGGCTTTTGTTGCCGTGAATGGCGGCACTGCGGATGCCATCGGTAATCAGTTGCTCGGCGAGGCGGTTGGCGCCATGTTTGGTGCGGGTGAAAACCAGTACCTGTTGCCAGTTATTGGAGCCAATCATAAAGGAGAGCAACTCGCGTTTGCGATTCTTATCCACCGGATAGACCACCTGGGTGACACTTTCCGCAGCGGTATTATGGCGTGCGACTTCGATCAGCACCGGCGATTTCAGTAGCTCGTTGGCCAACTGTTTAATTTCGTAGGAGAACGTGGCCGAGAAATACAACGTTTGCTTCTGCTTTGGCAACAACGCCAGCACGCGGCGAATATCGCGAATAAAGCCCATGTCCAGCATGCGATCTGCTTCGTCCAGAATAAGGACTTCCACCTGGGATAGATCGACGCTGCGTTGGCCCACGTGGTCTAGCAATCGGCCCGGGGTGGCGACCAGAATATCCACGCCGCGAATCAATTTTTGTTTCTGCGGGTTGATGCTGACGCCGCCGAAAATTACTGCGGATTTCAGCGGCAGGTATTTGCCATAGGTTTCCACGCTTTCGGCAACCTGGGCGGCGAGCTCCCGGGTTGGAGTGAGTATCAGCGCGCGAATTGGGCGGCGACCTGTCTGCGGTTTGGTGGACGACATAAGTCGTTGCAGTAGAGGCAGCGTAAAACCGGCCGTTTTGCCGGTACCGGTTTGCGCGCCACCCATAATGTCGCGCCCTTCGAGTATCGGGGGAATGGCCTGGATTTGTATGGGAGTAGGGGCGCTGTAGCCTTTTTCGGATACAGCACGGAGTATTTCGGCCCTGAGGCCGAGGGATTCAAATGACATGCTTAGGTTTTCTCCAGCTATCTGCCTACCCAATACGCGTGCGTAGAGCAGGCGCAAGGAACGGTCTAGGCGGACATTAATTTGTTTGTTTCGAGGTGAACCAGGAAGGATTACCGCGTAGAAAACAGGTGCAGACCGAAATACACCAGAGGTTGAGCGCGCATTGTACCTTAAATCCGGCGTAACCAGAAGCCCGGCGGTACACAGCACTGGATGCCAGTCTCGCGAGCGTGGTAGCTGGGGGTAGCGTATTGGAATAATTCGCTATAAAAGAACAGCTAGATAGGTTCTTTGGTTGTTAATGCGGTCTGTCTGAGTAGCGCCAAAACGGCAAAACGGCCTTCTTTTTGGCAGCGACATCATGGGTATGGGGACAGATAACAACCGATAGATCAATTACTGCGAAAACTGATTCTGATAGCTACACTTGGATAAATGGGTGGCGGCGGTCAAATTTTAGTCGTCACAGGAGCAATAAATCGGTATATATTCCCAGTGTACGGACGGTACAGGTAGAAAGACTGCGTTTTACCGAAGGGTGTTTTCCAGTGGAGTAGGGACGGTAGTAGGGAGCAAATAAAACTAAGCGGAGAATCTCGTATGAAACGCCATTATTACATAACAGATGATCTGGACGATCTTGATCACGTGGAAGAAGAGTTGGAGCGTGCCGGGTTAGTCACTCCACAGCTGCATGTGTTGAGCCGTGATGATGCCGGGGTGGCCCGTCATGAGCATCTACACGAAGTTGAAGCGGTGATGCGCACCGACGTGGTTCGCTCGATGAAAAAGGGTGCGTTGGTGGGGCTGGTGCTGGCACCGCTGGTGTTGCTGGTTGCCTATTACTTCAACTGGCCGGAAAAGGTCACCTGGGTGCCGTTTATCTGCCTGTCCATCGTGGTCCTGGGTTTTTGTACCTGGGAGGGCGGCTTTTTGGGTATACAGCTGCCCCATCATCAATTTCGTCGCTTTGAGGAAAGTCTCGAGCAGGGTAAGCATGTGTTCTTTGTCGATATCGACGACGCGCAGAAGGCGGTCCTCGATCGAGTGGTCAGCGCACACCCGCGCTTAAGACCAGCGGGGGAAGACAAAGCCACCGCTGGCTGGTTTGTGAAAGGGCATCAAAAAGTGCGCGATTTCATGAAAGCTATGCCCTGAAGCAGCTCGTTGGTGCCACTGGGCCGACCACCTTGTTCAGGGTGGCCGGCTCGGCGGCCCACAAACTTGGTGATCAGGGCTGGGTGGTAAAATAAAACAGGCGGGTTAAAAACGTGTAATCCCCTTCGGCCGCCATTAAACCGATTAACACCAACAAGCATAGCGGTGGCACCAGAATGGCGTAGGAAAGGGCCAATCGTTCCCACGCCATATGCATAAATATGCTGACAATTAATCCCGCCTTCAACAACATAAATAAAATGATAAGCGACCAGCGCAGGTATCCTTGAAGCTGGAAGAAGTCGACCAGGTACGAAAAGGCACTGAGTACAAATAACAATCCCCATATCCAGAGATAGACGCTAATCGGATGTTGCTGACCCTCCGCATGTGTTTGTGCCATGGCGATCCCCTACCAGAGATAGAAAAAGGCGAAAATAAATACCCAGACCAAATCCACGAAATGCCAATACAGCCCCATGGTTTCCACCATGCCGTAGTTGCCGGGGCGACCGGTCATAAATCCGGGTTTACCCATATCGATACTGCCGCGCAACACTTTAACCGCAACTATGATCAGGAATATGACGCCGATAGAAACGTGGAAACCGTGAAATCCGGTGATCATAAAAAATGCTGAACCGAATTGCGCGGCGCCCATTGGGTTACCCCAGGGGCGAACGCCTTCTTCCACGATCAGTTTGGTCCACTCAAACGCCTGCATGCCGACAAATGACGCGCCAAAAAGCGCGGTAATTAACATCAGGATGCCACACACTTTGCGATTTTTTTCGTAGCCAAATTTAACCGCCATGGCCATCGTGCCGCTGCTGCTAATTAAAATAAATGTCATGATCGCGATTAATAATAACGGAACATGTTGTCCGGCGATGGTGAGCGCGAATACTTCACTGGCGTTGGGCCAGGGCACAGTGGTGGACATGCGTACGGTCATATAGCTGGTTAAAAAACAGGTGAAAATAAATGTGTCACTGAGTAAAAATATCCACATCATGGCCTTGCCCCAGGGCACGTTCTTAAATGCTCGTTGATCGGAAGACCAGTCGGCGATAATGCTTTCGAGCCCGTCTGCGGGAAAATCTTCGGGGTTGGCGGTATGTTCCGTATGCATAGTCCGTGTTCTCTAGGTATTGAGTAGCAGCGTCAATAAAATCAGCCAGACAGCCAGCAGGAAATGCCAGTAAACCGTGCACAGGTCAACCCGCCTGATGGTTTTGGCCTGGTCGTGGTTAGTGCTGTATGTCAGGACCGTCGCACCCCACACCCACAGGCCTCCCAGTAAATGCAGGCCGTGAACTGCCGTCAGGAGAAAAAAGAAAGCGTTGGCCGGGTTACTCGACACGTAGAGTCCGGCGTCGTTGAGTTCCTGCCATGCCCGTAGTTGTCCGGCCAAAAACAGAAAAGTAAACAGACCCGCCACAAGTAGTGGGTTTAAAATGTTACGCAGTTGTTGTTTTTTGGCTAAATTATTGGCGTGCTGAAAAAAAATGCTGGCGATGACAAGGGCGGCGGTATTAACCCACAGGATCGCTGGATCGTCGAGGGTAAGCCAGTCGTGGGCTTCCATGCGCATCATATAGGCGCTGATAAACAGCGCGAACAGGGATGTCGCCACACCGAGGAATACCCCCAGTCCCACTTTTAACGTTGCGACATGCAGACCGCGAGTGTTTTCGATGGGTTGCGTTCCGCTGTCCGCAATCCATGGACTTACACTGACCGTTTGCCTGACAAGCCACCACACCACGGTTGCCATAAGTCCCGCGAGAAAAACCAGCGTAATTGTCATAAGACCTCCTCGCCACGATCACCCGGTCGTCTGGGTGGTTGGTTTTGCGCAATAAAGTCCTGGGCCGCTCCGGGAACGCTATAGTCGTACGCCCAGCGGTACACCACAGGCAGTTGGCTGCCAAAGTTACCGTGTTTGGGTGGAGTGTCGGGGGTTTGCCACTCCAATGTAGTCGCGCCCCATGGATTGCCTCCCGCCGGTTTTCCTTTGAAGTAGCTGATAATCAAGTTGTATAAGAACACCACCTGGACCGCCCCGACCACCAGTGCTGCAATGGTGATCGCCGCATTAATGTCCTGAGCGGACTGGGGGATGAAGTCGGTGTTGCCCATGGCATAGTATCTCCTGGGTACGCCGAGAAACCCCAGGTAGTGCATGGGATAGTAAATGGCATAGGTACCCAAAAAGGTTACCCAGAAGTGGAATTTGCCGAGGCCGTCGTTGAGCATGCGGCCGGTTATTTTTGGATACCAGTGGTAAATGGCGCCAAACACCACCAGGATTGGCGACACGGCCATCACCATATGAAAATGAGCCACCACAAAATACGTGTCGGATAAGGGGACATCGACCACTACGTTACCCAGAAAAAGTCCGGTCAGTCCGCCGTTAATAAACGTAAATACAAAACCGATGGCAAACAACATGGGCACGGTCAGGCGAATGTTTCCGCGCCACAAAGTCAAGACCCAGTTGTACACTTTCAGCGCCGTTGGAATGGCGATAATCAGGGTGGTGGTCGCAAAAAAGAACCCGAACATGGGGTTCATACCGCTGACATACATGTGGTGTGCCCAGACTATAAAACTGAGGGCGCCGATGGCGATAATGGCCCACACCATCATGCGATAACCGAAAATATTTTTGCGCGCGTGCACGCTAATCAGGTCGGACACAATGCCGAATGCGGGGAGGGCAACTATGTAGACTTCCGGGTGACCGAAGAACCAGAACAGGTGTTGAAACAGCACCGGGCTACCCCCTTCGTGATCCATCTGTTCACCCATGGATACGATAGCGGGCATAAAAAAGCTGGTGCTCAGGCTATGATCCAGAATCATCATAATGGCGCTGACAAACAATGCGGGGAAGGCGAGGAGAGCGAGGACTGTCGCCATAAAAATTCCCCACACCGTGAGTGGTAAACGCATCAACGTCATGCCGCGGGTGCGCGCCTGAAGTACCGTTACGACGTAGTTCAGGCCTCCCATGGTAAAACCGACGATAAATAGCGCCAGTGACACCAGCATCAAAATAATGCCCCAGTCCGCACCGGGGGTACCCTGTAAGATGGCCTGGGGCGGGTACAGTGTCCAGCCAGATCCGGTTGCACCGCCGGGTACAAAAAAGCTCGCCACCAGAACCAGTACGGCGAGCAGATACACCCAATAACTGATCATGTTGACGTAGGGAAACACCATGTCGCGGGCACCGCACATCAAGGGAATCAAATAATTGCCAAAACCACCTAAAAATATCGCGGTTAGCAAATAGATAACCATAATCATGCCGTGCATGGTGACGTACTGAAGATAGGCGCTGGGATCTATAAAGGAAAACGTATCGGGAAAACCGAGTTGCAAGCGCATGATTCCCGATAACACCAGGGCCACCAGGCCAATGGCGATGGCGGTAATCGCATACTGGACCGCAATCACCTTGGCATCCTGGCTCCAGATGTATCTGCCAATAAATGTTTTGGGGTGATAAAGGGCCTCTTCCGCCACCTCGGCGGGCGGTGCGAATGCTGTTTCGTCGTGTGCAATTCCGCTCATCTGAGTTTCCTCTGTAGTTATCTATGCACCCTGTATTTTTCCGCCCTACCCGCTAATCGTTCGCTGAGACCTGTAGTGGTGCCGTAGGTGTCAATGTATTGATATGCGCCACCAGGACGTTGATGGCCGCGTCGTCCCGCAGGATGGATGCCATTAACCCCATTTGTGGGCCGTACATATCCTGCGGATGTGCGCCCCGTACGCCCTGTTTAAAATTTTTCAGCTGGGTCGCCAGATACCAGTCATTCATGCCAGCCAGGCGCGGCGCATTCATGGCCTGAATACCCTGGCCGTTGATGCCGTGGCAGGAGCCACAAGATGTGTACAGGCGCTTGCCAAATGCCGACGTTTCAGGGGTGATAGTGGTCGCGACGGGATCGTCTGGAAGAGTGTTTATGTAAGTCACCACATCATTGATGGCTTGCTCATTCACAAGGGTCGCCGCCATGGGCGCCATTTGTCGCCCATAGGTATCATCCGGGTGGGCGCCGCGGATGCCCGCTTTGAAATAGTTTAATTGCCGGGTCATATAGTGGCCGTCAAGACCGCTCAGCTTGGGTGCGTGTAACAGGGCATTGCCCTCGCCCTGGGGTCCGTGGCAGCTTGCGCACAAGCTGTACAGGGCCGCGCCCGCAACGGCGTCGCCGGGGGGTTGTGCCAGTGTGTCGGCGTAGGTGGGGTGCTGGCTTAACCAGGTGTCAAAGGAGGCTTGTTCCTCGACCACTACATATCCGCGCATGGTGTAGTGGGCGATACCGCACAGCTCTTCACACAGAATATCAAAGCGACCGGTGCGGGTCGGCGTAAACCAGATGTAAGGTACCATCCCCGGCACCAGATCCATTTTTACCCTGAATTGCGCAACCGTAAAATTGTGCAGTACATCCTTGGAGCGCAACGCCAGCTTTACCGGTTGATCGAGAGGCAGATGCAATTCGTTACTGGCAATCAGTACGTCGTCACGTCCCGCGGGATCGTCGGGGTTCATGCCAAACGGGTTGTCTTCGTTGATCAGGCGCGAATTGACGGTCCCCAGCACTCCGTCCGCGCCGGGGAAGCGATAGCTCCAGTGCCACTGTTGACCGATAACTTCGACAACCTTCGCATTGTCTGGAACGTCGACCATTTTTGCCCATACGAACAAACCGGGTGCAAGCATTGCCGCCACGCCGATAGTGGTGAAGCCAATCAGCCACCACTCCAGTTTTTTGTTTTCGGGTTCGTACGAGGCGGTTCGGTCGGGGCGGTGCCGGTAGCGCACCACCATGTAGGCCATAAAGAGATTGATTGCGACGAAAACAAAACCGGTAACCCAGAAAGTTATGCCGATCGTATCGTCAATCATGGTCCAGTTCGAGGCGATGGGAGTCAACCACCAGGGGCTCAAAAAATGGAAGAGAACAGAACCTATAACCAGTAAGACTATCGCGATTGCCAATGCCACCTGCTAACTCCTTTAGGGTCAGTGCATGTGCTTTTTATTCGGGTAGTGCTTACTCCTCTGGGCCAGATATTAATAGTCCCTCGAAGTCATCAGAGCATCCTTCTCTGATACTAACCAAGGGTCCCGACAGCTTTGTTGTACATAAGGTATACCTGATTTTTGGCAAGGCTTCCACTTTTTTTATTTGGAATATTCGCCCGTGGTGCATCCGTTGCATGGCCTGGATCGGCAGAGGAATGTTGTGTAAATTCTGGCTAATGGTCAAAGCGCCAGGCCCACCCCCATACAATTCCAGGTTAAATGGCCTGTGTTATGGCGCGAAATCATCGACCTGGATCACCTGATCGGCGGCTTGCAGATAAGCTAGGGCAAGCGCGGGGTCAACGCTACTCTGTGCGGCCGTTTCGAACGAGCGAGTGCGACGTACGGCTTTGTTGAGCTTGCTGCTGGCATCTGCACCGAGGCGCCGGCCTAAATCGAGGGCTTGCATCAGGTCCCGCACACCACCCTGTTTGGGGGTCGCCATATCTGGACACAGTTGGGCGACGAGGTCGTGGCGGCTGCGCAACAGTTGCGCCAGTTCCAGCATTTTGACGTCCCGCAGGGGCGCGAGGTGGGCGGTGCGACTCATCACCAGCGCTCCCAGCAAGCGCCGTCCGGGGGCGGGCAGATTGGCAAACAGCTCGCGCAGTACTTCTTCCGCCGCATCGAGCTGTACCCGCACGGCGGCGCGGGCAAATGGCAACATATCTGGTTCGCCCTCGACTGAGTAGCGCCACATACTTGCGCTGGCCATATACAGGTGAGCAAGGGCGTCGCCGAGCCGCGCGGACAGCAATTCCATACGTTTGAGCTTACCGCCGAGCAGACCCATGGCCAGGTCGCAGGTCAGGGCATATTTGGCACTCAGGCGAGCGAGCATCCGGGCCTCTTTGCGCAGGGCCGGGGGTGGCGAGCCAAGCAGGGGTGCGCCAAACAGACTGCGCCACAGATTGCCCAGAGTATGGCCCACATGGCCGATTAGCGCGTGGCCGAGGGCGGTCGGATCGCGCTGTTCCACGGCGTTCATTTCCGGCATCACAAAGGGGTGGCACCGCACCGCGCCCTGACCGAAGATAATCAGCGAACGGGTGAGAATATTGGCGCCCTCGACGGTAATGGCAATTGGCATATGACGATAAGCCGCAGCCAACAGATTGGACGGTCCGTTACTGATCGCTTTGCCCCCCAGAATATCCATGGCGTGGTTTACGGAGCGGCGCCCGGCTTCGGTGAGATGGACTTTCAAAATTGCGCTGGCCACGCTCGGCTGTTCGCCTCGGTCGAGCGCACAGGCCGCAAAGCGTCGCGCTGCATCGGTGGCATATAGTTCGGCGGCCATGCCAGCGATAATGCCGCCAATGGCGTCGAACTTGCCGATAGCCATGCCAAACTGTTCGCGAATCTGGCTGTAGCCATTGGCGATAAACAGAGAAGCTTGCTGGGTGGCCGCACCCAGTGCCGGTAACGAGATAGCGCGTCCCGCGGCCAGACAGTCCATAAGCATGCGCCAGCCCAGGCCGACCTGTGGTTCGCCGCCAATCACCCAGTCCATAGGTACGAACACGTCCTCGCCCTCAATAGGACCGTTCATAAACGCGCTGTCCATGGGCCGATGGCGACGACCGATGTGCATATTGGCCTGGGGAACCGGCAGCAGGGCGCAGGTAATACCCAGTTCCTGCTCGCCCTCGGGTCGTGTCGGGTCGATGGCGTGAAAAGCCAGTCCCACCACGGTGGCCACCGGCGCCAGTGTGATGTAGCGCTTGGAAAAATTCACGCTGAAACCGCGCACCCGTACCCCGTCGATGTGGCGTTCGGTCAGTAGTCCGCGATCGGGAATCGCGGCCGCATCCGAACCCGCGTAGGGGGACGTCAGTGCAAAGCAGGGGAGGTCCCGGCCGTCGGCGAGGCGAGGCAAGTAATGCTGTTTCTGCGCATCGGTACCGTAACGCAGCAGGAGTTCTGCGGGTCCCAGCGAATTGGGCACCATGACCGTCACTGCGGCGGCGGCGCTGACCGTGGAGATACGGGTAACGACTGTAGCGTGGGCATAGTGGCCGAACCCCAGCCCGCCCCATTCGGTGGGAATAATCATGCCGAAAAAGCGCTTTTCCCGCAGAAAATGCCAGACTTCTGGCGGTAGATCCTGTGCCTCTTCGATGGCGAAGTCGTCGAGCATGCCACACAGTTCTCGAACTTCGTGGTCGAGAAAGTCCTGTTCGGCGCTGGATAACACGTTAGGGCCGGCCTGTAGCAGCGCATCAAAATCCGGCCGCCCCGCAAATATCTGGCCCTCAAAGCCCACCGTCCCCGCTTCCAGTGCCGCGCGTTCGGTATCTCCCATGGGCGGCAAGACCTGGGTAAATGGCCCCATCGCGGCTGTTCCGATCAATTTGGCGAAGCCCATAACAGTCTCCAGTTACACGTCTTTGTTAGTCTACAGCGAGATGCTTTGCTTTGTCGCTGCCTGTGGCAAAAAGCCTGTTTGCGCGAGGAAATTGACAAATCGTCAGGTTTTCGAAAAAGTGGTCCGCGCGGTAAATGGTAGCCGGATATTTAGTGATCAGTATTATCTATGTGCTTTTTTATTATAGGGAATAATGTTGTTTTTTGACGTCGTTTTCCTTGCAATCGAATGGGGCTTATCCACCACGTAGCCCTGAATAAAGTCGACGCCAACTGCTTCCAGTAATGTTTGAATTTCGGCGCTTTCCACATGCTCTGCAACGGTTTTCAAACCCATTATGTGACCAATTTCGTTAATGGAGACGACCATGTCGTAGGTCTTCTCGTCGCGGGCCATGGAGCGAATAAAACTGCCGTCGATCTTGAGAAAGTCAACGTTAAGATTTTTAAGGTATTTAAATGAGCTCAGTCCGCTGCCAAAGTCGTCCAGGGAAAATTTGCAGCCTTGAACCCGCAGGGCATCGATGAAATTTCCGGCGTGGGTAATATTGCTAATTACAGCAGTTTCGGTAATTTCAAAGCAAATGCGGTCACCGCTCACAGAGTACTTGTTTAATTGATCGAGAACAAATTCCAGAAAGCATTTGTCACCCAACGATTGTCCGGAAAGATTAATTGCAACAACGTCCAGGTGATCTGGATTTCCGATGGGGTTCAACTCCAGCCACTGAAAGATACGCGTGATTACCCACCGATCAATCGCCGGCATCATGTTGTAGCGTTCCGCTACCGGCAAAAATTCGTCGGGGAGAATTAATTTCCCATCCGCTCCGATCATGCGTAATAATATTTCCGTATGCCATGGGTCAGTGTTTTTGCCCAGGGGCTTAACGGACTGGCCATGCAGTTCGAAACGATCTGCGTGCAGTGCCTGCTTGAGCTGCTGCAGCTGCTCCATCTGGCTTCTGCGTTGGCGCAATTCATGGTCGTTTACAACCGCGATATGTACACAGTTTCGGCCTTTTTCCTTGGCGATATAACAAGCCGAGTCGGCGGCACTGAGAACATCGGTTAAATTGCCGCTGTCTTTGGTAATCGGTACCAGGCCGATACTGAGGCCGATTTCAAAAATTCGTTCGTGCCAGTGAAACCGAAAATTATGGACGGTGTCGAAAACATTATCGACAGCTCGTCGTGCGTGCTCAAGGTGGCAAGATTCCAGCAAAATACCAAATTCATCTCCGCCCAGGCGGGCGAGCGTATCGGTTTCACGAACGGCACTCTGCAGCCTGGTCGCAAGTTGTTTGAGTAGTTCGTCACCAGCGATATGTCCACAGCTATCATTGATAATTTTGAATTGATCGAGATCCATGTAGCACATGGCGTGCTCGTGCGCGCCGCTGGCTGCCGACTTTAGTGCGGCCTCCAGACGGCTTTCAAATTGCCGACGGTTGTATAAACCTGTCAGTACGTCGTGGGTAGCTTGATACGACAGATTGTTTGACAGGTGCTTTAGCTCGCTGACATCGTGAATGACGGTCACCGAGCCAATAACTTGTTTTTGGTCGTCACGGAGCGGCGCAACCACCACTTTGACGAAGTGGGCGCCATCTTCGCCAGGGGTCAATAATATATGGTCCGAAAATGTATAATGGCAATTATTTTTTACACACAATTCCGCGGGATCAATCACTTCCTTAGGCCGATTTTCTGCGACCAGTTTGACCACCTCAGTAAAAGATTTTCCACGAGCGTTTTCTGGTGCGGTACGGATCAACGATTCTGCAACTGGATTGATGTAGAGAATATTGCCTTGCGCATCCGTGGTGATGACGCCGTCGCCGATTGATTCCAGAGTAACCTGGGCGCGCTCCTTTTGTAATGCAAGATCAGCCATACCTTGTTTGCGTGAGGAAATATCGCGTACAAAAATATAGACAAATGCAGCGCCGGCAAATTCTGCACGTTTCGCAGTGATCGCAACATCAAGCGATTTGTTGAAACGCAAAAGAAATCTTCCCTCCGTTCGCAATACGCCTTCCTGAGGAAAGTGTTCAAGCCAGTTATTGTGTTCAACAGGTGTATTGATAACCAACATGTCGTAAATATTTCGACTAAGTATATCGTGTGATCGGTAGCCAGCCATGGTGCAAAGTGCACCGTTGACCTCCTGGATGTTGCCTCGCAGGTCACAGGTCAAAAATCCTTCGGGGCTGGTTTGCAGTATCAGGCGATTGCGATGCAGTTGTTCGTCAAGTTGTTGATCGGCTTGGCGAAGGCGATTAATCAGTGGTTTAACCAGAAATATAGCCACCAATACCAGGCAGGATATTACCAACGCTACCAGTTCGGCCTCTAAAGAATTGACTGGGTGGGGATACTGATCCAGAGCTTTCGATAAGCTGATCGCGCGTCTTATGGACATCAGGAGCATGGCAGACGACAGAGCGATCCAGATCGCGCGACCACCAACCGTTTTCATCAAACGCAATGCAGCAAACACAGCAATGATTTGCAGCACAAGTGATACGCATAGCACCGCAATTACGATCATGCGTTTTGCTCCATCATCTAAACGTACTGTATCGTCCTATACGTACTGTATCGTCCGTCTGCTATATTACTGTAGCTATTTCTCGGTGTAAGTATCCATCGTAACGCAATTTAAGGCTCGCGAGTGGAACGAGTATCATGCAACGTCGATGACTCAGCGCAGTTGATCGCTAACTATCTTAAGACGTCAAAAAAATGACACCAGTTGGTTGCATAAATTTTTCCGTCTTTCCAGGCCAGGTGCATCGGGCACAAGTGGATAATCGATGCGCAGGACCCGGTGCGACCGTTTGATGGTCTGTGTAGTGTTATCATTGGATTTTTCACGGCGCCCTGCACCCTGGCGCAGCGTATGCCAGGCTACCGTACCATGTCGATCCAGCTAACATTTGACAACCAGTTTTCGCGCGAACTACCCGCCGATCCGCGCTCCGACAATCAGTGCCGTCAGGTATGGGGTGCGGCATTCTCCCGGGTTGTACCCGCGCAGGTTTCCGATCCGCAATTAGTGGCCTGCTCCAGGGAAGTTGCAGAGCTGCTTGGATTAGACGAGGAGAGTTGCGCGTCAGCGGACTTCGTACAGGTTTTCTCCGGTAATAAACTGCTGCCGGGTATGGATCCTTACGCACTTTGTTACGGTGGTCATCAGTTTGGTAGTTGGGCCGGTCAGCTGGGGGATGGCCGCGCAATTAATCTGGGTGAAGTCATTACACCCACCGGCGCACGCCAGGTGTTACAGCTTAAAGGTGCTGGGCTAACCCCATATTCCCGGCGCGCCGACGGCCTGGCGGTGTTGCGCTCATCGGTGCGCGAATTTTTGTGTAGTGAAGCGATGCATCATTTGGGAGTGCCCACGACCCGGGCATTGAGTCTGGTGACCACTGGCGACCAGGTGGTGCGCGATATGTTCTACGACGGTAACCCCAAACCAGAACCAGGCGCCATTGTCTGTCGGGTGGCGCCTTCCTTTACCCGCTTTGGCAGTTTCGAAATATTTTCTGCCCGCAAGGAAGAGGCGTTGTTGCGCCAGCTGGTCGACTACACCATACGCACGGATTTTCCCCAATTGGGGAAGCCCTCCAGGGAGGTTTATGTTGCCTGGTTCAACGAGGTTTGCCAGCGCACCGCGCGCATGGTCGTCGACTGGATGCGTGTGGGTTTCGTCCACGGGGTGATGAACACGGACAATATGTCCATACTTGGACTGACTATCGATTACGGGCCCTACGGCTGGCTCGAGGATTACGATCCCGGCTGGACGCCCAATACCACCGATGCAGCGGGTCGACGCTACGCCTTTGGTCAACAACCCTATATTGCGCAATGGAATCTGGTCCAGTTAGCCAACGCCATTTATCCGTTAATCGAAGACGCGGAACCCCTGCAAGACGGGCTTAACGGTTATCTGGCGTCCTATACGCTGGGTTGGCGGGAAATGATGGCGCGAAAACTGGGTTTAAGCGCCTTCGAATCCGACGGCGACCTAGAACTGATTGATGAATTACTGGCAATTTTGCAATTGGTGGAAACGGATATGACCATTTTTTTCCGGCAATTGGCCGCTATCGACATGGGTGATGGCGACGACGCTCCGCAAGAAAATGCTGAACGTCTGATGCAGCCGTTGCTGGAAGCCTGCTATGTACCGGGTCAGCTCACGGCGAGTTATCGTCAACGGCTCAGTTCCTGGCTGCGCAACTATCGACACAGAGTCAGGCAGGACGGCCGCGCGCCTGCTGAGCGCATAAAAACGATGCATGCGGTCAATCCCAAATACGTGCTGCGAAATTATCTGGCGCAACTGGCCATCGACAAAGCGGAGCAGGGGGATAACTCGCTGGTTATCGAGCTGCTGGACGTGTTGCGTCATCCTTACGATGAACAACCCGGTAAGGAATCGTTTGCCCAGAAACGGCCCGACTGGGCTCGCTCGCGGGCAGGGTGCTCCATGTTGTCCTGTAGTTCCTGATGCTCAATCTGAAGGTTTCGGCATGCGCACCCGGGAGCTGTGAAGCCCCTGGAATTTTTTGGCGCAAAGTCCATGTGGGTTTTGGTTATAATCAGCCCGTTACGGAGTAAGTTGGAGTCGTAAATGCAGGCTGAAGGTAGACTTTTATTAGTGCGCCATGGGCAAACGTCCGCGAATATCGACCAGGTGTGGCACGGCCATACGGACACACCCCTGACGGAACTGGGGCACCACCAGGCGGCCCGGCTGGGGGAGTATTTTCACCACTATTTGCCAGATATCCACGCTATCTACGCCAGTCCATTACAGCGCGCTAAACACACCGCGCAGCGTATCGCGGAACTACGCGGCCACCGGATCAGTCTCGACCCTCGGTTACGAGAATTTGGTGTGGGCGAGCTCGAAGGCAAACGCTTTGACGAACTCGACGGCGAAGACGGTTTTGTGCGGCGCATGATCGAAGACGAGCATCACCGCGCACCGGGCGGTGAAACACGGCACGAAGTTACAACGCGCTTCGTGGGCGCGGTGGAGGAATTTTGCGCACGTCATCCCGGCCAGAATATTGTTGTCGTCGCGCACGGATTGGCGATTGCCTTTGCCCTGTCCCACTGGATTGATCGCGACACCTCGCTCTGGCTCAAATATCGTGTCAATAACACCTCGGTGACAGAAATATCGGTAGCCAGCGGTGAAATAAAATTTCTCGACCGAACGGATCATTTGCAGGACAGTGCGGCCTGATCGTTGAGTCCGCACACGGCGGTCGATTGGGGTAAAAGCTCGGCCCTGCGGCAAGGTTGTGCGAGCGGAAAATAATAGAAAGCCCAACTGGTAATGACATGGAATGGATAAAAATAGTTGCAAACTGGTTCGCGGAGAATGAATCGGTTCTATCCGGGCTAGCCGCGTTTGTTGCGCTGATTGGACTGCTTCTGTCGCCGCTTGGGGGGAATCTCAAGGGATTGTTTGCGCGGTTCCGCAAACCCACCGAACCAGTAATTGCGCTATCGACAGCTAACGATGATGCGCCGCAACTCAAAGTAAGAAATGCGGGTAAACCCACCATTTTTATCGAGTCCTTCACCAGCAGCTCTGACGCGGCGCACAGTTTTTCCCTGGAATTAAACGACGAGGTAAGACGTGCGGTCACCAACTTTACCGGTAGCGTTCTGGTGACCGACATTGCTCGCGCCGACTATGTGGCGAACGTAACGATCTTGTTGACCGGGTCGCGCTGCAGGGCGACATTGCGCCTGCAGGATCGACACAGTAATGAAGACTTCTGGTCGGGTCGATTCGAAGCGGACATCGACGATCGTCTGCAAGCGATTGATCAACTCAGCTCAAAACTATCCACCCATATTCGCTACGAAACGGCGCGGCATGTGGCGAGTCGCGGGGACGACAATTTTGAGGTGAAGCTGACCCGCATGGGGTTTGCGATGATTAGCGCCGACCCCAAAGTGTGGGATGAAGCCATCGCCACCGCCGATAGCTTGCTGGTGGAGCAAAAGGATAATTCCATGTTCCAGTGTATCTACGGCGGCCTGTTACTGCGCGAACTGGCCCTCGGCTACCGCGAGCCGTCACCCGAGGATATGGAAAAAGCACAGCAAGCGTTGCGCAGGGCGGTTATGTTGAATGAGCGCAGTGATTTCGCCCATGCCATGCTGGGCCGCTACTTGCTGTATTGTCAGCGGGATTATTCGGGCGCGCGCCGCAGTTACGCGCGCAGTCTACAGGTCAATCCGCTCTACCATTTTGCACAGAGCGGCCTTGGTTTTGTCGAAATTTTTGCGGGAGATGCCCACCAGGGCATTGATTTTCTTAACAAGGCAAACGCGACGGAGCACTATAAAAAAAGTGGCCAATTTGTTCAGGCGATTGCCGCAGGTGAAATAAAACTGGGCAATTATGCGCGGGCGGTGGAGTGGATAGAGCAGGAACAGAATCTCGAAGACGATTATACCGGCACCCAGATTGCGCTGGCCGCTGCTGCGGGTCTGGCGGGTAATATTGCGGTTGCACAGCAGGCGGTTGCCTCGTTAAAGGAAAAACACCCGGAAATAACGGTCGCTGCAATACGCCGCTGGCCCTATAGCGAGGATGCGCACTGGGATTTGTTTGTTAGCGGTCTGAAAAAAGCTGGGCTGGAGTAAGCCAGTTACAAAACTAGAATTCGGTCACTACGGATAGCAAAATTATATGCACGGTGTAATCGGGGCTGTCCTCCCCCAGGGTGATGACGTTGGCCAGGGTATTGGGGGCGACGTTATCAACGGCCCAGTCCCGCGACTGGTACTTCTCAATACGATAGCGGGCTTTCAGGGTGGTGCCGGGGCGCACGCGGTAATCCCCGTACCACTCCAGAGATTGCAATCGCACCAGGGAGTCCGGCAGGGGGGCTGAAGACAGGGCGCCGCCGGTGGTCACATCCACTACACCCCGTGCATTGGCGTACACAAAGTCGGCGCCAAGGGATAGTGCTTCGGTGATTTTTCGTTTGAACCCGACGCCAAGGGTATCCGTCTCGTCCCGCAGGTCGGCAAACCAGTCTCGCGCTGGATTTACCGAATCAGCGGCCTTGGCAAATCCGCGAAAAGCGCGCCCGTCCTGATCGGATTCCATGCGGTCGTGGCTGAAAAAGCCATAAAACATGTTCTCGCTGTCTGGCGTGTACGAAATATCGAGGGTGTAGCCGGTCATTTTACTTTCGGTGAGGCCCATGTCCGAGTGGTGGTAGTCGTCGCGCAAATAGTTGGCACCGAGGCTGGCCGTCCAGGCTTCTGCCCATAGGTAGTTGACCGATAGTGCAGCTTTGGTGCGTATGCGGTCCGCCATATAATACTTACGTAACTCGGGGTGATTTTCCCAGCCCAGGGTCGCGGGATTGCTCGTGTATTCGGGGCGATAACTGGACAGGAATGGTTCCTCGCCGTGGTAGGTGGAGCCGCGGCGCTCGCTGCGACTCAGATTTAATCCGCCGGTGAGGCGTTCTCCGACACTACTTTTGATGCCAAATTTAATCGTGTCTTCAACAGACTCCTGTCGTTCGGAGTAATCCCGGTCCGTATCCCGTCGTTCTACACCCGCGCTCAGATCGGTACGTCGCGCCACTCTATAGCTGGCGTCCGCACTGAATGTTTGCTCGCGATAACTGTACGGTTCGTTGCGGCGATAGCGACTCAGGGTGCTGCTGGCACTGCCCGCGTCGGTCTGGGTGATGGAATCCCCCGCAATAAAAAAGTACTCGTCCCGCGGGGTTTTGTTGTCGCGGTTATCGTAGCGCCAGGCTGCGCGCCAGTTAAAGCGCGGTGTCGGTCGCGAGGTAAAGCGCAGATTGAACAGGGTGGTATCGATGCGCCCATCGAGGGAATCGCGGGGCAGCGGGACAACGACACTCGCAGCCAGTACCGGGTTTACCGTGTACGGTAAAAACGTTTCGTCCTGGGTCATGCGGCCGATTGCCAGATCGGCGTTGATTTGCGAATGCGCGCCTAACTGGTAGCCGCCGAGCACGCTGAATTGATGAAACTGGTTATCCGGTGGCTGAGCGATACGCCCGGTGCCGTCGGGAAAGCCGACACTGGCCTCGGTGGCGTCGGCCGCCGAAGAGTCGCTGCCCCAGCCGCTGATGGCCCCGTACGGGTTTTGCCATGTCAGAGCGCGCTCCCCCTGATCGAAGGCTGACAGGTAGTAGGCGATTTCAAAATGTTTGCCGTCAGCGGCGTAGCTCAGGGCCGCGTCAAACTGCTGGGTGTGGTAGTCGATGGGCTGCGGTAGCAGCACCGCCCGTGGGTTACCGCCACTGTTGCCGATCACGGCGCCCAGGGAGCTCATACCATCTTTGGTTTCGTTGCGATAACTGCTGCGCAGTTGCCAGCGGGCGGGTAGCACCTGTTCATAGCCAAGGGTTAAACGTTTACGCTTAACCTCCATATCCGCGTCCCGCAGACTTGGCAGTAACTGGGTCATGCCGGCGGTGCTGGTCGCTGGTACCCAGCCATTCGGCAGGGATAGATCATCACTGCCCGGATTGGTAAACGGTGTGTGGCTCGAATGACTGCGCACAGTGGGCGTTTCGTTGTAGTCCAAACTGATCTGGTAGGTGCCCTGACGGCCCTGCTGCAAGGCAACGGAACGAGCATCTGTCCCCAGGTCCCGGCCGTTCAATAGCCAGTAGCCCGCGTGCCGGCCGGCCGCTGCAACCGCCTGCAACTCAAAGCTGGCAAGCCCCACCAGGCCCTGCTCGTCGAGGCCTTTGTGAACGCCGAAGCGTGCCGTTTCGCGGCTGACGTAACCGATACCCAGCTCGATCTGCCGATGTAGCTCCGCCTGCTTGGCCGTTGGGTTGGTCGCCGGTGATGTAGATGTGGTCGAGGTTTCATCCTCGAGGCTAAAGACGTCCTGCTCAGCCATGGCCACCGATGCGATACTGAAGACAGCAACCAGCGCGGTTATAAGGCGACTACGAAGCAGTTTCCGGTGGGGGTTGTGGCGCGTGCGAGTCTGGATATGAGTAGGAGACGTTTTCATCATCACCGCTACCGAGTTTTACGCGCGCCAGCGGGATGGTTTGAGCCGTGCACGGTCGAGTGGCAGTTCAGGCAATTTTTGCCCAGCATCTGTTGCGCCGGGGATGACTGGGTGGGCAGCCCCGTTCCACTATAGGCGGTGCTGGGGTGGAATTGCGCCAGATGACACTGCTGACAGAGCCAGGGTGCGCGGTTTTTCAACATCGCCTGATGCACCGAGCCGTGGGGTTGGTGACAGATCGTGCAATCCTCGCGCACCGGCGCATGTTCCCACAGGAACGGCCCGCGCTTTTCCGCGTGGCAGGTATAGCAGGTTTCGTTAACCGTACCTTTGATCAGCTGTTGCGGCCCAGTGGAGCCGTGGGGGTTGTGGCAATCGGTACAGGACATTTGCCCGTCCTGCAGGGGGTGGCTCGACGGGCGCAACATCTGGGCCCGCTTTTCCTGGTGACAGGTGAGGCACAGCGGGGGCTGGCTGCGTTTGTCGAGAATCTCGTCTTTGCTGGTATGCACAGTGTGACAACTGGTGCAGGACAGGTTCTGGGCTTCGTGAATACTGCCGCGCCAATGTGCCGTGAGATCCCGTTGGTGGCACTGCAAACACTGGGTGTTTTGGGTTGCAGCGGGCGTGGCATCGTCGCCAAATGTGACATCTGGTCGGGCGCGGGTGGTGCCAGCGGTGGGCGTGGAGCGGTGTTGCAAGCTCGGGCCGTGGCAGCTGATGCAGGCCTGTCCGGCAAAGGGTGTGCGACTATCTCCCGCGACCCCGTGTACCGATTGCAGGATTGAGCGTCCAGCACCGTGCTGGTCGCTGTGGCATGTCGCACAGGGAGCCGCCCCGGGCGTGGCCGTTTTGTCTGCTGCTTGCTCCGGGGTTGAATCCAGCGTGAACATACTTTCGTCTGCGTGGGCAGGGACGGTGATCTGCAATGTCAGGATCATTAACAAAAACAGGTGTCGCCAGAGGTTCAGGAAACACGCCTGACGGTTAATCAGGTACTGGTCTGCGCGCTGGCCTGTCGATATCTGGCGTAGATTCATGGTTGTTCCACACGTATTGCGGTCAGATCGGCAGAGCCGGGGGCGAGTTTCAGACTGTAGCCAAAGGATACGTAATGGGAACGGCCTGTGTCGCTGGATTCGTGTACCGCAAAACCCAATGTATAAGTGGTGCCGATCGCAAAGGTTTTACGGCCCGGCGTGTCCGTTGCGAGGGGGCGACTTAACTCGACTATCCAGCGGCCCCCTTCCTGCCTGGCCTCCACGTCGAGCGCACTTTGTGAATGAACGTGACGTTGTTCGAGAACATACCCATCGAGTACCTGTGGCGGTGCGCTGGCACTGATGCGCGCCTGCCAGTATTCAAAGAATTTACCCTGGGCACGCAAAGCGGCCAGCTCCGATGGTAACTTAAAATTGTCGCCACCTCCCTGACGGGTCACCTTGCTGCGGGATGCGACCAGGTATTTACTGCGGGCGTCATTGGCAGTGGCGCTCGGCATACCCTTTAAATCGTCGTGGCACGCGCCCCAACAGCCAGCACGGGTGGCTTCGGTTAGCTGCCCGTCATCGAACATCACCGTGAACAGACTCGCCTGATCTGCGGTGCTGCGCACCGGCCACGAAGCGCGCAGGTAAAAGCGCTGTCGATCCCAGGCGGTTTGCACCTTGAGGGTAAGGCTGGCGGGTGGTGAGTTAGTAACCGCTCCGTCTGCTTTGGCCAGTGAGGTACCTATGTCTGCTTGTTGTCCCTCGTGGCAGGTGCGACAAGTGTTGCCCCCACGAATGCCGCTGGCCCCGGGGTGATCGGCTGGCGTCAGCAACCACTCCCAGGAAATCTGCCCTGGATGGAACAGGGTCAACTCCTGTGCGGGTATCGCCTGCCAGTCGAACGCCATGACCACCGGAGCACTGAGGGCAACGATAAAACTTGCGAGTCCGGTAACCAGGCGGCGCAATGGGGCGAGGGTCGTAAAAACTATCGGTCTAGAGCGCATAATCGTCGCTCCCATCGTCGTCCGTTGCATTGGTGCCAGGCAATTTGTGTGCGATGCCCTGGTGGCAGTCGATACAGGTGCCACCGTTATTTTGCGCTGCCTGATGCTGCCGGCGCGCCGCCGGTGACTGTACGGGCAACTGCATCGCCGCGACGCTGTGACAATTGCGGCACTCCAGGGAATCGTTGGCGCGCATGCCGTCCCATACGCTTTCGGCCATACGCTGACGATGGGTCTCAAACTTCTCCGGGGTGTCAATAGTACCGATTAATTTACCGGGCACCTCCTTCAAAGTCGCCTTGATTTTACGTTTCATTTTCGGCAGCCACTGACGGGGTACATGGCAATCAGCGCAGGTGGCCTGCACACCGCTGGCGTTGGCAAAATGGACGGTGTCCTTGTATTCCTGATACACCGTATCGCGCATTTCGTGGCAGGAAATACAAAACTCCATACTGTTGGAATAGTGGACAAAGCTGTTAAAGCTGGCCGTGGCGACAACGCCGACTGCAAGACCAGCGAGAACGAGTGTGCCCAGAGCAAAGCGCGCACTCGGACGCCGTAACCAGCGCCAAAACCGATGCAAAACACTTAGCCTGGTATCCAATGTCACTCCTTGCCAGCGACAAAAGCCGAGTCTGCGTTGATTCCTGGCGACACCCACCCCAGGGTATGAGATATGAGAATAGTTGTGAGCATTCCCGGTGTCCAGACGGAGATCGTGCCACCACCGGTCTCCATTCTCACTGATCTGGATCAACACTGTCGAGTTTCCCCGAGTTTATTCAGATGGTTGCCCGTTAATTATGCGTGGTGACAAAAAAAGTGTTGACCTGTGTTTAGCACTCAGGTTTAGACTCATGGCTCTCAACTCCTGAGTGACTGTCCGGGGAGTAAGAATAGGCAATACCATGACTGTTAACCTTGATATTTATCACGGTGGGGTTGCAAGGGCGAGGTGAAACTGGTGCCGGGGTTGATCCCTTGACACCCGCTGGAGATTGATTGATGAAAGTGAAAGAACTTGCCGATGAGGTTGGTGTAACCGCCGATACTGTCCGCCATTACACGCGGGTCGGAATACTGAAGCCAACGCGGGACCCCTACAACGGCTATAAACGTTACGGCACTCAGGAGCGGGACCGGTTGCGGTTTGCGGTGCGCGCTCGCGCGCTTGGGTTTACCCTCGATGACATCGTGGAGATTATCCGGCAAGCGGATCGCGGTAACTCGCCATGCCCAGCCGTCAGAAAATTGATCGAGGAGCGGTTTGCAGAAGTTGAATCCCGTTTTAAGGAGACCCAACGGTTGTATAAACGAATGAAAAACGCCATGCACGCCTGGCAAACACAGCCCGACCGGCAGCCGGATGGCGAAATTATTTGTGGGTTGATCGAATCTGGAGAGAAAACGTCATGAATAACGTACCGCAAGGCGCAGTTCAGGAGCTGCTGATTGAGGGCGCCAGTTGCGCGAGCTGTGTCAGGAAGATTGAGACTGCCCTCAACAATGTGAGTGGCGTAACGAAAGCGGAAATGAACTTTCCGCAACGCACCGTCAGTGTCCAGGGTCAGGCGTCGCCGGACGCACTGGTCAAGGCCGTTGAAGGCGCTGGGTATAACGCGAAAATAAGTGACAGTGGGTCCGAAGAAGACCTGCTGGAAGAAAAGGAGCAGGCCGACCAGAGTTATTACCGGCGTTTGCTGCGGGAGATGACCATTGCCCTGGTGCTGGGTATTCCGCTGATGATCTATAGCGTCGTGGGTGGTGAGATGACCGTGACCACCAATATGGAGCGCCTTGCCTGGCTTGTAGTGGGTGTATTGACTCTCGGTGTAATGATTTTTTCCGGTAAACATTTTTATGTGGGGGCCTGGAAATCCCTGGTAAATCACAGTGCCAATATGGATACCCTGATAGCCCTGGGAACAGGTACCGCCTGGTTGTATTCCATGCTGGTCGTATTTTTCCCCCAGCTGTTTCCCGATATGGCGCGCCACGTCTACTTTGAGGCGACGGCAATGATTATCGGTCTTATTAATCTGGGGCTGGCGCTGGAAATCAGGGCTCGGGGTAAAACATCGGAAGCCATAAAGCGTCTGATTGGTTTGCAGGTAAAAACAGCGCGGGTGATTCGTGATGGCGAAGAAATTGATATTGCCATTGAACAGGTGTTGCTAAAAGATCAGGTGCGTGTGCGGCCCGGTGAGAAAATTCCAGTCGACGGGGTGGTGCTCGAGGGTCACACCGCAGTGGATGAGTCCATGCTGACCGGTGAGCCAATGCCGGTGGAAAAAGTCAAAGATGACGAGGTTGTGGCCGGTACCATCAACAAAAGCGGCTCAATTGTTTTCTCCGCAACTCGTATTGGTAAAGACACGGCGCTGGCCCAAATCATCAATATGGTCAAACGTGCGCAGAATTCCAAACCACCTATTGGACGTCTTGCCGATATCATCTCCGGTTATTTTGTGCCGGTGGTGATGATTATCGCCGTGGTCAGTGCATTAGTCTGGCTGAATGTCGGACCGGACCCGGTGGTCGCTTACGCGGTGGTATCGGCGACCACCGTGCTGATTATCGCCTGTCCCTGTGCGCTGGGTCTGGCGACCCCCATGTCGGTGATGGTCGGGGTGGGCAAGGCCGCCGAAGCAGGCGTTCTGATACGCAATGGCGAAGCGCTACAGACGTCCTCGAAAATCACTGCCATGATTCTGGATAAAACTGGGACCATTACCGTCGGTTCGCCCAAAGTCACAAAAATTCAACTCGCCGCCGCCGGCGATGAAACGGAGGTGTTGCGCATCGCTGCCAGTCTCGAGGCAGGTTCCGAGCACCCGTTGGCTCTTTCCATTGTCGAATCAGCCAAAGAACGCAATGTGCAATTACAGCCGGTGGAAAATTTCAATGCGCTTGCCGGTCACGGTGTGGAAGGCATGGTGGCGGGTAAGCGTGTGATCTTTGGCAACGAAAAATTAATGCGCGACCAGCAGATTGAAATTGGCGATTTCGTGGGGTCCGCGCAGACCATGGCGGAGCAAGCGCAGACGCCGATGTATCTCGCTGTGGACGGTGTGCTCGCGGCTCTCATTGCGGTGGCCGACCCGATCAAGGAAGACTCTATCGCCGCAATAAAGCGTTTGCAACACAATGGTATTCGCGTAGTGATGTTAACTGGGGACAACCGCGCCACCGCAAAAGCGATTGCCGATAAAGTGGGTATCACAGAGTTTTTCGCCGAAGTGTTACCGGAAGAAAAAGCAAAAAAAGTGGCGGAGCTGCAAATGCAGAATGAGATTGTCGGTATGACTGGTGACGGCATCAACGATGCACCAGCGCTGGCCCTGGCCAATGTGGGTTTTGCCATCGGTACCGGGACAGACGTCGCTATCGAAAGCGCTGATATCACGCTGATGCGCGGCTCGCTGCACGGACTGGCGGATGCTATTGCCGTGAGCAAGGCGACACTGCGTAATATCAAGCAAAATTTGTTCGGCGCATTTATTTATAACGTTGCAGGCATTCCGTTTGCGGCGGGCGTACTGTTCCCGTTTTTTGGCCTGTTACTGAGCCCAGTAATTGCCGGTGCCGCCATGGCGTTTTCTTCACTCACGGTGGTAACCAACGCTAACCGATTGCGCCTGTTTAAAGCTGAACAGCACTAGGAGTGCATGGCCATGATGTTGATTAATATTGTAGGATTGGCGCTGATTGCTCTCATCGTCTGGTGGTTTTGGCTTTACAAACCGCGGGAGGTTGGTGTCGCTGGAGATGGTGCAGGTATACGCATAACTGTAGAGAACGGTATCTACACGCCGTCCCGTCTCAAGGTGACGGCGGGTCAGCCGATCAAGCTGACTTTCGAACGCAAGGACCCGTCCCCCTGCGCGGCTACCGTGGTTTTTTCGGATTATGGTGTTAGCGAGGAATTACCACTCAATCAGCAAAAAACTATTGAATTGCCAGCTATGGAGGCCGGGGAGTACTCGTTTACCTGCCAGATGCAAATGTACCGTGGCACCCTGGTAGTCGGTTAGGTAGCAGTATTTTGCATGGGGTGTAGGCGAGGACCAATTTATTTATGGTGAGGGTTCGCCGCGGTTGCTGGCGCATTTTATCGGCAGTGTGGATATTCAATGCACGAATTAATTTATTGAGTTCAGTTGATCGCCCGGGACTGTTCCCGGCGGCAGAATTATGATTTTATCGGAAAATATCGAGTATGTCTGATTTACAAACCCTCGTAGTTGTTGATATGGGCGTAGATACACACCAGGAGCCGTTGGTGTATATGCGTGAGGACTGCACCATCTGTCGTGCTGAAGGTTTTAACGCCAGTTCCCGAGTACAAGTAGGGATTGACGATAAGCGTCTGATCGCAACGCTGAATATTGTTGATAGTATGCGGTTGGAGTCCGGTCATATTGGTTTGTCGCGCATTGCCATAAGTCGTCTCGGCGTTGCAAACGGTGATCGGGTGTATGTTAATCACGCACCAGTGGTGATGTCGTTTAGTGGGGTGCGCAAAAAAGTCTATGGTCATGCGCTGAGTGACGAAGAGATCGCGGCGATTATCACGGATATTAGCGAGTACAAATACAGCGATGTTGAAATCGGTTGTTTTCTCAGTGTTTGTGCCGGCAAACGCCTTAAGTTTGAGGAAATAGTCTCGCTCACCCAGGCAATGGTGGCGACCGGCAGGCGCTTGAGCTGGCCAACTGTCGATCAGGTGTTTGATAAACACTGTATTGGCGGCTTGCCGGGCAACCGCACCACCCCTGTGGTGGTTGCCATTGTCAGTGCCGCGGGTCTAACGATTCCCAAAACCTCCTCCAGGGCCATCACTTCGCCCGCCGGTACCGCAGATACCATGGAAACTCTGACCAACGTCAACCTGAAGGTGGAGGATATTCAGCGTGTGGTAGCTGAAACCGGTGCTTGCCTGGCCTGGGGAGGAGCGGTCAATTTAAGTCCAGCGGACGATTTGATGATACGAATCGAACGAGCCCTGAGCCTCGACGGCGAAGGGCAGTTGGTAGCTTCCGTGTTATCCAAAAAAATTGCAGCGGGTTCTACCCATGTGTTGGTTGATATGCCAATAGGGGACACCGCCAAGGTACGTAGTCACGCCGATGCAGAATATCTATCCGACTTGTTTACACGGGTGGGAGAAGCGTGTGGGATTCATGTGAAGTGCATCACTACCGATGGAAGTCGACCCATCGGTGCAGGTATCGGTCCCGTACAGGAAGCAAAAGATATATTGGCAGTGCTACAGCGTGCAGTGGACGCTCCGCAGGATTTACGTGCGCGCTCAATTTTGTTATCCGCTCATTTGTTGGACCTGGCACAGGGTGGTGGTCTTGAAAAGATGACAATTGAAGCGACGGATATTTTAGATAGCGGCGCAGCGTGGCGGCAATTTGAGCGGATTATGCAGGCGCAGGGCGGTTTGAAAACTCTGCTCGAGGCAGCTTATAAGAAAACCGTGACGACCAATGTTGCGGGGGTGGTACAGTCTATAGATAACCGCAAATTGGCGCGCCTGGCCAAACTTGCCGGAGCGCCATACGATCCAGTGGCGGGTCTGCGCTTACATGTCAATGTTGGTAGTCGAATGGCCGCGGGTAATGCGCTGTTTACGTTGTATGCGGAAAGTACGGGCGAGCTGGATTATGCGCTCGCTTATTATCGTGACAATACCAATATGTTTGTCATCGGCGGTGGCGCGTGACGACTACCACGGTGAGCGGGCCAGTGATGTTTTCGCTGGCACCTCACCCGTTAGTGGAATCGTTGTGCGCGCAGCTTGGCATAGAACACGGCGCCACCAATAGCCGTGTATTTCCAGATGGTGAATCCTATTTGTGCATAGCAACACCGGTTACGGGCAGACACTGCATTGTACTCGCCGATCTTTCACATCCCGACGGCAAATACCTGCCCTTGGTATTTTTACTGGAAACCCTGCGAGAGTTTGGCGCGCGCTCTGTGGGTTTGGTTGCTCCCTATTTAAGTTATATGCGCCAGGATCGCCGATTTGCCGACGGCGAAGCGCTCACCTCGCGTATTTTTGCCAGGTTACTATCGACACAGGTAGATTGGTTGGTGACAGTAGACCCACATTTACACCGTTATCATTCTCTGGACGAAATTTATTCTGTGCCCACCCGCGTCGTGCAGGGCGCACCCGCACTGGCGGATTGGCTGAAAGGCCAGAGTGATTTACTGCTGGTAGGCCCGGATGCGGAAAGCGAGCAATGGGTTGCAGAGATAGCGCGGCGCAGCGGACACCCTTTTGTGGTGGGCGCGAAGCAACGCTACGGGGATCGCGATGTGGTGGTCACCTTGCCTGATCTGACCTCTTACCAAGATTGCACGGCGGTGATTATTGACGATGTTATCTCCAGTGGTCAGACCATTCTCAAGTGTATGCAGGCGTTGCAGCAACAACGTATCACGCGGATTAGTTGTGCGGCGGTACATGGCATTTTTGCCGAAGGCATCGACAACACTCTGGTGCAACGGGGTTTGCAACAACTTATCACCACGAACTCCATTGCGCATAGTTCAAATGTGGTGGACCTTACGGATAGTTTGGTTGCACCGATTCGCGAATTTATTTCAACCGGCGTGGAGCGCAGCGAATGAAGATAACTTTTCTAGGTGGTGCGGAGACGGTCACTGGATCGAAGTATCTGATCGAGACGTCGACCACCCGGGTTCTGGTGGATTGTGGGTTGTATCAGGGCTACAAATGGCTGCGCGAACGCAACTGGCAAGATATTCCTTTCGATATTAAAACTCTGGACGCGGTATTGCTTACCCATGCGCACCTGGATCATTCAGGATATATTCCGGTGCTTTACAAAAACGGATATCGCGGGCCCGTTTTTACGCATCGCGCCACCACGGAGTTATGCGCAATTTTATTGGCGGATAGCGGGCATATTCAGGAAGAGGACGCTAAATTTTATCGAAAGCACAAACTTGGAAAGCATACAATTCCGCAACCGCTGTACGATCGCGTTACTGCACAACGAAGCATGGAATTATTTCAGTCGATTGAATTTAATGAAACATTTGCGGTGGGGGATATTGCCGTGCGCTATCAGAGCGCTGGGCATATTCTCGGCGCAGCCAGCATTATTCTCGAGGCGGAGGGTAAGCGTGTCGGGTTTTCCGGCGACGTCGGTCGCCCCGATGATCTTTTTATGCACCCGCCGGTGCCGTTGCCCGAACTGGATTTACTGGTGCTGGAATCTACCTACGGTAATCGACGCCACGACAAACGGGATCCCTTTGAGCAACTGGCAGAGGTTGTCACCAGTACAGCCGAGAATGGTGGCATTTTGTTGATTCCCAGCTTCGCCGTTGGTCGCGCGCAGACCGTGCAACACATGTTGACTACACTGATCAAAGAAAAACGGATACCCAGAATGCCGGTTTATCTCGACAGCCCGATGGCGATTGACGTGTCAGATATTTACTGCCGTTATCACGATTATCACCGCCTCAACGACCAGCAGTGTCGCGCCATGTGCGGGGCTATCACGTTTACCCGGGAGGTGGAGGAGTCCAAGGCACTGGCTCAGGTGCAGTATCCACACATCATTATTGCGGGCAGTGGCATGGTCACCGGGGGCAGAATTCTGCACCATCTGAAACGCTTGTTAAACAATCACCACACCACAGTACTGTTCACCGGCTATCAGGCGGGCGGCACGCGCGGCGCCAAGATGCAACAGGGTGCCGAAAGCGTAAAAATTCACGGCCAGTGGATTCCCAACCGTGCGCGTATCGAAGTTATCGACGGCTTGTCCGGTCACGGCGATTATGTGGATCTGGAAAAATGGTTGAAACAGTCGGCACTTGCCTCGGGCACTGCCATTCAGTTGGTCCATGGCGAGCCCGATGCTCTCGAAGGGATGCGCGACCATTTGCGCCAGACCACGGATTTTAATGTGGAAATTGCCTGCTACAAAAAAGCACTCAATGTGTAGCATCTAGGCTGTCGTGCAGCCCGTGGTGGCACGGAGGTGGCAGGTAGATATCGCAGCTGTCGGAGTATCAGCAAGATGGGCGAATCCAGATTGATGATGGATTGTTAACGGGAGGCCCCAACAGCGCGCAATGCGCGCCGGGTGCGCGGTGACTTAAAATACAAATTGGGTGGTCACCATGAAGCTGTCCGCGGTAGGGACAAAAGCGACGCTGTAGGAGGATTGTGGCGTTTCGCTTTCCAGGAACAGATTGTAGCTGAGGTTGGCAATGAAATTGCCCAGCGCCATGCCCACCAGCACATCGGTGGGGTAGTGTTTGTCCGCTTCCATCCGCGCAATCCCGGTCAGACCGTCGAGGCCGTACAGACTAACTTTGGCCACCGTGCGCAAGGTGGGGTGCATGTCGATGTAGTCGAGATTGCGCCGCGTCAAAGTGTTTTGCACTGCCGCTGTGGCGTTGTGTTTGGAGGGAAACGAATCGTCTACAATGCCATCCGGGCGGTCGCGACCGGAGGCTTCCTTCCACTCGCCGACGATCTCATCTACCAGCGCTTTGTCGGCCAGCATCACTACCGCGCTGCGCGCTTTCCAGCCCAGGGAGTCCTGAAAACTTTGCCCGGCGGGTGCGGCGGCCAAGGTGCTAACGCCATAAAGTACCGTACTGGCGGTCACCAGCGCGTTGCTGGTATCTTCGGCATCGCCGCCGAAAAGATTCTGGTGCTTGCTGGCGGAACGTTGCCACTGATGATCCCAGTCGCCGACGCTAACCACCGCAGCAGCGGCGAGTGGTGCCCAGGTGCTCGGGGCTGTGGCAGCGCGTACGGTAGCATCGCTGAATTTATCCCAGGAAAAGAGTGATTCAGCCGATGCGGAAACAGTTAGCCCCATACCGCAGAGGAATGTCAGTAACATCAAACGTGCTTGTTGTTTCATGCTGATTTGTTGTTCCATGTTGTTGAATACCTGGGCCCAGCAGGTAAGGTGCGGACAGAACTGCCCAAAGGTCGCACCGATAAACAGGGCAATGCCAGCGTAAACACCTTTAGTAGTTTGGGCAACAGCTTATTTCAATCCCTGTGACCTGTGCACGTCGCGCCGCGCAACGAGAGCGTGTCATCGGGCGCATTGCACTATAAGCGAGTATTCGACAGGACAATTGGCAGCGGGTAGTATCGGCGACAAAGTATCGACGACAATATCGTCAGTGCGGGATTACTCCGGTTCCGGTGGTGGGCTCGGCGCTGGCGTCACAGCGGGAAAGCTCTGTGGTCAAACGGAGTATTTCAGATTCAACGGTTTTAAACAGGAACGCCAAAAAAGGTATCTGTTATGAATGAGCTCCGGTCGTACACTCCTCCCAGAGTCTGGCAATGGGAATCCACGAGTGGTGGCAGATTCGCGAATATCAATCGCCCCGTAGCCGGCGCTACTCACGACAGGGCTTTGCCGGTGGGTAAGCACCCCATTCAGCTGTATTCCCTGGGGACTCCCAACGGAGTGAAGGTCACAATCCTGCTGGAAGAACTGCTGGCGCTCGGGCATAGCGGCGCCGAGTACGACGCCCATTTGATTGATATTTTGGAGGGTGAGCAGTTTAGCAGCGGCTTTGTGGCAGCCAACCCCAATTCCAAAATTCCTGCCATGTGGGACCACAGCACTTCGCCTCCTACCCGGGTGTTTGAGTCGGGGGCCATCCTGTTGTACCTGGCTGAAAAATTTAACGCGTTTATACCCTCTGATCCGGCGGGTCGCGCGGAATGTCTTTCGTGGTTGTTCTGGCAAATGGGCAGTGCCCCCTACCTGGGTGGCGGCTTTGGACATTTTTATGCGTACGCGCCCGAAAAAATTGAATATGCCATTAACCGCTATACGATGGAGATAAAACGTCAGCTGGATGTGCTGGACCGACATCTGGCCGATCATCAGTACATGTGTGGCGCTGAGTACTCCATTGCCGATATGGCAATCTGGCCCTGGTACGGCGCGCTGGTATCTAACGCCATCTACGAAGCGGCCGAATTTCTGGACGCGCAGTCTTACACGCATGTCAATCGGTGGACGCGAGAAATCGAGTTGAGAAACGCTGTAAAACGCGGAAAAATGGTCAATCGCACCTGGGGTCCGCTGGAAACACAGTTGCGGGAACGCCACAACGCCAGTGATTTTGAAACGATGACAGAGGATAAAATCGAAGCATCAAAAGCACTGCAAAGCATCTGAGTAATTAGTAGTCATTGCTTGAATTGTAAACTGCAGGGCGAAAATGCAGATGTTAGTGTGCCGTCTATACTTTGGCGCTACGTATTTGGATTTTGGCGTTAGGTATCAGGGCAATTGCAATTAATGTTTGTAGAAGTCCCGCAGTTCTGACTATCTTCCCTTAAACTGCGGCGGGCGTTTTTCCGCGAACGCGAGTGGTCCTTCGCGGGCATCCTCGCTGTTCATAGTAATCACGCCATTCTCCGCCTCAATTTGATACGCCTCTTCCCATGGCAAGCCCAGGGTTCGCAACACGGTTTCCTTGGTCTTGCGAACGGCCAGCGGGCCATTTGCCGCAATTCGCTCTGCGTACCATTGGGCACGGGCTAACACCTCGGCAACCGGGACAACTTCGTTGACGAAGCCCATGCGATGCGCATCCTGAGCACCGATCTTGTCGGCAACCAGCAAAAACTGCATGGCCATGCAGTACGGAATCTGGCGTGCCAGACGCACCGCCGACCCGCCACCGGGCATAAAGCCGAGGGCAACCTCGTTGACCGCGAAGCTCGCCCGCTCTCCGGCAATGCGTATATCAATCGCCTGTAGCAGTTCCGACCCAGCGCCGAGGCAGGGACCGTTAATAGCAGCGACAATGGGTTTGTAGAGGGTCGAATTTTTAAGGGTTGCCGCGCGGCTCACCTGCTGATCGTCGGCGAGCAGGCGATAGTCCCACTCATCTTCCGGCTCCCGCGCTCCCGACAGTAGCGGGATCATGGTTTTTAAATCCGCGCCTGCGGTAAAGGCCTCGGTGCCCGCCCCGGTGACCAGGGCAACACGCATATCGTCGTCCGCCGCAAAATCTTCCCACGCATCAGCCAGTCGACAAATCATTTCCGGATTCATGGCGTTGCGACGTTCGGGGCGGTTAAAAGTGATGTACGCAATATGGTTGCGCTTCTCGTACTGTAAAACGATTGCAGACATGGTGCTCACTCCAGAAGTTTACGACTCGGCTTTTTTATAAGCTCGAATTAAAAATTATCAGCTCGACTCATCAGCTCGACTTAAAAGAAAGGATCATTTTTAACCTCGAGCCCGAACAAAACTTTGCCCACGGGTCGATACATTTTTTGCTGCACTACAATATGCGCGCACACAACATTGATATCTCGCAGTAGTCGATCGATGGGGCTATTTGAGCGAATCGCGGTGGAGCCGATCACGTCGTGTATCCGCAGCACCACATCGCGGGCTACGCGCGATACCTCCACCAGGCACAGACGGAACAAGGCCCGCTGCTGCTTCGATATTTCTTCCCCACGGCAGGCTGTATCCCAAATATCCTCAATAACCTCGAAGACCCAGGCCCGGGCGGAACGCAGCGCTGCCTCCGATCGGGCTAGCACCTCGTGGGCCTCACCCTGTTCCTTAAACAGGCGATTGCTCGGTTGCACACGTTTGGTGTCACCGAGTTCATAGAGATAGTCAAGGGCGGCCCGCGCGATGCCCAGGGGAATCGGCGCGTGGGAGAACAGAAATAAGGCGGGAAATTTATATAGCGGGCCGTCGTGATACGCCGAGTAACTTGAGTCAGAGACATGGCCGGCCGGCACGAACACGTCGGTCATGGTGTAATCGTAGCTGCCCGTGCCGCGCATACCCGACACGTTCCAACTATCGCGCAGGATAGTGACGCTAGTCTTCGGCACCATCACCGAACACACCTCCGGCATTCCGCTGTCACGCATCTGGATTTCGCCATTCACAGTGACAAAACATCCCGCGGTTATTACCTCGGCATGCATACAACCACTGCCAAAAGACCATCTACCATTAACCCGATAGCCACCCTCTACGCGCTCGGCATGCCCCCTTGGCGAATATTGCCCCGCTGGAACAACATCCGGGTTAGGAAACAACGCCTTCGCCTCAACCGGGTCGATGGTTGCGGCAATCAGTCCCCCTATTGCGGCGAAAGTGCCAACCCATCCAACCGATCCATCGATCCGCGACAATTCTTCGAGAACCCTGATCTGCGCCATGGGATCCAGTTCGAGTCCGCCCATGGAGCGCGGCCACGACGCGCGAAACAGACCCGTAGCACGCAAGGCTTCCACCAGATCGTCAGGCAGACAGCCTTCGGCCTCGATCGAGTCGGCCGCCGCCCTGATTTGTGGTTCAAGTGCTTTGATGCCATCGAAAAGTAAGGATTCTGCGCAGGGCGCTTTCGGGGAGCGACTATCTATTGCTGTACTCATTGTTATCTTCTATCTCCAGATGAAAGGCGCTGAGGGATACACCTTGAGTGTATCCAAGACTACGGCACCTTGTAATCGTTGACAAGTTAGCAGCAATGCCAGGCCGTAACTATTGAAAGTCTAGAAGTATTGGCAGGTCAGGTGATATTGGTCGGTGGTGGTCGGACGAATATAGCAACTGCTTTTTACTAATTCAGCAAACGTTTTCAAAGATACTATAGGGCTCGCGCACCCTCGCGAACGTATTGGTGGAGGAATGATGTTTGTCGCACCAGGATTCGGGCGGAAACCGGTATGGCAAAGTCGCCACGCAGCTCACAGGCCCGTTGGAATCTGATGCGGTTACCAACGACCGACCGTGGATCGGTGTGCACTTGGCCAGCAAACAGCCGATGGGGCAGGCGTACTCACTTGAATTTTCGCTCAAAGATGTTTAGCGATTTTTTTGAATCCGCTGCTAATTTCTTCCCCAAGTATTTTCGCCGCGGCCCCAATATCTTTTGAAGCATCCGCCGTAGCAGTTGCCAATTCTTTAGTTTTGGCCTCGAGTTTCATTAACTTGGCGTCGAGCTTTTTCCACTCGTCGCCAGCTTCCATTTTGGCGAGATGCAGTTTCACCCGTAGGTCATCTCGCTCTTTCCTTAATTCGTTGAGCATCTTGTCGATACCTGCCTTGACGTCACTCATCGCGTAATCCTCTGTTTTTGGCTGATTAGCTCTACGGAGTCTGTCCGTGGAAAAAACCGTTGAGCGGAGTAAATATGTGACCAGTTAATGACCACAGATGACGATCGCGTACATACTATATCGACTCAATATCTCTTCGCGTTGTCGCAGATCAACTGAAGAATGCTGTGCGAGTTAAAGTGAATTCGACTATGATCCAAAAATTAATTGTCCGGCAAGGAAATGACATGAAAGGCGTGTTGGCAGTTTTAATCGGCGTATTGCTTTTGGCGGGTTGCGTAAGTATTTCGGGACAAGGCGGCGATGGCGGGGCCTCCGGTCGCGTGTCGACATCCATTCCTTTTTAAGGTTTTGGGCGATGCTTTCAGGAGCGCCGGGAGCGTTCGACGACTAAGCGAAGTGCATTCGGCGCCGGGGTTTTGCCCCATTGAGCGGTTAACTTGTTGAAATATGGATATATAAGAGTTGCTTTTTCGGCGACGGGTAGCAGGTGTGACAGTAGCACAGTAGATATGGCAGGATGACAGAGTAATGGATTTTTGAGGAGAGCAGCATGGCTTTACGTTGTCTACTCTGGCTAGTCGGTATTCAGCTCGCGCTCGCGAGTCATTTAAGTGTACGTCTGCGTCGGCAGTTGACCCGAGATCTCGTTTTTGCCGTCGTCACTAAAGACGGGGTTGGACGTAGTTATACTTTTCGGAATCGTCAGATATCTTCTCGCGGCGGCAGATCCTCCCAGGCAGACTGCACATTAATGTTCAGCGCCGCCGGGCAAGGCGTACGAATTTTGCTGGCCGCAAACGCGGTTGAACGGATTGTTGACGGTTTGGCGCGCAGAACCATTGAGTTGCGGGGCGATCCCACCACGGTTCTATGGTTTTACGAATTGGTGTTTGGCTTTTTACCGTGGCGCAAAACGCCTCGTTGCGACCTGCCCGACAGCTATATCGCGCACAACCCAAACAGTGAGGTGGCGGGTCGTATTACGCGGCAGCCTGCGGTTGAGGCACTGGACTCCGCCTGGATTGCAGCCGTTCGGCAGCGCGAAAAATTAGTGATGTGGCAGGTTGGGCAAGGCGCGGCGGTGCCCAATAAGCCCTTAAGTTTTCAGCACGTCATTGATATCCCCTGTGATGTTCCGACAAATACCTCGGAGACATCGGCATGAACGCGCTAGAGGGGCTTAATCCAAGGGCGTGTGGCTGGTTGCGGCACATTTGGGACAAAGCCACGACACAGGATGACTGGAGTAGTAGCGGCGAGCCCCTGCCCTGGTGGGACCGTTACACCACGCCTCCTATGTGCAGTTTTCCCCGTTTTGACTTAAGCGAAACCTCCTATGCCTTGCCACTGATGGCCGATCAAACCCCGGCGTGGCGAGAAGTGTACACGCGTATCGCCGACGAACTGGTTGGGCGTTACGCCACCTATTGGGGTGCTATAGATTGGTTGACTTATATCGGTCACTCGCCGCATCAGGATAAATATCCACCCGAATGGCTGGTGTTTATGCCAGAGCATATGCGTGGCCGTTACGATCCGCCGGGTTGGACTGCGAATGGTGTCGAACCCTGGGGGTTGCAACCGGATCCGATTGGCGCCGATGGTAATTTGTTTTTTCGCGGTTTTTTTAATTTGTTGTTGGGGAGTTATTCCTACGTATCCGGCAACGATAAGTGGGAAAAACCCTTTGAAGTTACCGGTTATAACGATCGGATGTTTCAATGGACACAGCACAGTATTACGGAGTTTATTGCCGATCAATGGTCGGAACGCCCACAAGGCGCTCAGTGTGAAAACACCAAAATTTGGCCCTACTGTTTGAGTGCGGCGGGGCTAAGCCTGCAATTGTACGACAAATTATTTGGCGGAAATTCTCATTGGGTGTACGACCAATGGATAGAATATGCAAAAAAACACTTCACTACACGCAATGCGCGCGGTGATATCACCTCGTTTGCATTTTATTACGATCCCTTGAAGAAATTTGCTTATTCGCCACCGCCCGGGTTAAGCGGTTACTCCATGTTGGCGCCGTTATTTTATTTATATCCCCAGGCGCCGGAGTTTGGTTTGCAGCTCTACGAAGCCGGGATCAACGCGCTTGGCTGGAACGACCGCACCAAATCGTTGGTGCAGGCATTTGACGATCCGCGCTGGATAACCATGACCATGATGCTGGCCCGCGAAGTTGGAGACGCGACCACCGAAATTCGTTTAAAGACCGTCGCGGAGCGAGAATGGGGCCCAAATTTTTTCGGTGATGATGAAGATCGTTTCGCCTGGGGTTTTGGCCTTGCCGAGCCCCATCCGCGCGGCCAGTTAAATGGTCTAATGATTTTGAGCGAGATCGGAGGGCCGGGAGCCTGGAGCAACATTTACAAAGGCAGTCGCAATGGACAGTTTGATTTACCCACGGTCGAGGGTGTCGATTTTCCAATATTGGGTATTAGCGCGGCGAGCAACGATACCAGGGATGGTACTTTACACGTTTCGACCTATGCAGCGACTTCTGCCCGCCGTGGCAGTCCCACCAGCTGGCGTGTAACTCAGCTGCGCGATCCAGCCACGGTGCAAATATATTGCGATGATCAGCTCTACAAGGATTGGGGCGTAGTGGGAGGCGACACCATAGCGATCAACTCAACCGTTGGCGAGCATCGTTTCAGAATAACGAATACCGGATCTGAGCATAGTGAAATGGAGAGGAAACGTAATACCCTGAATAACGGGGGGAGTCGTCGTGCCCCATCCCTCGCGCCCGGTGCCGCTGCGATCGAAACCGCGACAAAAAAACAGTACAAACCTGCCGCCCCACCCAGCTGCAGTTGTTGTTAAGGGTTCAGAGCGTAAGGGCCGACCAGGGAGCGACAGCTGTCGATCAACGCGCGCCCGGGTCAAGGGCAACTAATCAGACGCCGCGCCGGTCAAAGCGGCAGGGGATAAAGAATCAGGAGTATAACTATGGAAGGATTACCAGCAGTTCTCGTCGGCGCGCTGCCGGACACGACACAGGGGTCGTGTCCGGTTACAAGTGATGAGGGAGGTTACAGCGAGCGGGAAAATTGCACACCCAGATCCAGGCAGAAGTGTTCGACGCCGCGGTCGTTGTCGCCCCACATACCGCCCACCAGATAATCCACTTTCCACTTTTCGTGTTGCACGCCAAGGCCAAAGTTGAGAAAGCGGATATCGCCGATGGTGGTGGTCGTCAAACCCTCAAAGTCGGAGGGCACCCCGGACTCTTCCCACAGCACGCCAGCGCGCAACGTGTAGCGGCTGGAATAGCGCCACTCCGCGCCAACGTGATAGGAGTAGGCCAGGCGCCAGTCCGGGTCCCCATCGGCATTTTGCAGCAGCGGCCCCTGCTCGTCGTAGACGGCGGTGGAGCCCATCCATTTGAAATCTCGCCAGTCGGCGACAACCACGTCCGCAGCCAGTGTCAGCGTCGGTTGCGGGCGATAGGCAAAGCCGATACCCAGCGAGGGCGCGTACTTGAACTCAGTACGGCTATCGGTTTTTTCGCTGCTCTGAAACGGTGCACCCGGGCCCCGCAGTTTGACCTTGGTCTCGCCCTCCAGGTCGTAACTGCTGCCGGTTTTGTAATCAAGACCGATGCTAAATTTTTCATTGACCTTGTACAGCAAACCGAGATTGCCCTGAAAGCCGTAGCCGTGCTCCCGCACCTTGGCCTTGTATTCGTAGTTTCCCGGCTCTCCTGTCGCGTCCAAATAGTCCTTGTCCACATCCACGCGGAAATCGCTGTGCAACAACTCCAAACCCAGGCCCACACTTAACTGGTCGGTGAGCTGATAGCCGATGGAGGCGTTAAAGGCCATTACCCCGAAAATGGCGAACACGTCCGCGTCAATGCGGGCGTTGTTGCTGGGATCGTAGATAACATCGTCGTACATGGAGTACGCGCCGCCTACCCCGTACACACCACCGGCCAGGGTATAGCGGCCGAAATTTTTATAATACATAAACGACGGCATGGTGCCTGCCCCGGGCCAGTTCTCCTCCGTGTCATCGAAATTTTGTGGCTCAGTCTCGACGAATGCCGGAAAAGTGTCCCCTTTATTGGGGTCGAAGGAACCATCCAGTACCGAGTTGTTGCTGGCCCCATCCCGGTCGCTCATGGTGGAACTCATGGAGTACACGCCGAAAGACAGACCGGAACCACGCAGTTGGGTTAACCCCGCCGGGTTCCAGTAGATGGCGGATTCATCGTCGGCCACCGCAATAAATGCACCACCCATGCTGACGGCGCGAATCCCTACGCCCTCCAGATTGATACCACTGGCTAGCACGAAACCCGGTAGACCGGCGATAATAGCGGTGACGACGAAAAACCAGTATTTGCGCGCTCCCATGTGACCCCCTCAGGTAAAAAAGTCGTGTATTGTAAGCGATTTGTTGACCGGACATTCAATTTAAAACCGGTTACATTGACAAATTAAGCCTGCGCAGAAAGACGGCTGTTTCAACGCAGGCGGGGTCTCAACGGTGTCGTGGGCACAACAAAACAGGGGCTGAAGGGTGAAAAAAGTACTGCTGGCGCTGTTAATCGCCGTACCGGTGTATGTGGTGATGTGCAAGGTGCGCGAACCGCAGCCGGAGCCCGAGGCCATCGGCGAGGTGCTTTACGGCGAACAGCTCGACCGCGCCCGCGCTGTGCAGGAGCAACTGCAAGCCGACCTGGAAAAACGCAGCGCGCAAATGGACCAGCAAATGCAGCAGTAACCACCGGGGCGTCACTTGTGAACACCGTGTCAATCCGGTGTCTTGGGAAATGCCAAAAAGCGATAAAGAGCGGCAAATTAAAGAGTGTCGGTAACCCACCCGGCCATCCCATCGCAAACGCGGATCGGACAGCGCCATGTGCGCATAATTGCCACCGCCGCTGAGCGAGGAGTGGACTGCGGTTAAGCCAGGTAAGTACGGGTAAGTAACAAGTAAGTAACGAGTGAGCACCGGGGATAAAAGTGTTGAAAACAGTAGATACCGCCAAAAATGTCTGGCTGCTGACGGTCTGTCAGGCGCTGAGCATGTCCATTCCTTCCTTCGTGGTGTTTGTCGGCAGCATTATCGGCGCCCATCTGGCGCCGGACCCCGCCTACGCCACGGTGCCGGTGGCGGTATTTATGCTGGGCTCCGCTGGCGCCATGTTGCCGGTCGTTCTTTCGATGCGTCGCTTCGGGCGTAAATCGGTGTTCATCACCTGCATGCTGTTGGCCTGTGGGGGTTGCGTGCTCGGCATGGTGGCCCTGCAATACGCGAATTTCCCACTCTACCTGCTGTCCCTGGTCGTGCTCGGTATCGGTCTTGCGGCGGGGCAGCAATACCGGTTTGCGGCCATGGAGAGTGTCGATACAACCCGCATGGCCAGCGCCGCCTCGAGGGTTTTGATGGGTGGCATTGTCGCCGCATTTCTCGGTCCCGAGTTGGCCGCACGGGGCCAGGCATGGTTCGCCGTGCCTTTTCAGGGTTCATTTGTACTGTTGCTAATAGTGACGGCCCTCACGGCAGCGTTGCTACTGCGTTTTCAGGAACCCGCCACCGTGGCCGAGGAGCGGGTCGGCGGCGGCCGGCCGCTGCGCGTGCTGTTCAAACAACCGGTGTTGTGGGCGGCAATGGGCGCCGGGATAGTGGGCTTTGCGGTCATGAGCCTGATTATGACCGCCACGCCGCTGCATATGCATGTGGTGAATGGGCACGCGCTGGAAGACACCAAATGGGTGATTCAAAGCCATGTGGCAGCCATGTTTATCCCCTCGTTTATCACGCCCTGGCTGATCCGTCATCTTGGCACGCGCGGCCTGATTGCCACCGGAATACTCGCCTACCTCGCGGTGGTCGCGGTGGTGTTCACCCCCGTGGGTTTTGCGGATTACTGGATTGGTCTGGTGTTGCTCGGGGTGGGCTGGAATTTTCTGTTTATCGGCGGCACCACGCTGCTGCCAGAAAGTTATGGCCCCGCTGAAAAATTTCGCGTCCAGGCCGCCAACGACGTCACCATATTTGGTATTCAGGCCATCGGCGCGATGAGTGCGGGCTGGCTGGTGGTGCAGTTTGGCTGGCAGACCATGTTGTTTGTCACCCTGCCCATGCTCGCGTTACTGGCGCTGGCGGTCCTGGTCTGGTGGCGTTCCCAAAGCCGCGCGCTGCGGGTTGCACTAACGCAGTCCGAGCCTTAAAAACGGGCGGATAAATTCTGGCGTGCAGTTAATGCCGAGAAGGGCAGGGGTGTTGGTGGGCCGAAATCAATGGCGTCTGACCCAATTGATCTTGATTCGGCGGCATCGGCAATCTGTTTTAGGCCGTCTTCATTAGCTACGGCAAGAAATGGAAAAATAAGAAATAGTAATGCTGGCGCTATTTTCATAGTGATTTGTAACGTTTTGCATAAAGGGCGCGCGTTTTTTGCGCGTCCCAGTGAGCGATAGCGAACGATTTGATGCAATTGTTAGATTTCATTAGCCATCTGTTTAAATGCTGGACTATTACCTTTACGAACCACACCGCAATCTGTTTTTGCGAACACACATTTCATTTTGTTTCCATCAATGACTGAACGTGGCCTCTCTGAATACAGACTCACCCCTGAACGCGGCTCCAAACGCCTGGGAAAAGGCCCACCATCTGATGTAACAGGATTAGGAATAACCGACCGTTTATCTGTGCCGCTATAGTAAATTCCAACTTCTGACACCGTGACCGGAAATGCACTAAGGTTTACCACCTCAATACAGAACGTAAGATGCTCAGGGGCGCCTCCAACAGGGATTGCGTGTTTCGGTGTGACCACAAGTTTGACTTTCTCTTTTGACAACCCAACCCATGTATTAACCACACCAAGTGTGGCGCCGAGAACTGCAATTGCAAATGTGATTGATTCGAATATGTCCATATTGAAATCTAACTATTATTGAACGCCACGTGAGATATATGTGCGGAAAGCGTGCAGGTGTGCATGATGTACCCGTATTTGGACAAAAAAGTGCAGGTGCGACATATCATTCCCTGATTGATTCATTATTCGCGCCACAATACGCTGATTTAAAAGGAAAAAGCAATAGGGTGGCGAACCCTCTCAAGATATGACGCGCGTGCGCAGTTATCTAGCGTTTTTGCACTTATATGCGCACGTGCGATATATGTTGCCAACAGGCGCATCGCGGATAATTACGTAACGTTCTGAAATATATAAGAATAAAGTGTGGGGTTTGTCGGGGGTCCAAATGAACGCACTGATGAGACCACCCAGCAAATTTAGATGAACTGTCTATGGCCGCATTTTGTTGGCTTAGTGGGATCGCGATGAGCAACGGTCAGGGGAGGGCAACGGAAACAGATTTATTTTCCGGTGAACTTAATGCCAGGAAAGGCAAGGGCATCAATAGCCCGCCGCGGGCGCGGCGGGCCTATCGATGGAGTGCGGACTTAGCCGATCATGCTGTAGCCGCCGCTGGCGCTCAGCACCTGGCCGGTGATGTAGCTGGCGACTTTTTGCGAGGACAAAAATACCACCGCGTTGGCCACGTCGGCGGGTTTGCCGACCCGTTTTAGTGGCAGGGATTTGGCAATGGCGGCAAACTGATCTTCGGTGAACATGGAATCCTTGTTCACCCACATGCTGTTGGCGCCGGTTTCCTCGGCGGTTTCCGGAACGGTGACGCCGGGACACACACAGTTGCAGCGCACATTAAAGCGCCCATTTTCTTTGGCGATGGTTTTCATAAAGCTGTTGGTGGCCGCCTTCAGGCCACCGTACACCGCCTCGCGGGGTTCGCCCTGGCGGCTGGCGTCGGAGCTGATGGAAACGATGGAACCGCCGCCGTTGGGAATCATCTGGGCAAGGGCGGTTTTGGTGCAGTTCAGTACGCCGACGTAGTTGATGGCGATGAGTTTTTGCCACAGCTCGGGGGTGGTTTCGGTGAAAAACATCAGTTTGTCCCAGCCGACATTGTTCACCAGCGCATCGACGCCACCGTATTTTGCCACCGCCCTGGCGAACAGATTCTCGACGCTGGCGAGATCGGTCACATCGGTTTTTATCACCTGGGCATCGCTGGCGCCCAATTCTTTGGCGGTCGCGGCGACCCGCTCACCGGATTCGGTGTCCAGATCGGCGATGGTGATGTTGGCGCCTTCCCGCGCAAACTGTAAAACGATGGCGCGACCGATATTGGACGCGCCGCCAGTGACGATAACGGATTTGCCTTTTAACTCGAGATCCATGCTATTTGCTCCAGAACATAAGGTGATGAATTTTTATCGCGCTTATTTAACGTATTTGCGAAATTCGGGTTTGCGTTTTTCCTGCAACGCTTTAACGCCTTCTTTGGACTCGTCCGTATCATAGTACAGCTTGAGCGCCTGCAGGCCCATGCTGGCGATGCCGCGAATGTATTCGTTGGCGGCGACGAAAGAGCGTTTGGCAATGGCGATGGCGGTGGGGCTGCGCTCGCCGATTTCCTCGGCCCAGGCTGCCACGGCGCTGTCGAGTTCGTCATCGGCAACAACTTTGTTGATCATGCCCATCTGCAGTGCTTCGTCGGCGCTGTAGCGCTGGCACAGGTACCAGATTTCCCGCGCTTTCTTTTCGCCGACGATTTGCGCCAGCAGAGCAGTGCCAAAACCGGGGTCGACGGAACCCATTTTCGGTCCCACCTGGCCGAAGATGGCGCTTTTCCCGGCGATGGTCAGGTCGCAGATCAGCGCCAGCACGTTGCCGCCGCCAATGGCGTAGCCCTGTACTTTGGCGATTACCGGCTTGGGTACGTCTCGAATAATGGTGTGCAACTCTTCAACCGGCAGGCCGATAGTGCCGCGCCCGTCGTACTGCCCGTCGTGGGCGGACTGGTCGCCGCCGGTGCAGAACGCCTTGTCGCCGGCGCCCGCCAGCACGATGCACGCGATGTCCTTACTCCACCCGGCTTTTTGAAAGGCGTGAATCAGCTCTTCGCAGGTGATGCCGCGAAACGCGTTGTATTTTTCCGGGCGGTTAATGGTGATGTAGGCGGTGGCGCCCTTTACTTCGTAGAGAATGTCCTGATAGTCCATTGCTGTCTCCCATGGCGTTTAAAAAAGCGCAACGGTGCGTTGCGCGGTGTTAGTGATATCGCGCCGCTGGCGAACGGGGCGGCGCAACTTAGCGAAAATCGGGCGAGCGCTTATTGATAAACGCGTCCAGTCCTTCGCTGACATCCGCATCCTGCAGGGCGGGGGCGGCGAGGTCGATCTCCAGTTGCAAGGCCTGGTCGAGGGTCATATCGAGACCCCGGTCAGTTAGTTGTTTCATTAACGCCAGCCCGGAGCGGCTTTTCTTCGCGAGTTTTTCGCAGTAATCCCGCGCCGCGGTGGATAGTTCGTCATCGGCCACCACGTAATTCACCAGCCCCATGCCCAGGGCTTCCTGGGCGGTGAGCCAGCGGGCGCTGAACATCAGGTCGAGGGCCTGGCGGCGACCGATCAGTTTGGGCAGGCGCTGGCTACCGCCCCAGCCGGGTACCAGACCAAAATGGGAGTGCTGATCCCCCAGCCGCGCCGTGCTGGCGGCGAAGACCACATCGGCCGCAAGCATTAATTCGAGGCCGCCCGCCAGCGCCAGTCCCTGTACCGCGGCGACAACCGGCAGGGGGCTGGTTTCGAGGCGGCGCAGGGCGCGGTGTCCGATGGTAATAAATCCCTGAAGTTTTTCCAGAGAGTCGCGCAGCCCGGTCACCTCCTCCAGATCCGCGCCGGTGCAGAAGTTTTTGCCTTCCGTACGAATGAGAATGCAGCGCACGGCGTCATCGCTTTCAAAGCGGTCGATGGCTTTTCCCAGCTCGGCGTGTACCGCCATGGACAGGCAGTTAAATTTGTCGGGGCGATTAATGGTAAACACGCCCACGCCATTTTCGACACTGATCAGTACGGGTGAATCACTCATCGGCAGGCTCCTGTGTGTGGTTCTGGATGCGGATAGTCGGCGCAGCGCTGTCAGGTATTACGTTGGTCAGTTAGTCAAATTTGCCCACGAACTGGCGGCCGATAATCATTTTCATAATCTGTGCGGTGCCATCGCCAATTTGCAGGCCGAGTACATCCCGTAGACGCTGTTCAAAGGGTAGTTCGTTGCTGTAGCCCCCGTGACCGTGTAGCAACAAACATTGGTGGGCGATATCAAACGCCAGCTTGGGGGCCCACCACTTGGCCATGGCCGCTTCTTTGGTGTGGGGTTGCTTGTTGGCTTTTAACCAGATGGCCTTCAGGCACACCAGACGCGCGCCCTCCCAGAACGTTTCCAGCTCGGCGAGGGGAAAGGTGACCCCCTGATTGGCGGCCAGGGGTTTGCCGAAGGCCCTGCGCTCGGTGACATACTGCCAGGTTTCGTCGAGGCATTTGCGGGCCAGGGCCAGGCATTGCAGACCAATCAACGCGCGGCTGAAGTCAAAGCCGTGCATCACCTGAATAAAGCCCTTGCCTTCATCCCCCACGCGGTATTTTTCGTGCACGCGGACATTGTCCAGAAACAGGGAGCCGCGGCCGACGACTTTTTCGCCGACATCTTCAAAACGGGTGCGGGTCAGCCCTTCGGCCCGCAGGTCCACCAGAAACGCGGTGACCCCGTGGGCTTTTTGTTCCGCCGTGCCGGTGCGGGCAAATAACAAACTGAAGTCCGCCTGGTCGGCGAGAGAAATGGAGGTTTTTTCCCCATTGAGAACGTAGTGATCCCCCTCTTTTACGGCTTTGACCACCAGATTGGCCGCATCCGAGCCGCCGCGGGGTTCGGTCAGCCCGAGAGAGCCCAGCATTTGCCCGGCACACATGGCGGGGACAAATTCTTCCTGCGCTTCGGGTTGCGCAAACTGGACGATGCAGTCGGCCACCAGGGACGACATGATCTGGCAGTAGGCGACATTGAGATCGCCCTCGGCAATGGCTTCGGTAATCAGCGCGGACGTCACAAAGTCGAGTCCGCTGCCCCCCAGGGTTTCCGGCACTTCCGGCGCAATAAAGCCCATCTGACCCATCTGCGCCATCAGGGTGCGATCGATGGCGCGATCCCCCTCCCGGGCCTGATAGAGCGGCGCTATCTTCTCGCTGGAAAATTTACGGGCGCTGTCGATGATCGATTGCTGCAATGGCGAGAGGCCGAAGTCCATGGGGGTGCTCCGCGTGGAGTCGACTGCGCGATGAGTCGGCTACCAGCTGCTATGTTAGTTGGCGAGGAATTTGGCAGACAGCATGATAGGAAAAACAGGCAATTTATGTCAACACCTTGCCATATTTAGTTGGGCGATTACAATACGGCGACAAGCCCCTGTTTTTGGTGATTATGTACACGGGGTAGTGCGCTTGCGCTGAATTGTTTGCAATGCGCAGCTGCGCCCGTTTAAGGATGCCCATGCCCGATACCAGCTCTCGCCATCAAGATAGCAGCCAGCACGACACCAGCAATAAGCTGTTTTTCAGGCTGTTTCAGGCGGTGAATATTATTCATCGTACTGGCACCCAGGCCCTGAAGGAATTCGACATCAGTACGCAGCAGTGGTCGGTGCTGGGAGCTCTGTCGCGGGATGGCTGCGAAGGGGGAATGACCGTCAATGAACTGTCCGATTATTTGCTGGTGAGCCGCCAGAATCTGACCGGGGTACTGGGCCGCATGGAGCGGGCGGGCTATATTGCGCGGCAGGTGAACCCCCGCGACCAGCGTTCCCGCCACATCACCCTTACCCCGCGCGGGGGGAAGGTGTGGCAAATGATTCAGCCTGCCATCGCCGGGTTCTACCGGGCGAGTTTGCAGGGTGTTGACGAAGGGCAGCAACTGCAAACGATTGCGCTGCTGGAAGATTTAATCGGCAATATGAAACGGTCTTAGGGGTATGCCACCGATGCACATCACCGAGCGGGATCAACACTGGATGCAGCAGGCGTTGGCGCTGGCCCGCGAAGCCGAAGCGGCGGGCGAGGTGCCGGTGGGCGCCGTGCTGGTGGCGGGGGAAGAGGTGGTGGGGGAAGGGTGGAACAGCCCGATTGGCACCTGCGACCCCAGCGCCCACGCGGAAATTCAGGCGTTGCGCAGCGCTGGCCGCAAGCTCGGCAACTATCGACTGCCGGGCACCACGCTGTATGTGACCATTGAGCCCTGCGCCATGTGTGTCGGCGCCATGGCCCATGCCCGTATTGAGCGCCTGGTGTTTGGCGCCACCGAGCCCAAGGGAGGTGCGGTTACCAGCCGCGCCGCGCTGCTGGATAGCGGCTGGTTCAACCACCGCATGCACTGGAGCGGTGGCGTGCTTGCCGAGCAGTGCAGCGGGTTGATGAGTGAGTTTTTTCAGCGGCGTCGCGACCGCGAATAGCCGCCTGCGGTGCCCTTCCCGTTATCCGCAAACCCTGCGCCCTAGAGGGGCATCAAAATATCGTTGCGCCAACCCTGTGTGTTGGCGGGCTGGGCCTCTTGTTGCGTGGCGAGGCGCGCCTGTTCCAGGGAGTGCCACTGCAGAATGGTGCGGTAGTGGCGAATATTCTGTACAAAGTGTACGGGTTCAGTGCCGCGGGCGACGCCGTGTCTGACGGTGGAATAATATTTACGTTGGGACAGTAACGGTAGATGTTTGCGTACATCCCGCCAGCGGTTGGGATTCATACCGGCGCGCTCGGTGAGGACTCGTGCATCCTCCAGGTGCCCCAGTCCAATGTTGTAGGCCGCCAATGCCAGCCAGGTGCGATCGGGTTCGACGATGGCGGCGGGAATGCGCGCCTTGGTCTGTAACAAATATTCGACGCCACCGCGTAGACTCTGCTGCGCGTCGAGGCGATCGCTAACCCCCATCTCCCGCGCGGTATCCGTGGTCAACATCATCAGGCCGCGCACGCCGGTCGGCGATGTGGCGTGCGGATTCCAGTGGGACTCCTGATAGGCGATGGCGGCCACCAGATGCCAGTCGAGTTCGTAGCGCTCCGCGACTTCCTGAAACAGGGCCTGGAAGTCGGGGAGTTTGGTTGTCACTCTTTTCATGAAGGTTTGCGAGCCACCGACGCTGAATCCATCCGTGTGGTCAAAAAAACGCTCCTCCAGCCGCGTCAGCTGACCACTCTCCCGATAGTCGTGTAAAAAGGCGTTGGCCGCCTGCACCAGGGTGTCGTCCCCGTAGTTGGGGAATGCCCAGGCGATGGGCTCCGGGTCGGTTAGATCAAAAGCCGCGCGGGCTTTTGGATACAGACTACGGTCGATATCAAAGGCCGAAGAATCGACGATGGCGTAGTCCGCGTCGCCGTCGTGCACCATCTGCATCAACTCCAGCATTTCGGTGTTGGGCAATTCCTGCCACTCCAGCTGCGGGTGCTCGACTTTCAAGCGCGCCAGGGTTTCCGTGTGGGAGCTACTGGCGATGACGACCAGACGACCGCCGATTAAATCTTCCACAGATCGGGGGCGCCGCAGATGGCGACCGTAAATGAGTTTTTGCGTGACCGTCAGATAGGGCGTGGAAAAGCGCGCGCGGGATTGCCGCTCCGTGGTCGCGGTTAGTCCGGCCGCCGCGAAATCCCCCCGGGGCCCACCCAATGCGATAAAAATCGTGTTGAGGTTATCGATCACCGAGACTTCGAGATTGACCCCCAGATAATTGGCAAAGGCGCGGGCGAGCACATACTCAAAACCATTCTCCCCTTTGGCATCCGTGTAGTAGGTGGTCGGACCAGTAAAGGTGATCATGCGCAGCACCCCGTTGGACTGAATAATTTCCAGGGTGGTAGGCGCACGGCTAGCGGTTATTCCGGCGCAGGCCACAAATACGGCCAGTGATAACAGCAGGCGGCGGGTCGCACGCTTGAGGTGAAAAAATCCTAATTGCATGGTTCGATAAGTCGCCCCGAGATCGCCATGGGGGCAAGAGTAGTGGGAGTCGCTGCCCGGTTCAACCATTGTTCGGCAACGTCTTCGGGGCTGTGATGTGCGCCACTATTCGGATTCCTCATACTTGCAAGCTGCCCACCGCATCCATTTTCAGTACAATACGCGCTCTTCATTCCCGTCCTGTTGAGAGCCCATTGATGTTGATTCTGCGCGGCGCGCCGGCACTGTCTTTATTTCGCAGACAAAAACTCCACGGAACCCTGGTAGACGCGGCCCCAATGGTACAATCGGTTTACGCGGAGTACGTACACTTTGCGGTTGTCGAGGGCGAGCTGTCAGCTGACGAGCACGATGTACTCGAAACGCTACTGCGCTACGGTCCGCATGCCACAGCGGAACCGGCCAGGGGCACTCTGTTTTTGGTGGTCCCCCGGGTGGGGACGATCTCCCCCTGGTCCAGCAAGGCCACTGATATCGCCCATAACGCCGGGTTGTCGACCCTGCGTCGGGTTGAGCGCGGCATCGGTTATTACGTGGCGTTTTCTCGGCAACCGGATGCGGCCACCCTGCACCGAGTGGCGACGTTATTGCACGATCCCATGGTGGAAACTGTGCTCGACGATCTGTCGCAGGCGCAGGCGTTGTTCAATACGGAGCAGCCCCGTTCCCTGCAACTGGTGGATGTGATGGGTCGGGGGCGGGCTGCGCTCGACGTGGCCAACACCCAGTTAGGGCTGGCGCTGGCGGCGGACGAAATCGATTACCTGACCGAAAATTTTTTGCAGCTGCAACGCAATCCCAGCGATGTCGAACTGATGATGTTCGCGCAGGCTAATTCGGAACATTGCCGCCATAAAATTTTTAATGCCACCTGGACTCTGGATGGGGAGCGACAGGCAGACTCGCTGTTCGCCATGATTAAAAATACCCATCGCGCCAACGGCGCGAATGTGCTGTCCGCCTATTCTGATAATGCCGCGGTGGTCGCGGGCAGTACCGCCGGTCGGTTTTATCCAGCTTCCACCGACCAGATATATGGTTACCACCAGGAGCCGGTGCATCTGTTGATGAAGGTGGAGACCCACAATCATCCCACGGCCATTGCGCCTTATCCTGGCGCGGGCACCGGGTCGGGGGGTGAAATTCGCGACGAAGGAGCGGTAGGCAGAGGCTCCAAGCCGAAAGCGGGTCTGACCGGTTTTACGGTTTCCAATTTGAAAATTCCGGGGTTCTGTCAGCCCTGGGAACAGGATTACGGCAAACCGCAACGCATTGCCTCTGCCCTGGAGATTATGCTGGAGGGTCCGATTGGCGGCGCCGCCTTTAACAACGAGTTTGGGCGCCCCAATCTGTGCGGCTATTTTCGCACCTTTGAAATGTCCCACGGGGGCGAACAGCGGGGCTATCACAAGCCGATTATGGTGGCCGGGGGCTACGGCAATATTCGCGCGGATCACGTGGACAAACCGCCGTTCGCGCCCGGCTGTAAACTGGTGGTACTGGGTGGCCCTGCCATGTTGATCGGGCTCGGTGGCGGCGCCGCGTCGTCCATGGCCTCCGGCACCAGCGCGGAGAATCTCGATTTTGCCTCGGTGCAACGGCAGAATCCCGAGATGCAGCGCCGCTGTCAGGAAGTCATCGATCGCTGCTGGCAGTTGGGGGCGAATAATCCCATCGCGTTTATTCACGATGTTGGTGCCGGCGGGTTATCGAACGCGTTTCCAGAACTGGTGAAAGATGGTGGCTGCGGCGGTCGTTTTGAGTTGCGCGAGGTGCCCTGTGACGAACCGGGTATGTCGCCATTGGAGATATGGTGCAACGAATCTCAGGAGCGCTACGTGCTCGCGGTCACCCCACAGCATCTGCAACAATTTATCGCGTTGTGCGCGCGCGAGCGCTGTCCAGTGGCGGTGGTGGGTGAAGCTATCGCCGACAAAAAGCTGCAGCTGAACGACCGATTGTTCGACGCACAGCCGGTGGACTTGCCCATGGCCGTGCTGTTTGGCAAGCCGCCCAAAATGCACCGCGAAGCGGGCCGCCACTATGCGTCGACCCAATCCTTCGATACGCGGGAAATTGTGCTCGATGAAGCGGTACGACGGGTCCTGAGCCACCCGACGGTAGCTAGTAAAAGTTTTTTGATTACCATCGGTGATCGCTCCATTACCGGCATGGTGGCGCGGGATCAAATGGTTGGCCCCTGGCAGGTGCCGGTCGCGGATTGCGCGGTGACCACGGTGTCGTTTGACAGCAACGCAGGTGAGGCAATGGCCATGGGCGAACGCACGCCGTTGGCGTTGCTCGACGCCCCCGCGTCGGCGCGCATGGCGGTGGGAGAGGCGTTGACCAATATTGCGGCGGCGCGTATTGCACAGATGGGGGATATCAAGCTGTCAGCCAACTGGATGTGCGCGGCGGGACATCTCGGCGAAGACGAAAAACTGTATCGCGCCGTGCAGGCCATTGGTATTGAGCTGTGCCCGCAACTGGGTATTGCCATTCCGGTCGGCAAAGACTCCATGTCCATGCGCACCGTATGGCGCGAGGGCAATGAAAATGGTGAACTGGAAAAAGCCGTGACGGCGCCCCTGTCGTTAATTGTGTCGGCGTTCGCGCCGGTAGTGGATGTGCGCAAAACAGTGACACCACAATTGCGCACGGATCGCGGAAACTCTCGGCTGCTGTATATCGATCTGGGCGGCGGACAATATCGCATGGGCGGCTCTATTTTGGCACAAACCTGGAGTCAGCTCGGTGACGGGACACCGAATCTGGATCACCCACAGCAGTTGCGCGATTTCTTCGATGTCATGCAGGCGAGTCTCGAGGCAGAGCAAATCCTTGCCTACCACGATCGATCCGACGGCGGGCTGCTGGCCACGCTGGTGGAGATGAGTTTTGCCGGTCACACCGGCATCACCCTTGAGCTGCCACCCAGTATCGATCCTGTGGCCTTCCTGTTTAACGAGGAACTGGGGGCTGTGGTGCAGGTGGCGGAGGCGCAGGTCGAGCCGCTGCTCGCACGGTTCCAGCAGGCAGGTCTGGGGGATGCGGTGCAGCCCATCGGCACGCTAAACGCCACTGACACTATTAGCTTTGGGCGGGATGGAGCGGTGTTGTTCAGCGCTCCCCGTGTGGAATTACAGCAGCTGTGGGCGCAAACCAGCTTTCGTTTGCAATCTCTACGCGATAACCCCGAGTGTGCGCAGCAGGAATATTCCGCCATCGCCGCGCCGGATCCCGGTTTGAGCGCGGCGCTCACTTACGCCATCGATGACGACATTGCCGCGCCGTTTATCGCCCGTGGCGTACGACCACGCATGGCGATTCTGCGGGAGCAGGGTGTCAATGGCCAACTGGAAATGGCGGCGGCGTTTGATCGCGCCGGATTCAGCGCGGTCGATGTACATATGAGCGATATTCTGTCCGGGCAGGTTGTCCTTAGTGAATTTCAGGGACTGGTGGCCTGCGGCGGGTTTTCGTACGGCGATGTGCTGGGCGCGGGGGAGGGTTGGGCCAAAACTATTTTGTTCAACAGCCGTGCGCGGGATCAGTTTGCGCAATTTTTTACCCGTTCCGACAGTTTTACCCTGGGCGTCTGTAACGGCTGCCAGATGCTCGCCAATCTGCGGGAGCTGATTCCCGGCGCCGAACACTGGCCACATTTTGTACGCAACCTGTCCGAACAATTCGAGGCGCGGGTAGCACTGGTCAGAATCGAAAAGTCGCCGTCCCTGTTTCTCGCCGATATGGCGGGTTCCCACCTGCCCATCGCCGTGGCCCACGGCGAGGGTCGCGCGGAATTTGCCGACGCGCAACAACTGGCCCGCCTGCAACAATCGCATGGCGTTGCCCTGCGCTATATTGACAACCGCCTGGCGGTGACCGAGCGTTACCCGGCTAACCCCAATGGCTCGCCGCAAGGTATCGCGGGGGTGGTCAGTGGGGACGGCAGGGTTACGCTGATGATGCCCCATCCGGAACGGGTGTTTCGCACGGTGACCAATTCCTGGCATCCTGACGAGTGGGGTGAGGACGGTGCCTGGTTACGTATGTTTCGCAACGCGAGGGTTTTTGTAGCATGAATGAACACGTTATTGATGTCACCGAACACAACGCGCAGCAAGTATTGCTCGATGAATCGTCCCGACGCCCGGTGTTGGTCGACTTTTGGGCGGACTGGTGCGCGCCGTGCAAGGTGTTGATGCCGGTTCTCGAAAAGCTGGCCAATGAGTATGCCGGGCAGTTTCTGCTCGCCAAGGTGAACGCCGATCAACAACAGATGATTGCCGAACAGTTTGGCGTGCGCAGTTTGCCCACGGTCATTCTGATGAAGGATGGGCAGCCGGTGGATGCCTTTCAGGGCGTGCAGCCGGAACAGGCGATTCGCGAACTGCTCGACACTCACCTGCCCAAACCCTGGGACGCGATGCTCGCCGAGGCGGAAACTCATCTGGCGGCGGGCGCGTTTAACGAAGCGTTGCCCCTGCTGCGACAGGCCTACGAGGCGTCCGCGCAGCGCACCGACATCGCTCTGGCGTTGGCCCACACCTGGTTGCAGTTGCAGCGCACTGACGAAGCGGAGGTGATTCTCAAGGCCGTGCTAATTCAGGATCGCGACGCCCATTACGAACAGTTGATGGCGCAGCTGGAATTGCGCCGCCAGGCCGGCAAAGCACCTGAAATAGAAGTGCTGGAACAGCGCCTGAAAAACGAACCGGACAACCATGAGCTGGCCTGCCAGTTGGCGGTGCAGCTCAGCGAGCATGGGCATCACAAGGACGCGCTGGAAATTTTGCTGGCGGTGCTGCGAGCGAATTTAAATTTTCAGGACGGTGGCGCCAAAAAACTTTTTCTGGATGTGCTGGCGGCACTCGGCAAGGGCGACCCCATGGCGGTCCAGTTTCAACGCAAGTTTTTTACCCTGTTGCATTAACCTTTACTGACGGCGAACGGTAACTGACCGATGTATAAATTCAGTTTCTATGTTCCGGAGAATCACCTTGAAACGGTCAAGGACGCGGTGTTTGCGGCGGGCGCAGGCCGCATGGGGGATTACGATCGCTGTTGTTGGCAGACCCTCGGCCAGGGGCAGTTTCGACCCTTGCAGGGCAGTCAGCCGTTTATCGGTGATTTGGATTTGGTGCAAACGGTAACCGAATACAAGGTGGAAATGGTTTGCGCGGATCACCTGATTGATCAAGTCATAGCAGCGTTGCGGCAGGCGCATCCCTACGAAGAGCCAGCATTTGATGTGGTGCGCCTCGAGTCGATCCTCACCCCTGAAAACTGATACTCCCCTTGATCTCGCGCAACTGCGCTGCAGGCGACGGTTGAATTTGTCCTGCTTCACCCCAAAATCCTTAAGCAGAAACATGGCGCCCGGAAACTTGGCGCGTTAACTATTGTTTAAGGAGTCAGGCTATGCGGCAGGACCGTATTACCAATCAACTACAGGAAGCTCTCGCCGATGCCCAGTCGCTGGCCATTGGCCGTGACCACACGGCCATTGAACCCGTGCACCTGATGGTAGCCCTGTTGCGCCAGTCCGGGGGTGCAGTGCGCCCCATGCTGGGCAAGGCCGGGTACGATTTGCCCGGTCTCGAGGGCGAGCTCGAGCGGATGCTTCAAGGGCAGGCGCAAATTAAAAATCCCACCGGCGATATCGCCATTTCTCAGGCGCTGATGCGTCTGTTAAATCTTGCCGATAAACAGGCTCAGCAGCAGGGTGATCAGTATATTGCCAGCGAATCCGTGCTACTTGCCGCCATGGACGACAGCGGCGAACTGGGCAGCGCCCTGCGCAAATTTGGCGACAAGAAGCGCTTGCAGCAAGTGGTTGCGCAGGTGCGCGGGGGTGAAGCGGTGAATACGCCGGAGGCCGAAGGTAATCGCGAGGCCCTGGATAAATATACCATTGATCTGACCGCCCGCGCCGAGGGAGGCAAACTCGACCCGGTGATCGGCCGGGATGATGAAATTCGCCGCACTATCCAGGTGCTGCAGCGGCGCACCAAGAATAATCCAGTGTTAATTGGCGAGCCGGGGGTGGGTAAAACCGCCATTGTGGAGGGGCTTGCGCAGCGCATTATCAACGGTGAGGTGCCGGAGGGGCTGAAGGACAAACGGGTGTTATCCCTGGATATGGGTTCCCTGTTGGCCGGGGCAAAATTTCGCGGTGAATTTGAAGAGCGCCTCAAGTCCGTACTCAATGAGCTGGGTAAACAGGAGGGGCGGGTAATCCTGTTTATCGACGAGCTGCACACCATGGTCGGCGCGGGTAAAGCCGAAGGCGCCATGGATGCGGGCAATATGTTGAAGCCGGCTCTGGCGCGGGGCGAGCTGCATTGTGTGGGTGCCACTACTCTCGACGAATATCGTCAGTATATTGAAAAAGACGCTGCTCTGGAGCGTCGCTTTCAAAAAGTGCTGGTGGACGAGCCGTCCGAAGAGGATACCGTGGCGATTTTGCGCGGCTTGAAGGAACGGTATGAAATTCATCACCGGGTTGAGATTACCGACGCCGCGATTATTGCCGCCGCCCGGCTGTCCCAGCGCTACATCACCGATCGGCAATTGCCGGACAAGGCGATTGACCTGATCGATGAGGCGGCAAGTCGTATTCGCATGGAAATCGACTCCAAACCCGAAGAGATGGATCGCCTGGAGCGACGTCTGATTCAACTTAAGATGGAGAGAGAGGCGGTTAAAAAGGAAGAGGATGAAGCCTCCCGTAAGCGCCTGGCCAAACTCGAGCAGGATATTGCAGGAATCGAAAAAGAATTCGCCGATCTGGATGATATCTGGAAAGCCGAGAAGGCCTCCCTGCAGGGCACCGCCCAGTTCAAGAGCGATCTGGAACAGGCGCGCCTCGACATGGAGAGCGCGCGGCGCAGCGGCGATCTGGCGAAAATGTCCGAACTGCAATACGGCACCATTCCCCAACTGGAAAGACAGTTGGCGGCAGCGGGCGAGTCGGGCACCCAGGTCAAACAGCTGTTGCGCAATAAAGTGACGGACGAAGAAATTGCTGAGGTGGTGTCCAAGTGGACTGGCGTTCCGGTCTCCAAAATGCTCGAGGGCGAGCGGGACAAATTATTGCGCATGGAGGAAGCGCTACACCTGCGCGTCAAGGGCCAGGAGGAAGCGGTGGTTGCTGTCGCCGATGCGGTGCGCCGCTCGCGAGCCGGGCTGTCGGATCCGAACCGGCCCAACGGCTCGTTCCTGTTTCTCGGCCCCACTGGCGTGGGCAAAACGGAACTGTGCAAGGCGCTGGCGGAATTTTTATTCGATAGCGATGAAGCCATGGTGCGCATCGATATGTCGGAGTTTATGGAAAAACATTCCGTCGCGCGCCTGATTGGCGCGCCGCCCGGTTACGTGGGCTACGAGGAGGGCGGCTATCTCACCGAGGCGGTGCGCCGCCGTCCGTACTCCGTACTGCTACTGGACGAGGTGGAAAAGGCGCATGCGGACGTCTTCAATGTGCTGCTCCAGGTGCTGGATGACGGGCGCCTCACCGACGGCCAGGGCCGCACCGTGGACTTTCGCAATACGGTGATTGTCATGACCTCTAACCTGGGCTCGGACATTATTCAAAGTCTGGCCGGAGAGGAGAACTACGAAGCGATGAAGGCCGCGGTTATGGACGTGGTGGGTAGTCATTTTCGCCCCGAATTTATCAACCGGGTCGACGAGGTGGTGGTGTTTCACCCGCTGGCCCGCGAGCAACTGCGTGGCATCGCTGAAATTCAACTGGGCCTGTTGCGGCGCCGACTCGGCGAGCGGGAGCTGGGCCTGACCTTGAGCGATGCAGCCATCGACAAACTGTGCGATGCGGGTTTTGATCCGGTGTACGGCGCCAGACCCCTGAAACGGGCGATTCAACAATTGCTGGAGAACCCCCTGGCGCAGGCGGTACTGGCCGGTGATTTCGCTCCGGGGGACACGGTGGTGGTGGCGCTGGAGAATGATCGTCTGGTATTTACCACTACCCGTGACTAAGCTTACAGGAGTCTTGTGAACCCGCTAAAGCAGGTTCGCAAGCTCGTCTGGTCGGCCTGGTAGTTTTAGCGAGAGGAGCGTGGAGCAATGGTATTAACCCCTTCGACGATGATTCCCCTGGGTACCCCCGCGGCGGATTTCGAGTTGCTGGAGCCGCGCTCCGGCGAGATGCGCTCGTTGGCGCAGGTGCGCGGCGCGAAGGGCACCCTGGTGATGTTTATTTGCAATCACTGTCCGTTCGTCAAACACATCGAGGCGGGTCTGAAAAAGCTGGGCCAGGATTTTGCGGGTACTGACATTGGTATCGTCGCGATCAGCAGCAACGATGCGCAGGCCTACCCCGAGGACGGCCCCACCGCGATGGCCCGCAAGACGTACCCGTTCCCCTATCTGTACGACGCGTCCCAGCAGACCGCCAAAGACTATGGCGCGGTCTGTACGCCGGATTTCTTTGTGTTCGACGGGGACTTGACCTGTGTGTATCGCGGCCAGTTCGACGACGCGCGCCCCGGCAATCCCAGCGCCGTTACGGGGCGGGATATACGCGCTGCGCTACAGAGTTTACTGGATGGGGTGGCCATCCCGGCAACGCAGACCCCCAGCGTGGGTTGCAATATCAAGTGGCGCGACGGGGACGGCTGACAGGGCGGCGACGGTGTAAGGCACCGTTCGCGATCCGGCAGCGGCGGGATGATTAGTGAGGGTCGGGTGAGTCTAGTCGCAAAACGCGGCGATTTGCCGCTCTGAATCAGCGCGCCACTGGGCGTGCTCTTCCTCGGATATATAGCGATTCTCACCGGTTTTTTCGTCCATGATCATCACTCGTGCGTGTACCTCAAGAGTCTCCATGTTACGTCGTGCGGCGGCGCAGTTCTCGGCGCGCTTGGCGGCCACCTGCGCGGCCTGCTCCGGCGTTTGTTCGCTCTCGGCTGATGGTGGTGCGTCGGCTGCGCCCGCTGCGGCGGATTTGGCCTTGTCTTCGGTTTTGACGCCTGTGGCCGCGGGGGTGCTCGGGGATTTACTAACCTGAACAGTTTCCGCTGCCTGATTGGCCGGTTCCTGTAGTGTGTAATGGGTGACGCCATCGGCATCCACCCACTTGTAATATTTTTCGCCAGCGAAGCAGGCCAGGGTAACGCTGGCGGCGAGCAAACAGACGGCCAGTTGTGTTTTCATTGCGTAAGGCTCCCTTATTGTTGATTCACGCGGGCAGTTTTTAGCGGCCAGTATACACTTTCGGTATCGGGGACGCTGTGCACCAGGTCGAGTTTTCACCGCCGACGCTGCGTCCGCACAGCGACGCTGCGTCCGCACAGCATGGAGTCGCACCGGCCGCAGGGGCCAGCGTACATCCGCCGCTTTAAAAACGCCACTGGCTGGCACAAGTCGCCACGATTGGCAGGGGCGCCGCTTTGTTGCCGAGATTACTGACACAACTGGTTGACGAATAACGAGAAAATGGTACAGTAGCGGCCAGCGGGGAAAGTTTTCCCTGCGCCGGGTGAGTCCCGGTTACCAGGTGGGCGTAAACAGCGCTCGCTGGTCATCTAAAGCGCGGGCGTATCAACCCATACCCCGGCAGCAGTTTGAACCCGATAACTGCCGTGTTGTCCTTAAACCACTTGTGATGTCACAGCGATCCGATGGACACGTCCACAGGGTGCGAACTTCTGTGGCGACATGACGAGGGTCTGCAAGTGGAATATTTATCCGGTGGCGAAATTGTAGTGCGCGCCCTGCGCGACGCTGGCGTCACGTGTCTGTGGGGTTATCCCGGTGGTGCGGCGCTACATATGTACGACGCCCTGTTCCGGCAAGATGACGTTAAACATATCCTGATGCGCCACGAGCAGGCGGCGGTGCACGCTGCTGACGGTTACGCGCGGGCGACCGGTGGTGTCGGTGCGGCACTGGTAACCTCCGGCCCCGGTGCCACCAATGCCATTACCGGTATTGCAACCGCGTATATGGATTCCATTCCACTGGTGGTTATATCGGGCCAGGTGCCTCAGGAAAAAATTGGCGAGGACGCTTTTCAGGAGACCGATATGATCGGTATCTCCCGCCCGATCGTGAAGCACAGCTATCTGGTCAAGCGCGCCGAAGATATTGCGGAAACGATTGCCAAGGCATTCTATATCGCGGCCAGCGGGCGACCGGGCCCGGTAGTGGTGGACATACCCAAGGACGTGACGGACCCCAATCACAAGGTCGCGTACGCCTTTCCGGAAAAAGTCAAAATTCGCTCCTACCAACCGACCACGCGGGGCCATTCCGGGCAGATCAAGCGCGCTGCGCAAATGTTGCTCGAAGCAAAGAAGCCGATTATCTATAGCGGTGGCGGCGTGGTGATGGGCAATGCCGCAGTACAGTTAACTGCCCTCGCCAGAGCCCTTAACTATCCGGTAACGAATACGCTGATGGGTCTGGGAGGGTTTCCAGGCAGCGACCGGCAATTCCTCGGCATGTTGGGAATGCACGGCACTGTCGAGGCTAATATGGCGATGCACCATGCGGATGTGATTTTCGCCGTCGGTGCGCGCTTTGACGACCGGGTGACGAATACCCCGAACAAATTTTGCCCGGACGCGAAAATCATTCACATCGATGTGGATCCCACATCCATCTCGAAAACGGTACGGGTGGACATTCCCATTGTCGGCCCCTGTGATGCCGTGCTCGAAGATCTGTTGACGCAGGTGACCGACCAGATTGATCAGGTGGACCAGGATGAGCTGTCGACCTGGTGGGGACAGATTGAGGAGTGGCGCAATCGCCATGGGCTGTATACCGGTGCTCGCCACGAACCGAGTGGCGGGGCCATGATCAAGCCCCAGGATGCGATCAAGTTGCTCTACAAAGTCACTGAGGGCAATGCTTACGTAACGTCCGATGTGGGACAACACCAGATGTTTGCCGCCCAGTACTATCTGTTTGACAAACCCCGCCAGTGGTTCAACTCCGGTGGGCTTGGCACCATGGGTTATGGACTACCGGCGGCGATGGGTGTGCAAATGGCACATCCCGACGCGGACGTGGCCTGTGTCACGGGTGAGGGCAGTATTCAGATGTGTATTCAGGAGTTATCCGCCTGCACCCAGCACCAGTTGCCGGTTAAGATTATTAACCTTAACAACCAGGCGCTGGGCATGGTGAAGCAGTGGCAGGACATGCAATACGGAGGGCGTTACTCCCAGATTCTGTATGAGGATTCCCTGCCCGATTTTGTGAAACTCGCTGAGGCTTACGGGCATATTGGGCTGCGTGTAGAGCGTTACGAGGAGCTCGAAGATAAGCTGCGAGAGTGCTTCAGTTACAAGGATCGGGTTGTTTTTCTCGATATTTGCGTCGATCCCGAAGAGCACGTCTATCCAATGCACGTGGCCCCTGGGTCGATGCGGGATATGTGGCTGAACAAGGTGGAGCGAACCTGATGAGACACATTATTTCAGTACTGATGGAAAATGAGCCTGGTGCCTTGTCGCGAGTGGTGGGGCTGTTTTCCCAGCGCGGATACAACATCGACACGCTGACTGTGGCGCCCACCGATGATAAAACATTATCGCGACTGACGTTGACTACCCATGGCAACGACCTGACCATAGAGCAGATTACCAAACAGCTCAACAAGCTGGTGGACGTAGTTAAGGTGAGCGATCTGACCGATGGCGCTCATATCGAGCGCGAGTTGATGTTGCTGAAAGTCAAGGCAACCGGTTCTCAGCGCGCGGAAATCAAGCGTTGTGTAGATATTTTTCGTGGACAGATTGTCGACGTTACTCCGGGCACCTACGTCGTTCAGATTTCTGGCAATAGTGATAAACTTGACGCCTTTATCGAGTCGATGGGCGATGCCGCCATTCTGGAAGTGGTTCGCTCCGGTGTGTCGGGTATTGCACGGGGTGAAAAATCTTTGCGCCTGTAAAAGTGCGCGGCGAGTAATCAGGGTATTTCATTTACTTTAATCTCAAATCAGGTAGAAAATTATGCAAGTGTATTACGACAAAGATTGTGACCTCTCCATTGTGCGCGGCAAAAAAGTTGCCATCGTTGGCTACGGCTCCCAGGGCCACGCCCACGCCCTGAATTTACGCGATTCCGGCGTGGAAAATGTCGTGGTGGCGTTGCGCAAGGGTTCCCCCTCCTGGGCGAAGGCGGAGGGCGCGGGACTCAAGGTGGCGGAGGTGGCGAGCGCGGTTGCCGGTGCGGATGTGGTCATGCTGCTGGCGCCCGACGAGCACCAGAAAAATATTTACTACAAGGATGTGGAGCCGAATCTCAAACAGGGCGCCGCACTGGCATTTGCGCACGGGTTCAACATCCATTTTCAGCTGATTGAGCCGCGCCAGGACCTCGATGTCATTATGGTCGCCCCCAAAGGGCCCGGGCATACCGTGCGCAGCACCTACACGGAAGGGGGCGGGGTGCCCTCTCTGATCGCCGTCTATCAGGATGCTTCCGGTCAGGCGCGGGATATCGCGCTGTCTTATGCCTCCGCCAATGGTGGCGGGCGCTCGGGAATTATCGAAACCAATTTCCGCGAGGAAACCGAAACCGATTTGTTCGGCGAACAGGCGGTGCTATGCGGCGGCGCTTCGGCGCTGGTACAAGCCGGGTTTGAAACGTTAGTCGAAGCGGGTTACGCGCCGGAAATGGCGTACTTTGAATGTTTGCACGAACTGAAGTTGATTGTCGATTTAATGTATCAGGGCGGTATTGCGGATATGCGTTACTCGATTTCCAATACGGCGGAGTATGGTGACTATGCCAGCGGTTCGCGCATTATTACCGATGAAACCAAAAAAGAAATGAAGCGGGTACTGGAAGATATTCAGACGGGCAAATTCGCCCGCGAGTTTATTCTCGACAACCAAGCGGGTAATCCGGTGTTAAAAGCGCGTCGTCGGCACGCACAGGAACATCAAATTGAGGAAGTCGGCACTAAATTACGGGGCATGATGCCGTGGATCGGCAAAAACAAACTGATCGATAAAGCCCGCAACTAATCTTCGGCGGACGGGATAGGGAGCATACCAAAATCTCGCTACCCCGTCCGACAAAGGGGCTACTAACAGTACCACCAGCAGGATTGTCACCGACCCTTGTGGTCGAGGGGTAAAGCAGGTATGCCGGATCAGGATGTTTCCCAGGACAACGAATCCCGCGGGACGGACGAACTCGAGGGCGATAGTGTGTCCACCATCGAAAGTAAGTCGGCGAAGACAGTGGTACACCGTCGGCGGGGCATATACCTGTTGCCCAATTTACTCACCACTGGCGCACTGTTTGGCGGGTTCTACGCTATCTTGTCCGCCATGAACGGCAAGTTTGAGGCCGCGGCTGTGGCCATTTTCGTGGCCATGCTGTTTGACGGACTCGACGGCACGGTAGCCCGTTTAACTAATACCCAGAGCGCTTTTGGCGTGCAGTACGACAGTCTGTCCGACATGGTCTCTTTTGGCGTGGCGCCGGCGGTGGTGGCGTTTAGCTGGATGCTGTTTACCCTGGGCAAACTGGGGTGGGCGGCCGCCTTTGTGTACGCCTCCTGCGCCGCGTTGCGACTGGCGCGTTTTAATATTCAGGTGGAACAGGCCGACCCCAAATATTTTATCGGGCTGGCGAGTCCCTCTGCGGCGGGTCTGGTGGCGGCCATGGTGTGGACTGGCTACGATGCCGAACCGACTCGTGTTCTGGCGTACACCGCTGCGCTGGTGACCGCGCTGGCTGGTTTGCTGATGGTAACCAGTATTCATTACCGCAGTATCAAAGGTCTTGATCTCAAGGGGCGGGTGCCGTTTATCACCATCCTCGCGGTCGTTCTGGCGCTGGTCATCATCTCCATAGACCCGCCGCGGGTGCTATTGATCATGGCCCTGCTGTACGCCGCTTCAGCTCCGGCCCAGTGGGTCTGGGAAAAAATTCGGCAGCGCCGCAACATCGCGCGATAAATCGGGGCTTGGCAGTGGTGATTAAATCTGATTGAATGAAGCCTGTGCTTTAGTAACCACGACTGGATCAAGACTGCAAATGTACCGCACGACAGCCATATCCCTTCCCCGCCGGCAACGCCTGTTGCCGACGCTGTCTGCTATTCGCCTGCTGGTGCTGCTGCCCTGAGGGGCATACAACCGATACACCAAAATTTAAAATAGTTTTGCAAACACTCCTTTCACCGAGGAGAATCCGTATTAGTTTGATTCCGAGCCGCTCGGAGTCATCGGGAGAAATACCATGAGCAACAACATGAAAAAAGAACGGTTGATTATTTTCGACACCACCTTGCGCGACGGCGAACAAAGTCCGGGCGCGGCTATGACCAAGGAGGAAAAATTACGCATTGCCAAGGCGCTGGAAAAGTTGCGGGTGGATGTTATCGAGGCGGGGTTCGCCACCTCCAGCCAGGGTGATTTTGAGGCGGTGAAAAGTATTGCCCAGACGGTCAAGGACAGCATTGTGTGCAGTCTCGCGCGTACCACCCACGCCGATATTGAACGCGCCGCCGAGGCGCTCGCCGGCGCGAATGCCGCCCGCATACACACCTTTATCGCCACGTCGCCGATTCATATGCAATACAAATTGCAAATGACGTCGGAACAGGTGCTGGAGCAGTCGATCGGTGCGGTCAAGTTGGCGCGCAACTTTGTCGACGACGTGGAATTTTCCCTCGAGGACGGTAGCCGCTCTGAATTTGACTTTATGTGTCGCGTGGTCGAGGCGGTGATTAATGCCGGGGCTCGTACCATTAATGTGCCGGACACGGTCGGTTATGGCGAACCCGGCGAGTACGGCGCGATGATCGGACGTCTTATCGCCGCGGTGCCCAATTCTGACAAAGCGATATTCTCGGTGCACTGTCACAACGACCTGGGTCTTGCGGTGGCGAATTCCCTGTCGGCGGTGATGCACGGCGCGCGGCAGGTCGAATGTACGATCAATGGGTTGGGAGAGCGAGCTGGCAACGCTTCCCTTGAAGAAATTGTGATGGCGGTGCGAACCCGCAAGGATGTCTACCCGGTGGAAACGGGGGTGGACACTACGCAAATCGTGCCCGTATCCCGCCTGGTATCGACGATCACGGGGTTTCCGGTGCAGCCGAACAAGGCCGTGGTCGGTGCCAATGCCTTTGCCCACGAATCCGGAATTCACCAGGATGGGGTGCTCAAGTACCGGGAAACCTACGAGATTATGAAAGCTCAGGATGTGGGCTGGAATACCAACCGTCTGGTGCTGGGTAAATTGTCGGGTCGTGCCGCGTTTGCCGCGCGTCTCGCCGAGTTGGGCATTCCGTTTGATAACAAGGCGGACATGAACCGGGCGTTTGTGCGCTTCAAGGAACTCGCGGATAAGAAACGGGAAATTTACGACGAAGACCTGCAGGCGTTGGTAACGGAAGTGCAGATGGGTGAGGCGGATGAAAATTACTCCCTCGTGTCACTGGACGTCTCTTCCAAAACCGGGCGTGCGCCCCACGCGGAATTAACCCTGCGTACTCACGGAAACGATCACACCGTTGCGGCGGAAGGCGACGGTCCGGTGGACGCGGTATTTCGCGCCATTGAAAAAGTCGCGCAAAGCCACACCGAGCTGAAATTGTATTCGGTGAACGCCATAACCACCGGCACCGATTCCCAGGGGGAAGTGACGGTGAGGCTGGAAAAGGGTGGCCGTATCGTCAACGGACAGGGCGCTGATACGGATATTATTGTGGCCAGCGCCAAGGCGTACTTAAACGCCCTGAACCTGATGGGTAACCCTGATCGTATGCACCCGCAACGGGATGGTGTGTAGCTCATGGGAAATGCGCGACTGCGGGACTGGTACCTGGCGCAATTAGGGGTGGTTCCCTATCGCCAGCGCACCCGCCAGAATCGCGCAGACGCGCTGGGTGAAGAGAGGCAACCGGTGATCAGCTCGCCGGTGGATAATGCCGCGACTTTAGCCGCCAACTCGTCGTCTGCAATGGGGCCGTCGGCAATGGATGCGGGATCGGGTGCTCCCCTGCCTGCTCTGACCGCGGCGAAGAAGTCCGTAGCGGCGCAAGGCGCAGGCGATTCTGAGAATGTCATAGCGAAAGCGTCTGCGGCCCCTGTGTATCGTTCTCGGATTATGTGCTGGCAGACGGCGGCCGATGTGCTGGTATTGAACGCCGGTACGCACGGACAGACTCTGGAGGCGTCGCAGGCAGTCTTGCTGGCCAATATTCTACGGGCCATCAAGCGCTTGCCGGACGATTTACCCGCGCCGGAATTTATCGATTGGCCGCCCGTGACGGGTACTCCAGGGGATATCGCCGGGGCGCGGATTAACCTCACCATGTTTCTGGCGGGGCGCGCCAAAGTGCGACCGTTTCAGTGGGTACTGGCAATGGGTGATGGGTTGCGGGAGTTGCTTACTCCGACGCAGGACCTGTCGCAAAACCGCGCTTTACTCGAGTGCGGCGCGACGGCTATTTTTACCCCGGGGCTGGCTGTGATGGTTGCCGATCCATCGAGTAAAGCAACGACCTGGGCGGCTATTCGCTTTCTGGAGGAAGGCTAGACCCGCCGTGGACGCCGGCAGCGACGACGTCGCCATTGTGCCCGCGCAGCGCCGGCACCTCGATCGTCTGTGCAATATAGAATCCCAGGTTTCGCCGTTTGCGTGGACCCGTAGCGAGTTTGAACAAAGCCTTAACGATCACCGTTGTTATGTTTTACTGTGTAACAAAAAAGTGCGCGGCTACGTCATTTTTTTGCCAATTCTGGACGAAGTGGAGTTGTTAAACATTGCGGTTGCGCCTGATTTCCAGGGCGACGGGCTGGGTCGCGCACTACTGCAATTTTTGATCGACGAGGTGAAGACTTTCGCGGTAAAAATTTTTCTGGAAGTGCGAGCCAGTAATATTCCAGCTATTTCCCTGTACACAGAAAACGGGTTTGTGCAAACCGGCGTACGCCGCGCCTATTATCACGGCGCACAGGGGCGCGAGGATGCGCTACTGATGTGTCGCAATCTAGCGCCGGTTATGCCGTCGGTATAGTGCTGGTCCCCGACCGTTATTAATGTTCGGCTTTATTCTTCGGCGGTTATCGCGAGTTGTGCCTGACCCGGGTGACCATTACAATGAATTCCTCCCTGGAACCGATAGCGCAATAAGAAAACAGGAGCACTTTATGGATTGGGTATATTGGCACTGGTTGGTGCTGGGGTTGGGGTTGATCGTTATTGAAATATTTTTGCCCAGCTTTACCGTCCTCTGGTTCGGCCTGGGGGCTGTGGTCGTGGGTATTCTGCTCTGGATTTTTCCCGCGTTCGGTATTGGGTTACAGGTACTGGTGTGGACAGTCACGTCTATTTTATTTGCGATTGCCTGGTTTCGGTATTTCAAACCGAAAATGATTGATAAAACCGTGGCCGGGTTATCCCGGGAAGGCGCTGTTGGCAGAGTCGGTCAGGTGGTCAAGGCCCCATTTCAGGGTGGTCGCGGTCGAGTCCGCTTCACCATGCCAGTGCTCGGCGAAGACGAGTGGGAATTTATTGCCAAACAGGAAGGCATTAATGAAGGAGATCGAGTGGTGGTTACGGAATTTTCCGGGAACGCGCTGATCGTCGATAAACAAAATTAGTTTGGTCCACTGACGGACAGAATCGGCGCGTAATAACGCGCGCCAATCAGTCGCTAAATTGGGGAATATTATGGATGGTACGGTAGTTATTTTTGCGCTGTTGGCTGTGGCAATTATTACGCTGTTCAAGGGCGTGCGGCAGGTGCCCCAGGGCTATAAATGGGTGGTTCAGCGCCTCGGCAAGTATCATGAAACACTATCTCCCGGCCTGAATTTTATTATTCCCTATGTGGATACGGTGGCTTACAAAGTCACCACCAAGGATATCGTGCTCGATATTCCCTCCCAGGAAGTGATCACGCTGGATAACGTGGTGATCATTGCCAATGCGGTGGCGTATATAAATATTCTGTCGCCGGAAAAAGCGGTATATGGGGTCGAGGATTACGAACTGGCGATTCGCACGCTGGTGCAAACTTCGTTGCGTTCCATCGTCGGCGAAATGGCGCTGGATGCTGCGTTGTCCTCCCGCGATCAGATTAAGGCCAAATTGAAAGCGTCCATATCGGACGATATTTCCGATTGGGGGATTACCCTGAAAACCGTGGAGATTCAGGATATTAATCCCTCCATGACCATGCAAAAAGCCATGGAGGAGCAGGCCGCGGCGGAGCGTTTGCGGCGCGCCACTGTTACTCGTGCCGATGGTGAGAAATCCGCGGCTATTCTTGAAGCAGATGGACGCCTGGAAGCATCCCGTCGCGATGCGGAAGCCAAGGTGGTGATTGCCCAGGCGACCAAGGAGGCTATTGAAAAAGTGACCGACGCCATTGGGCAGAACGAATTGCCAATTATGTATTTGCTTGGCGAGCGCTACGTGGATTCAATTAAAACCATGGCCACCTCCCAAAACGCAAAATTTTTGGTGTTGCCGGCCGACATTCCCGCCGCAGTGCGGGGCATTATGAGTAATCTGAAATAACCGCTGACTGGTCGCATGTCGACAATGGGTCAAGCTGGCAGGTCGGGACAATTGTCGTTTTTTAAAATTGGATCACAATATTGAACTAAGCTTGGGAGTAGTGTCACGGTTTAAAATCCGCATGGAGTTGGAAAATGAATAAGAAATGTTCAGGGCTACGCCGCACTAATAATTTCTCGCCAAGGCGTGCATGGTGTCTGGGACTGGCGTTGTTCGGTTTCAGTCTGTGCGCTTACAGCGCCGATCAATTTGATCCCAGTCTGGCCTGGCCCCTGTGTGGCCGCATTGTTGAAGAAATCCCGGGGTGGAATTCAGCGGACGGGTGCCCGCCCGAACGCTGGGGCGACGGCGCTTACAGCGACGAGCCGGTGTCTTCACCGTTCGGCCCGCGGCCGCTGGTTTCCGGCAATTACCGCTACGATTTTCACCGTGGTATCGATATTCCCACAGCACTTGGCACGCCGGTTTTTGCGATTGCCAGTGGCGAGGTGCGGATTGCGGGCAGTAACAGTGGTTATAGTGACCCGCTGGTGCAGCTGCGCCATCTGCGCCCCGGCGCCACGGGGTGCTCAGGAACCGGCTGCTATCACAGCAACTATATGCATCTCAGTAGTTGGGTCGTCACCGCGGGAGACACCGTCAACAAGGGGCAGCTATTGGGTTATACCGGTCAGAGCGCCAGTGGCTTTGAGCATCTGCATTTCGAAATTCGCAACGCGCCCGCATCCGATCCCTTCAGCAGCTGGTCGCGGGATGCCGTCAATCCCCTGGGGGTACTGCCCTATAGCTCCACCGAAGGGGTTACCCTGCAAATGGATGCGGTAACCGGACTGGATAGTGGCGCGCCGCAGGTGGAAGTGACCGTAACCAGTCCGCGGGCAGACATCGCGCGCGTCGAGCTCACCCTGTATAACAGTCGCGGCAAAGAGGTTGCTCAGCCGGGCAATACCGCTGATTCTCGCGGCTACAATGTTTATCCCTCCTGGTTTGATATGGACCTGTGGAATTTTCAATACAGCCACAAGGATAGCGCCAATATTCCCTGGGAAAGTTTCGGCGCTGGAGGCGCCAACGAATGTCCGTTTCACGGGGCGCACGGAGCGAGCTACGATGCCAACGTGCATATGGACGAGCAGGATTCGGCAAATTATCGACACGGGCTGTTCAACGGTGTCCGGGTGCGACCGGATCTCTACCACGGTAGTTATTACCTGAATCTGACATTTATGGAACTGGAGGGCCCGGCGGACTGCGTGGTGGCCACCGCTTATCCCCTGAATGCCATCGCCGTGAGTACTCGATTCGGCAACTGTCAGGCTCTGGACGGCGGCAAGGGTAACGGCAAGGGCGGTGGCAAACCCGCAAAGTGAAGAAATTAATGGTGTGTAGCGCGTCTCGGATTGATGTTTAGCTGGCCGAGCCTGGCATTAAACAGTGGCAACAGCGGTGCGAGATTCCGCGCGGGGCGAAACCTGAATGGGTGCGGCGCTGTGTCGGTACGGCTATAATACGCGCCGCCGTTGCCATCCCCCGTGTCGTACTTATGAGTTCGTATCAAAAAGCCCTGTCGTTGCGCCGCACGTTCGCTATTATTTCCCACCCCGATGCCGGCAAGACCACCATCACTGAAAAACTGTTGTTGCTCGGTCGTGCCATTCAGATTGGGGGCACGGTCAAGGGCCGCAAAAGTGATCGGCATGCCACCTCCGACTGGATGGCGATGGAAAAAGAGAGGGGCATTTCCGTTACCTCGTCGGTGATGCAGTTTCCCTACCGTGGACGCACGGTTAATTTGCTCGATACTCCCGGTCACGGCGATTTTTCGGAAGACACTTACCGCACGTTGACGGCTGTCGACTCGGTGCTGATGGTGATTGACGCGGCCAAGGGCGTGGAGGAGCGCACCATCAAACTGATGGAGGTGTGTCGGTTGCGCACCACGCCGATTCTCAGTTTCATCAACAAACTGGACCGGGAGACCCGCGATCCCATCGATGTGCTGGACGAAATCGAAGCGGTATTGAACATATCCGCCGCGCCAATCAACTGGCCCCTCGGCATGGGTAAACGCCTCAAGGGCGTTTACGATTTCAGCGCGGATACGGTGCATATCTATCGACCAGGGCAGGGCAGTCGCATTCCCGATGACGAGCAGATAAAAGGTCTCGATAGCGCGGACGCCAGGGCCTTACTGGGGGACGATTACGACGATATCGTCGCGCAGATTGAACTGGTCAGGGGCGCGACCCCGCGGTTCGACCTGAATGCCTATCTGGCGGGCGAGCAGACGCCGGTGTTTTTTGGCACCGCGTTGGGTAACTTCGGCGTGCGCGAAATGCTCGACCATTTTGTCGAATGGGCGCCCGCGCCGCTGCCCCGTGCCACCAACGAACGGGAAGTAAATCCGGGGGAAACCGATTTTTCCGGTTTTGTGTTTAAAATCCAGGCCAACATGGACCCCAACCACCGGGATCGCATAGCCTTTTTGCGAATTTGTTCCGGGACCTATCGGCGCGGAATGAAAATGCGCCATGTGCGCATTGGCAAGGACGTGCGTATCGCAGATGCGGTCAGTTTTCTGGCGGGTGATCGGGAGCAGGTTGAAGAGGCCATTGCCGGGGACATCATCGGGTTGCATAACCACGGTACGATTCAGATCGGCGATACTTTTACCGAGGGCGAGTCACTGAAATTCACCGGTGTCCCACATTTTGCGCCCGAATTGTTTCGATTGATCAGATTGCGTGATCCGTTAAAGACCAAACAATTGCGCAAGGGTTTGCAGCAGCTCTCGGAAGAGGGTTCGGTGCAGGTATTTTTCCCTCTCGCCAATAATAATGTACTGGTGGGCGCGGTCGGTCAGTTACAGTACGAAGTGGTTGCCTACCGCTTGCGGGAAGAGTACAGCGTCGAAGCCATTTACGAACCGGTCAATATCTATTCGGCGCGATGGGTGGAGTGCGACGATGAGCGTTTCCTGGCGCAATTTCGCAGTAAGGTGGCCGATAACCTTGCGCTGGATGGCGGTGGGCATCTCACTTATCTGGCGCCGACCCGGGTGAACCTTGGGCTTACCCAGGAACGCTATCCGCAGGTGTTTTTTCGCGCCACGCGGGAGCACTAGTTCGAGGGCGATTGCTCGCACCACGAAAAACTGGCAATCTTGACGCATAAAAACGTCGCTGGCTTGCCTATGATTGCCCTGCCGTATATTGCCCCGCACCATCGCCACTACCGCGCCCGTCTCATATGTCGCCTTGCGCGTATTATTTTTGACCGTTGTGGCTGGCGCGTTATCGGTAACTTTCCAGAGCGGCACCGGTTTATTATTGTCGCGGGTCCACATACCTCCAATTGGGATTTCGTGTACGGCATGCTGGCGGTATTGGCTCTTGACGTGCGTATTCACTGGCTGGGGAAAAACACGTTGTTTCGCGCACCGCTAAAAACCACGATGACCTGGCTCGGTGGAATTCCGGTCGATCGCGGTAACCCCGCGGGAATTACCGATGATATTGCCGAAAAACTGTGTCGTGCACCGGCCATGGCGCTGGTCATTACGCCGGAAGGAACCCGCAGCAAAGTGGGAAAATGGAAAACTGGATTTTTGCGTATCGCCAGAGCCGCGGACTGCCTGTTACTCCCCGCGACTATAGATTTCGCTACCAAAACGATTGCGCTCGAACCGCTGATCGCTCCCAGCGAGGACGCCGACGCTGATATCGAACGTATCCGCGAGATTTTTGCCCGGGTGAGGCCCCGTAACCCGGACAATTTCTGAGGGTCAATGTGGTTTGTCGCGTTCTGCCGAGAAACTACTGTAAACCGTCGCATAAAATTTATTGGGGACAGGCTTATGCAGGTACCACGGATCACGCATATTGCGCTGCATGTCGAGGACATTGATGCCTGTGTGGAGTTTTATCGCGACTTTTGTGCCATGGAAGTGGTGCATACCCGCACTGCGGGAACGCAACGCATTGTGTGGCTGGCGGAACCTGGCCGGGAAGCGGATTTTATATTTGTGCTCATGAACGGTGGTCGGGATCTACAGCTGCCCGACCAGGATTACCGGCACTTTGGCTTCGCTCTCGATAGCCGCGAGGCGGTGGATAACATTGCCGCCAGGGGAGCAGGGCGGGGCTGTCTGGTGTGGTCGCCCCGGGAGGAACCCTTTCCGGTGGGCTACTACTGCGGCCTGCGGGACCCGAACGGTAATTTTGTCGAGTTCAGTTATGGCCAACCCCTGGGGCCGGGTGCCGAAAACTTGGCAATATTACCCGCTCAGTAGTCTTAATACTCCTGCCGCGGATATTGATCCACCACAAGTACAGCGAAAAAAAATCGCCGGGTTCGAGCCGAATGCGCTACCTTATTACGATTGCGGAACGCTTTCAGGTGGTTCATGGAATTTAAAGATTACTACCAAATTCTCGGGGTGGATCGCGGCGCTAGCCAGGACGATATACGTCGGGCTTATCGTAAGCTGGCGCGCAAATATCACCCCGACGTCAGTAAGCAGGACAATGCCGAACAACGCTTCAAGGAAATTGGTGAAGCTTATGAGGTGCTCAAGGATCCTGAAAAACGCGTGGCCTACGATCAGCTGGGCGCGAACTGGAAGGCGGGTCAGGATTTTCATGCGCAGCCCGGATGGGATGCGGGTTTTGAGTTTAGTGGCGCCGGTTTTGAGACTGGTGCACAGGGCGCTTACAGTGATTTTTTTGAAACCCTGTTTGGGCATGCACGGTTTGCCGAAGACCCAGGCGGGTTTGGTGGAGGGGCGTCGCGAGCGGGTCGCGGACAGGATCACCACGCGCGGATCGCGATAGATCTGGAGGACGCTTATCGCGGTGCCACCCGGGGGATAACCCTGCGCGCGGCGGAACTGGACGAACGGGGCCGAGTGCACATCCGACCGCGTACATTGAACGTAAAAATACCTGCGGGCGTCCGGCAGGGGCAGCATATACGTCTCTCCGGTCAGGGCGAACCGGGCCGCAACGGCGAGGCTGGAGACCTGTACCTCGAAGTTGTGTTTAATCCCCACAGCCTGTACCGCGCGGATGGCCACGATGTGTATCTGGATTTACCTGTTGCGCCCTGGGAAGCAGCCCTCGGCGCGACGGTCAAGGTACCCCTGCCGATGGGAACGGTCGAAATGAAGATTCCGCCGGGCTCCGTTAGCGGTAAAAAACTGCGGTTAAAAGGCAAGGGTATTCCGTCCCGACCACCCGGTGATTTTTACGTGGTGCTACAACTGGTGCTACCGCCGGCTGCCACGGATAAAACGCGCGAGTTGTATCGCGCGTTACAGCAGGAAACGAACTTTAATCCACGTAAAACCTGGGGAGGTGCCGGGTGAACGAGAACGAAGGGCATACCGTTTTTGGCACTATCCTGGAGGAGAGTGCGTCGCTGTCCGTGGATCAACTGCAACAGGCCTGTGCGGTGGAGCTGGCCTTTGTGGTCGAGCTTGTGGAGGAAGGCGTGCTGGAATTACACGGGCCGGATGCCAGTGTGGCGCGGGCCCAATCCCCGGAAAACTGGTGTTTCTCCGCCGCCTGTGTACAACGCTTACGCACCGCCCGTCGGCTGCAACAGGATCTTGAGATTAATATAGCGGGCGTTGCAGTGATTCTGGATCTGCTGGATCAGGTGCGCGCCCTCGAGAGCAAATTAACGCAGCGAACGCACTATTAACGCGCCAGGAGCGCCAGTGCACGGCGCACACTAAATTCACCGCTCAATTTACAGCGCGATTCAGTCAGCTATGTGTGCCGGATTCCCGTCTGCCCGCTGGCTGATATTAGCTGTCGAGACGCTCAATAATGGTCGCATTGGCGGTGCCGCCGCCCTCGCAGATAGCGAGCAAGCCGTAGCGCAATTTGCGTCGTTCCAGCTCGTTCAACAAGGTGGTCATCAGCTTTGCACCGGTGCATCCGAGAGGGTGGCCGTTGGCCTGGGCGCCGCCGTTGACATTGAGCTTGTTCATATCGGCGCCCACCGCCTTGGCCCATGACAGGGGCACGGGGCCAAACGCTTCGTTCACTTCGTACAGATCGATATCGTCAATGGTCAGACCGGTACGTTCCAGCACTTTCAGGGTGGCGGGTATCGGGCCTTCGAGCATAATCACCGGATCAGAGCCGACCACAGCCAGACCGTGAATACGGGCCCGGGGTTTGAGTCCGTATTTTTTTACCGCCTGTTCATTGGCAATCATTACTGCCGCCGCACCGTCGCTGATCTGGCTCGCGCTGCCGGGGGTGACGACGCCACCTTCAGCGAGAGGCTGCAAACCGCGCATGGCCTCGATGGTCGCGTTACCGCGAATGCCTTCATCTTCATCGTGGATAAACGCCGAGCCATCGGGCAGGGTTAATTCAATGGGCAGAATTTCCTGGCGAAATTTATTAGATTTGGTAGCTGCCGCTGCTTTGATGTGGCTTTGGTAACCAAACTGATCGAGTTCTTCCCGGGTCAGGTTATATTTTTTTGCCAGCAACTCGGCGCCACTAAACTGGCTGAATTCGATCCCCGGGTAACGCTCTTCCAGGCGCTGTCCTTTCGGTTTGCCGCGCCCCTTGTCGAGGCCGTCCAGCACGTTGGAAAACATGGGCACCGTGCTCATGGACTCGACGCCGCCGGCGATCACCACGTCCTGGGTCCCGGACATTACCGCCTGTGCGGCGAAATGAATTGCCTGCTGGGCAGACCCACACTGGCGATCGATGGTGACCCCGGGCACGCTTTCACCCAGTTTCGATGACAGCGCCACATTGCGAGCAATGTTGCCAGCCTGAGCACTGTTCTGCGAGACGCAGCCAAATATTACATCGTCGACTGCCTGTGGTTCGATGCCGACCTGATCGACCAATCCGTCGATGACCATGGCCCCCAGATCAATGGGATGAATGGCGCTCAGACGGCCCCCTTTTTTTCCGGTGGCAGTGCGCAGCGCGCCCACAATATACGCTTCGGCCATGACATACTCCTCTGTTAAGCTAAGTGCTGGGCGGGTGGGGCCGGTGCGACCCAGTGTTCCCGGCTGGCGTATCGTGCTATGCGCCGGGCATTGCCGAAACACATTGTCGCTATCCGAACGTCCAGTCCCGGCGGCGTGGGGCGTCATTAAAACCTGAAACGCCGTGGCGAATCAATGTAACTCCATCAGTCAACGCAGCGCCGATTGCCTGTACACAGGGCGATGTGAGGGATTTGTCAGGCTGCGATCTGCAATTGGTTGCGGCCGCCATTCTTCGCCCGGTATAAGGCCTTGTCTGCGGCGTCCATCACCGCCTGAAAATTGTCCTCCCGTTGCAGGTTGTCCGCCAGACCGATGCTGACCGACACGCGCACCCGGTTGCTCTTTCGCGTCGCGCCGCGTTTTCGCTGACCGGCCTTTTGCTGGCGAGGGCGCAAATTGTGGTCGCGAATCACCATTTCATAGTTGTGAATATCGGTGCGCAATGTTTCCAGCTCAGCGGCGACTTCGTCGCTGCTTTTGCCGTTAAACAACAGGCAGAATTCTTCCCCGCCATAGCGATAGGCGCGCCCTCCAGATTTTACCCGGGCCAGGATTGCGGCAACTATTTTTAGCACCTGATCCCCCAGATCGTGGCCATGGGTATCGTTAATTTTCTTAAAATGGTCGATATCGATCATGGCTATTGAATAAATTGGCGCCACGGATTTGGCGGCGCGTTGCAGCGCTCTACGATTTTGCAGCGCAGTTAGTTCATCGCGGTAGGCCAGATTCAGCAGGGTGTAGACCTGATTGACCAGCAACAGTAGTCCAATGCTCGAAAACAGGGTTGCGGACAGCTGCGGCAGATGAAACCAGGCAAACGTAGTAAACAGTAACAGGGAGCAGCCCAGCAGGCTGACCTCGGTACTGCCGTCGCGGGTGGCTACTGCGATCAGTCCACCGGCAAACGCCACCACATACAACCAGCCAGCGGTGGAAGACAGTTTTAACGCAAAAAAATGGCTGGCGCTAAACTCCATGGTCTGTTGCGCAAACCATGCCGATTGCCACTCGATTAATCGCCCTGTCACCAGCACCAACAGGGGCCCGAGGGCAATGCCGAACAGGCTCAGCGGGTGACGCAGGCCGAGCTCGGGAAGGGCATGTAGTGTCATAAGCAGCAGCGGAAGGACGAGGGAAAGCGTGACAAAAATTTGTCGGGCGGGTTCCTTTTCAATGCTGGTTTGCAGGTAGGCTTGAATCACCCAGTACGCTAGCAGCAGATTGATGCTCAGAGCAGTTTCGCGGGCCTGATTGGCAAGCAGCGCGAGTATTCCCCCGAGCGCCAGGAGTATGTATGGCATCTGCTGCAGCAGTGCGAGTTGGTTGGCGCTCAAATTTGAGGTCTGCCAGTATAAAACCAGGGCGAACAACAGGCATAATATCAATGCCAGCCCGCGATGTAGTGGCTGCAATTTGGTGCCCTAAATAATGTCCAAGGTCAGCCAGTATCGCTTTTTTTGGCGGTTGGGGGCAAATGCGCCGCCTCTGTGCACAGCGGCGGGCGTGGTTGTTCGGGGCGCTGTGTGAATAACTCGCGAAATACCAAGGAAAGTGTAGCGCGGTCAATTGCGTAAATTTCGGGGAGCACGATTGCCATGGGTGATATTTTGCCTTTTCGCCAGAGGCGAGCTCAGGATAAAAATACCGGTCTGTGCCGACACGGTTTTCATCGCTGGAAAATTGTTAAGGATCAGCAATTCGATGTGCGGCGTGGAAAATTGGTAACCGTGCACCGCTGTGAGCGCTGTGGCGTCGAAAAAGTAACCCTGGCCTGATCATTTTTTCCGCGAGGACAAGGGCGGTGGAAAAGTCCCGATCCTGTCTGTATGAGCCGATATTAATTGCGCCCGCGAGTTCACCAAAAACTGTACTATCAGGATAGAGAATATGTCGTATCCCGTTTGTGACGCACTGATCTCACCCCAGGGAAAACTGGACGTGCTGTCCCGTGCGGAAGTGAGCAAATTACTCGATACCAGTCAGGGCGGGCTCTACAATCTGTTTCGCAATTGTGCGCTGGCGGTACTCAACTGTGGCAGCGCGCTGGACGATGGCAAGGAGCTCCTGGAGCGTTATGCCACCTTCGAAATTGAGGTGTTGCAGGAAGAGCGGGGTCTACAGTTAGCAGTAAGCGGGGCGCCCGCCGAGGCGTTTGTCGACGGCGAAATGATTCGCGGTATTTCCGAGCATTTATTCGCCGTGCTGCGCGATTTACTTTACGTCGGCGTTGAAATTGACGAAGACCCGCGCTTTGATCTGTCCACATCCGACGGCATTACCAACGCCGTGTTCCATATTCTGCGCAACGCCAACGCCATGCGCCCGTTGGACAATCCCGGTCTGGCAGTGTGTTGGGGCGGACATTCGATCAGTCGCGAGGAGTACGATTACTCCAAGCAGGTTGGTTACGAAATGGGCCTGCGGGGGCTGGATATCTGTACCGGTTGTGGTCCGGGGGCCATGAAAGGCCCGATGAAAGGCGCCACCATCGGCCATGCCAAACAGCGCATCAGCACCGGTCGTTACCTGGGTATCTCCGAACCTGGAATAATCGCAGCCGAATCCCCCAACCCGATTGTTAACGACCTGATTATCATGCCCGACATCGAAAAACGTCTCGAAGCGTTCGTGCGCCTCGGGCATGCGGTGGTGGTATTTCCGGGTGGTGTCGGCACCGCTGAAGAAATTCTTTATATTCTGGGCGCGCTACTGCACCCCGCTAATGCCAATTTGCCGTTCCCGCTGGTGTTTACCGGGCCAGCATCCAGCCGCGGGTATTTCGAACAGATTGATCATTTCATTGGCGCCACCCTCGGGGCAGGAGCGCAAAACTATTACCAGATCATTGTCGATGATGCGGTGGCCGTCGCCCGGGCAGTACACGCCGGGACACAGCGGGTGCGCGCCCATCGCCAGCAGCACGGCGATGCCTATTACTTTAACTGGTCGCTGCAAATTGATCAGCAGTTCCAGGTACCGTTTATTCCCAATCACGACAATATGCGTTCTCTGGCACTGACCCGAGATCAGGATAGCCATTTGCTGGCAGCCAATTTGCGCCGCGCGTTTTCCGGCGTCGTGGCTGGTAATGTTAAAGAGGAAGGGATTCGCGCCATCGAGGAGCATGGTCGTTTTGCTATTCACGGCGATGCCAACATTATGACGGCGATGGACGAATTGCTGGCCTCGTTTGTCGCGCAACAGCGCATGAAGTTGCCCGGCAAGGTGTATCAGCCCTGTTACGAGATAATGCGGTAGTTAAATTTATTCAGTTGTTATCTTCGAGAAAAACTTAATGGGCGCTATGTATCGCTCCCTGCTCGGATTGCCGAAAAGTGTGTGGGCGTTGGGGCTGGTATCGTTGTTCATGGACATGTCCTCGGAACTGGTGCACAGCCTGCTGCCGGTGTTTATGGGCACGGTACTCGGCGCCAGCATGGTTACCATCGGCCTGATCGAGGGCTTTGCCGAAGGTGCCGGCGCCATCACCAAAGTATTGTCGGGGGCCTGCAGCGACTTGATACGCCGCCGCAAACTGTTAGTGGTTATCGGCTATGGTCTGGCCGCACTCAGCAAACCGCTATTTCCCCTGGCCACCGCGATTGGCTGGGTGTTTACCGCGCGCTGTGTGGACCGCATTGGCAAGGGCATTCGCGGCGCGCCGCGGGACGCCCTGATTGCGGATATCACGCCCGCCGCATCCCGTGGTGCCGCCTACGGTTTGCGCCAGGCGCTGGACTCCGTGGGGGCGTTTCTGGGTCCGCTACTGGCGTTGGTATTTATGGCGCTTCTGGCTGACGATATCACCGCCGTAATGTGGGTCGCAGTGGTACCAGCACTGATTGCCGTTGCACTGTTGACGGCAGTGCGCGAACCGCAAGCCCTACAGTCCGTAGGCAGGCGCGACGGGCGCCTGAATATGAGCGCGCTGTGGCGCTTGCCCGGAAATCTGTGGTTGGTAGTATTGCTGGGTAGCGTGTTCAGCCTGGCGCGCTTTAGCGAGGCATTTCTGGTATTGCGCGCTGTAGATGTCGGCCTCACCATCGGTCTGGTGCCGTTGATCATCGTCGTGATGAATGTCGCCTACGCGCTGACGGCCTATCCGGCGGGGCATGCCGCCGATCGCGGTCATCAGCGGACTTTATTGTTGGCCGGACTGGTTATTTTGATTGCAGCCGATCTCGTACTGGCTAACGCGCAGGCAGTTCTCGCGGTGTTTGCAGGGACTGCGCTATGGGGTGTGCATATGGGATTGACCCAGGGTTTGCTGGCACAGCTGGTGGCCGCTCATGCGCCAAACTCTCTGCGTGGGACCGCCTTTGGCGTGTTTAACTTGTGCACCGGTGTGGTGCTGATTGTGGCCAGCGTGTTGGCCGGATTATTGTGGGACAATTTTGGTGCCGCGGCGACCTTTTTGGTGGCGGGTGGGTGCGCCGCTGCAGCGGCTATCATGGTGTGGGCATATCGGCCCGTGTGGGAAACATCGGAGTTTGCCACGCGGGAATAGCCGTTGTTCCGGGCGATAGAGCCGCGCGGATCAGTTTTTCGTGCTGTGAGCAGCGATGTACTTGCCAATCGCCTGAATTGCCTGCTTGCCTTCGGGAACCATCATCGCCATCAAATGCCACACATGCATCATGCCGTCCCACACTTCCAGGGTGACTTCGACTCCGGCCTCCTGTGCCCGCTCGTTCAGATTGCGGCTGTCGTCCAGTAGCACTTCTTCGCTACCCACCTGAATCAATAGCGGCGGTAATCCGGACAGATCGGCGAACAGCGGTGACGCCAGGGTCGCCCTGGGATCTTGTCCGGCCAGATACTGATCGCGCATCCAGCGCAGCGCAGTCGAGGTTAAGAGCGGATCGTCAGCGGCCTTGCTGGTCATGGTACCGCTTTCCAGGGTCAGGTCGACCCAGGGTGACAGGCAGACACCCGCGGCGGGTAGCGGTAACCCCGCCTGTTTGATAGATAGCAGGGTCGCGATGGTCAGTCCACCCCCGGCGGAGTCGCCAGCAATAAACAGGCTTTGCGCCGCATAACCTTCCTGTAGCAGGCCCCGATAGGCCGCCAATGCATCGTCTACCGCCGCGGGAAAGGGGTGTTCCGGACCGAGACGGTAATCGAGTATCAGGGCGCGGGCCTGGGCCGCGTCCGCAATCGCGGACACCATATCCCGATGGCTGGCGGGAGACCCGATAACGTACCCACCACCGTGGAGATACAGAATCGTGCGCTTTGCACTATGCACGGCCGGCTCAGCCCACTCCCCTTTGACGCCGCCCACCAGGGCGGCCGCGCCCGGCTTACGCCGCGCCGTTAATTTCGACATTTTTTCCAGGGTGGCGCGCTCTTCGTCTATGGAGCCGCTGGCACCCAGTTTACGTTTCAGTGTTAGACGTGTAATTCCTGCGGCGATCTTGCTTCTAACGCTGGCCATACAGCTTACCCCTGTGAGCGGATTTTTATGGAATACTGGTGGCCGGAAGTGTGCAACAAAGTACCGCAGCCTGCAATTGACAGGTGCAATCGGTGAATGCCGTAAGGTGGGTGGACTGCGCGGGAGAAAGATTTTCATGGGGCAACGGCGTCGGTACATACTATTGGGGCGCGTCGTTGCGATGGTTGCGTTGCTGGCGCACAGCGGCGCGTACGGGTCTTCCTGTTTTGTGATGGCAGAGAACTATTACGAGCAGATCTATTGCGAAATTCGCGCGCTGGGTCGCGGCGATGACTTACCCCCGTTCATTGATTTTCGTAACAACGATGCGGTGACTCAGGCACTGCTGTTAAAACGCCCTGCTGCCCGTCTGGGGATTGTGGTGGCGGAGCCTGAAGTTGCGATAACGGCAACCAAAGTGCAGCGCGCGACGCGCGACGCAGTGGTCCATTCTTCCCACCCAGTGGCGCAGCCGATGCCGGTGTCCAGTGCGCTTGCTGCATGCACTCGCAACGGCCATAGCATTCGCTGCCCGGCCGCACACTATCAACTGGTGGGCAATCGCGCCAATCGCCATCTGGCAGCGGATGCCCTGAATCCCGAGCAGCGTCTGAATCTAAGTCAATTCGCTGGCAGTCCTAACCCCAATGCCCTGGCGCAGTATCTGCAGGACAGCTATGGGCGCTATCTGGAAAAAATGTTGGCGATCGGTCTGGGGGCGGTGACCCTGAGTTACCGCAAGTTTGAGTTTATCTATCGCGATGTGACCGCCAGGGGCGCTGATTTTAGTGCGCGTTTTGAAACTATGTATACGTTTCTAAAACGGGACAAACAACGCATGAATGTTGCAGGGGCTACACCCGATCCCGGTGCAATGCCTCTGGCGGCGTGCGAGTTGTTTGCGGCGCGCATCATCGCCTGCGATGGGGGCAACAGAAACTTCCTGTTCGTCAAAACCGGTGTAGTGCGGGACGCAGTGGAGCAGGAGAAGCGTGCGACTGGAATCAGCTCGACGTTTAGCGAGGGGCCTTAGATATGTAGCGTTTAACGCCGTTGTCGCCGCCATAGGTTGGGTGGGCGACAGGGTTATAGTGGATTAACGGAGGGTTACCCATGGATTTACCCGCGAGCGGCGGCTGCCTGTGCGGCGCGGTCAGATATCACGTTACTGCCGAGCCCTTCGGCCACATCAACTGCCATTGTCGGGCCTGTCGACTGGCGACGGGGGGTGCTTTTGTGGGGGCTCTGGCGGTGCCGGTAGACGCGCTGATCGTTACGGGTGATTACCGCGAATATGCCTGTGAAGGGGATAGTGGTAACCGAGTGCACCGGGCATTTTGCGGGCACTGCGGAAGTACGTTACTGGCGCGCACTACCCGTATTCCGCAAATGCGCCTGGTGTTCGCCGCCACCCTCGATAAACCGGAGCAGTTCGCGCCCGAGGTCAATTGTTGGGTGGCGATGGCGCTGCCCTGGGTACCGCTGGATCCCGGTCTGCCAACCTATAAAGGCGATCCGCCGGGGGCGCTTGCGGGTCGACGCAAGCGGGTTTGACCTCGGGTATGCTGGTTAACCCGCGCCCCACGTTGTGGCAAATCCAGGTGCGATACACCCGTGCGCAACGTTAGAAAAACGCCTGAATACCAGTCTGTGCGCGCCCCAGGATCAGCGCGTGAATATCGGCGGTGCCCTCGTAGGTGTTGACCACTTCCAGGTTGAGCATATGGCGCATCACCGGGTATTCGTCCGAGATGCCATTGCCGCCGAGCATATCCCGCGCCTGGCGGGCGATGTCGAGCGCTTTGACGCAATTGTTGCGTTTCATCATGGAAATTAATTCCGGGGCGAGCAGCCCCTGATCTTTCAAACGCGCGGCACTGAGGGAGCCGAGTAGACCAAGATTGATATCGGTTTGCATATTGGCCAGCTTCATCTGAATCAGCTGGTTGGCCGCCAGCGGGCGGCCGAACTGCTGGCGATCCAGGGTGTATTGCAACGCAGTGCGCCAACAGGTTTCCGCAGCGCCCAAGGCGCCGAAGGAGATACCCAGTCGGGCGCTGTTAAGGCAGCCGAAGGGCCCCGCCAGGCCCTGCACGTTGGGCAGCAATTGTTCCTCGGGGACAAACACATCGTCCATTACGATTTCCCCGGTAATGGAGGCGCGCAATGCCAGCTTGCCGGAAATTTTCGGCGCAGATAGTCCGTCCATACCTTTTTCGAGGACAAAGCCGCGAATAATACCGTCGTCGGTTTTTGCCCAGACCACAAATACATCGGCGATCGGCGAATTGCTGATCCACATTTTGGTGCCAGTGAGGCGGTAGCCGCCGGTGACAGTGCGCGCCCGGGTTTTCATGCCGCCGGGATCGGAGCCGTGGTCCGGTTCGGTCAGTCCGAAACAACCGACCCATTCGCCGCTTGCCAGGGGAGGTAAATATTTTTCTCGCTGTTGTTCAGTACCATAGGTGTAAATCGGGTACATCACCAGACTCGACTGCACACTCATCATGGAGCGATAACCGGAATCCACCCGTTCGATTTCCCGGGCAATCAAGCCGTAACTCACATAGTTGGTGGCGGAACAGCCGTAGCCGTTTAGAGTCGGGCCGAGCAATCCCAGGGCGCCCATTTCGCGAAAAATATCGCGGTCCGTGTGTTCGTCGCGAAATGCCTGTTGTACCCTCGGCAGCAGTTTTTCCTGGGCGTACTGGTGGGTGGTGGCTGCGATAAGGCGCTCTTCATCGGACAGTTGTTCGTTGATTAAAAAAGGGTCTTCCCAGTTGAATTTCGCCCAATCGCCAGCCATCGCTGTCTCCCGAATCCGCGCTGTAGCAGTGAGATAAATGTGTAACGGCGCGCACTATAACGCTTACCTGCGGCGATGCAAAATAGCGCGGCGTGTCACACTACGCTTGCGCCACTCCCTGTACCCTGCCAATATATTTTGTACTTACCTGTGGACCGACACCATGACCCGTCCCGCCGAAGCGGTAATTAACGTGGGAAATTTCCGTAGTAATTTTCTGGTGGCCAAGCGCTATGCGGGGTCGGCCCGGGTAATGGCGGTGGTTAAGGCCAACGGGTACGGTCACGGTGCACCGATTCTGGCGGCTTCCATACCAGAAGCCGATGCGTTTGGCGTGGCCAGCCTCGATGAGGCGCTGGCGCTGCGTAAAACCGGTGTGCGCCAACCGATTGTCCTGCTGTCCGGATTTTTTGCGGACGCGGAACTCAGCGAAATTTCGTCCCATCATTTTGAAATCGTCGTGCATAGCGAACAGCAGGTGGAAAGTCTGCTGAAAGCGCGGTTACCCTCGCCGGTAAAAGTGTGGTTAAAACTCGATACCGGTATGCATCGGCTGGGTTTTAGCCCGGGAAAATTTGCCGCGCAATACCTGCGCCTGAACGCTTCAAAAAATGTCAGCACAATTCGCCTGCTCAGCCATTTTGCCAGTGCGGATAGTCCCACGGACAAATTTAACAAACGGCAGATCGATCTTTTTTACAGCACCGTGCTCGGTCTCAAGGGGGAGATCAGTCTGGCCAACTCCGCAGCGTTGATTTCCATGACCATTTCCCGCGCCGACTGGGTGCGTCCGGGAATTATGTTGTACGGGGCCAACCCGTTCGCCGCGGAACATCCGGTCGCGGATCGTTTGCTGCCGGTGATGACCCTCAAATCCCGGGTGGTCGCGATTCGCGACGTTCCCGTTGGGGAGACTGTGGGTTACGCCCAGACCTGGGCGGCAGAACGTCCCTCCATTATTGGCACGGTGGCGATTGGTTACGCCGATGGGTATCCGCGCCACGCGCCAAGTGGCACACCGGTATTAGTCAACGGGCGGCACGTGCCGTTGGTGGGCCGGGTTTCCATGGATTTGATTTCCGTCGATCTGACGGATAGTCCGACCGCCCACGTGGGCGACGAAGTGGTGTTGTGGGGCAACGGCCTGCCCGCATGGGAAGTGGCCGGCTGGGCGGATACTATTGCCTACCAGTTATTTACGGGGGTAACCCGTAGAGTGGTATTTCGCTACGAAAAATCCTGAACCGCTGGCGTTATTTCAGCCGCTTGAGCAGCAGGTTGTCGATACGATTTTCTGCAAGAATGGTGCGTGCATCGGCCAGTTTAGTATTAGAATCAAACGGCCCCACCAACACCCGATACCAGGTTTCGCCGGGGCGGGTATTGGCTGCCTCCACCGTAGCCGTAAGGTTTAGCATCAATAATTGCGCGCGCAGGCTGTCTGCGTCGGTGAGTTGTTTGAATGAACCGGTTTGCAGCAGGAATACATACTCTTCGGAAGCCGGCAATGCCGCCTGTTGTGTCTCGGCCACCTCGGGGACAATCACTTCGGAATCCCGCAGCAGGGTATAGAAATCAAAACGCGGTTTTTGATCGTCCTGGGACCCGTCACGGGTGCTGGAGAGAATTGCGCTCGGCGTCATCCCTTCCGGCAGTTCGCGGGTGTTAAACAGTGTAGTGGCGACCACGCCAAGCGCGATGCCAGCCACTAGCCACAGCCATCCGGGGGCGGTTTTGGGGTTCGATCGGGGGCTCATATTGCGGCGTACTCGCGTTGGTTTTGGCACGGGTTTGGCGTAGTCTCGGGGCATATCCTGCTCGTTAGCAAACTCTGCGGGCATTGTATGCGCTGGCGTTCGAGATCGCCAGCCAACTGTGCGCCCGGGTCCGCGACGCTGCCTCTACCAGGTCCTGGCGTGCAAGGCCAGGCACAAAAAGGTTTCACAACATATCCTGCGGATCGACATCGACAGACCAGCGCGCTTTGCGCGCGCCGGGTTGTTGTTCCATGTGGACGGCCAACCCGCTGAGCAATCGTTGTAATTCGCCGCGTTCATCGTTGCTGATAACAAATTGAAAGCGGTAGCGGCCGCGCTGTTTTTCCAGTGGTGCTGGCCAGGGGCCGCTGTACTGTCGCGACTCCCCTGCCGGTAAGTGCCGCTCGCAATAACGACGACACGCGTGCAACAAACTTAACGCGTCCTCCGGTTGGTGAGCCTCGGCGCGCAGCAGCGCCATATTGCGCAGCGGTGGCAGTTGCGCGGCACTGCGCTGCGCCATCAGCATCGCCGCGAAAGCGGGGTAGCCACTCTGGGTTAGCGCGGCCATCAAGGGGTGTTCGCAGTGATGACTTTGCAGGATCACCGTGCCCGGCTGGTCGCCGCGCCCGGCGCGCCCTGCAACCTGAATAATCAGCTGTCCCATGCGTTCCGTCGCGCGAAAATCCGGGCTAAACAGCCCGCTGTCGGCGTCCAGAATGGCCACCAGGGTCACTCCTGGAAAATGGTGACCCTTGGCGAGGATTTGCGTGCCCACCAAAATACAGGGCACACCACTGTTGACCTGATCCGCAAGGGTACTCATGGCCTGTTTGGCGCGCGTGGAATCGCGATCCACGCGCAGCACAGGCACGTCGGGAAACAAAGCGCTTAAGCACTCCTCGCTGCGCTGCGTACCCTGTCCGAGGCACAATAGCTGGGGGCTGTGGCAGGTCGGACATTGATTGGGAATGGCTTCCCGGTGCTCGCAGTGATGGCACAGTAAAACGCGCTGGCTGCGATGTACCGTAAGTCGCACATCACAGCGCGTGCAGCACGCCGTCCAGCCACAATCGTGGCACATCAGGGTGGGTGCAAAGCCCCGCCGGTTGAGGAACACCAGCACCTGATAGCCGGCGGTTAACTCTCGTCCAATGGCGGCAATGAGCGGGGCAGTGAAGCCGGTTTGCAAGGGTGCGCCGCGCAGATCCAGCAACTGCCAGGTTGGCAGGCGGGCGTCGCCGGGGCGCCCGCGCAGCTGCAACCGTGTATACCTGCCCAGATCACAATTGTGCAGGCTTTCCAGGGATGGCGTCGCCGAGCCCAACACCGCTGGAATCCCCTCGCGACTGGCGCGCATCACCGCCACATCCCGGGCGGAATAGCGAAAGCCTTCCTGCTGTTTGAAGGAGGGATCGTGCTCCTCGTCGATAATAATAATTCCGGGTCGCAACAACGGGGTAAACACCGCGGACCGGGTGCCCACCACAATGCCGGCGCGGCCGGTGCGGGCATCATTCCAGGCCTGTAACCGCTCGCGGTCCGTCAGGCCCGAGTGCAGCGCGGCAACTGGCACTGCAAAACGCTCGCGAAAACGTTGCAAGGTTTGGGGTGTGAGACTGATTTCCGGCACCAGCACCAGCGCCTGACGCCCGTAGCGCAAGACTTTTTCGATCGCCTGTAAATACACTTCAGTTTTGCCACTGCCGGTTTCTCCCTGGAGCAGATAGCTGTGGTAGCCGTGCAATTCGAGTTTATCCAGAGCGGCTTGTTGATCGGGATACAGGGCCAGATGCTCTTGCGCCAGTAATTTTTCCGGTATAGCCGTGGACGGCGCACTGGCTATCACTTCGATCTGCTCGATCAACCCTTTTTTTTGCAGGGCGCGCACTGCGTCGCGGTTAATGCCGGCTGCGGTGATGTCATCCGCATTTGCGCTACCAGCTTGCAGCAATTGCAGCAGCTGTTGTTGGCGGGGCGCGCGGCGCAATGCGTCGGTGGGTAAGCCACGACCGTGGGTGGTCAGTTGCCAGCGCAGTTCGGCGGCGTTGGGCGGTCGTTCGCCACGGCGCAATAAGGTGGGTAGCGCTGCGGCCAGAGCCTCGCCAACCGGGTGCTGGTAGTAATCCGCCGCCCACAGAAATAACTGGAACAGGGACGGCGGCAGTAGCGGTTCTGCATCGAGCACCGCGAGAATCGGTTTGAGTTTTGCCGCGGGGAAATCACTACTGTCGCTACTGCCCACGATCACGCCCACCACCTGGCGTCGACCGAATGGCACGCTGACCCGCACGCCGCTCGCCAGTGGGGCTGCGCAGTTTTTGGGCGGCAAATAGTCAAACCGCCTGCGCAGGGGCGAGGGCACGGCAACCTGGTAAAACAGCGGGGACGGGGTCGTAGGCTTTACTGGCATGGGGTAATTCTATACGGCCCGGGGGGTGAGGGTGTCGGTTTATCGCCGGTTTATATCAGGTTTTGAGAAAGCGGGTTGGCAGTAACTAACGCCAGTCCTCGCGCTGCGTCTTCGGAGCTCGTCAATGCACGTATTAACGCCTTGAAACGGCGCGATATTCTGGTAGTATGCGCGCTCCCGCTGACAATCGCATACGGTGCCTGGCAGGTCACGCTCAACTAAAGTGCAACGTACGTAAGCTTAATTGACGTGCGCTGCGCGGTTGAACACGTTAAATGACCGGGTGGCGGTATGCAAGAGATACGAGGCAACACCATGAGAGCTGATATTCATCCCCCCTATGGCAAACTGACGGCAACCTGTAGTTGCGGCAATGTCATCGAAGTGGGCTCCACCCTGGCAGACAGTATTCACCTCGACGTGTGTTCCCAGTGCCACCCGTTTTACACGGGCAAACAAAAAACTGCGGATGCCGGTGGTCGTATTGATCGCTTTAACAAACGTTTTGCGCCCCGCGGCAAAGCTGCCAAATAACAGATTTACATCCGCCTCTCGAGGCGGCGCGAATGCGCCCTGGACTACGGTTCTCGGCGCATTTTTTGTGCTCTTTGCTGGTGGTTGCACACCACCGGAAGTGCCGTTGGCCGCTGCGAATGCAACGGATACCGAATGTGCTCCCTATGGCAAAACGGTTCCCGCGGCGGTTAAAAAAGTTTTCGATGGCGATACGGTGGCGCTCGCGGACGGCCGACGGGTACGTTTGTTAGGCATCAACGCGCCAGAATTGGGGCACAACGGCGCGCCGGATCAACCCTATGCGCAGGCCGCGCGCAAGGCGCTGCAAACCTTTCTGAATGACGGGCAGCCCGTAGCCTTGTTGTACGACCGGGAGCGACGCGACCGCTACGGCCGCGAACTGGCACACCTGTACCGCCACGACGGCGCCAACGCGGAAACCCATCTGCTGCGCCAGGGGCTCGCCTACCACATCGCCATTTTGCCAAATATTACATTGGCGGACTGCCTGGCCACTGTGGCAGAAGTCGCCCGTGGGCAGCAGCGAGGGCTGTGGCGGGATTCTCGCGCCATCCCGGCCAAGGACGTCAAAGAAGGGGGTTATCAGCGGGTAACTGGTCGCATCGCCGAGATTAAATTTGCCAAAACCTGGTGGGTAGAGCTGGACGGTGGGGTCACCGGCGTGATCAATCCCGCCGCACAAGCTTCGTTCTCACGCTCCGACGTGGAGGGCTGGCGCGGTCAAACAGTGGAGATCAGCGGCTGGGTGTACGCCGGTAAAAACCCCCGCTATGCGCGCTGGCGTATGAGTTTGCCCACTCCTCACGCGGTGCGCGTGTCACCCTGAAGGCGCGTCTGCGCCACTCTACAAACGTAAAAGATTAACGCCGTTGAACAACCGGGTTAACCCGGTAGCGGCTCGCTGCCCAGCACACCGGCCGTTTCGAGAGCAGTTATTTTTTCGTCGGAGTACCCCAGTTGCTCGGACAATATCTGGCGATTGTGTTCCCCGAGAAAACTGGCCTGCAGTTCCAGCGCCTCCGGGAAAGCGGAAAAACGCAACGGCATACGCGGTACTGTGATCTCGCCAAAGGCGCGATCTGTTACCGTGCGTATGGTCTGGCGATACTGCATATGGGGGTGTTCCATCACTTCCGGTACGCTCAAAATCGGCGCGCAGGGCACGTGGCATTCCTCCAGTGCGCGCACTGCTTCAGCGCCGCTCTCCTGTGTGGCCAGCCATTTTTCGATGGCGTCCATAATGTACTGTTTGTTGTCACTACGCAGGGGGCCAGTGGCAAAGCGCGGATCGGTCAACATATCTTCCCGGCCGATCAACTTCGCCAAACTCTCCCATTGGGCGCCCAGGGCAATAATTATGATGTAGCGATCCCGGGCTTTGAAAATACCCAGTGGTCCGACCATGCCGTGTTGCGTCCCGGTGCGGGTGGGCACTATTGCGCCGTCCGAGGCGGCATACACCTGAAAATTCATTTCGTGGTAACTGCACATCACATCCAGCAGGGAAATATCCAGATGCTGTCCGCCGCCACCACGCTCCTTGTGGAACAGGGCGGTGACAATTGCGCCGTAAGCGTGTGCCCCCGTGGAGATATCGCCCCACGCCAGGTTGGCGAAATAGGGCGTCCCGTTTTCCTCGCCGGTCATGGAAATCACCCCGGAATACGCCTGCCCAATCATATCGAAGCCCGGTAAATGAGCCAGGGGGCCATCTTGCCCGAGGGCCGAGATTGAACACATAATCAGGTCTGGATTAATCTTGCGCACTGCATCCCAGTCGAGGTTAAAGCGCTTCATTACACCGGGCGTGTAATTTTCTACCAGCACATCCACCTGTTTAAGCAATTCGTGAATAATTTCCCGGCCCTCGGGGGTACGCAAATTGATACTCATATTGCGTTTGCCGCGATTTTGCTGAATAAAATAACCGCTGCGGCCGTTCTTGATCATCGGAAACGTGCGGCTGGGATCGCCGGTTAACGGTTCGACCTTGATAACATCCGCGCCGCTTTCGGCCATCATGCGTGTGCAGTGGGGACCCGCCACAAAGTGGGACAGGTCGAGTACTTTAATGCCAGCGAGAACGTGGGTGGGCGTCATGCAAAATCCTCTGTATCGAGACCGCCGGTGGTCCACGAATGGCGGTGTATTCTAGTTATAAAATAGTCGCGTATAACGTTAGTGCGGGCTATTTAGCATTAGTTCGTAAGGTGTAGTCAATGCGAGCCAGGTTTTCATGTTCGCCAGCGCTTTGTCTACCCATGCGTAAATACGTTGATCATTGTGTTGAAAGATGGCGGTATACGGTGGCTGGCAAACAGCGTGGCAAAAAGTGCGCCGCATCACTATAGTAGTACGCTTGCGGCGGCAGGGGCGTACGGCCAAACGCCGCAAAATGGGTCTGTACCGCAACAATAACGAATCGCTATCACACGAGGAGATACGCAATGAGTGACGCACCCGTTAGAGCGCTGGACCATCCCTGTCCGGTAGAAGTCGAAGCAGGCACTATCTACTACTGGTGCGCCTGTGGCCGCAGCCAGAAACAGCCGTTCTGCGACGGTTCCCACAAGGGTACCGACATCACACCGCTGGCGTTTGCGGCGGACAACGACGAAATCCTGTTTTTCTGCGGTTGCAAAGCCACCGACGACGCACCGTTTTGCGATGGTAGCCACAAGCGCTGATCACCGCGGCCGCAAGTGACGAGCAAGCGCGACGCACGTGTAACTGCAAAATAGAGGTAACCGCGTGACCCGTAGTACACAACAGCCACACCCGCCCTATGGACAGGGCGATGCCTCTTTTCGGGCGGCAGGGGGCATTGAGGGTATTCGCCAACTGGTGGATGCATTTTACGACGCGATGGAAACACTGCCAGCGGCGGCAGTGATTCGCGCCATGCACCCCGCCGACCTGACCGTCGCGCGGGACAAGCTGCATTTATTTCTGTGCGGCTGGCTGGGGGGCAACCCTTCAGATGGAGCAAGCCTCTACGCCAGAAAATACGGACCAATAACCATTCCCACGGCCCATGCCCACCTTCCAATTGGCGTGGCCGAGCGGGACCAGTGGTTGTTGTGCATGCAGCACGCCGTGGCCGCTCAGCCTTATCCCGACGATTTTCAGCGGTACCTGATGGTGCAACTGGCGGTGCCCGCCGAACGCATTCGCCAGGCTTGCGCGGCCCGCGTTAGCGAGTCATCCGCTCGCGAATAGCGGTTTTCACCACCTTGCCATTGGCATTGCGGGGCAGGGGTTCCATCTGCAGATCGATACGCACCGGCACCTTATACGCCGCCAGCCGCTCCGCCACGAATTTTTGTAGTTCTTTTTCGCTAACCCCGTTGCTGCCGCGCACCTGCACAGTCGCCGCCACCAGTTCTCCGAGCACCGGGTCCGGCAGTCCAACCACCGCTGCGTCCAGCACCGCCGGGTGTTCGTACAAAGCGTTTTCCACCTCAATGCTGTAAATGTTTTCCCCACCGCGAATCAGCATATCCTTGGCCCGGTCCACCACGAATAAAAAGCCCTCTGTGTCCAGATAGCCCAGATCGCCACTGTGCAGCCAGCCATCGCTAAAGGTTTCGGCATTGGCCTCCGGGTTGTTCCAGTAGCCCTTGATCACCTGCGGGCCCTTTATCCAGATTTCGCCCACCTCGCCGGAAGGCTGCTCGGACCCATCCGGGGCCACGATTTTGATATCCGTCACCGGCGGCGGCAGGCCCACGCTGCCCGGTTTGGCCAGGTAGTCCTCGGCAACATTGGCGGTCGCCAGTCCACTGGTTTCCGTCAGACCAAACCCATTGCTGGCAGCGGCATTGGGGAACGCTTTTTTCACCATTGCCGCCAGCTCAGGGGGAGGGGGTGCGCCGCCAAACTGTATGGCTCGCACACTCGACAGGTCGTGGCTTTTCAGCAGCGGTGATTCCAGCACCTGCAGGGGCATGGAAGGTACCCCACCAAAGGAATTCAGTTTTTCCCGGGCGATAATTTCGATCGCCTGATCCGCATCCCACTTGTGCATAAACACAATTTTGTACCCGTTCAGGGTGCTTGCACACAACATCGCCAGGCAGCCAGTCACATGAAACAGCGGCACGCTAATCAGTTGGCCCATTTGTTCCGTGGGTGGTTCGGGGGTGCGTCCGTAGCGCAGCTCCGTGCGGGCGCGCAAAAACAGGCCGCTAAGCTGATTGACACAAATATTGCGGTGGGTGGACAGTGCTCCCTTGGGCTTGCCGGTGGTGCCGGAGGTGTAAAAAATGGTGGCGTCGGCGTCCGGCTCAATGGTGGCCGGGGGTAAAGATGGTTCACTGCGCACGTCCGCCAGTAGTGCCGACCAGGTGCGCCAGCCGGGCAGTTCGCCAGCGTGGCGCGCCACCACCCGGTATTTCATCTCTGGCAGTTTGTCCAGAATCTTCGTCAATACTGCCGCCCGTTCCCCATCCGCAAATAGCGCCCGCGCACCGCTGTCCGCCAGCGCGTAACTCAGCTCCGCTGCCGTCCACCAGGCGTTGAGGGGCACGATCACCGCGCCAATGGACACCGCTGCCCAGAACACCACCGGCCATTGCGGGTAATTGCGCATTACCAGCGCCACCCGATCCCCGGGCTGAATCCCAAACTCGTCCACCAGCACATGGGCCAGACAACACACCTGCGCGTAGTGTTCGGCGTAAGTGACACGTTCGTCCTCGTAAACCAGGTAATCCCGCGCGGCAAATTGCAATGTGCTTTCCAGAATTTGGCGCAAACTGGCGGGGGCGTGCTTCCACACCCGGGTGGGAATACCCCTGATGGTCATCGTCTCCATTTCAAACGGCTGGCCGGGGGTGGTCATTTTCTCGTTCAACAGCTCGACAGGTACTGGCATAGCGGCGCTCTTATGATCAACAGGAATACATCCCCCATAATAGATTAGAATCGTCCCTTTCTAAAACAGGCAGCGGCATTGACTACCCTCATCGGGCCGGCCATACCATCACTACGCATTTGCGGGAGACATCATGGATCTGTTTGACCTCAGCGGCAAAGTCGCCGTTATTACCGGCTCCACCAAAGGTATCGGTAAAGCCATTGCCGAACAAATGGCCCTGCACGGCGCCAGCGTCGTGGTCTCCAGCCGCAAAGCCGACGTCTGCGAGGAGGTGGCCGCCAGCATCAACCAGTTGGTGCAGGACAGCCCGCGCACCGCAGGTCAGGCCCAGGGGCAGGCCGCCGCCATTGCCGCCAACATTTCCCACAAAGAAGAACTGGAACAACTGGTGGCCAAAACCCGCGCGCGGTTTGGCAAAATCGATATTCTGGTATGCAACGCCGCCAGCAACCCCTACTACGGCACCATGACTGGCATCAGCGACGACCAGTTCGACAAAATCCTGGCCAACAATATCAAGTCCAACCACTGGCTGAGCGCCATGGTGATCCCCGAAATGCAGGCCCGCAGAGACGGCGTGATCATTATTATCTCCTCCATCGGCGGCGTGAAAGGTACCGCCGTACTCGGCGCCTACGGCATCTCCAAAGCCGCCGACATGGCCCTGGCGCGCAACATCGCCGTGGAATTCGGGCCGGATAACATTCGCGCCAACGCCATCGCCCCGGGCCTGATCAAAACCGATTTCGCCAAAGCCCTGTGGGACGATCCCGCCTACCTGAAAATATCCACCGACCGCGCACCCCTGCGCCGCATCGGCAGCCCCGAAGAAATCGCCGGGGCCACCGTGTTCCTGGCTTCAGCGGCCGGTAGCTTTATGACTGGGCAGACCCTGATCATCGACGGCGGGCAAACCATCGCTGGCTAGTGGGTTGTTAATCCATCCCGCTAACCCGGTGCTTGTCAGTTACTGCGGGGGTGTGCGGTGGGCGTGGGCATCTAAACTGCTCAGCAGCGGAATTCGACATAAAAATTTATTTATATCCAAAACATGGATAGTATTTGACATAAATGTACTGACAGGTTAAGTTTCCGATATTATCTTCAGCAAATATCTAAAACTTGGGTAGTTTCGGAGACAGAATGAACCTCGACGACTACAAATCTGGTACCTACCGGCAGCAGTATCAGTACAAAAGCTTTGCGCCTGAGCCAATCAATCACGGGTGGGAAATTTCGGATGGGGAAGTGCAAAACTTGCTCAGCGAAGCCGACCGGGCCCTGGGCGAACTCAATGCCTTCGCGCAACTGGTTCCCAATGTAGATTTTTTTATCCGCATGCACATTGCCAAGGAAGCGACGCAGTCCTCCCGTATCGAAGGGACGCAGACCAATATGGAAGAAGCGTTGCTCGCTGAGCAGGACATTGCCCCGGAAAAACGCGACGACTGGCGAGAAGTACAAAATTATACGCAGGCCCTCAACACGGCTATTACCCGCCTGAATGAATTGCCGCTCGGGAGTCGTCTGCTCAAGGAAACCCACCAAATTTTGATGCAAGGTGTGCGCGGCGATAAAAAACTGCCGGGCGAATTTCGCAGTAGCCAGAACTGGATCGGTGTCAGTTTGAAAAACGCGGCCTTCGTACCACCACACCATGAAGAAGTGCCCGCGTTAATGAGCGATCTGGAAAAGTTTATTCACAACGACCAATTGCAGGTGCCCCACCTGATCAAGATCGCTATCGCACACTACCAGTTTGAAACCATCCATCCTTTTCTCGACGGTAATGGCCGGCTTGGGCGACTGATGATCGCGCTCTACTTCGCCAGCTTTGGACTTCTGCATAAACCGGCACTGTATTTATCCGACTATTTTGAACGCCATAAAACGCAATATGTTGATCGCCTTATGGCAGTTAGAGAAGCAAATCAACTCAAACCGTGGCTTATATTCTTCCTGCATGGCGTCAAGGAGACTGCGCAGAACTCTATTCAGGTGTTCAAAGATATCCTCATTCTCAAGCACAGGATGGATACACAAGTGTTGCCAATGTTCAGCACGCGACGCCAAAATAACGCGCAACGACTCATGCAGCATCTTTACCAGACGCCAGTGCTTACCATAAACAATGTCGCAGATCTGCTGAATTTGCCGCACAACACCACCGCAGCGCTGGTAAAAGACTTTGTCAGTCATGGCGTCCTGCACAAGTTAACTAAAAGAGGGCGTAATCAGAGCTACGGGTTTCGCGAATACCTGGAGATTTTCATCCCCAATGGGAACGGCCTATGAAATTTGCACAGTTCTTTGGCGAAAATGCAGGACCCGATCAACCGCCAGCGTCTGTGCGCCACAGCACTAGTCGCGTAGGCTAGCCGGGGTCAAGTGCAACAGTTCGCAAATTCAAACACTCACTCATACAGGTTGGGATTATGAAATACGTCAGTCCGAAAGAAGTTATCAACGGCGAAGGCCTGCGCATCGTCCTGGTGCAACATATGCCGAGCCCCTGGGGCCAGGCCGCCAAAGCCATGATGGAGTACAAGGGCCTGAGCTACACCGCCGCGCCCTGGGAAGGGGGTGGCGACAACGCGGAATTCATTGCCTGGACCGGCAATAACAACGGCGCGCCCATCGTCGCCTGGAACGACGAAGCACCCGTCGATCGGTGGGACGACATACTGTTACTGCTGGAACGCCTCGCCCCCCATAAACCCCTGCTCCCGGAAGGGCGGGAAGAGCGCGCCCTGGTGCTTGGTCTGTCCTATGAAATTTGCGGACAACTGGGTCTGGCCTGGAACCGGCGCCTGAGCATGTTTGCACCCATGGTGGCGTCCGGTCAGGCGCCAGAAGGGTACATACTCATGGCCAAAAGATACGGCTCCACCGAGGAAGACGTGGCCCGTGCCGACGAGCGCCAGGTGGCCACCCTCCAGCTCCTTGCCGATCGCCTCAAAGCGCAACAGCGCGCGGGCAGCGACTACTTTGTGGGCAACAGCCTGAGCGCCGTCGATTTTTACTGGACTGCGTTTTCCATGCTGTTTAATTTGTTGCCGCCCGAGCAATGCCCCATGCCGGAACAGGCGCGCCCGCGGTTTACCACCATGCCGGAAAGCGTGCGCAGCGCCGTCGACCCGATCCTGATTGCCCATCGCGACCGAATACTGGCCCAGCACTTTAAAGTACCGATGGAAATGTAATCCCGCCGCGTCCTGGCGCGGCGCGATACGGGCCGGTGAACTACTGCTTGTTCGCAATAGAGGGTTCGACATAATCGTGCACTGCCAGGGTAGTAATCAGCAGCGCCGTGACCCTCCGCTCCGGGTCTTGGCGCGTCGCCTCGCGAGCCGTTCCGGAGTCCATTTGCCGTTGGCCCCTGCTTGTTTAAATGGCCATTCCCTTGAGTAGTCCATTCCTTAAGTCGATAGTTATCAGTAAAATCCCGCCCCTGTAATCATCGGGAACCGTAAGCGTATGGGCAGGGCGTACCAAAACCGCAAAGACTCCATGGCCAAAACCTCTGACATGAAAGCCAGGGTGTACAGCCGTTATGGCCGGGAAATCTATGTCAGCGCCAAATCTGGCGGCGTGGACCCCAGCGCCAACCTGGCCCTGCGCAACCTCATCGAGCGCGCCAAAAAAGATCAGGTGCCGGCCCATGTCATCGACAAGGCCATCGACAAAGCCAAAGGCGCAGGCGGCGAAGACTATTCCCCCGCGCGCTACGAAGGTTACGGCCCCGGCGGCAGCATGGCCATCATCGACTGTCTCACCGACAACCCCAACCGCACCTTCGGCGATGTGCGCCAGGCCTTTACCAAAACCAAATGTAAAATCGGCACCCCGGGCGCCGTCAGCCACCTGTTCGACCACCTCGCCATCTTTGTGTTTAACCACGACAACGAAGAAGCCGTGCTCGAAGCGCTGATGGAAGCCGATGTGGACGTCACCGATATCGAAAACGAAGACGGCAAAATTTCCGTGTTCGCCACCCACACCGACTACTTCAAAGCCAAACAGGCCCTGCTCGATTGCTGCGGCGAGATCGAATTCGACGTAGACGAAATCCAGTTTATCCCCCGGGACTACACCACTCTCGGTGGTGACGACCTCGCCCTGTTCGAGAAATTCCTGGCCATGCTCGACGACCTGGACGACGTGCAGCAGGTGTACCACAACGTCGCCCTATAAAAGCACGGCCGGGCCTGTCAGTCTAGTACCAGGCAACCGCCGTTAAAGGAAGGGTTTGCCGGCGCAGCCTGGTGGATGGCCTGCACGCTTAGCGTTACCCCGTCGTCAGTACCGCCCGGCAGCACCGCAAACGTCAGCGAGCACCCGTCTGCCACAAACAGCGAGTAGGACTCCAGCGCCAGCATTGATTCATGGTGGACCGACGCCCAATCCCGATAATGGGCCGCTATCAAACGTTTAACCCGCGCCAGCCAGTCCGCCTCCCGCAACAGGGCGGGGGCCACGTCGATGCGAATCTGGTTATACAGCATGCATTTTAGAAAAACCGGTAGCCGGGGGTTGGCGTACTGGGCTTCAATAAACGGCGGGAACGGTGCAGGGTTAAGCGTAGACATAACAACCTCTCTTTAGCGGCATTTATGAATCGCCCGCAAGTGGTGGATTAAATCGGCGATGGGGAACAGTATGCGCCGACGGGCGCGGGTTAATCAAGGCGAGATAACAGGTGCCAGACCAGCATACAGCCGGCACAAATCTGGGCCCGCAACAGGGCTGCAAAAGGCGTCTTTCGGGGTATACTTCCGGCCAACGTAACCGCAATGCGGGCCTGACAGATCAAGGGCAAAATAACCAGAGTCCACGGAATGACATCGCCGACCTATATGATAAAACGCAGAATTTACGGCCAGGAAAGTGCCGTATCATTTTGTGGCCTTTTGTTAGCGCCAACACAAAGCCGTTACACATGAGTTTGACAAAATATTGGTGTGTACCAGCAAGTTTCGCAGCGGCACCCCGCCAGCAAGCGGCCTGACACCGCTGGCAAAGGTGTTTGACAAAACTCCTTTAACGTTGAAATAAAGGTTTGTTATGAACAGGAATGGCTCGGGAGTATTGAAAAACAAATGATCGTTTACTCGGCAACAAAATTAGAGTTTATAAACGATGTCAATACAAATGCTATCGCCGATAAAATATTGGTTAAATTTCGAGAAAAGCTGGGTCGCACGACATCTAAGCAAGAAATAGATTCATGGAAAAATTCCATGCTGTATATGAACAACATCGTTGGCGATAAAGATATTCCTGGAGACGCAGGAGTGTCTATCGAATACAAAATTCCGCAAACATCGAATCGTATCGATTTCATTCTTACCGGTAAGAATGAGTGTAAAGCTGATACAGCAGTTATTGTTGAACTCAAGCAATGGGCGGAAGTGAAACGAACTAGCAAAGACGCTATCGTTGAAACCTTTATAGGAAAGGGCGTGAGAGAAGTTAACCACCCTTCATACCAAGCATGGACCTATGCGGCACTAATGTGCGATTTTAACGAGACTGTAAGGGAAGAAAATATTACGCTCAAACCGTGCGCCTATCTTCATAACTGTGAAGACTATGATGTTATTAATCATTCTTTCTATCATGAGCATACAGAAAAAGCACCGTCGTTTCTAAAAAATGACACGAAACGTCTTCAAGACTTTATCAAACAATACGTTAAATATGGCGATACTGATAACATTATGTATCGCATCGACAATGGCAAAATAAAGCCCTCAAAAAATTTGGCGGATACCCTGGTTTCCCTCATGCAGGGCAACCGCGAATTCATCATGATTGACGACCAAAAACTCGTGTTTGAGACCGTATTAGAGCTTGCGGAACAATCAACAGTCGACAATAAACACGTCCTCATCGTCGAAGGTGGACCCGGTACTGGGAAATCTGTCGTGGCCATTAATCTGCTTGTGGAACTCACCCGACGGGAAAAGTTAGTTCAATACGTCACTAAGAACGCTGCACCACGTGAAGTGTATCGATCCAAACTCACTGGTAGCTACACCAAAAGCCATATCGATAACCTATTCAAAGGATCAGGTAACTACCATAACGCCGGTCGAAACACTTTTGACGTGCTCGTCGTTGACGAAGCCCACCGTCTCAACGAAAAATCTGGCATGTTCCAAAATTTGGGCGAAAACCAAATTAAAGAACTTATCAAAGCTTCTAAACACAGTGTGTTTTTCATCGACGAAGATCAACGGGTAACTTGGAAAGATATCGGCGACAAACAGGAAATTCGAAAGTGGGCCGAGCATTTAGGCGCAAAAGTCCAAGAACTGGAACTAGCCTCGCAGTTCCGTTGCAACGGGTCAGATGGTTACCTCGCCTGGGTGGATAACGGATTAGGAATAAGGCAAACCGCCAACGAAACCCTGGAAGGCATCGACTACGACTTTCGCGTCTTCGACTCGCCCAATCAGCTGCGCGATACCATCTTAGCCAAAAATCGTATCAACAATAAAGCTCGGCTCGTCGCCGGTTATTGCTGGGATTGGGTCAGTAAAAAAGATTCCTCGCAGGACGACATCGTTTTTAAAGGTCACAACTTCTCCATGAAATGGAATCTTGATACCGATGGCAGCCTCTGGATTATGAAACCGGAAACCGTGACTGAGATTGGCTGCATTCATACCTGCCAGGGCCTGGAGTTGGACTATATCGGCGTCATCATTGGCCCCGATTTTGTTGTGCGTGACGGGAAGATCGTCACAGATGCTACAGAACGTTCCAAAATGGACAGCTCTGTCAAAGGCTATAAAACACTACTCAAGAAACAACCGGAAGTTGCAAAAAAGCGCGCCGATACCATTATCAAGAATACCTACAGAACATTAATGACCCGAGGGCTAAAAGGCTGTTATATCTACTGCACCGATCCAGAAACAAATGCCTACTTCAAAGCGTTGGCGCCAGAAAAACAAGGAGAGCAGCAAACAGTCCAAGAACAAAATACCTTACCATTTCGAAGGCTGCAGCCAGAAGAAGTTAAGCCGTACGAGAACGCTGTGCCATTGTATGATCTTGAAGTGGCCGCGGGTGAATTTGGCAATTGGCAGCAGGTTGAAGAATGTGAATGGGTAGAATTACCAGGCTCGTTTCGACCGCAGAAAAACCATTTTGTGACGAAAGTTGTGGGGGATTCAATGAACAGACGTATCCCAAACGGTGCTTGGTGCCTGTTCAGAGCTAACCCAGCTGGCAGTAGGAATAATAAAATTGTTCTTGTACAGCATCGCGATATTCAGGACCAAGATACCGGTGCTACTTATACAGTGAAACTATATACCAGTGAAAAATATACTACTGACGACGAATGGCAACATATTAAGGTCGTACTAAAGCCAGATTCATACTCGGGTATATATCGAAATCTTGTGTTTGACGCGGATACTGAGGGCGAATTGTGTGTTATTGGTGAGTTGGTGGCGGTGATCGGATAAGCATACAGACGAACCATATCGCGCCGTATTTGCCCCCAGATGTTATTTCTAGAATAAAACGGACAACACATAATGACTAGTAGGAACGCGAGATTGCTCTTTCTGGGATATGTCAATTGCTGGTTTTGCTAAAAAAAGCACCGTTTTTCTATTATCGAATAGATTGCAGGAGGTTTACCCTGCAATAAAAAAATGGTGTATTTATATCCACTTCGAGATTTTCAGGTAGTGCGAGGGAGTACGCGGCAAATTTAAACGGTGAGACCAACGTGGCGTTAGTTAACGATCTTGATTTAGCTTGATATATTTATAACTTCGACCCGAGTATGGAGTTCGAGCGGGTGGTGGACAATAAAACAATGGACGATCAATTTCGGGGCCGCGCGCGGAAGGCGCAGCAGACAAGTCAGCCAAGATTAAAATCGCCGATATAGTGGACCAGCCAATCTAATGGATAATAAGCAGACAATCGGGTCTGCCTTTTAATTTTACAAACTCACAACCCGCTACTGGAGCCCATTATGTGAGGCCGTTTTGCCAACCACGTTACCGCGATGCACGATTGGGCGGTTATTTTGCAGGATTGGCCCGCCGCTGTTGTGACGGGTTTTAATGTGGTGCCGAGTCAGACAATTGCTGCGTTTACCCCCGACGGCGGGCTGGCGGCGCGCTGGGGCCTGGTGCCGTCCTGGTCGCAGACGGTGAGCAGTAAGTACGCAACGTTTAACGCGCGGCTGGAGTCGGTGGCGGATAAACCGGCGTTTCGCTCGGTCTGGTCCCACGGCCAACGCTGTCTGATTCCGGCACTGGGTTATTACGAGTGGAAAACCGAGACGGGGGGCAAGCAGCCTTTGGCTGTCCAACATGTTCCCGACATATTTGTCAGGTCTCGCCCAAGCTGGAACGCTTGATCAATATGATCGACAAGGAGCAGTGGTCCACCTTGCCGGCGGATGTGACAGGTGACATCTACGAAGGTTTGTTGCAAGCCGCTCCTGTGCATCCTTGCACCCGCGGCACCCGAACATCCATGTTCATCGCGCATGCGCATGGAGAAGGTGAGACTGGAGGTCGAGAAGCTGGCCTGGGCCATGTGAAGGCGGTGCCGGGCAATACTCGGCTCCGGCTTCCTGCTTCGCTCTAACTCCTGCGTCCATGCAGTCGTTTACCCCGAGACCGTTAATTGACTCGGACCATCCACGGTTCTCGGCCTTCGGCCTGGCTGCCCATGCACTATTTCGTTCCCGAGGAAATGGTCAGGCGATGGTGGAGGTGATGCAACCCAAACTTGACGTACATGGAAGTACTAATGTCGCGGGAGGCACGAGCCCAGGGATGGGCGAAGGTAGAACAACGCAGGAGCAGTTGTCGAGGAAGCCGAGAGCGACCACTGACACCGTAGTCTCTTACGATTGCCTGTAGATCGATACCTTTTATCGGGTGACTTATATCGGGTGACTTAAATCTTGTAAATCCCCAATATGGGTCCTATAGTACCCAATATGGGTCTTTAGAGATAATGTACATGGACACGGTATCTATTGGCGATGCTTTATTCACCAAAACACAGCAGAAGGTGTTGGGGCTGTTGTATGGCAAGCCAGATAAGCGCTATTTCACCAATGAAATCATGCGGTTTGCCGACATGGGCCGAGGGACTGTGAGTCGTGAGCTAAGCCGTTTGGTAAGTGCCGGTTTGCTCATAGCAACGCGTGAGGGTAATCAAAACCATTACCAGGCCAACCCGAATTGCCCCGTTTATGACGAATTGATGGGGATGGTCAGGAAGACCTTTGGCGTGGCGGATGTCATTCGGGAAAAGCTGAAACCCCTCGACGCCAATATTGAGCTGGCGTTTATCTATGGCTCAATTGCCAAAGGCGAGGCTACAGGTTCCAGTGATATTGATTTGATGCTAGTGGGTGAAGCATTAAGTTATGGTCAGGTTATGGAGCTACTTTTGCCGCTGGAAGAATCTTTGCGGCGAACGGTGAGTCCAACAATATTCGAAAAGGAAGACTTTGTTGCCAAGCTGAAGTCGGGCAATAGCTTTGTTACGCGGGTCATGGAACAGGCGAAAATCTTGATCAAGGGAAGTGAGAATGACATTAAAGAATCTGGATAATCTTGTCAGGATAAATAAACTGAAAGCAGAACCGCCGGACCAGCGAGAATTTAATGGCATGGTGGCTTCCGCGAAGCGTCGCTTACAGGATGCGCGGTTAGAAGGTCTCTCTGAAGAAGGTCGATTTTCACTGGTTTACGGCGCTGCACATGCAATCTCCCTGGCGGCACTGCGTTGGCATGGTTATCGTTCAGATAATCGCTATTTAGTCTTCCAGTGTTTGCAACATACGATTGGTCTCGACAGCGTTAAATGGCGTGTTCTCGATCAGTGTCACAAAGTAAGGAATCTTGCGGAGTATGAGGGGCATTTGGAAATACCGCCTCAATTATTGAAAGAATTGATTGAGATCACGAATGAACTTGTAACAATGGTTGAATCACTTGGCCCGGTCGCTGGGAAATAAATATGTCAGCATCAGAAATTGTCAACAAAGTCTGGAGCTACGCTCACGTCCTACGTGATGACGGCGTCGGCTATGGCGATTATGTCGAGGCCGCTCTCGCACATCCGTGTGCTTCGCGGCACCTGTGCATCCATGCACATTGCAAATCACCTATAAATGAGGTTCCACATGAGTGCGTCTGAGATAGTTAATAAGGTCTGGAACTACGCCCACGTATTACGTGACGACGGTGTGGGCTATGGCGACTATGTGGAACAAATTACATACTTAATCTTCCTCAAAATGGCCGATGAGCGTGAGAAGGGTGGTATACCCTCACCCCCGCCCCTCTCCCAGTGGGAGAGGGGGAGTTGGTGTGCCCGATAAATATTCTTGGCCAAAGTTGGTGAAGTTGGATGGGGATGATTTAGAGCTGCAATACCGCCACACCCTGGAAAACCTGGGTAAGCAAGGCGGCATGTTGGGCACCATTTTCCGCAAGGCGCAAAACAAAATTGATGCAGGCCGTCCGTGGCCTGCACCCTCCGAGCAGCCTTCGGCTGTCCAAATTCGCTCCAGACGAATTTGTCAGGATCCCGCCAAGCTGGAACGCTTGATCAAGATGATCTACGATGTTTAGTGGTTCATCTTATCGGCGGGTATGCAAGCCAAAGCCATTTTTTCGACGCGAAAACCGCCTGGACAAAAAAACTCTGGATCTACGACTTCCGCACCAACGTGCACATGACCCTGAAAACCAAGCGGCTGGTGAAGAGTGATTTTGATGAGTTTATTGAACTATACAAAGCGGGTGACAGAAGCAAACGCAAAGCGACATGGAGTGAGAAAAATCCCGAAGGCCGATGGCGTTCATGTACCTATGATGAGTTAATTGCCCGCGACAAAACCAATCTCGATATTTTCTGGCTAAAAGATGAGTCGTTGGAGGATACGGATAATTTGCCTGCGCCGGAAGTCCTGGCTGCGGAGATAGTGGAACAGCTTGAGGCCGCGTTAATTGAGTTCAGGGGCGTAGAGGAGTTGTTAGCCGGAAGCTAGCAGGGTTGCGGCCTTTTTAGTACACGTTAAAACATTCTACCGGAGCGCACCATGTGCGGTCGCTTTGCCAACCACGTTACTGCCATGCACGATTGGGCGGCCATTTTGCAGGATTGGCCCGCCGCTGTTGTGACGGGTTTTAATGTGGTGCCGAGTCAGATGATTGCTGCGTTTACTCCCGAAGGCGGGCTGGCGGCGCGCTGGGGCCTGGTGCCGCCCTGGTCGCAGACCGTGAGCAGTAAGTACGCGACGTTTAATGCGCGGCTGGAGTCGGTGGCGGACAAGCCGGCGTTTCGCTCGGCCTGGTCCCACGGCCAACGCTGTCTGATTCCGGCACTGGGTTATTACGAATGGAAAACCGAGGCGGACGGCAAGCAACCTTATTTTGTACGCGGGGCGGACGGTGCGCCGTTGGTGTTTGCCGGGTTGTATGAGCCGGGGCGGGGTGAAGACATTCCTGCATCCTGCACGATTATTACCCGGCCTGCGGATGCCGGGCTGGTGGGCCTGCATGCCCGTATGCCGGTGATGCTGGCGCCAGCCCAGTCGGATAGCTGGCTGCGCGGACCGCTCGCTGACGCACTGGAACTGGCCCTTGGGGAGCGGTCAGCGGCGGTGGATGTGTACGCGGTGAGTCGGACGGTGAATAACCCGCGCAACCAGGGCGCGGATTTAATTCAGCGGCTGGATTGAGGGACTGGATTGAGGGACTGAATTAAGGGGCTGACCCTGCCCGTGCGCAGGGTGTCAGGGACAAGGCTAAATGACCGTTATTCGTAGCCGGTTCTGGCGCGACGCCGTGGCACGTGCAAAAAGACACCCGCTTGCAGGAACTGATGGCGATGGGCGGTTGCGCGTCGTACGAGTTGGCGTTGTGCTACGCGCATTTGGCGGGCGAACATTTGCGCGATGTGGCGCAGCGAATCGATGGCGCAAAGCAGCGTACCGAGGGCACAAATTTGACACAGTGCCCCGAGCAAAAAGGTTTGAAGTTGGTGGTAAGGCAATGATTTTTTTGGTGCCCAGGGGCGGAATCGAACCACCGACACGAGGATTTTCAGTCCTCTGCTCTACCGACTGAGCTACCTGGGCTTTTTCGCTAACGCGGAAAGGCGCGTATTAAACCGTTTCGGCTGGATGCCGTCAAGGATAATGGGGCGCATTACTCGCTGGGCGGAATATAACCTTCCGCCTGGTCAAATTCTTCGCCGGACAGAAATTTATCGCGTTGTTCGCCGAGGTAGGTACGGGCCGTTAAATCCATCATGTTCAGGCGTTTTTCGTTAATCAGCATGGTCTGGTGGGCGAGCCATTCCTGCCACGCCTGGCGGGATATATTTTCGAAAATATCCTGGCCTTTAGGTCCTGGAAAGGGTGGCGCGTCGAGACCTTCCATCTCTTTTTTGTACTTGCGGCATATCAGGGTACGGCTCATGAGCTTCTCGTGTGCGGGGTCAATAGAGCGGGCGGTGGACCAGCGCGGTGGGTCGCGAGATCCAGGGTGGGTAGGATAGGAAGAAGCGTCCACTGGGGCAAGTAGAAATTGCCCCAGTGGACGCTTAATCGGCGGGCGTTAGCTGTTGCAGCAGGGCCTTGATGGGTTGCGGCAGGCCCAAATTACCCGGTGCGGATGGCAGGACCCAGCGGGCCATGGGGCGCTCGGCAATACCGCCGTTACTGGCGACGGACACGCGCACGGGGGTAAAATCCAGATGGAAGTGACTAAAGGTGTGGCGTTGCGTCGGCGCTGCTTGCCAGTGCGTGGCCTGGTAGCCCAGTTGCGCACAGGTAGCGCCAATATCCGTCTCAGCGGCGCACTCAGGGAATGTCCATAACCCGCCCCATAATCCCCGCGCGGGTCGTTGTTCGAGCAACACTTCGTTTGCTGGATTTTCCAGAATCAGAAACAGGGTTGTTTTGACCGGCATTTCCTGACGGGGTTTTTTGCCCGGAAAACGTTGCGGATCACCCCGTTGATAAGCGCGGCAATCGGCGTTGAGGGGGCAGCGCGTGCATTGCGGTGCACTGCGGGTGCACAGGGTCGCGCCGAGGTCCATGATGGCCTGAGTATAGTCACCGCAGCGCAGGTCAGGGGTGTAGTTATCCGCCAGTTGCCACAGGGTTTTGGCCACTGCGCTGGTGCCGGGATACCCTTCTACGGCCGCGTGCCGTGCTAATACCCGCTTGACGTTGCCGTCCAGAATTGGCGCGCGGGTGCCAAAGGCGATGGCGCTGATGGCGCCGGCGGTGGAGCGACCGATGCCGGGCAGTGTTTGCAGGGCTGCGACGTTGTCGGGAAAGACGCCGCCGTAGTCGGTAGAGATTATGCCCGCGGTTTTGTGCAGGTTGCGGCCGCGGGCGTAATAACCGAGACCGGTCCACAGGTGTAGCACTTCGTCGAGGGGCGCTGCCGCCAGCGCGGTGACATCGGGAAAAGCGCTGATAAAACGCTGAAAATAGGGCGCGACGGTGGTCACCTGGGTTTGCTGTAGCATGACCTCCGACAACCAGACCCGATAGGGTGTGATGTCCTGTTGCCAGGGTAAATCTTTGCGGCCGTGTTGATCAAACCAGGCGAGCAACCGTTGGGCAAAGGGTTTAACCACTATTTTTTCTTGCCAAAGATACCTTTCAGCAGGCCTTCCAGTGCCTCGCTGGACTCCTGATCCATGCCGGTTTTTTTCTGTACTTCCTCGAGCAACCGGCTGTGGAGCAATTCCTTGACGATATCCCCATCCGGGCGGCAGCTTTTGGCGCCAGCGGCGGCGAAGCTGTCTTTACACCGCAGGGGAATATCCCGGTCGCGAATGCGCGTGTTGTTGACGACACAACCGGTCTCGCTGGTGCGCTCGCCATTCAGGCGGGAGACCACCAGCAGGTTAAATTTTTCCTTTTGGGTATCGATCACACCGTTGCCGCGCAGAGTCAGATTGCCGACCCCGGTGGAATAGCTGTCCAGTACCAGGTCGTAGCCCTTCAGCGTAAAGCTGCTGTCGATATCCTTGAGCTGGGTGCCTTCCCCCCAGGTTTGCGTGGACTCGGTTTTTTCCACTAACGCTACAACTTCGCAAAAGCTGCGTTCCACATTGATCTTGGCCAGGGCGGGTTGCGCCACGCGCAGGGTGCCGCTGCCCACAAGATTAGCTTGCAATTGATCAGCATTTTCACCACGGGAGCTGCCGCTCACGGACATATCCAGCAGTCCCTGAAAATCTACGTCCTGGTCGAATGCCGCTGTCATCTGGGGTATCGAGATGCCGGAAATATGTTTTTCAAATGTTATGGTCGGTTGGGCAGGGGCCATATCGATACCAATTTTGGCCTTCACCTCGCCGCCGAATACCCGGGTGGAAAAATTGCTGAGTGCAACTTTTTTGCCGCGTACGGTCATGGCTGTGTGCAAATCTGTCAGTGTCATTTTGCCGGTGGTGAAAGATTGCCAGCGGATATCCACATCCCCTTTGCCGCCGTTCAGCCAGGCGACCGATGCGGCCAGGGGTCCGAATAGCGCGGCCACTGGCGCGTCGTTTTCCGATGTTTTTGTCGAGGCCGGGGCGTAGTCGTCCACATTGATGGCATCGCCCGCCAGGGTCAGCTTCAACGAGCGTTTGTCCCCCAGCCCAAACCGGGCGCTGCCGGTGATCACGGTTTGGTCCAGATCCATGTGCAGATTGTCCAGTTGCACCAGGTCCGCTGTGCCGCCGATGTCCATGGTCAGCGCCACGCGCGACAGGGCATCCGAGTTGGCGGGGGCAGGTAATTCGATTCCCCAGGCAGGCAAGGCCTTGCGTAGATTAAAGGGCTTGATTTGCCAGCGCCCACTGATTTCAGGGGTAGTGCCCAGCGCGCGCAGCGTGGCTACGCCGCTAATGTCAATGGCGTCGGCGCGGGCCACGAAATCAGTGAGATTGAGGCTGTCCTCAGTGCGGTTATACAGCGCGGAAAAACTACTTTTTATATCCGGGCGGTCGGCAGCAGACAGGGTTAAATTCGTGGTGTCGATCTGTACGAGTGCGCCGTTGTCAGCCGCGCTGATGCGGGTCTCCAGAACAATATGCTGGGTTGGGGATTCGTCCTGCTGCAGATCGAAGCTCAGGGATAGTGGAAATGGTTTGTTATCCAGATTGAAGCGCTGGCTTCGCAGGTTGACGTTTTCCATGGTGGTCAGCGGTTCGCCGGGCAGGGTAATGCGGCTATCGCTCAGCTCAACACTGGCAATGGCCAGATTAAAACCGTTGGGCGCGTCCTGTTCCGCGGAGTTGGTCGCGCCCGCAGCCGGTGCCGCCGCTGCCGCACCGCCCTGGGCCAGATTCTGCAGCGTTATATCCGCTCCATCCAGAGCAATGGCCCGCACCGCAATCTGACGACGCAGCAGCGCGAGCAAATTCAATTGCAGGTCGGCGCTGCGAAATGATGTGGTGGGGAAGCGGCCCTGCTGGTCGGCGATATGGGTTTCACCAATACGGATGGCCAGGTTGGGGAAAATTTTCCAGGATAGCTCGCCCTTAATATTGAGTTCGACATTCTGTTCGGCGGCCAATTTTGCAAGCTGCGGTTTGTAGCTGTTGGGATCGATTGCAAAAATTACAAAAGTGACCGCGGCGACCAGCAGCAACAGCGCTGCGGTAAGACTGATAAGCAACCATTTGATAAATTTTTTCACGAATGAGCCCCCCTGTTACAGGCACCATTAGAACGTTAGAGCGCTGGTGAGTTCAAGGGGCGCGCTGCATTTGGCGTTTGCGTGCGAACGATGAGGGGGTGCGGGAGTGTGGCGAGGACCCGCTGCGGCCCGTATAATGCCCGCTTTATTGTATCGGCACACAACGCCGCTTCAACGTTGGGAGAAATCATGACTACCGCAAACCGTGCGGCCACAGTCAGTCGCGATACCCTGGAAACACGGATCACTGTCAAGGTTGATCTGGATGGTACAGGGCGCTCCGAATTTGCCACCGGTGTGCCGTTTCTGGAGCACATGCTCGATCAAATTGCTCGCCACGGTATGGTGGATTTGACGGTTACTGCCGCTGGGGACACCCACATCGACGATCACCACACCGTTGAGGATATTGGTATCACGCTGGGGCAGGCGGTGAAACAGGCGTTGGGAGAGCGCAAAGGCATTGCCCGCTACGGCCATGCCTATGTACCACTGGACGAGGCGTTGTCGCGGGTGGTTATCGATTTTTCCGGGCGCCCGGGGTTAATTACCAACGTGGAGTTTACCCGCGCGCGGGTCGGCGATTTTGACGTGGATCTGGTGTTTGAGTTTTTTCAGGGCTTCGTTAATCACGCCGGTGCGACCGTGCATATCGACAATCTACGTGGCGAGAACGCCCACCACCAGGTGGAGACTATTTTTAAGGCATTTGGTCGTGCGTTGCGTATGGCAATAGCGCCGGACGCTCGTATGAGCGGTGTAACACCTTCCACTAAAGGGACGCTGTAAGCCGCGCTACTTTGATAAGCAGGCGGATAAGCAGGCTAAGCAGGCGGTTAGCGCGGCCCACGGCTACGTTGTTTGGATTCCAGTAGATGACTACATCTCGTCAAAGCATTGCGGTGCTCGACTACGGCATGGGTAATTTGCACTCGGCCGCCAAGGCGCTGGAGCATGTGGCGCCCGCAGCGCGGGTGGTGATTACCAGCGACGCGGTGGAAGTGGCGCGCGCCGATCGGGTGGTGTTTCCCGGCGTGGGTGGCATTCGCGAGTGCATGGCGGAAATTCGCAAAGCCGGCTTCGACACTGCGGTCGCCAAAGCGATCACCGAAAAACCGGTGCTCGGCATTTGTGTGGGCATGCAGGCGTTGATGAGCGCCAGTGAAGAGAATGGCGGTGTAGATTGCCTCGGAATCCTGCCTGGCCGGGTGCGTTATTTCGGCAAGGATTTTCACGGCGCCGATGGCGAGCGTCTCAAAGTTCCCCATATGGGCTGGAACCGGGTGCAGCAGTGTATGCCACACCCGTTGTGGCAAGATATTGCACAGGGCGAGCGGTTTTATTTTGTTCACAGTTACTATGTCGAAGCGGCGCCGGAAGTGGTTGCGGCAACCTGTGATTACGGGTTGCGATTTGCCGCCGCGCTCAGTCGTGGCAAGTTGTTTGCGGTGCAGTTTCACCCCGAGAAAAGCCACACTGCCGGGCTACAGTTATTGAAAAACTTTGTTAACTGGTCGGGTCAGGAGTAAGGAATTTTTATGCTGATTATTCCGGCAATAGACCTCAAAGACGGCCAGTGCGTACGTTTGCGCCAGGGCCGCATGGAAGACACCACGGTATTTTCCGACGATCCCGTCACCGTAGCGGCGCGCTGGGTTGAAGCTGGCGCGCGGCGCCTGCACCTGGTGGATTTAAACGGCGCTTTCGCAGGTGCTCCAGTCAATGGCGCTGTGGTTGAGGCGATTGCGCGGGCGTTTCCGCAATTGCCGATTCAGATTGGCGGCGGTATACGCTCCGCCGAGACTATTGAAGCGTATTTAAAAGCCGGGGTGCAGTACGTCATAATCGGCACCAAGGCAGTGACCGAGCCGCAGTTTGTGAGCGCGATGTGTCGCGCGTTTCCGGGACACATTATTGTGGGTATCGATGCCAAAAATGGTCGCGTAGCCACGGATGGGTGGGCCGAGGTCAGCGAAGTGCAGGCGGTCGATCTGGCGCAGCGCTTTGCGGCGGATGGCGTCAGCGCGATTGTCTACACCGATATCGACCGGGACGGCATGATGCAGGGCGTCAACGTTAACGCCACCGTGGCCATGGCCCGCGCCTCGCACATTCCGGTGATCGCCTCCGGCGGTATCACCAATATGGACGATATTCGCAACCTGCAACAGGTCGCGGACAGCGGCATCCTCGGCGCCATTACCGGGCGCGCCATCTATGAAGGTACCCTGGATATTGTTGAAGCGCAGACCTATTGCGACAACGTTAAGACCGGCGTGCTGAGCGATTAAGTTCGCCCGTCGTTGCATCTATTCAAATATCTCTTCCAGAAAATTCACCAGGCTGCGCCACGAGCGCCGGTCGGCGCTGGCGTTGTACACTGCGCCCATATCGGGAAAGTTAGCCGCCGGATTGGTGAACGCGTGTACGGTGTTACCGTAAGCATGGATCTGCCAGTCGGCCCCGGCGGCGGTGAGCTCCGTTGCGAGGGCGTTCACTGATTCAACAGGCACCATGGGGTCGTCGTGGCCGTGCAGGCATAGCACTTTTGCCTTAATTGGCTGGCCACTGATATTGTTTGGCGGTACGAACAGGCCGTGAAAGCTGACTGCGCCGAGTATGTCGATCCCGGTGCGCACCAGATCGAGCACGCACAGACCGCCGAAACAAAACCCCATGGCGGCGATTTTCGCGGCATCCACTTCCGGTTGCGCGCTCATAGTTTCAATAGCCGCGGTAATACGGCGTTGCAGGGACGCGCGATTTTCCATAAAGGGTTGCATCAGCCTGCCATTTTCCTCGGGTCCGCTACCGAGAATGCCTTTGCCATACATGTCGATGGCAAATCCCACGTAGCCAAGTTTTGCCAGCTGTGTGGCCTTGTCGCACTCAAAGTCGCTGCGTCCCTGCCAGGTGTGCGCAATGGCGATGGCGGGGCGGGGAGCGGCAGCGCTATCGTCGTAGGCGATGTAGCCTTGCAGCACGGTGTCGCCGTCCCGGTACTCGATATTGCGGTGTTGAATAGTCACGGGGACTCCTTTTAACGTGTGTGTGGCTGAAAAATCAGTGTATCCTTTTCCGTCGTTGGACAAAACCTGCAGGGAGTGAATGATGTCGTACGCTGGCCAAGAGGGCGCGTGGATAATTTTTCTGGCCACTATTGGCACCAGTCTGGTGGGACTGTTTGTGGCCCCCCGGGTAATCGAAAAAAGTCTGTTTCGGCCGTACTGGTTGTTGCGGGAAAAACAGTACGACACCATTTATATGAGTGGTTTCGTGCACGCGGACATTGGCCATCTGCTGTTCAATATGGTTACCTTTTATTTTTTCGCGTTTCCCATGGAACGGGTGCTGGGAACCGGCAACTTTATCGCGCTGTATGTGGTGGGATTACTGCTGAGTCATCTGGGTACCTACGCCAAACAGCGCCACAATCCGGAATACGCCAGTTTAGGAGCGTCCGGGGCAATTTCAGCGGTGCTGTTCGCCTACATTGTTTATTTTCCAACTCGCAGTCTTTATATTATCCCCATTCCGGTGCCAATTCCGGCGTTTGTACTGGCGCTGGGTTATGTGGCCTATTCCTACTATGCGTCGCGGCGCGGGGGCGGGCGGATTAACCACGACGCTCACTTGTACGGTGCCCTGGGCGGCCTGTTGTTTGTACTGGCCGTCGATCCGGGCGCTTACCGGGCGTTAGCTACTCTGGCAGGTTTTTAACCGGATTAATAATCGCTAATCAGGAGAAACGTTATGACAGGGCTGTTTAAACGAATACTCGTGGGTCTGGTCAGTAGTGCATTTGTTGCGGCTGCTGCGCTGCCTGTGGCCGTGGCAGCGGAGCCGGAAGATGAATTGATAGTCGAATCCAGCGAAGAGGCAGAGTACCTGCGCTGGGCCCAGCAGATGTGGAATTCCCTGGACCGTAAAACCGGAACTGTGGAACTGATGGGCGGCGTGGCCACTGTGCAGGTGCCGGAAACTTTTTATTACCTGTCGCCACTGGACGCGCAGAAAGTCCTGGTGGAGATTTGGGGGAACCCGCCGAGCGCGCCGCCATTAGGTATGCTGTTTCCCGCCGACGTAACCCCGTTTGATCACAACGGCTGGGGTGTAACTATTGAGTTTTCTGAAGAGGGCTATGTGTCCGATGCGGATGCCGCGGAGATCGATTACGACGAACTGCTAGCATCCATGCAAAAAGACACCGAGGAGGAGAGTCGTTACCGCGTCACACAGGGTTATGAGGGTATTGCGTTACTGGGTTGGGCCGAACCTCCCCGCTATGATAGTGTCGCCAAAAAACTGCACTGGGCCAAGGAGTTGCAGTTTGAGAACAGCCCGGAACGTACCCTTAACTACAATGTTCGGGTGTTGGGCAGGAAAGGTGTTCTGTCGTTAAACTTTATCGCGGATATGAAACAGTTGCCGGATATCGACAGCAATCTTGCCGCGGTCATGGGCATGGTGGATTTTGCGGAAGGCCATCGCTATCGGGATTTCGACCCCAGTATCGACAAGGTGGCTGCCTACGGTATTGGTGCGTTGATAGCCGGTAAGGTATTGGCCAAAGCCGGTCTTCTCGCCGCTATTCTTATCGCCCTCAAAAAGTTCTGGATTATTCTGTTGCTCACCGTGGGCGGGTTTGTCTGGAAATTAATGAGTGGCAAAAAAACCGCAAATAAAAATGCCAGCGGGACGGGGGACGGGTCCCCGTGAATATCGATCCGGATACATTTGCCCAGGAATGGATCGCCAGCTGGAACAGTCACGATTTGCCACGCATCCTGTCCCACTACGCCGATACGTTCTCGATCACCACGCCGATGATAAAAATCGCCCTTGGTGTCGATACGGGAACTTTGTGTGGTAAGCAGGCAGTGGGGGATTATTGGCGCCGGGCCCTGGAGAAAATGCCGGATTTACAATTTGAATTGCTCGATGTGCTGGCCGGCGTCAACTCTGTCGCGGTGTATTACCGCTCGGTACTGAATAAGCTGGCAATCGAAGTGATGTTCTTTGACGACGACAATAAAGTGGCCAATGTTGTCGTGCACTATTCTTCCTGAAGATTGTTTCTTTATCTTTTATTTTTCGCTCGCCCTGGTGCAGCAGCGGCGGGCGTAGCTGCCAGTTAAATCGGGTTTCGAGCGATTAGCTGGCGCGCGATAATGATGCGCTGCATTTCGTTGGTACCTTCGCCGATCACCATCAGCGGCGCATCCCGATACAGGCGCTCCGCGTCAAATTCGCAGGAGTAACCGTAGGCGCCGTGAATGCGCATATTTTCATCGGCGTTTTTTGCGGCGGCTTCGCTGGCGAAATATTTGGCCATGCCGGCTTCCATGTCGCAGCGCTCGCCGCGGTCAAATGCCTGGGCTGCCTGCTCCAGCAACAGGCGCGCCGCCTCGGTGCGGGTCGCCATTTCCCCCAGCTTCAATTGAATGGCCTGGTGTTCGCAAATGGGTTTGCCAAATGTTTTGCGTAACTGGGAGTAGGCGGTCGCCTGTTTCAGGGCAGCGCTGGCGACACCGACACCACGGGCAGCGACGTTAATACGACCCAGCTCCAGGCCGCCGACCGCATTGTAAAAACCCTGCCCTTCGACGCCGCCAATGAGGCAATCCTGGTGGACGCGGTAGTTGTCGAACACAATTTCCGCCGTGTCGATACCGCGATAACCGAGTTTTTTTAGTTTGCGCGTGACGTTAAACCCGTCGCCTTTTTCCGCAATAAACATACTCATACCCTTGCGTGGCGGCGTTGCGCTGGGATCGGTTTTGACGAGGAGGCCAATGACGCTGCCTTCTTTGGCGTTGGTGATCCAGGTTTTCGAACCGTTGATGACATAGTGCTCGCCGTCTTTTATTGCGCTGCAGCGAATGCCCTGCAAATCTGTACCCGCATCGGGTTCGGTCAGGCCGATGCCACCCCGCAACTCACCGCTGGCAAAGCGCGGCAGATATTTTTGTTTCTGCGCTGCGGTGCCGTAACTTTGCACACAGCGCGCCATGATGAGATGGGAATTGAATACCCCGGACAGGGACATCCACACCTCGGACACCAGCATGACAATTTTTGCATAGGTGGAGGCGCTAAGGCCCAGGCCACCGTATTCCTGATCAATAGTCGCGCCAAATAGGCCCAGCTCTTGCATTTGCTCGACCATGGCGTGGGGGTATTCGTCATTTTGTTCCAGATCGTGGGCGTAGGGGGCGACATCCCTTTCCAGCCAGCGGCTGATGCTGTCGAGTATCAGGCGTTCATCTTCGTTTGACATAAATTGTCCGGGTTGTCGTTTGGTGGAATTCGGGGTCTGGGCGAGAGCCACGTCGCCGTCGGGTTCGGGTGCAGGTGGAACTCTGAGGCAATCCTTAATAATTTGCCTTGTCGTCCACGGCGTGACCGGTTTTAGGAATTAACATCACCCGTACGAAATCACATACCACCGTGCCGTGCTGGTTTTTGCCCACGGTTTTGATGGTGACGATGCCCGCGGTAGGGCGGCTTTTGGACTCGCGAATATCCAGTACTTCGGATTCGGCGTACAGGGTGTCGCCGACAAAAACCGGCGCTGGCAGCCGAATCTCTTTCCAGCCGAGGTTGGCGATGGTTTTCTGGCTCACGTCGGAAACGCTCATGCCAGCAATCAGCGCGACCGTAAACGGACTCACCACCACCCGTTTGCCAAATTCGCTGTGTTTGGCATATTCCTCGTCAAAATGCAGAGGGTGCTGGTTCATGGTTAACAGGGTGAACCAGGTGTTGTCGGTCTCGGTGACGGTGCGCCCCGGCCGGTGTTCATACACATCGCCGATTTTAAAATCTTCCAGGTAACGACCGTAGGATTCACGGTAGCGGTTGGGCGCGATTTCGACGGATTTTGGCACGGGCATTTTCCTTGCATTGGGGGGCGACAACTTTAGGGGAGCGCTTCATGGCTGTCAATTTTGGCCGGTAAATCTCAGCGTAAAAGTGTGTGCGTATAAGGGGGCTGTCAGCTCTCCTCGAGAATCTGCCAGCGGCGATAGGCCGCGCTTAGTTCCTGTTCCACGGCGGCCAGCTTTTCCAGCTCCGCAGCTACTGTGGCGGGATCGCTGTTGTAGAAGTCGGGTGCCGAGAGGGTGTGCTCAATGGCGGCTTTGCGGCTTTCCAGTTGTTCCACCAGGGCTGGCTGCTTATCCAGTTCTCGTTGTATCTGATAAGAGCGTTTTTTGTTGGGCGGGGATGACACTGGATCTGGTCTGACAGGCGCTACGTTCTCCACCTTCGGCGTGGCCGCTACTGGTTTATCGGTAGTCGCAGGTAGCAACCCGCCGTGAGCCACCCAGTTGCTGTATCCGCCCACGAACTCGTTCACCTGGCCACCCCCGGTAAAGACCATAATGCCAGTGACTACGTTATCCATAAATGCCCGGTCGTGACTGACCAACAACAGGGTGCCTTTGAACTCCACCAGTATTTCTTCAAGTAATTCCAGCGTTTCAATATCGAGATCGTTGGTGGGTTCGTCGAGCACCAACACGTTGGCTGGCTTGCTGAACAGTTTGGCCAGGATGGCGCGATTCTGTTCGCCCCCGGACAGGGCGCTGACCACGGTGCGCGCTTGTTGTGGCGTAAATAGAAAATCGCCCAGGTAGCTAATGGCGTGGCGATTGCGACCGTTAATTTCAATAAAGTCGCGCCCGCCGCAAATATTGTCGATCAAGGTTTTATTCAGGTCGAGCTGGTTGCGCATCTGGTCAAAGTAGGCGATTTCCAGTTTGGTACCAATTTTAACGGTACCCTGTTCGGGTGGTAGTTCCCCCAGCAGAATTTTGAGTAGCGTGGATTTCCCTGCGCCATTGGCGCCCACCAGGCCAATGCGATCACCACGCATTATCACGGTCGAGAATTGGGAAATTACCGCATTGCCGTCGAAACTGTGGCTGATGTTGTCCACTTCTGCGACAATTTTTCCAGAGCGGTCAGCGGTTTCAACATTGAAATTGGCTCTGCCCTGACGATTAACCCGGTCGGCCCGTTCGGCGCGTAAACTTTCCAGTGCCCGGACCCGACCCTCGTTGCGGGTGCGCCGAGCTTTGATACCCTGGCGAATCCACACTTCTTCCTGTGCCAGTTTTTTATCGAACAGGGCGTTGCTTCTCTCTTCCGAGGCAAGCTGCTGCGCCCGGTAGTTGAGAAAACTTTGGTAATCGCCCTCCCAGGCGTAGAGATTGCCCCGATCCAACTCGACAATCTGGTTGACCACGTTCTGTAAAAACGCGCGGTCGTGGGTTACCAGAAACAGGGCGCCGCGGTAGTCCCGCAGTTGTTTTTCGAGCCATTCAATGGCCGGAATGTCGAGGTGGTTGGTGGGTTCGTCGAGAAGCAGAATGTCCGGGTCGATCACCAGCGCCTGGGCCAGGGCCACCCGTTTGCGCCAGCCACCGGACAGCTCTTTCATCAGGGCGTCGGCGGGTAACGCCAACTGGCTGATGATGGTGTCTACTTTTTGCTGAAGCATCCAGCCATCTTTTGCTTCGAGGGCGTCCTGCGCCCGAGACAGCGCGGCCATGTCGCCGTCGTGGATGGCGTGATGAAAGGCTTTTAGCAGCGCGCCCACATCCTTAAGTCCGTCCGCTACCACATCGTACACAGTGGTGGCGCTGGCCTCGGGAAGAGTTTGATCCAGGGATGCGATTTTTATACCAGGTCGCACCCAGCGCTCGCCACTGTCTGCTCGGGTCAAATCGGCCACCACATTTAAAAAGGTGGTTTTGCCTTCGCCATTGCGACCGAGCAAGCCAATTTTGTTGCCCCTGTAGAGGGTGAAGTCCACATTTTTGAGCAATTCGCGGCTGCCGTAGTGGAGTGCAATACGATCGAGTTTAAGTAGTGGCATAAGGTATGGCTGGAAGTTAACTCGCAGCGGTCTGGTGCTGAAACGGCGGGCTGGATTGGTCAGGGGCCGGATTGTGCGGCAGTTGGCGGCCTGGGCTCAAGCGGTTTTTGTCCGTTCCGGTGGCGATTGTAAGCCAGAGGCTCGGGATTATTGGCCTGAAAAAACAATGTCCCCGTAATAAGCAGTAACGGTTGCGCCGGTATTGTCGGTGTCGGTCATCAGCGCGACGGCATCGATGTAGCGTATGTCGCGACCAAAAGCCTGTCTGAGGTCCGCGCGCACGTTGCGTTTTTCCGTTTGCCACGTATCGACCGGGTCGTCGCGCCAGCGCAGCGCCAGCATCATGGCGTTGTTGCCGGCGAAGGCATTGGGCCAGATCGTTCCAGCGGCGGATCCGTAGGCCCACACGTAATTTAAGGCGCGGGTTTTCCAGAACAGGAGTCCACCGTCCACCACAACGTAAATTCGCGCGGCGTAATCGTCGCCGCTGCGCACTGTTTCGTGGACATTTTCAATTTTGTTGGCAATCTTCCAGCGCCAGCTCAGGTAGGGGGTGCGCGTTAGATCGATCCGTTGTTTATGCACCAGCCCCGAAGCGCTGCCGGAGCTGGTAGCCCGCAGCACCGGTAGGGGGCCATCGCGAACTATCCGGTATTGGGTGCTGCCCTTAAATTTAATTGGTTGCCATCCCGTGGTGGAACCGGAAGAAAAGTCGCCGATAGCGTATGGGTCGAAGTCGCCCGGTTGGGCGGAAACATTTTGTATCGCGCCCAGCCAGGCCAGCGCCACAACCCTGAAAAACCGCTGGCAGAAGCGGCGCAGCTCTGGTCTGCGGGCTGTGTTTACAGGGGCTTTTGCGGAGCAGTGATATCCTGCGGTGCTCGCGGAGCGGGCGGTCAGCCGGTAGCCAGCCGTTGCAGGCGTGTCGGACATTGCTGTCCGGCCCGATCTGGCAGGTGTCGATTCGGGCGCATTTGCCAGGTAATCGCCTGCTCTGGCTACGCAAAGCTCATGTTTTACCGAGCAAAAATTATTGTGTGCCCTACTGTACATTCGTCGATTTTACGCTATAGTGTCGCCAGCTTGAAGATTCACGCTTGCTCTATGTCCACCGTTACGACTGTTTTTTGCAAGATATTGTTCGTCCCGTCGCCATATGTGCTCCCAGCGTTTCTCAGCTAAACCGCCTTATTTTTTTACTTAGGGCATATTACTTTTTATATATATAGGTTTTAAACATGGCTACTACTACTGGCACAGTTAAATGGTTCAACGCGGACAAAGGTTTCGGCTTTATTGAGCAAGAAAATGGCCCCGACGTATTTGTTCACTTCCGCTCTATTGTTGGCGACGGCTTCAAAACCCTGAACGAAGGCCAACGGGTACAGTTCGAAGTTACCCAGGGTCAGAAAGGCCCGCAAGCGGAAAACGTTACACCTGTTTGATTGATTTGCGCGTCGGATCCTATCCGGTCCGGCGGTAAACGCTCTCCAAATAAGCCCTCGGTCATCACCCATGACCGGGGGTTTATTTTTTCCTGGGCGGACTGTCAGGCGCCGCTGGCGCGGGGACGCCGCGCAAAATACTTTGCCAGCAGGCGGTACTCGCTTTCTCGAGGACTATTTTTACGCCACGCCAGATCGATTGAACGCAACACTTTTTTTTCGCTGAAGGATTTGGTATCAATATTGCCAAAGCCGGACAAAATACCGGTGTCCACTGCCATTTGCGGCAATAGGGTGACGCCGACGCCGCTGGCGACCATGGGCACAATGGTATGCAGGCTGGTGGCTTCAAACGACAGGGACACCTGGCGATCAATCAGTTTGCAGGCCTCCAGTGCGTGGTCGCGCAGGCAGTGACCCTGTTCGAGCAACAGAATGTCGTGGCCTTTGAGGTCCTTGGTTTTGAGATGTTCGATTTTACCGAGGGGATGCTGTTTGGGGCAGGCCAGTAAAAAGGGGTCCTCGAACAGATGCTCCACGGTGACGTTGGTCATGGGGTAGGGCAGCGCCAGCAGGATCAGGTCAAGTTCTCCCATCTGTAACAGATTGACCAAATTTTCCGACAGATCCTCGCGTATCAGCAGTTGTAGCTGCGGATAATCCTGACGCAGTCGGCGCAAAGTATCGGGCAGGACAAAAGGCGCGATTGTGGGTATGACCCCGAGCCGAATGCGATTACTAAACGGTTCCAGCGATTGGGCAGCCTGTTCGACCAGCGCTTCGACGTCGGCCAGAATATGGCGGGCTCTGGTAACTACCTGCTCACCGGCGGCGGTAATCATCACCGATTTGTTGCTGCGCTCAAGGAGCGCGACACCCAGAGTCTGTTCCAGTTCGTGAATGCCAGCGCTAAGGGTGGATTGCGTAACGTGACAGGCTTTGGCGGCGTTGCCAAAGTGCAGCGTTTCGGCAACAGAACAAAAATATTTCAGTTGTTTCAGGGTAGGTTTTATTGCCATCGATAAATCCGATCAAAATAATTTAAAAAATTCACTTTACCGATTGTAACTAAATCACTAAGGTAACCACAAGCCGCTAAGGCTGATGTTAAAAATGGCTCACACAGAGCTACCATAACCACGATCAGGAGTAGAAGCATGTCTCTCAAAGGAACAAAAACTGAAACCAACCTGAAAGACGCCTTTGCTGGCGAATCCCAGGCTAATCGCCGCTATTTGTATTTCGCCGCCAAGGCGGACGTCGAAGGTTACAACGATGTGGCCGCTGTGTTTCGTTCCACTGCCGAAGGTGAAACCGGGCATGCGCACGGTCATCTGGAATATCTGGAAACGGTCGGTGACCCGGCGACCGGGCTACCTATCGGCCCAACGTCCGATAACCTGAAAGCAGCGATTGCGGGCGAGACCCACGAATACACCGATATGTATCCGGGCATGGCAAAAAGCGCGCGCGGTGAAGGGTTTGACGAAATCGCCGACTGGTTTGAGACTCTGGCCAAAGCAGAACGCAGTCACGCGAATCGCTTCCAGAAGGCGCTGGATAGTCTCGACGCCTGAGAGTCTGGTAACCAGGGACTGACGTCCAAAACCATCACGGGGCTCGCGACGCGGGTTGTGGCGACCCCGTGACTTTCGACTCACAAGAGACAGGTTATGAGTAACGATTCGAAATTCCGGGAAGGTAGCCTGGAGGCGCCCACGCGCCATCCCATTGAGTGGCAGACACCTCAGTTTTGGGATCGCGACAATCTCAATCAGGAGCTGGAGCGAGTGTTCGACATCTGTCACGGCTGCCGTCGCTGCGTTAGCCTGTGCGATGCTTTTCCAACGTTATTCGACCTGGTGGACGAATCAGACACCATGGAAGTCGATGGCGTGGATTTAGCCGACTACCACAAGGTGGTTGAGCAGTGCTATATGTGCGACATGTGCTACATGAGTAAATGCCCCTACGTTCCCCCACATGAGTGGAATGTGGATTTTCCTCACCTGATGCTGCGGGCCAAGGCGGTCAATTTTAAAGAAAACGGCGCGTCTTTTCGGGACCGCAACCTGACCAGTACGGATCGGGTTGGCAAGCTGGCGACCATCCCGTTGGTGGACGTGACCGTCAACGCACTCAACCGCAACGGTCTGTTCCGCAAGGCGTTGCAGGGCACACTGGGTGTACATGCAAAAGCACCGGTGCCTGAATATCACAGCAAAACGCTACGCAAACGCGTAAAAACACTCACCAAAACGTTGCCTGCCCAAAGCGCAGGCAAGACCTCCGGTAAAGTGGCGATGTTTGTCACCTGTTACGGTAACTACAACAGCCCACATCTGGGGGACGATTTTTACAGGGTGTTTCAGCACAACGGTATTCATATTGAAGTGGTCCCCAAAGAGCAGTGCTGCGGTATGCCCAAGCTTGAACTGGGGGATCTGAATGCGGTGGTGCGCGCCAAGGAAGCGAATATTCCGGTGTTGGCCAAACTGGTGGACGAGGGCTATGACCTGATTGCGCCGGTACCCTCCTGCGTGTTGATGTTCAAGCAGGAATTACCACTGATGTTTCCCGATGACGAAGAGGTGCTCAAAGTGCAAAAAGCCTTTTTTGATCCCTTCGAGTACCTGTTTTTGCGCCACAAAGCAGGTCTCCTGAATACCGAATTCGCACAGGGTCTGGGGGACATCAGTTATCACGTGGCCTGTCATTTACGGGTGCAGAATATCGGTCTGAAGACCCGCGATATTCTCAATTTAATTCCGGACACCACGGTGCACGCGCAGGAACGCTGCTCCGGCCACGACGGTACTTATGCGGTAAAGCGCGAAACCTACGACAAAGCGGTAAAAATAGCGCGCCCGGTGGTGCGTAAAGTTAACGAACTTAAATCAGATCATCTGGCGAGCGATTGCCCGATGGCGGCCAGCCATATCGCGAATCTGGCTGAACGGGACGAAAAACCTGAGCATCCCATCACCTTGCTGCGCAAAGCCTATGGATTGTGAGTGGTTGTTTAAGCCCGAATCAATTGCTGAGGAGATTGTAGTGAACAAGTTATCACGTAAGGATTTGTGGTCCCTGGAAGAGTACGCGGAACGCCGCCCGGAGTTTCGTCACCAGGTGCTGGCCCACAAGAAGCATCGTCAGGTGTCTCTGGGTGAACACGCGCGGCTGTATTTTGAAGATCGTTTGACCATTCAGTATCAGATTCAGGAAATGCTGCGCATTGAGCGGGTGTTCGAGGCGGCGGGTATTCAGGAGGAACTGGATGCCTATAACCCGTTAATTTCCGACGGCTGCAACTGGAAAGCCACGTTTATGATCGAATACGAAGATGTGGCGGAGCGCCAGGAAAAGTTGACACAGTTACTGGGTATAGAGGACAAAGTGTGGGCGCGCGTGGATGGTTTTGACAAAGTTTTTCCCATCGCCGATGAAGATATGGATCGCTCGACCATGGACAAGACTTCCGCGGTACATTTTTTGCGATTTGAATTAACGCCAGCGATGATCCACGGCCTGAAATCCGGGGCAAGTCTGGCATTTGGCTGCGATCACCCAGCCTACCTGTTGGCGGGGGAGGTCGTTGCCGATGATATTCGCGAGTCGCTACTGGGTGATCTGGATTATGGCCACATTAACTGAGGGTGGCGATAAAGACGGTTGAGTGCTCCACGATCAACTACTCAAACCTGCCTGGCGCTTTATGACCCGATGGTTGACGCAGAGGCGGTTGCAAGGGGTCATTGCCGTGTTGGGAACCATGGTCACGCCCAGATCTGTGGTGTCCACCGTAACCATGGGGATTGTGGCTGTTGGTGTGCTCGCCCCCGTAATAGACGCCAATACGCCATTTGGAAGAACCCCAGTTCGCTCCGTAATGTACATCCTGATGGTATTCGCGGCCGTAATAGCCGGGTGGGTAGTAGCCAGCTGGATAGTAGGCAGGGTAGCCGCCCTCGTCGTAATAGGGGCGATTTAGCGCGAGCGGTGGCGCTGTAGTGTAATACTGAACCTCGGCCTCCCGCTGCCTTTCAGCGGCCTCCAGGCGCGTTTTTTCACGCTCCTTACGGTCGTCCTGCAGGCGTTTGGTCGTGGCTGCGAGCTGCTCCAGTGCGGCGTGCTGCGTGGCCAGTGCGTCTTTGCCCAGATCGGCCGTTGAGCGAATACGTACAATTTCCACCTTTACCGCGCCAGGTAGAGGGTCATCCCCGTAAAATATATGACCCGCGGCGTCGGTGGATTTATAGATAATTCCCTCCGCCGCGAACGCCCCCGTGACCGGCAGGCAAACCAGCAGGCTGGTCAGTACCCATTGTGCACAAATTCTTTTCCGATGGTGGATCATGGTGTTGTGCCTCCCGCACCAGTGCGCTACGCCATTTATAATCCGCTTCGCAGGGGAATTCCAGGCGTTTGTACCTGCCTTTGGACATCGGGTGACCGGTGTAAGTTTCAGGGCGTACTTGATCCAGTGCATGGGCATCACCGGTCAGGCAGCCCATAATGGACCATTCGACAGGGGAGATTTAAATAACCGTGGAAGACCTTACCCATCTCGCGTTGATCTGGGGCGGTGTGTATATCGCCGGTTTTCTGGCCAACAGGACGAAATTAACTCCGGTGCTGTATTTTCTCGCGTTCGGTTGCCTGATGGTAAACATCGGCTGGTTGCCGGTGGAGAGTACGGCGTTTATTCAGGGTTTTTCCGAAGTGGGCATCATTCTGATTATGTTTGCGCTGGGTTTTGAGGAAAGTACCGATAATTTTCTAAAAACCGTAAAACGCGCCTGGGGAATAGCCTTTTTTGGCGCGCTGGTGCCGTTCACCATAGCGTATTCCGTGGCGGTGTATTTTTGGCATGATCGCAATATGGCGCTGCTGGTGGGGCTTGCCATGACGGCGACAGCGGTGTCGTTGACCATGGTATCGCTTAAAGCTGAGGGACTACAGTCTTCCAGAGTGGCCACCGGGATTATGACTTCGGCGGTACTCGATTCTATTGCGTCACTGGCACTGGTGGCTATTCTGCTACCGTTGGCCCTGGGAGGTGGCGGCCTGAGCGTGCTTGAGATCGAGATTGTGGTACTCAAGGCGCTGGCATTTTTTGTCGTGATTGCCGTTATTGGCGGCTGGTTGTTTCCCCACGATATGCGTCACTCGGTGATGCGTCACGTACCTTTCCTGAGGTCTTACGGCGTGCGGCATTTTCTGTCTGTGGGTAGCGGTGAGCACGCCACGCTGGCGATGCTGTTGCTCGCAGTGACGATTGGCATCCTCGCGCATTTTTTTGGTTTGCACCCGGCTATTGGGGCCTATATGGCGGGTTTAATCCTCAAGGAAGAATACTTTCGCCTGACGGAAGACAACAACACGCAGATGTACCATAACAACAAGCGCATTATCGATAATGTGGCGTTTTCCTGGATCGGCCCGGTATTTTTCGTGGATCTGGGGGCCAAGCTGATATTTGAGTGGACCACGGTTGTTGCGGTGATACCCGAAACTCTGGTGCTGACCGCGGGGCTGATTATTGGGCAGATCACCTCGGCGGCGTTGGCGGCGCGTTACATCGGCGGCTTCACGTTCGCGGAGGCCATGATGATTGGGTTTGGTATGCTGGGGCGTGCCGAACTGGCGTTTGTGGTGATGGATATCGCCTATGTGGAGCACAGTATATTTACCAAGGAAGCATTTTATACCCTGATGATTACCGCTTTCTGGTTGAACCTTGCGGTTCCGATCACGATTAAACTCTGGAAGCCTTACTTCCTCGCCGCGCAGGCGTCGGGGCGGGGAGGTTAAGAGGGTTGGAGTCAGCGCAGCCTAGACGCCTGACCTGGTGGGTAACCTAGGTGCCGTTGCTGGAGCGAATCTGAATATGGGGTTGGCGAAACAGTTCGCCATCGTCGTCCAGAATCGCGAATGTATCGGTTTCGTCGCTGCCTACGAAGGGAATGGGGTGCTGAGATTGAGGTTTGCGTACGAAGCGCAGTTGCCAGCCGAAGACCGCCAGGCGTTGCAGCGCACACAGTTGCTTATCGGTCAGAATTTCCCGTAGGTTACTGGGCACCGCACCAGCGCTTTTCCTTTTGTCCATAATCCTAACCAGTTGATTTATTTATAATTTGTCTGACTAAATCAGGCAGTTAGATAGAGATCGACCCGGTGCAGTACAAACAGCGCGGCCGACCATTATGCGCGGTCGGCACAAAAGGTCAACCGGGGGTCGATAAGCCACCGTTTACGCTTAACGTCTGTCCCGTTATCGCGTCGGAGGCCGGACTGGCAAAAAAGGCGGCCGCCTCCGCGATATCTTCCGTGGTGACATCGAAAATCATGCGCTTGCGTAACCCTTCCAGCATGCCTTTTTTATTGCCCTGTGCGTCCGTTTTGTCCGCCAGCGGGTCGGAACTTTGACCCCAGCGGGGAATCGCATCCGAAATAAAACTCATGGACACCACGTTAATACGAATATTCTTGCGTCCCAACTCGCGCGCCAGGGAGCGACACATCTGCATCATGGCGCTGGTGGCGCCGCCGATCATCGACTCGCCAACCGTCGCGACGCGTCCCGCATCGGTACCCAACATGACCATTTTGCCACCGCCATTAGCAGCCATATGTCGCGCTACCGCCTGCAGGGTGTAGGCGCGGCTCAGCCAGTGGCTTCTGATGTAGTGATCCATATCGGCGTGGTCCATATCCTGAAACAACCGAAAGGGCAGGGAGTCGTTGCTGGCGGCGGCTCCACTGGCCACCAGAATGTCGATGTTGCCGATTTCGGTCACCACCTGCTCGACCATGGCTTCAATTTGTTCGCCGTCAGTAATGTCCGCCTGTGCAAAATGCGCGCGACCGCCAGCGGCTTCAATTTCTTGCACTACGTGTTGTCCGGTTTCCGGGTTGCGGCCGTTAACCACCACCTCGGCCCCGAGTTGGGCGAGTCGCAGCGCGACGGCACGGCCAATGAAAGCCGTGGCGCCTGTCACCAGGGCAATTTTTCCGGACAGATCGTATTTTGGGTCGTGGCTCATGTTGTTCTCATCTGGGTCATAATAGTTGTCTCACATGGGTGATCCTGCGCTCAGTGGGGCTATAGCGTAGCGAGCTATGCCTGTCAGCAGCTTTCAGACAATCCGGGTGGCGCGGTGGAAACGGACTCACGCGAGAGGCAAAAAGCAGGGTGTCCAAAATACGTGAAAACTATGGCTCTTGTCACGCGGTTTGCTATGCAGGCGAGCCCATGTTGTCTGTCGGCAGCGTTGTGGCCGATCAATAGGAAGGCGGCGGCGATTACGCTACCATAGCTCCCTTTAAATTTTGGCCACGGCTGCCATGCATCTTACTCAGGCGCTGCATCGCGCATTACAACAACGCCCGTCGGATACCGCCATTATCTGTGGCGACTACAGTCTTACCTGGACGGAATTCAGTCTGCGCGCGGCGCGGTTGGCCGCAGGTTTGACGAGTCTCGGCTTGCGGGCGGGCGATCGGGTGGCGATGCTGGCGCACAATCGCCCCGAGTATTTTGAATTTTACTATGCGGTCCCCTGGTCTGGCGGCGTGGTGGTGCCTCTTAATCATCGTCTCGCTGTGGCGGAATTGGCGCATATTCTGAACGATTCCGGTGCGCGAATTTTAATTGCGGAGCGCGGCTTCCAGGAAGTGGTCGAAACGTTGCGCAAGGACACCAGCGGACTTGAAACAGTATTGTATTTTGATCCTGACAGCGTATACGAGGAATCTGGTGGCAGCGATTATGAGCGTCTGATTGCCGAGCACTCAGCGGCGCAGGATCAATGGCGGGGTTACGAAGATCTGGCCGCCATTGTATATACGGGAGGTACCACCGGGTTGCCCAAGGGCGTTGCATTATCCCATCGCAACCTGATGGTTAACGCCATGGGTAGCATCGCCAACTATGTATTTACCGATGAAACCGTGTATCTGCATGCTACCCCGCTGTTTCACGCGGCGGGCGCTTCGCGGGTATACACCCTGGTGACCGGCCAAACCAGAAATATTATTCTGCCGACCTTTGACGTCACTGCGTTGTTGCGGGCGATTGAGGCGCACCGCGTGACCAACGTATTGCTGGTGCCAACCATGATTAACCGTCTGGTGCATCACCCTGATTTGCACAAATTTGATTTAACCAGTCTCGTCGCGATTACCTACGGCGCGTCGCCGATGCCGCAAACCCTGATGCGCGACGCATTGATTGCTCTGCCCGGCATACAGTTTAACCAGTCGTACGGTATGACCGAGTTATCCCCCGCGGCAACGTTTCTCCCCTCTCGTTATCACGTACTGGACGGCCCGGATGCCGGACGCATGGCTTCCTGTGGGCGGGCCATCGCCAATGCTGAACTACGAATAGTCGACGCCAACGATGAGCCCGTGGCGACGGGGGAGATCGGCGAAATTGTCCTGCGCGGACCGATGGTGATGCAGGGTTACTGGAATAATCCGGAAGCGACCGCGCAGGCCTTGCGAGGCGGTTGGTATCACACCGGCGATGCCGCCTACCTGGATGCCGAGGGGTTTGTGTACATCGTTGATCGCATCAAGGATATGGTGGTTACTGGCGGCGAAAACGTGTACTGCGTGGAAGTGGAAAACTGTATTGCGCAAATGGCTGTGGTCAGTGAGTGCGCTGTATTTGGTGTTCCCCACGACGAGTGGGGGGAGGCGGTGCATGCTGTGGTGGTGCCCCACGTTGGCCAGACTCTGTCCGAGCAGGAGGTTATCGCCCACTGTAAGGGGCTTCTCGGAGGCTTTAAATGTCCCCGCACGGTGTCTATCCAGACACAGCCGCTGCCGCTCTCTGGGGTGGGCAAGGTGTTAAAAACGGAATTGCGTAAACCTTACTGGTTGGGACGCCAGCGGCAGGTCAATTAAGGCGGTTAACCCGTCAAAACAGGCCTGGTTGATATTGAATCTACTCGTTTTCATGACGGGGTGATACCTGGGGGAGCAGGTCTTCGTCGACAGTGATATCCAGCGTAATGGGGTGGCAACATACTGCGCAATCCTCAATGTAAGATTGCTCGGGCACTGAGCAGTCAATCAGGACTTCGATGTTTTCTCCGCAATAGGGACAAATAATTGAGGCTGTTTCCTGCATGTTGATCACTGCTCCATATGGAGATGGCCGGGGTGTCTGACCTGTGGGGTCAGCTGGCTAAACCGTAATAGCGTGAGTGTAACCCGGCGGGTTCGACGTCGCAGTGCGGAGCGGATAAACTGAATCGAATTTTTCGCGAACTATTTTTTACCAAAGTTGAGATATTAGCAATGAGCGACGCCCAATGACTTACGCCGCCATCACCGGTTGGGGCAAATGTTTACCCCCCGCGATTTTGTCCAATCAGGATTTGAGCCATTTTATCGACACGGATGACGAGTGGATTCGCAGCCGCACCGGTATGCAGGAGCGTCGCATCTCCCACGTTCCGGTTAGCGATCTCGCACATGTGGCCTGTGTCCGCGCGTTGGCTGCGGCTGGCGTAAACGCGGAAGATATCGAGTTGATTGTGTTTGGTAGCTGTAGTTTTGACGACATGGTGCCAAATACGGCTTCGCGAGTGCAACAATTGCTGGGGGCGGTTAACGCTGCCGCCATGGACGTGAATACCGCCTGCACCAGTGGTATGTACGCGCTGTCCACGGCGACCGCGATGATTCGCACGGGCGTGGTAAAAAATGCACTGATTATCGGCGCTGAATCCATCAGCCCGGTGATGGACTGGAGTGATCGTAATGTCGCAGTGTTGTTTGGCGACGGCGCCGCGGCGTTGGTGCTTGAGAGGAGCGCTGAGGAAAGTGGCGTACTCCAACAGGCTCTCGGCTGTTTTGGTGAGTCGCGGGATATTCTGGCGGTACACGGCTGGGGTCTGGCGAATGCGAACCAGGGTTGGCAGGTGGGAAAAACCCGGTGGAGTTTTGAGGGGCAGGAAATATTTAAAAAGGCAGTCAGTGGCATGGGGCAGGCGGTTACCGAGGTTCTCGCCCGCGCTCAGTTGACGGCGGAGGATATCGATCTGGTGGTGCCACACCAGGCCAATCTCCGAATTATCGACGCCCTGGCTAAACGTCTCAACGTGGGCGGCGACAAAATGTTTGTAAATATCCACCGCTACGGAAATATGTCTGCGGCTACTATCCTGGTTGCGCTGGTGGAGGCGGTGGAAGAGGGGCGTGTTAAGCCTGGTGGATTGCTGCTGCTGCCAGCCTTCGGTGGCGGCTTAACCTGGAGTGCGCATCTGTTAAAGTGGGGGCAGCGCACGCAACCACTGGGGTTGAGCGATGTGGGATTGCCGCCCTGTGACAAAACCGGTTTAGAGTTAGTGCAGGGGATTGTGGCCGCCAAACAACAGCACGAACAGCCTGGATAAATGGCAAACATATGACTAACGACGACCAGGTTAACGGGAGAGAATGATGGGCGGACCGCTACAGGGGTTTAAAGTAATCGAACTGGCGGGCATTGGCCCGGCGCCGATGACGGCGATGATGCTGTCGGATATGGGCGCGGATGTGATTCGCATTGATCGCACGCAGGATGCGGGGCTGGGTATCGCTATGGATACTCGCTTTAGCTTTACCGGCCGCGGCCGTCGCTCGGTGGCTGTGGATTTGAAAAATCCGCAGGGCATTGCTGCCCTGCTGAAGATGATTGATCAGGCGGACGCGCTGGTCGAAGGATTTCGTCCGGGGGTGATGGAGCGCCTGGGGCTGGGTCCAGATATTTGTCTGGCACGCAACGCCAGACTGGTCTACGGACGCATTACCGGCTGGGGTCAGGAGGGGCCGTTGGCCCAGGCGGCCGGACACGATTTGAACTATATTGCCCTGTCCGGTGCGTTACACGCCATTGGTCTGAGCGACGATCAGCCACCTGCGCCACCCCTGAATCTGGTGGGGGATTACGGCGGCGGTACCCTGTATATGGTGGTCGGCATTTTGGCGGCGCTATTGTCGGCGAAGAATACCGGTAAGGGGCAGGTGGTCGACGCTGGCATGGTGGACGGTGCGCTGTCGCTGATGACCGCCACCTACGGCATGCTTGCCGCAGGTATACATCAAGATAAACGGGGCAGCAATATCCTCGATAGCGGAGCGCACTTCTACACTACTTATTGCACCAAAGACGGAAAATATGTGTCTATTGCCTCCATCGAACCGAAATTTTACGCCGAGCTGCTGGAAAAGCTGGAGATAGATCCGGCGTCACTGCCTGCGCAGATGGAGCGTAGTCAGTGGCCGATGATGAAAGATAAGTTCCAGCAAATATTTCTGACCAAAACACGGGACGAGTGGTGTCAGTTGATGGAGAATACGGATATCTGTTTCGCGCCGGTACTGGGCCTGACAGAGGCGCGACACTATCACCACAATCAACAGCGCGGTGCGTTTGTCGAGTGCGATGGCGAGTGGCATCCGGCACCTGCGCCGCGATTTTTGGGCACGCCGTCGTCGATTAAAGGTCCCGCGCCCACCGCTGGACAACACAGTGAGCAGGCGCTGGCGGATTGGGGACTTAGTCGTGAAGAAATTGCTGCCCTCAGGGCGAATGGCGCGATCCGCTGACCAGTAGTTAAAAAGCAGGTGTAAAGCAGCCTAAAAAATGCTCCAGGACTGATGTTTTCATTTAACTCGGGGAGTTCGGATTATGGTTAATATAAAAACCGCTACGTCGGAACAAATGGAAAAAGTTTTACCTTTTCTCAAGGTGTTTTCCTCTTTGAACGAGAAAGTTTATCGTTGGAGCAATGGTCGTCTGATGGGTAAGTTGGCAGGTTACGACGTCTGCCTGGTGACCATGACTGGCGCAAAGTCCGGCAAAAAAAGAGTGACGCCGCTGATGTATGTGCCCTACCAGGACGGCGTAATATTGGTGGCGTCCCAGGGCGGCGCACCGAAAAATCCGGTGTGGTACAACAATTTGATTGCCCATCCCGATATCGAGGTGCAGTACAAAAGCAAAAAAATGAAATTGCGGGCGCGTTTGGTGGACGCAGAGGAAAAGGCGCGGGTGTGGCCGATTTGTTGTGAATACTATCCAGATTACGCACTTTATCAACAGCGTTCCGCACGGGATATTCCGGTTTTTGTTTGCGAGCCGCGTTAGGTATCGTTGACCGCGTGCTCGCACTGCTGGACATGCGTGCAATTTCTTCCGGATGTTTTCGTTAACAGCGGTCGGTGGGTTTCCCCGAATACGCGTTCTTTGAAGCAGGTCCAGGCGCGCACCAGATTGCCGTGTTTATCAATTGTTCTGTTCTTTGCTCGACAGTTTCGTGCCCGGGCGCGCTGGCGGTGCCGCGTTGTTGGCGTCCAGGCCATAGGGTTGCTGAGTGTAAGGCTGTACTTCGATTTCGCTGAGCAACTGCTCCGTCGTCACACCGCCCAGGTGTACCGCGGTGGGCACCACGACGTTGGCGTCGATCACATTTTGCAATCGCTCCCAGTCAATGTCGAACGGTTCGCTGATTCCGTTAGCGCCCGGGGCTATCCCTGGAACAAGGTAGGGCTCCAGAGCCATGACGGCCCGGGTGAACGGGTCGCTCATGGTCGGGTATTCTGCAACAGTGGGATAATGGGTCACCAGTAACCGTCCAGCCTCCACGCCGACCATAAATGGGTTGTTGATGACCCGCACGGGGATGCCCGGTTTCATTAACGGGAACAGAGTCAATGCATCTTCGGGATACAGGTGCAGACAGCCGTGGCTGGTGCGCATGCCCACGCCCCAGGGTCGGTTGGTGCCGTGAATAAAAATGCCGTCGAAACCGATTTTAATGGCCAGCATGCCCATGGGGTTGTCCGGCCCGGGCGGAAAATAAGTGGGGAAATCTATTTCTCCTTCGCGCATCTGTTCCTCGCGAATGGATTTTGGAACGAACCAGGCCGGATCTCTGTATTTGGCGATAACTGTGGTGTGGCCAAGGGGTGTGGACCAGCCCTCTCGGGCGATGCTGATGGGCAGCGTCATTACCTTGTCAACGCCTTCGGAGTCTGAAAAAAAATAATACAGGCGACGCTGTGGAATATTCACCACAATGCCTTGCCAGGGTGGCGGTGGCAGAATAAATTGTGTGGGAATGATAATGGGAGTATCGGCATCAGGTACCCACGGGTCTACGCTGGGGTTTGCCCAGGTGATTTCGTGGTAGCCAAGGTCGTAGTGGCGGGCAATATCCAGCAGGGTATTGTCTTCCCCCGGGGTGACTTTGTGAATTTGTCCCACCAGCGTAGTGCCGGCCGGCGGCATATCAAACGTGGCTGCCAGTATGGGTACGGACATGGCTAAACTGAGGGTAATGGGGAGTGTGATGACGAGGCGTAGTGCCAAGTTATGGGGCGGCAAGCCTGGTGCGTGGCGGTGGCCCCTGGTCCCGATGCGCGCCAGCCGTGAGAGAAGGGTATGGAAGTAGCCAGGCATAATGTGTTCCGCGCACTCGCTGTTATCGGGATTTTTACGCTGTTATTTCTCAAACCGCAACCGGGCCGGGCATCTGATAGTGAATGGCTGCTGATAGAAACTGGGGTGGCCACGCTCAAGGTCATGCACGGGGATTCTGAAATTGCGCGCTTTGAAGATATTTCGGTTGGCCGCGGAGGGGTTGCGGTACTTCACCTGTTGAACGACGACACCACTCCGCTGGGAACCTATCGGGTAACCTCCATCGACTCGGCCAGTCGCTATCGGCTATTTATCGGCCTTGATTACCCTACCGTCGCGCAGGCCGAGCTGGCGCTGGCGCGGCATCTCATTGATGGCGAGCATTTTCGTCTTATTGCGGATGCGCATCGGCGCGGCCAGATTCCGCCCATGTCCACCCCCCTTGGCGGGGCGATTGGCATTCACGGCATTGGTAACGGCAATCCAGAAGTCCACGAGTCGTTTAACTGGACGCAGGGCTGCGTGGCTCTGAGTAACAGGCAAATCGATGCCCTCGCCGCCCACGTGCGAATTGGAACCCGGGTGGTAATTCGCGATTAGCTCGAATTACGGACGCCGGCGTTCGCCAAGTAACACCTGGGCGAACACCGGTGTCGGCCTGTAGCTCACTTCATCATGGTTTTCTTGAACATCCGGTCGACTTTTTCATTGACCTGATTGGCTGTCGCTTCGGCATTACCTGCCCTGGCGTTCGCCTGATCGGCAGTTTGTGCCGCCTTGTTGGCCGTGGCCATAGCGGCGTCAGCTGTTTGTTGGGCGCGGTCGGCACTGGCCTGGGCCCGTTCAGCCGCGGCGCGCACGCTGGCCAGTTCTGAATTACTCGCGCAACCACCAAGCACCACGGTTGCGAATAGCATTGCGGGGAGAATATATCTGGACATAGGTACCTTCCTTTGTTGTTGGGTAGTGTAAAAATCAACGCAGTCTTGCACTTATCGACATCGGGGTTGGGAGGCAAATTGTCAAGGCCAGCCAACACCATTGCCCGGGGTCTTGTAGCCGGGAGCCGCGGCGTTGCGGACTCCCCGGTTAACGCCTCGTACTGTTAAGCATAATAGTAGTGCTGGCCCAGCGCGATATTGACCCATGTCATACGGTGCGCGGGTTATCGATGGCACATGTTATCGAACGGATGGGGTGTACAGGGTTTGCCGACGTGCTCAACGGTAGATAATCGCCAACTGTGAGCTTTTATCCGCCCCGGTATCCGGTATTATAGGCGGCCAGTTTGCGCGGTGACGGCCGCGTTGTTACCACTCAAATGAGTTGCGAGTAATCATATTGCCTACCAGTAAAGATATTGTCCTGACCGGAATTACCACCTCGGGAACGCCGCACCTGGGAAATTATGTTGGCGCCATTCGCCCCGCTATCCAGGCAAGTCAACGGGGTGACGCGCAGTCGTTTTACTTTTTGGCGGATTACCATGCGCTGATCAAATGCCAAAATCCGGATGAAGTTTATCGCTCGACACTGGAAGTGGCGGCGACCTGGTTGGCCCTCGGTTTGAATACTCAGAAAGTCGTGTTTTATCGGCAGTCGGATATACCGGAAATCCCCGAACTGACCTGGCTGCTCAGCTGTATGACCGCCAAGGGTCTGATGAATCGAGCGCATGCCTACAAGGCGGCGGTGCAGGATAATGAAGCGGAGGGTACGGACCCGGATTATGGAATAACCATGGGCCTGTTCGGTTATCCGGTGTTGATGGCGGCCGATATTTTGATGTTCGGGGCGAACAAGGTTCCCGTGGGCAGGGATCAGATTCAGCACGTCGAAATGGCGCGGGATATTGCACAGCGGTTTAACCACCACTACGGCGACCACTTTGTTCTGCCCGAAGCGGTGGTAGACGACGATGTAGCGGTTCTGCAGGGCCTCGACGGCCGCAAGATGAGCAAAAGCTACAATAACACTATTCCGCTGTTTCTCGCGGAAAACCAGCTTAAAAAACACATTAATAAAATTAAGACCAATTTACTGGAACCTGGCGAGGCAAAAGATCCAGACGGATCGGCGGTTTTTCAGTTATGGCAGGCGTTTTCAACGCCGGCCGAGTGCGCAGAAATGCGCGCCGAATTTGCGGCTGGCATTGCCTGGGGTGAGGCGAAAAAGCGCCTGTTTGACAAGGTGAACGGGGAACTTAAGCCGGCGCGGGATCGCTATTACGATTTACTCGAACGACCTGCGGCAATCGAACAGGAATTACTGGCAGGTGCCGCCAAAGCGCGGATTTATAGTCAGGGAATGGTAAAAAAGCTACGCCACGCGGTGGGTATCAGGCCGTTGGGCCAGATGTGAGCACTTTGTGGGTGCCCATCTGGTAATCGTAAGCCTCGCAATGATAGTATTATCAATTAACAAACTCAGCAGGGGAGAACAAAATGGTAAGGGTAACTGAACTAGGCTATCTTGGTTTCAACGTCACGGATATGGACGCCTGGAAAGACTACGCAACCGAGTGCGTTGGCTTTGATGTGGTCGACGAGGGTGAGGGTGACAGATTTTACGCGCGTATGGACAACTGGCATCACCGCCTGGTGTTTCATAAATCCAAAGAGGACGATCTCGCCTATGCTGGCTGGCGGGTCGCGGGTCCGGATGAACTGGAAGCAATAGCCAAACAGTTAAAGGATGCCGGCATAAAGTTCAAGGTTGGAACTGAAGAGGAAGCCCAGGAACGTCGTGTTCTGGGTTTGTTAAAAATGCTGGATCCGAGCGGCACCCCGACGGAAATTTTTTACTCTCCTCAGGTTGATACTCATTTGCCCTTTCGTCCGGGCCGTCGTATGTACGGTGGGTTTGTAACCGGTAGTGAAGGGATCGGTCATTTTATCAGTCGCCAGGATGATGTCGACGCTGCCTACAAATTTTACTCGCTGCTCGGCCTGCGCGGTTCGGTTGAATACAAGCTGAATTTGCCCAATGGCATGGTGGCAAAACCGGTATTTATGCACTGTAACGATCGTCAGCACTCCATTGCTTTTGGTCTCGGCCCGATGGATAAACGCATTAATCACCTGATGCTTGAATACACCCATGTCGACGACCTGGGGCTGGCCCACGACATTATTCGCGGGCGCAAGATTCCAGTGGCGCTGCAGATGGGCAAGCATGCAAACGACGAAGCGGTGACCTTCTATTCCGGTACACCGTCCGGGTGGTTAATGGAGCTTGGCTGGGGTGCGCGCAAGGCGATGGCCCAGCAGGAACATTACGTCAAGGATATTTTTGGCCACGGTACGGAATCCACTGGCTTCGGCATGGATCTGGAGCTATAAGCGCTGGTCCTGGAAAAAGCGACCGCGTAGCTCGGGTCGCTTTTTTTGTGGGCCAGGATTCGACGCCATTAACAAGCAGAGTGTTCCGCGCCATGGTTCGCCAGTACGTCGCGCATGGCGGACGTAATAACCGCGAGGTCGCGCGCCTCAATGGTGTAAGCGGGCATTACGTAGACCAGTTTGCCGAAGGGGCGTAGCCATACGCCTTTTTCGACAAACCGTTTTTGTAAATTGGTAACATCCACCGGATTTACCATTTCCACAACGCCAATCGCTCCGAGTACCCGCACATCGGCAACACCCTTGAGTTCGCGACAGGGCTCTAATTCGCGTGTGAGTTGTGTTTCAACGGCCTCGATATGTTGTTGCCAGGGCGACGTCAATAACAGTTCGATACTCGCGTTAGCTACCGCACAGGCCAGTGGGTTAGCCATAAATGTGGGGCCGTGCATCAGCGCGCCGGCCTCGCCCTGCGCGATGCCCGTACTGACCGCTTCAGTGCACAGGGTTGCCGCGAGGGTCAGATAACCGCCGGTCAACGCTTTGCCGACGCACATTATATCCGGGGAGATATCCGCCCATTCGCAGGCGAACAATTTTCCAGTGCGGCCAAACCCGGTAGCTATTTCATCGGCAATCAGTAATACATCGTATTGAGCACACAATTTTTTGACGCGATGCAGATAATCGGGCGAGTAAAACCACATGCCGCCAGCGCCCTGCACGATGGGCTCCAGAATAACGGCGGCAATGCTGTCCTGATGATCGCCAAGTAAATGCGCAAAACTGGCGATGTCCGCTTCACTGCAAGGCTCCGCAAAGCGACAATCGGGTCGGTCGGCAAATAGCTGTGGCTGCAACACCGACTGAAATAAATGGTGCATCCCGGTGTGGGGGTCGCACACGGACATGGCGGCGAAAGTATCGCCGTGATAGCCGCCGCGAATAGTCAGCAGCCGATTTTTTTCCGCTTTGCCCCGTGACTGCCAGTATTGCAGGGCCATTTTAATTCCGACCTCGACGCTGACCGAGCCGGAGTCGCAGAAAAAAACTTTCTGTAGGGGTTGCGGGGTAATTTCAACCAGTGTTTGAGCGAGGCGCGCCGCCGGTTCGTGTACGATTCCGCCGAACATCACGTGTGCCATCTGCGCGAGTTGATCTATTACCGCCTGATTAAGTGCGGGATGGTTGTAGCCATGGATCGCGCACCACCAGGACGACATGGCGTCGATCAGTTCCGGTCCGTCGCGCAAACGCAGGCGGACACCGCTGGCAGCCGCGACGGTGTAAGGAGTGTGCGTACCCGAGAAGGATGAATACGGATGCCATATATGTTGGCGATCAATCTGCTCTATTTGAGATATACTTAGTGCCGCCATAGTCGTCCAGTTCACAGGAACGTAAAGCGAGCATTGTATGACAGCTGCAATCGTCTTCACAAAAGTCTATGCTAATGCCTGTTGCACAGGATTAGTGCACTTGAGTGTATGAGTATCAATACGATAATAGAAGGGATGGCGTTATGATGAATTGGTGTAGTGGGTTATTGCTGGCACTGTGCGTGGCCAATGTATTTGCAGGTGTGGGGCCCAAGCCTGAGTACTGGAGCTTCTGGGACCGAGCCACAGATAATAATTATCAGCATATTGATCAGAATGACTGGAACACCATTCTTAAAACCTACGTGGTTACACAGCATGCCTCGGGTATCAATCGCTTTCGTTACGGGGAGGTCAGCAAAGACGACCGCAAACGATTGTCAGCGTATATTCAACGGGTCACCAGATTGGACCCACGGGAATATCGCCGCGATGAACAAAAAGCCTACTGGTTAAATCTTTACAACGCATTAGCCGTACAACTGGTGCTGGATCACTATCCGGTCGATAGTATTCAGAATATTGGCGGTAAGGGATCCGCCGGGCCCTGGGACGAGAAACTTATCACCGTTGCCGGTCAGAAGTTGTCCTTGAATGATATCGAGCACCGCATCCTGCGGCCGATATGGCAGGATCACAAAATCCATTTTGGTCTGGCCTGCGCCAGCCTGGGCTGCCCCAGTTTATTACCCGAGGCGTTCACCGCGGCCAATGTTAACGACATGTTGCGCACCGCAGGGCGAGATTTTATTAACTCCCGGCGCGGGGTGCTGCTGGAAAATGGCAAACTGAAAGCATCCCAGATGTTTTCCTGGTACCAGGAAGACTTTGCCAAGAGTGAAACCAGCTTGCTGAAGGTGTTTGCCCACTACGCCGACGATCGTCAGGCTCTGTATCTGCTGGGGTTTAGCGGCAAAATCGACTACGGCTACGATTGGCGTCTCAACGCACCCTGATATTTGAACAGCGTGACCGCTACACCGCGCAGCGGGCCGTTGGTATCCGCGGTACGAAACGTTTAAAATAGGCATCCCCTATACACGACACTTCCCGATGCCCGATAGTCTGAGCCGTAAACAGCGGCTTGAATTTAACAAATTACAAAAGCGACTGCGCCGCAACGTCGGCGCGGCAATTGCCGATTATCGCATGATTGAGGACGGCGATAAGGTGATGGTGTGCCTGTCGGGCGGCAAGGATTCCTACGCGATGCTGGATATCCTGCTGGGTTTGCAAACCACAGCCCCCATCGACTTTGAAATCGTTGCGGTAAATCTCGATCAGAAACAACCCGATTTCCCCGCTGAAATTTTGCCGCGCTACCTGAGCGCTCGCGGCGTTCCGTTTCATATTATCGAAAAAGACACCTACGGTGTCGTCACGCGCCTGATTCCGGAAAACAAAACCTACTGTAGCCTGTGTTCGCGTTTGCGGCGCGGAACTTTATACGGATTCGCCGAGGAAATAGGCGCGACTAAAATCGCGCTGGGACATCACCGCGACGATATTATCGAGACGCTGTTTCTGAATCTGTTTTTTGCCGGAAAAATACAGGCAATGCCCCCCAAATTATTGAGCGACGACGGGCGTAATATCGTGATTCGCCCGTTGGCTTATTGTAAGGAAAGTGACCTGGTCAGTTTGGCGCGTTATCGGGATTTTCCGATTATTCCCTGCAATCTTTGTGGCTCCCAGGATAATCTGCAACGGCAGGTGATAAAGGACATGTTACAAGCGTGGGAGCGTCAGTATCCCGGTCGTCTTGAAACCATTTTTTCGGCCATCAAAAATGTCAGTCCATCCCAGTTGGCTGACGTCAATTTGTTCGATTTTGCGGGGCTGCAATTACAGCGCGAACCGTTGGTGGGCGTGCAGGTCGCCGATGCCCGTGCCATTAATATAGTGAATTTAAGCTGACCTGTCGTCGCCCGTCATGATAACCGTCCGAGATGTGGAGTTACGCCGCGGCACGCGCCTGTTGCTGGACGGTGCCGAGCTGACCGTACACCCCGGCCAAAAGGTCGGGTTGGTCGGTGCCAACGGCTGTGGCAAGACGTCGTTGTTCGCGCTGCTGCGTGGAACGCTAGCTGCTGATCGCGGGGAGGTAGTGGTCCCGGCAGGCTGGCGAATTGTCAGCGTCGAGCAGGAAACGCCCGCACTTCAGCGAACGGCGCTGGATTACACGCTGGACGGGGATCAGGAATTTCGCCGCATTCAGCGGGAGCTGGAAAACATAGAGGCGCAAGACGCGGATTCAATTGCCGCCTTGCATCAGGAATTTGAACATGTAGAAGGTTATACCATTGAGGCGCGGGCGGCACAGTTGTTAGCTGGACTCGGCTTTGACAGCGCGGCCCAGCAACGTCAGGTCCGGGAATTTTCCGGGGGCTGGCGTATGCGCCTCAATTTGGCCAGAGCCCTGTTGGTGCGCTCCGACCTGTTGCTGCTGGACGAACCCACCAACCATCTTGATCTGGACGCCGTCGTTTGGTTGGAACGCTGGTTACAGCGCTACACTGGCACCTTGATAGTGATCGCCCACGATCGGGAATTTCTCGATCAGGTCGTGGGTATTATCGTGCATTGCGACCAGCAGCGTTTGCATACCTACAGCGGGAATTATTCCGCATTTGAGGTGCGCCGCGGGGCGCAGCTACTACAGCAGCAGGCCCTGTTCGCCGCAGAACAGCGCCAGCGCGGGCATTTGCAACAATATATTGATCGCTTTCGCTACAAGGCGACCAAGGCGCGCCAGGCGCAAAGTCGCATCAAGGCCCTCGAACGTTTACAGGCCGCTGCCCCGCTGGTTGCGGCAAGTGGTTTCGAAGTAACCTTTGCCGCGCCAGCGGCGCTTAGCTCGCCACTGATACATCTGCACGATGTGGCCGTGGGCTACGGAGCGGGGACGGTCCTCCAGCATGTTCAGCTGAACCTGTTGCCGGGCTCGCGCATTGCATTGTTGGGGCGCAATGGTGCGGGTAAATCCACATTGGTAAAGTTGTTGGCGGGAGCGTTGCAACCTTTACGTGGTCAGGTTGAACGAGGCAAAAACTTGGTGGTGGGCTACTTTGCCCAGCAACAGTTGGAAGCACTCGACGTTGCTGCGAATCCGATGACCCATCTGCAACGTCTCACCCCGTTAGCTCCCGAGCAATCGTTACGAAATTTTCTCGGTAGCTTTGGCTTTCACGGCGCTGCCGCTCTGGGTCCGGTGGGGCGCTTGTCCGGGGGCGAAAAAACCCGGTTGGCGCTGGCAATTCTAATCTGGCAAAAACCTAATCTATTATTGCTGGATGAACCCACTAATCATCTTGATATGGACATGCGCGCTGCGCTGGTCATTGGTCTACAGCAATTTACCGGTGCCGTGGTGGTAGTGTCCCACGATCGACACCTGTTGCGCACGGTGGTGGACGAACTCTATGTGGTGCGCGACAAAACGGTTGTGCTGTTTGCCGGTGACCTCGACGATTATCAACGCACCGCAATAGTTGAGCCGCAGCAAGAGCCGCGGGTCGAAAACACGATTGGTGATCGCCAGCAACAAAAGCGTCGGGAGGCCGCACTGCGTCAGCATACTGCGGCACAGCGACAGGCGTTAGGCGGTCTGGAAAAGCGGTTGGAGCAACTTCAGGCACGCCTGGATGACTGCGACACACAATTGGCCGCGGATGATCTTTATACCGCTCAGCGTAAAGCGCAGTTGGAAGAGTTATTGCTCGAGCGCAATAAATTACGCGCCGAGGTACAAGGCCTTGAGGAACGCTGGTATCAGGTTCACGAAGACCTGGAACAGCGCATTCAAATGTTCCGGGAGCAGGCCGGTTAAGCCGTCGGGTCAGGCCACCATAGGGCAGGCTCGGAACACCAGTTCGCGGTAATTGCGTATAAACTGCTCGGCACTGCCGGTCGCTTTAGCGTGGAAATGGCGGTGCCAGAAGTTGGCCATGCCGCCAATATCCCCCGCAGCGGGTATCGGCAGGTTGGTGCGTTTGTAGATTAGCCAGGCGATCGCTGTCGCATACTTGAGGTTGGTCACCAATTCGCTGTGGGGGTCCCGTAAAAAACTGTGCTGTCCCGCCATGCCGCGGATAATACTGGCCAGTTCGGGGTGGTTAATCAGGTACTTATCCCAGATCGCTCGGTGCGTGGCAGGGGAAATATGGTAGATGCCGACGAGGCGCTTTTCTTTCAGGCAGAAACCGAGTCCCGATTCCTGCGCGGCAGTGCCAATCAACAGGTTTTCCGCTGCCGGTGACCAGTCGCCCAAAATTTTCAGAGTGTCGCGGATCACCATATGACGCAGTTCGTCAGCTGAAAAAAGCATATTTCCCCCCGGTATGGACACCCAGCGTGGGCGCTTGTGGTGTTGTTATTTTACTAAGCCACCAATTGTTGTCGGTATACCTCTAACCTGCTGGTGGATATTATGTTAATTTTTAGCAGGTTATATCATTAAATTCAACAATAAAATCATAAAATTCTAATAACTTCCTACATTAGATATCCGCATCCGGTTAAAAAATAACCAGTTTGTCCCTGTGTTTGCCACCTGGTTGCCTTTGAATGTCTCGGTGCCGAGGCCATAGCCTGGTATGTTCTGGCAGTTGCGGCCCTCAGCAAACTCAAGCATATTGACGCCCTCTAGCCTGCTGCTGGAACGCCAATGAAAGGAATCGGGGTTTTTCAGGGGGATATTACTACCCTCAATGTCGACGCAGTCGTCAACGCGGCCAATGGACGCCTCGCCGGTGGTGGTGGCGTTGACGGCGCGATTCATCGCGCCGCTGGTAAAGACCGCCTGCGGGCAGCCTGCGCCAGGTTGGGACCCTGTCCAACCGGAGAAGTGCGCGTTACTCCGGGTTTTGATCTGGCAGCGCGCGGCATAATTCACGCTGTCGGTCCGGTGTGGCAGGGTGGTGGCGAGGGTGAGGACCGTTTGTTGGCCAGTTGTTATCGCAATGCCCTGCAAGCTGCCGTCAACTACGGCTTCAAAACCATCGCTTTTCCGGCGATCAGCTGCGGGGTGTACTGCTTTCCCCCGCAACGGGCCGTTCCCGTAGCAGTACGCACGGTGCAGGCCGAATTAGTCAAACGCCCGCAGATCAAACAGGTAATATTCTGTTGTTTTGACGACAATATGGCTAATCTGTACCGCGCGGAACTGGCTGAGCAGAGCTGCTAGTCGGCCACATGCAGCCCCGAACGTCGTGGTGACAATGTTATTTGTCAAAGCACAGGAATTTGATATTTTTCGCCGTAGTGGCGAACTACAAAGTCGATGTCCTTGTCGCCGCGACCGGACAGGTTAACCAGAATAGATGCGCCGTTTTCCTGCCTGGTCAAACGCAGCGCGTGAGCCACCGCGTGAGCTGATTCAATAGCCGGAATGATGCCTTCGAGCCGCGAGAGCTCGAAAAACGCGGCTATCGCTTCATCGTCGTTTGCCGTCTGATAATTTACCCGACCCAGGTCCTTCAGATAGCTGTGCTGTGGCCCCACCGCCGGATAGTCGAGACCGCTGGCCACCGAATAAACCTGTTGCGGTTCGCCCTCGGCATCCTTCAGCATATAGGATTTAAAGCCGTGCATAACACCGGGTTCGCCCTTGGTCAGGGTCGCAGCGTGTTCCCCGGGTTGCTGCAAATCCCGACCCGCAGGTTCCACACCGTGTAACACTACGGCATCGTCGAGAAACGCGGTAAAGATTCCGATGGAGTTGGATCCACCGCCAACACAGGCAACAATATGCTCCGGCAGAGAGCCGGTGATTTCCATAAACTGGCGACGGGCTTCATTGCCCACGATGGATTGAAAATCCCTTACCATCATCGGAAATGGGTGAGGCCCGACAACTGACCCGATGGCGTAGAGCTGGGTGACCGGATCGGCCAGATAGGCTTCGAACGCGGCGTCCACCGCCTCCTTAAGCGTCTTGCGTCCGTGGCTAACGGGTATAACCCTGGCGCCGAGTATGTGCATGCGCACCACGTTGGGGTGTTCCTTTTCAATATCGACTTCGCCCATATAGATATCGCACTCCAGCCCAAGGAGCGCGGCGGCCGTGGCCAACGCAACCCCGTGCTGACCGGCGCCGGTTTCGGCAATGACCTTACGCTTGCCCATTTTTTTAGCGAGTAGCGCTTCTCCCAGGCAATGGTTGATTTTGTGAGCACCGGTGTGATTAAGATCCTCCCGCTTGAGGTAAATATCCGCGCCGTATTTGCGCGATAAATTTTGTGCGTGAAAAATAGGACTCGGACGTCCGACGTAGTGAGCGTAGAGGGCGTTGAGTTGTTGCTGAAATGTGGGGTCGTCGCGAATCTCCAGATACGCTGCGGTAATTTCGTCGATTATTTTTTGCAGTTCTTCGGGAATAAAACTGCCGCCATAGGGGCCGAAATAGCCGGCCGCATCAGGCTGGGCATGGTGTGCAATTGGTTTGTCCATAATTTTTCCTGCAAAAGCGGTTTACGACTATCGGCTGTATATATGGGGGTCGTTCGTGGGCAGGGAGCCAGGCTGCAGGGCGTTTACATGCCGGCGCCGGTGCCGCACTATTAAGCGCAGATGGTAGCATAGCTATTCCGACCGCCATAAGCGCCGACCAGGAGAAAATTCATGACGACGATAGTACGTTTCACCGTTTTGTTATGGATAGTTGTACTGCCCGGTTGGTGGGGGTCGAGTCTGGCGGGGGAATTTGGTCCCGCCCCTGACCGACTGGTGCTCCAGGTGAGTAGTGGCGATGAAGACGTCCAGGCGCTGGCGCTCGATAACGCTATAAACGTGCAAAAGGCACTGGGTATTGATAACGTCGATATCGAAGTGGTGGCCTGGGGGCCTGGTTTGAGTTTGCTAACAAAAAATAATCCGCTCGCTCAGCGGGTAGCAAATTTATTGCTGTTTGATATTCGCTTTACCGCCTGTGGCAACACTATCGATACCCAAACCCGCGCAACCGGTGTCCAGCCACAGCTGCTGGACGGAGTCGCCGTGGTCCCGGCGGGTGTGGTACATATCATGCAGCTACACAAGCAGGGTTATGTGTATATCAGGCCCTGATCTGCTCAGGCTATTCCATGTAATCCGGTACAGCTTTGTACCACGCGGTTTATAGCCTGGGTAAAGGTCGAGGCATCGCTTGCGCGCAGATGATACGGATCAATTGACCATCAAAAACACGGACACTTCGCGGCATGGCCGAATGTCCCTGACATACAATGAAGCTTTACAGCACATCCGCCGAAAACAGAATCATTTGACGGTTCAGCCCAATACATTGGTATATTCCCCATAACACCCACCGAGGACTAAAGCCGTGGATTCCCTTCACGAAACCCCGCCCGATGCGATCGCCCAGCGCGTAGAGGCCAGCCCTTTGCACACCATTAGTGTCAATTTATCCAGGGCGCTACGATATACCGTGGCGTTAGACGCTGGACTGGTCGATTTTTTGCAGCAACCCAAACGCTCGATTACGGTAAATTTTCCGATCGATATGGATGACGGGTCGGTGCGTATGTTTCAGGGGTATCGGGTTCTGCACAGCCGCGCACTGGGGCCTGGTAAAGGGGGCATTCGTTACCACGCTGCGACGGACCTGGAAGAAGTGCGCTCGTTGGCAGCGCTGATGACCTGGAAATGCGCCCTGATAAACGTGCCCTTTGGGGGTGCGAAAGGCGGCGTGGTATGCGATCCAAAGAGTTTAAGTGTTAATGAATTACGCCGCATTACGCGGCGTTTTATCGCCGAGCTAGGCGAGAATATCGGACCCCACACGGATATCCCGGCCCCCGATTTATACACCAACGAACAGACCATGGCCTGGATCTACGATACCTACGACATTATGCATCCCGGGCAAAACAATCTGGCGGTGGTAACAGGCAAACCGGTCGGTATGGGTGGTTCCGACGGGCGTCGTGAAGCCACTGGTCGTGGCTGCTGGCTGGTGACCGAACATTTTCTCCGCAAGGGTCTGGTGCCGGGACTTGATAGTCTGGCGGGGGCCAAAGTGATAGTCCAGGGAGTGGGCAATGTGGGGTCTGTGGTGGCCCGCCTGTTTGCACGGTCCGGCGCAGTGATTGTTGGCATTAGCGATTCCCAGGGGGGGATATACAATGAGGGGGGCATTGATCTCGACGCCGCGTTGGCCTACAAAGCGCAGCACGACACCCTGGTTGGCTTGCCGGACACGTTGAGTATTACCAATGCGGGGTTGCTGGAACTGGCTTGCGATATTCTGGTGCCAGCCGCACTGGGCAATCAAATTTGTGCACACAATGCCGACGCTGTAAAAGCCAGACTGGTGGTTGAAGCCGCGAACGGACCGGTTACACCAGCGGCGGATGCACTACTCGCGCAACAGGGCGTGCAGGTGATACCGGATATTCTTGCTAATGCGGGGGGCGTGACGGTTAGTTACTACGAATGGGTGCAGAATCTTGAGAATCACCGCTGGGATCTGGAACTGATCCACCAGCGCCTCCAGCACCGCATGGAGCGCAGTGTCGATGCGGTGTTCGATCGCTGGCAGGCACTGCTGACTACCAGCGAGGCGGGGGACACGGGGGAGCCGTCATCATTGAGTCCGCCCACTTTTCCGGTTGATTTACGCACCGCAGCTCTCGTGGTGGCTATCGAACGTCTGGCCGAGGTGGCTCTGTTGCGGGGCTTCTGGCCCTGAAAGACTCGGGGCAATGCCCTTGCGTATCACCCGCTCCGCAGTTACATGCGTTCCATCACTTCGATACCCAGTAATTCAAGCCCCGCCGCCAGGGTTCTGGCGGTGACATCACATAGCCGCAGGCGACTGTCCCGGGTCGCAACGGCAACGTCTGCCGCCAGTATCGGGCAGTGTTCGTAAAACGTCATATAGGCGCTGGCCAGTTCGTAAAGGTAAGTACACAGAATGTGCGGATACGCCTGGGCGGCCACCTGATGTAACGTTTCGTCGAACTTGAGTAGCGCCAGCCCCAGTGTTTTTTCCGCGGGCGTGGTAATCATAATGTTGGCGTCGCTACGCCCGCCCTCGGTTGTTTCTGCCTTGCGAAAAATACTGCGAATACGGGTGTAAGCATATTGCAGGTAGGGTGCGGTATTACCCTCAAAACTGAGCATGGTAGACCAGTTAAATACGTAATCGACGGTGCGGGTTTTACTCAGGTCGGCGTATTTTACCGCGCCGATACCTACCTTGCGCGCCACCTCGCGGCGCTCGGCCGGAGACAGGTCAGGGTTTTTTTGTTCGATCAGGTTTTCCGCCCGCAGCACTGCTTCGTGTAGTAAATCCGCCAGTTTTACCGTGCCGCCAGCGCGGGTCTTAAAGGGTTTACCGTCCTCGCCCATCATGGTGCCAAAGGGCAAATGTTCGAGGCTGACGTCGGCAGGCACATAACCAGCCTTGCGTGCGACGACGAAAATCTGTTGCATATGTAGTGACTGCCGCGCGTCGATAAAATACATAATACGGTCGGCGTGCAGTGTCGCGCAGCGATACTGCAGGGCGGCAAGGTCGGTGGTGGCGTACAGATAACCGCCGTCCGATTTCCTGACAATCACCGGACTGGGATTACCATTTTTATCCGCGAGTTCCGGTACGAAAACCACCGTAGCGCCCTGATCAATGTGCGCGAGGCCCTGATTCTCCAGGTCTGTTACTACACCGCTCAACATTGCGTTATAGGCGCTTTCCGGTTTTACATCGCAGGGCTCGAGTGTGACGTTCAGTTGCCGATAAAGGGCCTCGCTGTGGGCGGTGGAAATATCGATAAACTGCTGCCATAACGTCAGGCAATGGCGGTCGCCAGATTGTAATTTCACGACGTATTGACGGGCTTTTTCGGCGAACACCTGGTCCTCGTCGAAATGTTGTTTGGCCTGTTGGTAGAAGAGTTCCAGATCTTTCAGCGCCAGTTCCGGCTGCGCATCCTTACCCAGTTTTTCCTCGAGTTCGGCGATCAGCATACCGAACTGAGTACCCCAGTCGCCCATGTGATTTTGACGAATCACCCGCTGTCCCAGGTATTCGAGTACGCGGGTCACCGCGTCGCCGATGATGGTGCTGCGCAGATGACCCACGTGCATTTCTTTGGCAAGATTCGGCGAAGAATAATCCACCACCACGGTTTGCGCGGGCTGCGCGCTGGTGACACCCAACTGTTGATCGCGGGCCACGGCGTTGAGTGCTGTGGACAGAAAGTCACAGGAGAGGCGAATGTTAATAAACCCCGGGCCAGCGATGCTGAGTTCATCGGCGACGTTTTCTAGGTCGAGGTTATCGATAACCGACTGGGCCAGCTCCCTTGGTTTAACCCCCAGTTTTTTCGCGGCACCCAGCACGCCGTTCACCTGAAAGTCGCCAAATTCTGGTCGTGTACTGGCGGTGATCTGGGGCAGGCAATCAACCGGGATGCCAGTCGCAGCCATGGCCGACGCTACGTGTTGATTCAGCAAATCGCGAATACGCATGGATGGGGTAACCTGGTTAAGTGAGTGGCGGTTAGTTGAGCGAGCTAGTCAATAAGTGTTAAGAGCAGGGATTTTAGTGGTCAGCCCATGGAATGCAACTGTCCAGGGCAAAGTTTCACCCTAGTTCGTGTCTGGCTCGGCGCCTGCAGCGTTCCACGATCCGCTGCCGGTGGCCACCCTAAACGTTTCTGGAAGATGGACTCGACCGATGTGTATAATGCCAAACCTGTGAACGGCACCGATCTGTACGACCCATGGCGGTGCCGCAGTGCAAAATCTGGAAGTGGCAGAGGAGACACTGTTTTGAGTGAACCATCCATACTACAGCAAGGCCTGGACCTGATGATCTACGGTGTGGGAATCGTGTTCCTGTTTCTGCTGGTTCTGGTGACGGCAGTCGCGGCCATGTCGCGCGCTGTCCAACGCTACCTTCCCCACCAGGAAGCTGCGACCCCCAGCAAGATATCACCGGTACAGGCTGCGGCCAGTCCGCAGGTGGTGCGGGCCATTCAGGCCGCACTGGATCAACACCGGCAACGCAAATAGCCGGTGTTTGACGGCCGGCCGCCAATCGGCTGTCGAGCCAAAATCAAAGAGCGTCACTGAGGAACAGATCCACTTTATCAAAACCCGCAACTGAGAGTTAACTTGTATGGCTGTCGAGAAAAAACCGCTGGGAATTACCGAACTCGTATTCCGCGATGCCCATCAATCCCTGTTGGCCACACGGCTTCGCCTGGACGATATGCTACCCGTCGCCGAGCAGCTGGATAAAATCGGTTACTGGTCTATGGAGTCCTGGGGGGGCGCGACGTTTGACGCCTGTATTCGCTATCTCGGTGAAGACCCCTGGGATCGCATTCGTCAACTCAAAAAAGCCATGCCCAATACCCCGCAGCAGATGTTGTTTCGCGGCCAGAATATTCTGGGCTACCGCCACTATGCGGACGACGTGGTGACCAAATTTGTGGAACGGGCTGCCATCAACGGCATCGATGTTTTTCGCGTGTTCGACGCCATGAATGACATGCGCAATCTGCGTACCGCGTTGAGCGCGGTCAAAAATGTTGGCAAACATGCCCAGGGGACAATTTCCTATACCGTGAGTCCGGTGCACACGTTACAACTATGGGTGGATTTGGGGCGTCAACTGGAAGATATGGGTGCCGACTCCATTTGTATCAAGGACATGGCGGGTCTGTTGACACCCTATATCGGTTACGAACTGGTAAAACAGCTTAAAGCGGCCGTGGCTATTCCCATTCATATTCAATGTCATGCCACCACCGGGTTGTCCACCGCCACCTATTTGAAGTGTATTGAAGCTGGCATCGATAACGTCGACGCGGCGATTTCGTCCATGTCGATGACCTACGGCCACTCCGCTACTGAGGCCGTGGTGGCCATTTTGCAGGGCACGGATCGGGATACGGGTCTCGACATTGCGGCGCTGGAGGATATCGCCTCGTATTTTCGTACTGTGCGCAAAAAGTATGCGCAATTTGAAGGTTCCCTGAAAGGTGTGGATTCGCGCATCCTTGTGGCGCAGGTGCCGGGCGGCATGTTGACCAACATGGAAAGCCAGTTGCGCGAACAGGGTGCCGAAGATCGATTCGACGAAGTATTGGCGGAAATTCCGCGGGTGCGCGCCGACCTGGGTTTTATTCCTCTGGTAACACCCACTTCGCAAATAGTCGGTACGCAAGCGGTGTTGAACGTGATCACCGGCGAACGCTATAAAAATATTTCAAAGGAAACCACTGGCGTACTCAAAGGTGAATATGGTGCCACGCCGGCGCCGGTCAATGCCGAATTGCAGGCCAGTGTGCTGGCGGGTGCGCAACCGATAACCTGTCGGCCCGCAGATTTGCTGGATGACGAAATGGACAAATTGTCCGCCGAACTGGATGCCCTGGTGGGTAAGGAAGGAGTGACGCTTACCGAAGGCGAGGGGCGCGTTGATGATCTTTTAACCTATGCGTTGTTCCCGCAGATTGGTTTTAAATTTCTGGCTAATCGCAACGACCCAAGTGTTTTCGAGCCACCACCCACAGGCGTTCAAAGTGGCGCTGTTGCCGCTGCAGGCGAAGCGGTGTACACGGTAGTGGTAGAGGGAAAACAGTATACCGTGACCGTGAACGAGGGCGGGGATATCAACGGTATAGTCCCGGTTGGCGCGGTAACTGCGGCTGCCGGGGCAGGCAGTGAATCGATCGCGGCGCCGTTAGCGGGAACCATCTTCAAAATTCTGGTTTCTCCTGGGCAGGCAGTTGAAGAGGGGGAAAATTTGCTGATTCTCGAAGCGATGAAAATGGAAACGGCTATCAGCGCACCACGGGCGGGGGTGGTTGCCGAAATTCGGGTCAAGGTCGGGGATGCTGTACTGGTGGGAGATAACCTGGTAACACTGGCCTGAGTCGGAGTAGTCCATGAATCAATTGTATAGTCTGTGGCAGTCTTCTGGACTCGCGTTAATAGAACCCGGCATGCTGGTGATGATGGTCGTCGGTTTGACCCTGTTGTATCTGGCGATTCACAAGGGTTTTGAGCCGCTATTACTGGTACCCATTGGTTTTGGCACTATTCTGGTCAATATTCCCGGTGCTGGTATGGAGGCAGGACCGGTCTACGACGCCCTCGGCCATCTCGAAACGCCTGCTGGCATCCTGTATTACATCTACCATGTTGGCATCGAGACCGGAATTTTTCCGCTGATTATTTTTATGGGCGTTGGCGCCATGACGGATTTTGGTCCGTTACTGGCGAATCCCAAGACATTATTTTTAGGCGCGGCGGCTCAGGTAGGCATATTTGTCACCGTGATGGGTGCGGTTGGTTTAAACGTGCTGGGAATACTGGATTTCTCCATACGGGATGCCGCTTCCATTGGCATTATTGGTGGTGCCGATGGCCCTACGGCAATTTTTGTCGCCAGTAAGCTGTCGCCGGATTTGCTGGGCGCGATTGCGGTTGCCGCCTATTCCTATATGGCGCTGGTGCCTATTATTCAGCCGCCGATAATGCGTTGGTTAACCACGGACGCCGAACGCAAGATCAAAATGGAACAGCTGCGCCCGGTGTACAAAACTGAAAAAATCGTGTTTCCGCTGGTATTGTTATTGCTGGTCGCGATGTTTTTGCCCACGGCGGCGCCCCTGTTGGGGATGTTCTGTTTCGGCAACCTGATGCGGGAATGCGGCGTGGTAGCGCGGCTGAGTGACACCACGCAAAATGCGCTGATTAACATTGTGACCATTTTTCTCGGGCTGGGTGTCGGCTCGAAAATGAGTGCGGATAAATTTTTGAACTGGGAAACCCTGGGTATTCTGGCGCTGGGTGCGATAGCATTTTGTATTGGCACGGCATCTGGTGTGTTGATGGCCAAATTAATGAATCGTTTTTCGAAGAGCAAAATCAATCCACTGATCGGCTCCGCCGGTGTATCGGCAGTGCCGATGGCGGCGCGGGTATCCAATAAGCTGGGGCTCGAAGCCAATCCGCAAAATTTTTTACTGATGCATGCCATGGGGCCAAATGTTGCGGGGGTCATCGGTTCGGCAGTGGCGGCCGGCGTGATGATTTCCCTGGTATCCGGGTTCTGAGGTAGATGCCGTGGCGCAGGAATATCAAGTTGGCGCAAGGGGAATGGACAGTGTTCAGGAGCGTATTACTACCTTGCTGCGCCAGCAATTCGCGCCGACTTATTTGCAGGTGGTCAATGAAAGTCACGGCCACAATGTGGCACCTGGCGCCGAAACCCATTTTAAGGTGGTGGTGGTCAGTGAAAAATTTGCGACTCTGCGCGCGGTGCAACGGCATCGCCTGGTTTATCAGGCCTTGGCTGAGGAACTGAGTGGCCCCGTTCATGCGTTGGCATTGCACACGCATACGCCACTTGAATGGTCGCAAAACGGTGCGGTGCCAGCTTCTCCGGATTGTGTCGGCGCGAATAAAAACGCCCATTAACTATGGTTGCGTTAGCGTTGCGAACTAAAATAACCCGGCGTGTTCAAATCGCTGATTCAGCTGGCGAAGATTATCAACAGGGAGAAATTATGAAATCGTTACTGCAAGTTATCGTGGGTATGGCGCTGGCGTTGTGTGGCGTCATAGTCGCACTGGCCGAGGACGCACAACCACGGGCGTATATTATCGAACCGCTGGACGGCGCGCAGGTGACGAGTCCGGTTACTGTAAAGTTTGGCCTGCAGAATATGGGCGTTGCCCCCGCCGGAGTGGAGCGGGCCAATACCGGCCACCATCATTTGTTGATTGACGTGGCGCAACTGCCTGCGCTGGATAAACCGGTGCCGACGGACGAACACCATCGCCATTTTGGCGGCGGGCAAACCGAAACCCGAATTGAGCTGACACCGGGCATTCACCATCTGCGGTTATTGCTCGGAGATCACAGTCACATTCCCCATCAGCCACCGGTGATGTCCGAAGTAATTACCATCGAAGTACAGGAATAGCGTCCAGTGTGAGCGAGCCCAGCCCCAGCGCTGGTTGGTAGTTGGTAGATAGTGGCGTGGACTTAATTCAGATCAAGTCGCAGAAGTTGGCAAGCTGATTCAATTGTTCCCTCATCATGGTTTTATTTTTTGGGGGAAGTCTTATGCTATGTCGTCGCGCGTTTTATTTAGCCCTGAGTGGAATTGTCGCCAGTTGCGCATTGACCAGCGTTGGAGTCGGTGCTTACGAGCCCGGTGACCTGATAGTGCGTGCTGGCGTTGCCTCTGTGCAACCTAATGAAGATAGTTCGCCATTGGTGGTGGACGGTAGCGTCGTCCCTGGAACAGGGGCGGGTGTCGACGGCGACGAACAATTGGGTCTGACAGTAACCTATATGTTGACCGAGCATCTCGGTCTGGGCGTGCTCGCGGCGACACCCTTTGAGCACAATATTCAGGCCAGTGGTTTGGGGGTCGACGCCGGCTCAGCCAAGCATTTGCCGCCCACCATCACTGTTCAATACTTTCCGATGGCTGCCGCCTCCGCCCTGCAACCCTATATTGGCCTGGGCATTAACTACACGGTGTTTTTTCAGGAAGATGTCGCTAGTCAACTGGAAAATGCAATTGGTGCGTCGGGCAATCTGTCCCTGGATGATTCTTTTGGCATCGCTGGACAGGCAGGGGTCGACTGGGTGCTGAGTCCAAACTGGCTACTCAATGCCTCGGTGTGGTATCTGGATATCGATACGAAGGCGACCTTCAAATTTGCTGATGGTACCCGCGTAGAGGCCGATGTTGATATCGATCCCTGGGTGTATATGGTGGGAGTGGGCTACCGGTTCTAACGGTTTCTGCCAAAACGCCGCCAGATAGCTAGACGGGTTTGGGGCGTGCCACGGGGCACGCTCCGCCCTGGTGTGCTTTCAGGTGTTGGCTAACTCCTGCAAAGCATTGAGGTTGACGATTTCGATTTCTCGTTTGTCCACCAGCAAAAAGCCCTGTTTCTGAAAGCGACTAAAAACGCGACTGACGGTTTCGACGGTGAGTCCCAGATAGTTACCAATATCGGCCCGCGACATGGGCAGGCGGAAGCGTGTGCCGGATAGCTGCCGCAGCGCGTTGCGTGCCGATATACTCAGCAGTAACGTCGCGACACGTTCCTCTGCACTGTTTTTGCTCAGCAGAGCGATTAACTGCTGATCACTGGTGATTTCCTTGCTCATCAACTTAAAAAAGTGGCGTTGCAGGGAAGGCAGTTTGAGACTGAGGTCTTCCAGGCGAGAAAAAGGAATCTCGCAGATTGCCGATGTCTCCAACGCCTGCGCTGAACTTCTGTGCTGCGTGTGGGCGATCCCGTCCATGCCGAAGATTTCCCCGGGCAAATAAAAGCCGGTGACCTGTTCAATCCCCTGTTGATTCGCGGCAAAGGTTTTAATGGCGCCGCTGCGCACGGCATAAACTGCTTTAAACGGATCCCCGTCCCGGTAAATATATTGATCTTTATGGGTGGGGCGACCGCGTTGCACAATATCGTTGAGCCGATCAATTTCCTCAATCTTCAGGGCAATGGGTAAACACAGTGCGCTCATGCGGCACTGGTTGCAGTTGACCTCGATATTGTGTGGGCAGGTACGCGACATGTCTGCACTCCAGAGCAGTGGCAACATACGGAGCTGGCAGTATAGCGACTCTATTTGAAACTGGAAATTATCTTTTCGGTAACCGTGGGGAGATGCAATATGCCGGGATCGGTAAGGGAAATTTCATTCTGTCGGCGAATCGCCCAGCCTTGCTGGACCAGGCTGTCGATAACAGGTGCGGCCACGGGGGGCAGGTCGGTGGCGCGGTGCTGGCATATCAACGTCTGCAGCGTCGCGGCGACGGGATAACGTGTGCAGGGTAGGCTCAGGCGGGTAGTCGCGGGTAGTTGCCGGTTGTGGATAGCCTGACGGTATTGTGAGACGGAGGAAATGGTGCGTTGGTAATCCTCCTGTTCCTGTCCCAGCGCGGCGATCCCGAGTCCAACCCAGTGCTTGATGTAACCTGATCGCAGTCCCCAGGGGGTGTACTGAACAGGGCGCGCGATCGGTGGTCCGAGGGGGGATTGCGGCGGCACAAAGATATGGTTGCCGAACACCTGCCAATTGCGCGAACTGAAGCAGCGGAATAAATGTAAAAAATTGTCACTCGCCCGTCGCAGTCTGGTGCTCGCCTGAAGCTTGCCGTTGCCGGGGTAGGACAACTCCAGTCGCTCACATCCCGATGCGGTGATCAGATTGACCAGCCTGGTCAGGAACTCGGGGTCGGTCTCGTCGCCAAACAGCAACTGGATAGCGAGCGCCAGGTTGTCGAATTCAGTGAATGCGGCAATTGCACTTTCGATTCTGGTCAGGCTTCGATCGGCGCTGGCGACGGTGGAGTCCACGCTTAATGTAATACGGCTGTAGCCGAGCCCAGCCAGTAGCGCGATCTTGTCGCGGGAGAAGTCAGCAAGGCTGAGCGTAGCGCTGCGTACACTGTTTTGTTCATGGGTAAACCGAACCTTGTTTCCGAGACGAAAGGTTAACTCAGTGATAGCGTCGGCGGAGAATTGACGCAGTGGGGCCCCCACCAGGTGCATTTCGGCCACTGGGTGCAGGGACCCCCGCCGGTCGCAACGGAGGGCGAGCTCTTCCCATATCAGCCGCTGATAGCCTGCGATTGGAGTCGGCGGACAGTAAATATTCACGCCCGTTGGGGTGATGTCGGCTGTAATTTCCGGTGCCTCGGGTGTTTCTAGATGCTCGCGATAGTGGGACAGCAGGGTAGCGTCGAACTCCGCAGGCAGCGGCGGCAGATAGGGTGTAGTTGAACCTCTGCGATTGTGGATTCGATTGTGGCCCGTCATCACCTTGTACATGGCTGGGTAGCAACACTTCGTGTGTGACACGGGACATCCGTGTCGGTACGCTGGCTACTGTAGGCGTAACTGATGGCAAGACAAATGATATGCGTCAACCGCGCCGCAGGTTAAAAAGGCCTACAATGGAACCACCAGCGCGCCACACACATTACGCAAAAGAGGTGGGTTATGGAGACAATTTTAGCCGTGATCACGGACTGGGACGACGCCCCTGCTGTTGTGCATAGAGCACAGTTTCTGGCCGCTAAATTACATACGCAGGTTGAACTTTTTCGCCCGGTACACGCTCGTCTGGGGGAGCTTAATAAATATATTGGTTTTGATAATTTTGGAGCGTTACGGGATGAGATTATGGCGGCCGAAAATAAACTGCTTGCCAAGCTTAATGTCGACCGGAAGACGCAGATTCACAGCCTGTGGTGCGACCGGGTACACAGCGCCATTGTCGCCGAAGCGGAGCGCACGTCAGCAGGGCTTATTGTGATGATGGCCAGCCATCACGGATTGCTCACAAATCTTGCCCACACGCCCGATGACTGGCACTTGCTGCGGGATGCACCCTGTCCGGTGTGGATGATGACCCGCGAGGCCCGCGACATGGATACCGTTGTTGCGGCAGTGGATTGTCTGGATGAGAGTGAGCAACAGCAAAAGCTGTCCGCGCGGGTGATCGACCAGGCGCGGGCGATGGCAACAGCTCACCAGTTGCCACTGACCGTGGTGACGGTGATCCCCGACCCGGCGTTGATCTACGCCAGCATGGTGAATGTGCCGGTGACGGTCGATTATGTGACACAGCTGGAACAAGAGGCCGATGGCAAGTTACGGGCATTACTGGCTCAACTGGGCGTCACCGCCGATAGTGTGCTGGTCAAATCGGGCCGGGTGGAGGACGTGCTGGTTAATCTTGCCAGCCACGGTTTACTGATTATCGGCAGTCGTGCCAACAAAGGCGTCAAGGGTCTGCTGCTGGGTAATAGTGCGGAACGCATTTTAAATCACATGCAGTCAGATATGCTGGTGGTTAATTAGTCGACGCCCAGTGGCAGCGGTTCGGATTGGTGCCAGACCTGGTCGAGGCGTTGTTTGCGCCCGCAATTCCAGCTGTAAAAAGCATAGCGCCTGGGGTTTTTCCGATAGTAATCCTGGTGATAATCTTCCGCCTTGTAGAAGGTTGAGGCTGCCGTAATTTCTGTTTCAATCTGTCCCGGCAGGAATCCACGTTGTTCCAAGGCCTTCTTGCTCGCGCGGGCCAGACGCTGTTGGGTGTCGTTGCGGTAAAAAATGGCGCTGCGATACTGACTGCCCCGATCACAAAACTGCCCGCCGCCGTCAACGGGATCGATGTTTATCCAGAATGTGGCAAGTAACTGCTGATAGCTGATCTGCGCGGGATCGTAGGATACCAGTATGGCTTCGGTGTGGCCGGTAGTTCCGTCCGACACTTGCTGGTAGGAAGGTGCAACCACGCTGCCACCGGTATAGCCTACCGTGGTTTTCAACACCCCCTTAAGTGCGTCGAACGGTGGCTGCATACACCAGAAACAGCCGCCGGCAAATACCGCTTCCTCGACGTCCGACGCAGCCGCCACGCTGTTGTTGCACAATACCAGTAGCAAAGTCAGTAACGGCGCTAACAGTTTATTTTTCATGGGTTCAGAAAAGTCCGTTGGTAATGGCAGACTAGAGTCAGAGGTTGGACTGTCTGCGCGGGCAAGGGTTCAGTGCGAGAAAGCTTCGGTGGAAACGGTGTTGGCGAAGTTGATTGTACCCACGAAGTGCGGCATATAGCGCCAATTAGTAATCATTTTGCAATCCAGTTCGGTTACACTCCCAGATCTGATTTTCCGTTGTAGAATTTGTAGAAGCGGGCCAGTCGCGGCCTGAATTAGTTCAGGGTTGAATATGTTGCCACAATTAGCGGTCGCCGATATCTCTGCTGTCACCCTGTTTGTAACGGTGTGGGTAGCCTACACGCGCTTTGCCAGGGTCAAGGCCCGCAGCCAACGCACCTTGTCCAGTGTGATGCGCCACCACCGTGTGCAATGGATGGTGCGCATGATGGCCAATGAAAACCGTATTACCGATGCCTCGCTACTCGCCAATCTCGAACGGGTGGTAGCCTTTTTCGCATCCACTACCCTGCTGATTATTGCAGGTATATTGACCGCGGTGTCCACGGTGGAGGGAACCCTCACGATTCTGATTAATCTGCCGTTTTCTGTCCAGGTGACCCCGGCGGTGTTGCAACTCAAGTTGCTGCTGTTGGCCATGATATTTGTTTATGCGTTTTTCAAATTTACCTGGAGTATTCGTCAGTACAATTTCTTCGCCGTGTTGCTCGGTGCGGCGCCAGGTGCTCGCGATGCCGACGTAACTGCCGAGGCGTTGACTCAATTCAGCGAGCGCAGCGCGAAGTTGATCGATCTTGCCAGTCACGAATTTAATCACGGATTGCGGGCCTATTATTTTGCGATGGCGCTGTTTACGTGGCTGGTCAGCCCCTGGGTGTGTATGCTGTCGACACTGTGGGTAGTATGGGTGCTCTATCGGCGCGAATTCCATTCACAGGCACTGAAAACGCTGGATGAATGCAGAGAGTATCGGGAATCACCTGCTCCTGCCGAGAATGGAAAGCTCTGATCGGGAGGAGTGCCGTGCTCGATACTCGACCTTTGTTACTGAAAACCACTTTTCCGCCATTGCAGCGCAGGTCTTTGCAGACACTGCAGGTTAATCTTGGGTATTTGTGCAACCTGAGCTGTAGTCATTGTCATGTCAATGCTGGACCCAACCGCACCGAATTAATGAGCGGCGAGCTGGTCGATCTGCTGCTGGAGGTGTTGATTGCGCGCGGCATCAAAACACTGGATTTGACCGGTGGAGCGCCGGAGATGAATCCGCAATTTCGCCGTTTGGTGGCGACCGCCACGGCTGCGGGAATTGAGGTGATCGATCGCTGCAATCTGACCATATTGCTGGAGCCGGGCTATCGAGATCTGGCAAAGTTTCTGGCTGACCACCGGGTGACGGTGGTGGCATCGCTGCCCTGTTATTCCGAGCAAAATGTCGCGCAACAGCGCGGTAAGGGGGTCTTTGAGCAAAGTATTGACGCCCTTAAAGAGCTGAATGCCCTGGGCTACGGACGTGTGCCAGAATTGCCGCTGCATCTGGTCTACAACCCCAACGGTGCGTTTTTACCTCCAGCCCAGAGCGTCCTCGAGGCCGAATACAAGCAGCGCCTGGGGAGCGAGCACGGTATCGTTTTCCATCGCCTGTTTACTATTGCCAATATGCCGATCAGTCGCTTTGGTGGTCAGTTGTTAGCGCGCGGCACCTACACCGAGTACATGGGGCTGCTGAAGAATAATTACTGTCAGGACAACCTCAACACGGTGATGTGCCGGGATTTGATCAGCATCGACTGGCAGGGTTTCCTGTACGACTGCGATTTCAATCAGATGCTGCAAATGCCTGTCGGCGGTAACGGTAATGTATTTGCCAACGACCGACCACAACCGCATTTGCGCGATTTAATGAACAGTGATTTTTGCGACCAGCCGATTGCCATTGGCGAGCATTGTTACGGCTGCACGGCCGGTCAGGGTAGTAGTTGCGGGGGCGCGCTTGGCGGTTGAGGCGCTCTCCACCGTCGCGGTTATCATCCCGGTTCTAAACGATGCGGCGGCTCTGGAGCATTGTCTGGCGCTATTGCAGCCGCTGCGCCAACAGGGACTCGAGGTGATTGTTGTGGACGGTGGTAGCAATGACGAGAGTACTGCGCTGGCGGGGCCGCTGGCCGATCAGGTGTTAGTCAGCGAACCGGGGCGGGCGGTCCAGATGAACAGCGGCGCGCGTGTTACTCAGCGGGAATGGCTGGTATTTTTACACGCCGATAGCCAGTTGCCGGCGGAATTTCCCGATGTGGTCCTCGCGTGGCGCTACAGCCGGGTTAGCTGGGGCTATTTTGCCCTGCGGCTCAGCGGCCGGGGGCTCCCGTTGCGTATTGTCGAATGGTGTATCAATCAACGTTCCTGGCTTACCGGTGTCGGTACCGGTGACCAGTGCCTGTTTGCGCGCCGCGAGCTGTTTGCGCAGGTGGGCGGCTATCCGGAAATCCCGCTGATGGAGGACGTGGCGCTATGCAAAAGGCTGCGCAAACACAGCCGTCCGTTGTGGGTAAGTCGTGCAGTCACCACGTCAAGTCGTCGCTGGGAAGAGCGGGGGGTGTTTTCCACCATCTGGCTGATGTGGCGCCTGCGGTTCGCCTATTTTTGTGGTGCGGATCCCCAGCGGCTCGCGGAAAAATACTATGGTTTGCGATGACGTATCGCTATCCCGACGCACTGGTTATCCAGTTTGCCAAAGCACCGCGACCGGGGCGCGTAAAAACCCGCATGCGTCCGGAACTCGACGATCAATCCTGCGCCGCCCTGCACCGGCGGCTGGTGGCATACACCTTCGACAAATTGTCGCAAACTGAGTTGTGTCCCCTCGAGCTGTGGATCGACGAGCCCGGTTACGATGATTTTTTTGCCGAGTTAAGTCCGCACAGGCCCGTTCATCGACAGCGCGGCGCTGACCTCGGCGCGCGTATGTACCATGCGCTGGCCGCCGCCCTTGCCGACCATAAACGAGTGGTGCTGGTGGGTAGTGACTGCCCATTTCTAAACACTGATCATATTGAAGAGGCGTTGACGCGCCTGGGCGCAGGCGATGACGTGGTGCTGGGTCCGGCGCTGGATGGAGGGTATGTGCTGATTGGCGCGCGCCGAGTGGATAAGGCGCTGTTTTCCGCCGTCCCTTGGGGAACTGGTGGGGTGCTTGCGGCAACCCGTGGTCAGCTGCGGGCACTGGCCTGGCGCTGGAGCGAGTTAACCCCACTTGCAGATATCGACACCGCTGCGGACCTGAAGTTACTTCACAGTCTTGAAAATTTCTGAAGCTAATTTTTTAACTTGTTGAAAAACAACGAATTATAAATCTTGACCTGCCATGAAATTCACCGTACCTTGCGCGCATTAAACACCCGGTTAGCGGCTGTTTAAAACGATGGGTAAAACGGCAGAGAGAGGGCTCGATATGAGCGGAGATGAACTAGAGATGATCGACGTGGAAGATACCGACGAAGTAATGAATGCGGGCTCTGAGCGCGTGCGGGCAGTGATCAGTATGGAAACCCGTCGCAAGCTGGAGGACCGGATCGAGCAGCGTCGACTGGAAAAACTGATTCAGGACTACGACTTCGATATGGACTAAACGTTGCTATAGATTGTGCGTAACTATGCGTGTCCCCGCTGTTTGCAGACAGCGGGCAAGCTTTAACCCCCCCCATTTTTTGTTTTTTTAATACCCGGCTACTCTCTACACCAGTATTCGATTGCGGCATAATGGCGCCTCGTTAAAACGGGAGTTGCAGGTTGCATTCCAACCCCTTGCTTGAGTTTCGGGATATCAGTTTCGCACGCAATGACTGGCCGCTGTTTGAGCGGTTGTCCGGCGCTGTGAGCGCTGGCGAGGTACTGCAAGTAACCGGTGCCAACGGCAGTGGCAAAACCACGTTACTACGCATCCTCGTTACCCTGCTATCCCCCAGCTTGGGTCGTTTGTTCTGGCGCGAACAGGAAATTCGCGGACACAGTCCCGACTATCTGGCAAATCTGGTATTTATTGGTCATCAACCCGGCATGAAGTTAGCACTATCGCCGCGGGAAAACCTCGCCTGGTTAACACGTATTCAATCCTGCAAACCCATGGCTGTAGACACAGCGCTTGAGCGTATGGGGTTGGGCGGTTGCGCAGATGTGCCGTGCACTACGCTATCGGCTGGCCAGTTGCGGCGTGTGGCGTTGGCGAGATTGTGTTTATCGACGGCGCGGCTGTGGGTACTGGACGAGCCACTCACTGCAATCGACAGTGATGGCACCGCCATGGTCGAAACGCTATTCGCGGACCATCTGCACAACGGCGGGGCGCTGGTGGTAAGTAGCCACCAGGCATTGAAATTACCTGGTTTGCGACAGCTGGCTCTCGGTGAATCTGCCCATGGGAGTGATACTGTCCGTGGGTAAAACGGCAATACCATCAAACGCTGAGCACCGGTTACTCGATGATCCCAATCCGGTCGCCGATCAGTTGCGCTCCGGTGCGGCGTTTGCCGCGCTGGTAAAGCGCGATATCGAGCTGGCTTTTCGCCAGCGGGGCGATCTGGCGCAACCGCTGCTATTTAGCGGCATCGTGGCGATGTTGATTCCATTGGGTGTGGGCCCGAGCGCAATCCAATTAGCGCCGCTCGCGCCCGGCATGGTCTGGATTACCGTACTGCTGGCAACGCTACTGGCGACCGACAGTCTGTTTTTAAGTGACTTTCGCGATGGTTCGCTGGAGCAGCTACTGTTGAGTCCGCAACCCCTGTGGCTGTTGGTACTCGCCAAGGTAACTGCACACTGGCTGGTGGTTGGCTTGCCGCTAACCCTGTTCGCGCCGGTGATAGGTTTGTTGTTGGCGTTACCAGCGGCCGGATTTATACCCCTGATGATCAGTCTCGCATTGGGCACCGCAGCACTCAGCGTGATTGGCGCCATCGGCGCAGCCCTGACGGTGGCACTGCGCAAGGGCGGCATGCTATTGGGTTTGCTGGTGATGCCACTGTATTTGCCGGTACTCATATTTGGCGCCGGTGTGGTGCAACTCGCTGTTGACGGGCTGTCTATCAATGGCGCGTTGGCCATTATGGGAGCTTTATTGGCATTTGCGCTGCTGCTGACGCCATTTGCCGCAGCCGCACTCAAGGCGGGTATCAATGGCTAACAACCGATGGCAGTGGTGGCACCGACTGGGTTCGCCGCGCTGGTTTTACCAGGCCAGTGGCAGCTGGTTGCCGTGGTTATCCGTGGCGACCGCGCTGTTATTTGCCGTCGGTCTGGTGTGGAGCCTGGGGATTGCCCCGGTGGATGCCAAACAGGGCAATAGTTTTCGCATAATCTATGTGCATGTGCCGGCATCGTTTCTGGCCCTGGCGGGCTACTACGTTATGGCCGTGGCGGGTGCCGTGGGCCTGATCTGGAAAATCAAACTGGCCGATATGGTGATGGTGGCGGCGGCGCCGATAGGCGCGGCATTGACGTTTGTGGCGCTGGTCAGTGGTGCGCTGTGGGGCAAGCCTACCTGGGGTACCTACTGGGTGTGGGATGCGCGGGTTACCTCCATGCTGGTGTTATTGTTTTTGTATCTGGGTGTTAACGCACTCTACCAGGCATTTGCCAACCGCGAAGTCGCCGCGCGAGCCTGTGCGATTTTGGCGCTGGTGGGTACGGTAAATATTCCGATCATCTACAAGTCGGTGGACTGGTGGTACAGTTTGCACCAGCCCGCCACCATTAAATTGACGTCCGCGCCATCCATGCATCCCAGCATGTTCCAACCGCTGATTGTTATGATTCTGGCATTTTATTGTTTCTATGCGCTGGTTTTGATATTGCGGGTACGCGCGGAAATCCTGCAGCGGGAGCAGCGCACAACCTGGGTTCGCGAACTGCTGGAGGTCAGACCCTGAATGTGGCATTTTGAGAGTGTCAGCGCGTTTGTGCACATGGGTGGCCACGGACTGTTTGTGTGGAGCGCCTACGGGATCACTATCGTGGTTATGCTGCTTTTGCTGTTGGCGCCACTGCACCGTGGTCGCATCTTGTTGCGGCAGATGCACCGACACCAGCAACACGCACCCTCGCAGAATGTGTCTGAGCACACCACAGCCGAACAATCACAGATCCAACACTCAGAGATCCAACACTCAGAGGTCCAGCGCTGATGCACCCGCTACGTCGACAACGGTTATTACTGGTGCTATTCCTGGTGGTGGTCAGCTCCATCGCGATTGGTCTGGTGACCTATGCGTTGCGGGAAAATATAAATTTATTTTACACCCCGTCCCAGGTCGCCTCGGGAGCGGTGCCCATAGAAAAACGCATTCGGGTCGGCGGTATGGTGGTGGATGGCAGTGTGCGCCGGGATCGCACCTCCCTCGAAGTGTTTTTTCAACTGAGTGACGGCGCGGCGCTGGTGGACGTGCGCTTTGCCGGCATTTTGCCGGATTTGTTTGCGGAAGGGCAGGCCGGAGTAGCCACCGGTAAGCTTAACAATCAGGGTGTCTTTATGGCTGAGGAAGTATTGGCCAAGCACGATGAAAATTACACGCCACCGGAAGTTGCCGATGCCATGCAGCAAGCTTACGAGAAACAGAAAAAAGCCGGTGCCGGCGCAGCGACGGTGAATAAATGACGGCGGAAATTGGCCACTTTGCGCTGATTATGGCGTTGTGTCTGGCCACCGGGCAGGCACTGCTACCCTTGCTGGGCAGTATTTTCCTGCGTCCGTCGTGGATGGCTACCGCGCGTTCCCTGGCCGCAGGCCAATGGGTTTTCGTGGCGATCAGTTTTACGTGTCTGGTGACGGTATTTTTAGCGGACGATTTTTCCGTGCGCTATGTGGCGGAAAATTCCAATACGCTGTTGCCCGACCATTATAAGGTCAGCGCGGTATGGGCGGCCCACGAAGGTTCGCTGCTGCTATGGGTATTGATTCTGGCGAGCTGGACGTTGGCGGTAGCCCTGTTCAGTCGCACCTTGCCGCTGATGATGGTGGCGCGGGTATTAGCCGTGATGGGTATGATCGCGGTCGGTTTTTATCTGTTTGTACTGCTTACCTCCAATCCATTTGAGCGCATTTTGCCGTTGCCCAGAATGGAAGGGGCCGACCTTAATCCGCTGCTGCAGGATTTTGGTCTGATCGTCCATCCGCCCATGTTGTATATGGGCTATGTCGGTTTTTCCGTAGCGTTTGCGTTTGCTATTGCCGCGTTATTGAGTGGGCGCATGGATACCGCCTGGGCTCGCTGGACTCGTCCCTGGACTATTATTGCCTGGTCATTTTTGACCGTCGGTATCGCCCTCGGTAGCTGGTGGGCCTATTACGAGTTGGGCTGGGGCGGCTGGTGGTTCTGGGATCCGGTGGAAAACGCATCGTTTATGCCCTGGTTGGTGGGTACGGCGTTAATCCACAGCCTGGCAGTGACCGAAAAAAGAGGTGCGTTTCGCAGCTGGACACTCCTGCTGGCCATTCTGGCGTTTTCCCTGAGTTTACTGGGCACATTCCTGGTGCGTTCCGGCGTGCTAACGTCGGTGCATGCTTTTGCCTCGGACCCTACGCGGGGTGTGTTTATTTTGCTGTTTCTCGCGGTGGTCGTAGGCGGATCGTTGCTATTGTATGCGCTGCGCGGTCCCAGCGTGCAAGGCGCGGCAACGTTCACCTGGCTGTCGCGCGAAGCGTTTCTGTTGATTAATAATGTGCTGTTGATCGTGACCATGGCGACGATTTTACTGGGTACGCTATACCCCCTGGTTGCCGACTTTGCGGGCTGGGGCAAGGTCTCCGTGGGGCCACCCTATTTTAATCTGTTCTTTATTCCCCTCGCGGGGCTGCTGGCATTGTTCATGGCCGTCGGTTCGATCTTGAACTGGAAACGCAACGATGCGCCAGCGCTGCGCGCCGATATGCTGATCATGGCGGGGGCGGCGCTGCTGGTGGGGGTGGCGGGAACGCTGCTGATCGATGGGATGTTGCGCGACGGAACCGTGCGCTTTGGCACGTTGCTGACGCTTACGCTGGCCAGTTGGGTGGCGCTGGTAACGGGCCGCGATCTATGGCGCAAGGCCGCTTCTCGTGCGGGTCGCTTGCAAGGCCTGAGCCGCTTGCGCGGCAGCTATTACGGCATGGTACTGGCACACCTGGGTATCGCGGTGGCAGTTATGGGGGTCGGCATCAGCAGCCTGTACAGCGATCAACGGGATGTGCGCTTGGCGCCCGGAGACAGGGTGACAGTCGGCGGTTACGATTTTGTTTTCCAGGGGGTAGGGACGAGCGCGGGCCCTAACTATCACGCGCAGACCGGCACGCTCAACGTTACCCGCGGCGGGTCATTCGTGGCAGAGCTACAACCGCAAAAACGCCGTTATTTCGCCAGCGGTCAGGTGATGACGGAGGCGGATATTGATGGCGGTTTATGGCGCGACCTGTATGTTGCATTGGGAGAGTCCCTCGACGATGAGAGCTGGTCGGTCAGGGTGTACGTAAAACCGTTGGTGCGCTGGATTTGGCTGGGGGCGCTGTTGATGGCCGGTGGCGGCCTGTTGGCGACACTGGATAAACGTTATCGCTCCAGGCGTCTGTCCCGGCAAGCAGCAACTGCTTCCCTGACAAGGCCAGCGTCCGCTGGGGTGGGAGTGGATCCATAATGGGGCGCCTTAAGCTTTTTCTGCCGCTGCTTATTTTCGTGGTTCTGGCGAGTGTGCTGTATTGGGCCCTGGGGCGCGACCCGAATGCCATGCCTTCCGCGCTGGTAAACCGCCCGGTGCCGACCTTCTCCCTCCCCAGCCTCAACAATGCTGAGGTGATATTGAATGCGGACCTGTTTAAGGAACAGGTCACGCTGCTCAATGTCTGGGCCACCTGGTGTTATGCCTGTCGCGTGGAACACCCTTTTCTACAGCGTTTGGCGAATGATGGCGTAGCTATTATTGGTTTGAATTACAAGGATGACAACGCGGCGGCGCAGGCCTGGTTGGCCGAGCAGGGCGACCCCTATCAGCAAACTATTGTCGATGCGGACGGAACGCTGGGGATTGATCTGGGGGTGTTTGGCGCGCCAGAGACGTACGTTATCGACCGGGCCGGAATCATTCGTTACAAGTTTGTCGGTGTTATGGACGAACGAGTGTGGACACGGGAAATAGAACCTGTGTACCAGCGCTTGATACGATAGCTGTGGGTTTCGCGAGGCAGTTAGATCGGTGCGGTGACGTTGTCGAAGTTGGCGGACCGGACGGGACTCGAACCCGCGACCTCCGGCGTGACAGGCCGGCATTCTAACCAGCTGAACTACCGGTCCGCTGAATACCCTTCGAGGTGCGCGTATTGTACGCAGATGGGAGAGTGGGTCAATTTATTTATGGCGTTAAGCAGGGACAACTTGTAGTGCGAATTATTTTATTTTTCGGCGTTTGCTTACTGGTGCTGCCAATGGTCACACTGGCAGCGGTGGATGCAGAACCATTATCGAGCGCTGATCTGCACACACGCTATCAGCATATGATCACCGAGCTGCGCTGCCCCAAATGTCAAAACCAGAACCTGGCCGATTCCGATTCGCCCATTTCCGCTGATTTACGTCGGCAGATTCGTAGCATGCTGGAAGAGGGTCGCTCCGATGCACAGATCGAAGACTACCTGGTGGCGCGCTACGGCGATTACATATTGTATCGACCCCGGTTACAGGACAGCACTTACGTGCTGTGGCTAGGGCCGATTTTTTTGCTGGTGATCGCCATGCTGCTGTTTTTCTTTATCGTGCGTCGTCAGCGGCAGTCTGTACGGGTTCAGGAGGCGGCGCTGGATGCTCAGGATAAGGCGCAGCTGGACCAGTTATTGGCGCCGTCGCAAAGGAATTCCCCCTCGGTTGACGAGCGCAATACCCCGTCTGATGGAGAGATCTGATGTTCTGGATGTGGGTCGTGCTTTTCGTCGTTATGGCATTTGGTTTTTTTGCGGCCGGGTTGTGGCGCGCCACTAGCAACCATGCAGGCACCACTTTCGGTGAACAGAATGTGGAGTTGTACCAGGACTATCTGGCGGAATTGCAACGCCAGCAGGAACGGGGCGAAATTGATGGCACCCAGGCGCAGGAACTGACCCTCGAAGCGCAGCGCAAATTGGTCACGGAAAATCCGCAACAATCACACGCGGCGGCGCGGGCAGGCGGTGGCTGGCTGGTGCTGGTAGTGGCCGTAACACTGGTGAGCGGCGCACTATTGCTGTATCAACAGTTGGGGGCCGGTCCAGATCTGGAAATTGCCGCATTACTGCAAACAACGGAGCCGGGGGCGACCGGCCCGTTACGGGAAAAATTGATTGCCCGACTTAAACAGCGCCCGCAACATCTGCACCACTGGGTGTTGTTGGCGCGCCTCGAACAGGCCGAGCAGCGCCATCCGCAAGCCCTGGCGGCTTTCGAGCGGGCATTGGCCATCGTGCCCGAGGATGTGGCGCTGATCATGGAATATGCCGAAGCCAAATTTGTTGCCGCCCACTATAAAATCGACGGGGATGTTGCTGCGATCATCGATCGGGCACTGGCGCTGGATCCGAAAAATAGTAGTGCACACAGTTTGTTGGGTATCGATGCCTACAATCGGCAGGACTACCGCAGTGCCATTAACCACTGGCAGATCGCGCTCGATAGTGCCGATCCCATGTCACAGGACATGAGTGTGTTGCGCGCCAGTATCTCCCAGGCGCAAACCTTGCTGGGTGAACCCACGGCCGTGTTACGCCTCGCCGTGCGGGTGTCCCTCGGTGCGGGAGCGCTCGCGGCGAGCGGTGAACAGCTCGATCCCGCCACACCGGTCTTTGTGTACGCCCGCGAATGGCAGGGTATGGCCATGCCGCTGGTTGCGCAGCGTTTGGCGGTGGGGGATTTGCCCAGGGAAATAATTCTGGATGACAATCTGGCGTTAAGCCCGCAGCGCCCCATGTCCTCGGTAGCGAGACTGGAGTTGGTGGCCAGAGTCGCCATCGGTGGGACACCGCAGCCGGAATCTGGCGATATTGAAGGCAGGTTAGGGCCCGTCGCCCCACCTTATACGGACAAACCGTACGAGTTGGTGATCGACCAACGGGTGCCCTGATCGATATCAAATTTCGTCCCCGGAGCATTGGGGTAAAATGACCATTTGCCGGGCAGGAGAAGTACATCCATGAGTGATCACACGCGCCACCTGAGTCGCGAAGCCTATAAGGCGAGCCACACCACCGACAGAATTGCAAAACGGCTGGACGAAGGCCCGAGTTCGGTCTATCTCAAGGATTTCGTATATGGCGCCGTGGACGGTGCGGTCACGACCTTTGCGGTGGTGGCCGGCGTCGCCGGTGCGGGCCTGCCTGCGGGGATCATTATTATTCTCGGCTTTGCCAACCTGCTGGCCGACGGTTTCAGCATGGCGATCAGCAACTATCTCGGTACCCGGGCGGAGAACCAGTATCGCGCTAAAACCCGCGAGCGGGAGATGGACGAAATTCATAAATGGCCCGAAGGTGAGCGGGAGGAAGTGCGACAGATATACGCCAACAAAGGGTTTGAGGGCGAGCTGCTGGCGCAAGTGGTGGAGGTGATTACCTCGGACAACGAGCGCTGGGTAGATACCATGTTACTGGAAGAGCACGGCATGTCCTTGCAGGATCACGACGCCACCAAAGCGGGCGTGGCGACGTTTGTAGCTTTTGCAATGGTGGGGTTGATTCCGTTACTGCCCTATTTATTAAACTGGATTGTACCCGGCGTTGTACCGGCCACATTTGCAGTGAGTTGTGGGCTAACCGGTATCGCATTTTTCTGGATCGGTGCCCTCAAAGCGCGGTTCGTCAATCAGAGTTGGCAGATTTCCAGTATCGAAACTGTGGGTATTGGCGGTATCGCGGCGGCCATGGCCTACGGTGTTGGTGTGTTGTTGAAAGGGCTGGTGGGCTAAACGGGGCAAGCGCTACGCGCACAACCGGACGCACTCAGTCTTCAAACGTCTGCGCATCTATCTCAACAATCAAATCGTCGGATAGCCGTTCGAGACAATCGCGCAGCGCGTCTTCCGACAGGGTTGGCGGTAACGTCAGGGTCGCCCTGAGGCGAAACAGCAGGTCGCTACTCATGGGTGCATTAGCGCAGGTTGTGGTAAGCGTTTCCACGCTGACTTGCGCGTTTGCCAGCAGGCTGCTGATTTCGCCGACAATGCCGGGACGATCATTGCATACCAGACCAATGGTGACGCGGTTGACCTCCGTCGCGGTAGTGCCCTCGGCGCTTTCTACCGATACCGGAATCCCTTCCCTCGCCAGCGCTTTAAGAGCCGTTTCAAGGGCTGAGCGCTGACCTTCCGGCACTGCGACGTGCAAAATGCCCGCAAACTTACCGGACAGGTGGGACATACTGCTTTCCAGCCAGTTGCCCTGATACTGGAGCACCACTTTGGCAATTCGTTCGACAATGCCAGGGCGGTCGTCCGCGAGAACAGTCAAGACGAGATAGCGATCCATAATTGGCAATCCGGTATTCAGGTTAGCTGATTATGCCGCAAGTCAACTGATAGTGCCTCAGGGATAGTGCCTCAGGGATAGTGCCTCAGGGATAGTGCTCAGGATAGTCTCGGCGCCAAAGAATTGATATGATGTTACCCTCAGGTTTAATTAGTGACCAATTGGTCAAGACTGACGCTTGCCCATAAACGGAACGTCGCCTCTTCAGCGCTCGCTGCTTGATTTGGAAAACCCCCATGGATTTTAATCTCTCCGCAGAACAGACCATGATTTACGAGTACGGTACGCGCCTTGCGCAAACCTATGATCGTAAATACTGGATGGAAAATGCCGAGCTGCGACGCTTTCCAGAAGAAATGTTCGCGCAGGTTGCGGCCGACGGATTTCTCGGCACCATGGTGCCGGAGGCCTACGGCGGTTCCGGGCTGGGTATGGTGGAGATGTCCCTGTTTCAGGAAGGGTTGGCGAATCAGGGCGTGCCGCTGCTGAGTCTGGTGATCGGCCCGACCATGTCGCTGGGGCCCATCAGCGATTTCGGCACCGAAGAACAAAAACAAAAGTACCTGCCTGCTGCCTGCTCGGGCGATATTCGATTTTGCTTCGCCATTACCGAGCCGGACGCCGGCACCAACACCATACGCGCCACCACGCTGGCCAAGCCCACGGCCAACGGCCGGTTTAAACTGAGTGGCGCAAAAACTTTTATTACCGACGCCAAGGAATCCGACTATGCGTTAGTGGTGGCGCGCACCACTGCGCACACGGAAGTAAAACGCAAAACCGACGGCTTTACGCTGTTTATCGTCGACACCAAAGCCAAAGGTATCGAAATGCACCCCATCGCGGTGAGCGTGCCCGTGCCGGAGGTGCAGTACCAGGTGTTTTTCGACGAGGTGGATGTCGGGCCGGAAGATGCACTGGGAGAGATTGGCAAAGGCTTTGATATTTTGTTCCAGTGCCTTAATCCCGAGCGTATTCTGGTGGGTGCAATTTGCAGCGGTCTGGGGCGCTTTGCCATGGATAAAGCGGTGGCCTACGCCAGCGAACGTTCGGTTTTCAACGGACCTATTGGTGCTTACCAGGCACTGCAACATCCGTTGGCCAAAGCCAAAACGGAAATTGAAATGGCATCGCTGATGACCCTCAAGGCCGCCTGGCTGTTTGATCAGAATTTACCCTGCGGTGCGGAATCCAATATGGCCAAACTGGCTGCGTCCGAGGCGGGTGTCAACGCGGTGGATGCGTCCCTGCAGTGTTTTGGCGGCAATGGTTTTACCAAAGAGTACGGCATCTTCGATATTTATCCCATGGTGCGTTTGTGTAAAACCGCACCCCTCAATAACGAAATGGTCATGAATTACATTGGCGAGCATGTATTGGGTATGCCGCGTTCCTATTAATGTTTGCGGCGCAAATTGACGGCGACACAAATTGACAGCGAGAAGATAGCGAATGGAATTTAATTTATCAGACGAACAGAAAATGATTTACGAATACGGCCCGAGTCTGAGTAAGACCTACGACCGTAAGTACTGGATGGAGTGCGCCGATGCACTGCGTTTTCCGTCCGAGATGTACAAACAAATTGCCAACGACGGTTTTGTCGGCACCATGGTGCCAGAGGCGTACGGCGGTTCCGGTCTGGGTATGACCGAGATGGCGCTGTTTATGGAGGGGCTGTCCAACGAGGGCATCCCATTGCTGAGCCTGGTGGTGGGGGCCACCATGTCCCTCGGGCCCATTGGCCGCCACGGCAGCGAACAGCAAAAACAAAAATACCTGCCTGCTGCCTGCGCCGGGGATATTCGCTTTTGCTTCGCCATTACCGAGGCGGACGCCGGCACCAATACCATTCGCTCTACCTGTCTGGCCAAGGCCAGCGCCGACGGTCGCTTTAAATTAAGCGGTAACAAAACGTTTATCAGCGACGGCAAGGAATCCGACTACGCCCTGGTGGTTACCCGCACCACGCCGCACACCGAAGTAAAGCGTAAAACCGATGGCTTCACCCTGTTTATTGTCGACACCAAAGCGAAGGGCATCGACATGCAGTCGATTCCCATGAGCATTAAAATGCCGGAAATTCAGTACCAGGTATTTTTCGACGACGTGGACCTGGGGCCGGAAGACGTGCTCGGCGAAGTCGGCAAGGGCTTTGATATTTTGTTTGAATGCCTCAACCCCGAGCGCATTCTGGTGGGGGCCATCAGCGCCGGACTGGGGCGCTTCGCCATGGAAAAAGCGGTGGAATACGCCTGCGAACGCTCGGTATTTAATGGCCCTATCGGCGCTTATCAGGCCTTGCAACATCCCCTCGCCAAAGCCAAAACCGACATTGAAATGGCCTCCCTGATGACCCGCAAAGCGGCCTGGATGTTCGATCAGGGTCTGCCCTGTGGGGGCGAGTCCAATATGGCGAAATACGCCGCAGCCGAGGCGGGCATTCATGCGGTCGACGCCTCCCTGCAATGCTTTGGTGGCAACGGGTTTACTCGGGAGTACGGAATTTTCGATCTGTATCCCCTCGTGCGGTTGTTTAAAACCGCGCCCCTCAACAGCGAAATGATACTCAACTATATTGGTGAACACGTGATGGGTTTGCCGCGCTCCTATTGAAGACGCTGGAGCGCTAGCAGCAAGCCAGTCATCTTATTTAACACGCAGCACAAAACTACTTAACACAGCACCACGCAGCACAGCACAGAGGACGGTACCGATGGATTTTGCACTCTCTCAAGAACAAACCATGATTTACGAATACGGCAAGGACCTGGCCAAAACCTTTGATCGCAAATACTGGATGCAGTGCGCCGACAAACGGGCGTTTCCGATGGCCATGTATCAGAAGGTGGCCGAGGACGGCTTTCTCGGCATCATGGTGCCCGAGGCCTACGGCGGCAGCGGCCTTGGCATGCTCGAAATGGTGTTGTTCCAGGAAGGCCTGTCCGACGAAGGTATTCCGCTGCTAAGTCTGGTGATCGGCGCCACCATGTCCATGTCGCCCATCGGCAAATACGGCACCGAGGCGCAAAAGCAGCAATACCTGCCCGCCGGCTGTAGCGGTGAAACCCGCTTCGCATTCGCCATTACCGAGCCGGACGCGGGCACCAACACCATGCGCGCCACCACCATGATTAAACCCACCGCCGACGGCCGCTATAAGCTTAACGGTCGTAAAACCTTTATCACCGACGCCAAAGGTTCGGACTACATGCTGGTGGTGACCCGCGACGTGCCCCACACCGAAGTCAAACGTAAAACCGACGGCTTCACCATGGTGATCGTGGACACCAAAGCCAAGGGCATCGAAATGCATGCCATCGACGTCAGCATTCCCATGCCCGAAGCGCAGTACCAGATATTCTTCGACGACGTGGATATCGGCCCGGAAAATATTCTCGGCGAGGTCGGCAAAGGCTTCAGCATTCTGTTCGACTGCCTGAATCCCGAGCGCATTATTCTCAGTGCAGTCTGCACCGGCATCGGCCGCTACGCCATGGGCCGCGCCGTGGAATACGCCAGCGAACGCAGCGTATTTAATGGCCCCATCGGCGCTTACCAGGCGCTGCAACACCCGCTGGCCAAAGCCAAAACCGAAATTGAAATGGCTTCCCTGATGACCCGCAAGGCCGCCTGGCTGTTCGACCAGGGCCAGCCCTGTGGCGCCGAAGCCAATATGTCCAAATACGCCGCGGCGGAAGCCTCCATGCACGCCATCGACGCCTCCCTGCAATGCTTTGGCGGCAATGGCTTTACCAGGGAATACGGTATTTTTGACCTCTACCCAATAGCGCGGCTGTTAAAAACCGCGCCGTTAAACAGCGAGATGGTACTTAACCATATCGCCGAACATGTCATGGGTTTACCGCGCTCGTACTAGCTCGTACATCACGGCGCAGCGCGCAGAGCGTAAGCCTAACAAGTTTTACCTGAAATGCCTTTCTGCGGCAGCAACCAGAAAGGCATCCTTCCCAACCCCGCTGATGCGGGGTTTTTTTGCCCGGAGTGGGGGCAATGTGTGCGGACATAGGGTTCATTAATATTGCCGGGTGGTCTGGCAAGTGCGTTAGTCGGGCGACTTACCTAAGCGGGTTTATTAACCTATTGATTTTTTCTTTTAAATCAAGGTATTGTGGCGCCAATAATTAAGCAATCAGGGAATGATATGTCGCACCTGCACGTTTATGTCCAAATACGGGTACATCATGCACACCTGCACGCGTTGCGAATAGTTGTCGCACGTGGCGTTCAATAATAGTTATACGGCACAATCGGTCACAGAACAGAGTTGAACTACTACGAGGGATAATTAGCATGAATTTAGGCGTTTCAACGATTGGTGGAATTCCCACACCTGTTTTTTATCCCTCGGTATCAAGTGTTTCCAAAAACGTCTGGTCAGTAGTTGATCATATTGAGCTTCTTGTCTCCTTAGATTTCCCTCAGTTTTTGGTTTCTTGTTTTGATGTTTATAAATTAAAAAACAACAAAAGATTGCTTGCTGCGTTAAACAAAGCTCATGATCAGTGCCAGGTAGTGCTGTGGGACTCAGGAATTTATGAGGTCGCATGGTCTAGTTCTAAACGCTGGTGTTTTAAGCGATATATCAAAACTTTGCGAACAAACAAAGTTTCACATGCATTTGGATTTGATGATTATTGTTTAATCAGCGAAACGGCGAATGTCAAGAATATTGAATTGACGATGAAGCGAACAATAAGTCAAATCGGTTCCGACGTTATTTCCCCCATAGTTCATTGCAAAGACACACTCGATTATCCCGATATATGCAAACAAGTTTCAACCGTATGTGGTCCAGAACTATTAGCTATTCCTGAACGTGAACTTGGTTTCGGTATATGCGAAATCACCGAAAATATTTCAAAAATCAGGACTGCGTTGAATAGCACCGGAAAATACCAAGTCTTGCATATTTTAGGTACGGGAAACCCATTATCTATGATGTTGTACTCTTTTGCCGGTGCTGACTCATTCGATGGCTTGGATTGGTGTCAAACTGTTGTGGATTTTGAAACTGGAAAGTTGCATCACCCGTTACAGCTAGATTTATATGAGCACCAAAGTGAGTATGGTAGCGATAAGAATTTAAGCTTTTTGGCTCGCTGTTATGCGCACAATCTCGAATTTTACTGCTTGTGGATGGAGATGCTTAAACAAGCAATTGAGAAGGGTGAGCAGATGGCTATGTTAAAGAACTATTTTCCTGAGTCCTTTCTGGATAAAAACCAAATATTACTTTCGAAAATAATAAATAACCGAGTAGATGCGCATGAAGCCCTGGCAGATTGAAAGTGCGATTGCAGAACTTTGTAAAGACATTGAGCGTGTGGTTGAGCGTAGAGATTATACTTGCATGTCCGAACAGGATTTAACCTTTGAATTGCTCATATGTATTTTAGGTAGTGGCGTTCGATACGAGTTAAGTTTGGCATATGCTAACGCTGTACAATCGACCCTGTTGCCAAGAAGGTTAAAGAAACGAGTAAATTCTCATGACCGCGCATATTTGATTGAGGATGCGTTGAATTCTCCGGTCTATTCGTCGATCAATGGCAAGACATACAGTAGGTACAGATATCCAAAACGGGCTGCAAAGCATGTTGCAGAATCTCTTTGCAATATTGAGCAAAAATATGGCTCATTTAAAGATATGATAGGGGCAATGAATGCTCCATTGGATTTACGAAGAGAATTGATTTGCTTATGTCCAGGTATTGGCCCGAAACAATCAAGCCACTATATTAAAAATATTGGTTTTACAGATAATGTTGCTATTTTAGACAGGCATATTTTGAATTATTTAAAGCTGATTGACAACTTAGATATTTGCCCAAAACAGGTAAGCAAAATAGATAAGTATGAAGAGATAGAGCGCAGATTTATAGATAAGGTATCAAAGTTCAACCATGCGGTTTCGGTTGTTGATCAGTCAATGTGGTTCGTTATGAGAGCATTGGGTAAGGAGGCATATACATGAGCGTCGTGACTTTGCTTTCTGGAGGAATGGACTCCTGCCTAATGTCTGTCTTAGCTATGGAGGCTGGCGTGGGGCAAAAGCCAGTGTTTATAAACTACGGTCAAATAAATATTGAAAGGGAAATTTTGGCTGTTCGTGGCCATATTCATAAGTTTGGGCTACCGGCATGTACTGATATCGACATATCAGGTTTTGGCGCAGTGATTACTTCCGGGCTGACTGACAAAACCAAGCACATTGTCGATGAAGCATTTTTACCAGGGCGAAATTTGTTATTTTTACTAATAGCCAGTTCTTTTGCCGTACAAAACAATTGCAAGAGTGTATCTATTGGGCTTTTGAGGGAAGATACGGCAATATTCCCAGATCAAACTGACGACTTTCTTGTGTCTGCCGAATACACCATTTCAAAAGCAATGGGGCAAACGATAACGATCGTCGCTCCATTACGCGATTTTTATAAGAAAGATGTTATTGAAATGGCAAATGAAAAAGGTATTTCATCGTACTCATGCCATATGGGCGGCGATGAGCCCTGTGGTGTTTGTATATCTTGTAAAGAATTTGAGATTAAAGGAGACTAATATGGGTGGAGGTGGCGGCTATAGTTTTTCTCCGGTTGATAAAAATGAGCTGGAAAAAAAAGCTAAGGAACACTTGCGAAATGCAGGCGAATCCAAGAGAAATGTGTTTATTAGTTTTTCTAGCGATGACATGAATGAGATTATTCTGCTGCGAGGCCAAGCTAAAAATAATGGCGTGGACCTCGAATTTTCAGATCACTCGGTGAAAAAAGCGTACAACAGTGATCAGGATGAATACATCAAGCGCCAGATCAGGGACAAAATTGAAAGGGCATCGGTGACAATGGTTTATCTCTCTCCAAACAGTATGAAAAGTGATTGGGTAAAGTGGGAAATCGAACAAAGTAGAAAAATGGGAAAAGGCGTTATTGGTATTTATAAAGGCGATAAGCCGCCAGCTAATATTCCCAAGCATATAAGAGATAATGCTAGCTCTATCGTGCGCTGGAGTCATGCATCAATGATGAAAGCAATTGAAGACGCCGCTACAAATAGATAACAAGTTAGAAAGGGCGCGAATGAAAATACAAGAGGACTCTTTCCCCGGATTGTACCAATCAGCGGATAAGGCATCATTGGATTCTCAAAACAGATATTATATCTGCCTAAGATTTTATTTGGGACTTTTAGTTATTGCTGCGGCGGTTTCTTTTTTTATTCCAGTTAACACTTATGGCGCGTTGCTATCGGCACTACTTTTCATTGTTACCTTAGGGATTCTTATCTACCTTAAGACAAGCAAGCCCGATGATATTTGGTACAACGGAAGAGCTGTGGCGGAATCGGTAAAAACATTATCTTGGAAATGGATGATGAAAGCTGAACCGTTCCATGAAGAAAATACTGCTGAAGCAGATTTTATCACCGATTTGAAGAAAGTGTTAAACCAAAATCAAAGCCTGTCCTCAGTGCTAAGCTCCACCGAAGGTGCCAAGGAACCAATAACAGATGTAATGCGCTCAGTACGCTCCCAGTCATTTGATGACCGAAAAATACTTTACAAAAACCAACGAATTGATAATCAGGCAAACTGGTATACTAAGAAGGCAAATTTTAACAAGAAAAAAGCATCTAGCTGGTTTGTTGTGTCGGTAATCTTGCACAGCGCGGCTGTTATTATGTTGATGTATAGGATTTACGATTCTTCGATTTCTCTACCTGTAGAAGTTATAGCCACTGCTGCCAGTGCAGTATTAACCTGGATCCAAGCAAAAAAGCATAATGAGTTAAGTTCTTCATATTCGCTTGCAGCCCATGAAATTGGATTCATTAAAACCGAATGGAAATCTGTTACTGAAGATGATTTTTCGGACTTTGTTATTAATACTGAAAACGCTTTCTCTCGCGAACATACGCAATGGATAGCGCGGAAAATCGAGTCTTGATTTTAAAAATATGGGATCAGACGAAAAACTATTATTAGGGGGTGGTGTTGGGTATTGATCGGCTTAAGCATGAAATAAAGCAGTTATGCGGCCGTCGTGTGACGATCAAAAAAAGGGATCCCATGCCCAAGGAGATAGTTTTTCATCTGACACTAATTATCGACACCAATTATCAGTCAAGTCGTATTAGGCTGGGACACTTAAATGATCCGTATTTTTGTTCCTGTTGCCGAGGCGTTAGTTCGCAGAGAGGTTGAGTATGGGCTGGAATATCAATTGCACAGATTTAAGTTGTGGGCAACAGTCCTGGGCCGCCAACATCGTTGACCTCATCGCGAATCACAGAGACGGCGAGGGATGGTTTTTGTGCTCCTGCGGTAAGCGAGGGTATATTAAAAAAAGCTTCAACTTGCAGGAGGCCGGTGAAGTGTGGGAACCCTACTTGCGCGGTGTCATCCCGCTGGGTGAACCCGGAGCCACTTATCAGCCTTTTGTGTTTCTGGTCAGTTATAAGCCGAGCGACGAAATTACTGACATTTGGTTTTCATACTATAAAGACCTTCGTAAATCTGGCGGCCGCTTGAAGCTTGGCTATGGCCCAGGCGGGCCGCCCGTTCTGGATAAAACCAGTTTCTTGAGCCTGTTGTCTCTGTTAATGGCTGCGCAGTGCCTTACGAAACAGGAGGTTTTGAGTGCAGTGGATAGCTCCGCGCGCTAACAAGTTGTGCGGTTTCATTCCAGCCGCAATAGTCGCGGCCGCCGCGGGACACTCTATGCGCAGCTTCGACTGTTATTGGCAAAGCCTTAGGTTTAATCAACTATGAATATATTTTTTGAATTATTGTCTGCAGAGTTTGTTCTGCGATGCATACCAAATGGAGGGAAGGCCGTGTTCCTTAGGGCAACCCTCATCTCTCTGATGCTTTATATGCTGGCGATAGGGCTTAAATCATCTGCAAGCGAGGGCGCAGTTCTGGCTTTTTCATACAAACAGTTGCTTAAAGAGATAGCTGACACGGTGCCGTGGTTGGGCGCTATTTTCGGAGGCGCTTACGCTGCCTTGTATACTTGGTTTTCGTCACAGTGGGCGTACCTGTCTGATTTATATAATCATCAGATGTCTATTGCTCTCACGGTAAATGACCACCAGTTCGATGAAGAAACCTATACTAGATGGCAGGCGGCGTATATTGAAGATGCTGTTTCAATGCATTTGGAGACAAAAATGGGGATTAGCAATGTCGTGTATGAGCTTCTTCAAGACGATGGGGTTAGGACAGCCCTTGAAAATGACGTTCACTTTGGAAAGGAAAAAGTTAAAAAATTAACAAAGAGAATTGAAAAGGTAATAGGGGTCGAAAAATAAAAGGGGAAGACTCACTGATAACCCGCACTTGAGAATAAAAGGGCCAGCCCCCTCGATCCACAACTCTGCACCACACCCTTCACTCAAATACGACGCATCACCTGCGGGTAGCGGCTTCGTAAAGCGGCATCACGGTGGGCAATAATTTTTCAATGTCGCGAACCCGACTGGATTGCGTCGGATGGGAGCTGAGAAATTCCGGCGGGTTGTTGCCCTGGCTGGCTTTGATCATTTTATTCCACAGCGTAACACCGGCACGGGGGTCGTAACCCGCTCGCGCGGTGAGTTCAAGGCCAATGCGGTCGGCTTCAGTTTCGTGATTGCGGCTAAAACGGCTGGCGACCAGTGCCTGGTAACCGGTGCCGGCCATATTCGCCCCGGCGTCACCTATACCCAGCACCGCAGCGCCGATCCCGATGGCTGTCTGGGCCGCCATGGCCTGGGAAACCTGTTCCCGGGAATGCTCCCGCAGGGCGTGGGCGATCTCGTGGCCGAGCACAATGGCAATCTCGGCGTCAGTCAGCTTGAGTTGATTGATCAATCCTGAATACACCATGATCTTGCCGCCGGGCATGCAGAAGGCGTTGAGTGCATCACTGCTGATAACGTTGACTTCCCAGTTCCAGCCCAGTGCGTCTCCGCGGAATACACCGGTTTGCGCCTGGAGACGACTGGAAATCCCGCGCACGCGCTTGAGCATGGCCCGGTCTTTATTCAGCACACCCTTACTGGTTGCGTCTGCTTTCAGTTGGCCGTAGGCCTCCACCGACATCTGCTCAAGCTGCGCTGAAGACACCAGCAGTAGCTGGGAGCGATTCGCGCCCACGCTGCTGCCCGAGGTGGTGGTTTCGCAGCCGCTGAGGTAGAACAGCGACATACCGAGACAGAATGCGGCAAAGGTTTTAGCGGAAATTTTCATTTTCAAACACCTTTTCTTCAGACCCTGTGGACAATTCAGGCCGTGCGTATAGTTTAGGGCGTATTACCAGTTCAGGCCGCGTTGGTAATTGGGGTGAGGGGAATACAAAGCCCTCCCAACTGTGCACCATAGCCCTTTATGGTAATACATTCCGTGCGCTGGGGCGCTTATGGCTGTGGCGCTCAGGCCGGGGGTTTGGGGAGAGTTCAGGCCCAGCATGCCGCGACAAGGATTAATAACATCAGAAGTCCAAGTAAGAAACAAGAGCCCAGACGCTTTGATCCCCCTGGCCTATAGACTCGAGATTTTGGGAAACAACTAATAAATAGTTAGGCACCATTATCCGGCCAATTTAGAATAGGCCCGTCAGGGTCGTCCGCCTGATGTCACTGGAGCTGTAAACATATGGGTTCAGCGATCATGTGTAGCATGCGTTCTTTCCTGAGTCTGTTTATTTGTCTGATCTGCATGGCAGGTTGCGTCTCGCGCCAGCCCTATCCCGACCACTGGCCAAGGACAGTGGCCAATACGGCTTCCCAGTGTCCGAATCTGGCAGGCTCGTATGAAAACTTTGGTCAGGCGGACGATGGAACCAGGGTCGTGCTCGCGGCGCTGTTTTTCCCCCTGGGTCTGAATGAACCCCTGCACAACAATTATGATCTTCTGGCGGTCACCCACATAACTTTAGAAAACCAGGGGGATAGCGACCTGATTGTCAAGGCCTGGGTGGGTGACATGTTGTTAAAGGAACGCCTGTTGGCTGCGTCTCAATTACCTTGTCGTGATGGGAGTGTGGTGTTCCCCGACAAGTCGTGGGGTTTGGATGGCGTTGCGCCGTTCTTTCCAGTGCTCTACCACAGCTCAGTGGACCGTTTGCTGTCTGTGGCGTCAGACGGATCGCTGGTGATGGAAAACCAGGAGTTTTCGAAGGGTGTTGCCGTGGTTATACCACTGGCCGTAAAAGCGCAGTATTGGTACAGATTCCCAGGGACTTCACCTGACTCGCCCAGTCTGCTCAATGATGCCAATAGACCGCGCATGGCCCACACAAATACAAGACATACTTACCGTTTGCTCGCGCCAGAAGATGCGCCAGAGTGGTCGGGTTACAAGGATGCCGGTACCTGCCTTGATCAGGCGTCGGCGTCAACAGAAACACCTGACGCGCAAGCAGTGGCCCTGCTGGGCGGGCGCTCCACTCAAGCATTTATTGTGCAAGACGGCAGGGACGGTGCGCTCTTACAACAGGGCACTGTGGTTGGTAACAATTGGCTACCGCATACCCATGGGTTGCGCGTCGAAAAGCAACACTGGCGCTCACCTTTAGTCGCCGACCGTTATGTGATCTGTTTGCTCAAAAAAGGTTACCGCTGGGAGTACCCTGGAAAAGGAACGTTGAATTAAACTAGGCGGCCTTAGTCCCGCTGAAACCCGTAAATTGCTGGAGCGCTGGGGCAATCTTCATGGGGTTCGCACGACGCTAAGCATCGTGGCCAGCGTGCTCTATATATGGCTGATACGTGGAGCCTGACAAATAATTACTATGGATGGGCCGGGGAAACAGAACGTTAACAATCACCAATTATTATTTACCAAAAAGGAGTGTTATGAACAAGGCCAAGTCTAGCGGTGTGGTAGTTACACTATGTTTATTGATTAGTTTCACCTTGCTATCGGGTTCTGCGCTGGCTCAAGAACAAATGAGCGCGGAAGAGCAGGCCGTATACGACGAGATGATCAAGGGCATGGGTATGGATCCGAGTGCGCTAGCAGAGGCTATGGAGGCGGCTGAATCCGCGCAGTTCTGGACCAGCGCCGAGGTCGTGCATTACCACATTGTTGGCGAATATCAGGGCACGCCCTACATCACCAGCGAACCCGGGCAGGGTGCGGCGCTCGCGAGCGTGACAGATCGCGTTGTCATTGATATGGATTGGAAACTTAGCGAAGCAAGGTTGGTGGGTACGCCCATTTTTCAGAACTCAAAGTCTGTGGTAACCAATCCCCGCGATCCGGAGCCTGGTTGTCTGCCGCCTGTAGTCAGGGGCGACTATGAACATTTTGAGCTGCTCGGGGTGAAGGATGGTTTGGGTGGCGCGATTGAGCTAAGTGTGCAAACTACCTTTCCGGTGGTGGACGTCGCACAGGTTTGTACCGGTGGTCGCAAGTCCGTTCCGGCAGGCCGCGACATCCGCCCAGAACAATTGTTCGTGCCGTCACCGATGCTGCTGGGAACCACACCGCAGGCGTCAGACAATATAAGTGTTTCGGCGGACAAGAAATCGATGATTCACCGGAAAGGCGATTGGGCCTGGACATTTACGCCGAGTATCAGGAAGTAGTTAGCGCATAAATGGGGTCCGTAATCAGGACAATATGACCTGTGAAGGACCGGCTAACCAAGATGAAATAATTGATTGATTTTGGAAATAGATAGGCTATATTAGCCGGACAAATAATAAATTATCAGGGATTGATGCTGTGCTCGACTTGCAAATTTCAACGTGTTTTCGAAGAATACGAACAAGTTATCCGTCGCCCTATATGATCTGAACGGATGGTGCATACGACGTTCAACAATAATTCGCGACGCTCACTACACGGGAGAATTCTAGAATGAAAGATAATCAATTCAACGCTCTGCATGTGTTCATCGTAGTGTTCATCGGTGTACTTCTTAGCGGATGTTCCACGATGAACGATGTTGTTGGAGCGAAGGAATCCGGAAGTGATGGGACGACCAAGGTCTATCCAGTTAATGAGGATATAGCGTGGGAAATCGCTAAAAAAGTGTTCCGGTGGGAGGGGGCAGATGCTATCGAGGAACATAGAGAGCAGGGTTACATGCTTACCGGTAGCGGACCAAACTTGGTTTCCTGGGGCGCTGTCATGGGCGCATGGCTCGAGCCCGTCAGCGACACTCAGACTCGAGTTACCGTCATAACCAAACGGAGAATAACAATAAATATTGCCACTACTCTAACGGAAGGCACCTATCACCGAAGATTTGCAGAGGTAGTAGAAATGGTAAATTCTGGCCGGTCTCTTCCAGATAGCAGGCCTTATTGACGAAATGTACTGCTTTATCGCCGATTTTTGGGAGTTAAAAATCAGGTGAAAGGTTTGATCGCTCTAATAGGATTTTTTATTAAAGGACTTTATTTAATATAAGCCCTGTCGTGTAGGACTTACTTCCAGGCCATCTGGATTTAGGGTCGCGCAGCTCGTGGACAAGTGGGGGCTGGAGGTGGCCGTTGTCACTATGACTCAAGTCCCGAAAACATTACAATGGCGCCCCATCAATACTAATAGTATTTCCCGCCAGATATAGTATTCCTATGCATCCAGCCTACCGCCCGGAGATCGACGGCTTAAGAGCGTTAGCAGTCGTTTCTGTTTTTCTGTTTCATCTCGAACCCGCCTGGTTACCAGGCGGGTTTATTGGCGTAGATATTTTCTTTGTTATCTCCGGGTATCTGATAACAACGATTATTTCGCAGGAACTTGTTTCATCAGAGTTTAGCTTTTCTCGATTCTATGCCCGACGTGCCAAACGGATATTCCCCGCGTTGTTTGTTATGTTGGTGATAACCGCATTATTTGCATTCATAAGCCTGCCGCCTGAAGAATACAAAGAGTTCTTTAAGGCGATGCGATACGGGTTTCTGCAGCTGAGTAACGTCTATTTTGCCCAGGAGGTTGATTATTTTGCTCAGGGTTTGTATCCATCGCCCCTGTTGCATACCTGGTCGCTCGGTGTGGAAGAGCAATATTATCTGCTGTGGCCGTTGATGCTGGCTGTAGTATATAAGTTGGTTGCCAGGAAATTTTTCGCTCCGCTGTTTATATTAGCTCTGTTCGCAAGCCTGTGGGTCAGCGAATGGTTGCTGAGTGTCAACCCCATGCACTCGTATTATATGGTCTATTCGCGGGCGTGGGAGTTGTTGATTGGCGGTGCGCTGGCCTTTGGTATGCTGCCAGATATTCGCGACAGACGGGCGGTTGACTGGGCGTCACTGGCAGCGCTGTTAGCGATGCTCGCTCCCATGATGATGTATGTCGAGCAGGGCTTTCCAGGTACAAAAGCGGTGCTGCCGGTGGTTGGCGCGGCGCTTTTTATTCACAGCGCCAATCACTGTAAGGGCATTGCCCACAGGTTGTTCAGCGCCAAACCATTACTTGCCATCGGCGTTTGCTCCTACTCGTTGTACCTTTGGCACTGGCCACTGATTGCATTTACCCGGTCTATTACGGATCAACCATTGACCGGGCTCGGCATAACATTAATTGTCTTTGCCTGTTTTGCCCTGGGCGCATTGTCCTATAAGTATGTAGAGCGACCCTTTGTAAAACTAAAAGCTCGCAGTAATCGGGTTATTGGCGTCAGTCTGTGCGTTATAGTGTGCGGCGTATTGGTGACTAATATCGTCAAGCGCTATGACTACCATCCTGCGCGCTCCAGTTATCAGTTCGACCCTGAGGAAGTGTCCTCCGTCGATACCAAAGCGCTATGTGCCGGCGAATTTAAAGTGATCTGTAGCGCTCGTAAGGACGGTAATTTCGACATCATGCTCGCCGGCGACTCCCACGCGCAGCACTACGCACCGCTCATATTGTCGTGGGCACGTAAAAACAACTACAGGGTAATGATTGTTGCCGAAGGCGGCTGCGCTACCTGGATAAAACGTAATGCAAAGGACGACGTAGAGGACCCAAAGGAATGCCTGGATAAAAAGATGCAATTCCAGCGTGCTTTGGAGCAATTTCAAGGCCGGATTTTTGTGGCGATTCGCGGAGATCTGCTAGAAGAATCCTATGGGGTGCGGAGCGCGGACGACATCAGTGCCATTGTTCTGGACGAGCTACAGTCAAAGAATGTAACTGTTATGTTGCAAGTGCCGATGCTTAACAAAAATCCATTAAATTGCCGGTTTAAACGGGAAAGTACGTTGCTGAAGTTGTTAAAACCTTTGTATAGGGCTGGCGATGATTGTCTGGAGGGTTTGGTTAGCGCCGATCCGAAGCAGTCCAATCGAATTATAGAGCAATATGCGAAGCGTATGGGGTGGGCGACGTACTCGCCCGCGCCCATAAAAACTACTATAAAAAATAGCCATGGCAAATTGCTGTACAAGGATATGGATCATATTAACGTGTACGGCAGTCGCTATCTTGCCGCACATTTCGAAAGTGCGGTATTGACGTCCGATGCAAGGCGTAGTGAGTAAACACACTTGATCGCGATTAGGGGCCGGACCAGGTTCGGCCTGCGTTAAGATCCCTTTCTATCAATCCAAGCTTTTCTTGATTTAGATCGTGGGCGTAGACACGCTGGCCAGATAAGATGGCCCTATTTTTCTATTATACCGTCCTGGATCTTCAAGCTGCGGCGCGTTTACATAATCTAAGAGGTTGGCCATGAGCGAGTACAGTAAGACGTTTACGGTGAAGCGACTGTGGTTGATCCTGTTGGTCAGCCTGGTGGCCTCGTTCGCTACTTTGCTGTATTTCGGCGGCCAAATTTATCAGCAGGTTCCGCCGATTCCCGCAGCCGTACAAACGTCTGCCGGGGATGTGGTTTATACCCGTGCGGATATCGAGCGGGGTCAGAATATATGGCAATCCATGGGTGGCATGCAGCAAGGTTCCATCTGGGGACACGGCAGTTATCTGGCGCCGGACTGGAGCGCGGACTGGCTACATCGCGAAGCCGTGATGCTGCTGTCGCTTATTGGTCAGGACCCGGTGCCGGGGCTTGCGATCGCCGAACCGCAGCACCTTGAAATTCGTAAAGTGCTGCTGCGGGACGAGATGCGCAAAAACACTTACGATCCCGCGACGGAAATCGTCACCATCAGCGCCAATCGCGCGCAGGCGATCAACACGGTCGCCGCACACTACGTCGCGCTGTTTACAGCACAGGGCGACAGTTATCTCAAGTTACGACAGGATTACGCGCTGCCATTGCACGCAGCGTTAAGTACCCCAGACGCGCGGCAACTCACGGCGTTTTTTTTCTGGTCCGCCTGGAGTGCGGTAACCAATCGACCGGGCAACGACATCAGTTATACCAGCAACTGGCCTCACGATCCGCTGGTTGGAAACACGCCATCGGCCAGCATTTTAATGTGGAGCCTTTTTTCTATCGTGCTGCTGTTGGCTGGCATTGGCTTGATCGTGTGGTATTACGCCCGCCAGTTCGATGTATGGCGAGCGGATCTACAACCAGAGGCCGGTTATGCCCAGGAGGACGTCATCGGGAGGGCGCTGGCAACGCCTTCCATGCGCGCGACAGCAAAATATTTCTGGGTGGTAACGGCACTGTTTGTGGTGCAGGTATTGCTGGGTATCATCACCGCTCATTACGCGGTGGAAGGCCAGGGACTCTACGGATTGCCGCTGGTGGATTATCTGCCCTACGCGATCACGCGCACCTGGCATACACAGCTTTCGGTGCTGTGGATTGCCACCTCCTGGCTGGCGACCGGACTCTATGTGGCGCCACTGATTTCCGGGCACGAACCCAAATTTCAGCGCTTTGGGGTGAACTTTCTGTTCGTCAGTCTGTTGCTAATTGTGGTGGGGTCATTCACTGGTCAGTGGTTGGCGGTCCACGGTTTTATAGACGATTTGAAAATCAATTTCTGGTTTGGCCATCAGGGCTACGAATATATTGACCTTGGCCGTATGTGGCAGATCTATTTATTTGTTGGATTACTATTGTGGGTAGTGCTGGTGCTGCGCGCCCTGTGGCCGGCACTGCGGGATAAAACCTCGGGGTCGCTTATTTTCCTGGTGGTGATAGCCACGGTTTCCATCGGTCTGTTATACGGTGCTGGTCTGATGTGGGGGCAGCACACGCACATTGCTATTATGGAATTCTGGCGCTGGTGGGTAGTACACCTCTGGGTAGAGGGGGTTTTTGAAGTGTTTGCCACGGCCATTATTTCGGTGCTGTTTGTGCGCATGGGTTTGCTGCGTGTATCGGTGGCTACCACCATGATCCTGCTGGCCACCATTATTTTCCTCGGTGGTGGTGTGCTGGGCATGTTTCACCACCTGTATTGGAGCGGTACACCCATTTCCGTACTGGCACTGGGCGCGACGTTTTCCGCGCTGGAGGTGGTGCCACTGATGGTGGTTGGTTTCGAGGCCTACAATCGCTCCAAAATCGAACACGAAATGCTCTGGGAAAACAATTACCGCTGGCCTTTTATGTTTTTCAGCGCGGTCCTGGTGTGGAATCTGATCGGCGCTGGCCTGTTCGGGTTTTTAATCAACCCGCCCATTGCGCTGTACTATATGCAGGGTCTCAATACCACCGCCAATCATGGTCACGCGGCGCTGTTTGGTGTGTACGGCATGCTCGGCCTGGGACTGATGCTATTTTGTATGCGCGGCCTGACGGACGTTCGGCAATGGAATCAGAAGTTGCTGAAAATTTCGTTCTGGAGTTTGAATATCGGCCTGGCGATGATGACATTTCTGTCGCTTCTGCCGCAGGGCCTTTGGCAAACCTATGCGAGCGTGAAATATTATTACGCCTATGCCCGATCTGCTGAATTCATGCACAGCGCACTGATGGAAGGGCTGGTGTGGGCCCGCGTCCCCGGTGATGTGGTGTTTTCGGTCGGGGTATTTGCTTTCGCCCTGTTTATTTTTCAGACCTTTATGCGTGGCTCAACAAAAGCCGTGCGCTAGCGGCGTTAACTTTGGGTGCAGGATGTGCGCATTGCAATACGCGCTTTGCCATCGCAAAAAGAAGTTAATTTATCGGAGCTGTCGCGGCGATCAACCGCTTATCTTGCGCACGGTTTGCGACGGTGACATAAGTCCACAGAATAACAACCATGGTGACCCCGTAGATGGATGGCACCATGGCAATTTGCGGGCTATTGAGCAGGAATGGGCTGAGGGCAATGGTGACGCCGAGCATGGCGTTTTGCGCACCCACTTCTATCGATAATGTGCGTACCTGTCTGGCATCCAGCCTGGCGAGTTTGCCCAAAGCGTAACCTAACACAATAGCTAACAGATTCAGGGTTACGGTCAGGGCGCCCGCCTTGGCAAAATTACTGAACCATTCTCCGCCGTTCTTGAACAGTACGCCGCCAATTACCAGGGGCAGGAAAATGGTGCAGCCGATGCGCACCCAGCGACTGGCCCGTTCGGCGAAAAACGGTGCGCGGCGGAGCACCACCATTCCCAGCGACACCGGAATAATGGTCACCACTAAAATCTGCAATGCGGTTTTGAGTACGGGTAACGTAAATTGGACGCTGCTGTCACTGAACACCAGCAGGCTGATATTGAGCACCACCGGCAGGGTGAATACGGTCACCATGCTGGAGATGGTGGTCATGGTGACTGACAGCGCCACATCACCGCGCCCCAACAGGGTAAACAGATTTGACAGTACGCCGCCCGGACACAGGGTGAGTAACATAACCCCGATAGCGAGGTCCCGGGACAGGTTGAGCGCCAGGCACAACCCGAAACCCAATGCTGGCAATAGCAGGAGCTGACCGCACAATCCAATCAGGGTGGCTCTGGGGATCTCGGCGACGCGGCGAAAATCCCGAGTGGTCAGCCCAAGCCCCATACCGAACATCAACAGGATAAGCATGGCGGTGGCAATCTGGCTGATCATTCAGTGCATTCCCCGGGGGTTCTTGAGTGTGTTGCCGACTTTGGTAATTTGGGCGGCGTTGATTATCTTACACCCCAATATCCTAACACGGGATTGGGCCTGGTTCTGCCAGGCACCCGGGGTTTGCATCGGCCTGGCGCCCGGGAAAAGTAATGTCGGTATCAGGGTTGACGCTGCTTGGTGTGGGCCTGTATGTTATCCAAGTAAGCGTTCGCTGTGGTCGTGAGCGACACTGCATCAGTTTGGTTGGTGTGCTTGGAGCGCGGCAAACAATATCTCAGGTGTACAACGCCAAATCTCAGGTGTACAACGCCAAAAAAATCTACAACGTCAAAAATAAATACCGCGGCAATGAATGCCAGTTAATTCAGTCGCAACGATAACGGTTCGTACCAGAGAGGAATAAGCTATGGCAACTCCCGGTGATGATATTGTCGATACGATTGCTGAACGCTGTGTACAGGCGGCTGGAGGTTGGCCCTGGTTCAGGGAGCGATTAACTCCGGGTCAGGCGCAGGCGTGGATGCTGCAACACTCCATCCGTAATCGTCTGTTTAGCTCGGTGTGGCGGCCTGCCTGGATGAGCCGTTGTCCCGACCCGGCAGTGGTGCGAAAAACCATTGCTCAAATGACCGAAGAGCTGGTTTACGATAAAAATATAGAGGCCGCGCACACCAAAATTCTGTGGGAAATGGGCCGTACGGTGGGATTGACGGACGCGCAACTGAACGATGCAAAGCCGGTGCCGAAGGTCGATCTGTATAATAATATTACGGAAAATCTGTGTCGAAATCGTCACTGGATCATCGGATGGTTGTCTACATCCCTCGAGGAGTTTGTGCTGACTGCTATTCAGGAACAGACTAATTTAAGTGCCGCAAAATGGCGGGACGATCTGGGCTTGACCCAGGAGCAGGTATTTTTTTTCGACTACCACGAAAAGGCAGATCTTGAGCACGCGGGCAAACGCGTGTGGCGTCCCATTCGCGAGCACGTGAAATCCGCAGAACTGGCCCAGGATGTGCTATCCGGACTTGACACCGCGCTGGGCGCGGCGCGACTGTATTACGAAGGGGTGCAGGCGTTGGGCGAGCAGCTTGACGCGGCCGGAGCCAGTATTCCCAGGGCGTGATGACGCCCGTCCTGGCAACGGTATGTTCATCTGGGTGACTGATCAATTTTCGTTAAGGAGAGATAAAGATGAGTGACGCCATAGCAAGAGCGGTGGACGCCGACGGCCATATTATGGAATCTCTGGAGGAGATGGCGGAATACGCGCACCCTTCGGTAAAAGAATTGTGTTTGAAACCCCAAAATTTTTTCCGCACACCATTTCCGACTTTGGATGGAGTGCACTGGCCCGATCCGGCAACCTATCGCGAAAAGTTCGGCATTATGGGTGAACAGCAGTCTGCTTCTGGATTTCGTAAAGGCAGCGGTGAAGACTGGTTGGAGTTTCTCGACAAGGCCGAAGTGGATTATACGGTGATGTACACCAGCGAAGGGCTTACCGTTGGCGCGTTGCGTCAGGTCGGATATACAACGGCTGTTTGTCAGGCCTACAACGATTACGTGGGAGATCGCTACCGGCGACTCAGCGATAAACTACGACCGATGGCGCTGATCCCCATGCAAAGCCCGAAACACGCGGTGGCGGAGTTGCGGCGTGCGGTCAATGATCTCAAGCTGCCGGGAGCGATGCTGCCCTCCAGCGGACTTGCGTTGCCGTTGGGGCATGAATATTACTGGCCGGTGTACCAGGAGGCGGCGCGTCTGGGTTGTGTGCTCGGTGTGCATGGCGGGCCAAACGGTGGCATGGGGCTCGATGCCTACGACACCCTGGCGGCGTCCCATGTGGTACATCATCCGATAGGTTTGATGATCGCCTGCAGCAGTATGGTCCACGCTGGTATTTTCGAGCAGCTGCCTGACCTGAAGGTGGCGTTTACGGAGGGTGGTTCCGCGTGGTGCGCGATTTTCCTTGATCGGATGGCGCGCAACGCCGAGCTGGACGCAGATATGATGAAGTTTAACAAAACCTTTGAGCAATACCTGACCGGCGGGCAAATACTGATTGGTTGTGAGGGGGAAGAGCCGACGCTGGAACATCTGGTACAACGGGTAGGCATAGAACCGTTTGCGTTTTCCACCGACTACCCTCACGAAGTGGATTTTAAAGCGGTGCGCAAGCAAATTGAAGAAACCAAAGAATTACCGTTTTTGAATGACCGGCAGAAATCCGCTTTCCTGGGGGACAACGCGCGACGCTTTTTCAATTTTGATCAGGAAAAAGTGTGATACCTTTAGCACCGGTCGGTTAAACCATTCACTATTATCCCTGTCTGCGGCGTGACAGAGGTGCTGTTCGAGGTTGATTGAATAATCCCGGTGGATACCCTGTCCGCAATGCCGCGCCAGCTAACCAGACAAAATTGCCGACATTAAGACGCACCGTGAAAGCGAGCAGGTGTTGATAAATCAGATGAAAAATTATTCGGTATGAACAATCATCAGAGCTACGGGAGAGAACCATGAAAATCGCCAGACGCAATACCGGATTGGTTGAGTTGGGGAGATACCTCGGGTACGCAGGTGTGATACTGCTTGGAGGGCTGCTCAACGCTGCGGCAAATGCGGTCGTGGGTGAGAATATTCTGCAAGGGGAGCATCGCACCGAGGCGTTTGCAGCGCGGGACGACTACCGCAATCCGACTCGCACCCTGGCTTTTTTTCAGGTCGAGCCCAGCATGTCAGTGGTGGAGATATGGCCTGGGGCGGGCTGGTATACGGAAATACTGGCGCCGTATCTGCGGCCCGGAACCTATTACGCCGCGCACTTTCCAGACAACACGGGGGTAGCCTACTACAATACCAATCTGGCTCGCTTCAAAGCCAAACTGGCAAGCGATGGTGATGTCTACAGCGCTGTGAAGCTCGCGTTATTCGACCCCAAGCAGTCACTGTTGACCGTGCCCGAGGGCAGCGCCGACCGAGTACTGACGTTTCGCAATGTACACAACTGGCTGGGCACAAAAAGCGAAGCGCAGGCATTTGCGTTATTTTACAAAGCCCTTAAGCCCGGCGGCATGCTTGGGGTGGTTGAGCACCGCGCCGCGCCAGGCACCTCCTGGGAAGCAATGAAAAGCAGTGGCTATATGACCGAAGCCTATGTGATTGATCTGGCCGAAAAAGCCGGGTTTGTGCTCGACGCACGCAGCGAAATTAATGCTAATCCCAAAGATACCAAAGATCACCCGGCTGGGGTGTGGACCTTGCCGCCGTCTTTAAAACTGGGGGAAAAAGATCGGGCCAGGTATCTCGCGATTGGCGAAAGTGACCGCATGACCCTGCGTTTTCGCAAACCGGGCGCCGCTACCCCGTGATTCTGATTCCGGTGGAGCGCCTTGCACCCGATATACTGGAGGCGATCATCGAAGAATATATTGGTCGCGAAGGTACGGATTACGGATTTCACGAAGCGTCTGTGGACAGCAAAATACGGCAGGTGCGCGAGCAACTGCGGCGCGGCGACGTGGTGGTGGCCTACGATCCTGTCCTGGAAAGTTGTAATCTCCTGGTCAAGCGGGACTGGGAACGCCTGTCCCGGGCAGCGCAACTAGCACAGGATTCCACGGTGCTCGCAAGCCATCAAACTGATTCGTTAGATTAAAAGTTAACCGGAGTAGCCATGCCTCAGCCATTTAAGATTGCTGTTTCCGACACCGTGCTCGACGACCTTAAGCACCGTTTGCGCAATGCACGCTTTCCCCACGCCATGCCCGACAGCGGCTGGAAGCTGGGGGCCGATATCGATTTTATGCGGCGTCTGGTGGATTACTGGTTGCACAAATACGACTGGCGTCGTTGGGAAGCGGAGTTAAATACATTTCCGCAATATATCGAGAAAGTGAATGATTTAAATATTCACTATTTGCATGTGCGCTCACCCCATGCAGACGCTTTGCCGCTGCTGATGACTCACGGCTGGCCGGGATCGGTGGTGGAGTTTCATAAAATCATCGGCCCGTTAACAGACCCGGTGGCCCACGGTGGCCGGGCCGAGGATGCGTTTCACCTGGTATGTCCTTCCATGCCGGGCTATGGCTGGTCCGATGCGCCCGCCAAACCCGGCTGCGATATCAAAAAAGTTGCCCAGTATCTGACCGGGTTGATGGACCAACTGGGTTACCAACGCTATGGAGTGCAGGGAGGCGACTGGGGCGCGCTGGCCGGCATCCATGCAGCGTTGGCAGCACCAGAAAACATATGTGGGTTGCATCTGAATTTATTGCCCAGCAGTACCAGTGAGGATGCCGTTGAATTACAGGAAATGGATGTGGTGCCCGGCACCATGTCGCTAGTATCCCGCTACGTGACAAAGGGTATGGGTTACGCCCAGATTCAGGGTACCCAGCCAGATCAGCTGGGCTACGCCCTGAACGATTCGCCTCTGGGTCTGGCGGCCTGGGTGATGACCGCGTTTAACGCCTGGGTGGATCATTCCGGAAACGTCGAGGAGGTGGTGAGCTTTGACGAGTTGCTGACCAATATTATGGTGTACTGGGTGACCGAATCCATGCCCAGCGCTATTCGCCTGTACCAGGAGACCATGACCTCGGGCCTGTTTGGTCCCGCCAAAGAATATGTCGCAACCCCTACGGGATTTGCGCACTTTAACGATATCACCAATCCCAAACAGGCCTGGGCTGAGCGCCACTACAATATTGTGCACTGGCAGGATATGGAAAAGGGCGGGCATTTTGCGGCCCTGGAACAACCGCAACTGCTGGCCGCGGATATGCGTATGTTTTTCTTCCCCCTGCGTTGATGGCGCTGCCCACGCAACTGCTGACGGATAGCGCGGCGGGTGATAAAACTATCGGCACCCTGATATTAGCCCACGGCGCGGGTGCGCCAATGGACAGCGATTTCATGCAACGACTGACTGCGGCATTGAACCGGGCTGGGGTGACGGTAATACGCTTTGAATTTCCCTATATGCAACGGGTGCGCGAAAGCGGCAAGCGAAGGCCGCCGGATTCCCAGCCGGTACTACTGCAATACTGGCGGGATCTATATCGGGAGGTGGCCTCCGATCCGGCGATAGTCGGGCCGCTGTTGATTGGCGGAAAGTCCATGGGTGGTCGCATGGCGAGTTTGCTCGCGGATGAATTGGGCGTTACTGGTCTGTGCTGCTTTGGTTATCCGTTTCATGCCCCGGGTCGACCCGCCGAACTGCGCACTGAACACCTGCGTGGGCTGGTGACCCCCGGGTTGATCCTGCAGGGCACACGGGACCCGTTTGGCACGCCACAGGAGCTCGCCGCACAATCCCTGTCGGGCGCCCTGACCATGCACTGGCTGGAAAGCGGTGATCACGATTTTTTACCCACCCGAGCGTCGGGCCTGACCCAGCAGACTCTGCTGACGCAGGCCGCAACCGCGACCGCGAAGTTTATATCCGGCCTCGGTTCTGCTCGCCACGACCGTTAATGAGTCAGCAGAGAAATCTTTTCCGGTTCGCGCAGCACGGGTGCCAGCAACGCGACCAGTTCCTGGCGCTGTGGAGAAACCAGCCAACGCTGCCAATCGGCAATGGTTTGCATTTTGACGATGATATAGCGAGTTTCCGCTGAGTCGATGGCTTTTAACGACTCACCGGAGATAAAGCCCGGCATGGACACAGTGGCCTGGATAATTTGCCTGGCAAAACTTTCGTAAGTGCTGGCCATGCCGGGGGCGATGTGGCGTTCGATCAGGACGGTTATCATGGTATTAGCTACAACGGTGATGTGGGTGGATTACCATCGCGCCGGATTGCGGCATACAGCGCTTCACGCGGCGGACGAGTTCTGGGAAAATTATCGCATGGACATCAGGTTTAATCACGAACTGGACACCTCCGGCACCCATTGCCCGGAACCGGTCATGATGCTGCACGGAGCAGTGCGCGGACTGCTCGCGGGGGAAGTGATCAAAGTGATTGCTACGGATCCGGCTACCACACGGGATATTCCCAAATTTTGTCGATTTCTCGGTTATCAGTTGTTGGAACACAGTCAATCTGGAACCACTTATCTGTATTACATACGCAAAAGCCAAGTTTAGAGGGGAGGGCCGGTCAAGTCTCCACCAGCATGGAAATCGCTGCCAGGGCTTCCGGGTCCTGGGCTTTGATTTTATTCGCGATATGGTGCTGGAAGTAGTAGTGAAAATTGGGATCCTGCGGAGCGGCGAGCAGGCATGGGTCGCGGGGTAATACGGGTGTAGCGACAATCTTGTGTTCATCGGCAATCATGCCCGCCAGCGTACCGTCGTGGTGCAGCCGCCAACTGATGATCTCCTTCAGCGTCAGGGTTTTGAAGCCGTCGTCGGAAAACACTGCGTGAGTGCCGATGGTATCCGGGATTTCCTGGATGATATCGCTGTCAGTAGTGCAAATGTGGTCGTAGTACTCGGCAGCGGTTTCTAACTCCAGCGCCTTGTGTATGGGTGGCTCAAAAAAAACGTCATCGATGGCGGGATCGTAGTAACCCTCCCATTGGCCGTTGAGCGGATCGTTGAGCTCGGTGCAGCAGGCCAGTTGATCCAGCCACGGCACCATACCTTCAATTTCGCCATCTTCGCGCAGGGCCCAACAAAGTATTTTGATGGTAAACAGTTTGTCCGGATGGGCATCGTTGGAGTACAGCATTTCCAGGTCGTCGATTTCCGGGGCGAGGCGGATAAAGCGGCGCAGGCTGCGATCAGTGTAGGGTTTGCGGGTGAAGAGGTCGACCACATTGTCTATATTGTGACACACGCTAGAGGCAGTCATAATATACGCTCCTGGCTGTCGCGGTCGGCAGATTAGGCAGTGCGCCGGCACCTGCGCTGTCCGGCGACTACCCTTTAACCACTACATAAGGTACTCTCCAAGTTTCAAAAGCACAATACCTTGTGTCATTTTTTTTAATTCCGTGTATGAACTCCGGCATGGCGGCAAGCGTGATGACGTACTATTTTGCCTATGGCTCTAATATGGATGTTACGCGTATGCGGGCGCGGGAACTGCGGGTGAGGGACGCGGTAGCGGGACGACTGTGGGGGTTTGGGCTGCGTTTTAACAAACGCTCGCGGCACAATCCGACCTGGGCCTGCGCCAATATCGTGTATGCCCCAGATGAACGGGTAGAGGGTGTGCTCTACCAGTTGGCAGATCATGGGGAAATAGCCAAGCTCGATCCCCATGAGGGTACGCCCGTCTATTACAGCCGGGAGTATTTTCTGATCGAAATGGCCGAAGGGTTGCGCCCCGCCTGGACCTATGTAGCTAATCAAGCCAGCATTGATAACCAGTTGCTCCCTGCGCGCTGGTATCTGGAACATCTGCTGGCCGGACGGGCATTTCTTAGCGATGAGTACTACGCAAAACTGGCTGCCACTCCCTGTCTGGACGAAACCGATGGCCGTTGGTAACAACCCTGAGGACGTTGCCGAGTGTAGCGCACGGTGGGTAGAAACACTGTTTGAACGCTGTTTTTACCGACAATGCAACACGCGGCTGTGTGGGGGGGGAGAGGAACCCGTCTATCTTCCGGCCCGCAATGGGACGACGTATCATCGCCTTATCTACCGGGCCGACTATGTGGCCAGCGCTCTGCACGAGGTCGCACATTGGTGCATCGCCGGGCGTGAACGGCGCCAGCAGGTGGATTTTGGGTATTGGTACGCCCCGGATGGGCGTGATCGACAACAACAACGCGCCTTCGAGGCGGTGGAAGTCAAGCCCCAGGCGCTGGAGTGGATATTTTCCGAGGCGTTGGGACTACATTTTCGGCTGAGTGCTGACAACCTGAATGGCTATAAGGGGGAACGTGGCGCCGGTCCTGACGGTAATGAGTTTGCAGATCGAGTGCACGAACAGGTGCTACGCTACTGTCAATCCGGCTTGCCAGCGCGCGCCGCTCGCTTTGCCGATGCGTTGGTTAATCGTCGCGGGGGCGGTAATCCGTTACGTGCCCAGCGCTATAGTCGAGACGCGCTACGATGACAGGCATTGGCACCCGCGCGCCCCTGTATCTGATCGATAGCTCAATCTATATTTTTCGCAGTTATTTCGCCTACCAGCCCCTGTGGCAAAGTCGTTCCGGCCTGCCCACGGAAGCTGTTTACGGGTTTGCGCGTTTTTTACTGGGTTTGATGACCAAAGAGCGTCCCACCCATATTGTCGCCACCTTTGACGAAAGCCTGGGCACCGGATTTCGTCATCGCTGGTATCCCGCCTATAAAGCTAATCGCGCATTGCCTGATGAAGCGTTGGCGTTTCAGCTCGCCGCTTGTCGTGCCGTCGCGGAATCGTTGGGTATCGCCACCTGTGCGAGCGCTGAATACGAAGCAGACGATCTGATCGCGACCTATGCCCGGCGCGGCCGCGAGATCGGGCACAATGCCGTGGTGGTGAGTAGCGACAAGGATCTCGCGCAATTGCTGGGTGGGGGTGATTGCCTGTGGGACTATGGGCGCAAAGCGTCGGTTACTCGAGAAGCATTCATACAAGAGTGGGGTTTTGCGCCGGAGCGCATTCCCGATTTTTTGGCGCTGGTGGGCGACCCGTCGGACAATATTCCGGGTGTCGCGGGAGTGGGGGTAAAAACTGCCCGAGTCCTGTTACAGGAATTTACTACTCTTGATGAAATGCTGGCCGCTCCCGAGCGGGTCGCAGCCATGGGCTTCAGGGGCGCTGCCCGTATTGCGCGGCAGTTATCGAGCTCTGCCCAACAGTTGCAACTTAGCCGCCGCCTGGCAACCCTGATGGCCGATGCCCCTGAGAGTCTCGACATGGTGGATCTGCACTGGAATGGTTTTGACCTGCCGCCCGCCCTGACCCTGTGCGAGGACTATGGTCTCGATGGCTTGCGGACTGCGGTGACTAACCTGCACCGCGAGGCTAGTGGTGCTTAATCTTTTGTGCCAAATTTGCAGCGGGATTGGGATGCCAATCCCGTTGTATGAGCAACTGGGGAACGTTGCATGAAAATTGTTGCGGACGAGGACATGTTCAATGTGCGCGAACTATTTTCGCCTTTTGGCGACGTGGTGACCCTGAGAGGAAGAGAGATTTGCGCGGCCGATCTAAGCGCCGCCGACGCGTTGCTGGTGCGTTCGGTAACCCCCGTGGACGCCGCGCTGCTGGAAAACAGCAGCGTGAGATTTGTCGGAAGCGCCACCAGCGGTGCGGATCATGTCGACCAGGCGTATCTGGCGGCGCGGGGTATCGAGTTCGCCAATGCGCCGGGGTGCAATGCCAACGCGGTGGTGCAGTATGTTATCGCCGCACTTTGTGCCGGTGTACCAGCTTGGCGACAACGCACGGTCGGCATTGTTGGCTGTGGACAGGTTGGTGGTCGGCTGTATCGCTGTCTAAAGCAGCTGGGGGTGACCTGCCGCGTATACGACCCGTTTCTCGATGGGGATGGGATGGCCGATCGAGTTGGTTTCGATGAGATCCTCGACTGTCAAATTATTTGCCTGCACACCCCGTTGACCCGAGGTGGTGCGCATCCCACCTGGCACATGATTAATCGAAATGTATTGGCGCAATTGGCCCCAGGAACCGTACTGCTTAACGCGGGGCGCGGGGGGGTGATTGATAACGCCGCGCTGCGGGAGCATTTAATGGCGGGTGCTGAATTAGGAGTAATACTCGATGTGTGGGAGTCCGAGCCGGATATTGATCTTGACCTGCTGCACAACGTCCTGCTGGGTACCCCGCATATTGCCGGTTACAGTGTGGAGGGCAGGTTAGCTGGCACCCTCGCGATTCGCGATGCATTTTGTCACTGGCAGGCATGCAAAGTTGTACTTTCGCAGGAGCGGGCCGACGCGGATTCGGCTGCTGTTGCGGCATGTGTAGATCTGACGGAAACAGTCCTCGCCACCTGGAACATTGGTCTCGATCACGCGCGTATGTTAACAACATTGACGCAGCCGAATATCGACATTGGCGCGGCGTTTGATCAGTTGCGACGGGAGGGCGTTGGACGCCGGGAGTTCAGTTATTACCGCGCATCCGCCGGCAATAATTTAACGTTGGAGATGGAGCTGACAACGGTTGGCTATAGGGTTACGGGTGAAAGCAAACACTAAATACTTGGTGATGGGGTGTTGTCGCTGAAGGGCTCAGCATCAGGTGCTTAGTTTTCGTCGGGTTGTAGCTCCGCAATCGCTTTTTGCACCATTTTTTCGGTAATGGGGATTTCATTGCCGTTTTCGTCGAGCAGTGCCGCGCCGTTAAAATTCGTTAGCTCACGTGCGGCACCGGGTAGGTTACCGTGGGTCTCTTGCTCAGGACCATTATTGCTATCGATTTTCTTGGTCATAACCTTAATTCCCTGTATTTGTCTGTGGCGGCGCCCAATTTAACCCTGGCGCAAACGTCGTAGAAATTCGCCGAGGCGGCCAATGGCATCTTCAAGTTCGTCCACGCGGGGTAAAAACACCATTCGGAAGTGTTGCTCGTCGATCCAGTTAAACGCAGTGCCCTGCACCAGTAGCAGTTTTTCCTGGAGCAGCAGCTCCAATATCAACTGTTCGTCGTTTTGAATGGGGTAAATTTCCGGGTCCAGTCTGGGGAACAGGTACAACGCTCCGCCGGGTTTGACACAGCTGACACCGGGAATCTGGGTGACCAGATTCCACGCGAGTTCGCGCTGCTCGTAAAAGCGGCCACCGGGCTTCACCAGATCGTTGATGCTTTGATACCCGCCCAGCGCGGTCTGAATAGCGTACATGGCCGGCACATTTGCACACAGCCGCATGGAGGCCAGCATTTCTATGCCCTGGATATAGTTGCGTGCCAGATGTTTCGCGCCACTGATAATTAACCAGCCGGAACGAAACCCGGCGAGCCGATAGTTTTTGGACAGCCCGTTAAAGGTAATGCACAGCACGTCGGTGGCGAGACTGCCCAGGGGTACGTGGACGGCGTCGTCAAACAAAATACGGTCGTAAATCTCATCCGCGAGAATAACTAACCCGTGCTCCCGAGCGATTCCGACAATTTTTTTAAGGGTGTCCTCGCTGTAGACCGCGCCTGTAGGATTATTGGGGTTGATCACCACAATCCCGCGGGTTTTGTCGGTGATTTTTGCGCGTATATCCTCCAGATCCGGCTGCCAGTCGTTGCCTTCGTCGCAGCGGTAGTGCACCGGGTGACCACCGGACAGGTTAACCGCGGCAGTCCACAGGGGATAATCCGGTGAGGGAATCAGTACTTCGTCGCCATCGTTAAGCAGTGCCTGCATCGACATTACGATAAGTTCGCTGACGCCGTTGCCAAGAATGATATCCTCGATCTCGACGTCGGCAATGCCCTGAATCTGACAGCGTTGCATAACCGCTTTGCGTGCGCTAAAAACGCCCTTGGAGTGACTGTAACCCTGCGCGGCTACCAGGTTATGGATGACATCCTGAATGATTTCGTCCGGCGCTTCAAAGCCAAACGGCGCAGGGTTGCCGATATTCAGCTTGAGAATACGGTGTCCTTCCTCTTCGAGACGATTGGCATGATCCAGAACCGGGCCGCGAATGTCATAACAGACGTTGTCCAGTTTGGTCGATTTTTGAATGTGTCGCATAGCTTGCCAATTCCTGCAGGAGCGCGTAAAAATGATATTGTAGCTTAAATACCCGGTTTGACGACTACCGGGCGGGGCGGCTTCTGTGAAAATTTATTTTCTGGTGACGCGCAAGCCCATACCACAACGGGGGTTTAATGGACGACTGGCAAAAGAAAGACGACGAATACTGGCGCGATAAGCTGACACCCGAGCAGTTTCAGGTATGTCGCGGCAAAGGTACGGAGCGACCGTTCAGCGGCGCGTACTACCATGAAACTTCTCCCGGATTGTATGCCTGCGCCTGTTGCGCGGCGCCGTTGTTTGATGCCACGACCAAATATGATTCCGGCAGTGGCTGGCCGAGTTTTTATGCGGCGGTCGATGAGACCAGTATTCACGAAGAGGTGGATAATAGTCTGGGTATGCGCCGGGTGGAAATTACCTGTAGTCGTTGCGGTTCTCATCTGGGTCATGTGTTTGAAGACGGCCCACAGCCGACGGGCCTGCGTTACTGCGTTAATTCCCTGTCTTTGCAACTGGAAAAACAGGACGAGTAAAAACGTGATGGCAACCCTGATTTATCGTGCGGGATGGATTAGCTTACTGATAGTGCTATTAGGCGTACTGAGCTTTCGCTTTGGATGGTTGCCCTTCAGGATTAGCTTTAGCGCTTACGGGCTCGGTTTGCTCGGTTGCGCGCTGGTGGTCGTGGCGGCGGGCCTCGCGGTATTTGTTGCTATGGTGCGTGGTGGGGATACTGGCCACTGGTTGCTGCTGGTGGTGGTGTGCGCAATCCCGGTAGTTATTGTCGTGGCGCGGGTCGGCGTCGTGGGGTTTCGAGCGCCACCCATTCACGATATTACTACCGACACTGTACAGCCGCCGTTGTATCAGTACGCCCAGACCCAGCGTAGCGCAGAGGACAATAGTCCTGTGTACGCGGGCGCAGAATTAGCGGCATTACAGCGGCAAGCCTATCCAGATATTGAGACGCTACAGCTTACAGCGCCTGCGGCGGCGGTGTATGCCGTGGTGCTCGAAATAGTCGCCGAGCGCGGCTGGACTGTTTCCGGCGAAACGAAGCTTAGCGAGGCGGATACCGATGCGAATGCCCTGCAGGTAGAGGCGGTGGCGACCACGCCGCTATTCGGATTCAAGGATGATGTGGTTATTCGTGTACGACCCCGTGGCGATGGGGCTGAGGTGGATATGCGTTCTGCATCGCGCCTCGGTGTCAGCGATTTGGGGGTGAATGGCGCGCGGCTGCGTAGTGTGCTGGGAGAACTTGCCGCCAGGTTCGAATGATCCGGGGCAGGTCGGGCTTGACAGTGTGGGGTAGTATTCCTAGAATGCGCGCCTCTCTCGTTGTCAGGATTTCTTGACTTGCGGAGGGTTCCAGTCCCGTTCGTCTAGAGGCCTAGGACACCGCCCTTTCACGGCGGTAACAGGGGTTCGACTCCCCTACGGGACGCCATTTTTAATCGGCATGAGAACAGTGCAGGTTTTCAGGTCGGTTTAGCGGGAATAGCTCAGTTGGTAGAGCGCAACCTTGCCAAGGTTGAGGTCGCCGGTTCGAACCCGGTTTCCCGCTCCAGTCAAAAAGGCGCAGCTCTTTGAGTTCTGCGCCTTTTTTTTACACACTGCCTGCCAGCTATAATAGACTGTCGCCTTGGACACGGCCTTTGTCGCAGTCACCGAAGCAGCATGGCACTGTAGGTATTATGGGTATACCAGCATTACGGATTAATCATCTCAGCAAAGTCTACGATAACGGTCACGAGGCGCTGAAGGGCATCTCTCTGGAGGTGCAGCAGGGGGACTTTTTTGCGCTGCTCGGGCCGAATGGTGCCGGCAAGTCGACGACCATCGGGATACTGTGTTCGCTGGTGCGCAAAACCGCTGGGCACGTCGAAATATTTGGCACGAATATCGACACTCATTTTTCCCTGGCCAAGCACGACCTCGGGCTGGTGCCTCAGGAATTCAACTTTAATCAATTTGAAAAAGTCTTCGACATCGTCGTGACCCAGGGCGGCTATTACGGGTTGCCCCGCAAGCTGGCGGCGCAGCGTGCAGAGCAATATTTGCGGCGTCTCGGTCTGTGGGACAAGCGGGATCAACAGGCGCGACTGTTGTCCGGTGGTATGAAACGCCGTCTGATGATCGCACGGGCGCTGGTGCACGAGCCCAAACTGCTGATCCTTGACGAGCCCACGGCGGGTGTGGATATCGAATTACGCCGTTCTATGTGGCAGTTTCTAAAAGACATTAACGCCCGCGGCACTACGATTATATTAACCACCCATTATCTGGAAGAAGCCGAAAGCTTGTGTCGTAATGTGGCGATTATCGATCGCGGCATAATCGTGCAAAACACTAGCGTACGCGCCCTGCTAACCACGCTGAACAAGGAGGTGTTTATACTCGATACCCGTGAGCCGCTCAGCGTCTTTCCAGAAATACCCGGATACCCCGGTAAACTGCTGGATCAACACAGTTTCGAGGTGCAGGTGGAAAAGTCCCAGTCGATTAATGAGCTGTTTGCAACTCTGGATGTGCTGGGAATTCATGTGATCAGTATGCGCAATAAAGCCAATCGTCTTGAGGAGTTGTTTGTGTCGATGGTGCAGGGTACCGGCATCGATGTTGGAGGCGGGCAATGAGTTATGCGGAGCAGTGGATCGCGTTTGTCACACTGGTTGCCAAGGAAGTGCGCCGTTTTGTACGTATATGGCAGCAGACCTTGTTGCCGCCCGCCATCACCATTGTGCTGTATTTTATTATCTTCGGTACGTTGATCGGGCCGCGAATTGGGCAAATGGCAGGTTTTAGTTACATGGAATTTGTGGTGCCGGGATTGATTATGATGTCGGTGATTACGAATTCCTACGGTAACGTTGTGTCTTCCTTTTTCGGCAACAAATTTTCCGGCAGTATCGAAGAGTTGTTGGTCTCTCCGGTACCCAATTACGTTATTTTGCTAGGTTTTGTTATCGGCGGTGTGGCGCGCGGTTTGGCGGTGGGTCTTACTGTGACCCTACTGTCACTGTTTTTTACCAAATTGCATGTGCAGCATCTGGGTATCACGGTGGCGGTGGTGGTATTGACATCCGTGCTGTTTTCCCTGGCGGGCCTGGTTAATGCGGTATTTGCCCAGTCGTTTGACGATATATCCATAATTCCGACTTTTGTGCTGACGCCGTTAACCTACCTGGGTGGTGTTTTTTATTCCATTGACCTGTTGCCGCCATTCTGGCAAAACGTATCCATGGTGAATCCGGTATTGTACATGGTGAATGCTTTTCGCCATGGCCTGCTTGGAGTTTCGGATATTCACATCGGCTTTGCATTTGGCATTATTTGCGGCTTTATTGTCGTGTTGTTTGCGTTCTCCCTGTACCTGCTGGCCAAAGGCAAGCGCCTGAGAGCCTGACCATGCACGAAGAGCGCACACCATTGGGCAAAGTCACGCAATATCCGCAGCGCTATGATCCATCATTATTGTGCCCGTTGCCGCGGGCTACTGGCAGGGACGTTCTAAATCTGTCGGCACCACTACCATTTAGCGGCGTGGACCTGTGGACTGCCTACGAAATTTCCTGGCTGGACAATCTGGGTAAGCCGCAGGTGGCCATTGGCGAGTTTGCCATAGCCTGTGAATCCATCTTTTTAATTGAATCAAAATCCCTCAAGTTGTACCTCAACTCTCTTAATCAGCAGTGTTTTGCGGATAGCTCGGAAATAGAATCAACCATCGCCCGTGACCTGCGCGCAGCATGTGCTGGCAACGTTGAGGTCAAGTTATCTGCTCTGTCGGATTATCAACGCCGCGCTGGTGGCAGTTTTTCGGGGCGGTGTCTCGATAATCTCGCTGTGGCCTGCACGGATTACCAGCCCAATGTGGAGCTGCTTGAGCTTTGCGGCGACACCATTCAGTCGGAAACGTTATACAGCGACCTGCTGAAATCCAATTGCCCGGCGACTGGTCAGCCCGACTGGGCAAGTATTAAGATCAGTTATCGCGGCAAAGCTATTGATCATGCCGGTCTGCTGCGCTATATCGTCTCGTTTCGCAACCACGCCGACTTTCACGAACACTGTGTCGAGCAAATATTCATCGATATTCAACGGCGGTGTCAGCCGCAAGATTTGACGGTATATGCGCGCTATACGCGCCGTGGTGGCATTGATATAAATCCGTTACGCACGACGGGCGATTATACATCGGGGGCAGGGTGGCCCGATTCCGGTGCGCGCCAGGTGCGTCAATGACAGCAAACCTTTGCGCCGCATGGATTACATAATGGTTTTTTGTTTCAGGTGTTCGTGGGCGTTTTCGAGGGCCTGCAATACTTTTTCCTTATCGTAATTACGGATTTTATCTATATCCATATAAATGGAAAATCCTTCGGTCGCGTGCTCAAAATAATTCTGATCCTTGCCCATGTTCTTGCGCAAATCAACCACCGAATAGACCTTGACCGGGTGCTGAAATCCCTTGGCGGTGATTTCACCCTTGTCGCGACACATGATTACATCTTTAACCAACATGTAGGTTTCATGGGAGATAAGAATTTCCCCCGCTTCAGCAGCTGATTCAAGGCGGCTGGTGAGGTTAACCTCGGTGCCTAGCAAAGTGTAGTCGAGACGATTTTCCGTGCCGAAATTTCCCACTGTGCAATAGCCAACATTAATGCCCATGCGTATTTCCAGGGGTTTTTGAATGCCCTGGTTAAGCCAGCGCAATTGTAATTCTTTCATACGCTTTTTCATGGCAATGGCCATGCTCACACAGGCAACACTATCAAGTTTCGGTCCCTTGCTGGTGGGATCGCCAAAAAACACCATGATGGCATCGCCGATAAATTTATCAATGGTGCCGCCGTGTTGCAGGGCGATTTCCGACATTTCGGTAAGATAGCTGTTCAACAGCGCGGTGAGCGCGTCGGCGTCCATCTCCTCTGCAAGTTCACTGAAACCTTTAATGTCGGAGAAAAATATGGCCAATTTTTTACGTTGAGTTTCAAGCTTAACGTCGCGACCGGACTGAATGGCCTGGCGGAGCGTAGGGGAGAGGTATTTGGATAATTTGTAGTTTCTCAACTTTAGCTGCACCTGGAGCTTTTCCAGGTCGACCACCCGGCGCCGGAGACCGTTGGTATCCTTGAATGTCAGCAGAGCGTACAGGGAAAAATACAGAATAAATGCACCCATTCCCACCAAATTTATCGGCTGTTGCAGATCGATTTGCCAGGTGGGATGACCCAGCCCTACCACGATCAGCATACCGGCAGCCAACGCGATATTGTGCTCGAACCATTTTTCACGACCACCCGCACGCAGGGCGTCACACTGGATAACCATGAAAAACATGACCAGGGGTAAAATACTAAAATTGATCAATGCGATAAAAATACCGATCAGGAACGCGTCGCCCAGCGCAAAAATGCGTAGTGCCATGGCGAAGCCATTATCGTCGTAAGTAAAGATTCGGAGAATGCTCAGCGAAATCACGAAATATAGAATGGCTACACCCATGCCGAGAGCAGGTTCAGGGTCGAGCGTGCCCCCCCTGGTGTAGGTTGCAAAGATGGTGGCGATGACGCCGATCAGCACCACGCCACGGAACAGTGTGGATGGGTGGTAGAGCCAGTGATTATGTTTGTTTTCGGTTTCTTGCATAAGCTAAATTTTTTTACCTGGCAAACCCCACTATAAACGTTAATGGGCAGGGTCGATCATACCTAATCCCGTAACGCGCCGCATAGCCCCGGAGTATAGGGGGCTTTGCGCAGCAGGAGGAAGAATTTTGTGCTGTCCGGTAATATTCCCTGACAGACCACAGGCGGATAAATATCAGGGTTAGGTGGTGGATCAACTCCATCATCCAAGCCGGGAAATCAACCACTGATGGGCGTAATCGCCTGTAACGAGGCCTGTGCAGCACGACCACCGCGCAGTAGTTTCCCCGGTAATTTGCCGGTGGGGTCGATTTGGTCAATACCATGCTGGCGCAGCAGCACCCCATTGACTACGACCGCGTCGATACCGGTGGCCTGTACAATCAGGCGATCCTGTCCGGCTGGCTGGTCGTAGATCCGTTCGAGCTTTCCGGAGTGAACGGTTTGCGGGTCTATCACCAGCACATCGGCCGGGGCGCCTACTTTCAGTGTGCCCCGGTCCGCAATGCGAAACACTTCGGCCGGGCGGGAGGTGAGCATGCGAATGCCTTCTTCGAAGGACATGGCCTGTTTTTCGCGCACCCAACGACCCAGCAAATAGGTTGGTAAACAGGCGTCGCACAGTTGACTGGCGTGTGCACCGGCGTCGGACAGACCAATCACCGCGTTCTTATTGGCGAGCAGTTCGGCTACATCCGCTTCGTTGGTATTGGCTACCGGCATGCGAAAGCGCGCTTCCAGAGCACTCGCCAGGGCGAGATCAAAACCTAAATCTATACTGTCGACACCGAGTTCAGCCGCGACTGCGCTGACCGTGCGCTCTTCGTACTCGGGGTGGGGTGGGCACACGGAGATAATCGAGTTGGCCCAGGCATGCTGAAAGGATGGGCGAATACTGGCCATTTTTTCCTTTACTGCCGCGCGAAATGCGGGATCCGCATAGATCTTTGTCTTGCCCGCTGCGTCCGCAGCAGCGATCGGTCGAAAAACGCTGAGGGCTTCAAACGGAAAGGGATCCTTGAATTGAAATTCGAAATACAGGGGCCGCGGGGTTACCTGCGGCACAATATTAAAACCCTGTGCGACCAGTTCATCGGTGCGTCGCATCTGATCGCGATGAGCGTCGGCACTCACCATGCCAGCGAGCATTGCCGTCCAGGAAATAGTGATGCCGTAGTTCGCGCACAGTTCAGCATATTCGTCGAACCACAGTTCCTTGCCCGCCGTCGCCTGGAGAATGCCGTGATCCCGTCCCTGCAGTGTCGAGACCAGCGCTTTAATTTCATCGTACGCGGCTACGCGGCTTGGAATCGGGCGACCACCGTAGCCGACATGAGTCGGAGACTTGGATGTTGCGAAGCCTATGGCACCGGCATCCAGCGCTTCGTTGACGATCGTACGCATGCGCGCCACTTCGTCGACGCTGGCCTCTCTTTCCGTCGCTTCTTCACCCATCACGTACAGTCGGGTGGGAGTGTGACCAATCAGCACGCCGATGTTAATGGCGCTACCCGCCCGTTCAATAGCATCGAGATACTGGGGAAATGTTTCAAATGGCCACACCTCACCCATACCTGCGTTGAGCGCCTCGGGACTCATCCCTTCAACTTTTTCCAGTGTACGCACGATTAAATCCCGGTGCTCGGGACGAGTCGGCGCTACCCCGAAACCGCAGTTTCCCAGAACGACGGTGGTAACCCCGTGCCAGGGGGAGATTGTCAGCATACGGTCCCACAGAATTTGCGCGTCGTAATGGGTATGAATGTCGACAAATCCGGGGGTGACCGCGCGGCCACGAGCATCTATGGTTTGACTGGCGCTGCCAGACGCTTGTCCGAGTGCGACGATACGACCGTCCCGGATACCAATATCGCCAGCGTAACCAGCGGCGCCGGTGCCGTCGACGATGGTGCCGCCGGTAATTTTAAGATCGTAGTCCATGCGTTATCCTCGTTGTTCGGGTGCTTTTCTCCCCGCTCAATCAGTTAAATCCCCGTCATGTGTTAATAGCTTCCCCACGGTAACTGGCAGTGCCAAAAATCAGGCCGTGGTCGCCCTACACGGGCAGGTTATAGCACTCCACCACATTGTCGTGGAGTATCCAGTCTTTCTCTTCCTGAGTCATATCCTGAGTATGTTCGTCGAGCATGGATTGCGACCAGGGCCAGGTGGAGTCGCTGTGGGGAAAGTCGTTGGCCCACATCAGGCGCCGTGGGTTCATCTCGTTACGGTGCTTGAAAGCGGTCCAGTCATCCTGAAAGGTCAGATAGATATTGTTGAAAAAATATTCGCTGGGCATTTTCTCCAGGGGCGGTGCCTTCATCCAGTAACGGTGGCGGTCGTACGCGTGATCCATGCGATAGGTGTAGTGGGGCACCCAGCCGGCATCGGCTTCGGCGCACACCACTTTTAAATTCGGGTGACGATCAAATACGCCGCCGAATACGAAAGTGCCGAGAATATCCTGACAACCGCGCATAATGCCGAGGAAGCTATTGATTTTGGGCCCACGTTGATTATTTAACTGATCCGCTTTGGAGGTCAGAATATGAAACGACAGGGGTAGGCCAAGATCGACGGCGGCTTCCCACAGGGGATCGTACATGGGGTCGTCGTAATCCGCCTCCGGGGGATTGCCGGTCATCATGACGCCAATATAACCGCGTGCTTTGGCGTCCTCCAGTTCCTTGATACCTTCGGCGACGGAGGGTAATGCCACTTGTCCGAGACCAAACAAGCGACCTTTGGGCGCCCCTTCCAGGTAGTTTTGCAGCCACCGATTGTAGGCCCCGAAGCACGCGGATTTGTAATCCATATCCGGGTGGTTACACAACATCATGCCCACCGTAGGGTACACAATTTCGGCGCTCACACCGTCCCGCTCCTGATCCGCAACCCGGTGACTGGCATCCCAGCCACTGCGCGGCAAATCTTCGAACTTGGCGCCGCCGGCCCGCAGACTTGCGGGATCTTTACCAGCGGCCGCCACCAGGCCCATTGGGATCGGCTGATCCATACCGTCTATAACGTAAATGTCGCCGAATTTTTCGTGGGCGATCATATGCGGGGCCCGTTCGCGAAAAGCCGGATCGATGTAATCGATATAACAGTTCGGCGGTTCGGTAATATGGGAGTCCGCGGAAATAATCGGTTTTGACATGTTGTGGCCTCGTCCAGGTTGCAAATTTATCAATACGGAGCTGAGCGATCGCTTTTTTACTGTGTTGAATTCACAGATTCCGACCTTGCCATAGACTGAGCTAACAGTCGCTTATCTACCGAAAAGTAGTGTAGCTCTACCTTTTAGTAGAATCCAGCGCATGCAAATACTATCCTGGCGAAAGCGGATACATCGAACCGGGTTTGCGACGGCGGACTGACTCGAAGGTCGATGCCGTAACCTGCTCTGGTTATAGCGGGCTATCGGCCAACCCGGTGCAGTCGGGTTATGATTGCCAGGTGCGACGGGTTTCCCCATGTTGTCCACTCTTATCTGGTCGCTATTACACGGAATATACACGGAATACGATTATGCTCGGATTACGCAATTTTTTGTCGTTGACACTGCTGGGTGGCCTGGCTGTTATTCTGCCCCTGGCGTTGTTACTGCTCATATTTCAATGGTTGTTTCAACTGGTCGCGGACTTAATCAGTCCCCTTACCAGTCTGGTCGCCGATTACACAGCGGTTAGCGATCTGGTCGCGGCACTGGTGGTAATGGGCGTAATTTTGGGCGGCTGTTTTCTGGTTGGACTGGTGGTTAAAACCGGTGTGGGTGAATGGTTGCATACGCGGATAGAAGGCGCACTGATAAAAATTGCGCCGGGTTATAAAACGATTCGTTCGATCACGCTGGAATTGCTTGGCGGCAGTGGCGGTGCCAGTATTCTTAAGGGTGAGCCGGTGCTGGCAAAAATTTACGGAACACAGTCCCCGGTAGTAGTGACGGCTATTGTGACCAGCAGGCATGCCGACGGCGGTGTCACAGTGTATGTCCCCACGGCACCGATTCCCACATCCGGCATTACCTATCACTTGCCGGGGGATTGTATTGAGGCGCTGCCCGGGATTTCCGTGGAGGAGGCGATGCGGACCATTATTACCTGCGGTTCCGGATCGGCGGAAATGCTGGCCAAAGCCCGCAACCAATTCGGTCGGTGAGTTGCGGCGTTACAGTTTATGGCGTTTGAGATCGCGAATAATAAACCGTGCCGGGTTTAGTGCGGTAGCCAGGTCGCGGGGCAGGGGTAGTGCCAGCCCTTCAATTTGATCTGCGAGTAATTCCGCGCCCAGCGGCGCGTAACTCATGCCCCGGGAGCCATGACCACAATTGATATACAACCCGGGCCAGTAAGCACCGCAATGGGGAATATCGGTGTGCGCATCGCGCGCCAGTGCGCCGTACGTCGCGACAAACTCGTCGTACACCGGCGCGGGGCCTATCAGTGGCAGGTAGTCCGGTGTGGTGCACCGCAGGGCTGCGCGCCCGCGCAGGGCGTCGAGGGGCGTTGCGCCCAGCAGGTGTCCCAGTCCCCTGTCCGTGGCGTGCAGCTGCCGCAGATTGAACCTGTGATCTGCATTGCGTACCGCCAGTGAGTCCGTGTCCAGGTTGTAAGTAGCACCAACGCTGTGCCACCCATCCGCCGCCGGGGCGGCGAATCCTTTGCCGCACACCACGGTGCGCAGTGCAGTGCTGGCGGTCGTGGCGGGAACCTGTGTAATTTGGCCGCGCAGGGCTTTCAGAGGCAGTTGTTGTGTCTGTGCGTAGCGTTTCGTTGCCACACCGGCGGCAAGGATCAGGACCGGTGCTGTCGCTAATGTGCGGCGCTGGTTATCCATAACCGTCCAGCCATCTTCGACCTGACCCAGATCGTCCACCGAGGCGTTGATGACACGAATATTTTTGTGTGCGCAAAGGGCATTGCACAGGGCGCTCGGTTTGATCCAGCCCAGGGCCGGAAACAACAGCCCCCCCCGGGTTTCCAGTGTAAGTCCGCTCACCGCCGCGAGTTGATCGTCCTCGACATAGCGTACTAACTCGGGAGCGCCCGCGTATAGCGCCCCTAGTTGCTGAAAAGTCGTCAACTGCGAGGACGTTTCGCCAAGAATGACTACCCCACTACGAGTGCCAAAACCAGATTGTTGCCAGAATGGGAGGTAAAATCGACTCGCAAACAGTAACGCCGACAGATTAAACCGCGATAGTGGTGACTGTTGCAGCGACAGTTTAGGGTAAATAATCGCCTGGGGATTTCCGGACGCCTCGGCGGCTAAAGCGTTATTGCGCTCCAGCAGCGTCACCTGCCAACCCCGCTGCGCGAGTACGGCGGCGCTGGTGCAACCGGCAATACCACCGCCGACAACTATGGCCTGTTTTGCGCTATCTGTTTTCCGTGGTTGTGCGTATCTGTGTGCCGGTAGATACCAGGGAGTGTGTCCAGTCGCGCCTCGCCGTCGACTCGTGGCTTTGTTTGGCGTGGGCAGGAAACTGTTCGGCGGGATCTTTAGTTTCTCGCGGGTGGCATCTGCCCGGGGTAGCATTGATCCCTTCAGCATATGCCTTTTGCCGCCAAATCCGGCCACTTTTTGCACGTCGAATCCTGCTTTTGCGAGTCCGCGTTTAACGTCCCCAGAGGCAGTAAAGGTACTGAACGTCGTGTTTTCAGCACTCAGGCGGGCAAGGATCGCAAACAGTTCCGGACTCCACATCGACGGGTTTTTCGTCGGCGCAAAGCCGTCCAGAAACCAGGCGTCTATCGGGCGGGAATGGTGCCGGAAGAGGGGGTGCTCGGTGGAGCACAGTTGCTTAAAACATTGCGTTGCGTCACCAAACAACAGCGTCAAGCGGATGTTGTGGCTGGCCCACCTGAGACGGTGAAAACCCGGTACGGGCGCCGGATAATTATCGATAAGCAGGTTGGCGAGAGGTAATTGATCTTGCCAGGTTGCGAGTATTTTTTTTAGATCATTGCGGCGCAGCGGATACTTTTCAGCGGAAATAAAGTGCAACGTCCCGCCGTTGGATGCCAGCTCGCACCAAAGTTTCGCAGCACTTAAAAAATTAAGGCCAGCACCAAACCCCGTTTCACCGATAGTGAAAAATTTATTCCCCGATAGATTCTTCCAGCGCGCCGCGAGTTGATTCTGATCGAGGAAAACGTAGCGAGATTCAGCGAGGCCACCTGCCGCGGAAAAATAGTTATCGTTAAATTTTGGCGAATAAGGTCGTTCGTCGTGCCATTCCAGGGGCGCATTGGGCAGTAAATACTCGGTTTCAGTCACATATGCCCCACATCTATTTTTTGGCCGCCCCGAGCCATCCACCTTTTTGGCGTTTGGTCAGAGCTTGCAGCAGGTTGATCGCGCGGGAGCGACTGATATGACCTGCGCACAGATCCACGTAAATGGCATCTGCCTGTTTACGGCGGCGTACGGCATCCAGCGCGTCGATTAACTGCTCCGTGGCGGCCAGTATCTTTTTGCGCCAACTATTCCCGCCGCCGTGGTCGCTGGCCTGACTCTGGTTGATACTGTCGTGGATGCTGGCCATTTTGGCGGCTAACGCGTCCTGTAAGGTTACCAGACTGGATTGAATAAATTCATCCTGGGCCACCGGGCGAGCTTTTAATTCGGCAAACACCTGATACAGGAAATTTTCGGACAGCTGACCAAATTCATTCAAGGTGGCTAATTGGCGCAGGCCCTGGGTGACGATATTGGTATCGTTACTGAGCAGCAACTGTCCGGCAGCGTAGACTTCATTCCAGTATTGCCAGCGATAGATGAAGTCGAGTCCCGGCCCCTTGATGTTTTGCATGCCCATGCATTTGTTCAGATAACCGGGCGGCGATGCAGAAATTAGACGATGTAATATCTGCTCTCCGGTGGCGTGGGCGTCGTGGACAATAATAAGGTGAGAGTCAAACCACTGCCATAATTGCGCCTTGGCGCGGTTGACGAGCTCGCCCTGGGTGCCGGCGAGCAGTTGCTGGTGCAGGGGCTGGCAGGCGTTAAACTCGTCCAGATACTGCTGATGGAAGTTGGCGACATCCTCGGCAATGGGCGCACTGACGTTGAGACTGGTCAGTTTCGTGGATATCTCTTCCGCGGTCAGTTCGGCATTGTCGGTGACGGCCAGATGGGCAGCTTGACCGATACCTTCCAGCATGGCGCGCAGGCGCGCGTTAACTTCAGCGCGACTCATGGGAATGCGCAGACGCCGACACCAGTTGGTAAAGCTTGCCCCGTTGTCATCAAAAGGAATGGCGGCCATGGTTTTTTCCCATTCCTCTTCGAGATAACTGCGCATCCCCTCCAGATTTGTGCCGATTAATAGATGCCGATCAACGCAAATATCGTTCACCATAATTGCTGCAAAAACCTTGGAGCGTGGAATACGGTCGGCGCGATTGTTAACCACAGTGGAGATCCACTCGCCCGGTTTTTCCAGGTAATTATGTTTATCGAATCCAAGACGTAGCCAGTTGCCCATGCAGCCCATGCGTTCGTTCGCGGAGTGTCCGTTGACAAATTCAAAACGGCGCTCGCGCACAGTGGTTATCGGATAGACCTTTAATACGCCGAGATCGGCCACTACATTATCTGCCATAGCCTTTAATGCAAAGCCATCGGCAATGCCCATGGAACGACACATCTCCAGCACCAGAGCAATGTTGTAGGGGTGCTCCTGATAGGGAAAGCGGGCGAGAATATCTGGGGTCAGTAGGCCAGCCTGCAGCCAGTTGATAGTTTTAAATTCGGTCTGGGCGCGGCGCGCACCCTCTTCAAGGATGGGTACCATTTCTTCTTCGCTGGTAATCAGACGCCCCCTGGGGGGGATAAAGTTAACCATCACCAGCGGGATGTCGTAACCTGCGGGGCCCTGCAGGTCTTCGTGATCCGGATAGGTATTGCAGATAGTAGAAATGTCGTCGCGCATCCAGAAGCGCTGCAAAATGCGTACGTAAGCGGGTGTCAACCCCATGCACTCCCACAGGAATACGTCCGCGCCGAGCTGTGCGGCGATCCGCACCACGTTGACCTGTTCCCAGATGGTGGCCTTGTCATAGGGTCGAAACAGAAACATTTCCCGTAACTGTCCGTGGTGGTACCCGTCCAGAAACATGGCTTCACAACCGGTGGTTTTGGACACTACGTGATACCCCATAGCGTTCATCACCGCCGCCTTGATACGCTCCGTACCAGATTTTCCGCGAGTTCCCCAGCCGCCTAACACCAGTGGAATACGATTGCGGGCCTTGCGCATTAGCACGCCCATCCACAGGTGTCGGCCGACAAATAATCCGGTTATCGCCACCAGAAAAAGCGCCAGGTCCCGTAGCGAGTTTTGGTAAACGGACACGAAATAATCGCGAAAATCCTGCCCAAATTCCACCAGCGGCAGCGGCAGTGCCCGGTTAAAAAATCGGGTCACGGCCGGATTTACAGGATAAGCCTTTCCCGAGGGTGCGTAATAGGGCTGGAAATGTGTTTTAAAACCCAGTTCGCCAATTTTTTTAAGGTAAGTGTCCGGGCCGTAGGGCGCGCCCTCCTGCCAGTTGCGCAAATCGGCATAAGTTTCGAAATTGCGACTCAGGATCAGGCGTGCCCGCAAGCGGCCCCACAATGAATGGGGTGGTTCAATATGGGTAACGCCCTCGCAGGTAAAGATTTTTATCGGTTGCGTGGGCCAGCCGTGATCGACCGCTGAAATAATCTGGTCGAGGAGTGGTAAAAATGGTCGCCAGTCGCCCTCGTCCGGAATAAATAAGGGTTCGCCCGGCACTTTGGTTTTACTCAGTTCCGCCATGCGCGCCGCGGGTGCACTCAATTTTCCGTAGAACACCCTGCCCACGGTGTGCGAGCGCGCCTGACGTTTATCGCTGGCGGGAATGCGAAATTCGTGCAGCGCTCGCCACAGGCGGAATTTGAAGGGCTGCCAGCGGCAGGCTTTGGCGTCTCGACCGGTTTTTACGTCAAAGCCAAAATCGTGTTGTGCGAGACGCGCCAATGTGCGCCCCAGTAATTCGTCTTCAACGTCGGGCACGGGACGATATTGGAATGGTCGACTGGTTTTGAAGCGTGCGCCCAGTTCGGCGAACAACGACTGGGCGGCGGGTGTGGCCTGGCCGACGATTTCTTCGCGGGTTGCCGCTGCGGTTCTACGTATCGACAGATGAGAGGATTCCACATTGAGGCGCGTCAACACGGAGATGGCGGCCTGGCGTAATACCCGTGCCTGGTCGAGAAATTGGCAGCCGAGAAACACTGCGTGGACTTTCGGCAGTCCGTGTAATGCGCAGCGTAATACAAAACGGTTAGAGTCTTTACGCAACGCCTTAACGAGCAGCGTAATTGCGAATTCTGACATTTTTTCCCAATCGCAGATGCGATGTATCCGGGACAACACCGTACCGCGTACCGCAGGTTCCGCGTCGTCTATGGCCAGTTGTGCTAGCAGGGATTGATGCCATAGTTGGGGTTGTTCGAGCATGGCCATTGCAGCCCCCTGACGCACGTAGGGAGACTTGTCGATAACCGCGAGTTCCAGAATTTGACGCGCGGTGGCCGACGGCAGTACAGCGGAGAGTTGTTCGCAGATAAAGCGGCGCGGAAACATGTCGTCTCCTGCGCGCGCTTCCTGTAGTCGCTGGACGGCTATCGGACCGATTTTGGCCGGCGATGTCAGTGCCAGCAACCCCAGTGCTTCGCATTGCAGCCAGGTGTTCTGGTTGGGGTCGAGGACACAGCGATGGAGGAACTGTTGAATATTTTCCGGGACAGGGCGAAATGTTTTTGGGAATTCGGTGTGTTCGATAATATTTTTCAGGCAGCGTAAGGCGTCGACACGCACCCGCACATCACCATCCCACAGAATAAAATCACGCAAAATTTCAGGAAAGCGCAGGCGCTTCCATTGATTGACGATTTCCACGCCGCTGAGGTTGGCGGCGTTAAGCGTGGTGGGGGCGACGGCGCCGAGGCGACCCAGCGCAACGACTAAAAATCGCTCTCGCCGGTTATAACTGACGTGGAAGCGCTCTACTGCTGCGTCGTAGTCAAAGTGGCGGGCGAAGGCCTTGCGATCCAGATGCAGTTGGCGGCGCGAGCGGCCCAGTGTGGCAAGATACTTGAGGATACGTTCGCGGCGGTGATAATCGCTCGGAGCGCCGCGATATTCGTCGACAAATTTTTGGTAGTCTTCACTGAGCTGAGTCAGTTCCGCCTGTACATTGAGCAACAAATTTCCGAGAAAACTGGCCAGCGCTAATCCCGCGCCGCGCTTTGAATCGTAGCGGTACGTTCGTTCACGGCAATAGGGCGAGTTAAAAAAGCGTTGTTCGATTTCACTGCTGCTGCGACGATTAATTCGGATTTGTTCTGGCGTCGCTGCCAGCGTTAGCAGGCGTTGTACGAAGGCGCGTAGTTCACGTTTGGTCATTGGTTAACGTCAGGGCATCGGCGTCAGGACGGAGCTATTCCCTGTGGGTGCGAAGCGTTCTTCACGATGATTACGGAAGGATGTTTCTCTGGGACGGAAATCCCGCAGGAAACGGTTGTTGTGAAAGTACCAGGTGCCAGACAACATCCAGGCGGTATCGCCATTGCCCACATCAATGTTTGAATTCAGGCGCACGTCGAGACCATATTTGTTACGCCAGCGCTGCCAGTCGACGTACAGCCCGACGCGCGTGGTGTGTGAGTCCTGACGGCGATCGTTATCGTTGCTGTAGCGGCGACGATGTACAGTGCCGCCCACAGTGAAATCGCCGACCAGTTGATCAACCCCAAGGGTGACACCACTAAAGTCCAGATCGGTGGGATTTCCCAGTCCGTTGCTGCGCAGTTCGCCTTCCACATAGATTCGGTTGTCGCGCCAGTAAGAAAAAGTCAGGCGGTCGGAAAAATCCCAGCCACCTGGGTGGTCGTCCTTGTAGCTGGAAAACAGCTCCGGATCGACGCCATTAAGGGCGACGATGTCATCTCTATCGAGAGTGAGCCAGTATTGAAACGCCTGTATCTGCACGCGATTGTACAGGGTTGGGGTAATAGTTGTACGGTAGGTGCCGTTGGCGCTGATATACAGGGTATGGTTGCGCTTGTCGCCGCCCTGTTCCGCAACGGTCTGGGTGTAGTAGTGACCGTACAGTCCGAGGCTTAGATTACTGTCCCGGGGTTCCCAGTCAATCCACTGCCTTGCGCCCAGCAGGGTGTCGATTTCGCCATCGTAGTCGCGGCGCAGTAAATCGGTGCGCACATACAGATCCAGAGCGTCGTAGAAACGCCGGCGACTGACATTTTGCTCAGTATAAAACGGCGTCAGTCCCTGTGCGCTATCTTCCTCGCTCTGGCGCAGTTGGCCCGCTTCTACAGTGGCGCTCCAGGTAGCATTTGCGCTTGCTGTCGCTTCGCCAGGTTCACGATCCTGAGTTTCCTCCAATACATATCTACTGATATCGGTGGGCCAGCGTAACTGCTGTGGTGGGCTATCCAGCAATGGATCTGATAGCTGGGGTGGTGCATAGATGTAGCGGTTTTCAAGATTTCCCCCCGGTGCGTAACGCAACTGGTAAAGCCGATAAAACCCCGACGTTTGATTGTCAGGCGCAGCGAAAGTCAGGGTTTTTACCCCCGCCAACACGGGCCGGTAGGAGGACAGCGTGCGACTCCCAACTTTGCGGTCCACTCGTACAACGGTCGGTCCCTGAACGGTGACAGTGACCGGCGCGCCCGGGGACGCCACAAAATAGGGCAGTTGTGGATTGCGAATAACTTGTTTACTGCCAGAGGTATAGGTTTCGGTCAGCGCCAACGCCACCTGAATTTGCGGGTGGCTTGTGGCCAGAGAAAAATGAATGCGGTGCTGTCCAGGGGGCATGTTCAAACGCAGGGAGCGCCTGCTGCCGTCGCCCGGGACATTCAGCGTGCGACGGGTGCCGTCAACATTGAGTTCAACGTCGGCGCCAGGCAGCGTTTTGCCGGGCAACAATAGTTGTCGCAACTGCAATTCGAGGGTTGCGGGTTGGATATTGTTGTAGCCGAGGGCGACTTTTTTGGTGTGTCCGAGCAAATGGGAAATACCCGCGGCAGAACCTTTGAGAAACAGGTCGCGACGCAGTTCCGGGCTTTGATAGTAGTCACTTTCCTCGCTGAATTTGCGCACCCCGGCGCTGCTGCTGACGGATGTCAGGTTTTGCCAGTCGTATTGATCTGCGATACTGCGATAAAGCCGCGCCAATTGGGGAATATGCGCCCCCTGATGATAGGCGCTGAGTAATAACGCGGCGCTTAGTTCGTCACCTAATATTTGTTGTTGCTGATGCCACAGCGTAGATAACGTAAAACTGTAAAGCTGATCGTCCGTCAGGGATTTCACCCGTGCGGCTAATTTAGTGAGTGCGGCAACCGGGGTTATCGGCTGGGCCTGCTCTGCGAGTTGCGCGTTACCAAAAGGCGTCCCTTCGTCGGAAACGGGCGCAGGGTAAACGGACCGGCGTTGCTCAGGGTCAAACAGGGTTGAAAGCGCCACTGTGCGGGGTGGTAGCGGGGCGGAACAGTCCTGTTGGGCGAGATAACGTTGCAGCCACTGATAACGCAGACTACTACTGGGTTTAACTGGTGCGGATGCGCCGAGCAACGCGGTCATGTGCGGGTCGGGCAGGGGGCCGTCGCTCATAAAGGGACGTTGGAGTTTCAGTGCCACGACCGCGCCATGCCGTTGCGGTGCGATACGCAGGTGGTGAATACCCGCGGTGAGATGCACCAGCACGGTTTCAGCGGTGGAAAGGACGCTACCATCTTCCAGAGTTCGATCGCTCAACAGGGTGTTTTGCAGGGGCGCAAGCACAGCGTGGCCGCCGCCTTCGATCTTCAGCCAGTCCTTGAGTTGGTTGGGCTTGCCCACCGGCATAACACTGCGGGTGGTGAGCTTGAGCGTAGCGGGGCCATACACCGTCACGGGAATCGATTGTCCCGCAGCCGCGCGGTAAACTTTTTGTCGAATGCCGTGGCGGGGGTTGTCGATATATGTCGGTACGGCAAAAACCAGGCTCGCAGGTAGCTCTTGCCAACCGCGTGTGCCGGGTATTTGCACGACCCAATCGAACCACGCCTGCGCCGCGCCGGGTTGTGCACGATAAAGATTATCCAGAAGCTCTTTACCCCGCAGTGCGTAGGTAGCCTGTGCGGGTTGCACGGCGGCGCGCCAGTGTGCTGCGGCGCCGTCGAAATCACCGTGGTGCAGGGCGCGCATTGCCATCCAGTGCTCAGCTTGTAGCGGCGGCAATGTGCTCAGATAGCGGTCGAACAGTCGCCACCAGCCAGCGTTCAACGCGGCATCCAGTAGTTTTTCCGGTTGTGCGGTGGCGATGGCCAGTAGTTGCAGGTGATCGCGGATGCGCCCAGTAGCCAGCAAGGCATCGGCCAGCTTTTCCAGATACATGTCACCCTGTGTTTGCAATGTGAGATATGTGTAGAGCCCGACCAGAGCGGCGTCCGCATGACTATTACGATATTGCTGGGCGAGTGCATCGGCAGCGAACTCGCGTACACCGGTGTCGGTATCCAGCAGGGCGAGCTTCAGGAAATGTTCGGCAGTGCGGTGTTCCCCCAGTTGTTTAAGGGCCATATCCCGGGCGGGCACGGCGATGCGGCGTTGCTCCGCTGTGCCGCGTTCCGCCAGGGGGTGGGCGGCGCTCAACAACCCGTCCCAGTCTTTACGTGCGGTTAACGCGGCGATAGCTTGCACCCCGTTGGCGCTGGGCGGTGAGCTAATTTTTTGCGTGGAAGTACTTAGCTCCCGGGAGAAGCGCAAACGTTGTTCTTCCAGATAACGCCACAGCGGACGCCAGTGGTGGGTCAGCAATTCCCGTTGCGCGGTGACTGCCGCAGGTGCATCTGTGGTGTTTTCGGTCAGGATTTTTCCTTGTGTACCGTCGTTGCGCAAGCCGACCATAAATGTTTCGCGCAACAGATGTCCATCGGCCTCCAGGAGAGTGGCAAATTCCAGCTCGCTGAGGGCAAAAGCTCGGCTGTTGCGGTGTTCCGCAGCGGCGATCAGAGGTTGCCCGTTCAGCTGCTCAACGCGCATTGATTTGACCCCGGCTGGCACCGGGATTTCAATGCTATGGGCCGCGATTTCGAGGGTGCCATCGAACACGGATACAACCCCTGCAGGGAGTAGCATATCCCTGTTCACGGAGAGATCCAGTAGCAACGTTGTCGCTGCGCCACTATCGAAGGTGACACGAACCTGGGCCAGTTCGGCAGCGCCGGGGGTCGCCACGGCACTGAATGCCAGGCGTGCAAAGCTGCGTTCAGGTAGTGGCCGCAGGGTAAAAGACAATGGGTTATGTAATGGATAAAAATACCCGCTGGGCTTGGCCAGATTTTCCCCGGGCAGATTGACTGAAGCATAGCGCAGCTGCACCGGTGCGGCAGGCGGGTGTTCTGGTTGCAGATCCCGGTACAGAGTGGCTCTTTCCCATACTGTATTGCGCAGCGCCTGGATGTGGGCGGATGGTGTATGCAGCAGGTAGTTGTCGAGGAGCGCCAGCGCGGTGAGGCCACCCTCGCGGCGCTGGTTATTCAGCAGTGCACGGGCCCGGGTATAGAGCTGTCGTTCCTGCGCGGGCCAGTCAGTTGCGTTCGGCAGTGCCAGATTGAGGGTTTGAGTGGCCCGGGGGTCAACAATTTTCATACCGGGAATAAGGGGTCGGCGGTTAACATCGAGCAAATATCGCCCGCTGCCAGCGCTGGTTACACGAATCAGGAGGTCGCGATCGGCGCGCAGGGTTAGCTGGCCTGGTTGTGCCTGCGGGGCGAGTTGCAGGTATTGAGGGCGGGCACTGACACGGGCGCAGCTGGCAGTTTCGGCTGTGACCAGATTGCGACCGTTGAACACGGCAGTTTGCGGCGATTGCTGGTGCCACTGGGTCGTGAGTTGATAATTCATCGTGTCGCCGCGGCCAGCCAGTTCAACGCGGGATTCAATTTCCAGCGGCGTGTTGGCGGCGACGTTGAGTTCAAGCGCCTGTCCAGCCGTCAGGCGCCAGTATTTGTTGCCGTCAGCGCGCAGGGATTGGGTTGGCAGACTGAAGGCCCGATCAGCGCTGGTCTCTACGTCCAGCCGTCCAGCGGTGAGCCGCGTACCGATATCCGGTGGCAGGGGGCGCGCAAACTGCACGATCAGGGTGCGTCGCGTGGTAGCGACATCGCCCATAATCACGGTGTCCTGCAGGTTCGTTTGCTGCCAGGGCATTTCCTGGTAGGTACCGGGATGCTCGGCAACCCACAGCCGGGGGGTGTCGATGCCGCTGGTGTCAAGGCGCAATATTTGGTTGTCAGGTAGTGTGACCAGTAAACGGTGAATGTCGAGTTGATAACCGGAGGCGAGTGCGGATGGTTTGGTGCTTGTCTCGTGAAGCTCCTGCTGACCGACAACGGGAACCTGTAGCCAGGTAACAGCGCTCGGAGAATTGATGGGCAGTGCGCTGGTGTGGGCGCTAAAACCCACCCACAGCAGGGCGCTTATCGCCGCGTATTGTCGCCCCCATCGCGAGCTTGCTAACACCAGATACCCTCATTATAGACAACTCCAAAAAGCATCTCTAAGTTGCCGTTTATTCAGTAAATTCTTGCGATTTATAGCATCTATTTCGATATGAATAAAGCCTTTGTGTCCAATTAAGGCAAGCCAGCTCGCCATACTGTTAGTGGTTCCACCTAACTCATTGATATCTCTTGGAAATAATGCGACATCTGAGAATTGCTGCGCGAGGCAGGTGGCAACCTCAGCACTTGTCGGAGTTACCCAGCGGGTCCCACCGCTGATGATAAAAGCTTTGCGCCGGTTAAATTGGTTATCCCGTTTATTGCGGGCGAATCCATGAATCTGCACAATTTTGCCATTGTTATAGAAGGTGGCAAATGCCCGCGTAAAGGCCATCATTGGTGACGCTGCGTTATGGGCCAGGTCCGCGTATACTGCGCTGCTGGAGCGATTGTCGACGCGAAAGCGATGGGCCGAGTTCAGGGCAAGTGCGGCGGCAGAATGCTCCAAAAATAACAATTCGGCGATATGTCCCGTGTGCCGATCGTGGAATTGGTGGGGCGCCTGAAGCGTCACGGGGAGTGCGGGTGCGGGACGAAACAGGTAGTAGCCAGAGCCTTCCCGCGAGGCGGTTGGGGCGAGTTTATAGAAGGTTGTTGACCCGCTGTTTACAGTGCTCAACGTCATGCCCAGCCGGCTCCAGGCGGAGAAAAGATTTTTCGTAAAATCACCCTTGAACATGGCGCCGAATAATTCCTCCGCTCGCTGCAGATCTGCGCTGTTCCACGGCATATAGTTTCGTTCGCGCTGATGCAGGCCGAGGTTGTTGTCTGGCGCAGTGGCAGCATCGACCCCCGCTCCGCACATAGACAGACAGGAAGCGAGTAACAGGTGCAGAAATTTGCTCATAAGACCCTCACATATCTTCCATAAAAAATTGTGCGACGCCCGGTTCTGCGCGGATACTGTAGAGCTGAATCAGCGGCGCGGGGCCGTTCAAGGCGTGCACTAACAGGCGGTATTTGCCCGCAGGCACGTCCTCTCCCAGGCTCACCACCAGGCGTTGCGCGGCTCCGAGGGGGCGAGCCTGGTGATCCATCTCGAAACCCGCCACTTCACTGGTTTTAGCCGCCAGCGTAAATTGGGTTTCACCGAAGGTCCAGGCGCGGTAAGGACCTGCGCGGGGAGGTAACCCCCCAATGGCTACATTGATTTGGGTTGGTCGCGGGTCGCCGCTGGCGGGAAATGCAACCAGGGTGAAAGTCTGCCGATCGGGGCCGATTTTTTCGATGTCGAAAATCAAATTGCGATTATTGAACAAATAGGCAAAGCGTTGCTGCCAGGCAAAGTTGCAGCGACAGCGGTTGATAAACCAACGTGTATCGTCATTGCGCCCTGCTGAGCTAACAGCGATGGTGTGGCTGCCAGCCGGTATTGGCGGGAGCGACAGCAATCCAGCGCGCCCCTGAATATAAAAATTACCCAGGGATTTATTGTCTACCCTGACCGTCACGGTTTGCGCGTTGCCGGCACTACGATGATAAAGCAGGGTGGGCGTTACAGTATTGAGTCCAGCGGACGATAAAAGCGTGATGGGCTGGTCGAGGGTAAGGGGAGCATAAAAATTTCCCGCCGCGGCTTCGCGGGGTTGGGTCGCATGGAACGGTCTAACCATCAGCGGCTTACCGGCGACGTTATTGGTGGGCGCAATTTCCTCCCACTCGTAGATACCGGCGAGAATATCGACATTGCGCGTGGGTGGTCGCGGCTGAATGGTGATTTGTTGTTTGCGGGCAGCGAGTGTCAGCTGCGTGTCGTTATCTGGCAGCATCAGAAACCACCCGGGAATGCGACCGCCCCGATGTTCCCAGGTGCGATAATCTTGTGGTACTACCCGTTTTAGCGGGAGTCCGGATGGCCGTGAATACAAAGCAGCGTAGGTAGCTGTATCTCCGGTAAGTTCAATGTGGTGTGCGTGTTTGGGCAAGCGCAGGTAATAACTGTATTTATCGCTGATGGGTCGCCACTCCCGCTGGGCAACCAGGATATCGTAAGCGGATTGCTGTGTTGGCCTTTCGAGAGTACCGGTACTCAATGTTTTACCCGCGGCGTCGACGATCCGATAGGTGGTGGGGGATGCTGTCGGTATTTCGGTATGCACATCCGTGCGCGAATTTTCTGCGACGGTGGGCTGTTCGGTACGAATATCGATGCGGATATCAGTGCTCAGGCTGCTCAGAGTGTGCATGTCGTAGGTAACTGCTGCGCGTGGATCGAGCTTGAATATGCTGAGTTTATAGAGCAGGTTGACATCGCCGTCTTCCAGGGTTGGAGAGGTGATCACCACCTGAAAGGATCCTTCGGTTTCAATCTCTATAAACCCCGGTGTAAACTTTTTGCGCAGCGAAAGTGTCTTTCGGTCAAGTGCGAGTGCATAACTTGAGGGATGTTGTAACAGGTGATTCCAGTAGCGCACTGTAGCGGTGAGCGGGCCAGAGGTGATAACACTGGCGGGCTTGAATGACACGTCCAACTCTGTAGATTCGGGAATAATCGCGGTCACGCGCAGGGTTTTGTTGATGGGGCGCCCGATGCTCAATGGAATGTCTTCCAAAAACATATCGTCTTCATCGATATTGCGACTGTACAAAGTGCGGGTTACAAAGTTGGTGCCGGTTGGAGCCTTGGGGTACCAGCGTTGTGCGACGCGGTCGTTAATTTCCCGCGGGGTCATCAATGGCCAGGGGAAAACATGGTAGTCGGTTATCCGTTGCTGTTTATCCGCGCCGAGGCGCAACCACCGTAATCTTGCCTGGTCGTCCCGCAGTTGTCGGTGCATCAATACTCTGACCAGTACCTCGTTGATCGGATTGTCGGTTTCGAATACCCGTAGCCGAATACGGTGCGCATTTTGGAGTGCGCTTAGATCGAGGTCAAAAAATTTACCTGCCGTGATTGGTGCGATCAGGCCGTCGAGATATTTGGTCTCGGTATATTTACCGTTGGCCGCATAAAAAAGATCCGGTAAAAAACTGCGCACCTGATAGGTGTCGTGCAGCAGCGATAGATCCTGGTCATCGAGAATCTGATATTCGATAGTATAAAAAAATTCAGTATCTTCCCGATAATCCGCACGCTTCCCTTGTAAGCGTGCGAAACTGCTCACCCGCAAGGCATCGTAAATGCCGGACACCGGAAATTCGAGCCAGTTGTCTTGACTGATACTATAAACTTCCTTGCGCTTGAGAGTTCTGTCCAGAAGCAGCCCTGAGTTCGTAAACTCCGTACTGGTCAGGTAGCGATAACCCCATACCGAACCGATGCTGATTAACACCGCGGCGAACATCAGAAAAATCAGGCGAAACAGGGTTCTCATCGCGGCAGCTCCGGACGCAACAGGGCTCGTCCAGAAATCATAAATTCGTCAATCACCCGGTCGTCCACTGTGCCTTGCTCAAGGCGATATACGTTATCCGAGATTGGGAACAGATTAGCCAGGAGTCCCAGTTGGCCGCCCGGAGTAAAGAATGCCAGAAATGAAAGGCCGGTATTGGGGTCGAGCAGCCGCACGGTGTGTACCTGTTCGCGCAACAGTTCAAGTTCGGCCAGGGCGACGATGTTGCGATTGGCAACATATTGTTTGAGCGTAGACACAATGCGCTGTTCAATATTCCGGGCGAGCGGTGCAAACTGTACACTTTTTAACAGTGCGCGGACGTCCTCGTTGCGAGTTTCGATATTAATCGCATCAAAAGTCGCCTGTTGCAGTCGGTCGTCGCGCCGATCGCGATAGGAGGCACGGGAATACGGGGTTAGCCATACGGTTGCCATCACTTTATTGGCGGCGGCAAATACATATTGCAGTTGTGGAGTTAAGGGGTTGTCGTAACCGGCGCTTTCATTGTCCCCCGTCACCAGTTTTGAGCGAAAACCCAGTGTTGCGAATGTATTTATCAGGTGATCGCGCAGTGGGCTGGCGACACGCACCGGCGCGTTGGCGGGTCCGGTCGAAAATGCGATCAAAAAGTGATCATCTGTGGGTGGTGGCTTTTCCCGAAACGCCACACCACGCACCTGAATACTGAGGAACGGTTGATTTTGCGTTGCTCTTAGTATCGCAGTATGTAACAGGTTGTATGGGGTGTGGCGATTGTGCAGGTTGGTCACGTTAGCGCGGCCGTCGAGATTGGCCTTGGGGTGACTGCCGGCAATAAGCAGGGAATCGGCGTCCAGTGCGCGTAATAATATGGAGCCAAACTCGAAGGTCTGTGCTTCGAACAGCGGGTGTGGAACGCCGACTACGATGTTGCGCCGCGGGCCACGGCGCAACACATAAGTGCCCCAGTAATACGGTCGAGACACATGATGATCGTCGTGGAGAATCAGGTAGTGAGATTGATCCGACAGGTTATCAAATACCAGAAGTTGCAGGTTAACGAGCTTGGCCCGTTGTGCGATTCGCGACAGTTGTACGCTTTCAGTATTCGTAAGCAGGGTGTCAGATTCCAGACGGTCGCGTAGCGCCATCAGCGGTGCTACCACCGCCTGATCAAGATACACCAACTCTGCAAATTGCGGGTGGCGATACAGGTTGCTACCAGCGTGCGCAATATGGCGCTTGGCCATCATAAGCCATTCGTGCAGGCGACCATTTATATGGCCGTAGACCTGTGGCTGTGCCAGATTACTACCAGTCTCGCGCATCAGCAGCGTGTTGCTGGTCGTAGAGGTAACGAATAATTCAGCGATACCGCGGCTACTCAATCCCGCAGTCTTGCGTACTGTTGGGGGCGACGCCCAAAATGTTCGATAGTTTCCCAGTTCGGCGCTTAGCTGAGTCAAGTCGATGGAAGGCGGCAAGCTGCCGGTAATCCACAATGAATTTGGCATGGTTTGTAAATTCGACGCAGCATCAATTAGTGTTTTGTCAAAATTACGGATGTTTTCCTGGTTATAAATTCGCAGGCGCAATGTATCGGCTTTGTGAAAAGTTTTGAGGAAACTGAAATACAAACTTAGTGCCAGCTGCGCATCGTCCATAATGTCTGTGTCGGCAATGATCAGCGCTCGCGCGGCAAGTGTGTTAAAATAATTAATGCCGATGTCTGCGCTGTCCTGTTCGGTACGCGCATGCTCTACTGCGATTACCGCCCGGGAGGTGCTGCGGGTGTCGATCACATATAGACCTCGGTTGTAACGTTCAGAATTATCCCGCAAGATCACATAACGTTCGTCGAGCAAGATCGTATCGTAATCAATTTCGTGAAATAAATTCGCCGCAAAGTTAAGTTCTTTGCGGATTCCCCCTGCGATATATGCTTTTAAGCGCTCCAGGCCCCGTTGAAATGTGTCCTGTTCGCCAAGTGTTGGCGCGTAGTGCATATCGGGCTGCGTGTTTCTATAAACATTGATGGCCTGTTGATCAAATATTTTTGTTAATCCACCTGCGTCCAGTTCCTGTACGTGGGGAGTGTCGATCGGGTCAGATTCATCAACCAGTAATTGAAAGTTGGTAATACTCAGGGAAAAACCGATAATACTAGCTGCCAGAACGCCAATAATTGACGTGTGCAAGGTCGCGTAGGTCGCCTGACCGATAATGCGTTTGTTAAATATTTTAATGGCTAATAGTGTCGAGAGTAGATAACCAAATGCGTAGTAGTCGGTTATTTTTGCCGTGGGAAAAAATTCCTGAATGCCAAGTCCCACGATAAATTTGTAGGCAAAACTTATATTGAAGAACAGCAGTAGCTGGCGACTGCCCGAAATATCCTTGTCGCTGAACATCGGCAGGCGCAAGACCGCCAGGGCCAGCAGGTAGATGATCATTGTTTCGGCGAGTGTGAACAATATTTTTAAAGGTTGGTACCATTGCAACGCCAACAACGAGGGGATCAAAATGCCGCTGAACTCCCATGAGTAAATGAGATTCATGCGCGAAGCGATATAAGCGGTTGTCAGCAGGATGATGTAGGCTTTGGGGCTGGCCAGCATCGAGCTGGCGATGTCCTCGTACAAGTAGCTCAGGTTGCTCAGCCCAAAATTGGTAAATTCCATCAGGCCGTAGCGCACGATGACGGCCGTAATAGCGAGTATGGTTAAGTACCAGAAAAGGCCGATTCGCAAGCCAGGTTTCCAGAATGAATTGGCGATCAACGCGACGATAATCAGACCAAAACTATGTAAATTATCGCTATAGTCGAAGTTGATATTAAAATTTTCGACCATCCATAAACCGAGGACAGGAAAAAATAGTTCGTCAAAACCGAGGCGCACCAGGACGCTGGCCAGAATTAGCACGAAAAATCGATCGCGGCCAAAAAACTCGCTGATAAATCCGCTTGCTTCGAGTAACCGACATAGCCAGTACACCAACAGATAAGCTGTGGCAGCCTCGATACTAATGGCGACAACGGCCCAGGGCTTAATCAGTATCAGCGGTACCAAATATCCTGGAACCACCAGGCCGGATAGTCCCCAGCCAAAACGCAGGTTGAAAAACGCAATAACAAATACACCGATCCACACGGTGGTAATCACCGAGCTGGCCAGACTTCCCTCTGGAAATATCGATAGTATCGGCATCAACGCACACCACTGGCAAGGAAAAATATGCGCACGTTATGCATGAGGGGAGAAACTTTCCAGCATCAGGCTAATCGACAGGGAGTTGCCAAAACTGGAGCGCAGGGTGATTGCGCCGGGCCATTGCGTGACCTCGTTTGCTGCCAGACGTAGCGACGATAATTGCGGCGTTAGCTGTGCTAATTCGCCTTTACTATAGGACCCGATTATCTCCTCGGTCAGTCCATAGCCAACATTATTGAAAACACAATAAATATGGGTTTTACCGCCTTCGTCGAACTCCTCGAGATTAATTTGCAGAGACGAGCCTTCTTCACAGGTTTCCAGTAACAGTTCCCAGATGCGATCGAGTACACGATCCAGTTCGCGAACGTTGGCTTTGGCAAGCTGACTGTAGGTGGGAATATTAGTTTCCAGTTCCAGCAGGCGCCCCAGCATAGCTGGTTGGTGGCGTTCGATACTGTCGTCGAGCGCCTGTTTGAGATCTGCGTAAAAATATCCCGAGCGCACAATGTCCTCTGAGGCGTTCACCTGTTTATTGATGGCGCTTATGGTGCGCGTCATTTCTCTGAGAATTTCCTCCATATCCTCAACGTCCATGGCTGATAATTGGTTGGATTGCAGCGTGCGTTTTACCATGCCCGCGGTGAGGTAGGCGCTTTGAATTAGATCGATAACCTTGGAACCGAGATTAATCAGCAAGTTGTCCTGTTCGCGGTTAATGCGCGCAATGCGGCTGTTATCAATCAACTCAAATAAAATTCCCTGCGCATCAAAGGGCAGAGGGGCAGCATTCATTTCCGGTTCGTGTATGGAGGGCACAGAGCGAATGTGCACGATATGGGTTGAGACACCATCGGTGGAGACAACCGGGAGCGCCATGGTCGCCGCATTGACAATTGCGTCGAGTAGAATATCCTGGGCCTTGCGCTGGGTGCAGCCCGCGAGGGCGATCAGTAAATCCAGCGCGTTGCCGTCAAATACAGGAATATCATGCTGGCGGGCGTACGCCTGTGCGGCGCCATTGCTAAGTACCAGATTGCCAAACAGATCGTAGAGAAATAACCCCGAGTTTGTACAATTAATCAATGCGTTGTAGTTTCGTAGCTGGCTTTCGAGTGCCACTACTCTTTGTAAAATGGTCTCCCGATTAAGGTCCTGTATCTGCTGGCCGCGTCCAATATTCGGTAGATCACCAGGCTGTTTTCCGATCTGGTTACGGTTGTATAGCAGTTCGCTGATTTGCGCAGTGTACTGACGCAAAATATCTTCGAAGCGAGGCGTGGCCAGCATACTTTCTCGCGTTAGTGTGAGTGCCCAGAAGCCGAGCACGTCTCCGCTATGCGTCAAAGGGCACAGATACTGAACCTCGCGCTTTTCGTCGATCTGGAAAAATGGTCGCTGCGGTTGTATAGGTCGACCGTGTTGCAGGGCGATATCAAATGGGGGGCGATTAAAATCGCGGCGTTGTTCGAATAACTGATTGATGTCGCAGTTGTGGCTGGCTACCACCTGTAAATGATCTTTACCTGGTGCTCGCTCAAGAATAATGGTGCGATCAAGTTGTAGCGTTTGTTTTATCAGCAGCAGGATTTTTTCCCAATGACCTTCACCGTAAAAAAATTGCGACAAATCTCGCTGGCGATCCATGCTGCCTTGTGTAAGCTGCGCCACTTTAAGAAAAGTTGCCTTTTCATTGCGGTGCTTACGCAAGGTGTTAAACACGGCGACGCAGGCCGGTAGTAGCAGCATTTCGCTGACTGGAAGCTGCACGTATAACCATCTGTAAAAAACGAGAGTTAAGGCTGGTACGATTAGCACCCATGCGCCGAAAAGCCATTGCCGCCGCGCCGTGAGAGTACTACTAAATAATGTAATAGCCAGAAAAAAAATACATAAGAGCAGCGCTGCTGCGCCCCATCCATCAATACGGGTAATAAAGCGGCGCTTTAGTATTGTGTTAAGAATTTCGCCGTGCAAATTAAGACTGCCGCGCAAAAAATAGGATTGCGTCGGACTGGCAAAGGGTTCTGGAGCTAAATTGGCATGTCCAATCACCACCCACTTATCCTTGACCAAATCTGGCACCACTCCAAATTTCACAACGTAGGCGGCATCAATTTGTGGCAGGGCATCTCCGTCTGGAGATGGCAATGCTCTGAAATTATCTGGAATAACGGTAATATCCCCACCGGTGACGCGAGCTGCCACCAACTCGATCGCGAGTGTGTGTTGTTCTTCGCCGGCAATACCTCGTTGGTAACCGAGTGTGCCATCCCCGAGCCAGCGCACCGGCAGCAACCACCCGCGCGGGATCGGCACATCGATCTCCGGGCTGTCCGCTGCCGCAACGCTGCCATCGGGCAGCAGTACCGGGGACAGTGCCAGGCTGACCGAGGGCAGGCGCGCCAACTCCTGGTAAAATAATGATCCGGCATTGTGTGGGAACACCGCCAGCACTATATGGCGGGGTTGGTGACGGGCCAGTTCAGCAACAAGTTGTCGCCAAAATTTTTCTTCCTGCTTTAAATCGCTCTGATTTACTGGTACCAGAAAAATCTCCTGAGTGGCGTCGCCATGGTAGGCCAGCGGTCCCAGCCAACGGTAGATAGTGTCCGTTAGCGTGGTGCCCACCCCGGATATGTGCAGTGCCAGCAGGAAGGCAAAGGTCAGGCCAACCAGGTAACCAGTTTCAAGCGCCACTTTTTTGTTTGACCACTTCAACATGGGTGAGTATGTCCAGTATCCTTGCTCGATATCCCCGAACGTACAAATCCTGATCTGTCAACGCACGTGGTCGTGGACAGAAAGATATTCGACGCGTTGTCAGTATGGCGAGGCATAACGCAGTTTATACATGGACGGTAAAGCCTTCCAGCGTCAACGTCACTGTGAGCAAGCCCACGACAGGACATTCCAGTGTTAGTGAGCCTGGCCATTGCCTGACGTTGCGCGCCGCAAAGTACAGTGCCGCCAGGGTCGGGGTAAGTTGGGACACTTCGCCACGGCCGAATGCGCCGATGATTCCCGACGTCAGACCGTAGCCTTCATTGTCGAAAGTGCACATGATTCCTAAATCGTCGACACTTTGCAGGTCGATGCTAAGGGTAGATCCATCGGAAGCAGTTTCCAGTAACAAATCCCATATCTGATATAAAACTCTGGTCAATTCGTGGTTGTCGGCTCTGGAGATATGGCGCTCGTCGGGTAGATTTATCTGGAGCGTCAGGTTGCGCAGTTCAATTTGGCGCCGGTGTTTTTCAACACTCTCTTGTACTGCGCTTTTGACCTCCACAAAATGATAGCTGTTAGCAACGATATCCTCAAAGGCGATTAGTTGGCGTTCAACCTTGCCGCTATTCTTTTCGATTTCCGTCAGGATGTGATTGAGGTCGATTACGTCCTGTAAGGACTTTTCGTTTTCCAGAAGGAAATCTTTAATCTTGAGGCCTTTAACCCTGGCTGCAGAGGCCAGATCACCAATTTTTTTATTGATAGTCAGCACCAGATTATCCTGTTCCAGATTAATTTGCGCGAAACGACTTTGATCGTATATTTCGAATAAAACCCACTGTGTAGCAAACGGGCGGGTCGACGCTTCGGTGGCGGATGCGCTGGATGCGGCGACCCCGCGCAAATGCACCACGTGGGTGGTGATGTCACCGGTCAAGATGATCGGCAACGATACCGACGAATTATGGATAACAATTTCCAGCAGGATGTCCTGCCCCTTGGCGGCGCTACACCCGGTCAGCACGCTCAGTAAATCCAGAGCATTGAGTGCATCGACAGGAATAGCGAACTTGTTTGCGAATAATTCCGCGGCAGCATTGGTGAACTGCAAATTACCGAATAAGTTGTACAGTAGCAGGCTGTTATCTGTGGTGTTGAGGATGGATTGTGCATAGCGCAATAACGACTCTCCGGCTATTGCGCGCCGACGTAACACTTCCAGCTTAATATGGGTGGGCGTCTGGTCAGTCAGGCTGGGCAGCGCGGGTGATTTACGCGCGCGATTACGCGCGTACAGCAATGAACTGATTTCGGCACTGTATTGCCGCAACACATCCTCAAAATGGGGAATTTGTTGCATATTATCCCGGGCAATCGACAACGCCCAGAAGCCGAGCTTTTCACCATCGTAGATTAATGGGCACAGATACTCGACGTCGGAATCCCCTTCCGGTTCAAAAAACGGTTGGGTGGATATCACTGGGTGATTGTGGGTGAAAGCAGTGGCGTACGGAGGGTTGGTGATGTCCCGCTCGCCAGGCAGTACGTCCTCCGGATGGCCGCGGTGGCTAATCGGAGATAAATGATTGTCGTCTGACAGTTGCAGGATAATTGCGTGTTTGACTTGCAATGTTTGCCAGACCAGTTCGAGAATATCCTCAAGAGAGATGGCGTCGGTAAGTCTGGCGAGCCTTTCCTGATAAAAACTGGCAGTGGTATCTGTCAGAGGAAAGAGCCGGTCGAGAGCGCGCCGCAACGCACTAGCACGTAATCCCGCCATCGCTGCCGCAGTACAAAATGGTGCCGCAATTGCCAGGCCAACCGGAATTTCCAGCTCGGCGATAGCCAGTAGCCCCACAGCGAGGCACAGCATCAGCAACGACCAGGCGACTAACAATGGCAGTACGGGCTTGTGCGCAAAAACAGTCAGCGCATAGAAAGATAGCAGCAGTATTGAGGCCAGACCGAGGAGCGCCTGCCACTCAGGCAAGTGGTTGATAATTCGACGATCTATCACCGATTGTAAAATTTGCCCACGCAACTCAAGTTCGTCGCGCAGTCCGGGTCTGTCGTCCATCAGTGTCGCGGGCGGCGAGTATAGTTGCGATTGACCGATAATCACCCATTTATCCGTGACCAGATCAGCAACCACACCGTGGTCGACGATATACTGTGCATTTAGATTGGGCAGGGGATCAGCGCCAGTTGAGACCCGCAGATCAAACTCCGTTGAGAAGTTATCATCTAAACGGATGCCACCGGTCTCCGCTGCGACCAATTCGGCGGCAAGGGCGGCGGGATATTCCGCGACAAATCGCTGGTAGCCAAGTGTGCCATCGCGGTTCCAGAAGATAGGTAATAGCCATCCGTGGGAATAATGGGTGCCAAGTAGTTGCTCTGCTTTGTCGAGGTCAAGCAGTGTGCCATCCGGTCGAATTGCCGGGCGCAGCGCGGTGGTAAATGGCACGGACCCTGCCAGTTCTTCGAGATAATCCAGCGACAGTTCCTGGGGTGGCGTCGCGAAGGTAATATGACGCGGATTATGTTCTACAACTTTATTCAGTAATTGTCGCCAGAATTCTTGATTGCCATGCAGCTGCGTGCGTTCGACGGTGATTAGCAGAATATTCTGATTGGCCTGGGAAAATACCGGGAGGGCGCTGGCTAATCGATAAAAATAGTCGTGTAACGGTTGCGTAGCGCCAGACAGTAATAGCAGTATTAAAAATCCGGCGGCCAAAAGCACAACGCGAATGTAAGAGTAGAAGCCAACGAAAGAAGCCGGTTGAATCATTTACACTGTGCTGCAGGAGTTTGTTGGCGAGAAAAGCGGCCGAGCAGATATAAAATGGTTGCCCGCGAACGAATATAACAAGTACGCAATTGGGTAGTGAGACATCGTTTCTTGTCTTGTCCCAGTGTGATCCTGGTTAAACATTTGCGTAACCTTCGAGCAGACGCAAAAAAGCCGTAGCGGCGTTGGATAAGGATTTGTCCCGATGATGGATGTAACCTAATTGCCTGCTCAATGTTAAATCCTTACATTTAATCATGACCAGATTACCCCGGTCTTCCCTGGCATTTACCATCGTAGCGGGCAGGATACTCCACCCTAGACCTACTGAGACCATCATTTTGATGGTTTCGAGATAGTTAGTCACCATAGGTGCATTGAGGACGCAGCCGCGATCCGTAAAGCATTTGGCAATCATACGTCCTGTATAGGTCTTCATATCCGGCAAAATAGCCTGGAACTCGCTTAGCCGTTCAATTTCGATGGATGCCTCGCGTGCCAGCGCGTGGTCATCGGCTACTATTAACTGTAGCGGGTCGGGCCAAATTTCCCGTGCCAGAATTTTAGAATGGGTGCTAGGCGCGAGGGTGATGACCGCAATTTCAAATTGGCCCTGCAGGACAGCGTCATAGGCTACCTCGGAATCCATGAAGTCAACGGTTAATGCCACTGCGGGGTGTCGACTGGAAAATTCTTTGAGTACCGGCGGCAGACGATGCAGTCCTATATGGTGGCTGATGGCGATACTCAGGCTACCCGCCACCTGTCCGGAGATGTCGCGAATTGCTCGCCGCGTTTCATCCAGCGCCTGCACGATGGCCTGCGCCCTGGGCAATAGCGCCAGGCCCGACTCGGTCAGTGTTACCGTGCGCGCTATGCGATCAAACAGGCGACAGTCCAGCTGGTTTTCCAGCACGGCAATGCGTTTACTCACCGCTGGTTGAGTGAGGTGAATGCGCATGCCCGCCTCGGAAAACGATCCTGTTTCCGCAACGGCGATAAAAGCTTCCAATGATTGCGTATCCATTGAGAAATATTAACAAATTCTAATATGGAATGTAAATTATAAAAAATATGAATTTGTTTTATTTATAGATTAACTCTAAAATTCCTGGTAATTAGCCGCTGAAGCAATTGGAGGCACACATGGCTGGAAAAACGTTGTACGACAAGCTCTGGGATGCGCACTTGGTGGAGCAGCGCGTCGACGGTTCGGCGCTGATCTATATCGACCGCCATTTGTTGCACGAGGTGACGTCGCCTCAGGCATTCGAAGGCTTGCGCTTGGCGAACCGCAAACCCTGGCGGATCGATGCCAATCTGGCAACCCCTGATCACAACGTTTCCACGGATGCGCGGGAGCGTGCCGGGGGTGTTGATGCCATTGCCGACGAGATATCGCGCCTGCAGGTACAGACGCTGGACGACAACTGCGACGAATACGGCATTGTCGAGCACAAAATTAATGATCCGGGGCAGGGTATCGTGCATGTTATTGGGCCGGAACAGGGCGCGACACTGCCCGGCATGACTGTGGTGTGCGGGGATTCCCACACGGCCACACACGGCGCGTTGGGGGCGCTTGCCCACGGTATAGGGACCTCCGAGGTAGAACATGTGCTTGCTACCCAATGTCTGATCGCGCAGAAAATGAAAAATATGCTGGTGCGGGTGGACGGTGAGCTGGGGGCAGGCGTGACCCCGAAAGATTTGGTGCTGGCGGTGATTGGCAAGATCGGTACGGCCGGTGGCTCCGGCTATGCCATTGAATTTGGTGGTGAAGTATTGCGCAATATGTCCATGGAAGGTCGTATGACGGTGTGTAATATGGCCATCGAGGCGGGTGCCCGGGTAGGTATGGTGGCGGTGGATGAAGTGACGATTAATTACGTCAAGGGTCGCCGGTATGCACCGCAGGCAGCGCACTGGCCGCGGGCGGTGGAATATTGGCGCACCTTGGTTAGCGATAAGGACGCAATTTTCGACGCCGTTGTTGAAATTCGCGGCGAGGATATCGAACCCCAGGTGAGCTGGGGAACCTCTCCAGAAATGGTGGTACCCGTGGGATCTTCGGTGCCGGATCCGGCGGCAGAAGCGGATAATGGCAAACGGGAAGGTATGCAACGAGCGCTGCAATACATGGGTTTAAGTGCCGGCATGCCGATGACGGGAATTCACGTGGATCGGGTGTTTATCGGCTCCTGCACCAATTCTCGGCTGGAGGATCTGCGCGCTGCGGCGGACGTGGTGCGCGGTCGCAAGGTAGCCGCGTCAGTCAAACAGGCCATGGTGGTCCCCGGTTCCCAGGCGGTGAAAATGCAGGCGGAGGCCGAAGGGCTGCATCGCATTTTTCTGGATGCCGGTCTGGAGTGGCGCGAGCCGGGTTGTTCCATGTGCCTGGCCATGAATGCGGACAAGTTGGGGGAAGGTGAGCATTGCGCCTCGACGTCCAACCGTAACTTTGAAGGGCGTCAGGGCAAGGGCGGCCGCACTCATCTGGTGAGTCCGGCCATGGCCGCGGCAGCCGCGGTGGCAGGTCATTTTGTCGACGTGCGCGAATGGATGAAAAACGGAGCTGACGTATGATGCCTTTAACTGTACACCGGGGTGTGGTGGCCCCCATGGATCGTGCCAACGTCGATACGGATATGATTATTCCCAAGCAGTTTTTGAAATCGATAAAACGCAGCGGGTTTGGGCCCAATTTATTTGATGAGCTGCGTTATCTGGATCACGGAGTACCCGGGCAGGACGCGAGCAAACGCCCCTTAAATCCTGATTTTCCCCTCAATTGGCCGCGCTATCAGGGGGCGTCCATTCTGTTGGCAAGGCGTAATTTCGGCTGTGGGTCAAGCCGCGAGCATGCCCCCTGGGCTTTGGAAGATGCGGGCTTTCGGGTGATTATTGCGCCCAGTTTTGCGGATATTTTCTATAACAACTGTTTCAAAAATGGACTGCTCCCCCTGGTGCTGGAGGAGGCCGACGTGGAGCAGTTGTTTAAGGAACTCGAGGATAACGAAGGGTTCTCTTTGACGGTAGACCTCGAAGCCCAAACCGTGGAAGTTCCAGGCGGTGCGCGATTGCCCTTTGTCGTGGATGAGTTTCGCAAGCATTGCCTGTTAAATGGCCTCGACGATATCGGCTTGACCTTGCAGCAAGAAGATGCGATTCGCCGCTTTGAAAAACAGTGGCAGACGCAATGTCCCTGGCTATTCGGCGCGATAACCAGCACACAGTAATACATACCAGTAACCTGGTGTAATGGAGAGATAAATTGACTTCGGAAATTTTGATATTGCCCGGCGATGGTATTGGTCCGGAAATTATGGCGCAGGCGGTGGCGGTGCTGGAAGCGGTAGATCGCCGTTTTGATCTGGGCTTGCAGTTGGTGGAAGGTCTGGTTGGTGGCGCTGCCATCGATGCCACTGGCGTGCCCTTACCAGATGCTACATTGCACGCGGCGCGGCGGGCCGACGCCATTCTGCTCGGTGCCGTGGGCGGTCCGCAATGGGATACTATCGAACGCGCCCTGCGTCCGGAAAAAGGCTTGCTTGGGCTGCGCTCCGGGCTGGAGCTGTTCGCCAACCTGCGCCCCGCAATACTCTATCCGCAACTGGTCAACGCCTCTTCGTTAAAACCCGAGGTAGTCGGTGGGCTGGACATTCTGCTGGTAAGGGAGTTGACCGGGGGTATCTACTTTGGCGAGCCGCGTGGTATCCGTACCCTGGCCGATGGCGAACGGCAGGGCTATAACACTTACGTGTACAGCGAGTCGGAGATTCGCCGCATTGGTCACGTCGCCTTTGCAGCTGCTCGTCAGCGCGGCAAGAAGCTGTGTTCCGTGGATAAAGCGAATGTGCTGGAGGTGACCATCCTGTGGCGCGAGGTGATGAACGAGCTGGCGGCGGAGTACCCCGATGTGACGCTTAGTCACATGTATGTGGACAATGCGGCCATGCAGTTAGTCCGGCAGCCGAAACAGTTCGATGTGATTGTCACCGGGAATATGTTCGGCGATATTCTCTCCGATCAGGCGGCGATGCTGACCGGCTCCATTGGCATGCTGCCATCGGCGTCATTGGACGCCAATGGTAAGGGCATGTACGAGCCGTGCCACGGCTCGGCGCCGGATATCGCGGGACACAATGTCGCAAACCCGCTGGCAACTATTCTCTCGGTGGCCATGATGTTGCGCTACTCGCTGCAGCGTGGCGACGTGGCGAGTGTCATTGAGCAGGCCGTGGGTGCGACACTGGACCAGGGCTTGCGTACGCCGGACATTGCCAGCCCGGACACTACGACGGCAGGTACCAGGGAGATGGGTGCGGCAGTGCTGTCGAATCTGGCGATAAAGTGATCTGCGGGATAGAAATAAATATATCTTACAACATTAACTAAAGAACATAACTGTATGAACAAAATCGGATTTATTGGTTGGAGAGGCATGGTTGGTTCGGTGCTGTTGGCGCGTATGGAAGCGGAGCAGGACTTCGCCGAACTGGCGCGCAGGAACATCGAGCCGGTATTTTTTACCACGTCCCAGATCGGTGAGACGGGCCCCCTCAATGGCACGGTGCTTGTGGACGCCCATGATCTGGACGCGCTGTTCAAGCTCGATGCCATCGTGACCTGTCAGGGCGGTGATTACACCAAGGCCATCTATCCTCGCCTGCGGGCGCGGGGTTGGCAGGGTTACTGGATAGATGCCGCTTCGTCACTACGCATGGACGACGACGCATTGATCGTTCTCGACCCTGTCAATCTGGCGGTAATCGAAGACGGTCTGGCGCGGGGCATCAAAAATTACATCGGTGGCAATTGCACAGTCAGCTTGATGCTGATGGCTCTGGGCGGATTATTTAAGCGCGGGCTGGTGGAGTGGGCCAGCGCGATGACCTATCAGGCCGCATCCGGGGCGGGTGCGCAAAATATGCGCGAGCTTATTGCCCAGATGGGAGTGATACACGGCACAGTAGCAGGGGAATTGAAGGGGGCTGATTCTGCTATTCTGGAGCTGGACCGCAAGGTGGCGTCGGTGATGCGCAGCGACCAATTACCTGTCGAGCGCTTTGGATATCCCCTGGCGGGGAGTTTGCTGCCGTGGATTGATAGCGAGCTGGACAGTGGCCAGAGCCGGGAAGAGTGGAAGGGGCAGGCCGAGACCAATAAAATTCTGGGGCGGGAGCGGGATCCGATTCCGTTCGATGGCATCTGCGTGCGTATTGGCGCCATGCGCAGTCACAGTCAGGCCCTGACCCTGAAGTTAACGCAGGATGTACCCGTTGACGAAATCGAAGACATGCTGGCCCAGGCGAACTCCTGGGTGAAAGTGGTGCCGAATCATCGGGAAGACAGTCTGCGAGAACTTAGCCCAGCCGCCGTGACGGGTACCATGACCATCCCCGTGGGCCGCTTGCGCAAGATGAATATGGGCACTAAATACCTGTCGGCGTTCACTGTGGGCGACCAGTTGTTATGGGGCGCGGCCGAACCGTTGCGACGCATGTTGCGCATTTTGCTGGAGAAATAATTGGACACCGATAACACCCAAGCGTCGGCAGGTCGGCAGGGAGTAGATATTGCCGTAGTGGGCGCCACTGGTGCCGTGGGAGGGGCAATTCTGGAGCTGTTGGCAGAGCGAGGTTTTGCGAGGACAACTATTCACCCTGTGGCCAGCGATGCTTCAGCCAATGAAACGGTGATGTTTGGCAACCAGCCGTTGTTGGTCGAAGGGATTTCTGAATTTGACTTTTCGCGGGTGGGTTTGGCGTTGTTCGCGGTCAACTCAGAGGTCTCCGCAACTCACGTGAAGCGGGCCACAGAGGCGAGCTGTATTGTTATCGACTGTAGCGGACAGTTTGCCGGAGATAAGGAGATTCCGTTGGTGGTGTACAACGCCAACCCCGAGGATTTGGCCGGGTATTCGCTGCGCAGTCTGATTGCGGTTCCGGGAGCTATTGCCACCCAGCTGGCAGCCGTGCTGGCACCGATCCAGGCGGAGGTGGGCATTGCGCGCATCCACATCGCGAGCTATCAGTCAGTATCGGGCGCCGGTCGTGGCGGCATCGCGGCACTGGCCGGACAAACTGCGGCCCTGTTAAATGGTCTGCCTGTGCCGAAGGGTGGAGTCTTTACTCGGCAGATTGCTTTCAATTTATTACCTTGTATCGGCACACTTGATGAACAGGGGCACTCTTCCGAAGAGTTACAGGTGGTCCGCGAGACCCAGCGGTTACTGGCTGATACCTCAATTGGTATCAGCGCCACCTGTGTTCAGGTGCCGGTATTCCATGGCCTTGCCGTTGCCGTTCATCTGGAAACCCGTTATCCACTTGACGTTGGCGATTTGCGCCGACTACTAAAAAAAGCGCAGGATGTGACCCTGGTGAACGCCGGTGCAGCGGGCAAATATCCGACGCCGGCAGAAGACGCGGCCGGGCTGGATGGCGTACTAGTCGGCAGGTTGAGAGCCGACCAGTTTAATGAAAATGGTCTCAATTTGTGGATTGTGTCCGATAATTTACGAAACGGTGCCGCAATGAACAGCGTGAGGCTGGTTGAAATGTTGATAAAATCTTATTTGTAATAAATACTTAGGTCTGTATATTACGGTGAGTTGTATGCTTAGCCGGTCGTGGCAGGGCTGGGCAACAGTCAGATTTAGGACAAGAAAAAGGTAGAAGGACATGACGCTACAAAAATTATCCTGCTGGTTTGGTTTGGCACTACTCGTGACTTCCCAATGGGTGCTGGCTCTGGGGCTGGGCGAAATTAAACTTAATTCAGCGCTGAATGAACCCCTGGATGCTGAAATTCGCCTGCTTAATGTGGGCGATCTCGGGGACACCGAAATTCTTGCCAGCCTGGCTTCGGAGGAAGATTTTAATCGGGCTGGGGTGGAGCGCGCTTTTCATCTGGTAGATATGCGTTTTAAAGTGGATGTAAGTAATTCCGCGACGCCGGTGATCCGGATAACTTCCCGCAAACCGATTCGCGAACCCTATCTGGATTTTTTACTGGATGTGCAATGGTCTTCCGGGCGCTTGTTGCGCGAGTACACGGTGCTTCTCGATCTACCGGTATACGCCACGGACAAGCCCGTGGGAAAGTCGCTGGCCGCGGCGCAGAGCGCTTCGCGGCAGCCGACTCGGCAAGCACCCAGTAGCGGTACGGCAACAGATGTCAGCGGCGCTTCCCAGAATGTAAATATTTCAGGAAATTATCGGGTCCAGTCTGGCGACACCCTTTGGCAGATCGCCAGTCGCGCGCGGCCGGGCAACGCGACAGTGCAGCAGGCAATAATCGCCATACATCGATTGAATCCGGGTGCGTTTATCGATGGCAACATTAATTTGCTGCGCAAAGGTGCAGTTTTACGCATGCCCGATGCATCGGAATTCGGTGCCACAGATCACCGACAGGCCGTGCAGATTGTCGCCGCTCAGACCCAGGAATGGCGCGATGGCAGTGGTGGTCCGCAGCTCGACGCCTCATCCCGAGGTGGAGCGTCCAGAGCTCTGCAGGTTTCAGACGAGGGTCGCTTAAGGCTGTCCGCGCCGAGCACAGAGGATGCGGCAGCATCAGATTCTGCCGCCGCAGTAAGTGGTGAAGGCAGTCTCGTCGGCGGTGGATCGGTTGAGGCATTGCAGAATGAGATCGCCATCGCTCAGGAAGAAGCGGACAAGATGCGCCGCGAGAATAGCGAGTTGAAGGCCCGGCTTGCGAACCTCGAGGAACAACTTAAATTGGATCGCCTGGTCGAAATTGGCGATGATGAATTACGTGCTGCGCAACTGGCGGCTGGCGTGGAAGCGACAACTTCGGTCGCGGGTGAAACTGGAACAGAGTCGCCCGCGCCAGAAGAAATCGCTACTGGATTGGAGAACGAAGAGACTGAATCGGTAACAACGATCGCGGGTGATGGTATTGACGTAACGGGAACTGACGAGCAATCCGTACAGCAACCATCAGCCGATAAAGTTGTGCAATCTGAAATCGTCGAGGATGGTTTCTTTGCGGCCATTAAAGGTTATTTATTGGTTATAGCGGGGGTGGTAGGGTTTGTTGTACTGGCTGTGTCCTACCTGGTGTACCGGCAGCGCAACGCGGATCAGGATGACCGCCCGGATAATGCCGACTTTGAGCGACGAGTCGAGCCGGTGCGGAGCAAAGTGCGAACAGAGCCGGATGCAAACATCGAGGAAGTCCCCGACATCACTTCGTTGGAAGAGATCGATCTCGATGAAGAAGATCTGCTTTTTGCTCCCGAATCGGATGGGAGTGGAGAAGAGGAGCAGGCGCTTGAGGAAGACGGACAGGTCGATCCATTGGGTGAAGCCGACATCTACCTGTCCCTTGGTAACTACGAGGAGGCCGAGGCGGTTTTGAGCCGCGCCCTGGCGAATGCGCCGGATGAAGGCAGGCTACATTTAAAAATGCTCGAGCTATTTACGGTGCAGGAGGATCTGGAACGTTTCGATGCTCACTACCCAAACATTCGTCGTCTTAACGACCCCGGCCTGGCGGTGGAAGCGGCTAAGCTGCGCGCTGAACTGACAGGTGAATCCGCACCGGCCGCGCCCCATGATGAGCCTCTGTCGGGGACGGACGCAAATGACGGCGCCGAATTGGAGTTTTCGCTGGACGAGGAAACCCTTGCTGGTGATCTGGATCTGGAAGGGGATGAAAGTCCAGAAGGGCTGGCTGACGAAGATTTCGATATTGAGCTCGATCTGGAATCTGAGCTGGCGGACATGCAGCTCGACGATGCATCAGACACTGCAAGCGACGTGGCACCCGCTACCGGCTTAACCGACGAACTGGCTGAGGACGAAGAATTAGCGATTGATCTGGAGCTACCAGTGGCGGATATCGCGCCAGACTCTACAACGGATGAATTTGATCTGGGCAGCGATTTTGAGCTGCTCGACAGTGGTGACGAAAGCGCAACGCAACTGGAGCTTGCCCAGGCCTATATCGACATGGGCGACCCGGAGGGAGCGCGGGAAATTCTCGAGGAAGTGGCGGAGCGCGGTACCGCAGAGCAACAGGACAAAGCTCGGGCCCTGATGAATTCCCTGGCCTGAGAATGGGGTCGTCGCGACCTGACGAGTGGCAATATCGTCGTAACGGTCTGATTTTCGAAGATCGAGAATTACCTCCGGGAGTGGTACGCATTGCGGCTGCCGTTGAATACGACGGCAGCGGGTTTTGTGGCTGGCAGCGGCAGGCCCATTGCGTTGGCGTCCAGCAGGTGGTGGAGGCGGCGCTCTCACGCGTCGCCGCGGAACTCGTTACAGTTGCCTGCGCGGGCCGCACCGATAGTGGTGTTCACGCTACCCATCAAGTCATTCATTTTGATACCCATGCCGTTCGCAGCCCCCGCAGCTGGATTCTGGGGGCGAACAGCCATCTGCCCGACAATGTGCGTTTACATTGGGCGCAACCGGTCGTCCCGCAGTTTCACGCGCGTTTCAGTGCCGTTTCCCGAACCTACCGTTATCTGATTAGTAATCAGGCACATCGCCCCGCTTTAAATCACGGTGGGCTCACCTGGGCTAAATATCCGTTAAATGTTGAGCTGATGAAGTCTGCGGTTACGCCCTTGTTAGGAGAGCACGATTTTTCGGCGTTTCGTGGTGCGGGGTGTCAATCGAAGAGCGCGTTTCGCAATGTGCAGCGGTTGGACATCACACAGCATGGTAATCTGGTTGCCGTGCAAATAACCGCCAATGCCTTTTTATTGCATATGGTACGCAATATTGTTGGAGCCCTGATGGTGGTGGGGCGAGGCGCACGCCCACCACAATGGATTGCCGAATTGTTGCTTGGCCGAAATCGCACCAAAGGTGCGGCCACCGCGCCACCCAATGGCCTGTATCTGGTGGCGGTGGACTATCCGCCCCGGTTTGGGATTGCGAAAGCGGCCCCGCATGAGGGAGTTTTGGGAGCGCTGTTCAGCTAACCGGTAGCGTTAGGTGCCGTGTTGTTTTTTTGGTAGAATTTGGCCCCACCATGGGGGGTGTTGTATCAACACAGCAGCAGCCGGCAAGTTTGCGAGAACGAGAATCAAGATATGCGGGATAACCAGCGTTGCGGATGCACTGGCCGCCGTGCACGCCGGTGCCGATGCAATCGGACTGGTGTTTTACCCCGCTAGTCCACGGGCGGTGGAACCCGGCCTTGCGGCCGATATTATTGCGGCGGTAGGGCCCTTTGTGACAACGGTGGGCCTGTTTGTTAATGCTGACGCCGTGCAGGTAACCCAAACACTGGCGCGCTGTCCTCTGCAGGTACTGCAATTTCACGGCGACGAGGGGCCCGCATACTGTCATCAGTTTGGGCGTACCTATCTTAAGGCAGTGCGTATGGCTGACGGACTGGATCCGGTTGCAGAAATGGGTCGTTTTACTACGGCCAGCGGGTTTGTGTTTGACGCCTGGCAGCCGGATCAATTCGGAGGTACCGGGCAGGTGTTTGACTGGCAGCGACTACGGCAGGTCGAAACAGGCGCCGTGGTGGTGGCTGGTGGATTGGAACCTGCCAATGTCGCACAGGCGGTGCAGACCTTACGACCGTATGGCGTTGATGTGAGCAGTGGTGTCGAGGTGGCACCGGGGCGCAAGAGCGCGAAACTGATAGTGGAATTTATTGCGGCGGTGAAATCTGCTGATGAGCTGTGCTGGTAACCAGCATGGTCTGTCGCAGGCAGGAACGCTGCACGGTTAATATGTGATTGACACCATCGGGAATTATTGATGAGCTGGTTAAGTAAAATTCGGCCAACGGGTCTGGCGACACAGAAAAAAGATCGTACCAAAAGCGTACCCGAGGGTTTGTGGACCAAGTGTCCACGGTGTAGTGCGCCACTCTACCGACCGGAACTGGAGAGGAATCTCGACGTGTGCCCGAAATGTGACCATCATATACGGATCGGCGCGAGACGCAGGCTCGACATATTTCTGGATGCGGAACATCGTCAGGAAATTGGTGCCGATATTGTCGCTGTTGACCGGCTGAAGTTTCGCGACACCAAAAAGTATAAAGACCGCCTGTCTGCCGCACAGAAGTTGACGGGCGAAAAGGATGCGCTGGTTGCTATCAGCGGGCAGCTAAAAACCATGCCCGTGGTCGCTACTGCGTTTGAATTTGCCTTTCACGGTGGTTCCATGGGATATGCCGTCGGCGAAAAATTTACACTGGCGGCGAAACATTGTCTGGAGCAGCGTATACCTTTGGTATGTTTTGCTGCTACTGGCGGAGCGCGTATGCAAGAGGCGCTGGTGTCGTTGATGCAAATGGCGAAAACCAGCGCCATACTCGAGCGTCTCCGGCAGGAAGGTATTCCCTATATCTCGATTATGACCGATCCGGTATACGGTGGCGTGTCCGCGAGTCTCGCCATGCTGGGGGATATTAATATCGCCGAGCCGGGCGCACGCGCGGGGTTCGCCGGTCCCAATATTATTGAGCAAACGATACGGCAGAAGCTGCCGAAAGGATTTCAGCGCAGTGAATTTTTACTTGAACATGGCGCGATTGACATGATCGTTCCCCGGGACAAACTGCGCGACACCGTCGCGAGTCTACTCAGTAAATTCACCCACCATCCCGAACCGGAACCTGGTGATCGCGATTCCGACCTGCGCGACAGTGACACCGCTCCCGCTTGACGGTTGGCTGCAACTGCTGGAGCAGCGCCACCCCACGGAAATTGACCTGGGTCTGGAACGGGTCGGCGCAGTTGCCACCCGTTTAGCCCTCGAGAGTCCAGCGCGTCAGACCATTGTGGTGGCTGGTACCAACGGCAAAGGCTCTTGTGTCGCAGTTCTGGAACATTTATTGCGCCAGATGGGCAAGACCGTGGGTTGTTATACCTCTCCTCACCTGTTGCGCTACAACGAACGTATTACGCTGTGCGGCGTACCGGTTGCCGATGCGCAACTGGTTGCCACGTTTGCGTGTATCGAGCAGGCGCGGGGTGATATCAGCCTGACCTATTTTGAATTTACCACTCTCGCGGCGCTGTGCGTGATGGCGCAGGCGAATCTGGATGTGGCGTTATTGGAAGTGGGGTTAGGGGGGCGTCTGGATGCGGTAAACATTATCGATGGCGACGCGGCAATTGTGACGTCGATCGATCTCGATCATCAACAATGGTTAGGTAATACTCGGGAGGCAATAGCCCGGGAAAAAGTCGCGGTAGCGCGCCCGGGACGCCCGCTGATATGTGGTGACAGCGACCCCCCGCAGGCCTTGCGCGAATATCTGGCGGACTGGAATGAGTCTGCATATTACCTGGGTCGGAACGGCTTTAATCTGCATGTTGACAACCAAACGCTGACCCTGCGCTGCAGGACACCCCAGGGTCAAAGCGTGAATTACACGGCATTGCCAGCCACACCGATTCCTCCGGCCAGCATTGCCTGCGCAGTACAGGCGCTGATGACCATTGGGCACAACCCAACGCATGGGCAGTTAAGTCGCGCGTTGTTGGAGGTGCGGATTCCCGGGCGCATGCAATGGCTCACTGCACCGGGCTGCGGCGTGGTGCTCGACGTGGCGCATAATCCGGCGGCTACAGCGTTGTTGGCCAGTCAATTAGCGCCACTAAAACGCGGACGTCTACTGGCGTTATTTGCGGTTATGGCGGACAAGGATATCCCGGCAATGGTAGCGTCTCTGGCACCGTTGGTGGATCGCTGGGTACTGTGTGGGTTGCCGGGCGTCAAGCGTGCTGCCAGCACTGGGCAACTGGTGGCCGCGTGCGACGCTCTTGGGTTGCATGCTGAATGTCATGCAGACGTGGGAACAGGTTATACTGATGCTGTGAACGACATGGGCGAGGAGGATATTCTCGTGGTATTTGGCTCGTTTTATACAGTGTCGGCAGTGTTACAGCTACATCGGGAGCAGGAGGTCGCGGGTGGGTAGCAGGGTGGTGCAACGGTTGGTCGGCGTTGTCGTGCTGGCGGCGCTGGTGGTAATCTTCCTGCCCATGGTGCTCAACCTGGACGGCACCCATCGAATCGACACGCGCAGCAAAATTCCTGAAAAACCGATGCTTGAACCTGTCCAGATCGCCGAACCGGTGCGGGTGGAGGGGGTGGAAACACCCAAGTCTGACGAGCGTATATTCCAGGTTCCTGACGACGCAAACGTGGCGCAAAATCCTGTTGACGAAACCCTTGAAGAGCCGGCTTTGAACGACGCAGGTACGCCCGTTGCGTGGATTTTGCAGATTGGTAGTTTCAAGGAAAAAGAAAAAGCAGACAGTCTTACGCAGCAACTTCTGGAGGAGGGTTACAAAGCCTACAGTCGGGCTGGGAGCAGCGCCGAAGGCAGTGTCTATCGGGTATATGTGGGGCCCAATATTCTGAAAGAAAAATTGCTGACGGACAGCCAGGCAATCGAGCAGCGTCACCAGATTAAACCGCTGTTGCGGCGCTTTGAGCCCTGATGTAACTGTTGGAAATTGTGCCAACAAAATCGATACCTGCGCTTGGGGTAAATGCATGAACTGGGCAGACTGGGCAATAATTTTTATCGTTGCGGTATCGGTGTTGATCGGCGTAATGCGTGGGTTTGTGCGCGAAGCGATTTCGATGCTGACCTGGGGCGCGGCATTTATTGCGGCGATGTTATTTCACCCCACGGTGGCGGTGCGGATGGAGTCGTTAATTACAACCCCGTCATTGCGCTACGCGGCGTCCTGGGTGCTGGTGTTTGTGGCGGTACTGTTACTCGGGGCGCTGATAAATTTCGTGGTCGGTCAACTGGTAAAGGCGACGGGGTTAAGTGGTACGGATCGCCTGCTGGGTATGTTGTTTGGCGCTACCCGTGGATTAATTGTAGTGATGGCGTTGTTAGTTTTGATGCCGGAAGTAGTGCCGGTGCACCAGGATACCTGGTGGCGCGATTCGCTTTTAATTGCGCACTTTTTAAGTTTTGAAGATTGGGCCAGGGACACCGCGGCGGGCATTTTCGGTGCCGTAAAACAGTTGTTATAGGGGCGCGCAAAATATGTGTGGAGTGGTTGGGATTGTTGCCAGGAGTGAGGTCAATGTAAAACTCTACGACGCGTTGACCATGTTGCAGCACCGCGGGCAGGACGCTGCGGGCATTATGACTTATCACGATGGTCAGCTGAATCAGCGCAAAGATGTCGGCCTGGTGCGCGATGTATTTAAACCACGCCATATGGAACAGTTGCGGGGCAATATGGGCATTGGTCACGTGCGTTATCCCACTGCCGGTAGCTCGGGTCCCTCCCTTGCGCAACCATTTTATGTGAACTCTCCCTACGGTATTTGTGTCGCCCACAATGGCAACCTGACCAACTCTCGAGAACTGCTCGAACACGTTTTCAATACGGACTTGCGGCACGTCAACACAGATTCTGATTCGGAAATATTGCTTAATGTTTTCGCTCACGAGCTACAGCTGCAGAGCAAACTGCAACCTGAACCGGAGGATGTTTTTGCGGCGGTGGAACGGGTCCACGGCCGTTGTCGAGGCGCCTACGCGGTGGTCGGCATGATCGCCAATTATGGCTTGTTCGCGTTTCGCGATCCACACGGGATCAGACCGCTGATTTTCGGTTCGCGGGAAACTACCTGTGGCCGCGAATACATGGTCGCGTCGGAAAGCGTCGCCCTGGATGTGTTGGGATTTACCATCGAGCGCGATGTGGCGCCCGGTGAAGCGATATATATTGATGTACACGGCGAGCTTCACGCCCGTCAATGTGCAGCTAATCCGGAACTCGTGCCCTGTATTTTTGAGCAGGTGTATTTTGCTCGGCCCGACTCGCTGCTGGATAATATATCCGTGTACAAAGCGCGACTAAGAATGGGGGAGAGGCTCGCGGAAAAAATATTGCGCACGCGGCCTGATCACGATATCGACGTGGTGATTCCGGTGCCGGACACCAGCCGCGTGTCCGCCCAGGCGATGGCTGAAACCCTCGGAGTGAAGTTTCGCGAAGGGTTGATGAAAAACCGCTACATTGGTCGTACATTTATTATGCCCGGGCAGACAGAACGAAAAAAATCCGTGCGTCAAAAATTAAATCCCGTGAAGCTGGAATTCCAGGACAAGAATGTTCTCCTGGTGGACGACTCCATAGTGCGTGGCACAACCTGCCGGGAAATTATTCAAATGGCTCGAGACGCGGGCGCGCGCCGGGTATATATGGCGTCGGCCGCACCGCCCGTGCAGTTTCCCAACGTGTACGGGATTGATATGCCCTGTGCACAGGAGCTGGTGGCGCACAATAGAACTGTGCAGGAAGTCGCCGAATTAATCGGTGCCGATTGGCTGGTCTATCAGGACATTGAAGATTTGATCGCCAGTGCCCAGGAGGGTAACGCGCAAATTAAGCGTTTTGAATGTTCGGTGTTTACTGGTCAATATATTACTCAGGACGTGAGTGCAGATTATCTAAAACGCCTGGAAACGGAACGCAACGATGGCGCAAAAATGCGCAAGCATGGCAAGCCTGCTGTGCAGCAGGCTGAGGCGATCGGTCTGCATAATTCCTCCCATGGAGTTAACTGATGGCGACCGATAAAAGCTCCCCCCTCGAAGATCCACTCGCGGGCGCCGCGTTGGACACGCTGGCCATCCGCGCAGGCTATCAGCGCACCGCGGAAGGCGAACACAGCGAAGCTATATTCGCCACATCCAGTTACGTATTTGCCAATGCCGCGGAAGCGGCGGCGCGCTTTACAGGAGAGTCACCGGGGAATGTCTATTCGCGCTACACTAATCCCACCGTGCGTACCTTCGAGGAACGTATGGCGGCACTCGAAGGTGCGGAGCAGGGCGTAGCCACTTCATCGGGCATGGCCGCTATTCTCAGTACCTGGATGGCGCTCCTCAAGGCGGGTGATCATATCGTATGTTCTCGAAGTGTATTTGGTACCACCACTGTTTTGCTGAATAAATTTATGCGTAAGTTCGGCGTCGAAAGCACCGCGGTGCCGTTGACCGATTTAAACGCCTGGCGCGCTGCGCTGCGTCCCGAGACTAAATTATTATTCGTGGAAACCCCGTCCAATCCGCTGTGTGAGATTGCGGATCTCACTGCGCTCGCGGACATCGCTCACCAGCACAGTGCGCTGCTTGTGGTCGATAACTGTTTCTGTACACCGGCGCTACAACGGCCGTTGGAGTGGGGCGCGGATATCGTGGTGCATTCCGCCACCAAATATCTCGACGGACAAGGGCGTTGCATGGGCGGCGCCGTGGTGGGGCGACGGGAATTGATGGAGGAAGTGCTGGGTTTTCTACGCTCGGCGGGTCCCACCATGAGCCCGTTTAACGCCTGGGTATTTCTCAAAGGCCTGGAGACATTACGCCTGCGCATGGATGCGCACGCTGCAAATGCGTTGCAGGTAGCGCGCTGGCTGGCCGCGCACCCAGCGGTCGAGCAGGTGTATTACGCTGGGCTGGAAAGTCATCCCGGCCATGCTCTGGCGACGCGCCAGCAGAGCGCCTATGGCGGCGTCCTGTCGTTTTGCGTCAACGGTGGGCGGGAGCAGGCGTGGAGCCTGATTGACCATACGCGCGTGCTGTCCCTGACGGCTAATCTCGGCGACACTAAAACCACCATCGTACATCCTGCCACCACTACTCATGGGCGTCTGTCCGCCGAGGAAAAGGCCGAGGCGGGCATCACTGAAAATCTGATCAGAGTCGCGGTGGGTCTGGAAGCAGCAGAGGATATTATTACCGATCTGGAGCGGGGTCTGGCTGCACTGTGATCGTTCGTCGCTGCGCCTGCAGGGCGCTTGTGCATGCGCCGATGTCGAAAGTTAAAGGGCCCAACCAGGATAGCAGTGCATGAGCAGTGTACAAAAAACCGCAGAAAAAGTGATTGCCAGTGTCAGCACTGTAGTTGTCGGTAAGAATCACCAGATTCATCTCGCCCTGGCCTGTTTGCTGGCCCGCGGCCATTTACTGATTGAAGATTTACCGGGTATGGGTAAAACCACTCTCGCCCAGGCACTGGCTGGTGCTCTGGGTCTGAACTACAGCCGCATTCAATTTACCAGTGACCTGCTACCCGCCGATATCGTCGGGGTGTCCGTCTACGACCGCAACAATGGCGCTTTCGAGTTTCACCCGGGCCCGGTGTTCAGCAATCTGGTGTTGGCCGATGAAATTAATCGCACGACGCCCAAAACGCAGAGCGCGTTGCTGGAAGCGATGGCCGAGGGGCAGGTTAGTATCGAAGGTGAGACTCGATCCCTACCCACACCCTTTTTTGTGATCGCGACGCAGAATCCCAATACCCAGTTTGGTACTTTTCCGCTGCCTGAGTCTCAACTCGATCGATTTTTGATGTGTATTGAGTTGGGTTATCCCGATTCGGCGGTCGAGCGCCAGTTGTTGAGTGGCGCCGATCCGCGTTCGCGCCTCGCACAATTGCAGCCCAGCATTACCGCAGAGCAGTTACTCGAAATGCAGGCCCTGGTGGGCGCGGTGAAAGTCAGCGAAAGCCTGATCGATTACGTGCAGCGACTGGTTGCGTACACCCGTGGCGAGGAGGGATTTGAATTTGGTTTGTCGCCCCGCGCTGCCATGGCTGTAGTTCAGAGCGCACGGGCATGGAGCCTGATTCACGGTCGACAATATGTGATCCCCGAAGATATTCAGGCCGTATTTATACCGGTAGCAGCACATCGTCTGCTAACTCGCGACCGCAGCGGTGACCGACTGGGCACTTCGTTGCTGGATCGTGGCCTGAATAGCGTGGATATACTTTAGCGGCAGCCAACGGTGATCACACTTCGCGGCGGCATAAAAAACTATTTCCAACAACGTTTCTCTCGCTGGATTGATCGCCGTCTGCCTCCTGCTAAATCCATTCAGCTCGACAGTCGCAAACTTTTTATTTTCCCCTCTCGTGGGGGCCTGTATTTTATCGGGGTCGTGGTGGTGGTATGGCTGGTGGCCACGAACTACGAGAACAACGTGATATTTGGTTTTGCGTTGTTGATGATTGCGCTGTTTGTGGTAGCGATTCACCACAGTTTTTTTAATTTATCCGGGGTGGCGGTCACCAGTGTACGCAGCCATCCGGTCTTCGCCGGTCAACCCATGGAGTTCGAAATAGAATTGCAGCAACGGGGGCACCGCTACCGCGATAGCATCCAGCTGCATTATTCGGGTGGCGATGCCGCCGTCATCGCGTTGCCTGCAACCGAGATAGTGAACGTACGCCTGACGGTGCGAAGTGTCCGCCGTGGTTGGTTGCAACCCGGTAGATTAACCGTGGAAAGCCAGTACCCGTTTGGCCTGCTGCGGGTCTGGACGCATCTGAACCTCGAGCAACGGGGCCTGGTCTACCCGGCACCTCTGGCCGGGCCACCGCCCGTGGCAACTAATGCAGGGCGGGGCAATGGACCTTTACTGGTGGCCGAGGGTAGCGAGGATTTTGTCGGTTTACAGCGTTATAAGGCGGGAGAGTCCTTGCGTCACGTGGCCTGGAAACACTACGCGCGGGAACAGGGCATGATGAGTAAGCATTATGCGGATCCCGTCGACGACGAAATCTGGCTCGATTGGGAGGCGTTTCCAGGATTAGATCAGGAGCGGCGTCTGTCTCGCCTGTGCGACTGGCTGCTGACTGTGAGTAACACGACCAGCCCGTACGGGCTGCGTCTGCCGGGGGTTGAAATTTCACCGGCGACTGGCAAGGCGCATCGCGATCAACTACTCCGAGAACTGGCGCTGTTTGGCGTCGCGGACACCGCGAGGGGGGACTGATGCTGCCGCCCTGGCAAATTCCCCGCACCGGTTTATTGTGGTTATTGCTTGCGGTTGTAGTGGTGGTCGCCATGCACGCCGAACATCTGCCGATGTGGGTCAGCGCGGCCGGTGGCATTGCGGTGCTCTGGCATATTCAGGTCTACCGAGGCGTCTGGCGATATCCGGGCAAATGGGCAAAATTTCTGCTGCTACTGTTGTGTGCTGCGGGGCTGCTCGTGGAGTTCCGCAGCCTGTTGGGGCTGGAGCCTATGGTGGCGCTATTACTGAGCGGTTTTATTTTAAAATTACTGGAGATGCATCACCGTCGCGACGGATTGATAGTGGTGTATCTGGCGTACTTTGCAGGCATCGCACAAGCCCTCTTTTATCAGACCATCGGCACGGCCCTGATTATATTGGTATCGCTGATGGTAACCACCAGTGCCCTGGTCGGTTTAAATCAGTCGCAGGAAGGTCAGCGTTGGTTCAAGCCCGCGCGTATCGGTGGGCTGGCGCTTTTGCAGGCCATTCCATTGATGATTGTTTTGTTTATGGTTATGCCACGCCTTGGTTCACTGTGGGCGGTGCCCATGCAAAAGCACGGCGGTGTGACCGGGATGAGTGATCGCATGTCCCCCGGTGATCTGGCGCGCCTGGGACAGTCCGCCGAACTGGCATTCCGCGCGGGATTCACGGGAGCTATTCCGCCCCAACGGAAACTGTATTGGCGCGGCCTGGTGCTGTCCAGATTTGATGGGCGCACCTGGAGCCAGTTAGGCCCCTGGGGCTACGACGGCTGGGACTCGCAATGGTACGGCGAACCGAGTGCCAGCTGGGACCGAAATATCGAGCGCCTGGGACGCCCGGTTGCCTACAGTGTAATCCTCGAACCCAGCCACTCTCCGTGGTTATTTGCACTGGGCAGTGCGTTACCCGAATCAGCGGATATCGCGCTGACCCGGGATAACGTACTGATGCATCGCACGCCGGTTACCACCAAGATGGGTTATCGGGCGCGCTCCTGGTTACAGTTTCGCAACGAGGCCGAGGGACTCTCTCCACGGCGACGCTCCCATGAGCTGGCATTGCCTGGGGGATTTAATCCCGAAACGTTAGCGCTGGCAGCGCAATGGCGTCTGGAGTCGCGGTCTGTGGACGAACTGATCCTGCGTCTACTGGATTGGTACAATCAGACCTTCACCTATACGCTGCGCCCGCCAGCACTGGGTAAGCACAGCGTGGATGAATTTTTATTTCAGACCAAACGCGGGTTTTGCGAACATTTTGCCAGCAGTTTTGTGTTTTTTATGCGTGCCGCAGGTATACCCGCACGGGTAGTGGCAGGTTATCAGGGCGGCGAGCGTCACCCCACGGACAATTATCTGACGGTGCGCCAGTACGATGCCCACGCCTGGGCGGAAGTGTGGCTCGCCGGTCGTGGATGGGTGGAAGTTGACCCTACTGCTGCGGTCGCCCCGCAGCGCATAGAACAAAGTTTTTCCGAATTATTTGGTGCCGAAGAAGACTTTCTGGAAGATCAACTTTTTGCGTTGGCACGTTACCGACATATTGGCTGGATCAACGGACTGCGACTGCGACTCGACGCTTTAGACTACGCCTGGGCGACCCGTGTACTGGGTTACCAGAATATACAGAATGATGTATTGACCGAGCTGTTAGGTGAGATTAACCCATGGCGCGTGGGTCTGTTCCTGTTGGTCGGAGCCGGGTTGGCGCTGGCGCCCCTCGGTTTGATGTATTTGTGGTCTTCGCGCCGTCGTCGGCGGGACGAACTGGACGAATTATTTATGGCGTTTTGCCGCAAACTCGAACGTCTGGGATTACCCAGGCAGGTCGGCGAAGGGCCGCGTACCTATGCTGCCAGGGTGGCTGAGCAACGTCCGGACTGGGCGCAGGCAGTAACCCGCGTCAGCCGTTACTTCGAGGTGCAACGCTACGGCGATACGCGCTTGCATATGCCCAGGCTGCGGCGCGCCATACAGGACTTTCGTCCCTGAGTTTACACCGCTGTCCGGGATTGTTGTGCTCTATACTTTCGCTACTGCACGGGTGTGCAATGGGGAGTAAGAATTTTTAGCCGAACTGAAATCCAGAAACGGTGGCACCCATCACCCGATCTCTGAAAATATGCTTGCCCGGGTCGTTACCGGCGGCACCCGCGACTACCATTAATGGCAATAAATGTTCTTCGCGGGGATGGGAATGGGCAGCCATGGGTGCGGCGCGCCAGTGGCATAACTGGTGATTACGCTCCGTGGGCGCCAATAAACAAGCCTCGGTGAGCCAAGTGTCGAAGGTGTCGGACTCGCGAATACAGGGGTTGCCGCTCTTGAATCCAGCCATATTGTGGTAGCTTTGCCCGCTGCCGATAATCACCACGTTTTCATCCCGCAGCGTTTGCAGGGCAGCGCCGATGGCAATGTGCCTGGCAGGATCGAGGTCTGCGCACAGGGACAATTGCACCGTTGGAATTTTCGCCTCGGGATCAATTAGTTTAAACGGTACAAACACGCCGTGATCGAACCCCCGTTGATTATCTTCTGCGCAGGGGATGTGCGCGGCTCGCAACAGCTCGAGAATACGCCGCGCCAGTGTGGGGTCACCCGGAGCGGGCCAGGTTAACGCGTAGGTGTGGGGCGGAAAACCGTAGTAGTCGAATAGCAACGGTGGCGCAGCGCCACTGTTTACGGTGACTTTATCTGTTTCCCAGTGAGCGGAAATTACCACAATCGCAGCGGGTTTTACGTCCCAGGATTGCTGCAGATTGCGCAACCAGTCGGCCGTCTTGTGCCAGGTATCAGCCGGCTCCCAGTCCATAAAAAAACAGGGGCCACCACCGTGGGGAATATAAAAGGTTGGCGTGCGCATTAGGTATCCTTGTATACACAGCGACTTAGACGAGCGGCACTATACGAACTCGCCCCGGGCGATGCAAATTCCGCGACGGGATTAACTGTACCGCGTCTACGCGGGGTGCCGAGATGACCGGCAGGGTTTATACTGGTATTTACAGCTTGCGCTTTAAAACTAATTACTTAAGCACGAGGAGTTACTCATGGGTCTAACGACGATGGTAACGGCGGATCAGGCCTTGCCTGGCCGGTCCGTCAGTGTGCCGGTGCCGGAAAAGCACTTTGTTAATGGCAATCCTCTATGCGGACCATTCCCGGAAAATTTATCCCACGCGATATTTGGCCTGGGTTGCTTCTGGGGTGCAGAGCGTCGTTTTTGGCAACAGCCAGGCGTGTACACCACTGCCGCAGGCTACGCGGGCGGCTTTACGCCCAATCCCACTTACGAAGAGGTGTGCAGCGGTCTTACCGGTCATGCCGAGGTGGTCCTGGTAGTGTTTGATCCGCAGCACATCAGTTACGAAGCGTTACTGAAACTGTTTTGGGAGTCCCACGATCCAACCCAGGGTATGCGTCAGGGGGGCGATCGCGGCACCCAGTACCGCTCGGCGATTTATTGTTACGATGCCGCGCAATTACAGGCCGCGCAGGCCGCGCGGGATGCGTACCAGAAGGAACTGACGGAAGCGGGTTTTGGACAGATAACCACGGAAATTCGCGATGCTCCGACATTTTACTACGCCGAAGATTATCATCAGCAATACCTTGCCAAAAACCCCCATGGTTATTGCGGGTTAGGGGGTACTGGCGTGCAATGTTCCGCCGCGGTCGCCCGGTGACGGATTATTCTTCGGGCATTGCGGTATTACTCTACGATCGGGAGTGCCCACTGTGTGACTTTTATTGTCGTCGAGTGCGAGTAAATGCCGCGACCGGTGGCTTGCTGTTAGTGGACGCCCGCGCACCGAGCGAATTATTGACGCAGGTAACCGCCGCCGGCCTCGATATCGACCAGGGTATGGTACTCAAACTCGGCGATCAACTGTACTACGGCGCGGATGCGATCGCCGCGCTGGCTTTAATAAGTTCCCGTTCGGGACTGTTTAATCGGGTTAATTACTGGTTATTTCGCTCGTCGGGAATATCCCGTTATCTCTACCCCGCACTGCGTGCTATGCGCAATCTGTTACTGAAAATATTACACAAACATAAAATTAATAATCTGCGTAAAGCTGATAATGACCGCTTTTGATGGGCGACATGACCTTCGACGCCAGTTGTTGTTAGCCCCACGTACGCGGGCGAACTAGACATCACGACTATCCGTTTCACCCTGTAGAGGGTATTGAACGGCCCTTCCTGGTCATCTTTTTTATCCTCACGGGAGGCATTTTTGAATTCGTCTCGTTGTTGATGTCGGGCGGGACTAATATTGTTTGTATAATCCCGCGCATTTTTGGTAAATGGTGGGGCGGTTGGCCAGGAGTGCGTGCTGCGCGTGTGCAGGCGGCGCTACCCGTACCTGGCTTGACGTGTCCCTCTTATCCCAGGCGCGAGCGGCGATGGGCGGGGCGTCGGTGGCCGCCAGTGCATTGCCCAAATATTCAACCTTGCTGATGCTGGTAGTAATCAGCACCAGCGTTTTAATTTTAGTTGGCGGAAGCGATTGTAACTCGCGTTGCGCCAGGTAAAGCCGATTGCGATTGACTCATCGTCGAGCAGTGTACAGGGCGCGGTCGATCGCTGGTGGGTGGCGATCAGATAACCGACTAAAAACGAAATTTTATCGAGGCAAAAATTCTGCTCCGATCGCCGTGCTCCCCTTCCTGGAAAACGGAATGGGTAAAAGGTTGGGCGATTTCCAGTGAGCCGCTAATATGTTTTGCCGAAGCAGTAATACCAAGTCCGCCGGATGCCGCAGAATCGTTTTCGTGGGTGGCTATATTCCACAGTCGGCCGATATCGTAATAGGTATACACCCATGCCTTGGTACCGGGTAGCAATATCTGTTCGAGCTGGTACTTCAATTCGGCGCGCCCCGCAACGCCGTGGTCGCCAATTAATTCCGCGGGGTCGTAGGCGCCGCCCATGTATTTGCCGCCAAACGCAAACCGTTGTGATGGCGGCAGGCTACGGGAAGCATACTGAGCATTTACTTTTAGTAATAGCGACCACTTGGCGGTCAGGGTTTTGCGGTGGCTTGCCGCGAGTCCCAGCACGGTAAATTTTTCATGACCGACGGAGATCTCGCCGTCTGCTGTGTTTAACAGGGTTTTGTTTAAGCCAGATAAACCCTGGGTAACGTCCATGCTGTAGCGGCTGTACGTATTGCCGCGATCCACCAGTGCGTAATCGAGCCCCACTACCAGGCTGTACAGTTCATCGTAGGTTAACTGACTGCCTCCCACTTCGGCTTTGGAGCGGTGATGATTAAGTTTACTGTCAACGTACAAAGATTGTCTGTCGGTGCGTAACAACGGATACGTAAGGGCCGCGCTGTTATTGGTGTTGCGCACCTCGATATTTAATGGCGACAGAAACGCTCCGGGTTCCGCTTCCGTGTAGGAGCTGTCGAGATCGAGTCTGAGCCCTCGTGTGCCAAGTGGCCAGCTGGTATTGAGCGCGTAATATCCCAGTTCGTTATCGCTAGTGGTTTGCAGAACCTTCAGTTTTATGCGTTCAAACAATCCTAGTCCAGAAAAACTGGTGAGGGTTGCGAGTCCCTGGTTTTCCCCAAGAATTTTACTGCCCCGGTTGTCGAACTCCAGATCGCCGCTCCAGCGAGTCTGGCGTATTTCCACCACCAGCTCGAATTTGTCGGTGGAGCCTTGGATACGCTGTATGCGGGTATATGCGGCGATGCCCGGCAGATCGTTAAGTAATAGTCTGGCGGTTTCAAGTGCATCGCTATCTACCGGTTGGTCCAGAGCAAGAGTGTTTAGAAAAGATTCGAGATAACGCAGGTCGCCGCGTACTTCACCGGTTACCCGCACCCGATGGATAACGCCCTCGATGACGTCGATAAACACGATGCCGTCGCGAATTTTCTGGGCGGGTAATGTGGCGCGGGCTGCGGTATAACCCTGTTGTTGATAATGGGCGGTTATCTGTTCTGCAACCGTGCGCAGCGCGTCAATGTCGACAGGGTGCCCGAGCTGCTGTTCGTACAGGGGCAGGAATTCGATGGGATCGAACAGACTAAGACCGCGAATGGCCACGCCGGCCAAACGTATACTATTTGAATGAGACCTGTTGTCAGTCGGTGTCTCCACCTGGTCTGATCCGTTATCGTCATTGATTAACGACTCGAAGCGCTTTTCAATTTGCGTTTCATCAAGTGCGGTGTCAATTTCTGTGGCGCGCGCGGCGCCTCCGAGGGTGATCGAGAGCAGGCCCGCGAGGGCGAAAAGCATTGGTTTCAATGGCATTAATTGGGTACTATGCGACGGTTAATATTATGTGGAATACCTGGTCAATTGTAACAACAGTTACATAGCCTTGGCCAATTGGGAGAGTGTCGCCAATTTATCGTTCAGTGCCAGGTGAAATCACGAATCCAAAGGAGCAGATAATGCTGAAACAATTAATATGGATTGTGGGATTGCTTGGTGTACTGGTTGGCGCTCCTGCGACCCTTGCGGCGGATACAAGCCCCGACAATCAGTGGCAGGTAGTAGAATCCAGCGGCGAGGTGTTATACAAAACCGCTGGCATGGCTAAGTGGACCGGGGTTATCGGCGGTGCGGTGCTCACGGCGCCATTTCACCTGAAGACCGCCGAAGGTTCTCACGCGTTACTCAAGCTTCGCAATGACAGTACCAGGGTGGGGCCAAATTCTTTGCTGGAGTTCCCGGCCGCTGAAGTGCAACCAGCCGGGCTGTTTACGCGAATTGTACAAACCCTGGGCAATGTGTTGTTCAAGATTGAAAGTGACCAGTCTCGCACCTTACAGGTGGAGACGCCGTATCTGGTGTCAGTGGTCAAAGGTACCACTTTCTCTGTACAGGTCACTCAGAACCGGGCAGTGGTTAATCTGGTGGAGGGCCTGCTCGAGGTGTCCGCGGTGGGTGTTGCCGATCAGGTGTTACTCAAAACCGGGCAACTGGCGTTGATCGCGGCGGGAGCGAAAAGTATTACGGTGATTGATCCGGCTGCGGACGCCGCTGAAGGAGACGGTGACGGCGGCGCAGGGGCAGTAACCACGCCGTCGCCGGCCGCAGCCGTAACTTCGGTGGTGGGCGCCGCGGTTGATGCGGTTGTGGAAGCACCAGAGGCGCCGGACTTGCTCCCGGAGGAAGTTGTTGTTCCTCCCCCGATTGACGATCCAGAGATAATAGTAGAAGACCCGCCGATAGTGGAGGATCCGCCAATAATAGAAGATCCCCCGGTTGAGGACCCCCCTGGTGGCTGCGATAGTTCCGGTCCCGGTAATTCCGGATGTGCCCCGGGCCAAAACAAGTAGCTATTTGGCTGTACGCTGGGGAGTATTGCTTGGGAGATAGATTGGGTGAGAAAGCGTCGTTTACCAAAAAATGGTTAGCGGCGCTTTTGGGTTTTACGTTAACTCTGGTCTTGTATTTATCTGGTGCGTTACAGAATTTCGACAATTCAATTACTGCGCTCTACTTTAAATTATCCCGACACACTGTGGCCAGCGACCTGGTCCTGGTAGAAATTGATTCCTACAGCATCAAACAACTGAAATTATGGCCCTGGCCCCGCAGTTATCACGCCCGGGTGCTGGAACGATTGCAGGAATCAGGGGCCAATAAAATCTTTTTCGACGTGGACTTTAGTGCACCCAGTGCGGCGGGCGAAGACGCCGAGTTTGCCCGCGCGCTGGGTACCTTCGCCCCGGGGCAGGTGATGCTGCCGATTTTTTTGCAGTACACCAGCAGTCAGACCAATCGTAAACTATCCCTGACTCAGCCTCTCCCGCTGTTTACCGATCACGTGACACCCGTTTCGGTTAATCTAAAACCTGATCCGGATGGCCTGGTGCGGCGCATCAAGCTGTTTAGCCGGTTTGCCGATGTCGACCTGTACACGGCCCCAGCTTTGTTGCACGGCAAAGATATTAATGACACCGACACTATGTTGATAGATTTCAGCATTGATCCCGGCTCATTTCGCCATATTTCCTACGCGGACCTGTATTCAGGTAACTACCCGCATGAGTTGTTTGCCGATAAACACGTCATTGTTGGCGCCACTGCCCTTGAACTGAGTGATCAGATTCCGGTACCCGTTTACCAGTCATTGCCCGGACCGGTGCTGCAGGCGTTGGCTTATCAAACGTTGATCGCCGGAAAATTAAAGAATATTGGCAAGCCAGTTGTTGTATTACTTGTCGCATTAATGCAACTGTGCATTATGTATTTGTTGATGAAAATCTCATGGCGCACCGGTCTGGTGATTGCCGTATCGGCGACTGCTGGTTGGTTAATGCTGGGGCAACAACTATTAATCCGTGGATTATTACTGGACACCTCGCCACTGCTGATTTTTCCCTGGCTTAGCTTCGTTTTCATGCAGCTTGCGCGAATTGATCAGCAGGCATTGCGGCTTTTACGCCAACGTATGAGGCTGCTGCGTCAGGAAGCGTTGATGGCCACGGTAGTAGAAAATACCGGTGATGGTATTTTGACTCTTGATGAAAAGGGCGTCATAAAATCCATCAATCCCGCCGCACAGAAAATGTTTGGTTACACGGGGCAGTCGCCACTCAATAAATCCATTTCCAAACTTATTCCGGTGCTGGTGAATAGCGGAGATTTTGCGGAAGGCTATTGCGGTGGGGGTTTATGTGAAGATCAGGGCCGCCATTTATCCAACGAATTATTTCCCATCGAATTTTCAGTCAACCGGTTGCAGCTTGTCGATCATAAACTCTATACCGTGTTTGTGCGGGATATTACTGAACGCAAGGCGCGTCAGATGGAGTTAAGCTTTCAGGCGACCCACGACTCTCTAACGGGGCTGTTTAATCGGGCGGCGCTGAAGGAGAGATTGCATAAGGCGGTTCAGGACTATCAGGATTCTCAGCACCCTGCCGCATTGCTGTTTATTGACCTGGACCGCTTTAAGGAAATTAATGACACCCTCGGGCACGGCGCCGGGGACAGAATTTTACATGAATTGGGCGAGCGACTGGAGGGCCTGCAAAGCGACGATGTTTTTGTCGCGCGTATAGGTGGCGATGAGTTTGGCGTGCTGCTCGCTGGGCAGAAAGGTGCGCAGCAGGCCGAGCGTATGGCCAATGCACTTGTTACCTTGATTAAAAAGCCGTTTGTGGCGGAGGCTATGTCGCTTCAGGTACAGGCATCCATCGGCATCGCCTATTTACCTGAGCATACCCAAATTGACGAAGAGCTGATGATGTTTGCGGATGTGGCCATGTATCAGGCCAAAATTAATCATCTCGATTATGTGGCCTACGATGCCAGCCTCGACAGTAATACCCTGCGAAATCTGGCGATCAGCAGTCAACTGAATCTTGCGGTGGACGACGAACAGTTTATTCTTTTTTATCAACCCAAGGTGGATATAAATAATAACGAAGTGGTATGTTTTGAAGCGCTGGTGCGTTGGGTGCACCCAACGCTGGGTACTGTGTCGCCAGATGACTTTATCAATGTTGCCGAGCGTTCGGGCATGATCAAACCCCTGACCCTGTACACCCTGAAAGCGGCCATGAGTCGCTGTCGGCGGCTGCGTGCGCAGGGATTCAATATATCCATGGCGGTAAATTTGTCTGCTTTTTTACTGCAGGATATGAGCCTGGTGGACGACCTCAAAAATTTTCTGGTCGAGTATTCGGTGGACCCTGAGTGGCTGGAACTGGAAATTACTGAAAGTGCTATTGTCAGTAATCCTGAACGTGCTTTCGAAATATTAAAACAAATACGGGCGCTGGACATCCGTCTTTCGATAGACGATTTTGGCACTGGATATGCTTCGCTGTCGTACCTCAAGCAGTTGCCTGTGCAGGAGTTAAAGATTGACAAGCTGTTTATTCAGGAATTGTTGAATAATAAAAGCGATCAAATAATTGTGCGCTCCACCGTGGAGCTGTCCCACAGCCTTGGGCTAAAAGTAGTTGCAGAAGGCGTAGAATCTCGTGAAATATATAATTATTTGCGCGATGCAGGCTGCGATATTGCACAGGGTTACTGGATTAGTCCGCCGCTACCCTCCGCGAAACTGGAGGGCTGGCTGGAGCAGTGGCGGGCGACAGCCGCGGCAAGCTAAACCTGTTGTTGGACGGATTACTCGACCGACGGTCTTTATTTATGTCAGGTGGATTGGATAGCGCGCCTGGCCCTGACGCACACACAGTTCGTCAGCGCCCATGGCCAGATAATTACCGCGGCCAAAGTGTGTTTTTAATGCGCTGCAAGCATCTCTAAATAGGATAGGCGATATAGCGCGGGAGAACGTTGGTGTCGACCACGGCTTTGCGCTGTACAAATTTAGCCGTACCGTTGATCGCCACCTCATCAATATATTGTCCGGTTGCAAGCAACGCGGTGTGTCCCGTGCCTGCGGGCGTATAGGTCACGGAAAAGTTGCTCTCCACGCGATAGTGATCGTCGCGCAGTGGTTCAATATTGATTAACTGAAAAAAATGTCTCGGCTGATAATGTTCAATGGCATCGTCCTGGATCTCCAATACCTGAATAACCCGATCCTGCAAGCGCGCGTAACAGTCGTCGAGCATATAGGCGATGGGAAACCCGCGCCGTTCGTTTTCCTCGGAAATGCAAATGTAGGAGCCGTTACTATCAAACGTAGCCAGCCAGCCTTGCATGTCTTTGCGGTCAAGTGCGCGCATGTAGCTACGATTTAGCTGCTCAATATGCCGCATAGCACGGTCGTCGATATCGTTCATACAGGAGCCCTGTCGAAGCCCATAATTCTTCGATAATGTTCCCAGCGTGGCAGATTCCCCGATTCATCGTTCTGGCCAACGTCGAAGCTGAGTTCGAATTCGTCTTTGACGCCTTTTTGAAAAATGGCATTGCCAGGGGAGCGATTGCCCAGATCTATGCGGGTAAAAATCGCCGCGTCTTCAAGACTGACCAGGCCACTGGGCCCCAGCAGATTACTCGATTGGCGGATGCGGTGGCGAACCATTTCGGGATCGTCATCCTGATGGCAGAAATAGGCGTAGTGCACCTCAATGCCCCGCGGTCCTTTAGGGTAGGCGTAGCGAATATTCAGCATATCCAGGTGTTTTGAAAAAATAGTGACGGGGAAAGCGGAGAGCACCAGCGAGCCAGTACTGGTGTCGGTACCCTTAAAAGCCACAATTGAGCCGTCGTTAAGGGCGCTGACCTGATCTGGAACCTTCAACTCCGACTGGAAGGCCATATGGCCATTGCGGGTGATGTGCTGAGTTCCTTTACCGCCTTGCCAGTTGAGTAATTTAAACGCCAGATGCAACAGTGGCGCGTGGTACCCGTCGTTGTCGCAGTAGGCTTTCCAGTTACAGTCGTAGTACACCTTCTGGTAACCGACAAAGCGTAATTTTCCGTCGCCACCAAGAATACGCGACAAAGGTTCCAGAAACCCCTGATCAAAATACTCATTTAAGGGGGGAGTCTTGTCGCTCATAGTAACGAAGTAAAGGCCGCAAAATTCTTCGGTACGCAACGATTTCAAGCCAAACTTATTCTTGTCGAAACTCGGCGAAAACTCCTTGCTGTTGGGACAACCCACCAGCTCACCCTGGGGGTTGAATAACCAGCGGTGGTAAGGGCACTCAAATTCCTGTTTGCAGCCAGCAGAGTCGGTTACCAATGTGGCGCCGCGATGTGCACAGGAATTGTGAAAAACGCGAATTTGGCCATCCTGGCCATGTACCGCGAAAATCGGCATTTCTCCGATAAGGCCAGCTTTGTAGTCACCGCATTGCGGGATTTCCGAGCGGTGTGCGACTGGGTGCCATTCCTCCCCGTAAAAAATACGTTCAAGTTCAAGCTTCCAGAATTCAGGCTTTTCAAACACATCTTTGGGAATTTCGTTATATTTCGCCGGCCACGTAAAAGTCGTGTCAACCAAAGGAATTTGCACACTCACGCCATTCTCCTGTGAGATTTATCGGCAGCGGCCAGACCGCGCTTACCAAATGCGGCACACTGTAATCGGCTATCTTTTTATTGCCCAGCGCTATCGGACTATTGTTTGACTTATATCAATATTCGCTGGCAGAGGGTTGGCGATACGCGGTATCCGAGTTGGGGATCGCCGCCAGTAACTGCTGCGTGTAGGGTTGTTGAGGATGCGCCCACAGCGTTTCGGTTTTTTCGCTTTCAATGATTTTTCCGCGGTGCATCACCATCACGCGATCGGCAATGTAGCGCACCACGGACAGGTCGTGGGAGATAAACAGCATGGTCAAATTGTGGCGTGCCACCAGATCGAGTAACAGGTCGAGAATTTGCGCCTGAATGGTGACGTCCAGCGCGGATACCGGTTCGTCCGCCAGCACAAATTCCGGCCGCGTGGCGATGGCGCGACCAATGGCAATTCGCTGGCGCTGCCCACCGGAAAATTCATGGGGATATTTGCGCACATAGGCCCGCGCCAGACCCACTTCGTCCATCAGCGTATGCACCAATTTTTCCACGTTGCTACGCATCGCCAGGCGGTGGAATAACAGGGGTTCGGCAAGGGCGTCAAATACGGTCATGCGCGGATTGAGGGAGGCGTAGGGATCCTGGAAAATCATCTGCATGCGCCGTCGCAGCGGCCGTATAGCTTTAGCATTGAGTCCGCATAACTGCCGACCCGCAAATATTACCGAGCCGGAGCGCACCGGAATCAACTGCAGTATTGATCGGCCGAGGGTGGATTTGCCGGAACCGGACTCTCCCACCAGGCCGAGAATTTCGCCGCGATTCACAGTCAGGGAAACATTGTCGACTGCGGTGACAAAGCGCTCTGCTTTGTTTGTCAGTAAAGGCGTGCCGTAATCGCGAAAACAGGTGGTCAGATTTTTGACCTCCAGTAACGGCGGAGACGTGGGAGCCGGATCGACGGAATTTTGTTTGGCACCGTTGCGAATAGACGCCAGCAGCTTGCGGGTATAAGGGTGTTGGGCATTCGTAAAGATGGCGTTGGTGGCGCCGGTTTCAACCACCTTGCCCTGGTGCATCACCGCGATACGATCGGCGACACCCGCCACAACGGCGAGATCGTGACTAATTAAAATTACCGCGATATTGCGCCGTTGTTGTAGTTCCTTTATGAGGCGTAGAATCTGCGCCTGGACGGTAACGTCGAGGGCGGTAGTGGGCTCGTCCGCAATCAGCAGCTTTGGCTCGGCAATCAATGCCATGGCGATCATCACCCGTTGGCGCATACCGCCGGAAAATTCGTGGGGATAGCTCTCGAACCGTTTAGCGGCGTTTTTAATTCCAACTTCGTTGAGGAGGGCGAGGGCCTGTGCGCGGGCCTGGAGTCGGTCAAGCTGTCGATGGTAAAGGAGAGGCTCCATCAACTGTTCGCCAATGGTTAAAAATGGATTCAGGCAGGACATGGGGTCCTGAAAAATTATCGCGATGTCGTTGCCGCGAATATGGCGCAGCGCTGGGACGGGGCATTGCAACAAATCCACACCGTCAAACTGAGCGGTGCCACTTTCGATGTGGCCGGGCGGTTCCGGTATCAGACGCAACAGACTGTAACAGGCAACCGACTTTCCTGAGCCTGACTCGCCGACGATGGCCAGCGTCTCGCCGGGATCGACCGCAAAACTCACATCGTCAACCGCCGTCAGCACGCCATTGCGGGTATGAAAGCGCACCGTTAAATGTTGGACGTCGAGTAAGCTCATGGTGATTAATCAGTCCTTGGCGGCGCGAGGATCGAGGGCGTCCCGCAACCCATCCCCTAGAAAATTCAGTGCGAAGAGCGTAATGGACAGCACCAGTCCGGGAAACAGCAATAGCCAGGGATATTCCTCCATGGTTTCTACTCCGGCGGAGATCAGTGATCCCCAGGAACTTTGCGGCGGCTGAATTCCCAACCCCAGAAAGCTGAGAAAAGCTTCCAGCAGAATCACGCCGGGAATAGTGAGTGTGGTGTAAACGATCACCGGCCCCAGCGTATTTGGAATCAGGTGGCGGCGGATAATTAGCCAACGAGACAGGCCCAGGGAAACTGCCGCCTCGATAAATTCCTGCTGGCGTAACGTTTGCACCTGGCTGCGCACAATGCGCGCCATGGTTAACCATTCCACCGCGCCAATAGCAAAAAACAGCAACACGATATTACGCCCGAACACCACCATCAACAGAATAATAAAAATCATAAATGGCAGGGCGTACATAATATCCACCAGGCGCATCATGGCGGCGTCGACACGCCCACCGGCGTAGCCGGCGATGGTGCCATACAAAATACCGATACCGAGCGCCACGCCGGTGGCCACGAAGCCCACCATCAGGGAGATGCGACTACCGTACAAAATGCGGGTCAGCAGGTCCCTGCCCAGAGTGTCGGTGCCCAGCCAATGTTGGGCAGACGGTGGCGCGGCACCGAGTGCCAGGTTCTGGGCATCGTAACTGTAAGGCGCGATCCAGGGGGTCATCAAGGCGGCGAGGGTCATGGTTATGAGTACACCGAGACCCATAAGGGCCAGGCGATTTTTTTGCAGACGTCGCCACGCATCCTGCCACAGGGAGACGCCGCGCTCCTCGCTGGTGGTCGAGGTGGTAGCAAGTGTCATCCTCCACCTCCACGGTATTGATCGCGCAGTCGCGGATTAAGCCAGACCGCGGCGATGTCCGAGAGTAAATTGAACAGGATGATCAGGGCGGCAAAAAATACCGTAGTGCCCATAATCATGGTGTAGTCGCGATTAAACGCAGCCTGAACATAGAAACGCCCCAGACCAGGGATCTGAAATAGCGTCTCGACCACAAAGGAACCGCTCAGCAGGCCCGCAAACGCGGGCCCTAAAAAGGCCACCACCGGAATCAACCCGCCGCGCAGGCCGTGCTTCAATACCACTACCCATTCCGGCAGGCCTTTGGCCCGCGCGGTGCGAATATAGTCCTGGGACAACACTTCCAGCATACCGCCGCGGGACAGACGCGCGATGTAGGCGGTGTACCCCGAGCCAAGTGTCAGTGCGGGTAAAATTTTATCGCCGGGAATATTGCCCCACCCCGATACCGGCACCCATTCCAGCCAGATACCGAACAGCAGCATCAACAGGGGGCCCAGCAAAAAAGACGGCATGCAAATACCTACCATGGCCGCCGACATGGGCACGTAATCCTGGGCGGTATTGGGGCGCAGGGCTGCGGTTACACCCGCGCAAGTGCCGAGCACGATGGCAATCAGCATGGCATATAGCGCGAGTTCTGCCGTAGCGGGCAGCCCCGCCGCGATCATTTCGTTGACCGAGCGGCCGGGGAAGCGAAACGAGGGGCCAAAATCACCCCGCACCAGATCCCCCAGGTATCGGAAAAATTGCATGGGCATTGGTTCATCGAGGTGGTAACGGGTCTCGAGGGCCTTCAGCACCGCTTCGGGTACGGCTTTTTCCGCACTGAACGGACCGCCCGGTGCCAACCGTACCAAAAAGAAGGTGGCCGCTATCACCACCAGTAGCACGGGTATAGCCTGTAATAATCGGTTGCGTATAAAGCGCCACATGGTTAATTGTCCGCGCTGAGAGAGATATTTTTATACAGGGCATAGTCGAGAATATTGCCTGGCATACCCTTGACGCTGTCGTGGACAAGATGAACGCTGGTATAGATGTACACCGGAATAATTGGCATCTCGTCGAGCAAAATGGCTTCGGCGCGGCGAAAGTAATCGTAGCGGGTATCGCGATCGGGGGCGGTGGGCGCCAGTTGTGTGACTAACAGATCGTAGTTGGCGTTACTCCAACCGGTGCGGTTGTTGCCGCCGCCAGTAAGCCACAGGTCGAGAAAGGTATTGGGATCCACGTAATCGCCGATCCAGCCAGCGCGAGAAATCTGGAAATTACCCGAGGCTTCGTTATCCAGGTAGACCTTCCAGTCCTGATTATTCAGGGTCACGTCGATATTTAATTCGCTCTTCCACATTTGTTGCAGCGCCACCGCAATTTTCTGGTGTCCTTCACTGGTGTTGTACAAAATTTCCGTGGTGGGGAAGCCCTTACCGGCGGGGTAGCCAGCCGCGCTCAGCAGATCCCGGGCCCGTTGTGGGTCGTAATCCAACGCGGGCTCGGCACTGTAGTTCAGGGTGTTCGGTGGAGTAAATGTGGACGCCGGAATTTGTCCACCCTTGGTGACGTTGTCGACGATACTTTGGCGGTCGATGGCCAGGGCCAGGGCGCGTCGCACGCGCTTGTCAGCGAGATGGGGGACGCGGGTATTGATGCGGTAATAATAAGTGCCCAGATAGGGTGAGATACGCAAAAACTGGGGGGCTTGCTCACGATACACGGCGATTTTGTCGGTGGGCAGGGAGCCGGTTACGTGCAATTGGCCGGCGCGAAACATACGCTCTTCCGTGGACACGTTTTCGGTGGGATAGAAACGAATTTCGTTCAGCGCGACCTTTTCTGCATCCCAGTACAGGGGGTTTTTTTGTACCACGACCACCTTGTTCAGATCCCATTGCGCCAGCACGAAAGCACCGTTGCCGATAAAGTTGCCAGCTCTTGTCCAGCGGGTGCCGCGCTCCCCCGGCGCGCCGAACGCTTCGATGGTGGGGCGGTGCACGGGGAACATACTGTAGTGGTCGAGCAGTTGTAGAAAATATGGCGTGGGATGGGTTAACGTAACCTGGAGCTGATGCCTGGACAGCGCCTTGACGCCCACCTGAGAAAAATCGTCCAGTTTGCCCGTGGCGTAGGCCTCGGCATTTTTGATGGGGTAATACATATAGGCGTAGAGATTGCCCAGTTCCGGCTGCAACGCGCGCTGCCACGACCACACAAAATCTTCTGCGGTCACCGGGTCGCCGTTCGACCAACGGGCATTTGATCTGATTTGAAAGGTGTATAACGTGCCTTTTTCGTCGATGGACCAGCTCTGCGCAACCCCTGGAATGGGTTCCAGAGTCACCGGATCCTTAAGCACCAGCCCTTCGAGTAGCGCCACAATAATATGGTGCTCGGGGATACCCGTCACAATATGGGGATCCAGTTCCTGAGGCTCGGCGCCGTTACCCCAGTGCAGAGTCTGAGTTTTATTGCCGGCGGTGACGTTATTTTCTCCGCCGCCACAGGCCGTCAGAGCGAGAACAGCGATGAGTATCGCAGTCAATACAGTCGATAGCGACGTGCACCTTGCAACCGGCGGCTCTGGGCTTGCGGGTTTAACCAGGGGTGCGGGAGGGGATGCTGGGCGGGTAATAACTGCGACTCTCTGTAGCGTATTTAACGGCCATAGTAATCAGCTATGATTTGCATTGCCATACTAAAGACATGATAATCCCGGCCGCAATGGTGACCTCCGTTGGTTCTCTCGCAATGATGCTCTGTAAACCCCGCCAGGCCCGGAAGGGAGCAACGGTAGCAGAAACGTCATGTGCCGGGATGTGGCTGGCGGGGGTTGCCGCCCTTATCTGGCCTTTGCATATTGAACCAGGTCTGTATTTGCAGTGGTTAGTCGTCGCACACCGCCGCGTTTCTCAGCCTTGAAGTGTCAGTTGAGCGGCTGGGGTACCGGACCCGCAGCGATCCCCGTATAATTCTGCCTGTTACCCCGCCCCCGTCAGCGATCAGAGGCTCGTTATTGCCATGAGTTATCAGGTTCTTGCCCGCAAGTGGCGCCCGCGCCAGTTTGGCGAAATGGCGGGTCAGGAGCATGTGCTCAGAGCCTTGATCAATGCACTCGACCACGACCGCTTACACCACGCTTATCTGTTCACCGGCACGCGCGGTGTCGGCAAAACATCGGTGGCGCGCATTCTGGCCAAGTGCCTCAACTGCGAAAACGGCGTCAGTTCCACGCCTTGCGGTGAGTGCGGCGCCTGTCGTGAAATAACCGATGGACGTTTTATCGACTTGATTGAAGTCGACGCCGCGTCCCGCACCAAGGTGGAAGACACGCGGGAATTGCTGGAGAACGTGCAGTACGCGCCCACGGCGGGGCGTTTTAAAGTGTACCTTATCGACGAGGTGCATATGTTGTCTACCCACAGCTTCAATGCTTTGTTAAAGACTTTGGAGGAGCCGCCTCCCCACGTTAAATTTTTATTTGCGACAACCGACCCACGTAAATTACCCGTCACCGTATTGTCCCGCTGCTTGCAATTTAATCTGAAAAATTTGAGCGCGGAGACCATCGTCAAGCAGCTACGTTTTATTCTTGGCGAGGAAAAAATTCCCGCGGAAGAACCGGCGCTATGGTCTATTGCACGCTCCGCCGATGGCAGCATGCGCGATGCACTGAGTCTGACTGATCAGGCGATATCTCACGGCGGTGGTAAAATTACCGATCTCGAAGTCAGCGCCATGCTTGGCACCATCGATCACACCACGGTCATCGAAATGTGTCAGGCGGTGGCCAGTGGTGACGGGGCTCAGACCCTGGCGCTGGTGGACAGGTTTGCGGAGCTGGCGCCCGACTACAGCGCAGCCCTGGCGGCTATACTGAGCATCTGGCACCGGGTTGCTATCGCGCAAACCATACCCGAAGCTCTGGATGTTAGCGACCGGGATCACGGGGCGATATTGGCCCTGGCGCAGGCTTTGAATCCGGAAGATGTACAGTTGTTTTATCAAATATGCCTGCTTGGCCGACGGGATCTGGTTATGGCCGCCGACCCGCGCAGTGGTTTCGAAATGGTGTTGCTGCGCCAACTGGCGTTTCAGCCGGTGGTGGCTGATCGCGGTGACCCGCCTGAGGCAGCGCATAACGCCACTGAGGAGGCCCCAACCCCGTCAAAAAAGCCTGAACCGGCTATTGCGCCGGAATCGGCTGTCCGGGTGCGCGAAAATGTGGATTGTGCCGTCCCGCCCCCGGTGCCCGCGCCGCGCCACGCTCCTGCCAGCGAACCCCTCACGCAACACATACAAAGGCCTGCCGCGCCGGCACCTGAGACAACCAGCGCGCGCGCAAACGATGTCCGCGTGGCGCTAGAGGCGTTGACCCCGGCGCGCTGGGTTGAAGTTTGCGATAATTTGGATATCGGTGGTGTACTACAGAATGTTGCTGCCAATATGACGTTGCTGGAATGCCAGAATGCGCATTTGATTTTACGTCTGGATGATGGCAATGGCGCGTTATACGAGCAGTCCCATCAACAACGACTCGCCCTGGCGCTGAGCGAATATTTTGAACAGCCGGTAACCGTCGCAGTGACTATCGGTAATGTGGAACGCGAGACGCCACAGGCCTACCACCAGAGACGGGCAGCGGAACGGCATGCGGCTGCGGTGCAGACGTTGAATACAGATCCTGTGGTGGAGGAGTTGGTTTCCAGATTCACCGGTAAATTGCTGGAAGATACCGTGGTGCCATTGGACGAAAACGATCCCCGCTAGCGGATAGTGCAACGTACAATTACGATCTACTCTCAACCGGTAATGCGGAGCGACCATGAAAGGCTTTAACGATATCATTCAGCAAGCACAGCAAATGCAGGAAAAAATGCAGAAAATGCAGGAGCAAGCTGCAAATGTAGAGGTGCAGGGACAGTCCGGCGCGGGGATGGTGAAGGTGAATATGACCGGCCGCTACGATGTCCGCAATGTTGAAATTGATTCTGCGCTGCTTGGCGAGGACAAGGAAATTCTCGAAGATCTAGTAGCGGCGGCAGTCAACGATGCGGTGCGCAAGGTCGAAGCGAATAACCGCGATACATTGGGGGATCTGGCAGCTGGTATCCAGTTACCGCCCGGTTTCAAAATGCCTTTTTGAACGATTTTAAAATGGGTGTTGCCAGGATGTGCCATTGATAAGTGAGTATATTTGATGTTTGGGCCGGTAATTGATGAGTTGATAGATGCGCTGCGCTGTTTGCCAGGGGTCGGACCTAAATCTGCGCAACGCATGGCTTTGCAGTTGCTGGAGCGGGATCGACAGGGGGGTGCGCGTCTGGCGCAGGCGATCGCACATGCCATGGATTGTGTCGGCCGCTGTAAATTATGTCGCACCCTGAGTGAAGCGGAGCTGTGCGTGGTGTGTGGCGACCCCCGTCGGGATCCGCTGCAACTGTGTGTGCTGGAAACACCGGCCGATCTGTTTGCTATCGAACAGTCCGGTTCCTTTCGCGGACGTTATTTCGTTCTGATGGGGCATCTGTCGCCTATCGACGGGGTTGGCCCCGAGGCCATTGGTATCGATTTTTTGTTGCAGAGACTGGTCGATGAAAATATCGGCGAGTTGATTCTGGCGACCAATCTAACAATCGAGGGGGAGGCAACCGCTCATTATATCGGTGAGCGCGCTATGGGACTTGGAGTCGCGGTGAGTCGCATCGCTCACGGCGTACCTCTGGGGGGCGAGCTGGAATACGTGGATGGCGGTACCCTGTTGCATGCGTTCAATAGTCGCAGACGACTTTAGATCCGGAACAGCTATGGCCTTCGATTTTAGTACACCACCGCTATTGATTATGGACGATGCAGCTCTGGCCGCTGCCGCCGATCAGTGGCGAGGGTGTGCGGCGGTAGCTCTGGATACCGAGTTTATGCGCACCGATACGTTTTTTCCAAAGCTGGCGCTGATCCAGCTCTGCGACGGCAATCACACCTGGTTGATAGACCCGGTGTCCGTGACTAATCTGGCACCGCTGATCGCCTTGCTGACCGATCGCAAGATCCTCAAAGTATTGCATTCCTGTTCAGAAGATCTGGAAGTGTTACGGCATGTTATGGGGTGTTCGCCGGCGCCATTGTTTGACACCCAGGTGGCCGCGGCGTTGACCGGATACGGTTTTTCCCAGGGGTACAGTTCTCTGGTCAGGGATTTAAACGGCGTGGAGCTGAGTAAGCAGGAAACCCGTTCGGACTGGCTGAAGCGTCCTCTCAGCAAAGCCCAGCTCGACTATGCGGCCCTCGATGTCCACTACCTGCTGCCGATGTACGAACAATTAACGGAAAATCTTCGCGACCGGGGCCGATTGCACTGGATGGATGAAGAAATGGCGACCCTGGAAGCCAACGCTGCGGCTCCGCAACTGGCGCAGAATTATTATCAACGCATTAAAGGTGCCTGGCGCCTGGATTGCCGTAGTATGGGTGTGCTGCAACGGCTGGCCGTATGGCGAGAAGAGGAGGCGCGATTGCGCAATCGTCCTCGCAACTGGATCGTGGCCGACAAGATATTACTGGAAGTTGCCGCCGTGCGCCCCACCACGTATGGTGCCCTTGCGTCCCTTGGAGTGATTGGCCAGAAAATCCTCGACCGCTATGGCGGGCTGATGATCGATATTGTCGCTGCGGTGATTGAGCTATCCGAGGACGCTTTGCCGGAGCCGTTGCCCAGGGCACTGCCACGGGAATCCGGAGCGTTGCTCAACAGATGCCGGGAGCGGGTGCAGATGGTGGCAGCTGAGCTGGGTCTGGCCCCGGAAATGCTGGCCCGCAAGGTCGATATGGAGCAACTGGTGCGCACCTACCGAGCGGGCGCTGCGACGTTACCGCCCCCGCTGCATACGGGTTGGCGGCGTGCGGTGATTGGCGAACAGTTACTGTCCTGCGTGCAAGCGGGTGCTGAGTGATGGACGCCGTACTCTGTAATGTTTACAAAAGTAGTCGCGAAGCAGACCTGTACCTGTATGTCGCTCGAGAAGATGGCACGGCGCGCGTGCCCGACCCGTTGTTGCTGCGCTTCGGCGAGCCGCTATTGGTGCTTACCCTCGAAATCAGCGCTGCACGTAAACTCGCCCAGGCGGATGCCCGTAAGGTATTGGCAGCTATCGCGGATAAGGGTTATTACCTGCAATTGCCGCCGTCCAACGATGGCTATATGCGCGAACTCAGGGCGCGCAATGACAAGTTGCCCCGCTAAATGAAAAGCGCACCGTTTTGGCAAACTAAATCCCTGGCGCAAATGACTGCGCAGGAATGGGACTCCCTGTGCGATGGCTGTGGCCGGTGTTGTCTGGCAAAACTGGAAGACGAAGATAGCGGCGAACTGTTTTTTACCCGGGTGGCCTGTCGACTGCTCGATCATCAAACCTGCCGTTGTCGCAACTATACACAGCGTGCAAATTTAGTGGCGGACTGCGTAACCCTCACTGCCGAGACTATTACCGACTTCAACTGGTTGCCTGGCACCTGCGCCTATCGCCTGCTGGCGGAGGGTAAGCCGCTATTCGACTGGCATCCATTGCTATCCGGCGATCCACAATCCGTGCATCGAGCGGGCATCTCGGTGCAGGGCAAGGTATTATCGGAGCAGTATGTTCATCCAGACGCCCTGGAAGAGCATATCGTCAAGTGGGCGCAGTAGGAAATATCGTATGTACACTATGGAAAATTATTTATGGGGCGGGGTAGCGTACCTGTGCGGTGTGTTATTGCTGCTGCCCATGCTGTGGTCGGCGACCCGCTTCTGGCCGTGGGCGCCGCTACGTGCATTTTTTCGCATTCTGGTACTGGCGGTGTTATTGACACCGATATATCCCTACTCCGACAAGCCCTATCTGGCGCCAGCATGGGCCGCCGCCGCTTTTGAATATGCCAATCCGATCACCGACGAGGGCGCGCTGCGCGGCCTGTTGCCGATTGGTTTTTGTTTTGCAGTGGCCTACGTCCTGTATCTGTTCGTCTGGTTGCTGTGGCGACGTAGACGGCGTTCATCGGCAGTGTGACCATTACCGCAGACCGCTAGTGAATGCGCGTAATCAACGGACGCCGTGCATCGCTCTGCGTAAAAAGGGCGACAGGGCCAGCAATATCACGCCGATGCCAACCGCCAGCCAGCCGACATTGGTATAGACCGCTAGCGCATTGAGGGTGCTTGCGGTTGCATCCGTGTCGGCGCCGGGGCCCTGCGAGCTACCGGTAAAGCGCGCGATTTGACCGGCAATATAATTGGCGCCAGCCGACGCCAGAAACCATACTCCCATCATCATGCCCACCACCCGCGGAACACTCAGTTTCGTGACCATCGACAGGCCCACCGGCGACAGGCACAACTCCCCGGTGGTGTGTAACAGGTAGATCAGCGCCAGCCAGACCATACTCGTACCGTGGCCCGTATCGTCCAGGCTGGCACCGAATACCAGCACCAGAAAGCCCAGTCCCACCTGCATCAGTGCGAGGGCAAATTTTACCGGGGTGGATGGCTCCCAACCCCGCGCTGCCAGCCAGGTCCAGAGGATCGAAAATAACGGTGCCAGCAGAAATATAAATAGCGCATTCAGGGATTGAAAAACGGAGGCGGGCAATTCGTATTCGAAAATATGACGGTCGACGGCGCGATCGGCAAACAGATTCAGGGAGGATCCGGCCTGTTCGAATAGTGCCCAGAACAGTACGGAGAATACGATCAACGTGGTGGCCACCAACATGCGATCGCGCTCTACGGGGGTACAGCTCGCGAAGGCATAAATGAGCACCACCGCCAGCATGATGCCGCCAAAACCCACCAGAAGCTGTCCCACCAGCTGCTGGTGCTGGACCAATTGCCAGATCGCCAGCACCGCAACAATGCTGCCAAGGTAAATGGTCCGTTCGCGACTTAAGCCGATGGCTGTTCGTTCCTGTAATCGCGTAGCGGAGGGTGGTTCGGCATGCCCCATCAGCAATGGCTGACCCCGCAGAAACACCAGTAGGCCCCCCAGCATGCCAATCCCCGCCAGTCCAAAACCATAGGCCCAACCGTAGGTTTGACCCAGCCAACCACACAGAATCGAAGCAAAAAAAGCACCGATATTGATACCCATGTAAAAGATCGTGAAACCACTATCCCGGCGCGGGTCGCCCGGTGCATAAAGTGCGCCGACGATGGTGGAAATATTCGCTTTGAGAAAGCCGACGCCAGTAATAATCAACGCCAGGGATAAATAAAAGCACTGCAAATAAAATGGATCGCGGACTACCTGCTCACCGGTGGCGCTGGCGGCAGGTCCCTCAAGGGCCATACCAAAGTGACCAAACACCAATAATATCGCGCCAAACGTGACCGCCTTGCGAGAACCCAGATAGCGATCGGCGAGAATGCCTCCGAGCACGGGCATCACGTAGACCAGCGCGGTGTAGGCGCCATAAATCAGATACGCACGATCATCGCTGAACAAAAAATGCTGAGTTAAGTAAAAAATTAACAGCGCACGCATACCATAATAAGAAAAACGCTCCCACAGCTCCGTCAGGAAACATACGTAGAGGCCCTTTGGGTGTCCCAGAAATTCCGTTTCGGGCGGCTGTTTGTTGGTACTTGTAATGGCAGTGGACATAATTGAGTACAGTTCGGTTTTGATTATATCGGCTATGGTACCAGCCCATTCCGACCTGTGACGAGACGAGATGGTCGTGAACTCGGGAGTGCTTTAAGTGGAACCAGATGCAAGGTGGAGCTAGAATGTACCCCTGAGTAACCTTTACTAGAGATGGAATTATGCAATTTACTGGCACCGAGCGATATGTTGTAACTGAAGATTTACAAATGGCGGTCAATGCCGCCGTGGCACTACAACGACCGTTGTTGATCAAAGGAGAGCCGGGTACCGGTAAAACCATGCTGGCCGAAGAAGTGGCCATTGCGCTGAACAAGCCCCTGATTGCCTGGCACGTCAAATCCACCACCAAGGCCCAACAGGGTTTGTACGAGTACGATGCGGTGTCCCGCCTGCGGGATTCACAGCTCGGAGAAGATAAAGTCCACGACATCAATAACTACATTAGAAAAGGTAAATTGTGGGAAGCATTTACCGCCGAAGAACAGGTGGTGTTATTAATTGATGAAATCGATAAGGCCGATATTGAGTTTCCCAACGACCTGTTGCTGGAACTCGATCGTATGGAATTTCACGTGTACGAAACCAGCGAGCGAGTGGTGGCGCGTCATCGTCCGATTATCGTGATCACCAGCAATAACGAAAAAGAATTGCCCGACGCATTTTTACGCCGTTGTTTTTTCCACTTTATCAATTTTCCGGATCGGGAAACGATGTTAAAAATTGTCGATGTACATTTTCCGGGCATCAAAAAAGCGCTGGTGGACGAAGCGCTGGATATTTTCTTTGATGTGCGCAAAATTCCCGGACTCAAGAAAAAGCCCTCCACATCCGAACTGGTTGACTGGTTGAAACTATTGATGGCCGACGATATTCCCAGGGATATCCTCAAGCAGCGCGACCCTACCAAGGCGATTCCGCCCCTGTACGGCGCGTTGCTGAAAAACGAACAGGATGTTCATTTGCTTGAGCGTCTGGCGTTTATGACCCGCAGGGAAGGGCGCTGATGCTGCTGGATTTTTTTGACGGACTGCGCAAAGGCGGTATTCCGGTCACCATCAAGGAGCTGTTGGTACTGCTCGAAGCCTTGCAGCAACACATTGCCTTTGCCAGCATCGAGGATTTTTATTTTCTGGCGCGCACCTGCCTGGTCAAAGACGAACGGTTTTACGACAAATACGACCGGGCCTTCACCCTGTATTTCAAAGATCTCGAGACACTGGACGAATTTTTGGACGTATTGATTCCGGAGGAGTGGCTGCGCCAGGAATTTGTCAAAAGTCTGAGCGAAGAAGAAAAAGCCAAAATCGAAAGCCTGGGTGGGCTCGAAAAGTTGATAGAGGCCTTCAAAGAACGCCTCAAGGAACAAAAGAAACGGCACGAGGGCGGCAACAAATGGATCGGTACGCGTGGCACATCACCGTTTGGCAACAGCGGCTACAATCCCGAAGGGGTTCGTGTCGGTGGTGAAAGCACGCAAAAACGCGCACTGAAAGTCTGGGAAAAACGCGAATTCAGCAATCTCGATGATTCGGTCGAGCTGGGTACCCGCAATATCAAGGTGGCACTGCGGCGGTTGCGCAAGTTCGCGCGCACCGGCGCTGAAGAAGAGCTCGACCTCGACAACACCATTCGTTCTACTGCCCATAACGGTGGCTTGCTGGATATTAAAATGGTTCCCGAGCGGCACAATGCCATTAAAGTGCTGCTGTTTTTCGACGTGGGCGGTTCGATGGATCCCTATATTAAATTGTGTGAAGAACTGTTTTCCGCTGCGCGCACGGAATTCAAACACATGGAGTATTTTTATTTTCACAATATGCTGTACGACTACGTGTGGAAAGATAATTTCCGTCGTTATCAGGAAAAGACTGAAACCTACGACCTGTTGCGCACCTACAGCTCCGACTACAAAGTTATTTTTGTAGGGGACGCCTCCATGTCGCCCTATGAAATTGAAAGTGCCGGCGGTAGTGTGGAGTATTACAACAAGGAATCCGGGGTCACCTGGATGGAAAGGATTAACGATACCTTCGATAAGGTGGTGTGGTTAAATCCGGTGCGTCAGGATTACTGGGAGCACACGCCCACCATTCAACGGGTGCGGCAGTTAGTAGAGCACCGCATGTTTCCGCTGACCATCGGCGGACTTGAAGAAGGTATGAAACTGCTCTCCAAATAGGCTTGCTCGTCAATTATGACTCGCCCCGCAACTTACCCGGCACTGGAGGCCCTGCTGCCCCAGTGCATGAACGTGGACCGGCCGTGTTTTCAGAAAGAGTTGCACGCCCTGCAAGGCGCGCAAGCCCATGCCTCCAGACCTCAACCGTCTCCGCGAGCCGCACCCTCTCAGGTCCGCAAAAATTCTGCCCGTGGGACGGGCAAACGCGCCCCCGGTAGCACTGCGCTTGACTCACTCAGCACGCGTATGGAAGCGTCTGTTGCGCGTGCCTTGGAGCGACAAAAATCCTTACCCACCGTCAGTTACGCCACAAATTTGCCTGTTGTTGCCCAGCGCCAACAGATTGCCGATGCCATTGGTAATCATCAGGTGGTGATTGTTTCCGGGGAAACCGGGTCGGGTAAAACCACCCAATTGCCGAAGATATGCCTTGAGCTGGGCCGTGGAGTAACGGGTTTAATTGGTCATACACAGCCACGTCGCATTGCCGCGTCCACGGTGGCCAGTCGCATCGCCGAAGAATTGCAGGTGCCACTAGGTAGCGCGGTCGGTTATCAGGTGCGGTTTCAGGATCAGTGCAGTGATCTTACGCTGGTTAAACTGATGACCGATGGTATTTTGCTGGCAGAAATTCGCAGTGATCCGGATTTGCTGCGCTACGACACCCTGATTATTGACGAAGCTCACGAGCGTAGTCTGAATATTGATTTTATTCTCGGTTACATTAAACAAATTCTACCCCGTCGCCCCGATCTCAAAGTGATTATCACGTCGGCAACTATCGATGTTCACAAATTTGCCGCACATTTTGACGACGCGCCGGTGATCGCCGTAGCGGGGCGCACTTATCCCGTGGCACTTCGCTATCAGCCACCCGCTACGGAAGAGGAACTGCCCGCTGCGGTGGTGTCCGCGGTGGAGGAATTACTGGCGTTACCGCAACGGGGGGACATTCTGGTGTTTGTCAGCGGCGAGCGAGAAATACGCGATGTCGCCCAGGCGCTGCGCAAGGCCGAGCTGCGCCATGTGGAAGTACTACCCCTGTATGCGCGACTCGGATTAAAGGATCAGCGCCGCGTATTTCAGGCACACACCGGCACCCGTATCATCCTCGCGACCAATGTCGCAGAGACCTCGATTACCGTGCCCGGGGTGCGCTATGTGGTGGATACGGGCTACGCGCGCGTCAGTCGTTATAGTTATCGAACCAAGGTGCAGCGCCTGCCGATCGAGCCGATCTCGCAGGCCAGCGCGAATCAACGGGCGGGGCGTTGTGGTCGGCTCGCCAACGGTGTCTGTATCCGTCTATACAGCGAACAGGATTTTGCACAGCGCCCCGAGTTTTCCGACCCAGAAATTTTACGCACCAATCTGGCGGCGGTTATTTTACAAATGCTGCAATTTCGCGTGGGCGATGTGCGTCGTTTTCCGTTCGTGGATCCACCGGACAACCGTTTCATTAATGACGGGTACAATTTACTCGTCGAGCTCGGCGCGGTGGACAGTCGTGGGCAGCTCACTGATCTGGGGCGGCAAATGGCGCGCCTGCCGGTGGATCCGAAATTTGCGCGTATGTTGCTGGCTGCTAATCGCGAAGGTTGTGTGCGGGAGTTGTTGGTTATCGTCGCGGCGCTGAGTGTGCAGGATCCCCGCGAGCGACCGGCAGAGAAGCGTCAGGCAGCGGATGAAAAACATCGACAATGGCTCGATCCCGACTCCGATTTTTACACTTTCTGGAACATGTGGACATTTCTCGAAGCGCAGCGTCAGGCGTTGAGTAAAAATCAGTTTGCCAGTTTATGTCGTCAATTATCAATATCGTATATGCGCATGCGCGAATGGCGGGAATTGCACCACCAATTGCACATGAGCTGTCGCCAGTCGGGTTTGCGCGACAACCATCAAGCCGCGGATCGTGACAGTATCCATCGCGCCATACTCAGCGGTTTATTGGGGAATATAGGTTTTCGCCACAACAACAACGAATATATGGGAGCGCGCAATCGCAGGTTCCACCTTTTTCCGGGATCCGCTCTGGCCAAAAAACCGCCGAAATGGGTGATGGCGGGCGAATTGATCGAAACCAGTCGTCTGTTTGCCCACGGTTGTGCGCAGATTGATCCCCGCTGGTTGTCCACTATTGCCGCCCATCGCATCAAACGTGAATACAGCGAGCCCCACTACGTGCCGCGCAGTGGTCGTGTCATGGCCTACGAAAAGCAGACGCTTTATGGCCTGGTGATAGCCGATCGGCGCAGTGTTGAATTTGGCAAAATTAATGCGCCGTCAGCGCGGCAGGTATTTATTCAGCAGGCGCTGGTGGAGGGGCGCTACGGTGTGCAGGATCGAGGCGTGGGACAATTCGCTGTCCACAACCGCAGTTTGGCGGAACACCTGGATGATCTTGAACAACGCATGCGACGTCGCGACATCGCGGCCGATGAGCAGGTTGTGTATCAATTTTACGACGAGCGTGTGCCGCCAGAAATAACCAGTCTGGCGCAATTTGAAACCTGGCGCAAAGGCGCAGAAGCGTCTAACCCCAAACTGCTTTATCTGGACAGGGCACTACTCGCAGCAAATATGCCGGGCACCGAACAGGTTGCGCAATTTCCCACCAGTATCGATTGGGAAGGACATAGCTATTCTCTGAGTTACCGTTTCGAACCCGGTCATCCCATGGATGGTGTGAGCGTGCAGGTGCCCCTGGCAATTCTGCATCAGGTACCGGATGCGTTGTTTGACTGGTTGGTGCCTGGGTTGTTGCGGGACAAGGTGATCGCCATGCTCAAAACGTTGCCCAAGCAATGGCGCAAACGTTGTGTGCCGCTACCAGATTATGCGGATCGAGCGCTGTCGGCCCTGTGCCCACAGAACCGCCCATTGGCGACGGCATTGGGAGTCGAACTACAGAAGCTGATCGGCGTTCAATTGCCCGATGATTGCTGGCAGCTGGATAAACTGGACGCTTTTTATCGCATAAATTTTATACTTGTGGATGAGCAGGGGCAGATGTTGTCGCACAGCAAGGACCTGAGAACGCTGCGGGATGCCTACCAGCGCCAGGTCGAACAGGTGCTTAATAGCGAAGGTTCGCCCGCCGCTGAACTAACCACAACCGGCATCACTTTATGGAATTTCGGGGAACTGCCGGAGGTGATTGTCGATATCAGGAACGGGCTGGAAATACGCAGTTACCCGGCGTTAGTGGATACCGGCGATAGCGTGGCCATCGAGGTGCGGGATAATCCCACCCTCGCCGAATACGAATCCAGACGGGGCGTAGTGCGCCTCGCGGTCATTTGCAGGGAAAAAGCGGAGCGTCGCTGGCGCAAGCAGTTGTGTCGCGGCAATGAGTTGCTGTTTGCCAACGCGAAGTTACCCCCTTTTGAAACGCTAACGGCGGATCTGATTTACGCGGTGTATCGCCACGGTTGTTTCGACGGGCACCCTTTGCCCAGGTCGGAGCAGGCGTTTAACCAGTGCCTGGATCGGGGTGTCGGCGTTACCGGCGCGCTGGCCCTTGAGCTGGAACAATTGCTCGACGCCCAGGCCAAGGCCCTGGTGGAACTGTATGCTTTGCTGCGCACACGGGAACTGCACTTTCCTCGGGCCGTAGCGGACTGTCGGGTCCAGATGGCGGCACTGTTCGCGACGGGCTTTTTAAAGGAGATCAGTTTTTTCTGGTTGCGCCAGATGGAACGCTATGTGCGCGCCGCACTCACGCGATTTGAGCGATTGCCGCAGCGGGTAGCGCACGACCAGGCCGTATCCGCCGAGCTGGTAGACTATATAACAGTGGCAGGAGAATTTACGGCGCGCAGTCACGAGTTTTCTCTGAATACCTTACTGGAGGTGGAAAAATTGCGTTTTATGATAGAAGAGTACCGGGTTTCGGTGTACGCGCAAGGGTTGAAAACCGCCGTACCCGTGTCTCTCAAGCGTTTGCAGGACCAGCGGGAGCGCATCGCGGCGATACTTGTGCAGTGAGGAGCCCGTTGCATGTACGGTACTTCTGTAGCGTGTGACTTACGGGTGAGATTGTTAGAATTTCGTGTAATATGGAAACTTACCCTACTTAACCAGGTCATAAAACCCAGTCTGCATTCATTCAGGCTATTATGAGGTAAAACATTTGCGTAACCTTATCCGCGAACGTTCCATCAATCGTGGTCAACCAAAGCACGACATGTAACAGGAGAGTAATCATGGCAAAACATACCGTTAAACCCCTCGCGCTGGCAGTTGGTGCCGCATTTATGACATCTCTGGCACTGGGATCCGCAGCCCATGCCGCGCAAAACCCGTTTCAGGTGACCGAATTGAACGCGGGCTACAACCTCGCCGCCAAGGACGCCGAAGGTAAATGTGGCGAGGGCAAATGTGGTGAAGGCAAGTGCGGTGCAGACAAAGCGAAAACTGCTGAAGCCAAAGGCGCCGCGGAAGGAACCTGTGGTGAGGATCACGCCAAGGCTAAAGAAGGCGCCTGCGGGGAAGACAAGGCAGCTGCCAAGGCCACGGAAGAAGGTAAGTGTGGCGAAGGCAAATGTGGTGCTAAAAGCGAATAAATTCTCGCTATTTATCTACAATGCAACAATCGCCTGCTATAAGCGGGGCTGGGTTAGGGTTGCGGCGGGCACTACTGGGCCCGCTGCTCTCCCTGACGCCCGCCAGCGTCGATTTTATGGAGGTCGCTCCGGAAAACTGGATTCGCGTGGGCGGACGTTTCGGGCGGCAATTTCGCGCTTATACCGAACGCTACCCGTTCGTTTGTCACGGTCTGTCCCTGTCCCTCGGTTCGCCCGCGCCCCTGGACTGGGGTCTGTTGCGGGACATCAAAGAATTTATTGCTGAACACAACATACGCTGTTATTCAGAACATTTAAGTTACTGCAGCGACGCAGGCCATCTGTACGATTTGATGCCGATACCCTTCACCGAAGAAGCGATCGCGTACGTCGCTGAACGTATTCGCCAGGTGCAGGATTTCCTGGGTCAACGCATCGCCATCGAAAATGTTTCCTATTACGCCGCTCCTCAGCAGCGCCTGACTGAAGCCCAATTTATAAATGGGGTTCTGGATGAAGCGGATTGCAATTTATTGCTCGACGTTAATAATATTTTTGTAAACAGTATTAATCACGGCTACGATGCCAGTGAATTCCTGGCCGCCTTGCCGGGGGAGCGTATCGCCTATGGGCATGTGGCGGGGCACTATTGTGAAGCGCCTGATTTGCGAGTGGATACCCACGGGGCGGACGTGATTGAACCAGTATGGTCTTTGCTGGAACAGGCCTACACACGCTTTGGTGTGTTTCCCACCCTGCTTGAGCGGGATTTCAATTATCCGCCGGTGGCGGAGATGGAACTGGAAGTAGGAAGAGTTAGAACATTGCAACAACGCCTGGCAAAAATGGATACTGTGCCTCCGCGAGCGCGCGCCGCATCGGCGACAATGTCGTGAAAGTATGGAATTTTGACCGTGAATGGCGCTGAATCTTTGCGCGCAGCGCAGGATACTTTTACCAGTCATGTACGCGATCCCGAGAACTGCCCTGCTCCGGAGGGTATTGAAGATCGCCGTATGGCGATTTATCGGGAACTGATATACAACAATATTGAAGGCTTTCTCAGCAGTGGATTTCCCGTCCTACGCAGTTTGCTGGACGCCCCCAGGTGGCACCGCCTGGTGCGGAATTTTATTCGATTACACCGTTGTCACACGCCGTTATTTCTGGAAATTAGTCAGGAGTTCCTGCGCTTTTTACAGGATGGCGGGGCTGAGTCGCAACCCGAGCTGCCGTTTATTCTTGAGCTGGCCCATTACGAGTGGGTTGAGCTGGCCCTGGACGTATCCCCTGAGGAATTTCCCGAATCAGGTGTCGCAACAGATGGCGATTTGCTGGCGGGTCGGCCGGTAGTATCCCCATTGGCGTGGCGGCTGTGTTACCAGTACCCCGTACAATTGATTGGCCCCGCGTATCAACCGTCGACACTCCCGGCGGCAGCCACCTATCTGATAGTCTATCGCAATCGCCAGCAGCAAGTACGTTTTCTGGAAAGTAATGCGGTAACGGTGCGCCTGTTGCAACTCCTTGAGGACGGTGAATTAAGTGGGCGAGAGGCATTACAAACTATAGCAGCGGAGATGCAGGCGGAGGATGTGGCTGCCATCGTCGAGAGCGGACGCGCTACGCTCGAACAGTTGCGCAACCTCGATATCCTCTGCGGTACCGCGGCTGTGGCTGATTAGCTATTCGCTCTTTGCAGCGCTGGCTCGTAGTCATCTGACTGTCATAGATTCGTCTCCTTTCCGTCACAGTATTTTTTCACTATACCCCGAGCGCAAACAAAGGGATCATTGATCCCATTACCGGCAATACACTGACTTTCAGGGTCAACTGATACGTCAACGAAATGGTGAAAGTGGCATTTAATTACGCCACAATCGATGTCGAACAGGCGATCGGTAACGAGGACGACGGCGACGCTATCCTGGCCAGGCCGCAGTTCGCCTTTTAGTTAAATTGTGCGAAGTTCCACACACATGGCACCTTCCGCCGACGGCGGAAGGTGCTTGTTCCTGTATCTTCATCTAAACTCTTTGTATAAAATGCCTCGAATAGGGCGTTTAGTGCAGACAGAGAAACCAGGGGGATATCCAGTGGGCCGATCTATTTACAGTCTCGTCGCGGTGGTAGTGAGCGCATTTATGTGCATGTCGGCAGTTGCCGAGCAGACCAATACTCAGTCGGACCCGATAGAGGGTATCAACCGGGCGGTATTTGCTTTTAATGAAACGGCAGACCGCTTCGTACTTAAACCGCTCGCTACTGGTTATCACTATGTGACGCCCGATCCGGTGGAGAGTGGCATCAACCGGATGTTTAACAATGCCGGAGAACTCGTCAATATCGCAAATGACCTGCTACAGGGTAAGTTTGCTCTCGCCGGCACCGACACTGGTCGTTTTTTGATCAACTCAACCCTGGGCCTGGCAGGTTTTTTCGATGTGGCCAAGGACCTTGGTTTGCCTGCTAACGAAGGCGAAGATTTTGGTCAGACGCTGGGTTTCTGGGGGGTTGGGGAAGGCGCCTATATTGTGTTGCCACTATTTGGACCCAGCAATTTGCGCGATGCGCCGGGATTGGTGGTGGACAGCTTCCTGAACCCAATTGGCGAGATTGATCATGTGCCGACCCGCAACCACATCTATGGCGCGCAGGCTATTTCGGAAAGATCCCAGTTACTGGAGGCGGAAAAACTGATTCATGGTGACAAATATATTTTCATCCGCGACGCGTATCTACAACGCCGTCGCCATCTGGTGAGCGATGGTGCGATCGAGGATGACTTCGGCGACGACTATTACTAACCGGTAGCGAATCGACTGCCCTTTCCGTTTACACGGGTTATCTATGGCAGGGGGACGCAAGCGCGTCATGTTGATTGCAACGGATCAACAACGACGTCAACAGTGGGAACAGTATCTCCGTGCCGCAGACTGCCAGATATTGACGGTGCCCGGTACGGAAGAGGCTGTTGAGCAAATTTCCGAATACCTTCCCGTACTGCTGTTTATTCATATCGATATGGATACCGGTATTCACGTGGTCGACGTGGATGAACATTTCGCGCAGCGCTGTCGCGATTCTGGATTGGCGGTTATTCCCGTTCTCACGCACCCCTCACCCGAAGATGTCGCCGCGAGTTTTCGTCGCGGGGCGGTCGACGTATTGATCGAACCATTTAATCAACAAGACTTGAGCGCGGCCGTGGAGCGCGCCGGGGGGTTTAAGGATCTGTATCAGCAGAATATGGATTTTCGCAAGCAGCTGGAGCGGGCCAACCGAGATTTGCGGGAAAACATCAGTATTCTGCGTATGGATCAGATCGCTGGGCGACAGGTGCAGCAGAACATGTTGCCCGTCACGCCGCTGCGCCACGGCGACTACGAAATCGCCCATCGCATTATTCCGTCCCTGTATCTGAGCGGGGATTTTGTTGGTTACAACATTTTATTCGACCGCTACCTGCTGTTTTACTTTGCCGATGTTTCCGGCCATGGTGCGTCTTCAGCGTTTGTAACGGTGATGCTCGGATTTATTCTGCGGCGTATTTTGCGGCGCCATATTGTGGACAATGATTTCGATGCGCTGGCGCGGGCGCCCGAGGGATTTGTGGAGCATATTAATCGGCAGATATTGGCCATGGGGCTGGATAAACACCTGACTATATTTGCTGGTTCTATCGACATGCAGCGTAATATGTTGCGCTATACCGTCGGTGCACAGCTGCCGATGCCGGTGTTTGTCGACGGCGATGATGCTCGGTTTTTAAGTGGCAGTGGTAAGCCGGTAGGCCTTTTTCCAGACGCGTCCTGGGATGTAGAAGAGATTGCGCTTCCTGAACGCTTCGCGCTGGTGGTAGCGTCGGATGGTGTGCTGGACTGCCTGCCGGGCGCAACCATGCAACGGAAGGAGGAAAAACTTCTGGCAGCCGCCTCCCGCTGTGGCATGCAACACGATTTACTGTGCGCGGAACTGGGGTTTAACGACATCAAGGAAGCGCCGGATGATGTGTCGGTCATGACTGTGACGCGAGGCGGATAGGGTGGACAAAGGGAAAATTCTGGTAGCCGAGTGCGACGGGACCTTTCTCATCAAAATGGTCGGCGACGTGCGGGTAACACTGTGTGCGTCCCTTAATCGTTATATCGACAGTATTTTTGCGAAGGGTCAGGGTGCGGCGCGTAAAGTACTGGTTGACTTACTTGCCGCGCAGGGACTGGACAGCACCACGCTGGGATTACTGGTTAAGCTGGCACTCTACTGTCAGCGCGAACTGGGTATTCGCCCGCTGATATTTTGTCAGGACGAAAGTTTGTTGCGCACCCTCGAAGTAATGGCAATCGATGAATTATTTACGGTCATCAAAGAGGGCGCCCAGGAGTGTGCGGATCTGGCCGAATTAGAGCCTGTCGCAGCCAGCGAGGAAGAACTGCGCCAGCAGGTATTGGCTGCCCATCGACTGCTGATTGAAATCAATCCCCGTTGCGAAGCGGATTTTACCGACCTGATTCGTTCCCTCGAAAAATCTGTCAGCTCCTGACGGCTTCTTTGGCTGCGCTTTTGGCGCGTATAAAGCGACTGTGGGGCACGTGTATCAGCTCCGCAATTTTGCGTATGGTTGCCTCTTCGTATTTGTCCAGTTCCCGGTCCGCGTAGGCGATAACCCAAAGTTGACGCACCAGCTCGTACTTATCCTGCGCGGAAAAATGTTCGTTTACCAATTCAGTAAACTGATACAGCGACGTGGCCTCGGCGACCTCCGCGCGCGCCAGAGCGATCAATTCGTGGCACTCGCCTGCGGCCAGCGCAAAATGGCTCTGCAGCAAACCGATCAAGGCCAGCTCCTCGCTGGTATCGACTCTGCCGTCGGTGACCATAATTTCCACCAGCAGGGCGGCAGTTGCTTTCTGTATCGGTGCGGCACCGGAGTGGGTGGGTGTGTTGGGCAGGATCGAGTCGGTAAAAAACTTGCGAATGCCGTTAATCATTTGTTAGCCAATTTTGTGAGTAATAATTCGAGGTTTTCCTGATCGCGAATAAACAGCCGAATCCCTTCGCTGAGTTTTTCCGTGGCCATGGCATCCTGGTTAAGACGCTGGCGAAAATCGACTTCGCCATCAACCGGCAAAGCATCGCCGGTGGTATCAGGTACACCACCGAGGCGGCGGGTCAGTGATCCGTAATCGTTGCTTAGTTGTTCCAGTAATGCTGGACTGACGGTCAAACGATCGCATCCGGCGAGCGCTTCAATTTGTCCGGTGTTGCGAAAACTGGCGCCCATTACCACCGTTGCGTAGTGTCGCGCTTTATACAATTGATAAATTTCCCGTACCGACGCTACGCCGGGGTCAGGATCCTCGGCTCGATGCGCGTTATTGGCCAGATGCCAGTCGAGAATACGACCAACAAAAGGCGAAATTAGATACGCCCCGGCGTCCGCTGCAGTCATTGCCTGAACGACATTAAATAAAAGGGTCACATTGCAATTGATGCCGCGTTTTTCCAATTCGGCGACAGCGCGGATACCTTCCCAGGTACCTGCCACTTTGATCAATATCCGTTCCGCGCCAATGCCGGCTTCGGCGTATCGATCAACCAATTGCAGGGCGCGCTCAACGGTGCCCTGAGTATCGAAGGACAAACGGGCATCCACCTCGGTGGAAACGCGGCCGGGAATTAACCGTAATATTTCGCAGCCGATGGTTACGGCGAGTTTGTCGCAACATTGCGCCTGTTCCCGCGCAGTGGTTAGCCTGGCATTTGCCACACAGGTAGCGATTAATGTCTGATAGTGGGGCGATTGTGCGGCTTTGAGCAGTAACGATGGATTGGTAGTGGCATCCTCGGGGCGGTAACGTGCGATGCCCTCGATATCACCGGTATCGGCAACCACTGTGGTCATCACGCGCAATTGATCGAGCTTCGAAAGGGCCGTCATGCGCAGGCCTCGGCGGTTTCACGCATAGCGGCAACGGCTGCGTACAGCACCTCAGTGCCCGCGCCGGGACGGTACGCGTGCTCGCTGATATAGCGGCGAAAACGGCGCCCCCCCGGTTGCCCCTGAAACAATCCAATGGCGTGGCGACTCATGTGGTTAAGTTTGACACCTTCAGCCAGCTGATTTTCTACAAAACGGGCATAGCGGTCGAGAACCTGTTCGCGGGAAGGTATCGACCCTGTCTTTCCGTAAAAACGCCGATCCACGTCCGCCAGTAAATACGGGTTGTGGTAGGCGGCGCGACCGAACATCACGCCGTCCACATGGGCCAAATGGTGTGCCGCTTCGTCGAGGGAATTAATGCCGCCGTTGACGATAATTTGAAGGGCCGGAAAATCCTGTTTTAGCCGGTAGGCTCGCTCGTACTGCAAGGGTGGTACTTCGCGATTTTGTTTGGGGCTGAGTCCCTGCAACCAGGCTTTGCGGGCGTGGATAATAAAGGTGTCGCAACCGCCCTCCGCGACGGTGCCTACAAAATCCAGCAGATGGGAGTAACTGTCCATGGCGTCCACGCCAATCCGGGTTTTTACTGTCACCGGTATGCCAACACTGGCGCGCATGGCCGCAATGCCTTCCGCTACGGTGTGCGGCACTTTCATCAAACTCGCGCCAAATTGCCCGGATAGCACCCGATCGCTGGGGCAACCGCAATTGAGATTGATTTCATCGTAGCCCGCTTCCTGACCCATACGCGCGCACAGCGCCAGCGCATGGGGATCGTTGCCGCCCAATTGCAGAGCAACCGGGTGTTCGCTCTGATCGAAGCGCAACAGGTAGTCCCGGTCGCCATGTAGCAGTGCACCGGTAGTAATCATTTCAGTGTACAGCAGGGTGTGCTGGCTAATCTGGCGCAACAGGAAACGGCAAAAGCGGTCTGTCCACTCCATCATGGGGGCCACACTAATGCGCCGGTTAAGGGCGTGTGCAGGTGGCATAGTGTCCGATAAATGATTGTCTGTCATAGCCGTGAGTGGTGCGTAGCTTTGCTCGGGCGGAATGTATAAAACTGCTGAATGAATTTATTACCGACGGTTTTTTCCCGACAACAAGGTGGGGAGGGTGAATCGAAAACGGTACGGAACGGCATTCTAACACGGTCGTTTCGTCTACTCAGTGTTTGACCTGATTACGAGTGTGGGCTAGTATTTTACAAACTTACGTTGACGTTAACGTAATCTAATTACCGGCAACGGACTGTTGTCTGAATCACTGGAATGATGCACCGGGTTTTATCCTTAAATACTGGTGCGCCAGGAGTCTTTGTGGAAACGAAAACGCGGATTGATCTATGTAGCCAGGTATATTCGGCGCTGGATAAAACACTGGCCTGGCGTAGTGACACCACCTACCAACATCCGGCCGCAGCCTATTGCGGTGAGGAATGGTTGTCCAGGGAAAAAAATTTGCTGTTCAAACAATACCCGCTGCTGGCAGGATTTTCCTGTGATCTGCCAACGACAGGTGATTTTCTGACCCTCGATGTTACCGGCGTGCCGGTACTGCTGGTGCGCGATGAACGGGGTGTGGTGAATGGGTTTGTGAACAGTTGTCGGCACCGTGGTGCCCAGGTGGCGCAGGGGTGTGGCAATGTGCAGCAGGGTTTGAGCTGTCCCTACCACGGTTGGAGCTACAATCTTAAGGGCGAGCTTAAGGCCATTCCCGACAGCAGTAGTTTTCCCGGCGTCGACAAGCTGGAGCGACCCCTGCTCCAGTTACCGGTGGTGGAGAAGTACGGCATGCTGTGGGTGTGTCCGACGCCGGGCGAAGAAATTAATATTGATCGTCAGCTGGCGGGGCTGGAGTCCGACTTTGCGGCTTATAATTTTGGCAGCTACCATGCCTACGCGCAGCGCACGTTACACTGCAAAATGAACTGGAAGCTGATGCTGGATACGTTTCTGGAAGCCTACCATTTTGCCGCCCTGCACCCGACCACTGTGGGCCCGCTGTTTATCGCCAATCTTTGCCTGATGCATCCGTTTGGTCAAAACCTGCGGGAAATTCTGCCACGCCAGTCTATTAAAGAGCTGCGTAACTTGCCGCAAGATGAGTGGGATATTGTGCCCCATAGCGCCATACCGTATTTATTGTTTCCCAATACGGTGCTCGTTATGCAGCGCGATCATGCGGAAATTTGGCGCTCCTTTCCGGTGGGCGATAATCCCAACGAGTGCACGGTTTACCTGAACTTTTACATTCCACAGCCAGCGGTGACCGAGCGCGCCAAAAATTACTGGGAAAAAAATCTCGATCTGACCGTCAGAACTGTCCTGGAAGAGGACATTCCGGCGGTGGAAAGCATTCAGGCCGGTTTGCGTTCGGGCATGCAAAGTCATAGTATCTTCGGTCGCAACGAGCCAGCACTGGTGCACTTTCACAAGCAAATCGCCACGGCGCTGGGATACGTTGAAAAGTAATTATTTTTTGCCGTTCCCGACGACAATGACGGTGATCGTGATAAGCACCTGGAGACACTAACGTGATATCGAGAGACAAATTTTATATTAACGGGCAATGGCAAAAATCCGACGGTGCGCTGTTTAACGAGGTGATTAATCCTGCTACGGAACAAGTTGTTGCCAAAGTCGCCATGGGTTCGGTCGCGGATGTGGACGGTGCGGTAGCTGCGGCGCGTGAGGCGTTTGCAAGCTGGTCGCAGACGTCCCCCGAGGAAAGAGCTACTTACATCGATAAAATTGTCGCCGGGCTGGAAGCGCGCGGCGACGAGATAGCCGCGGTCATTACCGCGCAAATGGGCATGCCGGTGATGCTGGCCAGGGGCGCTCAGGTAGGCTTGCCAATTTTTACATTCAAGGAAGCGGCGCAACTGGCACGCACCTATGCGTTTCACAGCGATCACGGTACCACGCGGGTCGTGAAAGAGCCGATCGGCGTGTGCGCCATGATTACCCCCTGGAATTTTCCCCTCAATCAAATCGCAGTCAAGATTGCACCTGCGCTGGCAGCGGGTTGTACCATGGTGTTGAAGCCCAGTGAATTAGCGCCGCTGGATGCTTTTTTACTGGCCGAGATCATCGATGCAGCCGGATTGCCGCCGGGGGTTTTCAATTTGATAGTGGGCGCAGGGCCTGTCGTCGGCGAGGCACTGGCTGGGCATCCGCAGGTCGATCTGGTGTCGATAACCGGCTCCACACGGGCCGGATCGGCAGTCGCAACGGCAGCGGCACCTTCACTGAAACGCGTGTGTCAGGAGCTGGGTGGTAAATCCGCCAATATTATTCTCGACGACGCCAACTATGAAAAAGCGGTTAAGGGCGGCGTCAGGTTGTGTATGTTTAACAGCGGGCAGGCGTGTAATGCGCCGACACGTATGCTGGTGCCGCGCAAGGATTTATCGCAGATTGAAAAAATTGTAGAACAGGCGGTGGCCGCTATAAAAGTCGGGGATCCACTGGACGAAAATACCTATATGGGCCCGATTGCCAATCGGGCTCAGTACGAACGGGTTATCGTATTTATTCAGCGCGCGCTCGATGAGGGGGCGACCTTGCTGGTCGGTGGTGCTCAGCGCCCGGACGGACTGGATACCGGTTATTACGTGGCGCCGACAGTATTCACTGATGTGGACAACAGTTCGCGCACCGCCCAGGAAGAGGCCTTCGGACCGATTTTGTGTCTAATCCCCTACGATACCGAAGAGCAGGCCATCGCCCTGGCTAACGACAGTCCCTATGGCTTGTCTGGATACGTACAATCCGGTGACCTGGCCCATGCGCAAAAAGTTGGCAGTCGCATGCGCACTGGATCGGTGGAGCTAAACGGTGCGCGTTTCGATCAGGGCGCGCCTTTCGGCGGTTATAAAATGTCCGGAAACGGTCGCGAACACGGGGTCTGGGGGCTGGAGGACTATCTCGAAGTGAAAGCCATAGTGGGCCACAATCCCCGCAAGTAGTCCAAGTACCGCAAACAGCGATTCGCGCGTCGGCGCCTCCGGGCGAATATCTCAGCCTGGCGCACCGCCCACTGTGACAGTCTTCGACGCATCACAGATTCCTGCAACATTGCGGAAAAGCCTTTTTATTTCAACCCGCTAGCCGATGTTTGTGCCTATCGGTTTATGTAATTCTGAAGATCTTCGTGCTACTATCGGCGGCCCTCTCGCAATCGTGCAGGCGTTGTCGGGGGGTGCTGGGGAGCGAGGGGCGCTTTGCGCTGAATAATCGTGTGAATACGGCGGCGGTAAATGGACAGTCAGAATAACAAAATGCGTGACAACACACAGACAGCGGCCGCGTTCACCGGCGCTGGCGAGTTGCTCGATAGCCTGGTGCTGGTGGCCAGGCTCGAAGGGTTGGTGGTTTCGAAAAGCGCGATCACGGCGGGATTACCACTGGACGAGGGACGACTGACCCCGGATCTGTTTGTGCGCGCGGCCAACCGTGCGGGTCTTGCCGCGACATTGCTGACCCGTCCCATCGAAGATATTCCCGGGGACGTATTGCCAGCGATTCTGATGCTGAAGGGCGGCCAGTCCGCTGTGCTCACAGATATTAATACCGAGCTCGGTTACGGGGTGCTGACCTCGCCACAGGATCAGGTTTCCGAACAACTGTCCCTGGATGCCATTCGCGCACTGTATAGCGGCCACGTTTTTTACTTGCGACCCATGCAGCAGTTTGACAGGCGCACACCCAAAATATACAAAAATACTGGTGAGCACTGGTTCTGGGGTGTGTTGAAAAGCTCCAGCAGTATCTATCGGGATGTGCTGATTGCCTCCTTCTTTATTAACTTGTTTGTACTCGCTCAGCCTCTGTTTGTGATGAATGTGTACGACCGGGTCGTGCCCAACAACGCCATCGAAACCCTGTGGGCATTGGGTATAGGCGTCGCCATTATTTACCTGTTTGATCTGGTGATGAAAATATTACGCGGCTACATGGTGGAAATGGCCGCCAAGCGCACTGACGTTATTCTCTCGGCACAATTGTTTGAACGTATGCTCAATCTGAAAACCCGGCATCGGCCGGTATCGGTGGGGGCGTTCGCCAACCGCTTGCACGAATTTGACGCCATTCGTAACTTTATTACTTCGTCCACCATACTGACCTTAATTGATCTGCCGTTTTTGTTGTTGTTTCTGGCTTTTATTGCCTATCTGGGTGGCTGGCTGGTACTCATACCGCTAATTGTGATTCCCATTGCCGTGCTGATGGGTTACAGGGCGCAGGTACGTCTGCGTCCGGCCATTGAAAATGTGATGCGTGGTGCGGCCAAGAAAAACGCCACCCTGGTGGAAAGTATGGTGGGGGTGGAAACCATTAAAACACTGGGGGCGGAAAGTCGCGTGCAACGCGCCTGGGAACAATCCGTCGGGTATGTCTCTCAGTGGGGATTACAGTCCCGTCTGATTTCTAACTCAACCATGATGTCGGTCCAGGCGCTGCAACAATTTGCCATGGTGGCGATCGTGATCGGCGGCGTGTATCTGATTGCTAATCAGGAGCTCACCATGGGAGGGTTGATTGCCTGCGTGATTCTCAATGGCCGCGCCCTGGCGCCACTCTCTCAGGTGGCTTCTCTGCTGACCACCTACGACCACGCGGAAGGTACTCTGAAATCCCTGGATGAAATTATGGCGCTGCCGGTGGAGCGCGCCCCGGATCAGCGTTTTCTTAATCGGGAAAAATGGCAGGGCGATATTGTTTTCAAGGACGTCACATTTTTTTATCCAGAGCAATCCAGTCCGGCGCTTGAAAGTGTGTCCTTCAGCATTACTCGGGGGGAAAAAGTGGGGGTGATCGGGCGCATCGGTTCCGGTAAATCCACCCTCGCCAAACTCGCGTTGGCACTGCACGAGCCGGATCGGGGTTCTATTCTGATGGACGGCTTTGATATCAAACAACTCGACCCGGCGGATTTGCGCACCAACATCGGCTACGTTTCGCAGGAAATCACCTTGTTTTTTGGCACCCTGCGGGAAAATATCAGTCTTGGTGTCGTGGGTGCAACCGATACTGAAATCGTCGAGGCTGCGGAGAAAGCTGGCCTCGCGGGTTTTGTAAATAGTCACCCTCTCGGCCTTGGCATGCCCATTGGTGAACGCGGCGATACCCTGTCCGGGGGGCAACGTCAGGCGGTGGCGTTGGCGCGAATGTTTTTGCGCAAACCCGCCGTGCTGTTACTGGACGAACCGACCGCGTCCATGGATCAGGCCAGTGAAGACTGGATCAAAGCCAAACTCACGGCATTTGCCGCGGACCGCACATTGATATTGACCACCCACAAAATGAGCATGCTCGATATGGTGGATCGCCTGATTATTCTCGATAAGGGCCGGGTGGTCGCCGACGGGCCACGGGAGCAGGTTTTCGAGGCGCTCAAACAAGGCAAAATTCGAGGGAGCGCCTGATGAACAACGCCCCCGATATGAAAAATATTGATGACAAACCCACCACGGAAAAAGATGCGTTCGGGTCAGGTTTTGATTTAAAAAAATTGCGGCAACATCTCAATTTGTCTCCCGCCACGGACCTGAAATACATGTCCTACTCCTCCGAGGCGGTGATGTTGCAAACCCCGGGGCTGCACCGACTGCTGTTATTGGGGATTTCCGCGCTTATTTTTATTATGTTGGTCTGGGCCTATTTCGCCGAAGTTGACGAATTCACCCGGGGTGAAGGTCGTATCGTGCCCTCCAGCGACGTACAAATTGTGCAGAATCTGGAAGGCGGTATTTTGGCCAAGCTGCATGTCACGGAAGGTGAGCTGGTGGAGCGCGATCAGCCGTTGATGCAGATTGACGACACATTATTCTCATCCACTTTTCGCGAACGGGCGTTGCAGGTAATGCAGCTTACCGCCAAGGCCGCGCGTTTGCGGGCTGAGGCTCAATCCACCAGTTTCGACGAGGAGTTAGCCAAGATTGATGTGGAGTTGGATGAGAGACTCGCACAAAGCGAACGTGTGTTATTCCGCGCGCGGGCTAACGAATTCCAGAGCCGCTACGACGCGTTGCAGCAAAAGGTCGAACAGAAAAAGCAGGAGTTATCGTCGGTGCGGGGCAGTCGGCAGAATTTGGCCAATAGTTACGAGCTATTAAGCAGGGAAATGTCCGTGACCCGACCGCTGGTGGCAGAGGGTGCGGTTTCCGCCGTTGAGCTATTGCGGCTCGAGCGGCAGCTCAACGATCTGCAGGGCGAACTGAACCGAGCCCGTCTGGCGATTCCGCAACTGGAAGCGGAGTATCAGGAAGCGCAAAACAATGCCGCAGGATTTGCGCAGAACTTCGCCAACGAGGCGCGCAAGGAACTTAATGAGGTGACGTCTGAGCTGGATCGTTACAAAGAGAGCAACCAGGCGTATAAAGACCGGGTCGCGCGCACGATTGTACGCTCGCCAGTGCGGGGCACGGTCAAGCAGATCAAGGTTAAAACCGTGGGCGGGGTCATTCAACCCGGTGCTGATTTAGTGGAAATCGTCCCGTTGGATGACTCCCTGCTGGTGGATGCCAAAGTGCGACCGGCGGATATCGCCTACCTGCACCCCAACCAGAAGGCGACCGTAAAATTCACCGCGTACGATTTTTCCATCCACGGCGGGCTCGGTGCGAAGGTGGTGCTGATCAGCCCCGACACTATTGTGGACGAGGAGGGGGTAAGCTATTATCAGGTGCGCTTACAGACAGAAAGTAGCAGTCTCGGCAAGGAAGGCGAGGACCCCCTCCCCATCATTCCCGGCATGACGGTTCAGGTCGACATCCTGACTGGAAAGAAAACCGTCCTCGACTACATTCTGAAACCTATACTTAAAACCAAACAATTGGCATTTCGCGAGCGTTGAATGTATGCGGCAAACCACAGCTAACAGCGATAACCGGTTGTTTTTAAGGAGTAAATGGTATCGCTTCGCAACAAAGCGACCAAGCGGGCAGATCGCGGTATAAGCGGTAATTGAATCACGGGCACAGTGTGTTACAAATCACATTGTGCGGGGCATAGAAGCCCAATGGATGCGTAACGTGTACAGGGATGGTAATAAAGGGAATTGTGTGGGCACTTTAAGAAACGGCTCTAATGATTTGTTTTAAATCATTTTTATTGTTTTTTTGGTGCCCATTAATTGTATCGACATGAGTCAACGCATAAAAGGAAGAGGGAAACTTAGCCATGCTGCACAATAATCGCGTCACCCAAACCACCAAAAAACTGTTTTTCACGCTATTCGGCGCTCTGCTGATTGCCGCGCCTGCCAGTGCCGTCGATGTCCGCGAGGTCATCGCCACTACGTTAACTACCAATCCGCAAGTTCTGGCCGAACTGCGCGAAGTTGATGCGCGGGATCGACAGGTACGACAGGCTCTGGCGGGCTATTACCCCACGGTGGATTTAATCGCCGGGTTCGGCTTTCAGGAGCGCGACCCCACAGGGCGTACCTTTCCCGGTAAGCCCACCCGCACCCGCAACGAACTCGAGCGCCGCGAAACGCAACTAAATATTCGTCAGTTGGTGTTTGATGGGTTCAACACCAGCAACGAATACCGCAACCAGCAGGCCCGTGAAGAAAGCGCCAAACAACGGTCGCGGGCGGTAGGCGAGGATATTTCCCTCGAAGTGGTGCGGGTTTTTACCGAAGTGCTCAAGCAGGAAGAAATTTTGAAATTGGCACAGGACACCCTGGCCTTTCACGAGGAAGTCTACGGGCGCATGCAGAAGCGCGCCGATTCCGGAGTTGGCAGTCGCGCCGATCTGGACCAGATAGCCGGTCGTCTGGCCCTGGCCAAAACCAATCTCGCGTCCGCCTCGGCCAACCTGCGTGACGCCCGGATCAACTATCAACGGGTAGTCGGTGAATTTCCCCAGGAAGGGGTGTTAGACAAGCCCGGCTCCTACCGTAAGTACCTGCCCGGCAGCGTCGATGAAGCCGTGGCCAAAGCGGCCGAAAACCACCCCATCATGGCGGTGGCCAACGCGGATGTCGAAGCCACCACATTCCGCTACGAGCAGACCAAAAGCCCGTTCTATCCGTCTTTTCACGTAGAGGTTGAGCGGGATCTCAACGACAACATCGACGGTATTGAACAGCAGGTGGACGATCTCCGGGTCATGTTGCGCATGCGCTACAACCTGTATCGCGGTGGTGCCGATTCCGCACGCAAGCAGGAATTTGCCTACCTGATGGAAAAAGCCAAGGAGATTCGCAACAACGCCCACCGCGAAGTCGAGCAGGAAATGCGCTTGTCCTGGGTTGCCCACGAGACTCTGCTGGCGCAAATGCCGTCATTGGAAGCTCATGTGGCGGATTCCACGCGCACCAAGTCGGCTTACATTGATCAGTTTGATCTGGGTAGACGGACACTGCTGGATTTATTGAACACAGAAACTGAAAACGTCGGCGCCAAGACGTCGTTGATTTCGGCGCAGTACGATCTGGTATTTAACGAGTACCGTATTTTCCACAGCATGGGCGATCTCATGTTTATGGTAGGTGCCAAACTGTAAGGTAAGACTTAGACCTGCTTCCATTCCGGGGCAGGTCTGAACAAACCATCCCGGAGGGGAAAAGAGATGAACGACGAAACCAAACAGGGAACTGAAATCGCAGCAGCACAGGACGCCAAAGTCGTTGCTGTTCTCACGGCATCCAGTGGCGGCTCGGTGGTCGCCATCGGTGCCGATGGCATCGCGCGCGAGCTGCAACCGGGCGACCCCATCTTTGCGGGCGATACCGTCGAGGCGGTGCTGGGTGGCCAGGCGCTGGTTACCCTGGCCAACGGCGATTTGAAGGAACTCCCCCGGGACGGCTCTTTCCTGTTCACCGCAGATAGCGTGACCCAGCTTGCCAGTTACGGCGATGGCGAGAATGCCTCCCAGTTTGAAGAACTGCTGGCGGCCCTGGAGCGTGGCGAAGACATCTCTGAAAAACTCGAAGAAACCGCGGCTGGCGGCGACAACGCCGGTGGCGGCGGTGCCGGCGATGAAATCGGCCAGGGCGCGATCTTTGGCCGCTCCATCAACGAAGTGCGTCCCCAGGCCGGATTTGATCCCAACCTGGACCCACGGCCGATTATCGATCCGACCGCAGATACTGAGATTATCCTGAACGCGGGTGCCCCCGAGCCGCTCGACGACAACCCTAATCCGGAAGCCAACGAAAATATCGTTTCCGATGGCGAAGTAAAACTGAACAACGGGCCGGTATCGACCGGTGGAAATATTCTGGATAACGATGAGGCCGGTGCCGATGGTTACGGCAATCCGCCTATCACCGGCGTTGAATACGACGGTTCCATCGGTCCCGCTACCAAGACGGTGGTGGGCAACGTTATCACCTTCACCGCTGACGCTGGCAATTGGGTTTTGACCATCAATACCCAGACTGGCGACTACGAATTCACGTTGTTGAGTCCCTACAATCACCAGGGTCCGCAAGACCTGTTTGCCGATGGGCATTTCACCTACACCATTCAAGATTCCGACGGCGATACGGGTTCTGCAGTACTGACCATTCGCATTCTGGACGACGTGCCGGTGGCTGTAGCAGATACGGGCAGCGTCAACGAAGGCGCCTTGTTGACAGTAGACGCGGCCAGCGGGGTTTTGAGTAACGATACCGCTGGTGCCGACGGCGCTGCGGTGGTGGGGGTGCGTGCAGCGGGCGGCGATACCACGTCCGCAGTATCTGGTGGTCTTAACACAGATATTGTTGGCGCACACGGCACACTGAAATTACAGGCGGACGGCAGCTACACCTACAAATCGGATCCTAACTCGATCACTGGTAATGAGACTGACGTATTTGTCTACACCATCAGGGATGGCGACGGTGATCTTTCCACCATCACCTTGACCATTAACCTGACCGACAGCGGTTTAATTGCCACCAATGACGACGAAGTCCTGGTCGACGAGGCCGCTTTAGACACCAACGCGCTCCCGGACGGTGACGATCTGGTAGTCGGTACAGTCACCGGCAGTTTGCCCGGCGGTGCAGGCGAAACAGACGCTAGCAACACCCTGGTGGGTAATGCGTCGGGTGGTTTTGGTGCTCTGACCTACGCGTTGGTGAGCGGTGGCAATGCCGTTACAGCCGGCGTCTACGGCAGTATTCAGGTAAATAGTGATGGCACTTATACCTACACATTATCAAAAGCGGTAACCACCAACCCGGCTGCGGATAATGGCGCGCAAACCGAGCAAAATGTAGAAAGTTTTACTTACATCGTCACCGACGCAAATGGCAATACCTCGACAGGCATTATCTATATTGATGTTAAAGATGATGTGCCGACAGCTTCTATCAGTGCGACGCAGAGCGAAGGTCAGGAAGGACTGGTCGACAACACGCTCACCACCGACGAGACGAGTCAGATTGGTGTTGCGGTGACCTCGGCCGCAGCGTTAGTCAGTTATACCGCTGATACGGGCGCGGACGGTGGTACCACGGACCTGTCGCTGGTGGTTACCGATGCGGACTCAGGGCTGTTCACCACGGTGGGCAACAAAGCGATCACCCTGGTGGCTGATGGCAGCGATAACAATATTGTCTACGGTAAGTTCGACGATACCGGCACGCTGGATGGCCTGGCATTTACGATAGTCCTCAATGCCAATGGCACTGTGACGGTGACGCAGGCGGTGGCGCTCAAGCACCCGCTTAACACGGACAACAACGAGCCGGTAGATCTGACCGGTAAACTGTCCGCGAAAATTCAAGTCACCGATGGTGACGGTGATGTGGCCTCCGATCAGGTGGAGATTGGTAGCAAGATCATCTTCTTGGACGATGGTCCGAGCGTGAGTGCGGGTAGTGCCTCGACGGACGGCATTGTGCTGACGACGGATGATACGGAAGCGAAAGGCGGGAGCGATGCTAACGCCTACGGAGCGACGGCGAATGACAGTGGTGCCCTGGTAGCGGCGTTGTTAAGTGCGGCGTCAGGAACAGCGGCCTATGGTGCGGATGGTCAGGGCGCGGCAGCCACGATTGGTAGTTTTGCATTAAATGTGGTGACGGCGGACTCGGGTCTGACCAGCGGTGGTTCCATCATTTATCTGTATAACGTTGCGGGTGTTGTAGTGGGTTCGACCACGGCGCCGGGCGATGTGACGGATGATGCGAGCATTACGGATAACGGTGTGTTCACGATAGCGGTATCGGGAGCGGGCGTGGTGACACTGACGCAGACCGGTGCGATTGATCACCTGCCGAACGCGGATGCCTCGTCCTATGACGAACTGATTGCCTTGAGTGATGGCAAAGTGACGTTGTCGGCGACGGTCACGGTGACGGATGGGGATTTAGACACGGCGAGCACGCCGGTGAGTGTTGATCTGGGTGGCAACATCAAGTTTGCGGACGATGGTCCGAGCGCGGCGTTCACGACGAAGACGGTATCGGTCGTCCACGATGAAACATCGGGCATTGATAGCGGTACCAACGATGTTGCCAGTATCCCGGCGGCGTTGGTGACGGCGATTGCTGCGCTGACTAACGGTCCAGCGGGTGCGGCACTGGGTCAGGCGACCAGTGGGAGTGCGCTGGTGGCGGACAGTAGTGCGAGCGTGTTTGGTGCGGACGGTCCGGCTGCTAGTAACAGTCTTGTTATGAGCTTGACCAACTCTGCGGGCGGTGCGTTTACCGGTCAGGACAGTGGGTTAGACGTGACGGGTGGTTATAGCATCTTCCTGTACACGGAGAATGGCCTGATTGTTGGCCGTGAAGGGTCGAATGACACGACGGCAAACCCCACAGGTGCGGTAGCGTTTATCGTGTCCCTGGGCAGCGATGGCAAGATCACCCTGGTGGAATATAAGGCAATCGAACATCCCACACCGGGCACGAGTCACAACGAATCGGTGTCGTTGACCGACCTGATTTACGCGACGGTAGTGGCGACGGATGGCGATGGGGACACCAGCACGGTGACCTCGGATACCGCCTTGACGGTCACGTTTAAAGACGATGGTCCGACGGCACCGACGTTGACGATTAACGCGAACGGTTCAGTGATCCACGATGAGACTGCGGGTCTGCAAAACGCAACGGCTACGCCGAGTCCGGCTGGCGATGCCGATGACAAAGACGTTGCGGGTAGTACGGCTATCACCTTTAACGGGGCGTCAACCACCGTAGCGGCGTTGTTCAGTGCGCTGGGGGGTACGCCACTGGGTTACGCGGCTGGTGGCGCTGCCATTGTGTCCTTGACAGGCGGTGGCTTTGGCACTGACGGCCAGGCGGCGACTGGCGCGACGACTTATGCACTGAAAGTGACCAATACAACGTTCTCCGGGGTGAGCACCACGGGGGGCACGCAAATCTTCCTGTACGACAACGGCAGCGGCGTGATTTTGGGCCGGGTTGGCACCGAGGCAGGTGTTACCGATACGGCCAACCCCACGGGTGCGATTGCATTTGCGATTACCATCGATCCACTCACCGGTCAGGTGTACATGGTGCAATACCAGTCCCTGAACCACCCCCTGGGTGGCGCGAATAACCCGGATGATTCGATATCGTTGACGGATTCGGCCCTGCAGGTAACGGTCACCTACAAGGACGGCGATGGCGACACGGCCACCAGCGCACCGATAAATATCGGTAACCGCATCAGTTTTGAAGACGATGGTCCGACGGCGCCGACGTTGACGATTAACGCGAGCGGTGCGGTGATCCACGACGAAACGGCGGGTCTGCAAAATGCAACGGCGACGCCGACCCCGGCTGGTGATGCGGATGACAAAGACGTTGCGGGTAGTACGGCTATTACCTTTAACGGCGCGTCAACCACCGTAGCGGCGTTGTTCAGTGCGCTGGGGGGTACGCCACTGGGCTACGCGGCTGGTGGCGCTGCTATTGTATCGTTGAGTGGCGGCGGCTTTGGCGCTGACGGTCAGGCGGCGAGTGGTGCGACCACCTATGCGCTGCAAGTGACCGATACAACGTTCTCCGGGGTGAGCACCACGGGGGGCACGCAAATCTTCCTGTACGACAACGGCAGTGGCGTGATATTGGGCCGGGTTGGTACGGAAGCCGGTGCAACCGACACGGCGAACTCGTCGGGTGCGATCGCGTTTGCCATTACCATCGACCCGGTGACGGGCCAGGTGTACGTGGCGCAATATCTCTCGCTGTACCATCCGCTGGGCGGCGCGAGCAACCCGGACGACTCGATATCGTTAACGGATTCGGCCTTGCAGGTGACGGTGACCTATAAGGACGGCGATGGCGACACGGCCACCAGCGCACCGGTGAATATCGGTAGCAGCATCAGTTTTGAGGACGATGCACCGGTGATCAATTCCATTCAGAATATGGCGGTTGCCAACGTGGCGGGTTTACATAGTGCTGCCTGGAGCTTTTTGGTTGGCGCTGACGGATTTAACGCGGTAGATGATATCGGCCCGGATATCAACAGCTCGGAAGGGATTAATATCACGCTGTTAAACACCGTAAGTCTGATTGCTACTTCCAGCACCGAAGATCTGTTCGACGGCTCTGGCAACTATCTGGGTGAGATATATACCGCCAAACTGGCAGACGGGGCGACGTTTTTCACGCTAACCATGAAAGTCGATGGCACTTACGATTTCAATTTGGTTACACCAAATCCGACACAGGTAATTACAGAAACTCTATCTCTAACCGGCTCTATAGGTGGTAACAGCTCGTCGCTATATGCCGAACAAATAGCTGCCAAAAAAGGAACACTAGACCCGAAAACTGATATTAAATTCACCGCCCATGAAGGTTATGTTAGTGATACCAATCTAGGAGCGAATAGTACGGTTAACACCAATAATAACGGTATTGGGGCTGGTAGTAGCGCGGGTGGATTAAGGGTGTCTAACGGCGAGTCGCTTACGCTGAAATTTCTTGTAGGTGATGCCGACCTGCTTGGAACAACAAATCCGCCAGACACTGCTGTTCAACCGATCACCTCAATTAAATTGACGTTTGACGTGGACGCTAACAGTGGTCCGACTGCGGGTAATAACACCAACACCGTGCGCTTTATTTTGCACTTTGCGGATGGCTCTTCGGAAACAACTGGAAATATTGAGATATCCAATGGGCAAACCTATGACGTGAAAAGCGCCACGGCTGGAAAAGAATTTTTGAGTGTGGATGTGGTTAATGTCGATCCGGACGGCGAGAAATTTTTTATTGTTGCCTCCGAAACTACGGCAACTAAAACTATATTGCCGGATGATCTCCTGTTAAGTTTTGGTGTGGAGATTAACGATGGTGACGGAGATTCGACGTCTGGTACTTTCCAAATTTCCATTGATACCAATGGTAATGTTACCGGCACTGCGGGGAGCGACATATTTTTTAGCAGTGCTGGAAACGATGTTTTTAACGGCGGTGACGGTAACGATACCGTGTCCTACATCGACGCTGGTGCGGGTGTTACCGTGTCACTGGCTAATACGAGTGCACAGAATACTGTTGGTGCAGGTACGGATACGCTTTCAAATATCGAAAACCTGACGGGGTCAGCCCATAACGACGTCCTTACCGGTAATAGCGTCGCCAATATTTTAACTGGCGGGAAAGGCAGTGACACCATGACCGGTGGCCTTGGCGCGGATATCTTTAAGTGGCTGGCAGGTGACGCAACCGGGAACCCGACTGATACCATTACTGACTTTAATAAATCGAGTGGTGTCTACAATTCTGCGGAAGGGGATGTGCTGGACCTTGCAGCCCTATTGGTGGGTGAAACCGGTACGGCGTCAAACCTTACCAACTTCCTGAATTTCAGCGAGTCGAGCGGCGACACGATTATCAAAATCGATGTGGACGGAGGTGGTAGTTTTGGCACACCGGATCAGACCATTGTTCTGCAAGGGGTTGATCTGGTTACTGGTGCAGTAGACCAGACGGCGATTATCCAAACCTTGCTGACGGGTAATAACCTGGTGACCGATGTGACGTAAGGGAATACCGGGTTACCTGCGCGGAATCCGGCCCGCTTGAAAATTCGCCGCCTTCGGGCGGCGTTTTTTTATGGCTTTAAAAAATAATATTGGCGGTTTCGCCGGGACGGGTTGTGTCACGCCAGCGTACCCGGTTGGGGTTTGCCGTGGTCTCTACTTAATGGTTCGCGGGCGGCATTTCCTGTTGCATGCGTTGCAATAGTTGTTGCCACAGCCCCAGTTGTTGCGCGTCGCCGGAGGGTACCTGCTCGTTGCGGGAGCGGGCCAGCCACAGGGTGCGGCCATTAAAGCTGTACACGGGGATTAAATCCTGACGCTGCCCGGCGGGCAAAATTTGCGGGTTGATATTGTCCAGAATCAGCGGTTCCCCCGCCGGGGTGCTGTAGTAGGCGAGCACCATATGGGGTTGCTCCAGGGTCAGGGCCTTGACGTAGGTGATGCGCATTTTTTCCGGGTCCAGCCCCATGCGATCGAGGGTCACGTATTTGGCGATGGAAAAATCCTCGCAGTCCCCGGCGTCTTTAATTAAAAATTCCAGGGGCGTGGCCCAGTAATCGCTCTGCTGCCAGACTTCTTCGTCGGTAACAAATTTGGCGTCATTAAAAAAATTGTTGGCCAGCAGCAGGCGGGCGTGGTCGTCCTGGGTTTTGCCCTGTTCAATTAGCTGGAACCAGTAGCGTACGCGTGCCGCGGCGAAGGGGCCGTGTTGTGCCTCCACCTGGTTAATTAGTTGGGCGTAGGGGTTGTCCGGTACGGGGGCGGGCGGTGCTTTGGATGGCCCGCCGGCGCAGCCAGCCAGTAGCAGGGTAAAAGTGAGTAATGCTGCGGGTAAGTGCTGCGCAGTTGCGCGTGTGGCAATCCGGGCCATAACGGGTTCCTGATGGCGTTTCTTTTTAGTGGTGCCGATTTTAGTGGTGCCGACAACGGGGAAGTTTTACCGATATTGTCGCGGTTGTACAGGCGTGTATTGGCAGGCTATTGGGGCGTGCCGGGACGGGCATAAACGGGAAAGGGCAGGAATACCGTACGGGGCTAGAGTAATTCTTTTGCCATACGTTCGTTCAGGTTGTTCCACAGGTTGATCTGGCTGGATTTACCCGCCTTGAGCTGTTCGTTACGGGAGCGGGCCAGCCACAGGTCGTCGGCGTTAAAGCTGTATACCGGTTGCAGATCGCTGCGCTCGGTGGCGGGGCGAATGTTTTTGTTGATATTGTCGAGAATGATCGGTACCGAGGAGGGCGTCTCGTAGTAGGCCAGTACCATATGGGCCTGGTTGAGGGTCAGGGCCTTGACGTAGGTGATGCGCAGTTTGCGGGTGTCGATGCCCATTTCCCGCAGGGTAAAGTATTTGGCGATGGAAAAGTCCTCGCAGTCCCCGGCGTCATAGGCGAGAAATTCCAGGGGCGTGGCCCAGTAATCCCGTTTGTTCCACAGGGCGAGGTCGTTGACAAACAGGGCACCGTTAAAGAAATCGTTGACCAGCTCCAGTTTTACCCGGTCGGGCAGATCGCGGTTTTCGTGAATCATGTCCTGCCAGCGGCGTATGCGCTGCTCGGCGCTGTAGCCGTATTTGCTGTTGATTTTGGCCAGCAGGGTTTCGCTAAATCCGGTGTGATCGGCGCTGGCTACGGCCACGACTAACAGTGCGCACAACATGGCTGTGCGCATTGCGAGAGACCTTGTTAGCCCGCGTATTTTTGCCACTGGGCACTCAGCTCCAATTGATGCAAATTTCCACAGAAATCATAGCATTATCGGTTATACCTATTTCACTATGTTCGGATGAAGAGTGTGATCTACTGCTCAATTGGCAAGTTCAGTGGTTTAGATTAGACTCAGCGTTGCATATGCGATGCGGCGCTCGACCGCAATCGCCACACTAACTACACAAATAATGTAAAGGATTGCCTTGTGACGTTATTCCGCCAACTGATTTTAGCCACCCTGGGACTGCTGGTATTGCTGTACGCAGGCAATGTGGTGGTCAGCATGTTCAACGCCCGTACGCTGGTACAACAGCAAATGGCGGTGCACGCCCAGGACACGGCTACGTCGTTGGGGCTCTCCATGACCCAGGCGGCGCAGGACAAGGATGTTGCGTCCCTGGAAACCCTGTTCAACGCGATCTCCGACAGCGGCTTTTATCAGCGGATTTACTTTCGCGATCTGGATGACAAGGTGGTCATCGATCGCACCTTTGCGGTGGATATCGAGGGTGTGCCCGACTGGTTTGTGAATGTTATGGCTTTGCCGTCGCCGGAGGGTAAGGCGGAGGTTGCTGCGGGCTGGGCGCGCCTGGGCGAAGTGGTGGTGGTGAGCCATCCGGGGCAGGCTTATCGGCAGCTGTGGAAAGTGGTAACGGAGCAGCTGGCCTGGTTTGCGCTGATCTCGCTGGTAGTCAGCGGGATTGCCTATGGGGCGTTGAACTGGCTGCTGGCGCCGCTGCGGCGCGTGGAGGAGCAGGCTAACGCCATCCGCGAACAAAAGTTTGAAGTGCAGAAAACCTTGCCCACTACCCGCGAGTTGTATCGGGTAGTGGATGCCATGAACAAAATGTCCAACAAACTGCACGCGGTATTCGATGAGCAGATAGATTTAATTTCCCATTTGCGGGTGCAATCCTATCGGGACGAGGTGACGGGGCTGTCGAATCGGGCCGATTTTGATGCGCGGCTGAACAGTTTTGTGGGCGCGGAGAGTGGCGATCACAGCGGTGTATTAATGATTTTTGCGATTGCCGAGTTTGCACGGGTTAACGAACTGGCAGGCCGCCGGGAAGGCAACGAAATATTGAAAAGCTTTGGCGACAAACTCAAACAGGGACTGGTGCCGTTTCCACGGGCCGTGGTCGCGCGCCGGCAGGGCCCCGAATTTTGCCTGTTCGTGCCGGACGTCACGGAAGAAGAGAGCATCGCCCTGGCGGAAGATATTTTTCAGGATGTGCAAATACTCGACTGGTCGTTAAAAGAGCAGGAACCGCTCACGGTCAATATGGGTTTTACCTACACCCAGCACGTGGTGAATGGGCCGGAGTTGTTAAGCGAAGCGGATATGGCGCTGCGCCACGCCGCAAGCGATGGGCAGAACAAATGGTGTCAGTTTGCCGAGCTGAAGGCTGGCGACGTGCCGCTGGTGGCGCAACCCGCGGTGGAATGGAAGGATTTTATTGCCCAGGTAATTCGCGATCGGGCGCTGGTGCTGCATTATCAGAGCGTGGTGTCCACCCCGGACAAAGACTTGATTGGCTGCGAGGTGTTTACCCGTTTTCGGGATCAGGATGGCAACCTGTTGTCTGCGGGGATTGTATTGCCGCTGGCGGAACGCTTTGGTCGTGCGCCGGAGTTTGATCAGTTAATTCTGGAAACTCTGGCAGAGGAAGGGTGCGATCAATACGCGTTTTACGGGGTAAATTTGTGTGCTTCGTCGATAACCTCAAGTGCGTTTACTGAGTGGTTGCAGGGCTTTTTAAAAGCTAATAAAGCGCTTGCAAAAAAATTGGTGTTTGAAGTTTCCGAACATATTTTGCATATCGAAGAGCAGGATATTCGCAGTTTTCAAACGATACTACATAAATTTTCCGCTGGTTTGGCCATTGATCGGTTTGGGTTGGAGTCCGCCGCGTTCGGCTATTTAAGCAGTTTGCCGCTGCGTTACCTGAAGGTACACCGCAGTTTTGTGCAGAACATACAGGACAGCAAGGACAATCAGTTTTACGTGAAATCACTGGCGCAACTGGCCCATAGCCGCGAGGTGATGCTGATTGTGGAAGGGGTGGAGCAGGAGGCCGAGTGGCAGGTGCTGGCGCGCATGGGTATCGACGCGGCCCAGGGCTTTCTGCTCGGCAAGCCCGAGCCATTACCAGGGCGGGAGTGATGCGCTTATAATACGCGGCTCATTCCAGCCGTATCCGGATTGTTCCTATGACAGTACGCACCCGCATTGCGCCGTCTCCCACTGGAGATCCGCACGTCGGCACCGCTTATATCGCGTTATTTAACCTGTGTTTCAGCCGCCAGCACCGCGGTCAATTCGTGTTGCGTATTGAAGATACGGATCGGGTGCGCAGCACCAGCGAATCGGAACAGATGATTCTGGATTCCTTGCGTTGGCTTGGGCTGGACTGGGACGAGGGGCCGGATGTGGGTGGCCCCCACGGGCCTTACCGACAAAGCGAGCGCGGCGAAATTTATGCGCACCACGCGCAACTGTTACTGGATAAGGGCCACGCATTTTATTGTTTTGCCACGCCCGAAGAGCTCGACGAGATGCGCCGGGAGCAGATGGCCCGCGGTGCAACGCCAAAATACGATGGGCGTGGACTGCTGTTGTCCGCTGCCGAGGTGCAACGCCGTCTGGCTGCCGGGGAACCCCATGTCATTCGCATGAAAGTCCCCGAGGAGGGCGTGTGTCAGTTCGATGATCTGTTGCGCGGCACCGTGGAAATTCCCTGGCAGCAGGTGGATATGCAGGTGCTGGTCAAGGCGGACGGCATGCCGACCTATCATCTGGCCAATGTGGTGGACGATCATTTGATGGCGATCAGCCATGTGATTCGCGGCGAGGAATGGATTAACTCGACTCCCAAGCACCAGTTGCTGTACCAGTATTTCGGTTGGGAGATGCCGGTGATGTGCCACATGCCGCTGCTGCGCAATCCGGACAAAAGTAAGCTCAGCAAACGCAAAAACCCTACCAGTATTACCTACTACAAGGCCATGGGTTACCTGCCGGAGGCGCTACTCAATTATCTGGGGCGCATGGGCTGGTCGATGCCCGATGAAGAAGAAAAATTCAGTTTTGAGCAGATGGTAGGACAGTTCGATATCGGCAAGGTTAGTCTGGGTGGGCCGGTATTCGACACGGAAAAACTCGATTGGCTAAACGGCCGCTGGATTCGCGAGGAGCTTAGCGACGAGCAGTTTGCCGAGCGCATGGCGGCCTGGGCAATCAATCGCACACACCTGCAACGGTTTGTACCGTTGCTCAAGGAACGGGTTGAAAAATTTACCGATGTGGCACCTCTTGCTGGTTTTTTGTTGTCCGGTATGCCGGCGCTGTCCACGGAACTGTTTGCCCATAAAAAACTGGCTGATGAGACGGTGCAGCAGGTGTTGCAGTTCAGTTTGTGGCGTCTGGAGGCGTTGCGGGACTGGCAGCGGGACAGTATCTATGGGCAACTGTCCGCTCTGGCCACGGGTATGGACATAAAGCTCAAGGATTTTCTGGCGCCATTATTCGTCGCCATCGCCGGGCAGCCGTCGGCGCCGCCTTTGTTTGACTCGATGGCGGTGCTGGGGCCGGATATGACCCGGGCACGACTACGCCACGCGTTGACTGTGGTGGGCGGCCCGTCGAAAAAACAAATGAAAAACTGGCAGAAGACCTATGCCGAACTCTGCGGTTTGCGCGCGGGCGGAGAAGGCGAGGAATCTTGACAGTCGAAAGGGGCGTGCCTACAATGCGCAGCCTTATTTGGGGCTATAGCTCAGCTGGGAGAGCGCAACACTGGCAGTGTTGAGGTCAGCGGTTCGATCCCGCTTAGCTCCACCAATTAACAAGCCTTCTCGGTACACGGGGAGGCTTTTTTTATGGCTAGAATATTTTGCGGCGGCCTCTGGATTGCCGGCCGGGGTCGTGCGCGCACCGTGAACAGATATTGGGGCAAAATATTTTTGCTCTATTAAGGGGCGGGTAGTGCGTCTTTTCAGGACTCCAGTAACCATAATATATACATTGGAACATCTTGATTAATAGCCAAAATGACTATTTAATGAGTTGCTTGGACGAGGGTGTGTGCAGCCGGATTCCAGTTAGCCCGACAGGCCGCAGGGGCTGTATCGATAACACTAAGAGATCTTACAGTTGGCTGGGCGCCTGGGTACGGAATGGGTGCATAGCGGAGGTTGATAGGGATGGTTCGTTGATATGGCAAGGAATATAACGAGAAATTTCAACGGAACAGGGTGGTTGCTGGTGATTTGCGCACTGGTGCTGGCCGGTTGCCAAACTGCCAAACAGACTACCGTGACCGAGCAGGCGCAGGTTTCGCCCCAGACTCAGGGTGAACTTGTCCCGGAGCCGGGTTTGTCCGCTGAGAATCGTCTGCGCAAGGTAATTAGCCAGCTGGAGCTGGGTGAGGTTGCTATAGCGCGGGTCGAACTGGAAGCCTATCTCGTAGAAAAACCAGACAGTAAAGTGGCGCGAGATCTGTTGCGACAGATTGACCTGCCGTCCCATGAGTATTACCCGACGGAGTCCTTTAACGTCAGGTTGACCCCCGGAGACTCGCTGTCGACTCTGGCGCAAAAATACCTCGGCACCTATTATCAGTTTTACGGATTGGCAAAATATAATTCTATTGCTCGGCCCAAGGATTTAAAGGTAGGGCAAATTGTTAGTATTCCGTTGACCGAAAGCGCCCGTCTGGCACGGCAAAATCGCGCGGCGACTGGCGACTCGGAAGAGCATCCCGAATTGCTAACCATGCCACAGCAAGGCTCTACGACAACGTTGCATAACTGGGCGACGGTAAAATCGTTGGTTGCGCAAAATAATTTTCAGGGTGCGGTGAATACCATTGAAGCGATGCCAAAACCGCCTCTCAGCGCAGCGGAATTGGCGTTGGCGGTGCAAGCCTACAACGGTAATGGGGCAAAACTGGCTACCGCCAACCCAAAGTTGGCGTCTGCACAGTATTTACGGGCGGCGAAGTTGTACAAGACTGCGGGCAATAGCGTCGAGGCTTATGCGGCAGCGCAACGTAGTGTGCAGCTCGATAGCAGTAATGCGGCGGCCAGTCAGCTTGAGCAGAGTATGAAATCTGAACTTGCCGATGAGTACCATAAACAGGCGTCGGTGGCGTTTCGCCGCCAGGCCCTGGATGAGGCGATTGCGTTGTGGGACAAGGTACTGGCCATTGATCCCAATCACCAGTACGCAATTTCCTATCGACTGCAGGCCCTGGAATTGAAGAGCAAGCTGTCCAATTTGCAATAGCGATATTCGTTAACATGACTGCTGGTGCGACATCGCATTAACATTCGGCGGTCGCATGGTGGGTGGTGTGTGAAAAGTACGGGCTACGCGGGCTAATAAATGAATAAATTGAGCGTTATTTATGGAGAATTGCGGCGCAGAAAGGTGATTAACACTTTTGTTTTGTACGTGGTTTCCTGCTGGATTATTTTACAGGTCAGCTCCATCGCTTTTCCAATCTTTGGTCTGCAATCAGATTACTATTACTGGCTGTTGGGTATCTTTATCTTTTTTTTACCCGTGGTGCTGACTATTTCCTGGTTTTATAAATTGACCGCCACTGGCTTTATTCGCGTCGCGCCATTTACCGAACGCAGGGCGCTCAATAATATTGCCCCGCGTACTGATCGTCGTACTTCTCTGACAAATAAAAATAAGCAAACCGGGGAGCACCATGGCTGGTTTATTTTTGCTGAATCAGGCCCCGTCGAAGGATTGGAATACAATATTGCACAGCCGATTACCCTGGGGCGGGCTATCGAGTGTGAGATTACCTTGCTGCGCTCGCATATCTCCCGCAATCACGCCCGCTTGCAGGTTGTGGATGACGTTCTATCTGTCGAGGACCTGGGTTCGTCTAACGGCACTTATGTCAACGGGACAAAAATTGATGGGCGTAAGGTGTTACACCACGGCGACGAGTTAAGCTTTAAAGATGTGGTTTTTCGTGTAAAAGAGTATTCGTCCCAGGTGCGCAACGAAGCGCTGTTGAATCAAACTACGGTTATCGAAAAAAGTTAAACGTTTGCATTCTTAACGTTCATTATTGAACCGATCCGCGCTGTTCAATTCTTTTCAGATTGGCCTGCATACGACTGGCCTGGGTAAGCAATATTCGCGCTTGCACATGTTCCGGATCGAAGCGTAACGCGCGCTCCAGCGCCGCCACGGAGCGATCAATATCTTTACCCAATATACCTTTAGCGTACAGATAATTGTCATTCGCCAGTTGTTTTTTCAGGTTTTCCAGACGGCCATCGGATTGCGGCGCGTCGGTATTTTGTATTGCGCGCTCAAGGTGCTTTGCAGCGCTGGTGTGATTGTGGGCGGCGCTGTACTGCGCAGCTAAATTTATATCCGCTTCGTATACTAATGGTCGTACTCGTTGTTCAATTCCGTTGATGTCTGCGGGACCCATTAGCGTGCTCAGGGCGTGATAATTTTTTGCCTGTAATAATTCAGCGGCGCGGGCAAAGGTTAATTGCTGCCCGAGTGTTTGCGCGTTAGCCGGTGGTGTAGAGCGTTTTGCTTCGCTGGCGGTTTTGTTGCGTTGCGCAGCGCGCATGCGCGCGGAATTTATTTTTTGCAGCTCTTCAAAAGCATCCTGGTGGTGAGGTTGGAGGGACAGTACTTTTAAAAAATTTAATTCTGCACTGCGCAGGTCGTTGCGCGCTAAATGGGAACGCCCGCGTGCGTAAAACCGCCGGGTTTGCTGGGCGATCTGATTGCTCAGGGCAGTGATAGCCTGTGTCGCTTCGCTGTCGTGGGGCACGAGAGTTTGTACGATACGCCACTGGTCGAGCGCTGCGGCTAATTGATTGTTTTGTTGAAGCTGATATGCGCTATTTTTGCGCGCCGCGATGTAGTGTTCGACAGTTTCGCTCGGCGGCGCGCTCACGCAGGCTTGCAACAGGAGAGTCAACATAATCAGTAATAGGTAGACCCTGCCGTAGTGGTTCATGGCAGATTTTTTGCCACGTAGCCATGCACAAATTGTTTGAAGTCGTCGAGGTCGTGGTTGTTGTACACCATCGTACGGCGCAGCAGATAGGGGTCCGCAAACGCAGGATTGGGGCCCCGTTCTACAGTCATTGCCAGGGCATAACCCGATTGTTTAAGAACGTCCACGGTGTAGTCGCTGCTGTCGCCATAGGGGTAGGACAGAAAACGGGGTTTGGCATCCAGATGGCGTTCCAGAGTTTGTTCCGCCTGTTCAATTTCACTGCGCACTCGCGCATGATAACTGGTTTGATTCGTATCGTTACTGGTGACGGCGAGACTGGTATGGGTTTTGGTATGGGATTGAATGTCGATCAGGCCGCTGTCATGCATTTCTTGTAGTTGCTGCCAACTGAGCGCTGCGGCACCGCCCACGAAATCGGTATACAAAAAAACCGTTGCGGGGAAATTATATTTTTTGAGTAGTGGGTAGGCAAGGGTATAAATGGAGCGATAACCATCGTCGATGGTTAGTACTACTGTCTTTTCCGGTACCGGCAGTCTACTCGCCAGGATGGCGCTGAGTTCCGCCAGCGATATGACTTGAAATCCATTGCCCGCCAGATAGGCAAGCTGTTCCTCGAACACCTGTGCTGCAACCGCCAGTTGATTGCGGGCTTTTGCTCCCGGGGAGAACTGGTGGTAGCAAAGTATGGGGATTGCCCGGTAGCCATCAGCGAAGACACCCGCCGGATTGGCCGGTTGGAGGGGGACGGCTAATAAGCTGCCGGTTGCAACGGCGGAGTTGCGACCAGGCGGAGAATTATCGTGGGTAGTCGGGTAACCATTGAGTTCGTAAATTTGCCAGGCCTGGTTGCGCGCACCCAGATAGCGCTGGGCAATATCCTCGACGCTTTGGCCCGCACCCAGGCGCACAATGGCAAAGGATTTGTCCCGCGCAATTTCGCTGCTGGTTGTCAGGCGGTCAGTGAAAGAAAAAGCCAGCGCCGACGGATTGAGCGCACCTCCGAAAAGGATAAAAACCAGCAGTAAGCGGTCAATCCGGATCATTAATGCGGGTATCTATAATGGTGAAATCGCCACTGGATGTTGCAGGGTCTTTGCGGGCAGGCTCGGCAGACGAATGCGGTTGCGCTGGCGATTCATTTTCCGCGCCCGTCACTGCGTCATTTTGTTCCTGTGCAGTCTTGCTATCCTCACCATGATGAATGGCATCCGCCATGGTGTTGAATGCGGCCGCTACGGCGCCAAATTCGTTTTTCCACGGCCGCGAAATGCGGATATTGTGATTCCCGGCAGTGAAGTCCTGAATGGTTCGTTGAATGACCTGTAGGTTTTTGGCCACTAATTTGTTGAAAAAATACAAAATTACCAGCACTGCAAGGATTACGGTGAGGGCGAGGGAGGCCATTATGCGTTTGGTAACGGACTTGACTTCGGTCAGACGATTTTGGCTGATACCCACATTGATTTTGCCAATATTCACACCGTTAAACAGAATCGGGGTGGTAAACGTAAATACGTTTTCACCGGCCGCAGTTAACACGGTGGCTATGATCATATCGTTCTGGGTGGCGACAATTTCCCGGTTAGGCGGTGGGTTCCAGGGTTGCTCAAGGAGGCCTTTGTCGGTTGCGATACGCACGATGGAATCGTGATCAATTACCGTCATATAGGCAAATGTCTGGCGTTTTTCTGCTTCTTCAATCAGCGTTTCGAGACCAATCCAGTCTTCGCCAAGGACCGGCACCGCGCTTTCGGCGGCGATGAATTTCGCCAGGGCGACACCGCCGTCGATAACCTGATCGGAAAGTACCCGGGATTGGACGCGAAACACCACCAGCACGCTGATAACCATAATCAGAGCAACTACGCCCCCCATCAACGCTGTCCATTTTACCTGCATCGGCAAGTAGTCTTTGGCGTCGTCGTCGTCCTGCAGGACTCGCAGTTCCTTTTCCAGCGCGTCGTACAATTCGGCACCGCTCTGAAAGCGTTTTTCCGGCTTTTTCTGCAATAACTTTGTAATGATACTTTGCAGTCCTGCGGGCGCATCTGGATAGTACTGGCGAATCGGAGCAGGGTTTTTCTGAATAATCTGCATGATGAGGGTCGGTATGGATTCGGCGTCAAACGCTTTGTGTCCGGTCAGCAGCTCATACAGAATAACCCCCAGAGAAAACAGGTCGGAGCGACCATCGATGGTTTCGCCTTTGGCCTGTTCGGGAGACATGTAGCGGGGCGTGCCGAGAATCATGCCGGCCTGGGTTTTTTCTTTTGCTTCCGAATCGCCAAGCCGGGCAATGCCGAAATCCGCTATTTTGACGCTGCCCTGTTGTTCGTGAAAAATAATATTGTCCGGTTTGATGTCGCGATGTACGACGCCCTGGCTATGGGCGTAATCGAGGGCGCTGGCAATTTGCATTGAAATGTTGATCAGCATTTTAATGGATAGTTTGTTGTTGTTCTGCAGAAACTCCGTCAGCGTACAGCCTTCGAGGAGTTCCATCATAATGTACGGGCTGTCGTCGATTTTACCTATGTCGTAAACGGTGACGATATTCGGATGGGTGAGGGCGCCAGCCGCCTTGGCTTCCTTGAGAAATCGATTCAGATATTCTTGATCGACCAGATGATCTTTCTTAAGGAGTTTCAGCGCGGCGGAGCGATTAATTTCCGGGTCGTGAGTACGGTAAACATCCGCCATGGCGCCAGAACCGATAAAATCGACGATTTTATAGCGGCCAACCTGCGTTCCAATTTTTTCCATGATATAAATGTCCCTGTCCAGCGTTATAACAAAAAAGCCTGTGGTGAAACGGATAGTGCGATACCAAGCACATCATTAATTGCGGTGGGTTCTACACCGCCCATAGCAGGGCGACTATCACCAGAGCTGTCACCACGATGCCTGCCGCCAGCATGATTTTGCCCCGGTTAGTGGCGAGCAAACCTGTTTGCCGAGTATTGAGTACCGGTGCGGTTTGCACCATGGTCATATCTGCTCTGGACATTGGCGCCGAAGATTCGGCGGCGCTAGTTTGGGGCGCGCGAACGCCGCTGTCGCTGTGAGCAGCATCCTGTTGTGCCGCGACAATTAATACCGTGACATTGTCGCGGCCGCCAGCATCGAGCGCGGCTTGCATCAATGCCGCGACCTGATGCTCGGGCATGTTGGATTGCGCGAGGAGAGTCGCGATTTGAGCGTGCGCCAATTCGTCATTGAGCCCATCGCTGCACAACAAGATGCGTTCTCCGTGCGCCAGAGTGCCCGACACACTATCGACCTTAAGGCCTTCCTTGGCGGTGATGCCGATGCACTGGGTAATGACATTGCGTTTGGGGTGGTGCAATGCTTCTGCCTGGGAAATCGCCCCTTTGTCGATTAACGCTTCCACGTAGGAGTGGTCACGGGTCAATAACGTCAGGTCGCCATTGTACAGGTAGGCTCGACTGTCCCCGACCCAGGCAATTTGATAGTCCAGATCTTGCAATGCGATGGCTACGATGGTCGAGCCCATATTGGATACGCCGTGGCGCTCCGCAATGGCCGCCAATACGGCCGCATGGGCTGCCTGTATCGCTCCTACAAGGTCGCCAGTGCGCCGAAAGGTGTTCGTGGTGACTTCGCTGGTGATGGCGCTGGCCAACTCGCCGTCGGTATGGCCACCGACACCGTCTGCCACCAGCCACAGGCCCGCATTCGGGTCGGCGTGGTAGCAGTCTTCGTTATACTCCCGGACACGTCCGCGATGGGTATCCGCTGCAAATATTATCATTTGTTTTGATCGGCACTCCCTGCTTATTGCTGGGTAAGTTACCGGTTTTGACGAGCAAAATCTACTCGCATATGTGAGCCGGCTTGCAACGCTCTATCCACGCAAAAAAAAGCCACTGAGAAAGCGGCTGGGTAGTGCTAACGCGGGGGCAGGGTGTCAGCGTTGATTAATCGGTACAAAGTCGCGGGCCTGGTAACCGCTATACAGTTGGCGCGGGCGGCCAATGCGATAGGGGTTGCTGATCATTTCATTCCAGTGAGCGATCCAGCCAACGGTGCGACCAGTGGCAAATATCACGGTGAACATTTCCGTGGGTATGCCAATCGCTTTCATAATAATGCCCGAATAAAAATCCACATTGGGATACAGTTTTTTCGACACAAAATAATCGTCCTGCAATGTGATTTCCTCGAGGCGCTTGGCAATCGCCAACAGCGGGTCGTTAATGCCCAGTTCCGCCAGCACCTCGTCGCAGGTTTGTTTCATAACGGTCGCCCGCGGGTCGAAATTTTTATACACCCGGTGTCCAAAACCCATCAGCCGATAGGAGTCGTCCTTGTCCTTGGCACGGGCGATAAATTTGTCGATGTTCTTGACGTCGCCAATTTCCTGCAACATCTCCAGCACCGCCTGATTGGCGCCCCCGTGAGCAGGTCCCCACAGTGCGGCAATGCCGGCAGCGATACAGGAAAACGGATTAGCGCCGGACGATCCCGCCATGCGCACCGTGGAGGTGGAAGCGTTTTGCTCATGATCGGCATGCAATAGAAAAATTTTGTCCATGGCCTTTGCCAGCACCGGGTTCACTGGTTTGTTGTCGCAGGGCGTGCCAAACATCATGTGCAAAAAATTTTCCGCATAGCCCAGGCTGTTATCCGGGTACATGTAGGGTTGCCCGACAAAGTGTTTGTGGCACATGGCAGCCAGCGTGGGCATTTTGGCAATCAGACGGTGCGCGGTGATCATGCGGTGGGTGGCGTTATTGATATCCATGGAATCGTGATAGAAGGACGACATGGCACCCACCACGCCACACATAATCGCCATGGGATGGGCGTCGTAACGAAAGCCCGACATGAATTGTTCGATGGAACGGTTAACCATGGTGTGTTCGCGCACGATCGTTTCAAATTCCTTTTTTTGCGCGGTGCTGGGTAATTCGCCGTTAAGCAACAGATACGCAACTTCCAGGTAATCGGAGCGGTCGGCGAGCTGTTCGATGGGGTAGCCGCGATGCAGGAGAATGCCCTGATCGCCATCGATGTAAGTAATTTTCGAATCGCACGCAGCAGTGGCCGCAAAACCGGGGTCGTAGGTGAAATAACCTTCTCCAGTTAACCCGGTGACTTCGATAACGTCCTGTCCCAGGGTTCCAGAATACATGGGCAATTCAATCGGGAGGTCGCGCCCCGGGATGCTGAGAGTCGCTTTTCTGTCAGTCACTACATTCTCCTGGCTCTGGGTGTCCACCATCGGTGGCCGCGTCTAAGTGTTTTAATAATGCTGAGGTTACAAATACCGAGGCCGCAGACTATAGCCCGAGGGGCGTGTTTGTCAATTTTTTGCCGGTTGGAGAATCCTCTGGTAGCGGGCAGGGAGCACGCCGTTGGTCCTGCCGGCGGCGCTCCGGGGCTGCGTTATTTTTGCACGTATCTGGTGCGTCGCCAGTGGCCTGAAAGTTCCGGGAAGAAAGCGCAAACCAGCGGCTAATTGAGAGGCCTAACGCGGGTCGATTAATTGTATTTGATAATTAATACACCTATAATGCGGGCCGTTCAAAACCGCAGTTCCGATGCCGGCGCGCCCGGATATTTTCAGCAATCGGACAACGTAATTTGCTGCTAAAACAGGGTCTAGAGGTATCGCCCACTGTGAACAAGAAACGGCCTGTTAATCTGGATATTGGCACTTTTTGGCTGCCGATTACCGCCTATGTATCAATTTTGCATCGCGCCTCCGGCGTGGCCCTGTTGGCCATCACCGGACTACTGTTGTGGATGCTCGATATCAGCCTCTCCTCTGAAGAAGGTTTTGCGTCTATTCGAGCGGGGCTCACCAACCCCTGGTTGCAATTATTGCTGTGGGGCATGCTGGCGGCAGTGGCCTATCACCTGGTGGCGGGTATTCGCCATATGATTATGGATTTCGGCATTGGCGAAAGTCTCGAGGGCGGCGTACTCGGTGCACGCCTGGTGCTGGTGATTGCGGCGTTGTTGATCCTGCTGGCGGGAGTGTGGATATGGCTGTAACCAATGTCACCAGCTTTGGTCGTAGTGGTCTGGCCGACTGGGTAGTGCAGCGTATCAGTGGCGTCGTTATCACGATTTATCTGGTCTTTATTGTTGGTTACCTTGTTGCGCACCCGGGTCTTGCTTATGCCGAGTGGGTAGCGCTGCATCGCTGTTTCTGGGTGCGCTTGCTCAGCGTAATGACGATTTTATCCTTTGCCGCCCATGCCTGGATTGGTATGTGGGCCGTGTTGACCGATTATGTCACGGTACGTCTGCTGGGCCCCAAGGCCACTGGGCTGCGTATTTTTCTCCAATTTGGCGTGATTGCCGTCATTATCACCTACGTGGGTTGGGCCGTAGATATTCTCTGGGGGATCTGAAGTAATGGCGAATATGCGAACCATCACGTTCGATGGCGTGATTGTCGGCGGTGGTGGTGCGGGAATGCGCGCTGCGTTGCAACTGGCGCAGTCCGGTTACAAGACCGCGGTGATTTCCAAGGTATTTCCGACGCGTTCGCACACGGTGTCGGCGCAGGGCGGAATTACCTGCGCGATAGCCAGTAGCGATCCCCAGGATCAGTGGCAGTGGCACATGTACGACACAGTCAAGGGTTCGGATTACATCGGTGATCAGGAAGCCATAGAGTATATGTGTTCAGTTGGTCCCGAAGCGGTATTTGAGCTGGAGCACCTGGGCTTACCGTTTTCACGTACCGAGGAAGGCCGGATCTATCAACGACCATTTGGTGGGCAGTCCAAGGATTTTGGCCGCGGTGGTCAGGCTGCGCGCACCTGCGCCGCAGCGGATCGTACTGGTCACGCGCTGTTGCATACCCTGTATCAAAGTAATCTGAAAAATAAAACCGTATTCCTTAACGAATGGTTTGCTGTCGACCTGGTAAAAAATCAGGACGACGCGGTGGTAGGTGTTATCGCCATTAATATCGAAACCGGGGAAACCGTCTACGTGAAATCCCGGGCGACGGTGCTGGCAACGGGCGGCGCGGGGCGTATCTATGCCTCCACCACCAATGCGCATATCAATACCGGCGATGGGATTGGTATGGCCCTGCGGGCGGGTTATCCGGTGCAGGATATCGAGATGTGGCAGTTCCACCCAACCGGTATTGCTGGCGCCGGGGTGCTGGTTACCGAGGGTTGCCGCGGCGAGGGTGGTTATTTAATTAACAAGGATGGCGAGCGGTTTATGGAGCGCTACGCGCCCAATGCCAAGGATCTCGCCGGGCGCGATGTAGTGGCGCGTTCCATGGTGCTCGAAATTCTTGCCGGGCGCGGTTGCGGCCCGGATGGCGATCATGTGCTGCTGAAACTCGATCACCTCGGTGAAGAAGTGCTGCAAAGTCGGCTGCCAGGAATTTGCGAACTGTCGAAAACATTCGCCCACGTGGACCCGGTGCACGACCCGGTGCCGGTGGTGCCGACCTGTCATTACATGATGGGGGGGATTCCCACCAATATTCATGGGCAGGCGTTAACCCGCGGGGCCAATGGCGAGGACAAAATAATTGACGGGTTTTTTGCCTGCGGCGAAGTGGCTTGTGTATCCGTGCACGGTGCTAACCGTTTGGGCGGCAATTCGTTACTGGATCTGGTGGTATTTGGTCGTGCCTCGGGGCTGTTTATCGAAAAATCCTTGCGCGAAGGTGTAGAAATTCGCGATGCATCCGATACAGATATAGAACAGGCTATGAATGGCCTGAATCGTATCAACGGGAACCGCGATGGCGAGGGTACGGCTGCTCTGCGCAAAGAGCTGCAGACAATTATGCAAAACCACTTCGGCGTATTCCGGCGCGGAGATTTTATGCGCGAAGGGGTTGTCAAGCTAGCCGCGCTGCGTCCGCGCATTGAAGGCGTGCGCCTCGACGATCAGAGCCTGGCTTTTAACACAGCGCGCATTGAGGCGTTGGAGTTACAGAATTTATTTGCAGTCGCGGAAGCTACGGCGATTGCTGCGGAAGCCCGTACGGAAAGCCGAGGCGCTCATGCGCGGGAGGATTTTACGGAACGGGACGACGAAAACTGGTTGTGTCATTCTTTATACCTGCCGCACAGCAAGGAAGTTGCGAAGCGCGCGGTGAACTTCGCGCCTAAAACCCGCGATGCGTTTGCGCCCACAGAGCGCAAGTATTAGTTTTTGGGTGTACTGCCGGTGTACAGGAAGCCACCATTAGGGGCTGTCTTTGGTCTGGAAAGTTTAGTTGGGGAATGATTGCGTTATGTTGACTGTCAGTGTCTATCGCTATAACCCGGAAACGGACAAAGCGCCATATATGCAGGATTTTCAAGTCGATACCGGCGGCAAGGATTTAATGGTTCTGGACGTTATGGAGCTGCTCAAAGCCGAAGATTCCACGCTGGTTTTTCGACGCTCCTGTCGCGAGGGTGTGTGCGGGTCGGACGGTTTGAATATCAATGGCAAGAATGGCCTGGCCTGTGTCACCCCGTTGTCCGAATGTGTCCGCAAAAACAAGCTGGTGCTGCGTCCGCTGCCTGGTTTGCCGGTGATTCGCGACCTGGTTGTCGATATGGAGCAGTTTTATACGCAGTATGAAAAAATTCAGCCGTACCTGTTAAACGATACGCCGCCTCCTGCCATCGAACGTCTGCAATCGCCTGAGGAAAGAGAAAAACTCGACGGTTTGTACGAATGTATTTTGTGCGCCTGCTGTTCCAGTAGTTGCCCGTCTTTCTGGTGGAATCCGGACAAATTTATCGGCCCTGCCGGATTGCTGCAAGCCTATCGATTCCTGGCGGACAGTCGCGACACGGCTACCGAAGAACGCTTAAGTAAACTGGATGACCCATTCAGTGTTTTTCGTTGTCACGGTATTCAAAATTGTGTGGCGGTGTGCCCTAAAGGACTGAATCCGACTCGGGCGATTGGGCATATTCGTACTATGCTATTACGTAGCGGCACCTGATTCGCGGCTCTGAGGCGTGGCCTCGCGGTTGCAACGGTGAAGATCGCTTAATGTTATCGTCGACCATCATGCAGGGATAATCGATGCAACACAGCATCATGGAGCAATTTTTACGCACTTCCCACCTGTCCGGAGGGAATGCGGCCTATATCGAAGGGCTCTACGAAACCTATCTGCATAATCCTAAAAATCTGCCTGAGCAGTGGCGTACCTTTTTTGATTCTCTGCCGCGGGTTAATGGTGGCGCAGCACCAGATGTATCCCACGATACCATTCAGGCCCACTTTGAACTGCTGGGGCGTAAGCGCGCTCGACCGATTCCGGCACCGGGTTCCGGTGGCGTCAATATTGAACACGAGCGCAAACAAATTCGCGTGGTACAGCTGATCAGCTCGTACCGCTTTCGCGGCCATCAACTGGCGAAGCTGGATCCGCTGGGTATTATGGAGCGTGAGGATGTTCCAGATTTACATCTGAACTACCACGGCTTAACCGACGCGGATATGGATACCACGTTTCAAACCGGGTCCGTGTACATCGGTAAGGAAGAGGCGACGCTGCGGGAGATTATCGACGCTCTGCAGGCAACTTACTGCGGCACCCTCGGCCCGGAGTTTATGCACATTACGGCGCTGGCGGAAAAACAATGGTTACAACAACGTTTTGAAAGTGTTCAATCGCGTCCCGACTACGACCGGGAAGTGCGTAGCCAGTTACTCGAACGTCTGACCGCGGCGGAAGGTCTGGAAAAGCACCTCGACTCAAAATACCCCGGCACCAAGCGTTTTGGGCTGGAGGGTGGGGAGAGTTTGATTCCGATGGTGGACGCGCTAATTAATCGCGCTGGCGAGTACGGTGCGAAAGAAATTGTTATTGGCATGGCGCACCGCGGCCGCCTCAATGTGCTGGTCAATGTGCTGGGTAAAAATCCGGCGGAAATGTTTGACGAGTTTGAAGGTAAGAAAAGTATTAACACCTCGGGCGATGTCAAATATCACCAGGGCTTTTCTTCGAATGTAATGACCCCCGGCGGGGAAGTGCATCTGGCAATGAGTTTTAATCCGTCCCACCTCGAGATTGTGTCGCCGGTGGTTGAAGGATCCGCGCGCGCCCGGCAGGAACGACGCCGGGATAACGTGGGAGATCAGGTGGTCCCGATTTTGATCCACGGCGATGCCGCCTTTGCTGGGCAGGGTGTGGTGATGGAAACCTTCCAGATGTCCCAGACCCGTGCCTACAAAACCGGTGGTTCGATTCACGTTGTGATTAACAATCAGGTCGGATTTACCACCAATCTCCGGGAAGATGTGCGCTCTACCGAGTACTGCACCGATATTGCGAAAATGGTGCAGGCACCTATTTTTCACGTTAATGGCGATGATCCCGAGGCAGTGATGTTCGCCACGTTGGTGGCGATGGACTATCGCTACCAGTTCAAAAAGGATGTCGTCATCGATCTGGTTGGTTATCGACGCCGTGGGCACAATGAAACCGACGAACCCTCGTCCACCCAACCGTTAATGTACAAAAAAATTCGCAGCCACAAATCGACACGCACACTCTATGCGGAAAAGCTTATTAATGCGGGTGTGGTGAGTGAGGCGCAGAGTAACGCTATGCTGGATGACTACCGGCAACGACTGGACTCGGGTCATTACGTGGTCAAAAATCTGGTGCCAAATCCCGATAAGGGGCTGTTTGTCGACTGGCAACCGTATCTTGGCCACGACTGGACCGCGCCGGGAAAAACCGGTTATGCCCTCAAGGGGCTCAAGGAGGTGGCGAGCAAGATCAGCCATATCCCTGATGGTGTGGTGGTGCAGCGTCAGGTGGAAAAAATTTACGAAGATCGCCGCAAGATGGCCGGCGGCGCGCTACCGTTAAACTGGGGTATGGCAGAACTGCTGGCCTACGGGACATTGCTGGCGGAGGGTTATCCGGTGCGTATGACTGGCCAGGATGTCGGGCGGGGTACGTTTTCCCATCGTCACGCCGTGGTGCACAATCAAAAAACCGGCGTGCCCTATATGCCACTGAAACATGTCCACCCGGATCAGCCGCGGGTGGATATTTACGATTCACTGCTATCGGAAGAGGGTGTGCTGGCGTTTGAGTATGGTTATGCGACCACCGCGCCCAAGGGTTTGGTTATCTGGGAAGCACAATTTGGTGATTTCGCCAACGGCGCGCAGGTGGTCATCGACCAGTTTATCGCCAGCGGGGAGCACAAATGGGGGCGTCTGTGCGGGCTGACCATGCTGCTGCCCCACGGTTACGAAGGGCAGGGTCCGGAGCATTCCTCCGCGCGGCTGGAGCGTTACCTGCAACTGTGTGCGGAGCATAATATGCAGGTGTGTAATCCGACCACGCCTGCACAACTGTTCCATATGATGCGTCGCCAGGCGATACGCCCCATGCGGCGACCGTTAATCGTGATGAGCCCCAAGTGGATATTGCGTCATAAGTTGGCCACCTCGACCCTGGAAGAACTGGCAGAAGGGGAATTTAAGACGGTTATTGGTGATACCGAAGTGATGCCAGATGCGGTAAAGCGCGTAGTGCTGTGCAGCGGCAAGGTCTACTACCATCTCTATGAAGAGCGTCAGGAGCGTGGGCAGGAGGATATTGCGCTGGTGCGTATTGAGCAATTATATCCTTTCGACGACGCGGCGCTGGCGGCGGCACTGGCACCCTATAACAATCTTCAGGATGTAGTCTGGTGCCAGGAAGAACCCATGAATCAAGGCGTGTGGTACAGCAGCCAGCACCATATGCGCCGCGTGCTTTTTGCCCACGACCCGATGCTGTACCTCTACTATGTCGGGCGGGACCCTTCGGCGGCACCGGCTTCGGGGTATATGTCCAGCCACCTGGAAGAACAGAAAAAGTTTATTGACGAAGCACTGAATCTGGAATTTTTTAAAGCTGGGCACTGACTGCCAGAAAGGAAGTTAACTGATGATCATTGAGATAAAGGCCCCAACGTTTCCCGAGTCTGTTCAGGAGGGATCCATCGCAACCTGGCATAAGCAGCCGGGAGAGGCGGTGGAGCGCGATGAGCTGCTGGTAGATATCGAAACCGACAAGGTGGTGCTGGAAGTTGTGTCGCCCGCGGCGGGAACCGTGCAGGAAGTTCTCAAGGGGGAGGGAGACACGGTGCTGAGTGGCGAGGTCATCGCCCGGATTCAGGGGGGCGAGGGAGCCGTCGAGGTGACGCCTGCCGATAGTGGTGCAGGTGCTGCGGCAAAGGTCGCTAACGGGGATGAAAGTGCGCCGATTGCCAGCCCCGCTGCCCGTAAAATAGCGGACGAGCGAGGTATTAACCTGGCATTGGTCAGCGGCTCCGGCCGGGATGGGCGCATTACCAAAGAGGATGTCACAAATTATCAGCCGGCGGCAGGGGCTCCTGCGGCCGCGCAGCGGCCAGACGACAGCGTGGAAAAACAACCATCGGCAGCGTCCTCTGCGCCTGTGGCGTCATCTGTCGTCCTGGGTGTAGCGGGAGAACGGGTTGAGAAACGCGTGCCCATGACCCGCATGCGTGCACGCATTGCCGAGCGTTTACTGCAAGTCACGCAAAACACCGCGATGCTCACGACTTTCAACGAAGTCGATATGCACCGCATTATTGAATTGCGCAACGAGTTCAAAGAGCAATTCAGCAAAATGCACAATGGCACGCGACTCGGTTTTATGAGTTTCTTTGTGCGCGCTTCTGTGGAAGCACTGAAACGTTTCCCGTTGGTCAACGCATCCATCGACGGCAGCGATGTGGTCTATCACGGCTATCAGGATGTGGGTGTGGCGGTTTCCACTGATCGTGGCCTGGTGGTGCCGGTGCTGCGCGATGCGGATCAAATGAGCCTGGCGGAAGTAGAGAGCAAAATCGCCGAATTCGGTGCCCGTGCGCGGGACAACAAGTTGACAATCGAGGAAATGACCGGCGGGACGTTCACCATTACCAACGGAGGAGTGTACGGCTCGCTGTTATCCACACCTATTCTCAACCCGCCACAAACCGCCATTCTGGGTATGCACGCCATCAAGGAGCGACCGATTGCGGAGCAGGGAGCCGTGGTGATTCGCCCCATAATGAATCTGGCGTTGTCCTACGATCACCGTCTGGTGGACGGTAGAGACGCGGTGTTGTTCCTGCTCGCCATTAAAGAAATGATTGAGAATCCTGCGAAGATATTACTTGAGATATAGTAAATAACTTATTGATATAAAATATATTTAGGCAAAATTATGGCTGATAAATATGACGTAATTGTGATTGGCTCTGGACCCGCTGGCTATGTCTGCGCAATACGAGCGGCGCAACTCGGTCTGAAAACCGCCTGTATTGAAAAATACGTGACGGCGGAGGGCGACGGGGTTAACGGCGGCACTTGCCTCAACGTGGGTTGTATTCCCTCAAAGGCATTGCTGGACAGCTCGTACCTCTACTCCGAAGCCCTGTCGTCCTTTGACAAACACGGTATTGGGGTCAAGGATGTGGCGCTGGATGTGGGCAAAATGATCGGCCGCAAGGATCAGATTGTTAAACAGCTGACCGGCGGCATCGCCGGACTGTTTAAAAGTAATGAGGTCACAGCGCTGTATGGCACTGGCAAGTTGCTGGCGGGCCACAAAGTAGAATTTACCGATCACCAGGGTAATGTACAGATCCTCGCCGCGGAGCATGTGGTGCTCGCCACCGGCTCGCAGCCGATCGATATTCCCGTGGCACCCATCAATGGCGACACCATTATCGATTCTTCCGGGGCCCTGACCCTGACCAAGGTTCCGAAACGCCTCGGTATAATTGGTGCCGGGGTTATCGGACTGGAACTGGGTAGTGTCTGGAATCGACTGGGTTCCGAAGTGGTATTACTGGAGGCTCTCGACGTGTTTCTGGCGATGATGGACAAGCAAATTGCCCGGGACGCCAACAAAATATTTACCAAGCAGGGTCTGGATATTCGCCTCGGGTGTCGGGTAACCGGTACGCAAGTTAAAAAGAACAAAGTGGTGGTGACATTTCAAAACGGGAATGGTGAGGAGCACCAGGAAACCTTCGATAAGCTAATTGTCTGCGTCGGTCGTCGACCCAACACAGAGCATTTGTTGGCGCAGGACAGTGGCGTAAACCTGGATGAACGGGGTTCTATTTTTGTCGACGACTGCTGCGCCACCAACGCGCCCGGTGTGTGGGCTATCGGGGACATCGTGCGCGGCCCGATGCTGGCGCACAAGGGCTCCGAAGAAGGGGTGATGGTTGCCGAGCGCATCGCCGGACAAAAAACCCAGATGAACTACGACATTATTCCCAACGTGATTTATACCCATCCGGAAATTGCTTCCGTGGGCCAGACGGAAGAACAGTTAAAACAATCCGGGGAACCCTACAATATCGGTGTATTTCCGTTTGCCGCAAGCGGTCGCGCACTGGCCGCAGACGAAACGGAAGGGATGGTGAAAATGATTGCCCACGCCGATACGGATCGCATTCTCGGTTGTCATATCATGGGTCCCTCCGCCGCCGATCTGGTACAGCAGGTGGCGATTGCCATGGAATTTGGCTCCAGCGCCGAAGATATCGGTATGATGGTGTTTGGCCATCCGACTCTGTCCGAAGCGGTACACGAAGCCGCGCTCGCGGTTAACGGACACGCCATTCATGTCGCAAACCGTCGCAAACGCAAAAAGTGAACGGTGCCGCCGCCTACAATTAATTATCCCTTCAGGAAGTTACTATGAATTTGCACGAATATCAGGGTAAACAATTGTTTGCCGAATACGGGCTGCCGATATCCACCGGTATTGCGGCCGCGACTGTTGCAGAGGCCGTGGCCGCCGCAGACAAAATCCCGGGCGATCGCTGGGTGGTCAAAGCGCAGGTGCACGCCGGTGGGCGCGGCAAGGCCGGTGGTGTGAAGTTAGTGTCTTCCAGAGAAGAAATCAAAGAGTTCGCGCAGCAGTGGCTCGGTAAGCGGCTGGTGACCTATCAGACTGACGCTGCCGGTCAGCCGGTCAGCCGCATTCTGGTGGAATCCTGTACGGATATTGCTAACGAATTGTATCTGGGCGCGGTGGTGGATCGCTCCTCGCGCCGCGTGGTGTTTATGGCTTCCACCGAAGGCGGTGTGGAAATTGAGAAAGTAGCCCACGAAACTCCGGAGAAAATTCTTAAGGCCATTATCGACCCCCTCACCGGTGCGCAACCTTACCAGGGTCGCGAGTTGGCGTTTAAGCTGGGCCTGAGTGGCGATCAGATCAAACAGTTCACCCAAATTTTTTTGGGGTTAGCAAAATTATTCCAGGACAAAGATCTGGCACTACTGGAAATAAATCCGCTGGTGATCACTTCTGAGGGTAACCTCCACTGCCTCGATGCAAAAATTAATATCGATGGTAATGCCCTGTACCGGCAACCTGAAATGGCAGCGTTACACGACGTTACGCAGGACGATGAACGGGAAGCGTTGGCGGCGTCCTGGGACCTTAATTACGTGGCGCTGGATGGCAATATCGGCTGTCTGGTAAACGGCGCAGGACTGGCCATGGGCACCATGGATATTGTGAAGATTCACGGCGGCGCACCGGCCAATTTCCTCGATGTGGGTGGCGGCGCCACCAAAGAACGTGTGAGTGAAGCATTTAAAATCATTTTATCCGATGCTAATGTCAAAGCCGTGCTGGTGAATATATTCGGCGGTATTGTGCGTTGCGATTTGATCGCCGAAGGCATCATTGGCGCGGTCGCAGAGGTCGGCGTCAGTGTGCCGGTGGTGGTGCGCCTCGAAGGTAATAACGCTGAAGTCGGTTCCAAATTATTGGCCGACAGTGGTTTAAATATTATTGCAGCAACCAGTTTGACCGATGCCGCGCAGGCCGTTGTTAAAGCGGCGGAGGGGAAGTAATGAGTATTTTAATCGACAAAAACACACGGGTTATCTGCCAGGGTTTTACCGGTTCCCAGGGCACCATGCACTCCGAGCAGGCCATCGCCTATGGCACCAATATGGTGGGCGGCGTCACGCCGGGCAAAGGCGGTCAAACTCATCTTGGATTGCCTGTTTTTAATACGGTAAGTGATGCGGTGGCAGCCACCAGCGCGGATGCTTCAGTGATTTATGTGCCGGCACCCTTTTGTAAAGACTCGATTCTGGAAGCGGCCAATGCCGGTGTGAAACTGATCGTGTGTATCACCGAGGGTATTCCTACCCTGGATATGCTGGTGTGCAAGGCGCGCTGCGACGAACTGGGGGTACGCCTGATTGGACCGAACTGTCCGGGTGTCATCACGCCGGGCGAATGTAAAATTGGCATTATGCCGGGGAGTATACATTTGCCGGGCAAAGTGGGTGTGGTATCGCGCTCCGGTACGCTGACCTACGAAGCAGTTAAGCAGACCACGGACTACGGGTTTGGTCAGTCGACCTGTGTAGGTATTGGTGGGGACCCCATTCCTGGCTCCAGTTTTATCGACATTCTGGCGCTGTTTGAGCGCGACCCGAAAACCGAGGCGATTGTGATGATTGGTGAAATCGGTGGCACCGCCGAGGAAGAGGCGGCCGCTTATATCAAGGCCAATGTCAGCAAACCGGTCGTCTCCTATATTGCCGGCGTCACCGCGCCGGCCGGGAAACGGATGGGCCACGCCGGCGCGATTATCTCGGGTGGCAAGGGTACGGCCGATGAAAAATTTGCGGCGCTGGAAGATGCCGGCGTTAAAACCGTGCGCAGTCTCGCGGAAATCGGCAACGGACTCAAGGAAGTCACGGGCTGGTAACTATGCCAGTCTCTTGCCGGTAGCATTTCAGCGGCCACTAAAAAGCGGTGGCCGTTTTTCAATAAATGATTGTACGCCTTCTCTGGCGTCTGCCGTGTTGGCGAGGCGCTGCATAACGTCAGTAAAATCGGCGACAGCGGCATCCTGACCTTCAAGCAGGTAAGTGCGCGCACTGTTGAGCGTAGCCTGGACCGCGAGGGGCGCCTGGCTGGCTATGGTTTCGGCCAGGGCGATGGCCCGTGGTAGCACGTCTTCTTTTGGCAACACTTCCTGCACGAACTGATAGCGCAATGCCTGAGCTGCGCTGAATTCGCCACCGGTCAGCAGTACCTGCATGGCATTGCCCCAGCCACCCCGTTGCACCATGCGCACCGTTGCGCCGCCGGTTGCCATAATGCCCCGCCCAACTTCCATCTGCGCAAAGCGCGTGTCGTCCGCGGCGATGACGATTTCGGTCGCCAACATCAATTCGATTCCCGCAGTAAAACAAATACCATGGACGGCGCTAACGATGGGTTTGGTGCGGGGTGTACCGCGCAACGCAAAGGGGTCGATACCATTGGTGGGCAGGATTGGTTCCCCCGATGTCATGGCTTCGGAAAATTTTGGTAAATCCAGTCCGCCAGTAAAATGTTTGCCATGGGCAAATAAAACGCCAACCCGCAATTCTGCATTTTCCTCCAGTTGCGCGTAGGCGTTGGCCAGCTCGGTAAACATTTTGGGGGTAAACCCATTGTATTTTTCCGGGCGGTCGATGCCCATCAATAGCAGGTGTTCGCGAATTTCGAGGCTGATTCGTCCCTCGGGGTGACGCTCTGGGGTGGTTGTAGTTGGCATACTGTTCGTCCTGCTGTGTAATAAATAAATTCGGTTATGCAACTGGGAGGATTATGTTCCCTGTGACCGGCGACAAACCCATCGGCTATTCATTGGTAAATCGGGGTTCGCGTTTTTCCAGTAAAGCATTTATGCCTTCGCGACCATCTTGGGATGCAAAGGTGGTTGCCTGACAGAGGGCCTCGTAATCCAGTTTTGCGGCGGGATTCCAGTCGTAATTCAGCACCATGGAGCGCTTCATCATGCGCACTGCCGCGGGCGCGCAGGCGGCAATTTCCTGCGCGAGAGCGAGCGCTTTGGGCAGGACGTGCGCAGCGGGTACGGCGTAATTAACCAGGCCAATGCGCTCCGGCTCGGCGTCTCTAAAAATGCCGTTAGCATCGACGACGTCATGCTGTTGCGATTATCGGGTCGATTAAAAACAATTTGTCCCATCGTATCGTCGCGCAAGCAATACGCTGGCCTGTCGTTCGCGTTGCTGTTCACGTTGCTGTAGTCCACTGTGTATTGGCGCACGGTGTTCGCAGATAATGTGTAGTTGATCAGTAGTGTGTTTCGGCGATCTCCCGGTATTCGTAACCGTCATCGCCAGGCAGCAATATTCGAAAGCCATCCGCCGTGTCCTGGCGCAATGGCAGTATGCGCGGAATATCAGTTTTTTTCAGAGTAGCGTTTAACAATGGCTCAGTGTCGTCAAACTCCGCTAACGCTTCGATATGTTTGCGAGTGGGAAAAAATATTTGCATATTTTCTTCATCGGCTTTGCGCAGAGCCTCCGCCGGCGTTAGCCAACATTGCGACACAGCTTCGTGATTGTCGATCAGTGCCTCCTGGTGGTCGGGCACCTGACACACGAAAAAACGTGTGTCAAAACGGCGCGGCGCTGCTACAGGCGTTACCCAATGGCTGAAGTAGGCGATCTGTTTAGTCGCCAGGGTTAGCTGTTCGTCGCGACATATATCGAGTAACTTTAACGTGCCGTTGTTGAGCCCGGCGCGATACTCCGCAAAGCGTTGCTTAACCGCAGGGTCCTTGAAGCTGACCAGGTCGCCATAGCGGTCGTAGGCCAGCAGGATACCTGCCTCTTCAAAACATTCGCGGATCGCACCGGTCCAGTAGGCGAGCCCATAGCGGGGCACACTGAGAATCTGGCTGGCGTCGCTATCGGTATGACCCGCATACAACGCGGCGTAGTCCGGGTGCGCATCGTGTAGATCCACTTTGCCGCCGGGAAACACAAAGGCACCAGCGAAGGATTCGGATTTGCCGCTGCGTTCAAGCAGTAATACTTCCATACCGCGCGCGCTATTTCTCAGCAACATCACGGTGGCGGCGTAGTCCAGTTTGAGATTAGTCAAAACAAATTCCTCTAATCGCGCACATATTCTTCAGGTAAATGGCGATCCGGCTCCCCAACGTATTCGCTGGGCAAGCCCACCATCAACTGCAAGGACGGTTTTTGTTTCAGTTGTTCCATAATATCAGCAAGCACCCCCGGTGCCAGCGACAACATGGCAATGATGGTGGTCTCCGGCGGTTCAAAACCCAACTCGAGCAGTGTGCAGGCAAATCGCCCGTCGATATTGATGCACAAATCCTGGCGCGATGGGCGCTCTGTATAGGCACGATGCACTGCCTCGTAGAGCAGGGTAATGTCGCTGATAAACCCGTGCTTCTCGGCCACCTCCCGCACCGCCTGGGAGCGCGGGTCAATACTCGTGAATTTAGGGTGCCCAATTCCCGGCATCCGCCGTTTACTGGCGTCGTACTCGGCGACAATTCGCTGCGCGGTTTCATTCAGCGTCAGATTGTTATCCCGCATCAACTGTAGCCAGCGTTGAATTTCCTCGGCGCCGTGCTGTGGGAAAATTGTGTAGTCACCCCCCGCCAGAAACGTCGCCATAAATGCTGGAAAGGGTTTGGGATTGGCGCTGGCCACCGCCCGGGCAACCGACCAGTAGCCGTAGCCAATCATACCGTTGAGTACCGCGTCGAACACTTTGGTCTCTGCCGCCGTGGGCAGCCGCGCGCGGCATGTGAGAAACAGCGTCTGGGTATAGGTCAGATTTCCGCATATTTCAGTTTGCGGATAACCGTGAATAAAAACCCCGTCCTCCCGCACATCGCAGGTTTTAACGGTAAGGGGTGGGAATGAGTCGGGCATTTTCTTCATGGCAGATTCCGGGACCGGGAAGTCCAGCAGGGGTAAGCGGCAACAAGTATGAGACTGAGTGTGCACCTATTGTGCCACAGTCAGCGATTGTGCCCAGCCGTACAGTTTTCCGCTCCTGAAAACCGCAGCATTACGACCCCCACGGTTTTTTGCTCGCGACGGTTGAAAAATCCGTTATCGCCCACAGTATTGACCACAGCGTATAAACGTTAATTAGACCTTGGGGATTGAGTATGGCGCGTAAAAAACAGGCACAAACCATGGGCTTTCAGACGGAAGCGAAGCAGCTTCTGCACCTGATGATTAACTCGTTGTACAGCAACCGGGATATTTTCCTGCGGGAGCTGATCTCCAATGCCTCCGACGCCGCTGACAAACTGCGGTTCGAATCCCTGGAAAACCCCGAATTGCTTGGGGACGACACCGAACTGCACATTCGCGTGGATGTGGATACGGCGGCGGGCACCATCAGTGTCAGCGATAATGGCATTGGCATGACGCGGGACGAAGCGGTGGCCAACCTGGGCACTATCGCCCACTCCGGCACCGCGGAATTTCTCGGCAATCTCACCGGGGACAGCAAACGGGACGCCAACCTGATTGGCCAGTTCGGCGTGGGCTTTTATTCGGGTTTTCTGGTGGCGGATAAAATGGTGGTCGAATCCCGCCGGGCCGATGCCAAACCGGGGGACGCGGTGCGCTGGAGCTGCTCTGGCGAGGCGGAATTCACCGTCGAAACCATCAAGCGGCAACAACGCGGTACCACCGTTACATTGTTTTTAAAGGAAGATGCTAAGGAATATGCCAACGACTGGCGGTTGCGCAGCCTGGTTAAAAAGTACTCCGATCATATTGCGGTGCCGGTGGAAATGTACAAGCCCGAAGGCGCGGCCCAACCAGCGGACAGTGCTGCCAAAGAGGATGGCGACGAGGCTGAAACGGTCACACCGGTCAGGGAATACGAACGGGTTAACGCCGCCACCGCGCTGTGGCTGCGCCCTCGTAAGGACATTAGCGACGACGATTATGTTGCATTTTACAAACACGTTTCCCACGATTTCGAAAAACCCCTGACCTGGAGCCACAATCGGGTCGAGGGCAAACTGGATTACACCAGCCTGATTTACGTGCCGTCTCATGCGCCGTTTGATCTGTACAACCGGGATACACCCCGCGGTATCAAACTATACATTCAGCGCACATTTATCATGGATGATGCGGAGCAGTTTCTGCCCCTCTATTTGCGCTTTATCAGGGGTGTGGTGGACTGTGCCGATTTACCGTTGAACGTATCGCGGGAAATATTGCAGAGCAGTGCGGCGGTGGACAGTATTCGTGGTGCGTTGACCAAGCGGGCTCTGGATATTCTGGAAAAACTGGCCAAGGATCAGCCGGACGACTACAAAAAATTCTGGGCGGTGTTTGGTCCGGTACTCAAGGAAGGCCTGGCGGAAGATTTCGCCAATCGGGAACGCATCGCCGGATTGTTACGTTTTCCCACTACCCGCGGCACAGAGCAACTGGTGTCCTTGACAGACTACGTGGCCGCCATGCAGGAAGGGCAGGACAAAATTTACTATTTGGTAGGGGACTCGGACACAGCCATACGCAACAGTGCCTATCTCGAAATTTTCCGGAAACACGGCATCGAAGTTTTGCTGCTGAGCGAACGCATTGACGAATGGGCCATGTCCAACCTGCCGGAATTCGATGGCAAAGCGTTACAGGACATTAGTCGGGGTGAACTGGATCTGGGTGCTCTGGGAGAAACGAAGGACGAAGACAAGGATAAAGACCAGGAAGCGGATGGGGAGGACGCTGCGGTGCTGGAGCGCCTCAGGGAAGCCCTCGGCGAGCGGGTGGAAAAAGTACGCTCCACTAACCGGCTGACAGAATCTCCGGCCTGTCTGGTTTTGGGGCAAGGTGATATCGGGCCGCAGATGCGCAAGTTGCTGGAAGCGGCGGGGCAGAGCGCACCGCTCAGCAAACCGGTTCTGGAAATTAATCCAGAACATCGTCTGATAACACGTCTGGCCAGCGAAACTGATCCGGACAAAATCGCCGACCTGGCCGGATTGCTGTACGATCAGGCCGCCCTGGCTGCGGGTCATCAGTTGGACAATCCGGCGCTATTTGTGCAGCGCCTCAACCGGCTGTTGTTTAGCGCCGAGTAGTGCGGTTGTGAACCTGATGGGGTTGGTCATCGGGGGCATAAACCCCCTATAATTGCGCACTTCCCCCAACCGACGCGCCTATGACCGAGAATAATCAAATCGCCGTGCTTGGCGGCGGCAGCTTTGGCACCGCTATCGCCAACATGGTGGCAGGCAACGGACATCCAACGCGACTGTGGATGCGCGATGCCGAGCATGCCCGCCAGTGCACCGAGAATCGGGAAAATACCCGTTACCTGCCCGGCTATCGTCTCGATGAGAAATTGCAAATTACCAGCGATCTCGCCGCTGCACTCGACGGCGCAAATCTGGTGTTTTTCTCGGTGCCCAGCGCGGCGTTCCGGAATCTGGCGCGACAGGTAGCACCTCTGGTGCCAGCTGGCACCATCGCCATCAGTACGGCCAAGGGGATCGAAAGCAGCAGTTTTAAACTGATGAGTGAAATTCTCGCGGAAGAAATGGACTCCCCCCGGGTTGGTGTCATCAGTGGCCCCAATATTGCCCAGGAAGTCGCGGCCAACGAAATTACCGCAACAGTGATTGCCAGTGCGGACCCCGGCGTTTGTGAAATCGTACAGCAGTTACTGGTAACACCCTTTTTTCGCGTGTATTCCAACAACGATGTCTACGGTGTTGAGTTGGCGGGTGCTTTAAAAAACATTTACGGTATCGAAGCGGGCATGGCTTCTGCCATGGGCGTCGGGCAGAACACTATGAGCGTGCTGATTACCCGCAGTCTCGCGGAAATGACCCGTTTTGCCGCACGTCTTGGTGCCGATCCCATGACCTTTCTGGGCTTGAGCGGGGTTGGCGATCTGTTTGTCACCTGTACCTCACCCCTGAGTCGCAATTTCAGGGTCGGTCAGGCGCTCGGCAAGGGGCGCAGTCTGGAGGAAGCTATCGCCGATGTGGGGCAGGTCGCGGAAGGGGTGAATACCGCCCGGATCGTCAAACAAAAAGCCGATGAAATGGGTGTTTATATGCCCCTGGTAACCGCGCTGTGCGATGTTATGTTTAACAACAAATCCATACCCCGGGTGCTGTATAACATGATGCAGTCTGAAAAAACCGACGATGTGGAGTTTCGCGTGGGGTAAACGGGAACGCCTTGCGTTTTTAAATGTTGATACGTGCTGGTGTGTACAATCAAACCCTTTCAGGGCGATACATACTGCTTGACGGAGGTGGCAATGGCTAATCAAGAAAACGGAAATAGTACTAATCTGGGCAATTTCGATACCTGGATTCGACTATTCTTTATGGTGCTGTTCGGCTTGTTGTTATATGTCGCCTGGCTGGTCATTGTGGTTATTGCGGTGCTGCAGTTTGCGCTGGTGTTAATGACCACCAACGATAACGAAAATTTACGCGGCCTGGGTCAGGGACTGAGCAAATGGTGTTTGCAGGTGTATTTATTTTTAACCTTCAACAGCGAGCAAAAACCCTTTCCCTTTGACGATTGGCCGACGGTGGAGGATGTGTCGGAGGTTTCCTCGCGAGGGAATGAAAACCAGGCACCTACCCGCACCCCTCGTGCGGGGGTGCGGAGTAAAAACGCAGGTGCGGACGATATCCCTGCCTTTGTCGAAGAACCGGAGGACCCGGATCAGGCACCGCGCTGACACGCGAGCTTGATGAAACTCTACATTCTGCGCCATGGGGAGGCGGGTCCCGCAGCCACTGACCAGGTACGGCCCTTAACTTCCCACGGGCGCGAACAGGTGGAGCAGGTGGTTGCGGCGCGGCACGGGGATCTTGACGCCGTATCCGTGGTTATCACCAGTCCTCTGCGGCGCGCCCGGGAAACCGGTGCGGTGGTGGCCAGAGCATTAAATTACGCCGGTGAACTGGTGGTTAGCGATGCCCTGACCCCCGCGGGCAGTCCGGTGGCGATCAGTCGCTTACTGGATACCCTAGACGCGGGAATTAATGGTCGGGGCGATGGCCCTGAGCAAAGTATTTTGCTGGTCAGTCACCAACCGCTCGTAGGCCAGCTCGTCGCCTGGTTAACCGGGCAAACGCAAGCGGCGTGGATGGATACGGGATGCCTGGCCGCCCTCGATGTTACCGCCTGCGTACCCAATGGCGCGCAACTGCTTTACATGGAGCGTCCCGGCCCGTGACCGACAGCAAAACAACCTTTGAGCCAATATCGCATCTGTTTCACTACGACGGCATCGATATTGCCGCCTGCGAGTGGGGCGACCCCGACGGTGTACCGGTGCTTGCCACCCACGGTTGGCTCGATAATGCCGCCAGTTTCGCAGTACTGGGGCCGTTACTGAAGGGCGTGCGTCTGGTGGCGGTGGATTTGGCAGGTCACGGACTGAGTAGCCATCGCGCCGCTCACGGTACCTACAATATCTGGCAGGACGTGGGGGATGTTCACGCCGTGGCCAATCAACTTGGCTGGGAACGGTTTGCCTTACTCGGGCATTCTCGTGGGGGCATGATTTGCACCCTGACCGCGGGCGCGTTTCCAGAGCGTATTTCCCGCCTGGCGCTGCTCGACAGTTTTGTGCCGCAGACCATGACTGCCCAGGAAGCTCCGCTGCAGCTGGCCAAAGCCATCGAAAAAAGGCAGAAAGTACTGGCGCGTCCCGGCAAACTCTACGCCACCGTGGCGGAGGCCGAAGCGGCGCGGACCCGTGGCGAAAGTCCGTTGACGCCAGAGGCGGCGCGCCTGATTGTGGGGCGCGCTATCGAGTCTGTAGCGGGTGGCTTTCGCTGGCGCAGCGATGAAAAACTAAAGATTCCGTCCGAAGTAAAATTGACGGAGGATATGGTAGAGGCTTTTGTCACCCGGATTAACTGTCCGGTATTGATGCTGCTGGCCCACCAGGGGCGATTGCAGCGGTTTTACGGTATGGAAAATATACTGACCAATATGACCACTGAAATAATCGCGGGCGGTCACCATTTTCATATGGAAGCATCCGCCGGGCTGGTCGCGGAACGACTGTCTGATTTTTTTGCCAGACAGCCACAATGACTATGGAATTTTCGTTAGCGTATCAGCGATAAAAATTCATTGCGGGTAGGTTGATTGTTGCGAAACACTCCCAGCATCGCGGAGGTTTTCATGATCGAATTTTGTTTCTCCACGCCGCGCATCATCATGCACATGTGTTGCGCTTCGATAATCACTGCCACACCCTGGGCGCCGGTGACTTCTTCGATAGTTTTGGCAATTTGCGTGGCCAGATTTTCCTGAATCTGCAAGCGACGGGCGTACATATCCACCACGCGGGCAATTTTTGACAGGCCCAGCACTTTGCCCTTGGGAATATAGGCCACATGACACTTGCCCACGAACGGCAGTAAATGGTGTTCGCACAGGGAGTACAGCTCGATATCCTTGACGATCACCATTTCATTGGAATCGCTGGGGAACAGGGCGTCGTTTACCACTTCGTCTATGGTGCGGTTGTAACCTTCGGTGAGAAACTCAAAGGCTTTGGCGGCGCGGGTGGGGGTGTCTATCAGTCCCGGTCGCTCCAGATCCTCGCCGATGCCTTCAATAATCGCTGCGTACGCTTTGGTCAGATCCATAAGGGTTATTCCGGTCGCTAAGTCGCAAGCGGCAAATTATACCGGCAATGGGGTTTTTATCCACGCTCCTGTGCTTGGCTTTCTAATACAACTGGCCACCACTAACGTCCAGCACTAACGCCCAGCACTAACGCCCAGCACTAACGCTCAGCGCAACCGTTGTGCACAACAGTTCTGTACAATAAGCGAGTTTCTGGGAACCTGGCCGATGGAAAAATCATTAAAGCGGGAATTCGCGCACCTGTACGAGCAGTTGCACAGCGTGCGGGACTATATTCGATGGGGCGCCAGTCGCTTTGGCGAGGCCGCGTTGCATTTCGGTCACGGCACCGATAACGCCTGGGACGAAGCAGTGATGCTGGTGATGCACGCCTTGCATTTACCCCTGGACAGCGACGCCCGGGTGCTGGATGCACGGCTCACCGAAGATGAAAAGAAAGCGGTGATTACGCTGCTGTTACAGCGCGTCAACGATCCACAACCAGCGCCATACCTCACCGGCACGGCATGGTTTGCCGGGCTGGAGTTTAGTGTTGACCCGCGAGTGTTGATTCCCCGTTCGCCCATTGGGGAGCTCATCGAGCAGGGTTTCCATCCCTGGCTCAGCGGCGCGCCGCAACGGATTCTGGATATGTGTACCGGCAGTGGGTGTATCGGCATTGCCTGTGCCTGGTATTTCCCGGAGGCCCAGGTAGAGCTCAGCGATATATCGGCGGATGCCCTGGACGTCGCCCGCGCCAACGTGGCAAAACACGGTTTACAGGAGCGGGTCGCAGTGCTTGAGTCCGATCTGTTTGCCAACCTGAGCGGCAGTTACGACCTGATCGTAGTCAATCCGCCCTACGTCAACGCCGCGGATATGGCCGCGCTGCCCGTGGAATTTCATCGCGAGCCGGTGCTGGCATTGGCATCCGGCGACGACGGCCTGGATTTTACCCGGCGTTTGCTGCAGGACGCGACACGCTACATGAGCGAGGAGGGTGTGCTAATCGTGGAAGTCGGCAATAGCTGGCCCGCGCTGCAACAGGCCTATTCACAGGTACCGTTTACCTGGCTGGAATTTGAACGGGGCGGCCACGGGGTATTTGCCATTACCCGCGAGCAGTTGATCGGCAGCGGGCTCTAGCCGTCGCTTATCGGAGCTGGTTCGAACAACCCGTTACCGGCAGCCATAAAGATCAAACCATAAAAAGGCCTGAACTCAGGGTTCCCGCGCCGTATAATGCGCACACCACCGGGGACGCGAGCAACAGTGAGCAGAGGAGAATAACCAGTGTCCGGCAACACCTTCGGTAAACTATTTACGGTCACCAGCTTTGGCGAAAGCCACGGCCCGGCGCTGGGCTGCGTGGTGGACGGTTGCCCGCCCGGCCTGGCCTTGAGCGAAGCCGATCTGCAACTGGACCTCGACCGCCGCAAACCCGGCCAGTCCCGCTATACCACCCAGCGCCGCGAGGACGATCAGGTCAAAATCCTGTCCGGCGTATTCGAGGGTAAAACCACCGGCACGCCCATCGGCCTGTTGATTGAAAACACTGACCAGCGTTCCAGGGATTACAGCGCGATCAAGGACATTTTTCGTCCGGATCACGCCGACTACACCTACTTCCAGAAATACGGCGCACGGGACTATCGTGGCGGCGGGCGGGCGTCCGCGCGGGAGACCACCATGCGCGTGGCGGCGGGTGGCATCGCCAAAAAATACCTGCGCGAGCATTTCGGTGTCCAGGTGCGCGGCTACCTGAGTCAACTGGGGCCAATCGCCATCGAACGGGTGGATTGGAGCGAAGTCGGCAACAATCCGTTTTTCTGCCCCGACCCGGACAAAGTGCCGGAGATGGAAGCCTTTATGCAGCAATTAAGCAAAGAAGGTAACTCCATCGGGGCCAAAATTGTGGTGGTGGCCGAAGGGGTGCCGCCAGGCTGGGGCGAGCCGGTGTTTAACCGCCTGGACGCGGATATCGCCAGCGCGCTGATGGGTATCAACGCCGTCAAGGGGGTGGAAATCGGCGACGGTTTTGCCTGTGTGACCAAAAAAGGCAGCGAACACCGCGACACCATGACCCCCACCGGATTTTTGTCCAACAACGCCGGCGGCGTGCTGGGGGGTATTTCCAGCGGCCAGGCCATCGTCGCCAGCCTGGCCCTTAAACCAACCTCCAGCATTCGCCTTCCCGGGCAGTCCATCGACACCAGTGGCAACGCCGTGGAAGTCTCCACCACCGGTCGCCACGATCCCTGCGTGGGCATCCGGGCTACACCCATCGCCGAAGCCATGCTGGCCCTGGTGCTAATGGACCACGCCCTGCGTCATCGTGCGCAGAATAGCGGCGTGAGCTCCGGTCTGTCGCCCATTCCCCCGAGGTCGCCGGGTAATTGAATGAGCCGCACCGCCCGCTAACAACCCCGGCGCCGAGGGTGCCCCACTCGCAGACGCCAAAGCCTCAGGTGCCACACCCACCGGTTCCCTACTGGCGGTTGTCCGGGTTCTACTTTTTCTATTTTGCCTTGCTCGGGGCGCTCTATCCCTACTGGCCGTTATATTTGCAGGGCGAAGGCTTTTCCCCGGATCAAATCGGACTGCTGCTGGCCGTCCCCATGGCCACCAAAATTGTGGCGCCCAACCTGTGGAGCTGGCTGGCGGATGTCACCGGGCGGCGGCTGGAAATCATCCGTCTCGGGTCGCTGCTGGGTCTGATCTGTTTTCTCGGCGTGGTGTTCGGCAGCAGTTTCTGGTGGTTGTTACTGGTAATTACCGGCTACAGCTTTTTCTGGAACGCCGTACTGCCTCAGCAGGAAGTGGTCACTCTGGATTTTCTGGCGGATTTTCCTGAGCGCTACAGCCGTCTGCGGGTATGGGGATCGGTGGGTTTTATTATCGCCGTGATCAGTGCGGGCTACGCCTTTGAGCAGTGGGGTATCGGTATCTTTCCCCTGGTTGGCCTGACATTGCTGGCGGGCATCTTCTGTAGCAGCCTGTCCATTCCACAACCGCCGAAAAAAACACACGAACCCCACCGGCAAACCCTGTGGCAGGCCACCCGCCAGCCCGCGGTGCTGGCTTTTCTCGCCGCCGGGGTGCTGATGCAAATGGCCCACGGCGCCTACTACAGCTTTTTCAGCATTTACATGGAAGCGTTAGGCTATAGCCGCTCCACCATCGGACTGCTGTGGTCGGTAGGCGTTGTGGCGGAAGTCATTATCTTTATTTTTATGCACCGCCTGTTAATCACCTTTGGCGTGCGCGCTATCTTGATCGCCAGCCTGATACTGGCGGCACTGCGTTGGGCCGCCATTGGCAACGGCGCGGACTGGTTGTGGTTACTGATAGCCGCGCAGTGTTTGCATGCCTTTAGCTTTGGCACCTTTCATGCCGCCGCCATCGACACCATTCGGCGGCTGTTTAAAGCCGACACCCAGGGCAGCGGGCAAGCGCTATACGGCGCCGTTAGTTTCGGCGTCGGTGGGGCAGCGGGTTCCTATCTGGCGGGTGTACTTTGGGGTTCGGGCGCCACGCTGGTGTTTAACCTCGCAACGCTGCTGTGCTTGTTAGCTGCCGTGCTTGCCTGGTACGGGTTTAAGGACAGGCGGTTGGGTTGAGCTGAGCGGGGGGGCTAGTACCGAGCCAAAGTAGCTGCCTCCGAAACACAATGGGAAGTATATTCAGAGTGCTGTAAAGCTCGGAATAAACTATTGATTTACGCTTTAAAATCGGGATATTGTCACACCCATAACAATTCAATCAGGGAATGATATGCCACACCTGCACATTTTTTGTCGATTATGGGTACATCATACATACCCGCACGCCATTCAGAATAGTTGTTGCACGTAGGGTTTAATACTAGTTATGCCTATGGAGCCCATCGATGGATGTGTTAAAGGAAGTTCTAGGTGAGGTGAAGAATGGAAAAAAATCGTTCAAGCCAACTGGCAGTAGCAAAGAGCAAATGGAAGATTTTCAGTCAGTTGCTAAGTTGCTGATATACGCAAACGAGCAGAAATTTCTTGGTTCATTTCTCCTACATAAGGAGAGTAGGTCTGGGAATATGTGGTACGACCTAATTCAGGCTAATGGTCTAAGTCACAAGGGCGACTTATTCCTGCTCTCGAATGCAACGGAGTCGTGTGATCCGCTAATTAATGAAATCGTTCAGCTAAAACCAAATTTCTATGGCTTAGGTATTGATTTAAATGCGGTTATTCGCTGGTGGAAGGCGAGAACTAAAGAGTAACAAACGCATCTAGTTCGGCGCGAAAAATACGCCGTGATTCTCTGCTCTTCGTCTCCCTCGCCGTTTGAGCGAGTATTAGGCCATTGACAGTGTCGTCGGAGTTGTGCGTTACGGTTACCAAGCCTTTTAGGATATAGAGATGGCAACAAAAAGAACTTACTGGCTTGGTCCTCGCCCATCCGGTGCCGCGCGATGGCAAGGTGCAACATCCGGTTCGGTGCTTGATGCAGCAGAATACGAAGAAGCGCTGTACAAGCTTTATCGCCGATATGCAAAGCAGTGGAACGATATCGAGTTAGACAAGTTTCGTCCACTCAGTGAACATACCCACGAAATTTGTGATGCCAGAGTCGTTGGGTCCCAAGGCATGTTTGTGCTCCATATGAACGACGATAGAGAAACAGGATGGGTGCTTGAAGTTTCATTCGGCCGAGGTTTCAAACAGTATTATCCAGGATAGTCGACAGGTCTAAATGCCCTGCGCAACCCCGAAGATATTTCTAGAATAGTCCTGCACTGGCGCGGTGCGGGGCGAGAAAACTTCGATATTTGGCTTGCGCGTGAAGATATCGAGAACGGCAATAAAGGAGAATGGGTCGAATATAAGGCATAGCCACCTGTCTCAAATGAACAAAGCGGCCTAAAAATTCGATAAAAACAGATGGCACCAGTTTAAGTGTTCTGAACCCTTGATTCTATGTCGTACAATTACACATTAACGACGACGCTAATAAACAAGCACAGAGGACAATAGAGAATGAAGCGTGACTTAAATCCACTAAAACTTTTCATTAGTTATAGTCACAAAGACGATAGGTTTCTTACAGAATTTAAAACGCATCTCGCTACATTAAAAAGAAAAGGTCTTCTGTATGATTGGTGTGACAAAGAGCTTGTTGTCGGTGATGATCTGGATGTTGAAATAAAAAATAATCTAGCAGACGCTGATTTGGTAGCATTTATTATTAGTGCTGACTTTCTTTCTTCTTGGTCCTGCTACGAGGTAGAGTTGATGTCTGTGCTTGATCGTATGGCGCACAGCGATATCCGTATAATCCCCATAGTGGTTCGTTCATGTAAATGGAAAGATACCCCGCTCAGAAATTATTTGGTAGCCACGAAAAATGGTACGCCGATCGATAAGTACGACAGCCAAGATGAGGCGTGGGTCGAGGTTGCGGATGCAGTAGAAAAGGCTGCTGCTAAATATTTGGTGGTAAAATCTAATGGAGGAGATAATAATTTATCGAACTCTTTCTCAAATAAAAAACAGTTCAATTTAAGCGCTGAATTTCAGTCTTTCCTTTCCGATACTGAGGTTTCATTCCAGCATAGGTTTAAAGAAACTATAGTATTAGATGATATCTATGTGTACCCGGATTTGAAAAATCGAAAACAGGAATATGATGATATAGAGAAAACTCTTAGCTCTTCTCGGCTTGTCGATCTGCTTCAGTCTCGAGAGAAAATATTGATTATTGGAAGTGAGCAGAGTGGAAAGACCTCGCTGTGCAAAGTGTTAATAAAATCCTGTCTTGATAAGGGGTTTCTTCCATTATTTTGTAATGGCCGAGACATCAAAACAACCGACGTAGAAAAAATAATCGGTAAATTAGTTTCTACCCAATATTCAGGCGCTGATTTTAATTCCTATCTTTTCAGCGAAAGGAAAAAAATTCTAATTGTGGACGATTTCGATAAATTGGCAGTTAATTCACGACACCGCAATCAATTCTTAATAAATGCATCCAAATTTATCGATAAAACGATATTGGTTGCAAATGACGATTTTAAGTACGACGAACAAAAAATGTTGGAATTCGCCGATTACGATCAATACGAGATATTGCCATTTGGATATTTACGAAGAGGTGAGTTAATAGAGAAGTGGAACAGTGTTGGGCAAACGGAAATCATAGATATTACTGACCTCCACAATCAAAGCGATAATATTGCTCACCACGTGGATGCTATCATCAGGAGGAATATTCTTCCTCGGAAGCCGATTTACGTTTTAACGATAATCCAATTTCTGGATACGACGAAAACGTCCGATTACAGTTTGACGTCATATGGGCATTGTTATCAATCGTTAATTCAAACAATGCTTAAAAAAATAAATATCAAAATTAGTGAGTTCGATCTGTATTCCAATTACCTATCAGAATTTTCGTATTTCATTTTCCGGGAAAAACTTGAAGCGATAGATGAAAATCAGCTTCAAAACTTTCAGGCCGAATACTCTACTAAATACCTAATAAAATCCCATGAATTGGTTGTAGAAGGTTTGCTTTCATCTGGAATTCTGCGGATGGAGGGAGGTGCTATTTATTTTGGACATCGCTACGTATTTTATTTTTATGTTTCAAAATATTTATCTGACCATATTGAAACTATAGAATGTAGGAAAACGATTGAGCAAATCTCCGCTAAATTACATACGGAAAAAAACGCTAACATATTGATATTTCTTGTGCATCATACGAAAGATCAAGGTGTCATCGACGAGTTGTTGCTCCAAGCTTCTGTAGTGTTTGACGGCGTCAAGGAAGCGAGCTTGGGTATAAACGATACCGGGTACCTTCTGGAATACATTGCATCCATTTCTAAGCTAGTCATAGAGCAGAGAGACGTCGAAGAGCAGCGGAGGAAACGACTTAAAACTAGGGATGACGAAGATGGGTTGGAAGATGCCGAGTGTGATGATGCTTCGGAGGCTGAAGAGGAGGGGGCAGATCAAGAGGAGCTTGCGGAAGTCAATCGTTCTGTTCGTATTGTAGAGGTTGTTGGTCAGATATTACGGAATAGACATGGGTCGTTAACGAAAACGCAATTAATTGATCTATGCATGGCAGCATATTCTTCTGGCTTAAAATTTCTAAACTATTTTCTTACTACTACAAGAGAAGATCAGGAACACATACTGACGTTCATTCAAGAGATATTCAAAAAAAATACAGAATTATCTGACGATGAAGTGACGAAAGAAGCAAGAAAAATATTTCTTATGCTTTGTTATAGTACTTCCTACTCCGTTATAAAAAAGATCGCTAATTCCGTAGGTTCGAATGATTTAATGCCCATCTTTAAAGAATTGAGCAAAAACAACTCGGACTCGCCAGCATTTAAACTTATTTGGATTGCGATTCATTTGGAGTTTAACAAGAAGCTGCCAAAAATAATGATAGAGGACGCGTACAACGAATTTGATGGTAATCCTATTTCTCAGCGGCTTTTGCAGGAAATCGTAATTCAACACCTCTATCTGAATAATATTGAATACACAGATCGGCAGTGGATATCTAGCAAATTAAATTTGCCAATGGTATCGCAGCTATTAATACAGGGGAAAAAGGAGCGTAAAAATTAAAAAGGTGTTGGGCTTTACATGATGGCGCCACAAAAATATTCTCGTGATTCATTAGCAAAGTTAGGTTCTGTTGAGTTTAGATTACGGCACCTGTGGTTCGTAGTTTGAATTTCCTTGAGTGGGTAGAGAGTATAGTCATCAAATGCTCCACGGTCCATTGACCTAGGTATAGATATCAGTTGTGTCTAGTACGCTTCAGTTGACCCTCATGGCAATCCCCGAACTAGCTAAACCGTGTATTATAGTGAGTAATTCAAGGGGTTCGTGACCAATGAGCAACAAGACGCTTTATACGTTTTATCGCCCATCTCTTAAATCCTAAATATTTCAGTTACTATATCCCAATGAATCTACCATCACTCCCGGATACCCACGCGCTCGCGGTGCTTGCGCTGGTAGTGCTAGCGCTATACCTGTTTAGCCGGGAGCGCATTGCCATTGAAAGCTCCAGTCTGTTTATTCTGGTGGTGCTCACCGTTGGGTTTGCCGTTTTCCCCTATACGACGGCGGACGGGGAACACATCAAACCCGTGGAGTTTTTTAGCGGGTTTGGGCACGAGGCGCTAGTTGCAGTCTGTGCGCTGATGATCGCCGGGAATGGGCTGGTGCGTACCGGCGCACTGGAACCGCTGGGGCGTAACCTGGCGCGGTTATGGAAGTTGAGCCCGGCGTTCAGCATGTTGCTCACGCTGCTTATTGGTGCCTTCTTCAGCGCCTTTGTGAACAATGTGCCCATAGTGGTGTTGTTGTTGCCAATTCTGGTCAGTGTGTCACTGCGTACCGGAGCAGCCGCTTCCGGCATGTTGATGCCCATGGGTTTTGCCACCCTGGTCGGGGGCATGAGTACGACTATTGGCACTTCGACCAACCTGCTGGTGATCTCCGTGGCGGCAGACATGGGTCTGCGCCAAATACAGATGTTCGATTTTTTTATACCGGCGGCCACTGTGGCCGGTATTGCCATACTGTATTTATGGCTGATAGCACCACATTTGATACCTGCACGGGAAGCGACCCTGACGGATACGTCTCCCCGGTTATTTTCAGCGCTACTCGAAATTCCCGAGGATGGCTTTGCGGCGGGTAAAACGCTGGCAGAGGTGGTTGAAAAAACCAACGGTATGATCCAGGTATCGCGAATTATGCGGGGCAATGGTTTCTTTGTTCAGCGATTGCCCGACGTCCGCTTACGGGCTGGTGACCGGCTGCTGGTGAATGACACACCGGAAAATCTCAAGGAGTTTGAAAAAGTGCTGGGGGCAGTACTTTATAGCGAAAATACCAGGGTCGATGAAGAGCATCCGTTGGCAGGGGAAGGCCAGCAGATTGCCGAGATTGTGGTGTTGCAGGGCTCGCCCATTCTGGGCATGACGCTCAGACAGGCCAATTTTGTTCAGCGTTACCAGTTGGCGGTGCTGGCGATACATCATGCGGGCAAAACCGTTGAAACCCTCCCCGAAAAGATAGAAACCATCCGCCTGCAGGTTGGGGATGTGCTGCTGGTGCAAGGCCACAGCGAAAAAATTGCCGAGACCAAACGGGAAGGGGAGTTGCTGGTGCTGGATGCCACCACGGATCTGCCGCACACCAAAAAAGCATTCACCGCGTTGGTCATCATGTTCGGCATCGTTGGCGTCGCCGCCCTGGGCCTGGCCCCCATTGCCATCAGCGCCATGGGCGGTGTGTTTTTAATGCTGGCAACCAAGTGCCTGTCGTGGCAACAGGCCTCGCTGGCGTTAAGCACCCAGATCATTCTTATCGTCGTCGCCAGTTTGGCGCTCGGTTCGGCACTGTTGCATACCGGTGGCGCCGAATATATGGCACAGGTGTTTGTCGCTGTAAGTTCGGGGGCATCACCGGCGGTGGTGCTCTCGGGGCTGATGCTGCTTATGGCTATTCTCACCAACGTGGTGTCCAACAATGCCGCTGCTGTTATCGGCACCCCGATCGCCATCAGCATCGCTTATCAATTGCAGGTCAACCCGGAGCCCTTCGTTATCGCCGTATTGTTCGGCGCCAATATGAGTTACGCCACGCCCATGGCCTACAAAACCAATCTGCTGGTGATGCATGCGGGTGGCTACAAATTTATGGATTTTGTCCGCGTCGGTGTCCCCCTGACCGTAATCGTGTGGGTGGGGCTGTCGATATTGCTGCCTGGAATGTATGACCTTGCCTGGTAATAACGGGTCGGCGGTCGTCGCTGCTCGGCGATCAGTGTCGCGGGCGCTTGCGGTTGCAATGGGGTGAAATCTCCAGTGCCTGCAGAGATCGGTCCTGTATAGCGAACATAAGCCGATAGCCAATCGCACGATTTACGCTGGTTAAACGGGATACATCATGGCACACAATCATCCCCATACCGCCGTCGGTAATCTTAAGTTGGCGTTTTTTCTCAACCTGGGATTCACGGTCGTCGAGTTTGTTGGGGGGCTGTTGACCAACAGCACCGCGATTCTTGCCGACGCGGTACACGACCTGGGGGATTGCTTTGCGCTGGCGCAAGCCTGGTATTTTGAGTCGCTATCGGCAAAAGGGGCGAACCGAACTTACACCTATGGCTATCGGCGCTTTACGCTGCTGGGGGCCATCATCAGCGCCTTGCTACTCCTGGTCAGTTCCTTTTACGTATTATCCGTGGCGATTCCCCGCATCATTGAACCCGAGCCTTCCAATGCGCAGGGAATGTTCGCTCTGGCCATTATCGGCGTGGCCGTCAACGGGATCGCAATGCTGCGCCTGTCCAAGGGTACAACTGCTAATGTGCGACTGGTGGCATTGCATCTTCTGGAAGATGTGCTGGGCTGGGTCGCCATTCTAGTTGTTGCTATTATCCTGATGTTCAAAGACATTCAGATACTGGATCCGATTCTCGCCACCCTTATAACGCTCTATATTCTGGCCAATATCGTCAAGCAGCTTAAAAATATTATTCCTGTTTTTCTCCAGGCTTCTCCCTCCTCGCAAGACGTGGCAGACATTCAAAAAAAGATTGGTCATATCGAGCACATCAACGGCGTACACCACCTGAACTTGTGGTCACTGGACGGCGAACACACGGTGTTAACCGTGCATCTGGTCGCTGAAAAGAATTTAACTCCTGAAGAATATACTCTGGTTAAAAACCGTTTCAGACAAATCGTCGACGACTTCGGAATATTTCATTCAACGTTGGAAATCGAATTACCCGATGAATCCTGTCGCCTTGAAGAAAATCATTTTTAATGAGGGCAAGGGGTGACGGGTTGCAACTGCACCCTGGGAATTAACAAGCACATTCGCACCGACAAATTGCTACGCCGCCGCAGTTCCTGATGGGCTTGATAAGGGATATTTGAGTACCCCGCGTTGCGCGGTTATTACAGCCCGGCCTTGCGCAATGCATCGGCGTGGTGTTGGTAATCAATGTCATTTTTATACTGCACCAGTGTCACGAAATTATCCACGGCAAAGGCCGGATCGAGCCTGGTAACTTCGCTGGCATGGTATCTGGCGTTAGCAAGGTCGTCCAGTTGGGCGTAGCAGGCGGCTATATAAGCGTGGTGCTTTACGCCCAGTAGTGAGACTTTTTTGAACGTTACTAACGCATCGTCGTAACGGCGGGCCACAAACTGGGCAAAACCCAGATGGGTCAGCCGATCATCGGGGCTGTGGGGATCGACCAGAAGGGCCTGTTGTAAGCGTTCGATGCCCGCTTCGGCGCGGCCGGTCAGCGCCAGCAGTTCGCCATACTGAGAAATGACCCGTGGATCGTTGGGGTTGAGTTCGTAGGCCCGGGCGGCGTGAAACTCAGCGCGATCATAATTTTTCTGAAAGGTGCACACGCCCAACAGCACGCGGTGGCATTCAAAGTCTTCGTCGTCGAGATTCAGCGCGGTTTCGACGTTTTGAAGCACTTCGGTAATGGCATCGTCGTCATTGCGGTAGCCGCGTACGATTGCCTGTCCAATCACACAGGCCCGCCAGGCATAGGCCTGGGCGGAACTGGGGTCTGCCTCCACCGCGCGGCCCAACATGTCATAGGCGATTTGATTGTCTTCTTTGGTTCTCAGGTGGTGATGGTATTTGCCACGCAAAAGATATTCGTAGGCTTTCAGGTTGGCGGTGGGTTTGTTATGGGTGCGCTTTAGATCGGCGGCTTCAATGCGGCTGGGCAGGATGCTGATCACTTTGCTGGTAATTTCGTCCTGCACGAGAAACACGTCGTCCAGATTGCGGTCGTAGCGCTCCGCCCACAACTGTTCTTCACTGTCGGTATCCACCAGCGCTGCGGTGATGCGGGCGCGATCACCAATTTTTCGCACGCTGCCGTGGACCAGGTAGCGCGCCCCCAGCGCCTTGCCGATGTTACTGTCATCGCCACCGCGGGCCTTGTAGGCGAATGAGGTATTGCGCGCAATCACGATTAACGAGTGCAGCTTGGATAACGCGACAATAATATCTTCGGCTATACCGTGGGCAAAGTATTCCTGGTCGGAGTCGCCACTTAAATTTTCGAACGGCAAGACGGCGATGGAGGGTTTATGTTGATTGTGCGTGGGTGCGCTGTCGGTTTCTCTGTCAACAGGCATACCAGCTACGGCGGGTGACAGGTTAGTTTGCGCTTTGGCCTTGCGACCCTGTAGAAAAGAACGCAGGCTTGCGCCCAGCGGCGATAAGGCTACGCCAAGGGTAACGATCAGCGCGGCAAACCCACTGAGGGCAGTTTCATTGGCGGTTAGCCATTCCACAAAATTAGTAAAAATGTCCACGGCCGAGTCCATATAGTTTTTGTTAGTGGCTAGTCAAATACTGATCGAGACAGTTTCAGTACCGCAGGTAATTTTTTACTTCAGTTGTTCCATGTCTCCATAATTTGCTGCGCTTTAGTCCCCTCGTTAATCCCGCCTGCTAGGGTTCGACGCCCAGTAATGTCTTACCTTCCATCTCAGCGGTGCCGTCCAGGTCGACCATGGCGTGGCGAGTGGCCATCATCACGTCGCGATAGTAACGCTGCAGCGGTTCGCCATCAAACGCCGCGTGGGCCCCAGCCCCGACAAACAAACGATCCACCGCCCGGCGGCACAATTCCGCGGCGTAGGTTGCCTGCCAACGCAGGCGACTTTGGGTGGCGAGATCGGTGGGGGTTTTCGAGGCGGAAATGGCATCGAGTATGTCGCAACTGCGGCCCAGCAACAGCTCGGCGGTGGTGATTTCCCCGGAGGCTTCGGCCACGCGGCGCTGTATGCCGGCGCTGCGAGCCTTGGCGCCTTTACCCTGGCCCGTATAAATATCCGGGCGCACCCGGGTTTTTTCGATAAACAGTCGTAACATTTCCCGCGCCATGCCCAGCAGGCACCCACCCACCTGGGTGGCCAGGCAGGAGGCTACCGGCAACACATAAAGTCCGCTGGCGTGATCGAGGGCATGGGGGCTGGCACCGTTGAACAGGCGGCCGGTGGGCTCGACCCGGTGCGCTGGCACAAACACGTCCTCCAGCACGATATCCTTGGAGCCGCTACCGCGCATACCCAGGGTGAACCAGGTGTCGTCAATCTGGGCCTGATCCCGGGGAATAAAGGCGTGCACACTGTTGGGACCATCGCTGCTGTCTTTGGGTCGGGCGGCGCTGACCAGTAGCCAGGGCGCATGATCAACACCGGAGCAAAACTGCCAGCGGCCGGACAACCGCCAGCCGCCATCGGCTTTTTTAAACTGGCCCTGGGCGGCGAGGGTCCCGGCAACAAATAGCTCGGGATCGGGCCCAAATATTTCCTCGCGACACTGCGGGGAGTAACTGCCCGCCACCCAGTTATGGGCACCGCATACCATCATCACCCAACTCGTTGCCGGGCAGGCGCGGGCAGTTTCCGAGCAGGCCAGTAGCTGGGCCCGTATCGGCGCTTCGTGACCGCCGTACAGCGCCGGGGAAAGTAACCGGGAAAGTCCAGCCTGCTTGAGGGCAGCGATGGATTCGGGGGCCGCCGAGCGAGCGGTTTCGCTGGCCTCGCGATGCGTTTCGAGTACCGGAAGAGTGGAGTGGATAGCCTCCAGAAATGGCTGGGTTTCGGGGGTCTCTAATGCATTCATGATGGGGACGGACTCCGTGATTATCTGGTGTGTGAATGTTGTATCAGATCGACAGATTTAGGCACTAATTACTGCCCCGGATTTGCGCGATCAATTCCTCGACATTCGTCGGGATGGTGGTACCGCGCCAGGCGATGTGCTGATCGGGACGCACCAGCAGCAACGGCCTGTCGTAAATCGACGCTGCGCTCTGTTCGTGGAGATCAATCAGATGCAGGGGCACACCCGCAACCCGTGCGGCGTCTTGTAATGCGGACACGTCAATACCAGGGTCACAGCGCAGCACGGTGTACCCCGGCCCCAGGTGATCGTACAGGGAGCTTTTATCATCCAGCCAGATATGCGGCACTCGGCAGCCGGGGCAGGTCGACGGGGTGTAGGTGCCGATGGCGTAAGCAGGTGGCTGTTCACCGTCGTAAACAATGGCTGGAGAATCTTCGTAGTAATACCCGAAATTCAGGCCGATACAGGCGAACTGCGGCCCGTCGTTTTCCACCATATAGCTGCCCAGTTGTGCGCGACAGGCATCCCCCGCAGTGCTGGCCTCTTCAACTTCGGAAGAAATTTCCAGATTGTTTTTCCTGCGCACCAGCGCGGCGATGGACGATACCTGATCGAGAATGGGGCGGCGTTCCGCCTCAAACGTTGGCAACAGGCCTGGGTCGGCCCAGCCGTTAATGACCGCCGCCAGCTTCCAGGCCAAATTAGCGGCATCTGCGATGCCGGCATTCATGCCGTAACCAGCCATGGGTATCCAGTTGTGGGCGGCATCACCGAGTAGAAAAATATTGCCGACGGAGAATTTATCGGCCAGCAGACGACGTCCTACCCAGGGTTTGCGAGTGTGAATGGTAAAGTCCACGTCGCTGCCGATACAACGCCGAATGGCGGCATGCCAGTCAAAGTTTGTTTCGTCCTGCGGTGTGGAATAAAACGCGTTAACCACCCATTCATTCGCGCCGTCCAGGGCAATAACAGCGCCCAGTTGCCGCGGGTTTAATATCCAGTACATCCAGGCCGGGTTGCAGCCGATTTTGTGCAGTAGTGCGGGTGCGGTAATGGTGGCCATCATGGAGTACATCAGGCCGTCGTCGCCCTGTAGTTTGACGCCCAGCATTTTGCGCACCATGCTGCTGGCGCCGTCGCAGCCCGCCACAAATTGCGCTTCGAATTGTCGAGTTTCTCCGGTACTCAAATCGGTGCCCTCAACCCGTACGGACGATTCAAGTTGAGTAATAGTTTGCGCGCGAAAGTTGGACACAATCGTGAGTTTGTCAAAGGTGGTGGCGTGGCGAAACAGCACTGGCTCCAAATACACCTGATTAATGCGGTGAGGTGGTTCAGGTGTGGGCCAGCCACCGTCCGCATAACCAGCGTCGTTAAATCGGTTGGCCCGGGAGGGAATGCGTACCCGTCCCAGTTCGTAACCTGACATACTGGTAACGTAGGCGACATCGTGGGGATAATCGGCGGGCAAACCACTGGCGCGTACCTGATCGGCAACACCGAGGCGGCGAAACACCTCCATGGTGCGGGCGGATACATGGTTGCAGCGGGGTTCCGGCGCTTCCATGGCGGCCCGCTGTTCGAGAATCAGTGTTTCCACCCCGCGGGAAGCGAGATCCATCCCGAGACTTAAGCCCACCGGGCCGCCGCCGATAATTAATACCGCAATCGGCGGTGTTTTGTGCACAGGTTCAGCACTTTGTTGAGTAATGGCGTCTTCGGTGGCAGTCACAGACCCGCCTCTGAACTTATAATTTTGAATGGTGAGAGAATAAACGGCGTAGCCCCTCAAGTCTATGTAGAAAGTTGCTCCAGCTTGTGTACAACCAGCGGTTTTTTACCACATTGCCCCAGCATCAGTACGCCTTTAAGATGAAGCGTTCTAACCCGCACGGTAAGGCGCCGTGGCAACAGCAAACTATTTTCGCAGTGGAGTAACTTATGAAGCCCGAAGATTTAACCTGGCGCATACAGGATCGTCCCGGCGAAACGTTCCGGGTGCATCGCTCGATTTACACCGATGACGCCATATTTGAACTGGAGATGAAGTACATCTACGAGGGCGGCTGGATTTATATCGATCACGCCACCCACCTGCCGCGAGTCAACGACTACATTACTACCACCATTGGTCGCCAGCCGGTGATTATCGTGCGTGGCGAAAATAATACCTATCAGGGTTTTATCAATGCCTGTAGTCACCGCGGCGCCAAGGTGTGTCGCCACGCCAACGGTAATAGCAAATTCTGGACCTGCCCGTATCACGGCTGGGTGTACAACACGGCGGGTGAATTACAGCACATTAAGGACGAACAAAATGGCGCCTTCCCGGAGGGCTACCTGGCGCGGGATCATAATTTAACGCGGATACCCTTTGTAGAAGCCTACCACGGGTTTATTTTTGCGAGCTTGAACCCGAATAGTCCGTCGTTGCGCGAGCACCTTGGCCAGACCGCACGGTTCATTGAAATGTTCAATAATCAATCCCCCGACGGCCTCGAAGTGTTGCGCGGCCGGTCGGTTTACACCCATCGCGGCAACTGGAAAATGCAGGCGGAAAATGGCGTTGATGGCTATCACGTGGATGTGGTTCACGCCTCTTATTTCAAGCTGGCGGCGGATCGGGCTAAAAAAGTTGCGGCGACGCAGGGGCAGGATGCGGTCAAATCGATCTCTCTCAACATGGCTGACACCGACCACGGTAATTACGATCTGGGTAATGGCCATGTGATGCTGTGGACGGATATACCAAATTATCGGGATCGTGCGCTGGGCATGCAATACGACACGTTGCAAGCTCGGGTCGGCGAACTGGAAGCAAAATGGATGGCGGCGCGGCTGCGCCAGGTGCTGATCTACCCCAACCTGATTCTGTTCGACGGAGTGTCCACCCAGTTGCGTAGTTGGCATCCGGTTGCTGCGGATCAGACGCGAGTGAATGCGGTGTGCATCGCTCCGAAAGGGGAGCCGGACGCCGCTCGGGAGCGGCGCATTCGCCAGTACGAGGATTTTTATGGGGCTAGTGGTATCGCCACGCCCGACGATCTGACCGAATTTGATGCCTGTCAGGACGGCTACAACGGGCGTCTTGCCGAATGGCAGGATTTCGACCGGGGTATGAGTCGTGCGCATCAAGGGGCCGATCGGTTTGCCGAGGAAATTGGTGTTTCACCGGCGGTTAGTGCCGGTCATTTTGCCGACGAAACTCTGTATCACGGTGAGTATCGACACTGGCTACAGGTGTTGACCACCGGTCTGTCAATGGATGCTCTGGCAAAAGGAGTCGGCTGATGTCAGGTGTCAAACACAATCTGCGTGAGGCGGTAATCGAATTGTTGTTGGAGGAGGCCGACGCCATTGATCAGCGGCGCTGGGACGACTGGCTCGAGCTGTATGAAGAGGATGCCGTTTATTACGCACCCGCCTGGGAAGGGGATGATGATCTGACCAGTGACCCGCACCGGGAGATTTCGTTGATTTACTGCGGCAACCGACAACGGCTCGCCGATCGCGTGTGGCGCATTCGCTCCAACTTGTCGTCGTCCCTGACGCGCATGCCGCGCACCTGCCATCTGGTCACCAATATTCGCGTTGCCACGTCGCACCCGGACGGTGTGGCGGTTACCGCTAATTTTCACACCAATACGTTCAAACATGAAGAAAAAGAGAGCACCGCGTTTTTTGGGCGCTATCAGTATCAGCTAAAACGCCAGGGTGAAAAATTAACTATTCAACAAAAGAAGATTATTGTGTACAACGACATTATTCCCCGACAAATGGATATCTTTAATATCTGATAGTTAGCGGTTGCGCACAGCTATTACAGTTGCAGGGATAACAGGAGAAGCGATTGTGCATTCTCCAGAACTGCTGTGTAGTCTTCCCAAATTCGAAGGGCCTTTTGAGGCGTTCAAATTAACGGCGAGTAATTGTGAGGTTTTGTTTGCTTCGTATCCTGCGGGCACTGCGGTTTCACCCCATAGTCACGCAACCGACAATATAGGCGTCGTCACCCAGGGGGAACTGATTCTGAGCGTTGGCGGTAAAGAAACCCGTTGCGGGCCGGGAATGTGGTATCAAATTCCCTCCGGAGAAGTACATGGCGCGCGTTTCGAGCAAGAGACATCGGAAGTTGAGTTCTGGTTTAGTGTGAACTTGGCGGTAAATAACTAATTTTTGCGTTGGGGACTTCGCTCGGGTGAAACTGTCGTCATTAAATTCTACTGATGTAGATTTTCAAAATAATTAATGGAGGAATAATGCCAATCATCGACAATGCGCAACTGGAAACATACGAACTACCGGGTCTGCGGCACCGAACCATCGGTGGTCAAAGCCAGGGAGTAAAGAGCATGGAAGTATGGTCGCAAACCATCGCCCCACGCTCGGCGACTCCCATACATCGCCACGCCTGTGACGAGGTCATTCTGATCCTTTCTGGAAGTGGGACATGTGAAATCGATGGCGAAATTCATTCGTTCGGTCCGGACTCAACCTTGATAATTCCGCCGAATGTTGTGCACCAGATTGTGAATACGTCGGACCAGGAAATGCATCTGGTTGCCGCTCTTGGCATGGCGCCGGTGCGGGTCCAGAGTGGTGATGGTGCTGCAATGCCACTCCCCTGGGATGCGCCCGCAAACTGACACCGGTGGAGTGCTTGTACCCAGGGTGCGGCAAAAGTATTTTTCATCGCCTTAATATCTTTTCAGATGAGGAGAAACCATGCACACAGGCAGTTGTTTATGTGGCGGTGTAAAATTCACTATCGAGGGTGATTTAGAACCCATTCAGATATGCCACTGCGGGCAGTGTCGCAAGGCCCAGGGCAGCGCTTTTGCGACTAATATTCCGGTCCCGGTGCAGGCTTTTAAACTCGTGATGGGCGCCGGGTTGTTACGCTCGTTTCAATCATCACCTGGTAAGGATCGGGTTTTTTGTAAACAATGTGGGTCGCCCGTTTACAGTAAAAAGGCGACTATGCCGGATGTTTTACGCATCAGGGCCGGGTTGCTGGATGGTAAGCTTGCAACCAGCCCCGTGGTGCATTTTTATACCCAGTACAAAGCCAACTGGTGGGAGATAACCGACGGGATTCCCCAGGTTAGAGGCGCTTATCAGCCAAAGTGACCAGGGGTTTACTGATCGCTTCGTTGTGTAGAAAGCAGATGTCGATGAGTACTCCCCGTGGCGCAGCTTTATTGCTTCTCGATTGAATGGATTGTCGGTTGTTCGTGATTGCGAATAAACAGCAGGGCGGTCGCGGTAATTAAACAAATTCCACCAAACACAATAAAGTACACGTTCAGCCCCAGTGCTAATTCGATTAGAGTGCCAGCTAGCAGGGGGCCAACTATGGAGCCCGCACGGCCAATGCCGTTGGCCCAGCCGACACCGGTTGAGCGAATAATGGTGGGGTACATAAAGCTGGAAAGGGCGTTGAGGCTAATTTGTCCTCCGACAATAAATAACCCCGCAAAAAACGACAGGATCATGACCAGGGCGAGGGACGCGGACAATTGTCCGAGTATCATCATACTGACTGCCCCCAGGAAAAAAACACCGCCAAGGATATGGCGGGAACCCCAGCGACGCATCATCCAGGCAAAGATAAACGGGCCAATAGCGCCGCCGACGTTGAGTATCACGACTGTTCGCGAAGCCGCGCGCAACTCATAGCCTGCGTTTACCAGCAGAGTAGGGATCCAGCTATACAGAAAATACACCACCATCAAATTAAAAAAGAAGACGGTCCATAGCAACATGGTGTCCCTGGCGTAGCCATCCATAAACAACGCTTTCACCGGAAAGTGTTTTTCCGCCTCGACCTGGTGAACAAAAACAGTGTCGTCCGCAATGGGTTTTTCTCGCTCTATTTTACGGGCAATTTTGCGCAGCAGATTGTCGTTGTCTTTGGCCTGGGTCATTAAAAACCGCGGCGATTCTGGTAGCCATACCAGCAGAATGGGCACCAGTAACAGGGGCATTATTCCCCCAAGAAAGAACAGCGACGGCCAACCAAGGGCGGGAATCATTTCGGATGCCAACAGACCGCCACTAATACCGCCAATGGGCATTCCCAGAAATATTACTGCCACCGCTACGTTGCGAGATTTGTTGGAAACGTATTCGGTCATTAATGCCGTGGCGTTAGGCATGGCGCCACCGAGGCCGAGGCCGGTTAAAAAGCGTAATAGCACCAGCTCGTTATAGGTTTTGACATAGCCAGTAAGTAGCGTGAACAGGCCAAATACAAATACGCTTAAAATGACGGCGCGTCGGCGCCCATACCTATCTCCCACCGGGCCAAGCACCAACGCGCCGATCATCATGCCGGTTAATCCGGCGGAAAATACAAATCCAAGCTGCCCTTTGGGTATCTCTAATTGGGCGCTTAAGGCGGGCGCGGCGAAGGCGATGGCCAGCACATCAAATCCGTCAAATACAATCACCAGCGCACAAAATAGCATCACCAGTTTTTGAAACCCGCCCATGGGGTTGGATTCAATGATGTCGCTAATAACTAGCTTGGATTCTTGCATTTAAAGGCTCCAGAGGCGCTCCCGTCGAATTGCCCGGAACACCGATATTATTGTGGTGACGTTGAGCATCTTAACATCATCTTTTGTTGCTGTACTTTCAATACGAAGTTTTTTGGCTTATCCATTACCACCATCGTTGTGTAACGTTGGCGTTGCTTTATTCCGTGGTTGACCTATATTGCAACGGCGACCTGCGAGGTAAAAGCGGAAGGTACCGTATTTGCCTAATGATGGAGAGTGAATCTGATGAGCAATAATCTAACCAATATACGGGGCGCCTGTTTGTGCGGCCAGGTAAGTTTCAAATTAAGCGGGACCGCGGAAGCCTTTTATCTATGCCACTGCAAGCGGTGCCGAAAAGCAACCGGAACCGCCCATGCCGCCAATATATTTACTGAACCGGGCAATATTGAGTGGCTTTCCGGAGAGCAAGAAACCAGGCGTTATCAGGTTCCAGAGGCCAAAAGGTTTTCCCGAGTGTTTTGTACAAACTGCGGATCTGGAGTTCCCTACCTTAATCGGGCGGGCACCAGGTTGATTATTCCTGCTGGTTGTCTGGATACGCCAATAGAATTTACACCGAACTGCAATATTTTCTGGGACTCGAAAGCGGAATGGTACGAACCGGGACTGCGGTCCGAACGGTATTCAGAATATCCGACTTAGCGCCAGCAATAAAAGTCCGGAATGTTAGTCGCGAAACCGCCCGGGTAGTACGTCTTTTAGCTTGTCGCGCATATCCCGCAGGGATTGTTCGGTGGTTTCCCAGTCGATACAGGCATCGGTAATGGACTTTCCGTATACCATGTCATTCCGATTGGCCGACAGTTTCTGATTACCCGCTTCAATGTTACTTTCCACCATCAGGCCGATAATCGAGCGATTACCTTCAAGTATCTGGTTGGTGACATTAGTCATGACCAGAGGTTGTAACTCGTGATTCTTGTTGGAGTTAGCGTGACTGCAATCCACCATGATGTTGTTGGCTACGCCAGCTTGGGTCAGTTCCTGCTCGCACAGAGCGACGCTGACGGAATCGTAATTTGGCTTGCCGTCTCCACCGCGCAGAACTATATGCGCATAGGGGTTGCCCGCAGTGGTGATAATCGCCACGCAACCGTCGGAGTTGATGCCCAGAAAACGGTGGGGTTTGGAAACCGATTGCAGGGCGTTGATGGCGACGCTGAAACCGCCATCGGTACCGTTTTTGAAGCCCACGGCGGATGACAACCCACTGGCCATTTCCCGATGGGTTTGCGATTCGGTGGTGCGTGCGCCGATAGCAGACCAGGAAATAAGATCCTGCAGGTACTGGGGCGAAATAGGATCGAGGGCCTCGGTGGCGGTCGGCAGGCCCAGTTCGGCAATGTCCATCAACAGTCGACGCCCGATATGCAAACCGTCGGAAATTTTGAACGAGTCGTTAAGATAGGGATCGTTAATCAAACCTTTCCAGCCGACGGTGGTGCGCGGTTTTTCGAAGTACACCCGCATGACAATTAGCAGTGTATCGCTGAGGTCATCCGCCAGGGTCCTGAGGCGGTTGGCGTAGTCCGTGGCAGCATCCACATCGTGAATGGAGCAGGGGCCGACCACCACGATCAGGCGGTGATCCTGATGGTCGAGAACGTTTTGCACCGCCTCTCGTCCAGCGACGATTGTTTTGGCGGCTGTTTCGCTCAGCGGTACATCCTGCTTGAGGGCAACAGGGGGCAGCAACACTTCCTGCGATTGCACATTAACGTTTTCGATGGCGCGCTTGATCATGATCGGTCCGTTGTTCGGAATGCTAATTCAGGACAGGTATTCTACTGCAAAATTACAGGTAATTGGGTGCGGACCTCGGCTGTTTCCGGACGGATTAATCGGGCAGCACGTCCAGGTGGGGAATCAGGGGAAAGAATAACGCGCGCTTGACAGGTAGCGAGTCGCCCTCGCCGCCATACAGCGCGGCGTAGCGATCGAGCTGGGCACTGTAATTTTGCCGTTGCTGGCGGGTGAATGCATGCAGGGATTGTCCCGCCTGTGGTGTCGCGCTCTTGTAGTCGATAATCCAGCGCACACCGTTGTCGACAAATGTGCGGTCGATGATGGCGGTGCGCACCAGACCGTCGTCGACATAACCCAGGGCCAGTTCGCAGGCGCTGTCACTGTGGGTGTTGTCCAATAGCCAGCGACCTTGCTGATTCGCGAGCGTGTGGGAGATTGCCGCGGTGAGCTGGGCGACGGCGTGTTCCGTATTATTCACCCCCAGTTGTTGTAACTGGATGGCCCAGGCACGCCGCTGTTGATTAATTCGCTGGGCATGCCAGTTTGCAAGACCCTCCAGGGTTACCTGCCGCAGAGTGCGGTGCAACACGGTGCCGATATGGCGTGATTCGGCATCGCCGTCCTGGCGAGGAGTCTGTGCCGTGGTGACGTTGGCGGTAACACTGGCAGTCGTGACATCAGGGGGTGATCTAAAATGCCAGTCACTGGGCAGACGATAAAAATCGCTTGCTGCTTGCGCCTCAGGATTATCGGCATCAGCGGGTGCCGCGTGCTGCAACACCATAGTATCGGCTGGCGGTTGTGTGAGTTCCTTTTCAAGCTGTGGCCACAGGGCCGCCAACAGGCTGTTTTGGGAAGGGCTGGACTGCTCCGACAAGTGGAAGAGCAGGTGCAGACGGCGTATGGCCCGAGTGCAGGCGACGTACAGGACTCGTGTATTTTCCAGTTGGGTTTTTAACTTCTCCTCCCGTTTCAGGTGTTCGTACAGAGCGTCTTTGTCCTGGCCCACCGCTGGCGGTGGAGAAAGCAGCAGCTGTGTCTGCCCGGCGGCAGAAACGCGCTCCCGCCACAGCAGTAGTTCCGTGTCGTTGCTCCGTCCACCGCGGTCGAGACCCGGAATAATCACGGTGTCGAATTCCAGTCCCTTAGCTTTATGTACCGTCATGATGTGCAGGCGGGTATCGGCGCTGGCTGCGGGCGCTGCGTAAAGTCGCTCCAGAGCAACCCGGAAAAGGCGCCAGTTGTTGAGCGCATCGTCTGCGCGGGCCTCGAGCACCTCAAAATACTGGCGACACTGAGACAGTGCTGCCGAATCCCGCAGCGCCGCGGGTCCACCCAGAGCAATCCACACGCCCTCTATCCAGGTACGCAACGGCTTGCGGTGGCGTTGCTCCCACCCCTGTCGTAAAACCGGAACCACCCGCTCCAGGATTGTCTGGCCCTGAGATGACAGGGGGATGTCCCGGTGGTTAATTAACTGGGTGAGTAACAGGGGGTAGTGGGCGCCCTCAGGTAGTGGGTTATCAGTGAGTGGCGTGTTAACCAGGTGCAGCAAGTCGTGATTATCGAGACCACACCAGGGTGCGCGGAGCACCGACAACCAGGCGACGCGATCCGCCGGACACAGCAACGCCCGGGTTAAGGAAGTCAGATCAATTACCGCCATACGGGTAGCGAGGGGATCGATGTCGGTGGCCAGCCAACTGTGGCCCCGTTGATACAGGGTGGGCAGAATATCTCGCAGGTGACCCCGGTTGCGCACCAGCAGGGCAACCGAGCCCGCGGAACTATCCTGCAGCGCAGCGTCTACGTGATCGGCAACCCGTTGCGCCTCGGCCTGGCGGTTGGCATGCCCCGCAAACAGATCGATGGTTACCGCCGGGCCGTCCAGTGCGGACTTCACCGCGCTGGAAGGAGAATAGGGCACTGCGCCGCGACCGGGGTTCGGTAGCGCCGGGAACGCGTTTTTAAACAGGCGATTTATCCAATTAATCAGATTGCTCTGGGAACGGAAGTTGGCGGTCAGATCCAGTGGTTGCAGGGCGATGTCGCCCACCGGATGCCGACGTGCGTCGAGAAACAGACCGACGTTGGCGTTGCGAAAACCGTACAGGGATTGCATGCCGTCGCCGACAATAAACAGGGTGCGCCCGTCGCCCGGCTGCCAGCCCGCGGTGAGCCGACGCAACAGGTCAAATTGCAGGGATGAGGTATCCTGGAACTCGTCCACCAGAATATGTTGAATTTGATAATCCAGTTGCAAGGTCAAATCCGTGGGATTATCTGCATCCCCAAGAGCCTGCAGGGCGCTCAGGGAGATGGCGGCGAAGTCGGCGACACCGGCGCGGCGAAATACCAGATCAAGATGGCCGACCAGGCGCGGCAGCGTAGTGGTCAGGGCCTCGAGCGTCTGCCATTGTCGATCCCCAAACACCGCGTTCGGTACGTAGCGCACATCAATCAGTGCTTCCAGCAGACCGGGTTCGCCCTGGCACCAGTCCACCAGGTCCTGCCACTGTGCTTTACGAGTGTCCGCCAGGTCCGGGGTGATGGCGTCTTTTTTCGTCGGAAAGCCCAGGCGTTTATCGACCTGTGCGCGCCAACTATTGTCTTTGGTAACTAATAAATCGGTGATAGCGCGCCAGGCGCTGGCCGCGTCGGGCAACTGTTGCAGACCCTGCCACGTCACCAGGTCGTGTTCGGGGATCGTCACCGCCAGATGCTGGGCAGCGTAGTCCGCCAGAGTTAATAACTCCGCAGCGCGCGGAGCGAGCAGGGTGCGGCAGTTAGCGACGGTTTCGGCGTTAACGTTTACGAGAAACGATTCGAGTACGGGTCGCGCGTCGCGACTGGCAAAAATATGGGGGAGCCACTGTTCCCGTTTCTGCAACAGGCGCATCAGTAAAGCTTCCAGACGTCCCATGTCGTTGTCTGTGTGGGCCAGAAGATTTTCCAGGGCATCACCCGCGGCGCTGTGAGTTTCCAGTTCCCCCAGCAGTTCGCTAATGGCGAGGCGGTAGTAAGGATCCGGATTTTCGGTGGGCTCGGGCAGCTCGCCGATACCGGCTGCGGCGCTAAGTAACTGGGCGAGGCTGCGACAGAAGCCATCAATGGTCATAATGCGCAGGCGGTTTGGCGACTGAATGAGTTGCCAGTTTTGTGCCCGGTCGCGGGCCAATACGTCCCGCGCAAATTGCCAGGTCTGGCGGGCGTAATCGTCCGCGGGTGGCTGTTCATTCGCGGCGCCTGTCAGGGCGTCGATCAGGCGCCCGCGCATTTCCCCGGCGGCCTTGCGGGTAAAGGTCATGCACAAAATCTGTTCCGGTTGTTTGCAGGTCGCCAGCAGGGTCAGCATGCGTTGAATCAGCAGACCGGTTTTTCCCGCGCCGGCAGGGGCGGCCACCGCAAAGGATTGCCCGATATCGAGGGCCTGTTGACGCACGGCATGATCGGCAGGCGCGGTCACGAAAGGAACCCCATAATTATTTGCGTAGTGTCGTTTTCCTGCGGGTCGTTGTTTACTAGCTGTTGTTCGGGATAACGATTGAGTGGCAATAGATAGCTGTGATTGCGCAGGGTAGACGGGTTGTAAAATACGATGGGTGTCGTACCCGCACAAAATTCGTCGGCCAGTACGGTGAGGGCGTGGTGCCAGTGTTCAAGGGTTCCCGCCCAGGTAGACGGCAGTGCCAGTTTGCCAAGCGGCTCCAGTTTTGGCAAAAGATCGGGATTTTCCGCGATGCCATTCAGGGCGCAATCTTTGGCGGTAGAGACCCGAGCAAAACACAGCGCTGCGATGGGTGCCCCGGCGTGCACCGCGTACAGGGGAAGCTGGGGGTCCGCCGGGCGCTCACCGCCCCAGTCTTTGATGTTGGCTGAGCCAGTTTTGTAATCAATTAACACCAGTTCGCCGTTTTCAAGTCGATCGACGCGGTCCATACGCAACGTAAGAACCAGTCCACCAATGGTGACGCTGGTCTCCTGTTCCGGGGGGGTGACTACAAAGGGCGGGCGGGTGCGGTCAATCGCCAACCAGCTGTGCAACAAATGCTGTAGTCGTTGCCGCTCCAGGCGTGAAAATCGCACACCAAACAGGTCCGGGCGTCGACGTTCGAGAGGCGCGAGCGCCTGGTCGATAACTTCGGTCGTACGGGCGGACAGCGCGCCTTTATCGAGCGCAAGCAGATTCGCCTGAGATTGCAGTTGTCGCCATAGCAACTCGAGGCAGCGGTGCACCAAAACGCCACGCTCCTGTGGGGACAGGCCGGGCTGGGGGTCTGGCAACGGAGTTGCGCCAAGGCGCCAGATGGCAAAGGCGTTGAAAGGACATCCCGCCTGGTCCCGCAACAGGCCACTGCCGCCGCGCCACTGCTGGGGCAGGGGGTCGAGGGGTGGGGCGCTGTGAGCAGCTACGGCTTCGAGTGTTGGTTGGGTCCCGACCGGTTGGGGGACCGCTCCCCACGACGTCGAGACTCCTGCAGCATTATCAGCTTCAGATTTCGCGGGCAATGGATAAGTCTGTAGTCCGTCCAGTAGCGCGCTGGGGCGCAATTCCGTATCCCCTTCCATCCGCGAGTAACTGAATACAACCTGATCCGCGCTGTGGGAAAATTGGTCGAAAAGCGTCTGCGCGAGGGCCAACTCCTGCTCGGGGCAAGCTCTTGGGAGCTGCCATTGGCGTTGCAGTGCTGGCGGCAACAGGGGGTTGTAAACCACGCCCTGGGGCCACTGATTGCTGTCCATGCCCGCGACCCACAGGCGGTCAAAACGCAGACCGGCGGCTTCCAGTAACCCCAGCACCTGGATCGCTGAATCCGGGGTTTCAGGTTGAAATACCGCATTGTTCGCCAGTTGGGTGAGTTCCGCCAATGCTTCTCCGTAAGTTACCGCAGGGCCATAGTGATCCAGCGAGGCCATATCCTCCAGGACCGAACGCCAACGCTCCACCTGCTGGTATTCGATGCTGTCCAGGGCCCGCGGGCCGGGCCAGCCGAGCACTGTTAGCTGCTTAGCGCAGTACTGCGCCCAGTAGGAAAAGAGTGCCCGATGGGGACGCTGCCGGTTGAGTTCCCGAACTTTCTGCAGTAATTCCGCCAGGTTGGAGCTGTGTTCCCGCAAACCGCTTTGTGCCTGTTGCAACGCGCCGCGCAGATCGTCGTGGCCGGGCACGACCTTGCCCAGTTTGCGTAGTAACAACTCGGCTTGACTGCGTAGAACGATGTCCGCTGTCGTCGCGCCCCAGAACGGGTTATTTAGCAGGGCGCAATACTCATCCAGGGTAAACGGTACTGTGCTGTGCAGGGTTAACAGACTTAACGCCGTGCGGATGACAGGGGTCTGACCCAAGGGTGTTCCGGCTGACAAATTAAAGCTGGCGGGGGCATGGGGACTACCGGGCAGGCAGTGCGTAGGGCTGAAGGTGTCGCGAAAGATCCGCTCTACCTTATCTCGCATACGGTTGAGACTGCTGAACACCACGCCAATGCGCTGGTGTGGATCAAGTTTATATTGTTCCATGGCCCAGTGGGCGGCTGCGGTGATTTCGGCATTTTCGTCACTTAAAACGGTCCCGTGAACAGCGGATGTGTGCCTCGGCGAAGGTTGCGGTTGCAGAGGTTCCACGTCGCTTGCGGCCAGGATAATGCGCGCAAACAGCGGGGGCGTTGTTTGAAATCCAATGGTAACGACACGTGGGTGGCGTTGCAGTACTCGTTCTGCAAAGGCGTCCGCAATTATTGCATAACTGTCTTCCCGGGTCAGAAGCTGCCGCTCGCCCAGTGCCTGTTGAAAACCTTTGAGCCAGCGCAAAAAGTATTGAGTACCCGGATGCCGGCTCGCTGCAAGCTGGTGCGGCTGAATGCTCCAGCGTTGCAAATCCCGCCAAGTTTGCTGAGCGAGGCGCACGAAGTTTGACGGGTCGAGATCCGGGGGCGCTTCCCGGTCACTGCCGATGGCGGTCCTCCACAGCAGTGTCGCACCCTGATCGCTCACCACCGCGCCCGCCAGTGCGGGTATATAACACTGATCCAGGAGTTGTTGCCAGCATTCTTCCAGCCAGCTTTCGAGGGCGTAAATTTGCGGCTGCGGCCATCGCGTTAGTCCCCGTCGTGCAGCGCACTGCTCACCCCAGGTGGAACGAATGACCCGCGCCAGTCGATGGTTCGGGGTTAAAATCAGGTCCCCGGCAGCGATGTTCTGTTCCAGCGCGGTGATGTTGAATAACGGATTGAGCATAATGGCGTCGGGGTGGCAGTTGGCAATGGACTTGATTTTTATGCGAGTTAATAATGGCACAAAGGGCGCGGGGCACCCAATCATTTATAGATATTTATCATGCAGCGAGTAATACATGGCAAATAATGTAGCACCCGTACTGCCAAGAGCATCCGCGAGCCTGGTTATTGCCCGCAACAAATTTGTGGGAGCGACACAGGCGGGTATGGAAATTTTTGTTGCCGTGCGCAATCGAGCGACTACTTTTGCCAGTGGCGCGCTCGTTTTTCCAGGTGGGGCGCTGGAATCAGGTGATGGCGACGGCGCGATGGACGAGTTGGGGGCTCTGCGGGTTACGGCCATCCGCGAGACCTTTGAGGAAACCGGTATTTTGTTCGCGCAGACGGCGGATGGAGCCTGGCCGGACGCGGAACGGTTGGCAGCCGTGCGCAAACATCGCGAGGCGGTGGCCCGCAACGAAAATCTGTTTTCGCGCCTGCTGCGGCAGCACGGTTTGCAGGCGGTGCCCGATGCGCTAACGTATTTCGCACACTGGGTGACACCGGCGGAACGAAGCAAGCGGTTTTCAACCCGCTTTTTCATTGCCCCCGCGCCGCAAGGGCAGGACGGTGTACACGACGGCAGTGAATTGGTGGAGTCTTTCTGGCGGTCGCCACAGCAGATCGTCGAATACGCAACGACTGGTGAATACTTTGTGATGGTACCTACCGAAATGAATTGTCGCCGTCTAAGTAGTTACGTTTGCGTCGAGGAGGCTGTTGCCGATTTTGAGAATTATCCAGAGGGACTGGTTGCCCAGCGTTACGTCACTGAAAATGGTCGCAAGTATCTAAGTATTCCGGCGCGGGCGGGCATTGGCGATATTCGTCGCGTCGCGAAATCGTCCGTGGATGAGTAGGCCGCGGAAGTTTACACCTGTATAAACGCCAGCTGGCTGCAACCAAATTTTAGCAGTGCAGGTTTTAATAACTCGAGATCAGCGGTTTGCGCGGTGAATAACGCTTTTTGTTGTGGCTGCGGCGTTTGGCTGGTGTCGCGTGGGATATTGCTGGATGGACAGATGTCGTGGTGTGCAACAGTGCCGTCCGTTGGCAACAGGGAGGCGACCCGTCGGGCAATAGCCTCCCCGGAATCAATCCAGGTAATGGGGCGCGGGCAGGCGGCAGTTAATTCCTTCTTCAGTAACGGGAAGTGCGTGCAGGCGAGCACAATACAATCCAGCGATGAGTGAGCAAAGAAAGGCGCGAGAATATCCCTTAGCTGAGCGGGCCGGGGGGGGTGCCCGCGCAGAGCGGCTTCGGCGAGCTGCACCAGCTCGCTGCTGCCGACCCGTACAATTGCACAGTCGCTGGCAAATTCGTCGATCAGCTGTTGCGTATAAGGCCGCTGCACGGTGCCCGGCGTGCCCAGCAGGCCAAAAACCCGGGTTTTGGATAATGCGGCCGCCGGTTTGATGGCGGGAACGACGCCAACCACCGGATCCCTGAAGTGCGCGCGAATACGGGGCAACGCCAGGGTGCTGGCGGTGTTGCAGGCAACCACCACAATATCTGGGGCCTCCTGTCTGATCAGGGCGTGGAGCACCTGGTCCACCCGTTCTATCAGGGTAGCCTCATCCTTGGTACCGTAGGGAAAGGCCGCGTTGTCACAGGCGTACACATAGCGGCACTCGGGTAAACGTTGGCGCAACGTGTGCAACACGCTTAGTCCGCCGACGCCAGAATCAAAAACAAGAATTTTTGCTAAGAATGCCATGGATAGCCAGTACGAATATTCCGTGACAATTTTACACCAATGGCGCTACCCATACTGCTAAAATGCAGCCCATGACATTTCCTTTCGATTGGCAACTGATTTCCACTGTGATGATCGGCGCAGGCATTGGGCTGGCTGTTGGGCTGAGCCTGATGCACGGGCGCCACACGCGCTCCCAGACCACCGGGGAACATTTGCGGGAGCGTAACGCCGCACTCGAAGCGCAATTGGCCAGCGTACTCGAACGCAATGCCGCACTGAGTACAGAGAATGCGGGCCTGACCGCACGCCTTGCCAGTGAACAGCAGCGGTACCAGGAGCAACTGGCGTTACTGACTGACGCCAGAAACACCCTTGGTCGCGAATTCGAAAATATTGCCAACCGGATTTTTGAGGATAAACAGGCGATCTTCAATCGCAGTAGCAAGCAGGTAATGGACAGTACGGTGGACCCGTTACGGCGCGAATTGAGCGAGTTTCGTAAAAAAATCGACGACAGTCAGCACAAGGAAAGCGCCGAGCGCAACCGCTTAATTGGCCAGATAAGCGAGTTGCAAAAACAGGCGCAGCGCATTGGCGACGATGCTGTCATGCTGGCCACGGCGCTAAAGGGCGACAGCAAGGTGCAGGGTAACTGGGGCGAGGTGGTGCTGGAACGGCTGCTCGAGGAATCGGGTCTACGTAAAGGCCGGGAATATGAAACCCAGGTGTCCCTCAAGGATGACGATGGCCGGCGACGCAGTCCGGATGTCATTCTGCGGTTACCGGACAAACGGGATATCGTTATCGATGCCAAGGTGTCGTTGACCGATTACGAGCGCTATTGCCGCAGCGATGACGACGATGCCAGGGCGCGTCATCTCAATCAACATGTACTGTCGATCCGCAACCATGTCACAGGGCTGAGCCGCAAGGCGTACGAACAACTCGAGGGAATCAATACCCTGGATTTTGTTCTGATATTCGTGCCCATCGAAGCGGCGTTTATGGTTGCTATCGAGCGCGATCAGACTTTATTCAGGGATGCCTATGATCGCGGCATTATTCTGGTCAGTCCGAGTACGTTGATGGCGACCTTGCGCACCATAAATAATATCTGGCGCTACGCCGATCAAAATCGCAATGCGGAAAAAATCGCCGCCCAGGCCGGAGCGCTATACGATCAATTTGTGTTAGTGGTGCAGGCGCTGGAAGAAATTGGCAAACATCTGGATAAATCCCAGGAAGCCTGGACTCTGACCCGCAACCGTCTATCGAGGGGCAAGGGCAATTTGGTCAAAAGAATGGACGATCTAAAAACTCTCGGCGCGCCAGTCAAGCGCGAAATACCAGCGACATTGCGCGAGGAGGGGCAGGTGGAGGATGAGAATGCACAGCTGGCTCAATTTCCTCCGGATAATCCGAGTGCTGAGTAGTTCATCCCGAGCGACCCACACTGACGGCACTACGGGCTGAGCGTGGCGACTAATCTTGAAGTGGTGGCGTTTGCGGTCAGTACCATTGCGCCGATTTACGCGGTGACAGTGCTGGGTGCCTACTTGCGTAGGCGCGCTATTTTGAGCGACGAGTTTCTTAAAGATAGCGCCCATATTATTTTTAATTACGCTGCCCCGATAATGTTATTTTTGTCGTTGGCGGGCGCCGATCTCAGTTCCGGCGTAATTTCCCGATTTATCTTTGTCTCGTTAGGTATTGTGTTGGCCATGGCGTTGCTGGCCTACATGATTGCGCCGTTTATGGTAAAGGCCAGGCAAGATCGCGGTGTTTTTCTGCAGGGTGCGGTGCGCGGTAATATTTTGGTGTCGGGTCTGGCCCTGTCGCAAAGTATCTACGGCATTGAAGGGATAGCACTGGCATCGCTGTTGATCGGGTTGTTTATTATTTTTAATAATGTGTTTTCCGTTGGCGTCCTTAAATATTACGCTCAAGTAACGGACCATGGCGCGGGTAACTACTGGCACGACATTATTAGAAACCCGATTATTATCAGTGTGGTATTTGGCGCGGGGGTTGGGTTACTGGAAATACCCATCCCCACCCTGGTGGTGGCGACTGGAAATTTACTCGGGCAACTGACGGTACCCTTAATTTTGATTAACGTGGGAGCGGCGCTGGATTTTGGGCAGTTGCGCAATCCCTCCGCAGGTGCCTGGGCAGCCTGTTGTTTCAAGTCCCTGTTGACGCCATTGGTAGGCGTGCCCATCGGCTATTATCTGGGATTGCGGCAGATGGAGCTTGGCATATTATTTCTGTTGCTGTCCGCGCCGACCGCTACTATTAGTGTGGTATTCGTGCAATTGTTTGGCGGCAATACGCGCATGGCTGCCAATACGGTTTTGTTGAGTGGCCTGGTATCGTTTGTGGTGATCGTGGTGGGGCTAATTGGCCTGCGCTCCGCCCAGCTTATTTAGACGGAGAAAGGCTGGGCGATTATGTTTTCTGCTTTTGGGAGCAGCGATGTATTACTGGATTGTTGCGGCACTGATCGTTATTGTTCTTGCTGGCTATGCGCTCCATTTGCGGCGCAAGTTGCGGGCGCTTGCGGTGTCTCAACGGCGGGCTGCTGAATTACGACAGCAGGACGCCAGCGCACGCTCCGAGCGTGCGCACAGGAGTATTGAACTCCTGGCGCGGGCGACCGTGGCCGATGAGTTGACGGTCACGGAAGCCTGCATGCGTATTGACCACCTGATGCAACAGCTGCACGAGGGTCATCGCTTTAGTCAGCAGCGCCGAGTGTTTACGCAAGTGGCAGAGGCGACGGCACATATTCCCATACTGGATCGTTGGCAGGCCCTGTCTGCAGCGGATAAAAAGCGTTACACGCTGGAACGCTTGCGCATCGAAGGGAATTATCGAGATTTTGTGATCGCAGCCTGTCACCAACTGCTGAATAATTAACCGGCACCCTAATAAAAAATGCTGCATTTATTTATTGTCTATGCGCCGCAATAATGCGCCACATTCCAGATGCGGTGTGTAGGGGAATTGATCGAAAACGGCAAAGCTGACAACCCCATGGGTCCTCGCCAACGCCGATAGGTTATTTTTAAGCGTGTCCGGATTGCAGGAAATATACAAAATATTATCGAATTGACGTACCAGCTCCACAGTTTCTCCATCCAGCCCGGCTCTGGGTGGGTCGACAAAAACTGTGGAAAATGAATAGCTGGGTAAATCGATATCTTGCAGGCGGCGAAATAGTCGCTCCCCATTCAATGCGGCGGCAATTTCAGCGCTGGCCATGCGCACGACGCTGGTGTTCTCTACAGCGTTCATCGACAGATTATAGCGCGCAGCATTTACCGAGACGGTAGCAATTTCGGTTGCCAGAACCCGCCTGAAATTTTGTGCAAGTACTACGGTAAAATTGCCGTTGCCACAGTACAGTTCCAGTAAATCACCGCCGAGTGACGCGCTTTGCGCCAACGCCCATGCCAGCATCTTCTGATTCACCCCGGCATTGGGTTGCGTAAAACCACTTTCAATTTGTTGAAATTGATAAGACCTGCCAGCCACGGTTAATTCTTCAACCACAAAATCTCGCCCAATAACTACTTTCTGTTTACGGCTACGACCCACGATATCCGCTTGCAGCAGGGTGCCTAACTGCTGAGCACTGGCTTCCCAGGCGCTATCCAGGGGGCGATGGTAAATCAGCGTCACCAGCGCCTCACCGCTATGGGTGGTGAGAAATTCTATGGAAAATAGTCGCTCTCTCAGAATCGGCTCGGCATTCAGCTGCGTGAGTAGTTGTGGCATCAGTGCGCAGAGGCGCGGCGACCCGATAAGAAATTCGTCGATCACATAGGGTTGGCTGCGCTGCCCAGGGCGATACATGGCGTAGCGTACGGTGTCGTCCTGGTGCCAGGCTTTAAACTCTGCACGCATACGAAAATGCAGTGGTGCAGATGCAAACACCGCCACATTCGGCATGTTAATGCCCTGCAACTGCGTTTTCAGATCGCCCAATTTGTCCTGCAGTTGTTGTGCGTAATTGGTGGGGTCGATGGCATGCACGGAGGGTGTTTGGCTACAGTTGATGATCTGCTAGTATACGCCGCTGTTGTGCAAGAAACCTGTGCTGCGATCCGTATAAATACATTAAGGATAATAAAAATTGATTACCAAAGTATCTATCCCGGTCAATCGCAAGGGCTTACACAACATAACGGCGTACGTGTTAGCCATCGTAGAAGGACGTGCTATTAAAGAAGGGCTATGCACACTGTTTATACAGCATACTTCCGCTAGCTTGTTGATCCAGGAAGGTTACGACTCGTCCGCACGGGTCGACCTTGAAAGGTGGCTCGATCGCCTTGTTCCGGAACAGGATTCGTTATATACCCACAATCTGGAAGGGCCGGAAGACATGCCAGCCCATATCAAATGCGCACTTACCGCCACCAGCCTGTCTATCCCCATACTGGATAAAACCCTGGCGCTGGGCACCTGGCAGGGCATTTATTTGTGGGAACATCGCACGGTCCCCGGGGAACGGAACCTGATTATTCATATCAGTTAACGCCACGAATTCTACTGTCATTCTTCGGCCTTCCCTTCGCACGGTACTGTTGTTGTGATGGCGCAAGTCGTCCAACAAGCGTCATATCAACCCCAACCTGCTGGTAACATTAAAGACTGATCGGTACATCGAGCGCCAGCCGTTTGGTTGCCCGTAGTCCGCTTGCGCTTGTAGAGTCGCGGTAGCATAATCCGCTGGCTTCCTGGATTGACCGTCATCCATATTCTTTACTCGGACGCACAGCATCGACACTCATTAACGCCAGAATTTCCGGCGATTTATATTTATTACAGATCAGGGGACTACCACAATGGGTTATCAAAGACCGACCTTTCAGGACAAATACGAAAATTACATTGGCGGCAAATGGGTTGCGCCAGTGGATGGTAAATATTTCGAAGATACCTCGCCGATTGATAACGCGTTGGTCACACGTATTCCCCGCTCCACGTCCAAGGATATCGATCTGGCCGTCGAGGCCGCGTGGCAAGCTGCCCCTGCCTGGGGCAAAACTTCTGCCGCCGAGCGCAGTATGGTGCTGTTCAAAATCGCCGATTGTATGGAAGCTAATATTGAGCGGCTGGCAGTCGTGGAAACCTGCGATAACGGTAAAGGTATTCGCGAAACTCTGGGTGCCGACTTGCCGATTGCCATCGATCAATTTCGTTATTTTGCCGGCTGCATACGTACCGAGGCGGGCAGTGTTACCAATATTGACGACGATACCGTATCCATGGAGGTACACGAACCCTACGGTGTGGTGGGTGCGATTATTCCGTGGAATTTTCCGCTGCTAATGGCAGCCTGGAAAATAGCTCCTGCTATTGCAGCCGGCAACTGTATTGTTGTGAAGCCAGCGGAACAAACTCCCGTATCGGTCCTGATTTTAATGGAGGTGCTGGGTGATATTCTACCTCCCGGTGTGGTTAATATTGTCAACGGTTTCGGACCCGAAGCAGGCAAACCCCTGGCGACTCATCCGGATGTGAAAAAAATGGCATTCACCGGTGAAACCACCACTGGTCGCCTGATTATGCAGTACGCCGCAGAGAATCTGATTCCGGTATCTCTGGAGCTGGGTGGTAAATCGCCGAATATCTTTATGGAAAGCGTCATGGATGCCGACGATGAATTTTTTGATAAAGCCATCGAAGGGCTGGTACTGTTCGCACTCAATCAGGGGCAAGTGTGTACCGCTCCCTCTCGGGCGCTGATTCAGGAAAGTATTTACGAGAAATTTATGGCGCGCTGCCTGGAGCGCATTGCCGCTATTAAAATGGGCGACCCCTACGAACTGAGCACCATGATGGGTGCCCAGGCCTCCAACGACCAGTTCGAAAAAATCATGAGCTATATCGACATCGGCAAGCAGGAAGGGGCCGAGGTTCTGTGTGGCGGCGCGGCCCACAAAAACGACCAGTATCCGAACGGCTTTTATGTACAGCCTACGGTTTTCAAGGGCCACAACAAAATGCGGGTATTCCAGGAAGAGATTTTTGGGCCGGTGCTCGCGGTGACCACGTTTAAGGACGAGGATGAAGCCTTGGCGATTGCCAACGACACGTTGTACGGTCTTGGTTCGGCAATCTGGTCGCGGGATATGCACCAGGTACAGAAATTCACCAGGGGCCTTCAGGCTGGACGGGTATGGGTGAACTGCTATCACGTATATCCAGCTGGCGCGTCGTTTGGTGGGTATAAAAACTCTGGTTTTGGTCGTGAAAATCACCACATGATGCTGGAACACTACCGTCAAACAAAAAATGTGCTGATTTCCTACAACAAGAACAAGCTGGGCTTCTTTTGAGGGGTTGCGTACTTTTTGCGTAATGGTTTAAGAGCAGGTTGCTTACTATGGGCTCCACGTTGGTGACTGAACGAGTCAGTGTGACTCCCGCGGCTGAAGCGATTATCGATCAGCTGCGGGAGCAACATGGCGCCTTGATGTTTCATCAAAGTGGCGGTTGCTGTGACGGTTCGTCGCCCATGTGTTTTGCGGTGGGAGATTATTTGTTGGGCAGCAGAGATCTGTATCTCGGGGAAGTTCACGGCTGCAAGTTTTATATGGGTGCGCAACAATTTGAATATTATAAAAATTCTCACACTATAGTCGATGTGGTGCCTGGCAGGGGCGCCAGTTTTTCTCTCGAAATTCCCCTGGGGGTACGCTTTTTGACTCGTTCCCGGTTGTTTACGGAAGCCGAATTGGCCAATCTGCGCCCGGTGGAAGCGGCGTAAGGGGTAATCTGTTTGCCGGTTCACTTTTCGCCGCACCTGCTTCCCCGGGAGCGTTGCGGCGGCAATTGTCGAAACGGGTCAGCGCCCTGGTGGGCATGGATCTGGCAAAAGGCCTGACTCGGCACACTGCCGCCGAGATTCGCGCCAGTGTATTACCGACCTTGCAACATCGCCAGTAGTTCGAGGCGCCCGGACCAGCTCTATCAGGCGCGGCGAAAAAGGTAATCGCCAGTTTTTCCCGGGCGTCGACAATATGCATATTGCCACAGGTGGCAGTGTCGCAAAGAAATCCTGGCGGCGGCAGTATTGAGGGCAACAACCGGCAAATCCACAGCGATCAGTTATCGCTCAAGGAGTATCCCGCTTGATCCTTTTTGAAACGGGGAGTGGGTGGCAAGAAAATCCAGAACTTTAAGTACCGGTCAGGGTCTGTAAAATGTTAACTTAACCAGGCCTCTTGCGCATTCGGCAGATTATGGCAGTTTAGTTTCCATTGTGTTGTCGCCGATCCGGGCGACTTTAACCTTACCACCGGAAATTCATTGGCAATGATGTAATGGGTCGCTTCGCCATGAAATGTTGTTCGAGTCGCCAGGAACGGCGCTGGGTGTATCTGATGCTGCTGGTCTTGATCGTCCCAGCAACCGGACAGGGCGGGGACGTCAACGCCCCCTGGGCGGGGCACAGCGAACTGCGGTGGTCGCAGCTCGACACCGGTGTTGCTGACCGCGAAAAAACAACTGTCTATGCAGAGCATACTGCTGCTCACTGTGGAGACGACGATCACTTTTCAGCATTGAGTGGGGATCGGCAGGGTGCCATGACGGTGGTCGGACACGCTGATTGCGATAACTCTAACCATCCCTGTCAATGTTTGTCCGGCGCCTGCGCGTCGCCCTTGGCGCCAGTTGCTTCCGTCAGCATGCCGCTACTGGCGCCTGTCGTAACCCACCTTTCCGACTCTACATCCCTGCCAACGGTGCGTCGCACCGGCGCTCGCTACCGACCTCCCATTCAAATCTGATTGTTGTTTACGGCGTTACGGCTTCGAAAATCGTAATTTCTTACGGCTGACGCGCCATCTTGTGGGTGTTTTTGTCCTTCCAATCGTCAATTGAATGTCGGGAGATAGACCGTGAAATGGTATTTATTCAAACCCTTGTGTGTACGTCTGTTGGTGGCGATGTTAGTGCCTCTCTTCGGGTCGAGTGGGACCTGGGCCGAAGATCCGCTGGCGCTAACGGTCTATAAAGATGCCAACTGCGGCTGCTGTACCCTGTGGGCGCAGCATCTGAAGAGCGAAGACTTTACCGTAGAGCTGAGAGATAACCGTGATATGGCAGAGGTAAAAACGCGGTTTGCCATTCCACCACAGTACCAGAGTTGCCATACCGCCCACAGTGAGGCCGAGGGCTATGTTTTTGAAGGCCATGTTCCAGCTCGAATAATTCGCCGATTTTTGGTGGAAAAACCGGAGGGCGCCCGCGGTCTGGCTGTGCCTGGCATGCCGATCGGCAGTCCGGGTATGGAGATGCAGGATCGTTTTCAGCCCTATCAGGTGATGCTATTGCGCACCGATGGTGGCGTTGAATTGTACGAGCACGTCACAGCCCCCGAGGCAACGAATTAAGGAACAGCGAAAATGAAACTGAAAAATTATATGCCGGGGTCGAACGAAGTATCTTTATCTCGCAGACGCTTCGTACTTGGAACCTGCGCATCGGGCGCCCTGTTGATGGCCGGTGGCAGCGTACGGGCGCAACCTGAGTCGGAAGGACCGTCGCTAGTACCGAAGTCGCCTGTGTTGACCGGCCCTCATTTCAATCTGAATATAGGTTATCAACCGGTCAATTTCACCGGCGCGGAGTGCATCGCCACCGCTGTTAACGGCAGTGTTCCCGGACCCCTGTTACGCTGGAAAGAGGGTCAGGACGTCACGCTCACTGTGACCAATCATTTGCCGCATCAAAGCTCCATTCACTGGCACGGCATTATTTTGCCCGCGGCTATGGACGGCGTCCCCGGCATCAGCTTCCCCGGCATCGCTCCGGGAGATAGTTATCAATACCGATTTCGCGTGGGCCAAAGCGGCACCTACTGGTATCACAGCCACTCCGGGTTTCAGGAGCAAACGGGCCTGCTTGGGCCGATTATTATTGATTCGGGAACTCCCGATCCGATTGTCTGTGACCGGGACTATGTGGTGATGCTGTCCGACTGGAGCGACGAGGCGCCGGAACAGATTTTTCATAAACTGAAAAAATTAAGTCACTACTACAATTTTCGCGAGCGCACCGCAGGAGATCTCTGGCGGGAGGTGCAGGCCAAAGGAGTCGCGCAAACCTGGCGCGACCGACAAATGTGGAACCGTATGCGTATGAGTGACCGGGACATCTCCGATGTGAGCGGGTATACCTATACATTTTTGATGAATGGTCAAACACCGGCTGCGGGCTGGACCGGGTTATTTAACAATGGCGAAAAAATACGTTTGCGTTTTATTAACGGCGCGGCGATGACGTTTTTCGATGTGCGTATTCCCGGGTTGAAAATGACTGTGGTTGCAGCAGATGGTCAAAATATTGCACCGGTGTCCGTGGACGAGTTTCGTATTGGTGTTGCGGAAACTTACGATGTCATTGTCGAGCCCGAGAACGATACCGCTTATACTCTGTTCGCTCAGGCCATAGACCGCACAGGGTTTGCGCGGGGTACTCTGACGCCGGATCTGTCCCTGTCGAGTGAAGTGCCCGCCATGGATGCGGCGCCGGTGCTATCCCATGTGGATATGGGCATGAATATGGCTGGCATGGATATGACGGGTGCAGACCACAATGCACACAACCAGGATACGGCACCGTCAACGGCAGGCGAGAAGGCGTCAATTATGCCGAATCAAATGCCCGGGATGGATCACAGTATGCACGATATGGCTGAGGCGAAACCCGCAATTGGTAGCGGTGGGGCGGGGTACGGTCGTGACGTAGAGGTTCGACACGCCGCGACAGAGTTCGGTCCTCAGGTGGATAGTCGCGTCGAAGGTGCCCGTTATCGGCTGGACGACCCGGGTGTCGGTTTGCGGGATAACGGGCGTAAGGTGCTGGTCTACGCAGATTTACGCAATCTTTATGCTACGCCAGATCCCCGCGAGCCGGAGCGAGAAATCGAATTACATTTAACCGGCAATATGCGCCGCTATATGTGGTCCATAAATGGCGTAAGTTTTGCCGATGCTGAACCCTTGCAGTTACGCCTCGGCGAGCGGGTGCGCATTACGTTGGTTAACGACACCATGATGCATCACCCCATTCATTTACACGGTATGTGGAGTGACCTGGAAACTGGGGACGGCAAATACATCCCCCGCAAGCACACGGTGGTGGTACAGCCCGGGGCGAAGATCAGTTATCTGGTAACCGCAGATGCACCGGGCAGTTGGGCGTACCACTGCCATTTGCTGTATCACATGATGGGTATGTTTCGCGAGGTGGTGGTTAGTTAACGCAACGCTAGTGTTTCAAGGGCGTGCGTTAAAACACAACCAATCACGTGACAAACAGGTAAAAACAGCAAAGTGCTGACAAGGAATTGAACTATGAACAACGTTATGCAGATTGGCAAATTACTGATATTAGCGTCGGCGGTAATATCTTCATCCGCTCTGCGCGCCGATATGGGGATGGACGACAATCCCGTACTTGCCAAGTTTATGCTCGACCGGCTGGAGTTACGGGTGACCGATGGCTCGGATGTTCTGAATTGGGAAGGGCAGGGCTGGCTGGGCACCGATCTCAATAAACTCTGGATAAAAATGGAAGGAGAACGACGGGGGGACGCCACCGAGGACGCTGAAATTCAGGTGTTGTTCAGTCGTGCTTTCGCGCCATTCTGGGATTTACAGCTTGGCGCGCGGCGAGACTTCCAACCGGCTTCCGCCCCTGGCTCAGATCGCAGCTGGGGGGTTATTGGCCTGCAGGGGTTGGCACCCTATTTTTTTGAGATAAACAGTGCATTATTTGTGGGTGAATCTGGGCGTGCGGGTTTGCGCTTCGAAGCGGAGTACGAATTACTCTTCACGCAACGTCTGATTTTGACGCCTGCATTGGAAATGAATTTTTATGACCAGAATGACGAGGATACAGGTACTGGTTCCGGCCTGGCGGACATCGAAGGGGGCTTGCGGCTGCGCTACGAGATACGCCGGGAGTTTGCTCCCTATATCGGCGTCAACTGGAACAGAAAATACGGAAATACGGCAAATTTTGCCACTGCGGAAAATGACGATGTGGAGGACGTGCAGTGGGTGCTGGGTATACGCGCCTGGTTTTGAATAAGCCGATTGAATAAACCGCTCAAGTGGGCCGATACAGCCGATCGGATTTTGCCGCGAGAATAAAATCATTTTCCTGCAACCCATGTTCTCGTCGCGAACCCCAGATAATGGTGACCGACAGGGACGCGGTAATGATTACAGGGTTATGGTTTGCCTGCATTGCGAGATCGCCCACCGTGGCGGTGAACGCCAGCGCGGCAGCATAGGTCTCGAACATGAACCGGCGTTGCAGGCGCTGGGAGTCGTTGTCGTTGATGTGACGCCAGGCGGGCAACTCGGCCATTAATATCGCCTGATCGACCGCATTGGGTGCCGACGTCTCGGTGTCACTACTCAGATCACGGTCGGCTAATAACATGTACATTCCTTTTTTTTGCGATCGGTGCAGGCTAAATGGTTACAGGCAGTTCTCTGGCTTGGGCAGCCCCGCGATTTTACTGGCTATGCGTGCCGGGCTCGGTGGAAATAATTGCAGCAAATAAATACTGCGACCTTTGTCTGCGCCCAGTTGCAGTTCGACGTATTTCACCAGGGGGCGCATGGCCGGGGACAGCTCATATTGTTGATAAAACTGCCGCAATAAATGAATGATTTCCCAGTGCTGTGCAGTCAATCTGATACCTTCCTGCGCGGCGGTGGCGGTCGCAAAAGGTTCTGACCAGTCTGCTGCCGCCAACAGATAGCCCTCTTTATCAACCCCTGGTGTATTTACCGCCATGGTGAATATTCAATACCAGCTATGTACGGTGTCTGCCGTTACCGACAGGGATACAAATTTGTCAAAGGTGGCGAGAGACACGGCGCTCAACACACGACCAGATAACCCCCGCGCGAGTATGTCATTTTCCAGAGCATAGACGCGAATATTGCGCTCCATCAGTTTGCTCACGTCCGCTTCCTGTGAGTGACCTGGCGTCGCGCCATAAACGCCGTCTTCAATCAGTAATAGCACATCGCCAGGTGCAATCAGGCGCAGGCAGCTGGCCAGGGTCGTTTCTTGAAAAGGAGATTTGTTGACGGTATGTAAAATCATCAGAAACCTAAAATAACATCGCTATCAGCGAGTAACCTGCTGGTTTGAGCAGAGTCGATAATGGTCACACTGTCGGGTAGCTCCTTTGCAGTGAGATGGCGTGCGTCGAGAGAATCCCGTTCAACTAACAATTTTTCTACCCCGTACAACGGCAGGGCGCTCAGCATGGCAAAGTGATTTTTTTGTTGGATTGCGGCACCTTGCTGGCTGGCCAATAGTTGCCATACCCCGTCATCCATAAATAGCACGGTGGGGTTTGCTCCAAACGAACCGGTGCCGAGGGCCGCTTCCAGTGCTTCCCGTGCCAGCGCCGTGCCATAGGGCCCATGGCGCATCACAAATAGAATTTTTTTGTTGGGCGTGGTCATTCTCAGATACCAAAGGTGACAACGCGATCGGCCTGCTCGCAGGCTTCCACCAGTTCGCCCAGGCCACCGAGGACAAACTCTGAAGCCAGCGTGGGGCTGTCAATGTCCACACGCGCGGCCTCATCGGCGTCGAGAATACCCCGCCGCACCGCCCCGGCCACGCACACCACCGCATTGATGCGATTGTCCCGTACCAAGGTCTGCCAGGCCGCGGGCAAATCAAATTCGTCCCTCGGTACCGGGCGCACCGCCGCGTTATAACTCCCTTCATGGTAGAAAAATACACTGTATATGCCGTGCCCCTGACCCAGGGCCGCCAGCGCGAACTGGTAGGCGGTGTATGCACCTGCGCTGGAGTAGGGCGCGCCGTGAATGACCAGAGAAATTTTAATCGTGGTAGCTCGATAGGGTTTGAACGCATTGTAACAAAGTTGATGAGGGTGCCCAGCTTATCCGTCAGCCGGGACTTTTAAACTGAACTCGGTACAATGCTAACCAGGACATCGGAGAACGCCCTGTGGTGCTCGAAATATCTAACAACCTGTCCATCCCGGATGACGAAATTGAACTGTCCGCGATCCGGGCACAAGGGGCGGGCGGGCAGAACGTCAATAAGGTTTCCTCCGCCATTCATCTGCGCTTTGATATTCAGCGCTCCTCCCTGCCGGATTTCCACAAGCAACGTCTATTGCACCTTAGCGATCGCCGTATCAATAAGGAAGGTGTAGTTATCATCAAGGCGCAGCGCTTTCGCACTCAGGAAAAAAATCGAGAGGATGCCCTGGAGCGTCTGCGGTTGTTAATCACAACGGCTGCAGTGGTGCAAAAAGTCAGGCGTCCCACCAAAGCGACAAAGGGCTCACAGCAAAGACGGCTGGATAGCAAAACCCAGCGCAGCAGGACCAAACAACTGCGTGGCAAAATCCTTGAATAGGGCCGGATAACGCGCGTTAACTAACTCGGATAATATTACTCAGGAGGCACGGGTAGGTGGCGTCGCTGGCCAGATATCGCGTTGCCGCCAGTCAGTTTGCAGATAAAGTGTCTCTACCCTGGTGCGTGCCCAGGGTGTTTTACGTAGAAATTTGAGACTGGAAGCTATACTCGGGTCGTTGGTAAAGCATTTTATCGGAATACGCTTGCCTAACTCCGCCCAGCCATAGCGTTGCGCCAGAAGCGTCACGAGCCTCTCCAGTGTGACCCCGTGCAGTGGGTCTTGAGAGCCTGCTTTGGTCATGCTCGCCAAGTGTCGTTTTTGCTGGCCACAGGTATTTAGCGGGTTTCGGGCTGGCTGTCAGGCTTCTGTTCGGCCTTTTTGACGCGAATTTTGCTGCCGGCGACGTCCTTGCCATTGAGGTTCTTCATTGCGGCTTTGGCCGCCCCGGGGCTAGGCATTTCGACGAAACCAAAACCCTTTGAACCGCCGGTGACTTTATCGAAAACCAGCGTACAGGACTGCACGACCCCGTGGGGTTCAAACAAGGCCAACAGCTCTGCCTGAGAGGTGGTGCGGGCCAGGTTGCGGATCAGTAGTTTCATGATGTCACCGTGTTATCATGGGCGCGCACTATACAACGTTTCGCCAAAGTGGGTATGGCGGCGGGTTGCGACCGAGTATCTGGACTAAGTATGCGTGGCAACTCAATGAAATATCAAGTTTTTCCTTATGCAGCTGTCGGCCTGGGCCTGATCGTAACGTTGGTGGTCACCAGGGGCAACGAGTTGCGGGCCAGCGGGGCTTCGGAGATTCCATTGCTCACCTTGCTGGTTATGAGCGAGGTCGCTTTTTTCACCACGGCTATCGGCGCGTTCATCGGGTTTAAGCAGATACGGGCGGTTGGATTTAAGGCCCACCATGCGCTGGCTACTGCGGCCTGTGTGCTGTTGGCCGGATACTTCCTGTGGCTGGGAATGGGGTTGTGGCCTCGTTGAAGGAATGGTGGGGCAAACAGGGAAGGCGCGGAAATACTGTCCTCAATTGCGTCAGAAAGATTGCACCTTAAACAAGGCTTGATCTGAAAGCGCTTAAACATAGCATTCAACTAACAGGATTAAACATGGCCAAACCAAATTACTCGTTCCAGAAGCGTCAGAGAGATCTCGCCAAGAAAATTAAAAAGGAAGAGAAGAAAGCTAAAAAAGCCGCTGCCAAGGGCGAGTTGCCTGAGGGCGAATCGCAATCTTTGCCCGATGACACACTCCAGCCAGCTTCGGATGACTCGTAGATGTCGACGTCCTGGGTGAGACGTATTAAAGAATTTCCATTCATCTAAAGCTATTGGCAATTGTTTACGTGAATAATGAATCCAGATGTGCTCAGTACAAGAAGGCCCAGCAAAAATTTGCTAACCGATTTGTTTTCCAGGCCGTCAAAAATTTGACAACTAAATGTCTAGTCGTAAATTACAAATCTCGACATGAACCACGGCCTTTGGTAAGCAATTCGTGGTGGATAAGCCTGTAATATCTCGTTGCCAACGATTATTTCATAGATCGGTGCGGCTCTTTTCATTTTGAATGATAAGTTAAATAATAGTTGGTTCTCACAAATAAATATGACCTGCGTCACATATTTACAAAAAATATGTGATTATCTGTGGATGACTCGTTATTCTAAGGCGGAAATGCAGGATGCAGAGTAAGGTGGGCAAAGGGAAACATACTGGCGGATAAAAAAATAATTTCTGATAGGTAGGAGAGGCTGATGCATGGACGCGGTAGCATACTGAAAATATATTGGGATATCTTTTTTTTCACAATCCTTTTATTGGTTTTGCAACCTCACTCTGTAAGCGCGAATCCCTCTGTCGATTGGCTAATCAGTCAACAGCAAGTTGACGGTAGTTTTTCAAGTGTCGCGGGCGTAGCCAGCTCGTATCAATCTACTGCAGAAACATTACGCACTCTCAAAGTGCTTGGTAACGGCGGTTATGGCGGGATGCCCGTTGCCACCCAGTATATTGAACAGCACAACAACCATAGCGCTGAACAACTGTCTCGCCGGATAATAGTCGGTGCCGGTGAAGCGGTTGCTGGAGAATTGGTAGTAGCACTTGAGTCCGTCCAAAACGACGATGGCGGCTTTGGCGAGATTTATGGCTATGCTAGTACAACAATTGATACCGCATTTGCGCTTGAAGCTTTAGCGCTTGGTGCTTCTACCAACGGTTCGGCCATATCAAGGGCCATTCAATTTTTAGTGGCGCGGCAGAAGGCGGACGGCAGCTTCGCTCTAAATACTGTAAACGAAAGCTCAAGCTACGTAACTTCGCTAGCCTCGAAGGCGTTACAGGCACACCAGTTTGGTTATAATCTCAGCGCACAAATCAGTGCGGCGTCAACATACCTTATAAATACACAAATAGATGCGGGTGGTTGGGGTACAGATTGGGAAACGGCATCTGCTCTGCTTGCCCTTATTCCGATCATCAGCGATACCGCCCGATACGCACATGCGCTCGAAATTCTTAAGCTGGCTCAACAGGCTGATGGATCCTGGGGTGGTGATGTCTACGCTACAGCGTTAGCGCTTCGCGTCCTGCATGTTGCGCAAAACGTTCAGATCCCACCGGATCCAACGACGGGTACTTTTTCGGGCAGGGTAATTGATGATGGTACGGGCCTGCCGTTGGCTGGTGTAAGGGTGGCTATTCCGGTGTTGGCGGAGGGTTACACGAATACCGGTGCAGACGGCAATTTTCAGCTGGTAGGCGTGGAGCCCGGAAACTATCTCCTCGGTTATTCAATCGATGGGTATGGAGACGCTAGTCAGTCCGTCAACATAACAGCTGGGCAGCGGGTGGATCTTGGAACCATTCGTCTTCTTCAGTTACCGGATAGCGGCATTATAAAAGGCGTCATAACTGACGCGAGCACTGGGTTACCTCTTGGTGGCGTATTAATTGAAACCAGCGGCGCAGTCACGCTTAGCACTAGTACTAGCATCGATGGGAGCTTCCGATTCGTTTCTCCACCGGGGGAAATTACAATTACAGTATCCCTGAGTGGCTACGAATCGGTCGTTGGCACCGGATCGGTTACGGCTGGAGGCACGCTTTATTTTTCTCCGGCATTACATCCTGACGGTAGTGGCTCGGGTGATCCTAGCGTTAGAATTATTGGCGCGGTAGCCGATGCGAGCACCAATTTGGCAATTGCAGGAGCCACGATTAGCATTGTGGATACCACATACAGTTCTGCTACTGATGGGCAAGGGCAATTTATCCTGAGCGGAATTGACGCGGGTGAGCTGAAGATACAAATCAGTGCACCAGGCTATCTTATGGCCAATGCTCTGGTATTGGCTCCGGCAGGGAGCACCATAGATCTAGGCGTGGTGAATTTGCCTAAAGTGATAGCCAGTGGGTCTACAGCATTAATGGGATCCGTAGTCGACCGTCACACTAGCGCACCAATTATTGGGGCGAGCGTCATGATGTCGGCATCCGGTTTGCAAACACTCACAGATAATAATGGCGCTTTTTTACTTGAAGGGATTAGTGGCGGTGATGTGGTTATAGACATTTCCGCCGGGGGTTATCAACAGCTTTCGTTAAAAACAACCACAGTTGCTAACGCAACAGTAAATATTGGATCGGTCGAGCTTGAGCCGTCTATTGTTTACGCAACGACTACCATCAGTGGCTTCGTTAGTGATGTCAATACGGGTATGCCGATAGCGGGTGCTAATGTGGTGGTGGAAGGCACTGCGTTGAGCGCCACGACAAATTCAGAAGGTTACTACACGCTGAGTGGTGTTGAGCCGTTAAATTTTTCGTTGTTTGTGAGTGCAGCCGGATATGTTAGTCAATTGACTAATATTGTCCTTTCAGAAGCTGCCAATGTTGTGGTGGACTATAGGCTGGAGCTGTTTAGTCAGGAAGGAATAAATATAGAGTCAGTGAGTGCAGATAAGCAGGTTTATCAAGCGTATGATCAGATTCTATTCGCTGCAAAAATTAAAAATAATAACTCTGACGCGAAAACTATAAAAATAGTAGCGGAGGTAAACAATTTAAACGGCGATAATTTTGGTCGAATTGAAGTGGGTCAGACGGGAAACCCTGCGGGCGCTAACGAGCCGCACGTAATTTTACCCGGCAATATAATCGAAATAAATGCTGGCTGGTACACGGGCATTCACGTTCCTGGCGGCTATTATGTCAATCTGCAGGTATTCGATGAATACACAAATCAACTATTGGCTCAGCGCATAGGAAGGTTTGAGATCGTTGAAACCAAAAAAATTGATATTCTAAATATTATACCAACACCAAAATATACGAGTGTGGGCGCCGAAGAGAAAATCGATATCAAAGCAGTTTTTACAAATATATCCAATGTCGCGCACGATTTAACCATTTCCTACACTTTGCTGGACCCGGACAATTTATCGATTATTAGTGGTGAAAAGCAATTCACCGTCAAACCTGAGGACGTTGAATTGTCGGTTGTGCTGGTCAGTGTCCCTTATCGTTTTGAGGTTAGCGGTACATATCCCTTAGAAGGAGGCGTGGTATTAGGGGTGGTGCCTCGTGAGATCGTTGTGAATCCGATTTCAGTTGCGCCAACCGTTAGAATTGAAGCATCGCAGGGTCTATCCCCGACGGTTGTGGTCCCAGATGGAGACAAGCGAATAAAAATCAATATTCGTCTTGAGGGGGTCGAGCAGTTATGAACTATAAATTAAAGTTGCTCGCATTAATAATAGTAGCGCTGCTAATTAACGTATCCTTTATCGGGTTAGTGCAAGCAGGTTCGGACAGTAAAGGAGACAGGTTTTTTTTAGCCTTCTCACCTAATTACACTAACAGCGGGACGCCTGCTCTCTATATAACAAGCGAATCGGAATCAGCTGGTGTGGTGTCAGTGCCAGGAATTGGTTTCTCTGTGCAGTTTGTAGTGCCTGCAAATGATATCGTTAAAGTGGAGCTTCCAAAAACCGTGCGACAGATGCCGAGCAACAAAATTTCCCAGTTAGGGATAACGGTCCAGACAGACAAAGAAGTAACCGTATACGCTCTTAACCCAGAACGTTATTCAACCGATGCGTTTCTGGTTTTGCCCGTTGATGTTCTGGGGCTAGAATACATTCTGATGAGTTACGATCCTACCTATTCTAGGTACCCGTCGGAACTAGCTATAACGGGCGTATATGACAATACGGTGGTCACTATAACGCCCTCTGATCAAGCCAATGGTCGTCCAGCAGGGCAGCCGTTTACCGTCACGCTCAGTAATGCCGAAACATTTTTATTAACAAGTTCCGGCGATTTAACTGGTAGCATTGTAACGGCATCGTCACCGGTTGCGGTTACGGGCGGCGTAAACTGCGTTAACGTTCCTAGGAGATATGGGTGGTGTGATCATATTGTCGAGATGATGCCCCCTGTTTCCACGTGGGGCAAATCGTTTTTAACCGTCCCCCTTGCTACACGAAAGCGAGGGGATGTTTTCAGAGTGCTGGCATCTCAAGATAATACAGATGTTGTGATTAATGGCGCGGTTGTGGCTAATTTGGCCCGAGGAGAATACTTCGAAACGTTTCTGTTGAAGCGCTCTTCGATCCAAAGTAATGAGCCAGTATTAGTGGCTCAGTATTCGGTTGGTCAGAGCTATGATGGAGTGGTTTCTGACCCATTTATGATGTTGGTTCCTCCAACAGAGCAATTTCTAGACAGTTATATTTTTAGTGCCATTGAAACGAATTCAAAGTTTATCAATAACTATGTCAATATAGTTATTTCGTCAGTAGACGTAGACGAAGTAACTCTGGATGGTATTCCTGTAAATTCGGAATTATTTTTACCTATAGGCGACACAGAATTTAGTGGTGCGCAGGTGAAATTGAGCTTCGGATCCCATGCAATAAGAGGATCAGTGCCTTTTGGAATATACGTTTACGGCTTTGGAAGTTACGATTCATACGGTTATCCTGGCGGAATGGCGTTTGATTCTATAAACATGTTTGGTGACAAGTATCCACCCAACCTGAAGATCATCGAGCTGGATGGAATATTTTATGGAACAGCCTCGGATAATGAAGATCTAAACCTCAACGGTATTCTAGAGCCAGCGGAAGATATTAATGGTAACGGTCTAATTGATCGTCGCACTGAGGACTTGAACGGTAACGGCGCGTTGGACCCCGGGGAGGATACAAATGCCGATGGGGTTCTAGACAGGGATAGTGGTATTTTTCGGATCGAGTTGTCATCAAGTTCCATGAATCTTTTACTTAAACTAGAAAGCTTTGTTCCCGGCAGCCTACAAGTAAATTTTGAAGTATCTATTATCGATCCGGCGCAACCTGCTTCCGGTTCAGTTACGGTGACTGATGGAGTTGGAAATTCAGTCACGAAAATGCTCAATATTTCAAATGAAAAAAGACTTACTAATGTTCGTGTTGTAAGCACGCTGGCCTCCACTAATGTCGAGCTCGATCAAGCCAGTTTTGTTAAATCTCCCTATAGTATCAACGTGTCTGCAACCGAAACACGAATTGAGTGGCGTTACGATTCAATTGAGGTGGGTCAAGCAGCAGCGTTAGATTACGAAGTAATACTAGTTAACCCCGTGCCCGGCGAAGAGCGTTTGGTGACCAGTTCGCTTGATCTATACTACCTTGATGTGAACGGAGATGAAGTCCATTCCGGTTTGGGCCAACAGACGATAAGCGTGTTACCGTCTATTTTTAACATAGCCTTAGATACAGATAAATCGGTCTACGGACCTGCAGAAAATGTCGTCATCAACACACAAGTGTCGAACCTGAGTCGTTTCGACGAATCTGTGAACGTAGCCCTGTCGATCCACGATGCCAACGGCGCCTTAGTTACTGAGTATACACTCCTTCCAAACATCTTCATCGACGCCGAAGGCAGTCTCTTATTGCCTGAGCATATCTTCTTTTCCGGCGACGTCTATGAAGGATTGTACGAAGTGCGCGCCAAGTTACTCGATGGGGCCGGCGATATGATTATGATGGCGGTAGCGTCTCTGGTTATAGTTTCACCTGTGGACAACAAGTTAGCGGCGCTGGTGTCTACCGACAAACAATCTTACGGTCCGCTAGACAGCGTCAATGTTCGCGATAGAATACGAAACACAACACTAAGCGCGATTCTAGAAGGATACACCGCTCACACAACCGTATACGAGCCAGGCGGCGATATATTCTGGACTGGTAATTCCGTTCTCCCGCAAATGTTGCCAGGCGCTTTGCATGATATAGATTATAACGTGGCACTAAATTCCGCTGAAGCTGGAATTTACAAAGTTGTGCTAGTGGTTACAGACGCAGACCAAATAGCACGTACGATGGCGGAAACGACGTTCGAGGTACTCTCCACTGCACAAATTGGTAATGGGTTGGTTGGACAGGTAACTGTCAACCCAAATTCCGTTTACAGACACGAGTATGTTGACCTCAATGTATCCGTTGAAAATGCGGGTAACGCCGAGCTGCTAAATTTACCTGTCACTCTTAGTATTACCGACCCTGCTTCAGAAAGTGTTTTGGTCGAATGGACACAGGTTGTTTCGGAGCTGGGTATTCAGGAACAGTACCCAATATCTCAGCGGTGGCAAGTCATCGGGCCTTTGCCTGGTGCTTATGTGGCTGTTTTGTCTGCGCAAATTGATGATAAAACCCGGTATCTTTCGTTTGCGCCGTTCACCGTTCTGGAAAAAATACAGTCAAAAGTTAACGTCGGAGATCATGGCCGAGTGCTAATTTTAATAGACCAGGATAACACGACAGAGGGTGTCAGCTGTCGTGGGGTAAGTGCCATTGAGTTCGCCTCATATGTTGATGCTCCATGGGTCACTAACGCCAAACTAAGCGCGCAACTAAGCGACGGTGTAGGGCTTATTGATAGTGAAGTCACAGCGTTGAATGCCGGCGCTGGTTTAATAAATAATAATGCCAGTGTGGGCGATGCGGAGCTCAGCATAACCACTCACGGCGGCCCCAGTTCAAGTCTGGTGATGCAGACAGTCGGGGATGTTCTTACCGGCAACTACACCCTGGGTGCAACCGTCACTGACGGCACGAATGTGGTTAATCTGCAAAGCGGTATTATCGAGCCGCGCTGTGATACCCCATTAACCATAGGCGATGTTTACGGCGACTTTGTTTTATCTGGCCTCACCATATCGCCCGCTGCTAACGACCCGCATGGCCCGGGTAATGCTCCGAGTCCCGGTGCTCAACGCATGCATCTTGAGACGTTACTTGCCACCAATAATTGGTCTTATACCATCGTTACCAATGGTGACGACTTTGCTCGTGAGCTACGTACGGGCGGTTATGTCACTTATTTGCTGCTATCCGAACAGGCCAAGCTTTCTGAGCAAACTCAAAACGAACTACGGGCAGCAGTTTATCGCGGCGAAGGGTTAATCGAAACCGGGCGGCACGATCAGCGCAATGGCCGTATAGACGATGCACTCGGCATAAAATATATCGGTAAACATTCCGACGTCAACGGCATAAATTTAATCAGTTCCACGTCTCCTCAAAAACTCCTTTTCAAATTGGGAACGGATAAGGCATTAAAGGTTGAGATTGGTGATTCACAAGCTCTGGGGTATTTTATTGATCAAAAGGGCAGCCTGACAGCTGACGTCGCCATAACTGTTAATAATTATGGCCACGGCGTGGCGTTGTACGCGGGCTTTGACTTGCTTGCGGAAAGTGCCGCGGCTGGAGTGTTACAAAATCCATATGCTACCCTGTTGTTAGAATCCATCGGGCGCGTACAGCCGACCAGTTTGGAACCACTGCCAGGCGCTGTGCTCCCGTTGACACTTGGCCTGACCAACTTTGGATTGGCAACGCCAGGGCGCACGTTGACCACAATATTTCCAGCCGCTACCGTCGTAGATCCTGGATCGTTTACATTCGAAGACGATAATACATTGCAGTGGTTATTTATGCTGGACGAGAACGCTGCGGATCAAAACACCTTTTGGTTGGGGCTGCCGTTGCAGCGCACAACTATCAACATAAACACGTTAATACAAACGGGCACAGACCCGAACTTTCTGGATTATAGTAACGTCGCGGTAAATATCGATATGGAAGCTGCTCCCGGTTTTGGCGACTTGTTGGCATTGCTCACTGCATTGGGGGCCGATTATGACCGTGTCCGAAAAATAGTGGTTAACGCCGACGCCAGTGCATCGGCAGGTGATATCCAGCAGGCATTGAAGCTGCTCTCACAAGCATTCGATGTACTGAAAGACATTGGTACACTGCAGGCAGCGGACGCCAGGTTACAGGTGGCTAGAACCATGCGAACCATTGCATTAATGCTCAATTAGTTTGATCGTCACACTACCCAATAAGACGTAAGCGATAAACGTAAAGGACAGGCTCATGGCACAAGGAATCCTCGAACAATTTCGCACACATTGGCAGGGCAGGCTGGTGGCTGCGGTTACGTTATTTTTCTTCACGTTTGTTTTTTATATAGCCCCAGTTGGAGAGGCTGTCGCGGTGGAGCTTACCAAGGAACAGCAGAGGCTCGCACAAATAGAACAAGTTCTTGAAAATACGCCAGAAAAAAAATTGGCCCATAGATTACAAAAACTAAAAGAAAAAACTTTGATGGGTATTCCTGCGGCACAGGAGAAACGAGAAGCTGATGCGTCGCTATGGGATAACGTGGTTGCATTGTTCAGCGGTGGCGGTTCCCTCACCGACACGGAAATTAGCGAGCTTGTTCAATTAAAAGCTGATATCGAAGCCGCCTGGCTGGAAGCTGCTGCGGAGTTTCAGCGCACAGAACAGATGCTAGCCGAGCGCGGGATGCCCCAGGTCGCAATAGATCGACATCAGCGCGCGGCGTTTGACTTTAACGCTCGCCTGAACAAGTTGCGTACTACTCTGGACACCGTAACGACAGATCCCTCTCAAGCTGCATTCGAGGCACTACAAAGTTTTCTCGATCAGCAACAATTCCAGCGTCGCCATACACCCCTTGAGCCGGGCGAGCTGCCGTTCGGTACGCCTTCGTCCGAGGTGCGAGAACCCGCGACCGATATCACCGCACTGCAAACCTATTTGGGTGTCGATAATTATGCTGGCTTGCCCCAATTCGCCACCATCGGCGTTACCCAGGAAATGCTCGACGCCGCCTTCACCAAAACCGGCGGTCCCAGTGCAACAGATTTGGCGGAAACCCCAGATATTCAGTTAACCGAAACCATTCGCGCCAAGGCTGCCGAACTCGGTCATGATGCCATCACCATCTACACCTGGGTGCACAACAACATCCGCTATATTCCCAGCTATGGCTCCATACAAGGAGCTGACATGACCCTGCAAACGCTACGCGGTAACGCCACCGATACAGCCAGCTTACTCATTGCCTTGCTTAGAGCCTCCAACATTCCCGCCCGCTACGCCTATGGCGTGGTAGATATCCCCGTTGACAAGGCCATGAACTGGGTGGGCGGTGTGAAGGACCCCCATGCAGCCTTAAATCTGATGGGGCAGGGGGGTATTCCCAGCAAAGGATTAACTCAAGGTGGGGTGATTACCCATTTGCGCCTGGAGCACACCTGGGTTGAAGCCTATGTGGACTTTGAACCGTCTCGAGGCGTGAAATTACATAACCTCGACAGCTGGATCCCCATGGACGCCAGCTTTAAACAGTACGACTTTACCGAAGGCTACGACCTCGAAAACAACGTCCCCTTTGACGCCCAGCCCTTAATCGACCAGATCAACGCCACCGCCATCGTCAACGAAACGGAAGGTTGGGTGCAGAATGTGCCCCAACAAGCCGTGGAAGATCAGCTCGCCCAGTTCCAAACTCAGCTGGAAAGCTACATCACTAACCAGAACCCCGAGGCCACC
>JBFIKF010000002.1:0-483292 GCA_041600415.1 Porticoccaceae bacterium | reverse complement strand
CCCTCACCGCCAAATAGAAAACCCTCCGTTGTGAGGGTTTTTGCATTTTGGGGGGTTGGGGATGAGAACCCGGGTTCGACAACATTCGTTCACGAATGTTGGGCGCCGCAGCGTAGCGTAGGCGGGGTGAAACCCCGAGAGCCGTAGCCGCGAGTCAATCCCTCCCTCACCGCCAAATAGAAAACCCTCCGTTGTGAGGGTTTTTGCATTTTTGGGGGTCGGGGATGAGAACCCGGTACGACTCAATTCGTGCTTGGTCTATCGACTGAGCCTATGTCAAGCACAGGCGCAGCATCAATATTCTGTGCATCCATCATATGGGCGACGCGTTGTAGAGCAGTAATAATCATCGTCTGTTCCCACTGCTGCAGAGCGTTGAATTGACGGGTGAAGTGCTCCTGTAGCGGTATAGGCGCATCCTTTAAAATGTTGACACCGGCATCCGTCAAATGAGCGTGCACTTTGCGTTTATCTTCGCTGGAGCGCTCCCGGTAAACCAGTTCCCGCTTCTCCAGACGATCAAGAATAGTAGTCACGGTTGCCTGACTGAGGCTAACTTCATTCGCGAGCTCACCAATAGTGACGTCACTTTTGTCGCGAATGGTCTGTAGCAGCAAGATTTGCGGAGTAGTCAGGCCAGTTGTTTTTGCCAAGTGCTTTGAATGCAGGTCGGTGGCCCGGATTACTCGACGCAGGGCGACCAAAACGTCATCTATATTATCCAATTTAGTATTCTCTAATGTTATGTCAATGAGGCCGTTGTCGAGACAATGTTTGGACTGTACGCGATTAGCTATTTGGCCCTTTTCCTTGAATAAATGCTAGATAGTGTTTGCGCGCTGAGCATTGAGTTACAGACGTGGAAGCGTATTGGGTTACCCACTGTTGCATGAGAATATGCTTAGTGTACAATACATAGCGATGTAAACATATAATAAGCAGAAATACAGTGGTTTAGGCGCATTAACCGGTATATAGCGCTATTAAATAACTAGTTAAACCTCGATAAATTAATTATTGGCGCAGGCTAATAATTAGTTCTGTAATTGTATTGTGTCAATTTTTTGGATGATATTGATGAGTCAACAATTTACCTTTTACCAGCCATCAAGGGACGATGGCTGGGATGTTTCTCGACTAATCAGCGTTAGTCCACCGCTCGATGCCAATTCGGTTTATTGCAATCTACTGCAGTGCCATCACTTTGCCAGCACGTCGGTTGCGGTTCGTTGGCAGGATGAACTGGTGGGTTTTGTCAGCGGTTATCTGATTCCAGACAGGCCCGAAACGCTGTTTGTCTGGCAGGTAGCCGTCGCGGAGAAGGCGCGGGGGCACGGTGTAGCGTCGCAGATGATTGCGCACATTCTCAATAGAGAGATATGCCAAACCGTCCGTTTTATTGAAACCACCATTACACAGGCTAACAAGGCCTCCTGGGCTTTGTTTGGCCGGGTCGCGAAGAGCTATGCAGCACCGCTGTGCAGTGAAGACTTGTTTACTAAAGACCAGCATTTTTCCGGGCAGCACGACACCGAGCTGTTGGTAACCATTGGGCCGCTAGAGCGGGCCGCCGAGGTAACCAGCGCAAGCAAGCCAATAAACACCACTATGAACGCTACGACAGGAAGCTAGGCCATGAAAATATTTGACGAAATTGAATCGGAAGTACAGAGCTACGCGCGTGCATTTCCCCGGGTGTTTAACAAAGCCCAGGGTGAGTTTCTATACGATGCGGAAGGTAATCGATATCTCGACTTTCTCGCCGGTGCAGGCACGCTGAATTACGGCCACAATAATCCTGTCTTCAAGCAAAAACTGCTCGAGTACATCAATAACGACGGTATTACCCATGGCCTGGATTTACACACCAAAGCCAAGGGCGAATTTCTTGAGGCCTTTAACGAAAAAATTCTCAAACCGCGTAACATGGACTACGTAGTGCAGTTTACCGGGCCAACCGGTACCAATGCGGTTGAAGCGGCAATGAAAGTAGCCCGCAACGTCACTGGGCAACAGAATATTGTGACCTTCACCAATGGCTTTCATGGGGTCAGCCTGGGTGCGCTGGCGGCCACCGGTAATTCCCATCACCGCGACGCGGCGGGTGTATCACTCAGCGGCGTTCATCGTATGCCCTACGACGGTTACCTGGGTGATGGTATCGACACCACCGCATATCTGGATAAGGTCTTGTCAGATTCCAGTAGCGGCATTAACTCGCCTGCCGCAGTGATGGTTGAAACCGTGCAGGGCGAGGGCGGTATCAATGTAGCGAGTTTTGAGTGGTTGCGTAATTTACAGTCCGTGTGCCGGAAGCACGGCGTATTGCTGATTATTGATGATATTCAGGCGGGTTGTGGGCGCACGGGCGATTATTTTAGTTTCGAAGCGGCCGGTATTGAGCCGGATATCATCACCCTGTCCAAATCATTGGGCGGCTACGGGTTGCCGTTTGCGGTGGTCTTGATGAAGCCCACACTGGATCAGTGGAAGCCCGGCGAACATAACGGCACGTTCCGAGGCAATAACTTTGCTTTTGTGACAGCAAAAGCCGCCATCGATCACTATTGGTCGGACGATGCTTTTTCGGAAACCATTAAGCGTAAGGGGCGGTATGTCTCGCAACGATTGGCAGCCGTCGTTGAACAATATGGCGAAGGCAATTTTACAACCCGCGGTCGCGGCATGTTTCAGGGCATCAATTGCGTGAACGGTGAGCTGGCAGGCGCGATTACTCAGCATGCGTTCAAAAACGGGCTCATTATCGAAACCAGTGGCGCTGACGATCAGGTGGTGAAAATCCTGTGCCCGCTGACGATCAGCGATGAAAACCTGAAAAAGGGTATTGATATTGTCGAGCAGGCCATCAAAGAGGTGTGCGCCAAAGAAGGGTCGATTCCTGAAGAGGTCGATTATTTCGACGAGCAACGGCGGGTCAGTGCTTGACCGGATTAGTTGGGCCGAGAGCAGTCAAGCAAACGGGTATCTGGCCTGGTCAACGGCAGCGACACCGAGTGGTCGAGTGGTATAGAGGCAACATTAGTCATCCTGAACTATTTGAAAAATGAGGAGTGTTTCATTGCTGGTTAGACATTTGAAAGACGCAGAAAAAACTGAACGACGCATTGTATCCCCTGACGGAAACTGGGAGAGCACCCGACTGTTGCTCAAAGACGACCAAATGGGGTTTTCCTTTCACATCACCACAATCTACGCAGGCGCTGACTTTCAGATGCACTATCAAAACCACCTCGAAGCGGTGTACTGCATTTCCGGGGAAGGTGAGGTGCAAACTTTGGCAGATGGCAAGGTCTATCCCGTCAGCCCAGGCACTTTATACAACCTGGACAAACATGACCAACACACTTTGCGCGCATTCAAGGAAATGAAAATGGCCTGCGTGTTTAACCCGCCGCTAAACGGCAAGGAAGTTCACAATGCTGAAGGCGCTTATGAGCTGGATGCTGAGGCCATTAGCGAATAAAAGCTATTACCAAATAGAAGCCATCAGCTAATTGAGAAAGCCATTAGTGAGTATAGATACAAAACCATTAGCCTGGAGATAACCCAGCAGATTATGAATTTAATAACCGTACCACAGCCGAAAACAGTGCAAGACCGCTATCCGTCCAGAGGCACACTGAAAGCACAACTGGTAAAACGTTTGGACCCGGTAGTTTACCCGGCGCAAACGGCACCGGCACCGATCGATCAGAAGTTGGTGAAGCACTATGAAGAGAAAGGCTTTCTGATTTTAGAAGATGTGTTTAGTGAAGAAGAAGTCTGCACCTTTCAACAGGAGCTTGACCAATTAAGGCGCGACGAGAAAATTGCCGCGTCGGGTGAAACGATCACTGAACCCGGCAGTGGTGATATACGTTCGATTTTCAAAATCCATCAGGTCAGCGCGGTGTTTAGAAAACTGGCAGCCGACCGGCGCCTGGCTGGGCTGGCTCAGTATCTGCTGGGCGATAAGGTCTATATTCATCAGTCCCGCTTAAACTACAAGCCCGGGTTTCGCGGTAAGGAATTTTACTGGCATTCGGACTTTGAAACCTGGCATGTGGAGGATGGCATGCCAGCCATGCGGGCACTGAGTATGTCCATCACTCTGACTGAGAACTACGCAACTAACGGTCCTTTGATGTTGATACAGGGGTCGCATAAACGCTATGTTGTGTGTGAGGGGGAAACGCCGAACAACCACTTCAAGTCATCTTTAAGGAAACAGGAATATGGCGTACCCAGCGACAACTGTATAAGTCAACTGACTGACGAGGGTGGTATCGTCACTGTAACAGGTAAGCCGGGCAGCGTGATTGTGTTCGATTGCAATACCATGCATGGCTCGAACGGTAATATCACACCTTATCCACGCTCTAATGCCTTTTTCGTATATAACGCGATCAGTAATCGCGTGGTCGAGCCATTTTGCGATCAGCCGCCACGACCAGAATACATTTGTACTCGTGCGAGTATCACGCCTGTAATCTTTGCAGCCGAAAGAGGCGAACTATGAACAACCAGCAACAAGACGCCCTTAAAAAATTGATACAAACGCGTATTAGCGATATCGAGAGGTTTTTATCTTCTACCAGAGAAGACGACGAGTTAGATGATGATTCAGCGAACGTCGATCAAAAGATAGCGTCGGCCGTCAACACTCAGGTAAGCGAGAACGAAAAGCGCGAGCTCACCCTGCTCCGCAACAACCTGCGATGGCTGGATAGTGAAGATGCCGGTTACTGCCAGCAATGTGCTTGTGAGATTCCTTTTGCGCGACTTGAGGCTGTTCCGGCGACACGACTGTGCGTTCGTTGTGCCGAGTAGCAATAAATATACGAAACATTAATCTATGCAGCCCTGACTGCAACGAAAAATATGACAATGACTATCGAAAAATCAGCGCCGCATAGTGTCGAAAAAATCGGCGGCACGTCGATGAGTGACTATGAGGCGGTGCGCGATAATATCGTTATGCGGTCCGGCAACCGGCAAACCTTATACCAGAGGATCTTTGTCGTCTCCGCCTATAGCGGTATCACAAATGACCTGCTGGAGCACAAAAAATCCGGACAACCAGGCGTTTACAGCTTGTTCGCCAGCAGTGAAAATGATGACGGTTGGTATAACGCCATGGCGCAACTGCAGAGTAAATTGCATGGCATCAATTGCAGGCTGTTTACCAGCGAGGCAGACCTGAAGCGCGCCAATCAGTTTATCGATACGCGCATGGAAGCCGCACGTAAATGCTTGACGGATCTGCAAGGATTGTGTCGGCATGGTCATTTTTCTCTGACCGATCATCTTGATACCGTGCGCGAAATGCTGGCCAGCATCGGCGAGGCTCACAGCGCCTGGAACACAGCGGCGCTATTGCGGCGTGATGGCGTTAATGCCTGTTTTGTGGATTTAAGCGGTTGGCAAACAGTTTCTCACATACCTCTGGATGAGCGTATATTGCAGGCTTTTGACGCCATTGACTTGGCAACAGAGCTACCGATTGTCACCGGTTACGCGCATACCAGCAGTGGCCTAATGGCCAACTTCAAGCGTGGCTACAGTGAAATCACCTTTAGCCGCATCGCAGTGTTGACCGGCGCGAGCGAAGCGATTATCCATAAGGAGTTCCATCTCAGCAGTGCCGATCCGCGACTGGTCGGCGAAGCGCATGCTGTCCCTATTGGTCGAACTAACTACGATGTAGCCGACCAATTGGCTAACCTGGGCATGGAGGCCATTCATCCTAAAGCGGCGAAGGGACTGCGCCAAAATGCCATTCCTCTGCGGATAAAAAATACCTTTGAACCGGAACATGCCGGTACGGTCATTGCGGGGGATTATGTCAGCGATACCCCCTGTGTGGAGATCATTGCCGGCAGCAAAGGCATCTATGCGTTGGAACTGTTTGACCAGGACATGATGGGGCAGATCGATCTCTACGACCGGGAAATTCTGGCGGTTCTGCGCCGTTTTAAAGCCGAAATTGTCGCCAAGGATATTAATGCCAACACCATTACCCATTATCTCGCTACCAATCTGAAAACCATCAAACGCATCAGAAATACACTTCAGGACAGTTACCCTGACGCTGAACTGGATCAGCGAAAAGCCGCCATCGTTTCTGCTATCGGCAGCGATATGCGGGTCCCGGGGATGCTGGCTAAGGCCGTGGCCGCCCTGGCGGAACAAAATATTAATGTGCTGGCCATGCATCAATCCATGCGTCAGGTGGATATGCAGTTCGTTGTCGATGAAGATGACTATCAGTTGGCGGTAAAAAGCCTGCATCGATGTCTGGTGGAAGTGCACGATCACGGCAGAGCGATATGCGCGGCATAAAACTGATTCTGTATCCGTGTTGCTAAAGCGCTACGCACCACTCAATCAGCTGGTGGCTGAAGTACATGAAATGCAGTTTTAACCTGAACGCTGCTCAGTATTGCTCCACGTGCTATTGCTGTGGCGGTATCTGTCTTTTTTGTGAAGAAGCTGGAGCCTGAGTGACGGCCCTAAATTTAACATGGCGTAGCTCGTCACGCCGTGCCATATCTGACTTTAGTACGCTTTCTTTGCGTTTTCCATTTTTTCGCCTTTGGTATCACGGCCCATCATGCCTCGCATCATGTGCATGTTGTTATGCATCATCTTCGCGTCTTCCTGCATGTGTGTTTCGCGATCCTGCGGCATTGTTACGTCCGTGATTTTAAGTATTTGCTCGTGCATAGCCAGCATATTTTTCTGCGTTTATTAGTCCGTGAAAGTATTTTCCAAAGCATAAGAGCACTTAAATCGACCTGTCCTGTACTTGAGGAGCGTTTGTGGATAGAACCTTAATTGCTGTTTCCTTTATCGGTTGCCTGTTAGCTTTCACGCTTATCGGCTTATCGTCGCTGATCAAAAGTCGGGGCAGTCGCCATGACTATTACCTCGCCGACAGCACAGTCAGCCCCTGGTTGGCGGGCTTATCCGCTGTGGCGACCAATAACAGCGGTTATATGTTTATCGGTGTTATTGGTTATACCTATGCGACAGGTCTTGCGTCCATCTGGCTGATGATCGGCTGGATAGCCGGTGATTTCCTGGCTTCCCTGTTCGTGCATTCTCGCTTGCGCCAGGCTACGGAGAACAGCGACGAAGTCAGTTATGCCGGGGTGTTGAGCACCTGGTATGGCGAGAATAACAGCCAGCTACAACGATTGATTGGTGTTATCTCGCTGATATTTTTACTGGCCTACGCGGGCGCGCAATTGGTCGCAGGGGGTAAAGCCCTGCATGTCCTGTTTGACTGGCCCACCTGGGCGGGGGCTTGCATTGGTGCCGTGGTAGTGTCGCTCTATTGTTTTGCAGGCGGTATTCGGGCCTCCATTTGGACAGATGCCGCCCAGTCTACGGTGATGATTGTGGCTATGGGTTTACTACTGGTTGCGGCTGTAGTGTCGCTGGGCGGGATAGATGGGGCAATTTCCAGTATGCAGGCCGTCGATGGATTCCTCGACTGGTTTCCCAAAGACCTGGCGCTGCCCGGTATTACAGGGGGTGTACTGTTTGCGGTGAGTTGGTTGTTTGCAGGGCTGTCTGTTATCGGGCAACCCCATGTCATGGTGCGGTTTATGGCACTCAACGACAGGGGCGGGATGCGTCAGGCGCGCGCCTGGTACTACCTGTGGTTTATTGCCTTTTATAGCATCACCACAGGCGTGGGTTTACTGTCCCGTGTCTATTTAGCTGATAGCGGCAGTTTTGATGCCGAACTGGCCCTGCCGATGATGGCGCTCGAACTGCTGCCGCCGCTTTTAGTCGGTTTGATATTGGCGGGAATTTTTGCGGCGACCATGTCCACTGCCGATTCACTGATACTCAGTTGTTCTGCAGCAGTTACCCATGATCTGCTCCCCCATAGAATCGAGCGACCATTGTTGATTAAGCTAACGACCGTAGCAATAACCGGCTGTGCGTTGCTGTTAGCCCTGTCCAACAACCAAAGCGTTTTCAGTTTGGTGATCATGGCCTGGTCCGGGCTGGCCAGTGCGTTTGCACCGCTGCTTATAGCCCTTTGCCTCGGCATGAGGCCACGTCAGTCAATCAGCATGGTTGCCGCGTTGACGGGGCTGCTGACCGCGCTGCTGTGGCGCTATGTGGGCTGGCATGATGCTGTGTACGAAGGTTTGCCGGGGATTGTCGCAGGTTGCGCCGTGATTATGCTGTGGCGCGAGGGGCAAGTTGGCGTTGATGGGAAGGCAATTAGAAAAAGCTAGAGGCTGTAATCAAAGCACGTATCAATCGATTATTTACGAAGAATTGATAGTTTCCGCCATGTCCAATATGTTATTAGTGGGCCGTCGTCAAACAGGCGTATGCAGTCTATTTATTGCGCTACAAATATCCGCGAAAGGCCCAATCGCCTGTATGGTAAACCTGTGCGTAATTGAATTTTCTCCAAAATTATTGGACGCAACACGTTGTACTGCCGACGACCGCTTCCGTCCATGCTAATGGGGATGCCGTTGCCCCTGGGCAGCTAGATAAAGGCTAAACTGGTGCGTTGACGCCCCGCATGGTACTAAATAACTTTGCACTCGCGTTTCTTAGTCGCGAAGCACTCCTCAATGACGACAATGTCGCCGATTGCAAGTATCCGTCAAACGGGAGAGGAGTTCATGGTGAGTTCAATATCCATTTTCCTGTTGACGGCATGCACCGCTCACATTATTTACTCGTCCAGAGATATAAATAATTCGTCCGCTTTGAAGTGTGTTTGAATTACACCCTGCTCGTAGCAGGCCTTTATCATTTCCTGGACAGGGTTAATATTGGCTGCTAACCCGTATTGATCTGGAAACAGCCCCGTGTCAAACATAAACGCAATTTCAATTCCAAGGTGTAGTGGGTCCCTGGGTTGCTCACGGTGATACATGCGACGAGCAGCGCATAACACATTAAACAATTGCTGTGGCAGGTCGGGGTAACGTTCAACCGTTTCCTGGCGTACAGTGATTACAGTGTTGATGGGCATAATTCCACCCTGTGCTAACCACTGTTGCAGCATTGGATACGGATCTTTGAATAAACGTTCGGTCTGTTCAGTTAAAGGTGGGCCTGCAGCGGGCGAAAAAAAAGCATCGAGCAGGCCGTTTTCCAGCGCCGCAATCGGGCCAGGGTTAGCCCCCGCACTTTTAAGAGTGTCGAACGAGGGCAGGGTCTCGATGTGAAATCGGCTATCTTTTGGATAGTGTAACCCGCGCAAAAAGCGATCGTCTTCATCCTCAACCCAGATAATTTTTTCTACGTTTACCCCATAGCTATGGGCGAGGATGTGGCGTAACCAAACGGCCGGATTATAACCAAAGCCCATCACGCCAACACGTTTTCCTTCCAGGTCATGTGGAGTCTTGATATTGGCGTGCTTAGCAACGACGGCCCCCAATTGCGGAAAAAAACGACTTGGAAAAACAGGGATTGCCGTTAACTTAACGCCCTGATCCCGTGCAATCAAATAATGGGAAAATGCCTGTTCGCCGATATCCCAGGGGAGGCTCGTTACCATCTGGTTGAAACTTACCCAGGGGTGTTCCCCGGCATCCGGAAATTGCAGATCAAAGTCTTGCAGCTTAAGATTGCCATTAATAAGGTAGCGCGTGTCGTAACGGTTACCTAGCGATGCACTTAAAACGGGTTTGCTCATGGGCCTGATCCGCCGGGACTAAAAAAAAATAGAAATCGCTCTGGGGAGTAGTGTTTGATCAAGGACAACTTTGCGTTGAGAAACTTTCAGGCCCTGTTCTGTGCGCCGCAGCGTATCCAGGCGATACCCATAAAAATTAAATTCTGTTTTTTCGAGACGCGAGACTGAAACCTGAATATTGCAGCGCACCGCATATGTGCCGGACTGTTCTTCGATCATCACGTTGCTGATATTGTGTCGGGTTCGCGAGCGAGGTGTTTCCGCATGAGCCAGACCGGTTTTAAGCCGCGCGACGCGTAATTCCAGGCTCTCCTTTTGATCGTTCATCAACGCAACATCGTTTGTCCCGCGAACCCCCAACTCCGTGTTTTCTAAGGTTTCGCGCACGGGCACGAAATAATGCAGGTCAGCGGTTAACAGGGTAAGCCATTCGTCAAATTTGCCGTCGTCAAGCAGGCTGCTTTCATAATACAGAAACTGCTCGATCTCATGTTGTAACTCTGGCGAGACACCAGTTTTCATGGTAATTGATCTCCCCTCAACATACAGTCTTTCCAGTACTGGTAAAAATTGCGCTGACAATGCTCGGAAATACGCGGGCCAACCTCGCCAGGTAGCTGCCGTTGGAGCTCGTCGTCGATAACACTCCCCAGGCCGATCTGGTAGTTGAAACTGCTTTGTTGCGCGATAACGCCCCGCGTCGCCTGTGTCACCTGTTCAAAGTTTTCGGAATCGTCCTGACCAAAAGCACCAGCGGCAGATTGAACGTGGGTGAACTTTGCCAGAGCCATCTGGTTAACCGCTTCAGGCGCACCTTTATCGATCAGGATCATCTGCCAAACTTCCATGTTTTCGGGTCCTTTTGGATGCCACCAGTAAAGACCTACCGGCCACAAAGCACTGAAATCATTTAAAGATAAATTTGGGAATATATTACCGTGACCAAACGCGTAAATTTTGGCCTGTACGGCGGATAGTTTTTTCTGCAGGCGAGCCTGAGATGCTTTGATATACTCCACCACTTCGGGTCCCATCTGCTCTGCTATTGCCAAATCCGCTTCGTACACGCCACCACCGGGGCTAATGTCACCAATACCGTGGCCGTAAGGAAATGCCACGGTTTTGCAAGGCAGGTCGATATACTGATCACTCACCACGCCGAGTTTCATATAGGAGCCGTGGGTCCAGGGCACGTGATAGTCATCCCCGGCGAAATTGTCGGCCGGAATTTTCCAGTTGGCGTCGCACTCGTAGCGTTGTCTTCCGCTGACGGCCTGCAGCCCACCGAGGGCCCGCTCAATGAAAATATCGAGATAAAATTTCAGATCCCCAAGGTAATCTTCCAAAGACACACAATGCTCATCCCAACAGCCAAATATAAAACCGCCATAGCTCTGGAGCTTGGGAATCTTTACCAGGCTCCATTTTTGTCGGTCCAGCTTGTTTGGATATATTCTGTCTTCGTGCGGTACTGAGGCCAGATTGCCGGCGTTGTCGTAAGTCCAGCCATGATAAATACAGGTGAACGCCCGAGCATTACCCGCATCGAGTCGACAAACCTTCATGCCGCGATGCAAGCAGGAATTGAGAAACCCGTGAATGTTATTATCCTTGCCGCGGGTGACAATAACGGGGTCTTCCCCCATGTAATTGGTAAAGAAGTCACCTGGGCTTTCCAGTTGCGATTCGTGCCCCAGAAACAGCCAGTTTTTGGTAAAGACCCGGTCCAGTTCGGCACGATAAATTTCTGGATTGGTAAAAATCTTTCTACCAATAAGTCCCAACGCCGGAGTTACGTCGGCACGGATAATATCCTCGATAGAACGACTCTGGCTATTCATATTGGGGCTTCATGGTTAGCTATAAAAAGCTGGGGTAGGAGGAGTATCGGTCAACAGAAAGGCGCCCACTTCCTGGCATTTCCAGTCTACGGGGTCGTGCAATGTCATGGTTCGCGCGTTGCGCCAGAAGCGATCAAGACCATACTTGTTGGCGGATGCGCGAGCTCCGCATACCTGGAAAAGTTTGGTAGCTACCTCAAGCGCCACTTCGGTGGAAAATATTTTGGCTTCAGACACCCGGATAGCCCCTTCGCCGCGATCCAGCATACCCCGTTCAACCAGTATGACCGCTTCATTAGCCCGATTGACCAGGGTGCGCAGGGCACTGACCTGGGCTTGCATGCGGCCAATGGTGCGCTGGATGAAGGGGTCTTCAACCGCGTTCTGAATACCGGATGGAATCCAGGGTCGCGTCTGATTGCGCACGTAATCAATAGCTGCGGCCAGAGCACCTTCGGCCATCCCGGTGTGCAGAGCGCAAAAGGCGCTTTGGTAATATAGCGCCCACATTGAGGGCTGCAATTTTAAAATGACACCCGGCTCCCCGAGGGCATTTTCGAATGGCACAAAAACATCGTTAAAAGCAATGCTCTGACTTGCAGTTTGTCGCTGCCCCACGTTATCCCAGTCATTATTTTGTACGACGCCGGTCTGATTGGTGGGCACCATAAGAATTGTGACGCCCTCCATCAGGCTGGGCGCACCTTCGACTACCGCAAACACCATCAGATAATCCGAACCGCCGCTGCCGCTGCAGAAAAGTTTCGCTCCATTAAGCAGATAGCCCCCATCGACTGGCCTGATTCGACACTTCCAGTCGAGTACGTGGATGCCGTGCTCGCTAGATGCTACGCCAATCCGCTTGCCCTGCTGCACTACTTCACGCATATAGCGTTCGGTTTGCGCCTGGTTAGCGAGGAACGGGATTGATTTGAGTCCAACAGAATGTACAAATAATACATGGGCGCTGGAGCTGTTCCAAACAGCAAGCTGTCGGATCGCGTCGTTGGCCACGGCGGAGTTAACGCCCATGCCACCAAATGCCTGAGGAGCCTCTAAACCAAATAAGCCAGCATCGCGCATGGCATCCAAATCTTCCTGAGGGTGCGCCGAGGTTTGGTCTCCCGCAACAGCCCGTGCACACATACCCGCCCTGAGACTATTGATTTTTTCGGATAAGGCCTCGTCCATGGTGATCGGTAATGCGTGCTGCGGGTTGTAGCCGGTCATGATCTATTTCCTGAGGTGGTTTTATTGTGGAAAAACGTACATTCGCTAGACATCGACTGGATGACCGCCACTGCGCGTGTTCGCAAGAGGTGTTAGCCAGCCTTTTGAATTGTAATGACTGAATGCTCAATACCCAATACTAGTTGATTTAGATACAAATTGTAAATCGTACAAAGGGAAGGCGCTGTGCTGATTATTATGCCGTCCTTGTGCTCCTGGTCGGGTGCGAGTAAAGGTGCCGCCATGTAGTGTGACGAGTATTATTTCGAGATGTGTCGGAGACAATATGTCGACTTATAGCGTTGTAAAAATATAGAATAAACGGTTCCTGCTTCCGAGTGCGCGATTTGATGGCAAAAACCAACTCTGTATCCTCCAAAGGAAAAATTATCGACGTGGCATTCGAAGCCTTTTCAAGACTTGGATACAAAGCGGTCACGATGCGTTACATAGCGGGCAAGTGCGGTATGTCTGTGAGTTCTCTGTATCACCACTTTTCATCCAAGTCTGTTTTATACGAGATGATGTTGAGGGACGCCTATGGGGAAAATTCCAGGGTCTGGCACGAGACACTCGACACGCAGGCCAGTTGGCAAGTTCAGCTACGGGAGTATTTGGTCAGGTTCTGTCGAGCCGCGCATAAAAATCCCGAATTTATCAGCCTGATAAAGCGCGAGCAACTGGAGGGCGAGCCGCGGCGGATTAAACAGTTGGCCGAATCAATTTTGGCCGGCGAGTATGCTCGTTTGGAAATGGTTGTAATAAAAGCGAATCCGAGATGTGAACCGCATATTTGTGTAATGGCTATTCTTGGCACAGCTTTGCATTTTTACGAAACCAGTAAATTCAGAACCTATTTTCCCGATTACACCAGCGCACTGGATGATCCCGATTTGGTGGCCGAGCAGATTTCCAATATCCTGATAGGTGGCCTGCAATCGTTCTAACGTCGTTGTGCACCCACGCCGTTTGGTCAAAAAAGATTTAAAGTAAGCTAACCTGCCTATCTACATGTCGTTGGTGTTATTACACCGCGGCTGGCAGCCGTCAATAGCTGTCCTTTCCGATCCCTAATCGAGGCTGAGTCGGTGGGTAATTTGCCTGTGGAATTCTCAGCAACATAAAAGTGTCGAAACAATATAATTTTTGGGTTGACTATTGACAGCCCGCTGGGGGCTTGTTAGCTTTGTGACCGAACAAATGATCGGTAAGCGCATCAGTTCGTTGATCAAGGCTTGGCAAGTATGCAACCTACTGATTTATTTATATAAAAGTAGGGCGAATAACGATAATTCAGATTAGCAAATAAGCGGGAGGGGCCATGAAAGTTTCCCAGCAAAACTGCCGTTCGTGGGTGTCAGTCGTTTTCCTGGTTGCGGTATTTATGTCCAGTGCAGATGTCATTGGCGCTGAATACCTTGACGGGGATGTCCGTATTAGCGGGTTCGTACGCTCGCAAGTTGCAGTGTCTACCACCAGCGATCGGAACACAGCCAACGCCGCACTCGGTAAGGCTGACGATCACGATCTAAATCTCGCCAAGGTTTGGGGGGTTTTAGATATTGATTATCGCCCTCGCTTGGCGAGAGACGCGTTTTTGGACGACTTCCATATTTTCACGCGATTGCGGTTTGGTTATGACGCGACCCAGGACCTGGGTGGTGGGCTGGACGGGTATGATGCTTTTCCAGCAACCAATGGCCTGGATGATCGCTGGACCATGTTAAACGCCAGTAACGATCGCTCGTCCGCCGAGATATGGGAATTATTTGCGGATTTTAAAAAGCAAGATCTGTGGGTACGGATTGGCCGGCAGAATATCGTGTGGGGTGAATCAGACGGTGTGCGCCTGCTGGATATCGTCAACCCCCTGGACAACTCCTGGCATCCCTTTGAAGGAGGCGGTGAATTGTTTGAACACCGCCGTATCCCCACGTGGATGGTGCGTGCGACCTACAATCTTCCCATAAAAGGATTGAGCCTCGATGGCTTTATCAACCCGGGAGATTTTGTGCCAACCATTCAGGCTGACATTGGCGCCCCCTGGAACGTGAATCCGCTGCCACGGGGCGATGCTTTGGCTTTAGTTCCGCCCGGTACTTTTCTGATTGACGATGACACTAACGATAAGCGGGGAGACACCCAATGGGGCATTCGCTTGTTGGGTGAAGTAGGCAATTTTAACTATACATTGAATTATCTCAGTTTAATCGACCAGGATGGCGTAATCTCCACACAGGGAGTGGTGCCAATTTTTGCCCCGTCCCCTCCCGCGCCACCCTTTACGCTTGTGGCGGTACTGCCAGTACTGGTTAATCAACACGAGCGTCTCGACATTCTCGGTGCGTCTTTCAACTTCAATTCCGAGAGCCTGGCGGCAGTCTTGCGTGGTGAGATGACCTACACATTCGACAAACCATTCGCGGCCTCGCCGCCACCAAGCAATCCTCCGTGGCTTAGCTTTGGAGAAGTGGAGCGGGACGAATGGAAGATCATGCTGGGTATAGACCGCCCCACTTTTGTGTTTTCGAAAAGCCGATCCATGAATATTTCGGCACAGGTGATATACACGCGGCGAGAAACAGTTGATATCAATACCGATATTAATGGCTCCGCCGCAAGAAAAGATGAAACACAATTTTCATTATTGCTTAGCCAACCAGTTAACAACGATCAATTGTATTTTGAGTTTTTTGGATTGTACGATCTGGATGACGGTTATTGGTGGCAACCCCAGATTAGATGGCAGCCGGGCAACAACTGGCGCGTGTGGGCCTACTACAATATGTTCGGGGGTGCGGAGGATCGGAGTATTGCCGTATTTGATTATGCCGACGAAATTAACGTCGCCATTTCCTATCAATTCTAATATCTAGAATAAAACTGGGAGGTTGTTCCCGTGAAATTAAAAACATTCCATCTCCAGGTTCTTTGTGTACTAGTGTGGAGCATCACCGCGTTCAATGTACAAGCAAAGCAACCGTCGCCGGGTGACGTGATTGATGCGAGCAATGTGGCGGAATTCACGGACTATTTGCTCGACTCCTCGGTACTGCTGATACAAAAAGGGCAGATTCTTGAGGTAACGCCAAAGTCGGAGCTAAGTACCCTGATGCACCCCGATTATGCGGCGATAACACAGCGCAATCTGGGCAAGGCCACTCTGCTGGATGAATACGGTACGCTCGGTCTCGCGGATGGGTCCCCCTGGCCCGGTGGCATTCCGTTTCCTAACCCAAAATCGGCTTTGGAGGTAATGGTAAATTTTCAACAGGGTACCTTTACGCTACAGGGTGATGACTGGGGTTCACTGGGTGGGCCGTACCGACCGGTTAGCCGCATCATGTTTATTGATGGCGAAGGTAAACTGTACAAAGACATCGTTATGGCGGCGGGTCAAATTAACATGACCGGCCGCACCGTGCTCGAACCGACACCCTCGATTGCCGGTTACGAAGACGAAATACTGCGGCGTTATTTAGCGTTTCTTGAGCCCTACGACGTAAAAGGCATTGTGACCCTTGATATTCAGTATCAAGATCAGACGCGATTGCCAGACTCCTATGCATACCTGCCGTCGTTTCGCAGGGTGCGACAGGTGTCCACAGCGCAGCGCGCTGACTCGGTTGCCGGGTCGGAGCTAACGCAAAGCGATCTCGGCGGTTTTTCCGATCCAATCGGTTTATGGACCTACAAAATTCTTGCAAAGAAAGAAATGCTGGTCGCTGTCAAGGATTCCGTCGAGCCGGTCGCCTATCCAACGGTACCTACGTTGTACAGCAATTATTTTTCCCAGCCGCGGCGTAAGGTCGAACTTAGAGAAGTTTATCTTATAGAGGCTGTTCCCCGATTTGACACGGTGTATAGTAAAAAAGTGTTTACGATTGACGCGGAAATGTACCGAACCTCAGATTTTTCAATTTACGATAATCAGGGTAATTTGTACAAGGCAGTCCAGCAAGACTGGGATATGGCGGAAAATGGGCGCCCAATCCCAACCTGGCTATCCTTCTTTAATTTTCAGACCAAGGGCGCTTCGATTCTGTCGAATAAGGGCTTGGGCGTAAATGTGGGTGTGCCAATGGATCTGTTTGAAAAATCATCAATGAAGAATTTTTCGCGGTAGATCCATTGACAGGCTCCAGAGTTTTTTTGGTGCGCGTGTGGCTGACAAATTTTATTAGCGCTGCTTGCTGAATATGTTCATATTGTAAATCGCAGTGCTGCCACATGTGCAAGCGGGGGGTGGTCAAGATTTGTGAGAGGTTTTTTGGCTGGGTAACTGGTTGTAAGTTGTTCGATGCTTGAAGCGAACAATTTGTGCTAATCCACAGGTTGACAACCTTAGCACCAATGCTGTGCGAGTTGTCAGATGTTTGTAAAGTTTTGAAAGCTATTCGAACGGCTCTACCTTCTTGTGGTAGCCAATTGCCTGGTCTTCAGCAGGAGAGTTTTTTATGAGCAGCGTCGAATCTATCGATGAGCGGCCGTTGACGGATAGGTATCAAAATCTTTCACGTGGCCCAGTAAATGTACACGAAGCGGTATCAAGCCCTGATTACTTTATTGCAGAAAGAGAAGCTATTTTTAAGAATGGCTGGGTAATGGTCGGTCGCGTATCTGAATTGCCTAACCCAGGGGATTTTATTGTTAAATCTTACGAGACGCTTGAAACAAGTATATTAGTGGTGCGGAATAAAAAAGGAGAGGTTAACGCCTTTCATAACGTTTGCGTACACAGGGGGATGACTTTATGCGGGAAAGGCGAGAAAAAAGGCTGTAAAAAGTATTTCGCATGCCCATTTCACGGCTGGGTGTACGATGCAGACGGCCAGCTGGTTGACGTACCGGACCGACAATTTTTTGACGATCAAGATTTGAAAAATTTAACTTTAAAAAAAATAACAATGGATATCTGGGAGGGATTTATTTTTATAAATTTATCGCCTCAACCGTCTGAATCGTTAAAAGAATATATGGGTGAGATATTCGACCAGTACCAAGGTTATTTTGATGACGAAAAATTCAAATTCGTAAACCGGTATTCGATGAAAACAAAAATGAACTGGAAGTTTTACCTCGACAGTTCAATTGAGGCGTACCATGCAGCCGTAGTACACCTGCAAAATAATACCGGACAGAACAAAAAATCTAATACTGTCTTGCATGTGGCTCCGGAAGCTGTGCGGTTATTTCGTAAACACCGCACAATCGGCGTGCCAAGTGGTCTGGGGGAGCGCGAACTATCGCCGGTGGAAGGATTGTCTTTTCAATATGGAGCAACTACCCCGTATGACGTCCAGGCTGGTGGATCAGATATGCCGCCAGGGATTAACGCAAACAAAGATCCCGGTTGGGCGTTTGATATTCTGGAAATCGTTCCGAACATCGTTCTTTTTATCAGCGCGCCTTTATACGCCGTCATAAGTTTGTGGCCGTCGTCAGAGAAAGAATGTCTATATGAAGCGGATGTATACATGTCAAAACCTGGCGATGCGGCTGCCAGGGTGGCGCTCGAGTATGGGCTGCTTTCCCTGAGAGACGTGCTGCGCGAAGACATAAACACTGCTGAGGGTATCACTACCATGACCAGCGCGGGCGCTTTAAAAAATTATGTATTTTCTGACCAGGAGATCGCAGTTCGCCATAGTTATGCGGTAATTGATGAGATGGTGCAGAACTGGCTAGCCAATCGATAGATAACGGAAATGAATATGGATAACGCGTTACCCGAACAATTTAAGCCGTTGCGGAAATTTGTGGCGGACTGGGCAATAAACACCGAGCAGGCGCGGTTTGAAAAACGCTTGAACACGCCATACGAAGTTATCAAAACATTTTATGAAGCCATTATTCCCTTGATGCCAGACATTATGAGTTATCTGAAAAGCAAACCAGTATCGCCAGAAATGCAGTGTGATAAAAATATAATGTTTCTTGCACTGTCCTGTGTTGAGGTGTCGAGAATATTTGAAGTGTGGGGGCAGCAGGATGTCCGAGCAGATTATTTTGACCCGTCTCGCATTTGCTGTGTTGGATATGAAGGCGTCAATGAGATATAGGTCGATAAGCTAAATTTTTCAAGAGGTATGGCGATGGGCGTGGTTAATACTGAAAACAGAAATTGGACGAAAGCATTCGGGTTGGACACCAAGCCGCTTAACGTCGATGTCTATACGTCACCGGATCAATACAAATGTGAAATAGAGACTATATTTTCACATTGTTGGTTAAATGTTGGCAGAATTGATGATGTGCCCAATGTTGGTGATTACGTTGTGCATAATTTACCGGTTTTGCATACTTCTATTGTTGTCACTCGAGATATTGACGGTAATGTAAACGCTTTCCATAACATGTGTTCGCACCGTGGCAATAAAGTGTGCCAGGAAAGAAGCGGCAATGCCAAGTTTATGGTATGTGAATTTCATGGCTGGGTTTTCGATACAAAAGGTAAATTGCGCGACATTCCCGACCAAATAAATTTTTTCGATGTTGATCGCGAAGCTCTCGGTCTGAAGGCTGTAGCAGTGGACGTATGGGAAGGATTTATATTTATAAATCTTGAGGAAAGCCCGCGAGAGACATTGATCGAATATCTCGGAGAAGTGGTACCCTTATTGCACGGCTTCCCATTTGCTAAATATTCGCAAATATTTGGTTACGAAGGAGAGGTTAACTGTAATTGGAAAGTCAGTGTAGACTCCCAACAGGAGGCTTATCACGCAGCACATTTACATAGGCGAACGTTGAACGGTGCGCTCGGAGGTAAAGAAAATCCCTACATCCACTGCCTGGACTTTAAGGACCTGGGTCGCCATCGTATGTTGTCCATGCCGGCTGGAGACGAGCCACCCCGTAAACCCATAGATAAACTGGCCGCCGAAAACACCGTTTCTATTCGCAGTTACGCGGAAGGGCAGGATTTCAGCCAGTGGCCGACAGGAGTAAATCCTTCAAGGGCGGATAACTGGGCAGCTGATATTTATGTAATATTCCCCAATTTCTGGATAGCGCTTTTTAACGGGATGTACCAGACCCATAATTTTTGGCCTTTGAGCGTGGACAAAATGTACCAACGGATAACCATGCGAGCCGCACAGCCTACCAAACCGAGTCAACGCTGGGCACTCGAATATTCCAGATGTATGTCGAGGGACGTTTGGCTAGAAGATTTCAGCACTCTGGAAGCAGCTCATGAAATGGCCAAATCCGGTGCATTTAAGGAAATGCATTTTCAGGATCAGGAGGTGCTTTGCAGACATTTTCATAAAGTTGTTAGCGACTACATAAATGGTGAGTACCAGTGAAAGGGCAGACAAAAACGCTACCGTCCCAGTTCGCAGACTTGATGCCATTTTTAGAAAATTGGTCACTTGAATCACAAATGGCGAGAACGGAAAAACGTCTGTCAAGTAATATGGAGGAATTGACTGAATTTTACGATGCGATGTTACCGCGAATGCAGGAAATACTAGATTATATTGACCAATATAGTTTAGAGGATATGCCTGGAGACGCCAAAGAGTTGCTAATTTTGGGATATTCTCTGGCCGAAATAGCGCCGGCAGTAGAAATGTTTCAACAAGTTTACGTGACGCCAACCTTTGATGCTCGGAATTTTTTACCAACTCACGAGCCGGTAAAACAACGACCTAAAATGAGCATTTCGCCGTAACATTTAAAGGGCAAATAATGTTAAACCGTATTTTTCACGTTAATATATGTGTTAGCGACCTGTCTCGTTCCATTCCATTTTACGAAAAGCTCGGATTTAAAGTTGTTAATGATTTTACGTTAGACAATCCGAAAGCTGGTGTTCCGTTGGGCGTTGATGCTACCAAATTCAGGGTCGTTTTTTTGCGACTGGGCGACGATGAGCAGGCTCCCGTAATCGATTTGCTTCAGTTTATAAATCCTCCGACCAAGGGTGCTCCCTATCCGTCGCTCAATAACCTGGGAATCTGTCGCGTTGCTTTTACGGTGGATGATATCGATGAAGTATACAGGGCGCTGCAACATATGGGTGTCGAATTTGTCGCTCCTCTCGAACGTATGACTGGGGAAGATGGAGCGCAGATAGCCTATGTATGCTTTAAGGACCCAGACGGCACGGTATTAGAAGTTATCAGTGGGTTTTAATACACCATACTTAATGGATATTCCTTTGCGCGCTAGCAGGACGTGAATTGGTGGCAGGTTATAGTAACCATTCAGGAGTTCAGATGAATAACGAAGAGCTGTGGCGAAGGCTTGAAAGGCTTGAGTTAGAGGTCAGTCGTTTAAAAGACATCGAAGCCATTCGTAATCTTAAGGCAGAACATGCGTTAGCTTCAGATGATCCAGAAAATCTTGCCAAAAGATTGCTGGCTATTGTCACTGATGATATTGAGCTTGATTACGGTGCGTCGTTTGGTGTACACAAAGGTATAACAGTGTTTAGAGAATTGGTTGCACAAACGCCATTCTTATGGACTATACATTACATGATTCCCAATAAAATAATACTAAGTGAAGACGGGAATTCAGCGATTGCTAACTGGTATTTACTAGAGCCTGCTTCCGCTCCAGATCCAGTGGATGGCACAGAGCGCGCTATGTGGCTCGGAGGTGTTTACGAGGACAGCTATCGAAAAATGGAGAATGGTGAATGGAAAATAAACCGCATGAAGTTTGATACCAAATTGCTGTGTACATACGACGCTGGATGGGAAAAAGAAAAAATTGTCGATCTTGCCAGTAGTCGTTGGACAACCTCCTGACTACCCAAGAATCAATAATAATGTCTTTAATAAAAACACTAGCGGGCCGCGTGGGCGCTGGCAAGCAAATGCGCTGTCGGATAACAATTATAAAAATGTTGTTGCTTTTCAGTATATCTACGCCGGTGATATACGCTCACGCGATTGAGAAAAATGAGCAAATTATGGGGCGCCAGGGCATCGCGTCGTTTCCTGGTGCGTTTTTAACATCTGGTGAAGATGCACAGCTCACTACCCTGAACGCACGCGATACCCTGTTTGCAATCGAAAGGTTGGGCGAATACAGCGCTATTGCAGTAGGCGCTCTGGGTATGGTGCTAATCAACACAAACCAGGGTCACATAACTAAAATACCGTTCGCAAGCGACGCGAATCTTTTCGCTGTACTTAAAACAAAAGACGATGAAATATGGATCGGCGCAGAACGCGGCAAGCTATTCCATACTGATACAGCGGTAACCCAGTGGCTAACTGTTGCACTTAATTCCGATGAAAATATCTTTAATATAATGGAGCGGCGAGACGGTTCGTTGATAGCCACGGGTAGCTACGGTCTGTTAATGACTAGTAATAAGGCGCGGCGTAAGTGGCATAAAATGGATATCGACTGGAACATGCTGCTCAAGGAAGCATGGAATGAATTTGGGGAGAGCTTTCCTCACCTGTACTCTGGGTGTGTTAATTCGCAGGGCGAGATTATTATAGTGGGAGAGTACGGGCTGGTGCTAGTGGAAACAGGCAAGCAGTGGACAAAAAAACATGGTGGCGGAATTGAGCCAGCCATATTTGACTGTGTAGCACCGGATGACGGCGGAACTATAATAGCAGTTGGCCAAAAAGGACTGGTATTAAAATCCGTGGATTCTGGTGAAACATGGGTTCAGTCTCTCACGGGGCTGGAGAGCGACTTGTATAGAATCGAGTACTTCGACCAGGTATTCCTCGCGGTAGGTGATGGGAAAAAGCTGTATCTATCTAACGATGGTACGAAGTGGCAATGTGTACAATTTAAGAACGGCACGTCATTGGGCTGGTACGTCGATGTAACGGTAAAGGACAGCGATATAGAATTGGTGGGTAATGGGGGATCATTAAGGAAGACTACGCGTGCTGGTATTCGTGGCGCCTCGCAAGACCTGGCAACCTCCGCAGAGTTCAGTGCTTGTGAATAAATTAATAATAATGCTTTTTGAAAGACGTGCTTTTGCTCTTTTGGCTATATTTTTTGTAACCATAGCAATGGGCTACTATGCTAAGGAAGTGAGATTTGAAACCGTATACGATGAAATGCTCCCACAGAGTGATCCATTTGTTAAGACCCATTTGGCATACGAATCTCAATATGGCGGTCCATTAGCAATCAGGGCTGTTCTAGAGAGGACGGATGGTACGATCTTTAGTGCAGATGGGCTAAATAAAATAAAAGCGCTTACTGACGCTTTGGATGCTACTCCGGGCGTTAATCACGACCAGGTCTTTTCGCTGACATCCCGTAAAGTAAGAAGAATGAAAGTCGACGAGTATGGGGCGTATAGCGTGCCGCTCGTGGCACGAGATAAACCTTTACCATCTACCACTAACGAATTAAGACAGTTGTCGGCTGATGCTCGAAATACTGCGGGTGTTGTTGGAACTTACGTTTCCTTTGATGGCACTTCGGCGTATTTCCAGGCAAATCTTATTCCATCAGAGGTTGATTACCAGTCCGTTTTTACATATTTACGATCCCTTGAAACTCAATTTACAGATAAAAATACAAAAATATATTTATTTGGACAACCTGTACTAACCGGGTGGATTTACACCTATAACGCAGAAGTTATAAATATATTAGCCATTTCGTTTTTTCTCATGCTTGCCATGCTTTGGTATTCGTCAAAAAATCTACGGCTTGTTTTGCTTGCTGGTACAGCGTCACTGGTCAGTGCGGTGTGGGGGCTTGGGTTTGTTGGCGTACTTGGCTGGACTATGGATCCTCTTATTTTAGTCATTCCCATGCTGATAATGGCCCGAACTTTAAGTCATTCCGTGCAGATGGGTATGCGCTACGTTGAACTTTGTCAAAATGACATAAACCAGCGCGATACCATCGTGCAGTTGTTTAAAAGGCAGTTCAGGCCTGGAATGCTCGGAATAGTGACCGATGCGGCCGGGATATTTTTGATTGGCGTTGCTGATATACCGATGATGCAAAAGCTGGCGCTCTTTAGCGGAGTATGGGCTTTAAGTGTTGTTGTTTCGGTTTTGGTAATGATGCCATTGATGTTAAGTTATCTGAAAACTGATATCCCTCAGGCGAATAACGGCAGCACCGGGAATGCCGGGCTCATAACGTTGTTTCTGAAAAGTGTAATTGCGACAACCGGTTTCGCGGCTGGCAGAAAGGCTTTATGGGTTTGTCTGCTATTAACGCTGGGTGCAACACTGTATATCGCAAAAGACGTTTCAGTAGGCGAGTTGGTTCCCGGGACGAGCTTGTTGTGGCCGGAGTCCAGTTATAACAAGGCTATAAACGTACATGCAGACAAGTTTATTGGCACCGATGAATTACTTGTCATTATGGAGCCATCAAGGGAGCCGCTCCGAGAAGGTGTCGGTTTAAAGCGTGACATAAGAGACCTGGATATTATCTATCAAATGCAAAAGTTCCAGGCATCAATGGATAATTCGGCTTTAATAAAAGGAAGTTTATCTTACGTCGATCTGTTGCCGGGTGTTGCGCGTAGTTTGTCTGGTAATCATCCGAAATTTGAAATCTTACCACGTACTCAGGATGAGGCGGGACATAACACACACCTGCTCCAGGCAGGCTCAGCTCCAGGAGATTTCGATCATTATTTTGAACGTGAATACGGCAGTGCGAGCATACGTTTTTTTGTGGCGGATCACAAAGCAGACACCGTTAATCAAGTTGTGAATCTGGCGCAAAGCCGTATTGATCAATTGACGCAGGCAGATAGTGGACAGTATGGCCATCTGCGCATGGCCGCTGGTAGCATCGGCCTGGCTGCTGCTACTAACAAAGAAATTGAAAGGGCACAAATACTTAACTTTGTGCTAACACTCATCGCGATAATCGGTTTTATATGGTGGGGCTACAGAGCCTTTTCAGCGGTTATAATACTGTTGGTGCCATTGTTGTTTACCAATGTAGTTATTTCCGCAATTATGGTAATGATGGGAATTAGCTTTAACGTAAATACGTTGCCTATTCTCTCCGTTGGCATGGGTGTAGGTATTGATTACGGTATTTATCTACTTAGTCGCACGATAGAGGAAAATAAAAGTGGTTTGCACAGTACCGTAGTCAGCGCTGTACACCACGCAATCTCAACCAGTGGGCGCGCTATACTGATTACCGCGGTCACGATGGTGGTGGCTATCGGGGCCTGGTATTTTATGTCTAATTTACGTTTTCAGGCGGATATGGGTTTGTTATTGGCCTTGGTGATGCTGATTAACTGTTTGGGCGCTCTTTTTATTATTCCCTTATTATTGATTAGCTTTAGTCCTAAAATGTTAAATAATACTGTTGCCAGTATGTCATTACCGTCGCGTGAGAATTAATGCTTATTGGCGAGTAATCCATCCGTAAGATGGATAGTGATGTCGCGGTTCGGGGGCACTCACTAACGCTAATTTGTCTATTTCGTAAGGTATAAAGCCGCCTTTAGGGCTGGTCATCGATGGAATTTATTTGTTAGCCCCACCGGGCATCCGCATGCAGGCACCGGGGCGGGCTACCAGCCGCCCGGCGGCCAATAACAATTTTGGGTAGCTGATTTTCCACAAAAGGATTGAACCGTTTGTGCAGCGAGACCTTCCACAGCATCGTGTCACCGGCTTGGTTGGGATCAACTAACAGGTTTTGGTGCACGGCATCACGCTGTATACGAGTGTTTGCCGGCGGTCCCGATCTACGCTTGTACAGTGGCGCGAGGGGTGGAACAGTTTTGATGGGGAGCTAATTAGAAACAGCTAGAGGTTGTAATCAAAGCACGCATCAATCGATTATTTACGAAGGATTGATAGTTTCCGCCATGTCCAATATGTTATTAGTGGGGCCGTCGTCAAACAGGCGTATGCAATCTGTTTAAGGGTTAATGCCACCAATGCGACAAATAAAATCGGTGCTTTGGCCCCAATATCAAGGCTGTATTTATCCATTCTTCGCGGTGTTCCACTCTACGCAGCCTGCACAAATATACGGTTTATTTGTGCTATAACTATAATTGTGGCAATCGCCTGTAACTGTTTTATCTAATCGGCCACCACTCTTGGAACAAGTAAGGAGTATTTCCATGTCAGAACACACTTATAAACATATAGAGATCACCGGTAGTTCCACTAAGAGTTCCGATGACGCCATTCGTGTTGCGGTTGCGGAGGCGTCAAAAAATTTGACCGACCTGCACTGGTATCAGGTTACAGATCAGCGTGGTTTTATTGAAAATGGTGAAATCAAACACTGGCAGGTCACCGTCAAGATTGGCTTTCGCATAAATCGCTGATGGCAAATCCGATGAGATAATTATCGTTATGCAATTTTTTGATCGCGCTGGATAATGGCTTATATAGTCCAGGTTTAAGGCGCGTGCTCATTGTTTTTGGATTTTCAAACGTTTCCAATTTGGTAATCAATATATTCGATACTGAACAATCTGCTCAGGAGCACCGGTATGACCGTTTCCACCCGCAATATGCGCGGTCCAAGAGAAACGGGAGTACAGCCAACAGACTCAAGCTTGTCTAATTCGTAAGGTATAAAGCCGCCCTCCGGGCCAATCACCAATGTGATTTTTTCATCAACCCCACGGGGTGCCAGCGTAGGGGCCATTGGGTGAGCGACCAGCGCCCGGGAACCGGTAATGATTGCGGGCAACTGATCTTCCACAAAGGGTTTGAACCGTTTATGCAGCGAGACCTCGGGTAGAATGGTGTCCCCGGCCTGCTCGAGACCGAGTAACAGATTTTCGTGTATGGCATCAGACCTGAGCAACGGGGTTTGCCAGTAGCTTTTTTCGACGCGATGGCTATGGATAAAATGCAGCCGTTTGACGCCGAGTGTAGCGCTGGTCTGGATTATGCGCCTGAGCATTTTTGGCCGTGGTAAGGCGACGATTAACGTGACCGGCAGCGCGGGCGGCGGTGGTTTATGCTCCACCTCCGGCGCCAGTTCCAGTTCCACACGGGTGGCATCGATATGCCGGATATGCGCTACACAGATCGCGCAGTTAATGATTCCGACTTTAACGCTATCGCCAGTTTTTAGTTTAAGCACTTCATTCAGGTGCCGCACCCGGCGGTCACTAAAACAGGCGCGGTTAGCACCGATCAGATCCTCCGCGCTGAGTAACAGTAAATTCATATGCCGGGCTTTTTTCCTAGATGTGGCGACGGCGGTGGTAGTGGCGGGCGATTGCAATAAAATCCGTGATAAACCGAGAAGTGCTATCGGAGGCGCGCACCGCGGCATACAAGGTGCCTGACATACCTTCGGCCCCGAGGGGTTTTGCCGTCAGGCTGGTGCTGTGGTGCGCATCGTCCAGAACCCAGTCGGGTAGCGCCGTGACACCTTTCCCGCTGGCGACCAACAACAGAATAATCGCCGTCAGTTCCGACTGGCGAACACTGGCAGGTTCCACCTGGGCGGGTTGTAAAAAATGCCGAAAGATATCCAGACGCTGTCTCTCCACGGGGTAAGTAATCAGAGTCTGGTCGGCCAGATCCGCCGGTTCGATAAATGCCTTGCTGGCAAGGGGGTGTTCCGGCGCCATGATGAGCAGGGCCTGATAATCGCACAGGGTCTCGCAGACAATGTTGGCCGAATTACTGGGGTCTGAAGTGACGACGAGGTCCACGTCCCCGCGCTGTAAGGACGGCAGAGGGTCGAAACTCACGTCCATGCGAATGTCTACCTCAACGTCCGGCCATTGGTGGCGATAGTCCACCAGCACCGGTCGCAGCCACTCAAAACAGGCATGGCATTCGATGGCGATATGCAGGCGGCCAGCCTCACCCTCGCTAAAACGTTTTAACTGATCCTCGGTAGCGCTGATGCTTGGCAGCACCTGTTGCGCCAGCGCGACGACCTTGTGCCCCGCCGGCGTTAGCGTCAGGGGTTTGGTGCTGCGCAGGAACAGCGGCACGTCGTAGTGGCGCTCGATAGCCTTGATCTGGTGTGACAGAGCCGACTGCGTGAGGTGCAAACTTTCGGCGGCGCGCACCATACTGCCGGTTTCATAAATAGCGAGCAGGCTACGCAGGTGTTTAGTGTCCAGAAACATCGTTAATTATTCTCATGATAACTATAAAAATTATGAAATTGATCTAATTTTAAGCTCATCCCATACTCCCTGCAACGTCGAGAGACACCAGTTTCGTCCGAAGTGCCGGGCGGCAACGGCGTCCATTTTCTTAATCACGGAGTTTAACCGGTGGCTGTCACACATAATTTGGGTTATCCGCGTATTGGCGCGCAGCGGGAATTGAAACGAGCGCTGGAGAGTTACTGGCGCGAGGAGATTGATGGGACGCAACTAGAGGAGCTGGGGAGAGCCTTGCGCAGCCGACACTGGCAACAGCAGGCGGACGCCGGAATCGACTGGATTCCGGTGGGCGACTTTTCCTTTTACGATCATATTCTCGACTGGTCGCTGACTCTGGGGGCGATTCCCGGACGTTTTGTTCCGGGCGTTGACGAAACAGAACTGGATACCTGTTTTCGTATGGCGCGCGGGCGTGTCCACAGCGGCGAACCAGTAGCCGCCTGCGAAATGACCAAGTGGTTTGATAGTAATTATCATTACATCGTTCCGGAATTTAGTCGCGAACAGGCGTTTTGCCTGGCTTCCGAGCGGTTATTCGACCAGGTCGCGGAAGCGCTGGCTCTGGGGCACCGGGTTAAAGCGGTCGTCCCCGGCCCGTTGACCTATTTGTGGCTGGGTAAAATGACCGGCACGGATCTCGACAAGTTGCGCTTGCTGGATCGTTTGCTACCCGTTTATGCGCAAATTCTCGCGCGTTTAACAGCACAGGGAGTGCAGTGGGTGCAGCTCGACGAGCCGATTTTGTCGCTGGATCTGAGCGTGGATTGGCAGGCCGCGTTTAGCACCGCTTACCAGTATTTAACTACGTCGAATATTAATTTGCTGGTGGCAAATTATTTTGGTGGGCTGGAAGATAATCTGTCAGTGCTACTCGATTTGCCAGTGGCGGGAGTGCATATCGATGGCGTGCGTGCCCCGCAGGAAATTCCCATCGTTGTGGAGCGCCTGGGTGCGACGCAAATATTGTCCTGCGGGATTATCGACGGGCGCAATATCTGGCGCACCGATCCGGATGCGGCGCTTGGCAAAGTGCGCGCAGTGGCTGCACAGCTGGGGGAGCGGTTGTGGCTCGCTCCGAATTGTTCGCTACTTCATGTGCCGATGGACCTCGATTCGGAGGAGCATCTCGATCCGGATATTGTCCATTGGCTGGCGTTTGCCAAACAGAAACTGGCGGAATTACATCTGTTGCGCCGAGCTCTGGATAATCAGAATGCCGTGGTCGACGAGTTAGCATTGTTGCGCAGCGCCATGCTTGGTCGCAGCCAGTCCCCGCGTATTCATCAGCCGCAAGTTAAGCAGCGCGTTGCGGGTGTTGATGGCGAATATGCTCGGCGCAATGCGCCTTTTTGTGAGCGCAACGCCGCTCAGCACGCATGGCTTAAGCTGCCATTATTCCCGACCACTACCATCGGTTCCTTTCCGCAAACCCCGGAAATTCGTGCGGCTCGGCGTCGGTACAAAAATGGCGAGATTGGCGAAACGGTTTACCGGCAGGCCATGCGCGCCGAGATTGCGCGGGTGATTGGCGCGCAGGAAAAACTTGGGCTCGACGTGCTGGTCCATGGGGAGCCAGAACGCAACGACATGGTGGAATACTTCGGCGAACAGTTACAGGGTTTTACATTTACCACTAATGGCTGGGTGCAGTCCTATGGGTCACGGTGCGTCAAGCCGCCGATTATTTACGGCGACATAAGTCGTCCGCGTGCTATCACGGTGGACTGGATCAACTATGCCCGGTCGTTAACCAGCAAGCCGGTCAAAGGCATGCTCACCGGTCCGGTGACCATACTGAACTGGTCATTTGTGCGGGACGATATACCCCGTGCCGATACGTGCCTGCAAATTGCCCTGGCATTGCGGGACGAAGTGCTCGATCTGGAAAAGTCCGGTGTGGGTATTATTCAGATCGACGAGGCGGCGTTGCGTGAAGGGTTGCCGTTGCGGCGTAAACACTGGGCAGATTATTTGCATTGGGCAGTGCATGCATTCAAGGTGACGGCCAGTGGCGTGGCGGACGCAACACAGATCCACACCCATATGTGTTATTCGAACTTTAACGACATTATTGCCTGGATCGCCGCGATGGATGCGGATGTGATTACCATTGAGACATCCCGCTCCCGCATGGAACTGCTTAATGCCTTTGAGAATTTTGCGTACCCCAATGATATCGGTCCCGGCGTGTACGATATCCATTCGCCAAATATCCCCAGCACGGATGCCATGGTGGCCTTGCTCGAGGAGGCCGCGCGGTATATTCCGCAAGAACGTCTGTGGGTGAACCCGGATTGTGGTTTAAAAACCCGCGCCTGGCCGGAGGTTGAATCCGCGTTGGAGAAAATGGTCGCGGCTGCTAAAACGCTCAGGGTGGCAAGGGGCGTGCTAACTGCGTAGCGATTAGAGAACCGATAGCACGCCGCCTGACTCAGCAGGTTATATTTTTCCCTGGCGAGAGCCAGATCACAACTGCCCTGTGCGATTTAATTTATATTTCTTCGCTGAATTAAGTGGAGTGAATAATATCGTGCATAAATATAATTTTGCGCTGTGTGTGTTGTTGCTGGCAAGCCTCCAGTCGGATCTGACCCAGGGGGTGGAACTGACTGGAAATGCCGCGGTGGGCAGTGATTCCAATCCGTATAAATTACGGGATAGCATGGATAAAAGTAGTGGTGCCTATGTCGCAGTTGGTCTGACGGCGAGTCAACGGGTGAACGAGCAGTTAACGGTCGAGGTTGGGCTCAAAAATCGCTCTTACGAAAATAATTTCGACGACGCCGATGAAACCCGCGCCAGTGTAGAACTTGCATACCGGGACAAATTTAAACTGTTTGGCAAGCGCAGTCGTTACCGCCTGAAAGCTGAGTATGACTATAAAGACGATAGTTTTGTCAGCCGCGCTACAGGACGTATCGCCACTGCCGCGGGGGAAAGTCTTGCCGACCGCTTCGATTCAGCAAAATGGGGTGTTTCGGGAAAAATCTCCACGCGACTTAATCGTAGTGTCAGCAGCGGATTAGAACTGGCTTATCGACAAAAAAATTATGAGGATTTCAATGTAATCGGCCTGAGCGATCTTGATTACGCCGAATTTTCTCTGGTAAACGATTGGGCATATCGCTGGAACAGGAAAAATAAGTCTTTCGTGGATATAGGAGTTGGGCAACGCCACTACGATAATCGGGAAGAACGGGATTCAGCTGGTGTTGCGGTTGCCGGAGCCGATCTGAAATACGATTATGTCGAGTTTGCGCTTGGTCACAAAGTGAAGCTTAAACGCAACACCAAACTGGGGTTTAAAGTTAGTTATGACCGTCGCGATGATAGTGGCAGTGGATTTTATGATAAAGACGCCATCAAGTTCGATGTAAAGCTGGGTCATCATTTGCGTAACGGCGCCCGTTTGGACCTTGAAGTAAGTTATCTCGAGAAAGAGTATTCCGCCACCATCGACCCGGTTCTGAGTGAAACCGAAGAAGAGGGCGAGCCTTTGAATGATAAACACGGTTATACCGTCAAGATGGGTATTGAACAGGATCTGACGATAACCGCGGGTGTGAAGAGTATCTTATTTGCCCGAGCCACTTACGCAGACATTAGCAGCGACAGTCCGATTTTTACCTACGACAGGGGGCAGGTGGAAATCGGTATCAAAGCCAGTTGGTAGGCCAAATATTGGGGCGGATTACCGGAACCGCAAGCTACGTTGTATTTAATAATAGCGCCGTATTGTAGAAAACAATTTCTCCCGCGCAGCTACCTTAGTGTTGCGGTTGGTTTGACGTTAAACAGGAGGAATGATCGGCACCTCTGATGGGCCGTCTTAACTTTTACCGGTTCAGGGCTTTCTGTTTTGTGTGGCGAGTAGTTGGTGTCCACTGTTGCGTCGACTGACATCGACAATTGCTGAATCGAGAAGAAAATTGCGACCAATCAACACCGGATATTCCATACGCGACCGGTCTGTTAAGGTCACCTCCACCAGGCGACGCAGTGGCCCAAGCGCTATGGTTAGCTTGATTACCGGGCGGCGATCGGCGGCGTCGCGAGCCAGGAGTTCACTACTCTTCACGTCCCTGATCACTACTTTTCTGACAACAGGTTTTTCCAACGTGACGCTCTTGTCAGCTTGTGGGTGGTCAATTTGAAACCTGATCCAGCGCTCGCCATCCCGTTCAAAGTAGGTCAGATGGGTGGCGTGCAGGGTAGAAAGGCTCGCCCCTGTGTCTATCCGGGCGTGATAGCGGAGCCCCTGAGGTTCAATAGTTACGCGTTCGGTTTCGCCGACCACCAATTTTTCGTCGGAAAGCACTGCGCCACAGGAAGGGCAAAACTGAATCTCATCGACGGGACAGGTACTGCTATCCGCGCCGACGATTGGTGTCCTGGATAGTGTCGAATTTTGGGGAGTGGAACATGCGACAGTCAGCGAGGCAGCAGGGGGAGTGGTACGGTCGTAGGTGTGCGATGTGTTGCAGCTGGCTAACATTAGCAGCATGACGCTGATTCCCGCAACGTTGTTAAATCCGGCGGAAATACTCTGCAGCATCAAACATTCGGTCACATCCTTTTCAGCTTTTTTTACAGTCATTTTTTCGCAGTAGTACCACTATTCCATGAGGGTTTTGGGTCGCACGGAGATACAAAAAAGTAGGTGGTAGGGTATAGAACGTCGGGTTTTATTCGGTGTTTAAGTTCACAATTTTTGCTGGCGGAGTGGGGTTATTTACCAGATTGTGATTTGCTGCCGCGGGTGAGGGCACGTTAAAGGGTGATTGATGGCGCAGCACGACAGATTACGGTGCTAGAGTAATGTTCACTCGGAAGTGAGCCCGACCACCTGATTAGAAGCAGGCAATTATTTTTTTTCCAATAGTCCGAGCTTTCCAGCTAGCCATTTGGTACTCGAAGCTTGCACCACAATGGTAATGATAATGGCGATAAATACCGTTGCAGCAACCTCTTTGGCACCGGGTACGCCCATGCCGATAAGCAAACCCGCGAGCGCGGCGGGAATCACACCGGTTTCGCGGGTCCAGCACATAAACAACATTTCATTCAGTGTCCATTTGGCACGCTGATCGGGGAGGCAACACAGAAATACGGTTAACGGTCTGGCCACCAACATCAGTACGGCGACAATGATGACGCCATCGACCAGATAGCGATTGATCAGCTCAAAATCGACGTGGGAGCCGAGCAAAATAAATACCATAATGCGCATCATTTCGGCGATGATGCCCTGGAATGACTCAAAGCTTTCGGTGTCGTGATCAGTAAACGCCGCATTAAATGCCCTGCGATTACCCACCATAATACCCAGCACAAATACCGCCATAAAGCCGGATGCGCCGATGGCGTCGGCACCCAGGTAAGTTGCCGAGATGGCGACAATTTTAAATACCGGGGCGAAACCGGTGAGCATGCCGATTTTCGCGGGTGCAACGAGGCAGATAAAGGTATAGCCAGCGACCAGTCCCACCAGCAAACCGCCACCACCGGTATAGGCCAGGCCAGCGAGGGTGCCCGGAAGCGAGAAATCCTCGGTTCCCAGCACAATACCAGCAATGGTAAAAGTGGCGATAGCGCCCATGGCGTCGTTAAACGCGGATTCGGCCATAACGGTTTGCGCGACGCGCTCGCGAATTGGCACCTGTTTGAAAATCGGCACTAACGTCGCGGGATCAGTGGAGGCGATGGCAGCGCCGATTAGCAACGCAACCATAAGTGGGATGTGGGCGATGTAGTACGCGGCTGCAGCGGTCACCGCAGCGGTGATCAGCAGGCCGACGGTGGCGATCGCCGTAATCGAAATCCACACTTCGCTCAGCACTTTGAGGCGCAGTGACGCGCCGCCGTCAAATACCAGGTAGGAGGCACCAAAAATAAGGATGGCCTGGTTTACCGCGCTGTCCGCAGTGATATCGAGTACGCCCAGGCCGGCACCACCCAGCGCCATACCGGCAATCAGGTAGAGAACAATATCCGGCAGACCAATCTTTCTGGATAGCGCGCCGCACAGGCAGCCGACGCCGAGAATGACGGAAAACCCGGTAAGAATATGTTTGGCGAGCTCTATGGTGTCGGCGGGTAGCATGTGTTGCGGTTTTCCAGATGGTAGGGTCGGTAGCGGTCGCTAACGGCGAAAAGGTGCGCGCATTCTACTGAAATATTGAAGCGGCAAATAGCTGACAAACAGTTTAGGCGACTATTTTTTTTTAAGGCTTGCAGTAAGAAGTGTTGGAAGTTAATGGCAGAATTTGGCGTCCCGGAGAGGATTCGAACCTCTGACCTGCCCCTTAGGAGGGGGCTGCGCTATCCAGCTGTGCCACCGGGACAGTGGGTGAGAGTGTCAGGTGGGCATTATACGGAGCGCGGGGGGCGGGGTACACTGCGGTTAGCCTGTCAGCAGATCCTTCGCGGCATTAACTTTGGCGGCCAGATAGTCGTTTCCGCCCCGATCCGGGTGCAGTTTTTGTATCAGTCGTTTGTGGGCTTTGATAATTTCTTCCCGGGTAGCGGTGTCCTGAACACCGAGAATTTGTCGTGCTTCGTCAATGTTTAAATGACTTGCCGGTGGGGGTGGTTGCCGCTCCCCATTCGATTGAGTGCCAGCAAACCGGCGCGCCATATAGGCATTGAGGAGCAGTGTTGATTCGCGATCTGCTCCGCGCCATGTCGCAAGCACCTGTTCCAGCTGCACGCGGTTCAGGGCCGACAAGGGCTGCCCCGCATGTTCACCCTGAAGTATTTTTCCATCGATATTGCCATTCGCCAGGCTGATGGAGATTTCCAGCGCGGCGGTCTTTATTTTGGGAGCGAGTGAAGCGCCGGTCGCCCTTTGCCAGAATTGCAACAGCGGAAAGGCTCTGATGGCGACATGCACCAATTTCTGGGTTAGTGGTAACAGACCTGCGACGGCGGCGGTAATCCAGTGCGCACGGCCGGTCACCACCAGTCCCACGGTCACCACGAATAGCGCAATAAAGCCACCGCGCAGGAGTGCAGATTTACGCTGCGCCGCGGGTAGCTTCTTCAGCTCCAGCAGGCGACGCCAGCCGTACCAAAGGAAAAAACCCAGTACCAGTAACAGGATTAATTTTGCCATCGGCGTAACATACGGGGGACAGGCGAAAAACGGAACCGTTTTTTGCGCCGAGGCGTAATCGGCCCCCGATAATGGCATTGTTGATCGCTCGGTTAATAATGCTACAATCGTGCAGGTGGACTGTAGTAACTTGCCGTATTTGCTGTATTGGCGTTCAAGTTATTAATGAAAACGTCCGATAACTCATCGAACTCGATGAATCAGAGAGACCCTGTCCCATGGTCGTATCCTTATTGTCAAAGGAGCAATCGCGCCTTGAGGCACTGGCCCGTTACAATATTCTCGATACGCTGGAGGAGCAGGCGTACGATGATATCGTTAGCCTGGCCGCGTTTATCTGCGAAACCCCGATTGCCCTAATCTCCCTGGTGGACGCAGAGCGCCAGTGGTTTAAGGGCCGGGTAGGTCTTGAGGCTAAGGAAACTCCCCGCGAATACGCGTTCTGCGCCCACGCCATTCGTAAGCCCAAACAGGTCATGATTGTTCAGGATGCGATCTTAGATCAACGATTTTCAGCTAATCCATTGGTAACGGGAGACCCCAACATTCGATTTTATGCGGGTGCGCCCCTGGTGACACCTGCTGGCGAGGCGCTTGGCACGGTGTGTGTGATTGACCGGGTGCCCCGTGTACTGGATGCAGATAAAATCGAGGCGCTGCGGGCATTATCGCGGCAGGTGGTCGCCCAGCTCGAGTTGCGGCGCATGGTGGCCGAGATGGAGCGCGTCGCGGCGGAGCAGTCTGCTTATCAGCACCAACTGGAAGAATATCAGCGCCAGATGGAGCGCGTGAACGCCGAGTTGATAGAAAGCAACAGTCACGACAGCCTGACCGGTATCCACAACCGGCAGGCCCTGGAGACAAAGCTTCAAACCCAGATGGAGCGAGCGGAGAGTCTGGGTGTGCCGTTGTCCTTATTATTGATGGATGTGGATAATTTTAAACTAATTAACGATAACTACGGGCATCAGGCAGGAGATGCGGTGTTGCGTAAAATCGCCGAGTTAATCGGGGAAAATTGTCGGGATCACGATGTGTGCGGACGCTATGGCGGCGAAGAGTTTGCCGTTATTCTCCCCAGCACCGGACTGGACGGTGCCTGTGTCCTCGCCGAGCGCTTCCGGCGCGCCATTGAGAAGACCAGGGGCGGGGTGACAGATGAAACCATTACCATCAGTATCGGTGCCGCGACCTTGCAGGCCGGACAGAGTATGAATGATCTGGTGCACTGCGCCGACCAGGCCCTGTACCACGCCAAAGAACATGGTCGCAACAAGACGGCACATATCGAACAAATCTCTGTCAATCCGCCGACCCGGAAAACGCGCTCTGCGGTGGCGCTTCAAAAATAGTTGGATCAGTCCGGTCCAGTTTCTCAAGGTCTTCCCCGCAGACCATGGCTGGACGCTATGGCGGTGAGGACGATTACACCTTGAGCCATTGATAACGTCTATTTGCCTGTCGGTTACCCTCGTTCTCAACTGGCGGTCTGTCCTATAATGCCCGGCAATTGACTTCTTACGGGTACCTGATAATGGTAGCGATTGGCACGCCGTTTTCCTCCACAGCCACCAAAGTATTGTTATGCGGGTCGGGTGAACTCGGTAAAGAAGTGGTTATCGAGCTGCAACGCCTGGGTATTGAGGTAATCGCGCTTGACCGTTACGCGCACGCACCGGCGATGCAGGTGGCGGATCGCAGCTACACCCTTTCGATGCTGGATGGCAAGGCGCTGCGGGAAATTATTGAACGGGAAAAGCCCGATTATATCGTTCCTGAAATAGAGGCGATCGCCACCGACACCCTGGTTGACCTGGAGCGCGAAGGCTATCGGGTGGTGCCGACGGCGCGGGCGGCGCAGCTGACCATGAATCGCGAGGGTATTCGACGCCTCGCCGGTGAGGAGTTGGGTGTACCGACTTCGACTTACCGTTTTGCTGGTACCCGCGATGAGTTTGATGCGGCGGTGGCGGCAATCGGTATTCCCTGCCTGGTGAAACCCATCATGAGCTCGTCCGGCAAGGGGCAGAGCCTGGTGCGTAGCACAGCAGATATCAGCCATGCCTGGCAATACGCGCAGGAAGGCGGGCGTGCCGGCGCGGGACGGGTCATTATTGAAGGCTTTGTCGATTTCGACTACGAAATTACGCTGCTGACAGTGCGTCACCGGGATGGCACCAGTTTTTGCGAGCCCATTGGTCATCGTCAGGAGGACGGTGACTACCGGGAGAGCTGGCAACCTCAGCGTATGAGCTCGGTGGCCCTCGAAGCCGCGCAACACATTGCGCGGCGGGTCACCGACGCTCTAGGGGGCTGGGGGATTTTTGGGGTGGAGCTGTTTGTAAAGGGCGACCACGTGATTTTCAGCGAAGTGTCGCCGCGGCCCCACGACACCGGTATGGTGACCATGATTTCCCAGGACCTGTCACAGTTTGCCCTGCACGTTCGGGCGATTCTGGGTTTACCCATTCCCAATATCGTCCAACACGGGCCGAGCGCCTCCGCGGTGATACTGGTGGCGGGGGAATCCACTCAGGTGTCGTTTCAGAATTTGCACAGCGCACTGGCGGAACCGGACACCCAGTTACGGCTGTTTGGCAAACCCGAGGTAACGGGTCGCCGCAGAATGGGGGTGGCGCTGGCACGGGGGCAGAGCGTAGCCGAGGCTAAAGCCAAAGCACTGGCGGTGGCGGCGGAAGTTAATATCTCGCTATAACCGCGCGACTCGCAAGTCCGTTGGTTCCAATCGCCCATTTTCCTGGTTCCTGTCAGGATTATCAGGTCAGCGTCCTTTAACTTATTCCCCAATACTGCCTCCAGGGGACTTGCTGGGGCGAAACTTGCGCGTGCCTTCCAATCACTTGATGTACATCAATTCCTTTCAGCCCTGTTGTTTTTAATATAAAACACAGTTGCATTTACAAATACGAATCATTATCATTTGTATTCATTATTTCCAGGTTCATGGGAGGTCGTTATGTTGATACGAGTTGCGATGTTGTTGCTGGTGATGGTCGCGGGTAGTGCGGTGGCCGAAACGCAGGAATTCAAACTGGTGATCAAGGACCATCGTTTCCACCCGGCGGAAGTTATTGTGCCGGCGGGTAAGAAGGTTCTGCTGGTAGTGGAAAATCAGGATTCTACGCCAGAGGAGTTCGAAAGCTACGATCTGCACCGGGAAAAAATTATCGCCGGCAATAAGACCGCCAAGATATTTATCGGACCGCTCAAGCCGGGTCGTTATGCCTTCTTTGGTGAATTCAATATGGACACCGCCCAGGGCGTAGTCGTCGCCAAATAACTTGTTGCGCCATAGGTCGAGGTAGCCATGTTAAGTTCGCTCATTATTGTGTTTCGCGAAGTGCTGGAAGCCGCCCTGGTAATCGGCATCGTGTGCGCGGTGACGCGAGGCGTAAATCGTCGGGGCCTGGCGGTGCTGTTGGGCATTGGCCTGGGTATTGCTGGCGCGGCTCTGGTGGCGGTGTTCGCCGACGCAGTTGCAGACATGGCCGAGGGTATGGGACAGGAACTGTTTAACGCCAGCATTTTGTTGACGGTGGTACTGATGCTCGCCTGGCACAATATCTGGATGTCTGCACATGGCGCGGAACTGGCTGGGGAAGCTACCAAAGCAGGGGAGTCGGTGCGCCAGGGTATCGAGCCGATTACCGTGCTGGTCGCACTGGTGGGTCTGGCAGTGCTGCGGGAAGGGGCGGAGGTCGTGCTGTTTATGTATGGCATAGCCGCAAGCGGCTCCAGCGCCAGCAGCATGGCTCTTGGCAGTGGTATCGGGCTCTTGACCGGCACGCTGGTCGGGTTCGCGTTATACGGTGGATTGATTCGCATCCCAATGCGCTACTTCTTTTCGGTGACAGCAATTATGTTGATGCTGCTTGCTGCCGGTATGGCATCCCAGGCGGCGAAATATCTGATTCAGGGCGACTTCATTCCGGCATGGGGATACGGTTTATGGGATAGCTCTGCGCTCATAGCGAACGGTTCGTTACTGGGCCAGATACTGGGCACGCTGGTTGGTTACGATGCGCAGCCGGCGGGTATGCAGTTGGTGTTCTATGTGGTGACGCTGGTGACTATTCTCAGCGGTATGAAGTTGGTTAATTTACGTAAGGAAAGAAAGCAACTGTTGGTAAAACGAACTGAGGGTACGCCATTAATTACGGGTCTGGTGTTGGTTGCTTCGAGCTTTTTATTCTTGTCCGTTGCACCGCCTGTGCAGGCGGGGCCAGCAGCGAAGGTTTATTCACCGATTATTGAATACGGTGAGACCGAAATCGAATTCCGCGGAGGCTACGTGGAAGACGACGATCATCCGAAGGACGGAGAGCAACAGTATAAAGTAGCAGTTGGCCACGGCATTATGTCCCGTTGGTTTACGGAAATAGTATTTGAGTACGAGACCGGGCCAGGGGAGACACTGAATCTCGAGGCGGTCGAGTGGGAAAATATTATCCAGCTCACCGAGCCGGGCCAGTATTTTCTGGACATGGGTATCTTCGCTGAATACGTCCACAAACGGGATGGGGATGCGGCTGCCAAAGTAGAAATCGGCCCTATGTTCCAGTACGAATATGGCCCGACTGTTGTTAACCTGAATACGATTTTTGAGCGGGAGGTGGGTGATGGTGCCGACAGTCCCACCGAACTGACCTACGGCTTTCAGGTTAAGTGGCGGGGTAACGAACGCTTTGAGCCGGGTTTGCAGGCGTTTGGTGAGTTGGGCGAATGGGACAACTGGATGTCCAGTAACCAACAGGAGCACAACCTCGGGCCCGCGTTTTTTGGCAAGGTTAAGCAGGGCGATTACAGCGTCAAATATTCGGCTGGCTGGCTATTGGGTTTGACCAGTGCCACACCGGACAATACCATCCGTTTTGAACTGGAACTGGAATACTGACCATTGCTTTCACGTCACAAAAAGGCCGGTAATACCGGCCTTTTTTATTATTAGCGGGCGGTAAATTGACAAACGATTCGTGGTCAAGCACTGTGGCGCCTGATTTTACAGAGAACTATGCATGCACGAATCGCTGGGTTTGTTGATTGGTTTGATTGTCGTGTTAGGTATCGGTGCCCAGTGGCTGGCCTGGTGGCTCAAGTTGCCCTCAATTGTCTTTTTGTTGCTAATCGGCATCGTGGCCGGGCCTGTCAGCGGTGTGCTAAATCCGGACGTTATGTTCGGGGAAATTTTGTTTCCGTTAGTATCCATTGGCGTGGCACTAGTGTTGTTTGAAGGTGCACTGACGCTACACTTTTCCGATATTCGCGGTCACGGCTCGGCGGTGACCAACCTGGTGAGCTGGGGTGCTGTACTCAATTGGTTATTGATTGCAGGTGGCACCTGGGTGTTCATCGATTTTTCCTGGCCGATGGCGCTACTATTTGGCGCCCTGGTTGTGGTCACCGGGCCGACCGTGGTGGTGCCCCTGCTGCGTACGGTTCGACCAACTCCGGCGGTCAGTAATATTCTGCGTTGGGAGGGGATTTTGATCGATCCGCTGGGCGCCCTGTTTGTGGTTTTGATCTACGAAGCCATTGTTTCAGATGTGCGCGGTGGCTCACTCGAAATATTTTTTCAGGTTGTGGGTCTGGGGGTCCTGAGCGGCGGCATCGGCGCGCTGGTACTTGGCTGGCTACTCAAGCGACATCTGGTGCCCGAATATTTGCAGAATGTTTTTACACTCGCTGCGGTAATCGGCGTGTTTAGCTTCAGCAACCACTTTGCCCACGAATCGGGATTATTGGCCGTCACAGTGATGGGTGTGTGGTTGGCAAATACCAAAAATCTCGATATGAGCGACATTCTCAGCTTTAAGGAAAGTCTGTCGGTGCTGATTATTTCGGTACTGTTTATTGTGCTGGCGGCGCGCCTCGATTTTCAGCAATTGATTGCCCTTGGCTGGGGAGCAGTGGGGGTACTATTGGTTATTCTACTGGCGCGTCCGGTAATGGTGTGGGCCAGTACCTTGCGCGGCGATCTCGGTTGGCGGGAAAAAGTGTTGATCAGCTGGATTGCGCCGCGGGGTATTGTGGCTGCCGCAGTTTCGTCCCTGTTTGCTATCAAACTTGAACAGCTTGGGTATACCGCAGCGAGCAGTTTGGCGGCGCTGACGTTCCTGGTGATTATTGTCACGGTGTTGCTTCAGAGTTTTACCGCGCGACCTCTGGCGCGAATGTTGGGGGTGGCCGAGGAAGAGCCGCGCGGGGTGTTGATTATAGGGGCGAATAGTGTCTCCAGGGCGATTGGCAAGGTGCTCGTGGAGAAGGGCTTTCGAGTGAAGGTGACCGATACCAACTGGTCCGATATTCAGGCCGCGCGCATGGACGGTTTACAGACTTATTTTGGCAATCCGGTATCGGCCCACGCCGACCGCCACCTGGATCTGGTGGGTATTGGGCGAGTTTTTGCGATGTCCCGACGGCCGGCGCTAAACACGTTGGCGTGTCTAAAATATCGTGCGGAACTGGGTAAGCAGCGGGTATTTACCTTGCGCAACGCGGAGGAAAAGGACGAGTCTGAAAAGGTGCGTTTGGCGGACGTCTATCGGGCACCGCGGCTTTTTGGGGAAGATGTCACCTCGCAAAAATTAGCGAGCCTGTTGAGTCAGGGGGGAGAGATAAAAGCGACACGCCTCGGTGCAGAATTCACCATGGCAGATTATGAAAAGCGTTATGGTGGTAATGTCATAAAATTATTTGCCATAGACAACAAAGATCGTCTGCGCGCCTTTACGGACACATTTTCTCCGGATGTGAAACCGGGGTGGGTGTTAATTTCTCTGATCCCCGAATCGGTGATGAGTCGTATTGGAGACACTGGGCAACAGGCTGGGCAAAGTGTCGCGACGTAAATTTGCCCCGGCATTAGTTCTGGACCACCACGCGTGTAATGATCTTTGCTTAAACGAGTGGTCGCATGAGTAAGCCGCTCGAAGGGCTAAGGGTTCTGGACCTGACCCATATGTTGTCGGGCCCCTACGGCACAATGATTCTGGCTGATCTCGGTGCGGAAACGATAAAAATCGAGCCGCTTCACGGGGAAGCTACGCGACCATTGCTTGCCGCAGATCCAAACAATTCTCTCGATGGTATGGGAGCGTACTTTATAACGCTTAATCGCAATAAAAAAAGTATTGCTCTGGATTTGAAATCACCGACGGGGCTGGATTTGTTCTATCAGTTGGTGCGCCTTTCCGACGTGGTGTTTGACAACTTCAGTGTTGGTGTCACGCAAAAACTGTGCATTGACTATGCGCATCTCAGTTCGATCAATCCACGTATTGTTACCTGCTCAGTTACGGGGTTTGGTGCCACTGGTCCAGGTAGTAAACGTACTGCCTTCGATCAGGTGATACAGGCCTACGGTGGCGGGATGTCCATTACCGGGACAGATGCGGAGCATCCCGTGCGGGCTGGGCTTCCGATAGGAGACCTGGGTGGCGGTATGTTTGGCGCGATAGGTGTGTTGGCGGCATTATTTCAGAGACAGTCGTCAGGGGTTGGTCAGCATGTGGATATCTCAATGCTGGACGCACAAATATCCATGCTGAGTTATATGGCAACCATGCATTTTCTGTCTGGAGAAGATCCGGTGCCGATTGGCAATTCCCATTTTGTACATGTACCTTACAACCGTTTTCAAACCAGCGACGGGTTTATTGTGATCGCGATAATTTTTGATTCCTTCTGGTTGGGGCTATTGGATGTGCTGGACTGCGACGAGTTACGCGTCGAAAAATACCTGACCCAACCGGGACGATACGCCGCTAAGGATTATATAGAATGTTTGGTGGAGGAAATTTTCAAGACTGATACTACAGACAACTGGATACGACGGCTTGAGCAAAAACGTATACCCTGCGCGCCAGTCAATCACTTCAGCGAAGCCCTGCGAGATCAACAAGTTTTGCACCGCAATATGGTGGTAGATCTCGCGCACCCGCACGGTAAAACTACTCGTGGCCCAGGCAATCCGGTCAAGCTCTCTGGTGCGCAGAGTGATACGTTTAGTCCGGCACCTTTGCTGGCTCAGCATTGCGATGAAATATTATCTCAGTTGTTGAATTTTTCGACTGAGCAGATAAAGGCACTGCGCGACAAAAAAATTATAATGTAGGGCCCCCGTCGGAGAGTTTATGGGTAACTGCGAAGGGCGCTATTCTGGCGGGTAAATTCTCGAGGCGTTTGCTGTGATCGTTTATTGACGTTGTAATAAATGCCGCGATTACTTTCCCGTATTCGCCACATCGTAGCCCGTCACCAGTGAGTCGGACATCTGTTGCAGGATTAAGGACACGGCAGTTTTGTGAGCGGGCTCAAGACTTTCAGTCAGGTGTTCAATGACGCGCTGTACCGCCTGTTCGAGGTGACTGCGCAATTCCCGGGATTTGGCGGTGAGGTAAACGCGGGTCAGACGCTTGTCTCCGTCGTCCCTGCGGCGTGCGACAAAGCCCTGTTGTTCCATTTGCGCCAGGGTACGCGCCACAGCCGCCTTGTCGGCTTGCAGGCGAAACGCTATTTCCTGTTGCGTGAGCCCATCGTCGATATAGAGCATAAACAAATAACGAAAGCGTCCGGCGCCGATGCCAAGCGGTGCCATTTCCGCATCCAGCGCGCGCATCATATAGCGGTTGAGGATGCCGATATGGCGCACCAGGTTGTCCGCCAGGTTAATCATGAGCCGTTTCCTGTGCCTGTGGTTGCGCCGGAGCGCGTCGCATGCGTGCCGGTACAAGAGGTGTTAACAGTATAATCGCTCCGTAGGCGATGGCGCAGGCGATAAACGTATCGCCGAGCCCGAGGGTCGATGCCTGTAAAGAAGCCAGGTGGTCCACCACCGCCCACATCGCCGATTCGTTCCCGGCCGTAAGGGCCAGGATGGGTTCCAGCGCGGATTCTTTCGTCGGGCTGTAGAGGGAGATATCTTCAATCAGCCTCTGGCGATGGAAGACGGTGCGGTTTTGCCACACGGTAATGCCGATCGCAATGCCGAGACTGGAAGCGAACATACGGAAAAAATTAAAAAATGCGGCGGCGGACGCCGATTTTTCCGCTGGAATACCGGTCAGCGACAGGGCCATTAAGGGTGGAAAGAGAAAACCAAAGCCGATGCCCATGATGACTCGCGCGTAAAAGATGGCGCTGAACGTGGTGTCGGTACTTGCAGTCGACTGCAGATATATACCGTAGGCTACGACCAGACTACCAACGATAATCAGGTGCCGCAAATTCAGACGCGCCAGATTTTTGCCGACGATCATCATGCCGAACAACGGCACCAGGCTGGTGCCAGCCATCGCCAGTCCCGCCCAGGTAGCCGTGTAGCCCAGTACCGACTGCATCCAGATGGGATACAACACCGTAGTGGTGTAATAGGTGATGTAAAAAATTACGGCCATCACCGTGCAGGCTACATAGCTCGGCACTTTAAGCAGGGAATAATCAATAATCGGGTGGGGCTCCTTGCGCTCCCACACCACCAGCCCCACAAAAGCGATAACCGCGACATTTAATGCCAGGCGCAAAGGGTGTGATCCAAACCAGTCCAGCTCGTGGCCTTTGTCCATAATCAACTGAAACAACAGCACGGTGGTCGCCATCAGGATCAGTCCCACGCCATCCACGGGTTTTTTTAGTTTCTCGCTTTCCGCGTGGTGCATGCTGCTCCATATGATCCAACCACACACCAGGCCTATGGGAATATTCATATAGAAAATCCACTGCCAGCCGACGGTGTCGGTGAGAGACCCGCCGATAATTGGACCGAGTACCGGCGCTACGCCGGCGGTCAGACTCCACAGGCCGATGGCAAAACCGTGTTGCTCCGGTGGATAAACCCGCAACAATACCATTTGCGATAACGGCACGATTAACCCACTGGACAGCCCCTGCAGGGCGCGAAAAAATACCAGTAATTCAAAGTTGGTACTCATGCCGCACAACCAGGAAGTCAGGGTAAACACGCCAATAGAAACGACAAACGTTTTAATCTGGCCATAGCGGGTACAGATCCATCCACTCAGGGGCAGCATGACTGCCAGACAAATTGCGTAAGAGGTCAGTACCCAGGTGCCCTGGGAAGGCGTGGCACCGAGGCTTCCGGCAATCGCCGGCAGGGACACCACCGCAATGGTGGTATCGAGAATATTCATAAAATTCGCTGCGGCGATAGCGACGGCAGTCAGTAGCAGCGGTAGCCGCGGGGCCGGGCTCATTTTTTGGCAGCTAATTGATCGGCAGAAAGTTGTTTGGCGGCCACCTGGTGCGTTTGCCTGTCATCCTGTGCGCTGGGCAGGTTGTCACTAATAATCGCCTCAACCATATCGCGCGCACCCGCGCGCCAGTAGTTGTAAACGCCAGAAACGTCACTGCTGTGGGTGGCAGGTGTTGTGCTCAGGCGTGGTCCGTCCTGGGACGACGTATCAATTTTGACCGCTAACGACGTGCCAATGGGTAATGGGTGATCGCGTATTTGGGCGTCAGTAAAGGCAATACGCACCGGCACCCGTTGCACGATTTTCAACCAGTTTCCAGTAGCGTTTTGCGCGGGTAGCAGGGCAAAAGCGGAACCGGTGCCGGTGCCGGTGCCAATCACTTCGCCGTTGTAGACAATATCCTCGCCATACAGATCCGAAATAATTTCCACCGGCTGCCCCAGGCGCAGGTTCTGTAGCTGGGTTTCCTTGAAATTGGCTTCAACCCAGGTCTGATCCAGTTGCACCAGTTGCAGGAGTGGCTGCCCGGTTTTAATGGTGTCACCGGCGGACACAAAACTTTTGGCGACATGTCCAGACACTGGCGCCACAATTGCGCCTTTGTTTACTTCCGCAAAAAGGCCGCGCACCAACGCTGCCGCACCCCGGACTTGCGGGTGTTCGGCAATGGGCATATGCCCGGCTTTAATGGTGGCCTCCGCGAGCATTTGTTGCGCTGTTTCCAGCGCTGCCCGAGCTTCCCGCTGACGCAGTACGGCGATATCCCGTTCCTCTTTGGAGACCATCCCTCTGGCGGCCAGCTTATTACGGCGTTGCGCCTCGTTGCGGGCCAACTCATAGCTGGCCTGTGCCTGTCTGACCTCCGCCTGTTGCCGCTGCACGCGTTGTTTGAGAGCCGCGACCAGCTGTACGGTTGCGGCCAGTTCGCTTTTCGCCCGATCCAGCTTGTTCATGGGCGTACCCCCGTCCAGGCGCACCACAACCTGGCCGGCTGTCACAAAATCACCGGCATCGGCCCCCACCCACATCACGATGTCGTCGAGTTGTGAACTGACTGTGGTAATACTGCCCGAGATGTAGGCATTATCGGTGGATACCGATTTGCGGGATTGCAGGTAATGGGTGATCAGATAACTCGCAACGCTGAGACATAATATTAAAAGAACCAGGGTAGACAGGCGACGCATAACAGGTTTCCAGAGTGCGGCTGCTTTGTTGACCGCCGCCAGCGGGCGGGGAACAGAAAAGCGCAGGGTCATGAGGGTTCAGAAAATATGTTGATATATCAACGATGATATGTCAACCAATATTTTAGTGAATGGGCACGCGAGCTCCGTCTAATGCGCGGCCAGGGTGCTGAGAAAATGAAAACCCCGCCGTAGCGGGGTTTAGCGTTACTGGTTAAGAACCCTGCTATAACCGGTTGGAGCGTCCTCCTGAACCCGGTCGAGGGATGCTCAGGCCACTTCCACGATTTGCTCCGCAGCGATAAGTTTGCCTTGACCTGCTGCATTTTGGAAAGATTCAATTTGGTTAAAATTCATATAGTTATATATTTCACCTGACATTGAATCTAGCTTTTGCGCATATTCCAGATATTCTTCCGGGGTCGGCAGGCGGCCGAGGATTCCGCCGACGGCAGCAAGTTCCGCTGAGGTGAGGTAGACGTTGGCGCCGTCTCCCAGGCGGTTGGGAAAGTTGCGGGTCGAGGTCGACAACACGGTTGAGTTGGCCGCCACCCGCGCCTGATTACCCATACACAGGGAGCACCCCGGCATCTCCGTACGGGCGCCGGCCCGCCCGAAAATATTGTAGTAACCCTCTTCCATCAGTGTGTGTTCATCCATACGGGTCGGCGGTACGATCCAGAAGCGCGCCTGTAGTGCGCCTGGCTGGAGTTGTTCCAGCAATTTTCCGGCGGCTCTGAAGTGGCCAATATTGGTCATGCACGAGCCAATAAATACTTCGTCGACCTTATCGCCGGCAACTTCCGACAGCAGGCGGGCATCGTCCGGATCGTTGGGTGCACAGACGATCGGTTCGCGGATATCGGCCAGGTCAATTTCAATAATCTCGCTGTACTGCGCATCGGCATCGGCTTCCATCAGGTGCGGCTCCGCAAGCCACTCTTCCATTTTGCGTGCCCGCCGTTCCAGGGTGCGTACGTCGCCGTAGCCTTCCGTAATCATCCAGCGCAGCAGGGTAATATTGGAGCGCAGGTATTCAGCGACTTCTGCCTGCTCCATTTTGATGGTGCAACCGGAGGCGGAACGTTCCGCGGACGCGTCAGATAATTCAAAAGCTTGTTCAACGGTCAGCCCCCGCAAGCCTTCAATTTCCAGAATGCGGCCTGAGAAAATATTCTTCTTGCCCTTTTTTTCGACGGTCAACACACCTTGCTTGATGGCATAGTAGGGAATGGCGTGCACCAGGTCGCGCAGGGTGATGCCCGGTTGCATTTTGCCCTTGAAGCGCACCAGCACCGACTCCGGCATGTCCAGGGGCATGACCCCGGTAGCGGCGGCAAATGCCACCAGACCGGAACCCGCGGGAAACGAGATACCCATGGGGAAACGGGTATGGGAGTCACCACCGGTACCGACAGTGTCCGGTAACAGCATGCGATTCAACCAGCTGTGAATAATCCCGTCTCCCGGGCGCAGAGATACGCCACCGCGATTGCGGATAAAGTCGGGCAGGCTGTGCTGGGTTTCGATGTCCACCGGCTTGGGGTAGGCCGCGGTGTGACAGAACGATTGCATGACCAGATCGGCGGAAAAACCCAGGCACGCCAGATCCTGGAGCTCATCCCGGGTCATGGGTCCGGTGGTGTCCTGAGAGCCCACGGTGGTCAATTGCGGCTCACAATAGGTACCGGGGCGAACACCGGGGACGCCGCAGGCGCGGCCCACCATTTTCTGGGCAAGGGTGTAGCCCTTGCCGGTGTCGGCGGGTTGTTCCGGTGTTTGAAACAGCGTCGACGGAGGCAGGCCAAGGTATTCCCGGGCACGCTTGGTCAGCCCGCGACCGATGATCAGATTAATGCGTCCCCCGGCGCGCACCTCGTCCAGCAGCACGCTGGATTTGAGGGTGTACTGCGATATGACGGCACCGCTGTCGTGGTCCAGAATTTTGCCTTCATACGGGAAAATGTCGATCACCTGTCCGTAGTTGATCTGATCAACCGGCGCTTCAAAAACCAGCGCCCCGGAATCTTCCATGGTGTTAAAAAAGATTGGCGCGACCTTGCCGCCGATACAGATACCGCCCGCTTTCTTGTTGGGTACGCCGGGTATGTCGTCGCCCATGTACCACAACACGGAGTTGGTGGCAGATTTGCGCGAGGAGCCGGTGCCGACCACGTCCCCGACAAAAGCCACCGGATAGCCTTTTTCAGCCAGCTCTGCGATTTGTTGTTCCGTGTTGTGAATGCCATCCCGGGGAATTTTATACATCGCCTTGGCGTGCAGGGGAATGTCCGGGCGCGACCAGGCGTCCGGTGCAGGCGAGAGATCGTCTGTATTGGTTTCTCCAGTAACCTTAAACACCGTTGCGGTAATCTTTGGCGGCACTTGCGCGCGGCTGGTGAACCACTCCGCGTCTGCCCAGGACTGCATCACGGCCTGCGCGTTGGCGTTGCCAGCTTTAACTTTTGCCGCTACGTCGTGAAAAGCATCAAACATCAATAGCGTTTGTTTGAGTTGCTGCGCCGCCAGTTGACCCAGTTCCGCATCGTCCAGGGCGTTAATCAGGGTCGCGATATTGTAGCCTCCCAGCATCATACCCAGTAGCTCGATGGCCTGGCGCCGATCAATTAACGGGGAACTCGTTTCGCCGCTAACGATGGCCGACAGAAAACCCGCTTTCACGTAGGCTGCGGCGTCGACGCCGGGTGGTACACGGTGGGTAATCAGGTCGAGAAGCAACGCTTCCTCCCCGCTGGGTGGATTTTTCAGCAGGGCGATAAGTTCATTGGTCCATTCGGCATTCAGGGGTTTGGGTGGTACGCCGATGGCAGCGCGTTCCTCGACATGGAGGCGGTAGGCTTCGAGCACGGTAGAGTTCCTCGTGTTAATGATGTTACCCGTCGCGGTGGTCGCCGCTACTGGGGCTATCGATGACGTCCATCGATGGGGGCCGGCAAGCCCGGGCGGCTAATTTTACAGGAAACGGATCACGGGTGTAATGGCCTCGCTATCGCGATAACCTTCCGTCCTCTGCTTTACATCAGCTCACGCCGATGTGTACAGTGCCTAACCATGATTAGCACCGTAAAGACCCCCTGTATTGGTATTTGCTCGACCGGTATCGGCGATACCGTATGCCGTGGATGTAAGCGTTTTTCCCACGAAGTTATTCACTGGAATACCTACACCGAGGACGAGCGCAGGGCGGTGTTGAGCAGACTCGAGCAGTTGCTGGCCAGCGTGGTGGGCAAGCGTTTGTACATTCGGGATGAGGCGTTGTTGAAATCTACCTTGCAGCGCCACAAGCTGGTTGTCGACCAGGGGGTGAACGCGCTCTGCTCGGTGCAGGGGTTGTTGCGCGCCAAAGCATCCAGAATTGGTGCGTTGCAAGATTATGGGGTGGGCACGCATGCAGCGTACCGCAATATCCCGCTGACCCAGCTGCGCGATGATATTGAACGGGATTTTGATGTGCTGTCCGCGGCCCATTACGAGCGGTACATTGCGCCGGGTTTGTCTGTAAATTAATTAGAAATTGGTGAATCACTGGAGAAATATGATGCTGAAGTTATACGGTTTTCCCGTTAGCAATTACTACAACATGGTTAAGCTGGCGCTGTTGGAAAAGGGCTTTGAGTTTGAGGAAGTGGTGGTGCGGCCCAATCAGGAAGATACTTTTCTCAAACAGAGCCCGATGGGCAAGGTTCCCTGCCTGGAAGCGGACGAAGGCTTTATCAGCGAAACCAGCGTGATTTTCGAGTTTCTGGAGGATATTTCTCCCGGTATTGCGTTGTTTCCGGAAGATAACTTTAAACGGGCTAAAACCCGGGAGCTGATGAAGGCAACGGAGTTGTATCTGGAGTTGGTGGGTCGCCAACTGTTTCGTTCGGCATTTTTCGGGGCGCCGCTCAGCGAGGAACTCAGGGACAAGGTTGCCCCGGAACTGGACAAGGGGATCGCCGCCCTGAACCGCCTGCTGGTGTTTGGACCCTACGCTGCAGGGGACAGGTTGACCTACGCCGACGTGATGCTTTATTACACGGTGACGCTGGTTGGGTGGGCGGTCAAAAAAGTTTACGGTCGCGATATCAATATCGAAATGCCGGGCCTTAACGAGTGGCTCAAATTGATGAATCAGAATGCGATGGTGAAACAGGTGAATCAGGACAGAGATAAAGCCATGCAGGGGTTTGCCGCCGCCAGGTAATTGTGGGTGAACACCCTCGACGAGCTGCGTGACTTTCTGCTCTGTCCAACCCCGCCCGCCTGGCTCGATTGGGCCCTGTCGGAACCGGAGCTGTTGCTGATCGATCACGCCAATTGTGAAAAAAAAGCCGCCAGCACCGCACTCAATCTTATTTACCGCTACGTCGACAATTTCGACTTGCTGAACAAGATGTCCCGGTTGGCGCGGGAGGAACTGCGTCATTTTGAGCAGGTAATCGCGCTGATGGAAAAGCGCGACATTGTGTATCGGCAGCTACCCGCCGCGGGCTACGCCGCCGGTTTGCGGCAGAAAGCACGCACCCATGAACCGGCCAAGCTGGTGGATACGCTGATAGTGGGAGCCTTTATCGAGGCGCGTTCCTGTGAACGTTTTGCGGCGCTGGCACCGCTCCTCGCGGACGCGGAACTGCAGATGTTTTACCGTTCTTTGCTCAAGTCTGAGGCACGCCATTATCGGGATTATCTGAATCTGGCAAAAACTGTGGCCGCCGATGATCTGGCGGCGCGCATCGAATATTTCGCCCGCGAAGAAATGCGCCTGATTCAATCCCCCGACCTGGAGTTTCGTTTTCACTCGGGTCCACCTGGCTAACTGGTGGTAGTTTTCTGCACAAAGTGCAGTCGATAAAGCCGGGGTGTCACGCCAAAATAGCGTTTGAATACCAGGTTGAAGTGGCTCTGGCTGCTTAAACCCGTTTGCTCGGCAATATCCGACAGGCTCAGCTGGGTGTTGCGCAACAGTTCCGCACCCCGTTCGACACGCGCCTCCAGCAGGTAGCGGTGTGGCGTTTTCCCGGTAATCGTTTGAAAGCTACTGGTGAGCACCGTCACGCCAATGCCGGCTTCCCGGGCGAGAAGCTTCAGCGGCAACGGATCCGCAAGCCGCTGATGAATGATCGGCAGCACGCGATTGACATAGTCGAAAGCGCGGGGAGTCTGGGTTGTCGATTGTTGATCACCCCGGGGTAGCACCGCGCGCAGCTCCGCCGTGAGCGCCTGACCCAGCAAATTGAGGTGTTCCGCCGCCGAATGATCCCCGGGACGCGCTTTTTCAGCGGCCTCGGCGATGCGCCTGGCCAGAGGCGGAATCAGTTCGCTGATAAAATTATGTAAAGAGGTGGGCAGCGACTGTGCCCATTCTTCCAGGGGATCGTCGACATTCCTCGTATCGCTGTACACCACCAGAATGTCGCCGCTATTGACCACGTTCAGGTCGGCGCTAAACCGCTCGGGAATCACCGTGATCAGCCCCGGCAGCAATTGGGCGGGACGGGTCTCTGCTGGAAACACATAGGACAACGGGTTGCCGAGACCATAGATAACCAGTAGTGGACGGGGCAGGGGCGGTATGGATAGCCGACCAAAGGGCACAGTGTAGCTTTCCAGTTGCACCCCCATGGCGTCGCTCAAATTGATTGACACCCGAGGCTTGCCCATCACATCGCGCATCAGCTCACTCAACAAGGGCTGACTGTCCGGCGCGCTAGCGAGGGAGTTAGAAATCACCATAACGGAATGCTACCTGAAATAATATATAAAAAATACCTAATTAATTATAAGAAATACCATAATTTGCCGCGTACAGTGCTCCCTGCAAGTCCCCACAGCATTATTCTGCGTGTGTGGGCAGTGCATGTTGATATGAGAGAAGGACACAGGAAACTGGAATGCGTAAGTGGCGGCTGGATAGTACAAATGTAATGGCAGGTTTAATCGTGCTGCTGGCGCAGCTTGCGGCTACGGCGGTGAGCGCGGGCGGTTTGCTCACCTACGAAGACGGCTCGGGGTCGTCCTATCAGGCGGGAGCAGGACGAGCGACCATTAGCGATGATGCCTCGGTGGTCGCCAGTAATCCCGCAGGTTTGAGCGAACTGGATGGACTGATTTTTAGTGGCGCACTGCAAGGCATTTATACGGAAGCAGCATTTAGCGCTGGGCGCGATGATGGCGCGTATTCGTCCCTGCCGGGTGGGGCATTTTATCTTGGTGGCGCATCATTGGGGGAGCTGAGTTTCGGGTTGGGGGTACATTCCTTTTTGGGTGCGGAGATGCCCTATGATCGAGATTGGCCGGGACGCTACTATCTGATCGACGCGCGCTGGGTAACCCTCAATTTATCCCCCGCCGCAGCCTGGAAAATCAATGAGGCGCTTTCCATTGGCGTGGCGTTGCACCTCCAAAAAAGCGAGCTGGAAGCAGGGGTGGTGGTTAATAATTCGATTTACGGGGGGCCACAAGATCTGCCCGATGGCCGTATATCCTTTACCGATAATTCCTATGATATCGGCGCGACCCTGGGAGTGCTGTACCAGGCTACTCCGTCCCTGCGGCTGGGGTTGGTGTGGACTTCCGAGACGGAGCACCAGCATAAGGCCAAATTAAAAGGGTCAGGTTTGCATCCCGTATTAGGCGGCCTGCTCCAGGATTTGCAATTTGACCAGATCAGCATGAATCTCGTGGTTCCCGAGCATTGGTTGTTCAGTACAACCTGTCAGATCAACGATAAATGGCAGGTTTCCACCAATATCGGCCGCCAGTCCTGGAGCAATTTCGGCGACCTGCGTGCCCAGGCGGGACCCATCGACCAGGCGGTGTATGGCGACGGTTTACAGGACACCTGGCATTTCGCCCTGGGTGCCCGCTATCAGTTGACGCCGACGTTGTGGTTGGCGACGGGCGTTGGCTACGATGGCGACCCGGTGCAAAAAGCAGTGGGTACCGTGTATTTTCCCTCCCGGGAACAGTGGCGCTGGGCCGCCGGTATGGGTGCGGAGCTTAACCGTCAGTTATCGGCCGATGTGGGTTACAGCTACGCACGAATTGGCGCCACGGACGCCTACGACGCAGAGCCCATTCTACCGATTCCTGGTGCGGGCACTCTGGCCGGGCATTTTGATGCGGTGGATGTACATATTGTCACCGCGCGCGTTAACTATCGTTTTTAGGATAATGCCAGCGGTGTTTGTCGGTCGCTGCGCTTACTGCAACGGCTCGATATCAAAACTGCTTAATTCGAGTCCGCTGGGCTGAGCAGTGAGCACCCAGCCCTCGCGATCCCAGTCCCCCAGTACGATGCGCTCAGCAGTTTTACCGTTTGCATCCAGAGCGTGCGCGCCGGGCCGATGGGTGTGGCCGTGAATCATAGTTCGCACCCCCGCGCGTTGCAGTGCCGCAATTACTGCATTTGGCGCCACATCCATAATGTTCTCGGCCTTGTTGGCATTAGTGGCCATACTTTTCAAACGTCCCCTGGTAGCCAGTTTGCGCCGCAGTGACAGGGGTAGTCGGCGCAGTAACCCGAGCACGGGGGGGCAGCGAATCAAGCGGCGAAAACGTTGATATTGCCGATCGTCCGTGCACAGGGTATCGCCGTGCAAGAGCAGTACCTGTTCACCATAAAAATTTGCTACATGATAATCGGGCAGCAGGGTGCATCCGGCGTTCCGGGAAAAATGTTCACCTAATGCAAAATCTCTGTTGCCGCGCTGCAAATACACGCGCGTGCCATGTTTGGTGACGCGTCGCAATGCTGCGGCGACAGTGGTGGCGAGTGGCGCGGGGTCGTCGTCACCAATCCATATTTCGAACAGATCGCCGAGAATATAGAGCGCCTCTGCCCTGGCCGCCGACTTTTCCAGAAAACTGAAAAAGGCAGCGGTGATTTCGGGTCTTTCGGCGGAAAGGTGCAGGTCGGAGATCAGCAGAATTGACATTAACGGTCGGCGTAAGCGTCCGATACCACCACTCGTTCAATGACAACGGACTCACGAGGTACGTCCTGGTGGTGACCACTGTTTCCGGTGGCCACTCCTTTTATTTTTTCCACGGTATCCATGCCCGCAACGACTTTACCAAATACGGCATAGCCCCAGCCCTGAGGGTTTTTGCCCTGATGATTGAGAAAATGGTTGTCGGCGACGTTGATAAAGAACTGGGATGAGGCGGAATGAGGCTCCATGGTGCGTGCCATGGCGAGGGTTCCGGTATCGTTGCTCAGGCCGTTATCCGCTTCGTTTTCGATAGGTGGGCGACCAGATTTTTCGGTCATATCGGCCGTCATCCCCCCACCCTGAATCATAAAATTAGAGATAACGCGATGAAATATCGTGTCGTTATAAAATTCATCCCGGCAATATTGCAGAAAGTTGGCGGCGGTTAGGGGAGCTTTCTCGAAATCCAGTTCGACGGCAATTTCGCCGTAGTTGGTGTGTAGCGTGATCATGGGCAATTCCTTGTTAAGTACCAGAGGAATGATAAGCACTTTAGTGACGGAATGGAACATCGCGGTTTATTGATGGGGGCGCAAGCGGCTATAATCGCCCACTTGTCCGATTCCGTATCCCGGTTGCAGCCCAGCGGTGCGCGCCCGCTGTAGACCTTTGGAAAATTCTCCTATGAGCGACAGCCGTATCACTAAAGTCGAGAGCCAGAATTTTATTCAGCAGATAGTGCAACAGGACCTGCGGAGCGGGCAGGTGCACTCTGTGGTTACTCGCTTTCCACCGGAACCCAACGGTTATCTACACATCGGTCATGCCAAATCTATTTGCCTAAACTTTGGCATAGCCGAGCAATTTTCCGGAACCTGCAATCTGCGCTTTGACGATACCAATCCCGAGACTGAGAGCGAGGAGTTTGTCAGCGCCATCATCGAAGATGTGCGCTGGCTGGGGTTTCAGTGGGCCGGATCAGTGCGCTACGCGTCGGATTATTTTGCGCAACTGTACGATTGGGCGCAGCTGTTGGTGCGGGAAAATAAGGCCTATGTGTGTGAGCTCGACGCGGACCAAACCAGAGAATACCGGGGCACGCTCACCGCCCCCGGGCGCGACAGTCCCTACCGGGAGCGCACGGTAGCCGAATCCCTGGAGCTGCTGGAACAGATGCGCGCCGGTGCGATCGCGGAAGGTAAAATGGTGCTGCGCGCGAAAATTGATATGGCGGCGGCCAATATCAACCTGCGTGACCCGGTGCTGTACCGCGTCAAACGCCAACCCCACCATCGCACTGGCGATCAGTGGAATATCTACCCATCCTACGATTTCGCCCACGGCCAGGAAGATGCGCTGGAGGGGGTAACCCATTCACTGTGTACGCTGGAGTTTGCCGATCATCGGCCGCTGTATGAATGGTTAATCGACAATTTGCCAGTACCGTCCCGGCCAAGACAATTCGAGTTTGGCCGACTGAACCTGAACTACACGGTCACCAGTAAACGCAAATTGAAACAGCTGGTCGAGGAACATCACGTGAGCGGCTGGGATGATCCGCGCCTGCCCACCCTCGCTGCATTGCGGCGTCGCGGTGTGCCGGCAGCGGCGATACGCAACTTCTGCGACAGTCTGGCAATTGCGAAAACTGATGGCGTTGTGGACATGGCGCAATTTGAGCACTTTATCCGCGCCGAACTGAACGACAACGCGCCGCGGGCGATGTGCGTACTGCGTCCCCTCAAAGTGACTCTGAGCAATTGGCCCGAGGGGAATACGGAAGTGCTGACCCTGGCGAACCACCCGCAGCGTGAAGATATGGGCAGCAGAACAGTAACGATTGGTCGCGAGCTGTATATCGACCGCGACGATTTTAACGAGGATCACACCCTGTCGCGCAAAAAATTCAAGCGCCTGGTGCCCGGCGAATGGGTGCGCCTGCGGGGCGCCTATGTGATTCAGGCGGAACAGGTACAGCACGATGCCGCCGGGGAGATTACAGAAATTGTGGCGCGCGTGGTGCCCAATACCCTGGGCGAGGACCCGCCAGCCGACATTAAACCCCGCGGTGTAATCCACTGGGTAAACGCTGAGGACTGTGTAACCTGCGAAGTGCGTCTCTACGATCGTTTGTTCAACGTTCCTGAGCCGGGGGCGGATGGCGCGGATTTTCGCGCCGGGTTAAATCCGGATTCTTTGCAGGTCCTGTCGAATTGTAAAGGGGAGGCCGGTCTGGCAGCCCTGACAGCGGGGCCAGCTGTTCAGTTTGAACGGGAGGGATATTTCTGCCCGGACGTGCGGGATAGTACCCCCGCAAAACTGGTTTTCAACCGTACCATCGGCCTGCGCGATACCTGGCAGGGTGCTTAGTGGAAAATGGGTGCACGCTGACGTCGTGCGCAACAGTTATGAGCAACGGTCATGAGAAACGGTCATGAGCGACAATAGCGCCAGCCGACCATTGCCGAGGGCGCTAATAAAGCACCTGCAGAAGACATTGTTATGACCTTAAAAATATACAACACGCTGACCCGCTCGGAACAAACCTTCAAGCCCATGGAGCCCGGCAAGATTCGACTCTATGTGTGCGGTATTACCGTGTACGACTACTGCCACATCGGTCATGCGCGGGTATTGGTGGTATTCGACGCGATAGTGCGTTATCTGCGCAGCCAGCAGTGGGATGTGACCTATGTGCGCAATATCACCGATATCGACGACAAAATTCTGGCTCGAGCGGATGCAAATGGCGAACCGTTCACCGAGCTGACCGCGCGTATGATCGCGGCCATGCATGAGGATGAGCGGGCGCTGGGTGTGCTGTCACCCTCTCTGGAGCCGCGGGCCACCGCGCATATCGACGACATCATCGCGATGGTGGATACGTTGATCGACAACCATTACGCCTATCGCGCGGACAATGGCGATGTCTATTATCGGGTCAAGCGTTTTGCCAACTATGGGCGACTGAGCGGAAAAATTCTGGAGGATTTATTGGCGGGGGCTCGGGTAGAAGTCGACGACAATAAAGAGGATCCTCGGGATTTCGCCCTGTGGAAAGCGGCTCCTCAGGATCAGGTCGGGTGGGAATCGCCCTGGGGTCGCGGACGCCCCGGTTGGCATATTGAATGTTCCGCGATGGCTACCTGCCTGCTCGGTGAAACCTTTGATATCCACGGCGGCGGACCCGATTTACCCTTTCCCCATCACGAAAATGAAATTGCGCAAAGCGAGGCCGCCACCGGCAAAACGTTTGTGCATTACTGGATGCACGCAGGCGCGGTGCGAGTGGACGACGAAAAAATGTCCAAGTCGCTCAACAACTTTTTTACCATTCGCGACGTGCTGAAAAAATACCATGGCGAGGTGGTGCGTTATTTTCTTCTGTCGAGTCATTACCGCAGTGCAATTAACTACAGCGAAACCTCGTTAATTGAAGCGCGTCAGAGTGTCGAACGGTTTTACCTGGCGTTGCGCAACGTTGCCGATGTGCCCACCATCGCCATCGCGGATATGCAGTCGAGTACCTGGTACCTGCGCTTTGTTGAGGCCATGAATCGGGATTTTAATACCCCCGAAGCCTTTGCGGTATTGCACGACCTGGTGCGTGCACTGAACAACGCCACCAGCGGTAGCGATCCAGCCGACCCGCGGCAACTGGCGGGCGAACTCAAGGCGCTGGGCAATTTACTCGGATTATTTCAGGAAAATCCGGCAGATTTTTTGCGCGGCAAGTCAGCGCAGGACGGGCTGTCTGATAGCGCCATCGAGGAACTGGTTGCACAGCGGGTGGCGGCTAAAAAAGCCAAAGACTTTGCCCGTTCGGACGCCATTCGCGAGCAATTAATACAGCAGGGCATCGTCCTCGAAGATTCCCGTGACGGCACACAGTGGCGGCGGCAATAGAAGACGGTTCGCTGAGTGTTCGCGCTGGGACTGTACATTGAGTTTTCACGTCGAACTTCGCCCGTGCGGTCATTCATGCAGTTACGCGCTTACATTTTTTTCACACGTCGCTATCGCAATCTGGCAACAACAAGATATCGGTGTGCGCTTTTACTGGTCGTTTGCCGAGCCGTTTTTCTGCAAGGGCGATAACTTTGGCGGCCGTGGCGCGGTATCCCGTTAGCTTACCGCCATAGACGGCGATATAGGCGGGTTTCCGCAACCGGTCGGTGATCAGGCGCACTTCTCGATTACGCTTAAACGGATTCTTACTGGATTTGGGTAGTACCCGCAATCCGGCCATGCGCTCCACGACGTTGGGCGTGGCGTCGGGGAAATAGTGGTGAAAGATACTTAATAGATAGGCTTCTTCCTCGGGTACCGTGTGCACCTTGTCGGGATCGCCGGTAAACAGCGTTTCCGTGGTGCCCAGCAGCGACTGCCCTTGCCAGGGCAATAAAAATACCGCGCGGCCATCGGTGGGGGATTCCAGATATAAACGCTGTTGACTGACCGCTGGCGCCAATATCAGGTGTGAGCCCTGCACCAGGTCGATGGGCATTAGGGCGGGTGTCGGTGAAATTCTTTCTGCCACCCTGTTTATCCAGGGCCCCGCGCAGTTGACCAGGACGCCGCAATTCACCCGTTGTGGGCCTGCGGGAAGTGTAATTTGCAACTCATAACCACGCGCAGTGCGTTGCGCCCGAGTCAGGGTGGCCGGGCAACACAGGGTCGCGCCGAGATTCTGTGCGGAGGCGACCACCGCGCGGGTCAGCGCAGCGTCGTCGGTTTGTGCATCCTGGTAGCAAAAAATATGCTGTAAATCACGGCTGTCAAGGCCCGTAAAATTGGACCAGTTTTTGCGCGGGACAGTCGCAAACTTACTGTGTTTGTGCAAACCCCCAAGCAGCGCGTACATGGACAATCCGGCACGTAGCTGCCAGGCGCGAATTTGGGAGTGACGATAGATCGGAATATAAAAATTTTCGATAGTGACCAGATGGGGGGCAATGCGCAGCAGTGTTTCCCGTTCCCGCAAACTTTCTCGCACCAGACTCAGATGGCCACCCTTTAGATAACGCAAGCCGCCGTGAATCAGTTTGCTGGATTTACTCGAGGTGCCCGCGGCCCAGTCCGTTTTTTCCAGCAACAACGTTGCATAGCCTGCGGCGGCAGCCGCCTGGGCGACACCGGCGCCGTGAACGCCACCGCCAACCACAACAACGTCATAGTCTGTTTGTACGGTCATAGTCTTGTAAGGCCATAGTCTGTTTGCAGGGTCATGGCCAGATCTACAGGGCGCGGTGGGCGAGGGCGGGCAGCATTGCCCCGATATCGAAGGTTTCAATTTTATCGACACCCCGGCGAAACCATTCTATCGCGACGTGCGGATCGTCAATTTCGTACACAATTAATTGTGGCGTAAGCATATTCAGGTCGGCGTTCGCTGGAATTTTTTGTGCATTACAAAATACCGCTTCCGGATCGATAGTTTGCACCACGGGCAACTGCAAATCTTTCCAGCGCTTGAGCACCACACCGCAGCGGCGCCATCCGGCGCGGCGCGCATGGCTTATAAACCCGTAGTCAAAGCTGATTAACACCACCTGTTCGGTAATGTTCTCCAGGGCTTTCGCGACTGCCCGGTACACCGTCTCGGCACCGGCGAAGGTCACCGCCTCCCGTTTTATTTCCACATAGGCCGTCACCTCGGGATGTGCACCGATCAGTTGCGCAAAAGCGAGCAGGGAAGGGATGCATTCCGTGTGAAACTTACTGCCCAGCCGTAGCGGTTCATAGGCGGGCACCTCGGTCAGTTCGGCCAGGGTTTTTTTCGCCAGTTGGCCGCGGATACCGCTGACCCGCCGTAAACTGGGATCGTGATATAACACGGGCTGCAAATCCGCGCTGAGCAACACATCGGTTTCCACACAGCGTGCCCCGGCAGTAATAGCCTGGCGGTACGCCAGCAAGGTATTTTCCGGGTAGCATTTCTGGTAGCCGCGATGGGCGACGAGCCGATCCTGCAACATCATCGTTTCCGGTCAGTGTGGGACAGTATGCACGGGTGTGGTCGCGCCCATGCTAACACCGATGGGGACATCGACGCCGACTGACATTAGTAGTTCTTTTAACGAAGCCCGGTTACCTTTGCGCCTGTCGAAAACTACAGGTTGTCCGGCAGCGCATGCCCTTTATCGCGCTTGGAGCGAATGTAGCGCACATTGTGTTCGTTAACCCCCGAGATTAATGACACCGCCTCGGAAACGACCTGGCCCGCCTGCTCCAGATGGGCGCGTTTGTGGGGGTTATTGGACAGCAGGCGAATGGGGCGATTGGCCAGCAGGTAGCGCAACACCACCGCCGCGTCGGTGAAATCCCGGGAATCTTCCGGCAAACCCAGGGAGACGTTCGCTTCAAAGGTATCCTGTCCATCATCCTGTAACAGATAGGTAATGGCCTTGGCCCATAGTCCGATGCCGCGCCCTTCGTGACCCGACATGTAGATTACCGCGCCACCTTTCTCGTTCAGCATCTGTTCAAACGCCGCGTTTAACTGCGGGCCACAATCACAGCGCCGCGAGCCAAAAATATCACCGGTAAGGCAACAGGAATGTACCCGCACCAATGGGTTCGGGTGGTCGCGAAAGCCGCGCAGGGCAAACACCGAATTAACCGACATGTTAGTCTGCAACAGATTGCGAAAGGCGGCGCTTTCGCTACCCGCCACGTCGTTGGCGGCGGCCAGCACCTGGCTGAGCTCCACCCTTCGCACAAACGGGTACCAGTCCAGTAACACTTCCTGTCCGGCAATTATGCGGGGGATGGTTACGGGACCGAGTACCGAAATAAAAGGTTGCCCGCTGGCATCGGATATTTCGGTGCCTTCCTCATCCACGTCCACCAACAGGTGGTCCCGTTCCAGTTTGGTTTTGATGTCTTTATCGACGTAACTAAACACGTTGCGTTCCTGAGTTGTTCATAGGGCCATTTTACACAAATGCTCGGTAGCGCCGCATTGTAGCGCGAAGCATTGCTTCTGAAGGGTTCTGGCCGAGCTGAATTTACTGGCAATGTGGTGCGCACGCATCAGTGGCGCGGCGGTCTTACGGCTGTAAGGCGTGCTCGGCGGCCACCACCGTCTGTAGCAGCAGGGTGTTAATGGTCATGGGGCCGACCCCGCCGGGTACCGGTGTATAGGCGCTGGCGCGTTCAATGATGGCGCTGAGCTCGATATCGCCAACACCGCCGGGATGGTAGCCCGCATCGACGACCACCGCACCGTCCCGAATCCAGTCGCCACGAATAAACTCCGGTTTGCCCACGGCGCCCACCACGATATCGGCACGCCGTATGATGTCTGCCAGATTTTCGGTGCGCGAATGGCAGATAGTTACCGTGGCATGGGCGTTGAGCAACATCATGGCCATGGGTTTACCGAGAATGGGGCTGCGGCCCACCACCACCGCGTGTTTGCCGCTCAGGGGGATGGCGTAGGCTGCCAGCAAACGCATAATGCCCTGGGGCGTGGCCGAGCCGTAGGCGGGTTCGCCCATGGCCATACGGCCAAAACCGAGACAGGTCACCCCGTCCACATCCTTGCTTAAGGCGATGGCGTCAAAGCAATCCCGCTCGGCGATATGCGCGGGAACCGGGTGTTGCAACAAAATGCCGTGGCAGTCCGGATTGCTGTTGAGTTCGCGAATTTTTTCCAGCAACTGTGCGGTGGTGGTAGCCTGTGGCAGTTCCACCGCAATGGATTCCATCCCCACCCGGGCGCAGGCGTTCTGTTTCATGCGCACATAGGTTGCGGAGGCGGGGTCGTCGCCCACCAGCAGGGTGGCGAGAATCGGCGCTCTTCCATTATTTTGTGCTTTTAACACGCCCACCCGTTGGGCGAGTTCGGTTTCGGTTTGCAGGGCAATTTTCTTGCCGTCGAGAACAGTTGCGGACATGATTTTCTCTGTGGATAACGTGCCAATTCAGGCGGCATTTTCTCACGATGCGCGCGTAACTTGAAGCAATCAGCGGATTGCGCTTCAATTGACCGGTGCTACGGCGGGCTGTATCATGCGCGCCTCTTGGCAAGGCCGGTTTTCGGGGAATAGCGCAGTCCGGTAGCGCGCCTGCTTTGGGAGCAGGATGTCGGGGGTTCGAATCCCTCTTCCCCGACCAAAATCAGTAGCGCCCCGGTTGGAGTGACACGGGTCGCACGGTCGCGAAATACGAAGTGCTGGGCATGCTCAAAAGCGTACGTAGCGCCCGTAGCTCAGTTGGATAGAGCAACGGCCTTCTAAGCCGTGGGTCAGAGGTTCGAATCCTCTCGGGCGCGCCAAGTTTGTAGATCGAAGTAGTTGTAGATCGAACTAGAATGCGCTAGGTGCTGCAATAAGAGTACCGAGCGATTTTGGTTAACATCGAGTCTCGAAAGTCAGTGCAATGGTGGCTGTAGCTCAGTTGGTAGAGCACAGGATTGTGATTCCTGTGGTCGCGGGTTCGATCCCCGTCAGCCACCCCATCCCTTTATTTTTCAACATCCGATAACGTCCAAAACATCTTAACAATCAACAGGTTCTAGCCTGTATTCGGTCCTGTGCCGTTCTCTACGCGCTAAGGAGAAGCTGGCAAAATCGCCGAAAAACGATAATACTAAACGGGCCTCCAGAATCCTCAACTCAGGTGCGCACGATGAGCGAAAAACCGGCAACCTATCAGGTAGGGAACGTGACGGTATTGAGCTGGAGCAGGGCAATTACGACCTACTCCCCATCTCCGGACTATTTGCCCAGGAAGCCGAAGGAAACCTCAAAGATACACCAGCTACCCGCCCGGGGCTTGAGGGTGCTAACTAAATAGTATCCGATTCGAATATCCGGGGAACGACAGGGCGTACCCTGTGCGGGGCGCTGCAAAAAGGAGTAAAGCAACGTGTGGAAAAAACCGGAAGTACCTGCCGATGAAGACCGCAGCGAGCGATACATATGCGCCTTCCCCTATTTGATCGACGGTCGCCTGGTGCCGCTTCCGGCAGAAAAAGTATCACCCAGCGACCAGTCACAGGCCGTTGTCGGTGTCTCCCTGGATACGGATCGGCTGCCTTCGGGTCACGCTTTTCTCGAACTCCCGAGTTTTATTCGCAGGAAAAAAATAGAGTCACCTTGACGCAACCAGTTTCTTTTTGGAAACCTGTGCCTACGAACGAGGCTCAAGCATGGCGAATTCAATAAAACGGGAAGCCAAAGATCAGGGCCGAAGTCCTGAAGGCGACGCAGGCGTTCATTTAGCTGAAAGCATCGGCGCTATTGCTTTATTCCCCGAAAACAATATATTGGGGACATAAAATATATCGGTGCCAGGGAATGATATGCCGACCACTCTGTTTAACATCCCAAATCCGGTACATGTACCGACCAGTCTCGTATTCCGAACATAAGCCGACTGGTCGGTTTACTAATAGTTGACGACCAAAATACCACAAGGAAAGCTGTTATGATTAACGTCGGAAAATGCCCAAAATGCGCTCAAACAGTTTCAAAAATAAAGATTGAATCTTTGAATGGGTCTGCGGGGAAGGGTCATCCGACCTGGAAGATGAACACGTATCTGTGTCCACATTGCGACACCGTTCTTTCGGCCCAAGTTGATCCGATTGCGATAAAGGCTGACATAATTGCGGAGCTCCGAAAATAGCTTGTGATTCACCGCTAAAATTGAGCGTGGTGATCGCGTTGGGGTTGCTGGGGTCTAGGTTCGTCCCGGTTGGGTCACTAGTCATAATGTTCATTGCGCTGCCTCTCTCAATCGTTAACAAGTTAATGTTGTCGCAGCAGCTAAAGTTGCCCGAAAATTAAGGCGTTATATGTCTATGAGGATTTGTCGTGCCTAAGAGAAAGCCAGCACCTTCATACATATTTATCGATACAAACATCTTCCTTGATTTTTATCGAGCAAGCAGTGATAGCACATTAAAGCTGTTGGAGAAACTCGAAGGGGTTAGTGATCGCGTAATTTGCACATATCAAGTTGAAATGGAGTTTCTTAAGAATCGCCAAGCAGTAATCGTAGATAGTTCGGTTTTGCCCAGTCTAAAGATTAACGATAACCTCCCAGCAGTAATGGGAGATACCCAACTCAGCAACTCCTTGAAACGGGATAAAAGGGAACTCGAAAAGAGGAGCAAAGATCTAAAAAAGCGAATTGCTAACATCATAAAGAGCCCGGCTGCTTATGACCCTATATTCAAATCCTTAGAGAGCATTTTTTCTAGTCCGCACGATCATGTCCTGACGCGTGATATGAAGATTCGCCATACGATCAAGAGACTAGCTTGGCGACGTTTTATTTTGGGCTACCCTCCACGAAAAGACAGGGATACGGCAATCGGTGACGCGCTAAATTGGGAGTGGTTCATATATTGCGCGAGCCAGCTTAAAGGTCGATTTGCGATAGTGTCTAGAGACGCAGACTACGGGCTAACTTTCAACGGCGAGACATTTTTGAACGATGCTCTAAGAGCTGAATTCAGGAACAGAGTGGGTAAAAAGCCTATACACCTCACTACCAAATTATCAGAGGCATTAAAGTTTTTAGAGGTAAGCGTGACCAAAAAAGAAGAAGAATCGGAAGCTCGTCATATTCACTCGCTACCAGGTAACGCAAATCATTCTCTTCGACCCTTGTACTCGAGTGATTCGCTACAAGCAGCTTTGGACCAGATCAACGCGCCTAACGAAGCGATACGACGCGCGTTCGATCAGATCAACGCTCCGAACGAGGCGATAAGACGTGCGCTTGATCAGATTGAAGCGCCTAATGAGGCTATCCGGAAGGCCCTATCCCAACTCGATGCGTTTAAAGGAGCGGCCGACGATGACTAATATTTTAGGCGGAACATAACATGTTGTTCAAGTCATTTGCTTCGCTCATTCGGACAGGGCAACCTGGCGATTGGCTTGCGTTCACAAGCCGATCGCCAGAACGGTACAGTGTTTAACAAGGTGTTAGACCTCAGAGCTCGCCCATGGAACTATCAGGCTTCGACAAAAACTGCATTGCGCTGCTCGACTCCGCTCCCAAGAAACACTCGCGCCATTGTTTCCGCTCCGCGTTTAATCATCTTGAGTGGGCGGAAAAGCTTGTTGAGGTCGACCCTGCGATGGCAATTTTTCGCGGCATAACCGCGGAAGAGGAAGCGGCCTCTGGTCTCATGCAATGCCTGAAAGAGCGCAAGTACAAGAACGCCGGGAAGCTCAAATCGCGGAACCACATTCACAAGAACGCCGTGATTCCATTTCTGCGTATCTTGGCTCTGTTTCACGGGGGCTTCCTAAAGTCGTACAACATACAGCCACGCTTTCACATCAAGGAGGAAGAAGGCAAGAGGCGTCTTACAATCGCGCTTCCAATGGTAGTCAATGGCGAGGACATCCTCGCGTATCCGATCCCACCTCTTAACTTTGGCGTGTCCATAGAAGCCAAGCCGCCGTCCTATAAGAAGCAGATTGCTACGTACATCAAGGAAAACGGTGCTAAAGACATCGCGGCGCACCTGGAGGCGGAGGCGAACATCAGAAACGAGATTCTATACGCCGGGCCGACTGGCTATCCGAAAATCACTGCCATCTCGCCAACGTTCTTTCAGGCAAAAATCGCGCACGTCCTAATTCTCTTGCGCGCGTACCTTTTCATTTTCCCCTACAAAGAGTCGCAGCCATTCGTTCAACAAGGGCTCGACGCCTTTCTTTTTATGCTCGGAGCACTGAAGGAGCACGGCCTCCACGAAGAGGTCTAACCCTTCCTTCAAGCGGCCATGCCTTCGGCATGCCGCTTAAGTTAAACGTTAGGCGCCCTCGAAAGGCCTTCGCGGAGGATGACATGGCGTTATTCACCAGATTTAATCGAAAGCGTATCGACAGCCGGCAAATTGAAACACTGATCGGAACAAGTAAAGGCCTTACAGCACTCGCTGTCGCACTCCACTGGGAACAACCCTACGGTTTAAGAAACCGTTGTTGTAGTCCCCCGTACGCGTCGATACGCCGATCGCGAAAATAGGGCCACATGCGGCGTAGTGATTCCGTGCGCGCCAGTTCGATATCGGCCAGCAGGTATTGCGCGTTCTCGGTGTCGCCCTCAGCCAGTATGTCGCCCTGTTGGCCGCAGATAAAACTCCCGCCCCAGAACTGAATACCCGCACCGCGGTCCGCGGGATCGGGTTCGTGGCCGACGCGGTTGGCTACGATGACTGGCAGATGGTTGGCCACGGCGTGGGAGCGTTGCATGATTTGCCAGGCATTTTTCTGGTTGGTCTGGTCCTGTTTGTTGTCGTTCGGGTCCCAACCGATGGCTGTGGGATATAGCAGTATATCCGCACCGGCCAGGGCCATCAGGCGGGCGGCTTCCGGGTACCACTGATCCCAGCACACCAGTACCCCCAGTTGGCCGACGCTGGTGGCAATGGGCGCAAAGCCGCTGTCGCCGTTGTTGCGTGTGGCGTCGCCGGGGGTGAAGTAAAACTTTTCATAAAAACCGGGGTCGTCGGGAATGTGCATCTTGCGGTAAAAACCGGCCATGGAGCCATCCGTGTCGAACACCACGGCGGTGTTGTGAAATACGCCGGGGGCGCGCTTTTCAAAGATCGAACCCACCAGCACGCATTGGTACTGTTTGGCCCAACGGGACAGGGTTTGTGCAGTGGGGCCGTCGAGGGGTTCGGCCAGATCGAACAGAGATGGGTCTTCCACCTGACAAAAATAATGGGTGCCATGTAGCTCCTGCAATAACACCAACTCTGGTTTTCCGGCGTCTACCAGTTGTTTTAGCAGGCGCTCGGTTTCAGCCAGGCTTTTAGTTTTATCTGGCCAGGCGGATTGCTGAATGACGCCGACGCGCAGGGATTTTGTACTCATAGTCTCAACCTTGTTCTGAACCTTGCTCTTAACCTTTCTCTCAACCTTTCTCTTAACTTTGAAGGCGGGAGGTGATGTTGCCGGATACTACTAAATCGTCCGGCGCCATATTAGACATTTCTGCGCATCGAGTGGTGCCTTTTGGCAGTTGCATGGTGGCGCAGTGGGGGCCGCCGTATTGGCGGATTAGATTTTGCCCCGGTACGGTAAGCAGGCGTTTGCCGGGAAAGCATTGTTGTAACGCCGCCAGTGCCAGTTGATCCTGCGGGCAATTAAATATCGGAACGATAACGCTGTTGTTCAGGATCAGAAAATTAATATAGCTGCCCGGCAGACGTTTGCCGTCGGCGTCGTACTGGGGTTGCGGAATGGCAATAGGCTGCAACTGGTAAGGTTCGCCGTTGGGTTGGCGAAAGCCTTGCAATTCCGCCGCCATGGCTTGCAGGTGCTGGGTGTGGGGGTCGGCGGCATCGGTGCAGGTGGCAAACGCAATGGTGCTGGCGTTGCAAAACCGCGCCAGGTTGTCGACGTGACTGTCTGTATCGTCACCCAGCAATGCACCGTGCCCTAACCACAGAATGCGTTGCATGCCCAGTTTGTCGAGCAATAGTTGCTCGATTTCCTGTTCGCTGAAGTCGTTGTTACGGTTACTTTCCAGCAGGCAGTGGCGGGTGGTGAGCAGGGTGCCCACGCCATCGGTTTCGATACTGCCGCCCTCCAGTTCGAAGTCGACGCTGTGCAGGGGCGCCGCCCAGACTTGTTCCAGCGTGCGATTGATATGGTTGTCCAGGTCGGCGGCGTATTTTTCGCCCCAGCCGTTGAATGCGAAATCCAGCAGGCGACGCTGTTGCCCGGCACCCAGGGTTAGCGGGCCATAATCCCGGCACCAGGTATCGTTATAGGGGGCGACCACAAATACTGGTGGTCGCATACAGCGGCCGTGAAGCTGACTCTGAATGGCGTCGCGATGGGCCGCGTCGTAACACAGGACGATGGGCGTCACTTCCTGCGCGATGGCGGCGGTCAGGGCGATATAGTCCCGTTGAATTTCCGTCAGGCAGGGGCCCCAGTCGGTGGACGGGTGGGGCCAGGCCAGCAGAACGGCTTCCTGTTCCGCCCATTCGGGAAGCAATGAATAACGGGTGCTCATGGTGCTGGCCGCAGTCTCGTACAAAAGGGCCCGTTAAAATAGCGGAATACGGCGTGCGGGAAAAGTAAATTGTTGAATCGGCAGGGCCACCCCGGTCGCTTTAGGTGGTAAACTGCGCGCCTTTTTAGCTATCGCAGTTAGGAGTTTACGATGAAAACGATGAAGGCGGTGGTCGCCCACGAGTTGAATAAATTCAGCGTGGAGACTGTGACGCTCGATCCCCCGAAGGCCGGTGAATTATTGGTGAAAATGAAAGCGACCGGTATCTGCCACTCCGACCTTTCCGTCATCAATGGCACGATTCCCGTGGGGTTTCCCATGGTGCTGGGCCACGAGGGGGCGGGCATCGTCGAACAGGTGGGCGAGGGCGTGACCAATGTGCAGGTAGGGGATCACGTGGCCCTGTCCTTCGTACCCAATTGTGGTCAGTGTTATCACTGCCTGCGCAGCGAGCCTTATCTGTGTCTGGAAAGCGTGCCCACCGGCAAGATGATGGATGGTTCCACCCGGGTCAAACTTAACGGGCAGGATATCAACGTCATGCAGTTTCTTGGCAATATGGCGGAATACGCGGTGGTGCCCGCCATGTGTGTGGTGGCCATCGACAAGGACATCGATCTGAAAGCTGCGGCACTGGTGGGTTGTGGGGTTACTACGGGGGTCGGTGCGGCGCTTAAGACAGCGCAGGTTAAACCGGGTAGTACGGTCGCGGTATTCGGTGCGGGCGGGGTGGGGCTGTCGATTATTCAGGGCGCGCGTATTGCGGGTGCGGCGCAAATCATCGCGGTGGATTTGTCGGAGGAAAAACTGGCTATGGCGGCGGAACTGGGCGCCACGGACCTGGTAAATGGCGCTAAGGAGCCGTTAAAGGCGATTATGGCGTTGACCGACGGGATCGGTGTGGATTACGGGTTTGAAGCCATCGGTATTCCAGCGGTGGTCGATCAGGCGCAAAAGGCCACTCGCCGCGGTGGCGTGATGACCGTCGTCGGCGTGGGTAAGCTGTCCCAGAAACTGGAACTGAACGCCCTGATGTTTCCCCTCACCGCCAAGACCCTCAAGGGTTCGATGTACGGCAGTGCGGAATTTAAGGTGGATTTCCCCAAATATCTGAACTTGTATCAGCGCGGTAAGCTCGATCTCGACCGCATGGTGACACGCACCTACTCCATCGACGAGGCGCCACAGGCTTTTGCCGACCTGGAAGCCGGTCGCAATGCCCGCGGCGTTATTATCTACGATTGATTGGTATGCTGCGGCACGGTTAAAGCGTCTGTGTCCGGGATAACCAACAAGAAGTCTGCTAGCGGCATCTGCCCCCTTTGCAGGGGGCTGGATACGCGGGCCTATCATCGCGACCGCGACAGAAGCTATCGCCAGTGCCCCATTTGCGCGCTGGTATTTGTTCCCCGCACCTGGCATCTGTCCCGCGCCGCCGAAAAGGCACAGTACGACCTGCATCGCAATGGGCCACAGGATACCGGTTATCGCCACTTTCTGAGCCGCCTAACGGTGCCGTTGGCGGAGCGCCTCGCACCGGCCTCCAGCGGGCTGGATTTTGGCTCGGGTCCTGGGCCGACGCTGTGCGTGATGTTGGCCGAGCTGGGACATCGGGTGACCAACTTCGATCCATTTTACGCGCCCGATAACGACGTGCTTGAACGGCGTTACGATTTTGTTACGGCTACTGAAGTGGTGGAACATCTGGCCGCGCCGGGTGCGGTGTTGTCCCAGTTGTGGGGGCTACTGGTGCCGGGGGGCTGGTTGGGTCTAATGACCCAGCCTGCGGTGAAGAAGGCGGACTTTGCAGCCTGGCACTATAAAAACGATCCAACCCATGTGGCGTTCTTTGCCCGTGCATCCTTCCTGTGGCTGGGTGCTCAGTGGCGTGTCGAGCCCCAGTTCTTTGCCGGTGGTGTGGTGCTGTTTCACAAACAATTGTAGCGCCTGGAAGAAAAAGTCCCTTGGCGAAAATCCTTGGTTGCCTGTTTAAAAATGGTGTAGTCTCTGCGGTCCGGTCAGTAATGACTTTTTACTCAACTTGTCGATGAGATCTGGTTTTGCCTGTCGCATACGACTAGTTAGATCGCGTACCAGTTTTGCTGGAACCGTTTAATCAGGACAATAATTTTCAACCCGTGGTTTGTTATCTATAAGGAGTTTTCCATGAAACTATTTTATGCCCCCGGTGCCTGTTCCCTGTCGCCGCACATTGCGTGCCGCGAAGCGGGACTCCAGGTGGATCTGGCCAAGGTCGACCTGCGCGCCAAAACCGTTGACGATGGTACTGACTTTAACGCGGTCAACCCCAAAGGCTACGTCCCCGTGCTACAGCTGGACAATGGCGAATATCTGACCGAAGGTCCGGCGATTGTGCAGTACATTGCCGACCAGAATCCCGCTGCCGGCCTGGCTCCCGCCGCGGGTAGCGCCGACCGCTACCGCCTGCAGGAGTGGCTGACGTTTCTGAACGCCGAAGTGCACAAGAACTTCAGTCCGCTGTTCAACCCGGCGTCTACCGACGATATGAAAAAAGCAGCGACCGAAGCGTTGGATCGTCGTTTGAGCTACATTGCCGAGCAGTTGAACGGCAAATCCTTTTTGATAGGCGATAAGTTTTCGGTGGCGGATGGCTACCTGTTTACCATTCTGGGATGGGGTAAATTCGTCGGTGTAGACATCGGCAAATGGCCAGCGCTGGGCGAATACGCCGGTCGTATCGCCGCACGGCCAGCGGTGCAGGAAGCACTCAAGGCGGAAGGTCTGCTCGGTTAAGTTGCTGTAACAGCTATCGCCAGGACCGGTTCACTGGTCCTGGCGATAGTGTTCCCTAAACTGTCGGTTAGTGAATGCCGATGTCGTGGTACGAGCGAGAGATTTTTTCGATCGCCACCACATAGGCCGCGGTGCGGTAGTCGTGCACTTTCTCGTTGCTGTCGAACACCTGCTTGATTTGCTGAAACGCCAGCCGCATGGTGTCATCCAGACCTGAGCGCACCAGATCCAGTTCGTTAGCACCCTGTACCAGCTCTTTCTTGATCCAGTCCGGAATCGGATGTTCGGTCATGGATTCAATGGCCCGCAACAGGTGTTCACCGCGCATTTCATCGTAGCGCCGCTCCATGCGGCCGAAACGGATATGCGCCAGATTGCGCACCCATTCAAAATAAGAAACGGTCACGCCGCCGGCGTTAATATACGCATCCGGCAGGATGGTTACGCCGCGTCGACACAGCATTTCGTCTGCCTCAAAGGTCACTGGGCCATTGGCGGCCTCAACGATCAGGCGCGCTTGAATGGTTGCTGCGTTGTCCCGGGTAATCTGTGCTTCGAGGGCCGCCGGAATCAGAATGTCGCAATCCATCGCCAATGCCGATTTGCCGTCTTCTACTAATACCGCATCCGGGTAACCGCGCACGGTTTTATGGGCAATGATAAATTGATGAATCGCCTCGATATCCAGGCCCGCCGGGTTAACCAGCGCGCCGTCTCGTTCGATTACGGCGATAATTTTACAGCCGTCTTCCTCAGATAGAAGTTTGGCGGTGTGGTAGCCCACATTGCCCAAACCCTGCACAACCACACGCTTGCCACTGAGATCGCCTTCCATGCCGGTCGCCGCGACGCAGTCGGAGTGCCGAAAAAATTCCCGTATCGCATAAACCACACCGCGACCAGTCGCTTCCGTGCGCCCGCGAATCCCGCCGTGGGCCACCGGTTTGCCGGTGACACAACCCAGGTAGTTGAGATCTTCCGGATGCAGATGCTTGTAGGTGTCGGTAATCCATGCCATTTCCCGTTCACCCGTACCCATATCGGGCGCAGGCACGTTGGTCGCGGGGCTGAGAAATCCTTTGCGAATCAGCTCCCGGGCGAAACGACGGGTAATCTTTTCCATATCCGCGCGATCGTATTTGCTGGGGTCGATCATCAACCCGCCCTTGGAACCGCCGAAGGGTACGTCGACGATGGCGCATTTGTAGGTCATCAAGGCTGCCAGCGCCTCCACCTCGTCCTGATCCACAATCGGTGCAAAGCGGATGCCGCCCTTGGCGGGTAGCCGGTGGGTGCTGTGGACGGAGCGCCACCCGGTAAAAATTTCGATCTTGCCTTTGATTTCGATGGGAAAACGTACTTCGAGGGTGGCGCTGCCGGCTTTAATCGTAGCGGCGATGCCGGGGTCAGTGCCCAGCGCCGCAAATGCGCGATCGGCCATATGGTTGACACTTTGACTGAACGACATACTGCCAATAGCTGGGATACTGGACATAATTCGCCTCAAAACTAAAGTTTCGTCCACGACATGTGGGCGCTATGTCTGGTTAGCGGGCGCTCAGGCCAAAACTTTAGGGGTGCGACGGTGCAACAAGGGGTACTTGTGGTGCCTGTCGGGATGCGCGAGCCGGTCGGGGGCTTTACCCTCTACATCAGGAGGAGGGCGGCCGGGGGTGGCCGGGGACGCGGATATGGCGCACCAGATCAGCGATATGGGCCGGGGGATCGGCGGTGAATGTCGCCACCAGGGCGGCGACCGTAAAATTCAGGACCATACCGACAGCGCCAATGCCTTCGGGGGAAATCCCAAATAGCCAGTTTGCGGGGATGTTGTCAGCCAGCGGTTCGATAAATACCCCCTTGAAATACAAAATGTAACCGAGGGTAAAGATCAGGCCGGTGAGCATGCCGCTGATGGCGCCCCATTTATTCATTTTGTGGCTGAAGATGCCCATGAGAATGGCCGGAAACAGGGACGCGGCCGCCAGGCCAAATGCGAAAGCCACGACCTGGGCGACGAAAGCAGGGGGATTGGCCCCCAGGTAACCGGCGATGGCAATGGCCACCGCGGCGGCACACCGTCCCGCTATAAGTTCGGTTTTTTCGCTGATATTTTTGGCAAAAATACCTTTTAGCAGGTCGTGGGAGATAGACGAAGAGATGACCAGCAACAGCCCGGCTGCGGTGGACAGTGCCGCGGCAATGCCGCCAGCAGCTATCAGTGCGATGACCCAATTGGGAAGACCGGCGATTTCCGGATTGGCGAGCACCATAATATCCGGGTCCACGTACAGCTCATTGGCAAACGGGGCCTCGCCGACTACGGCTCCGCTGCCGGGGTTGAGCACCAGTCGTTCGCCCTGGGCGCCGCGCCGCGCGTCGTCGAATGTGGGCTTGCCCACCACCGCGTCGCCGGCGGCATATTGAATACGGCCATCGCCATTGTGGTCGTACCAGGCGAGCAGGTCGGAATTCTCCCAGGTTTGAAACCACCGTGGCATATCCCCATAGGGGGTGCCCTGCTGCTCGATGCCGTTCACGGTTTCGACCAGGTTGAGTCGGGCTAATGCGCCGACGGCAGGGGCTGTGGTATACAAAAGGGCGATAAAAATCAGCGCCCAACCCGCGGATTTACGCGCATCGCGAACCTTGGGAACGGTAAAAAAACGCACGATCACATGGGGTAATCCCGCGGTGCCCACCATCAGCGCGAGGGTAATAAAAAACATGTCCTGAATGCTTTTTTTGCCTTCTGTATATTCACCAAAACCCAGTTCCAGTAATACCTGATCCAGCTTGGCCAAGAGCGCGCCGGAGCCGTCGCTTAATTCACTGCCCAGAGCCAGTTGGGGAACCGGATTGCCGGTAAACTGAAAAGCGATAAAAACCGCGGGAACCGTGTACGCAAAAATTAATACGCAGTACTGGGCGACCTGGGTGTAGGTGATGCCTTTCATACCGCCCATGACCGCGTAAATAAAAACTACGCCCATACCTACCAGCAGGCCGGTGTTAATGTCCACTTCTAAAAATCGGGAAAACACAATGCCGACGCCGCGCATTTGCCCCGCGACATAAGTAAACGAAATAAAAATCAGGCAAATCACCGCGACCACGCGGGCCGTGCGGGAGTGATAACGCTCGCCGATAAACGCGGGTACTGTAAATTTGCCGAATTTGCGCAGATAGGGTGCAAGTAACAGGGCGAGTAGCACGTAGCCGCCGGTCCAGCCCATCAGATAGACCGCACCATCGTAGCCCATAAAGGCTATCAGTCCGGCCATGGAAATAAACGACGCGGCGGACATCCAGTCGGCGGCGGTGGCCATGCCGTTGGCGATGGGGTGTACCCCACCACTGGCGATGTAGAAGTCGCCGGTACTGTGGGCTTGCGACCACAGGGCGATACCGATATACAGCGCGAAGCTTAGGCCGACGGCCAGATAGGTCAGGGTTTGCAAATCCATCGATAATTCCTGTTAATGCGTGGCATGCTGTGGCGACCGTGTGAGCCCAAAATAGTGATCAGGCGCCAACAGGCTAACGTTTTATCTGTACCGTTGATTCAGTCTTCGTGAAAATCATATTTTTTGTCGAGGCGGTGCATTTTTACGGCGTAGACAAAAATTAATGCCGCGAATACGAAAATTGAACCCTGCTGTGCAAACCAGAACCCCAGCTTGAAACCGAACAGGGAAAACTGGTTGAGCAGGTCGACCAGCAGGATTCCACATCCGAACGAAACCAGGAACCAGATGGCGAGGAGTTTAAAAATCAGGGCGATATGCTCGCGCCAGTATTGTTCGTGGGTATTGGTAGTGTCGTGGTCTGCCATGGTCAGCTGATTCTTATGCCAGTGATTTTTTGATTTAGTTGTACGGTAGTTCGTTGTATTGTGTTGCTAGCACTCTGGCGGTAGCGGTATTGAAATGCGCCGATCCCGGCGCGACGTCCGTCACCACATATAAAACCACTTTTCGCCGTGCGGACTGTACTGTGCCATAAAAGCGCGCCGATGCGTAGTTGTGCTGGCCGAACGGATCGACGCGGTGCAGGGGTTCAATAACAACAGATAATTCCACAGGAGAGCAACTATGGGCATTTCTTATTATCAAAAAATCATGGTGGGTCACGGTGTGCTGGTTATCCTGGTGGGGGCATTGTCAGGTTTCATGCTGGCTTTCAGTCTGCTGGGAGAGATCGCTTTGTCGCCACTACCCTGGGTTATCGACGTGCAGGTGCCTGGCGCGGTGCGCGCATGGCGCGGCGCGCACGTCGGTAATATGCTTAACGGCGTATTGATTCTCGCCCTGGCGGCGGGCATGGGCTATGTGTCCTTGTCGGATAGCGGTCAAAAATTCACCTGCTGGGGCATGGTCGGCGTGGTGTGGGGCAACGCACTATTCTACGTATTTGCAGTGTTTGCGCCGAACCGGGGATTGAGCTTTACTGACACGCGCTATGGGGAGGCATCTGTTGCAGGCGTACTGGCCTATCTACCGGCGCTGATCGCCGCAATATTGCTGATTATGGTGTGCACTGTCGTCACCAGGGCAGCTTTCGGTGGCGGCAAGCGAGCGTGACCGACGGGTCGTCGGGAAACTATCATGGCGTTAGCGCAGGACTCGCGAGTCACAATCATGGCGGGGTGCGGCTTGTCGGTAGTCCGAGGCGGTTGTAGAGTGCGGCTCCGGCACCGTAAAGGTGGCTGTGAGGTCAATTCAGTCCTGATTAATGACACGGGGAATAACTATGTTTCAAGGTAAGACCCTCGCACTGACTCCATTGGAGAATGGGTTTGTCGAGCTCTGCTTTAACCGCGCGGAAGGCTCGGTAAATAAACTTGATCGAGCCACTACGGATGATCTTGAGCAGGCGCTTGACGTACTCGACAAATCGGTCGGCACTAAAAATGACGTTAAAGGTCTGCTGGTCACCAGCGGCAAAGCCGTATTTATTGTGGGTGCCGATATTACTGAATTTGGCCATAATTTTTCCCAGCCAGAGGCGGACGTGCGCGCCCGGTTGCGGGCCATCAACGGCACTTTAAGTCGCTTTGAAAATTTCCCGTTTCCGGTGGTGGTGGCTATCAATGGTTTTGCCATGGGTGGTGGGCTGGAAGTATGTCTGGCCTGCGACTATCGAATTATGGCGAGCACGGCTCAGATCGGATTACCCGAAACACGGTTGGGGATTATTCCCGGGTGGGGCGGTACGGTGCGCTTGCCGCGCATTATTGGTCTGGATAACGCCGTGGAGTGGATTGCCGGTGGCGCACATCAGAAGGCACCCAAGGCCATGGCGGTGGGCGCCGTGGATGCGGTGATCGAACCTGGGCAATTACGTGACGAGGCGCTGAAGGTATTGGAGCGTTGCGCCAGTGGGCAGTTGCCTTATGAGCCGCGGCGCCTGCAAAAAATGGCCCCCTTAAGCCTGAACCCGGTGGAATTACAGATGGCGGCGACGACGGGAAAAGCCATGGTCGCAGCGCAGGCGGGCAGACATTACCCGGCGCCGGTCGCGGCGGTGGAGTGTATGGTCAAAGCGGCCAGCATGAGCCGCGACGACGCATTGGAAGTGGAAGGCAAGACCATCTACCAGTTAACGCAGACGCCTCAGTGTCGCGCATTGGTGGGGCTGTTTTTAAGCGATCAGTATATTGGTAAGTTAGCTAAGGAACAGGCGTCGCAATCTAACGTAAAAATTGGCCGCGCCGCCGTGTTGGGGGCGGGCATTATGGGTGGTGGCATTGCTTATCAGAACGCCCAAAACGGTCTGCCCATTATGATGAAGGATATTCGCCAGGAAGCGCTGGATCTGGGTCTGGGTGAAGCCAACAAGCTGTTGGCCAAACAGGTGGAGCGGGGGCGGAGTACGCCGCTGGCGGCTGGCGAAGTGCTGGGGCGAATTGATGCCACCTTGAGTTATGACGGCATTGATCAGGCGGACGTGGTTGTCGAGGCCGTCGTGGAGAATCCTGCGGTCAAGGAAAAAGTGCTGGCCGAGGTGGAGGCGCTGCTTCCGGACTCGGCGATCCTGGTGTCCAACACATCGACAATTTCTATATCTCGGTTGGCAAAAAAACTGGTGCGACCGCAAAATTTTTGTGGAATGCATTTTTTTAATCCGGTGCATGCCATGCCCCTGGTGGAAGTTATCCGCGGCGAGAAAACCGCGGACGCTACCATAGCTGCGGTGGTGAGTTATGCGCTGGCCCTGGGTAAAAAACCACTGGTCGTGAACGACTGCCCGGGGTTTTTGGTGAATCGGGTGTTGTTCCCGTATTTCAGCGGCTTTGATTTATTGCTGCGCGACGGCGCTGATTTTCGTCAAGTGGACAAAGTGATGGAGGGCTGGGGCTGGCCCATGGGTCCGGCTTATCTGTTAGATGTGGTGGGTATCGATACGGGCGTCCACGGCGCCGCGGTTATGGCGGAAGGCTTTCCCGACCGCATGCGGCCTGATTATGTGTCGGTGACAAAATTACTGTTCGATGCAGGGCGTCTCGGCCAGAAAAGCGGCTCCGGATTTTATAGTTACGAAATCGACAAGAAAGGGAAGCCAAAAAAAGTGTTTCAGGATGAGGTCCTGGCCCTGTTTAAAGCGCACGTAGGGTCGCCACGGGAATTTGACGCCGACGATATCGTAGCGCGCATGATGATACCCATGTGTATCGAGCTGGCTCGCTGTCTCGAAGAAGGCGTGGTCGCTTCCGCCGCTGAAGCGGATATGGGGTTGATTAATGGTATCGGCTTTCCTCCCTTTCGTGGCGGCGTGTTTCGTTGGCTGGACGAAACAGGGTTGGACGTTTTTTGCACGATGGCGGATAAATTTCAGGGGCTGGGTAAGGCCTATCAGCCTACCGACACCATGCGTCGCATGGCTGCCGAGAAACAACGCTACTACGTTTAATTCCATCGAATTTGAGCGTCGCAAAAATTACGGGCCAGGCAGTTTTCCCAGGATACCCGGTCCGTGTGCGCAACGCTTGCGATAGAGGAGAGTCACAGTGAGTATTAACCCGCGCGATCCAGTGATTGTTGATTTTGTACGTACACCCATGGGGCGTTCCAAAGGCGGGTCGCTACGCTATACGCGGGCGGACGATATGTCTGCGACATTGATCGAAGCGCTGCTGGAGCGCAACCCGCAGCTCGACCCGAAAACGGTGGACGATGTGATCTGGGGCTGCGTCATGCAGACCCGGGAGCAGGCGTTTAATATAGGGCGCATGGTTACCCTGTTGACCCGTTTGCCCCATACGGTGACGGGCATGACGGTGAATCGGCTGTGCGGATCGTCCATGTCAGCACTGCATACTGCTGCGGCGAATATTTTGGCCGGGCAGGGGGATGTGTATCTGGTGGGTGGCGTGGAGCACCTCGGCCATATTCCCATGGATCACGACCAGGATCCCAATCCAGGTATGAGCTTGAGTGTCGCTAGAGCGGCTGGTTCCATGGGGCTTACGGCGGAGTATCTGGCGCGTCTGCACGGGATTACCCGCGAGCAGCAGGATGCGTTTGCGGTGCGCTCCCACCGGTGTGCGGCAGAGGCCACAGCCCAGGGGCGTTTCGCTGACGAAATCGTGCCGTTGGCGGCCCACGATGCCAATGGCGGGCTGTATCGCATGGACAAGGACGAAACCATTCGCGCGGACACCTCCATGGAAGGGTTGGCCGGCTTGCGCCCGGCATTTGATCCGGTCCATGGCACCGTAACGGCCGGGCAGTCGTCGCAGATATCGGATGGCGCCTCGGCGCTTCTGGTGATGTCCCACCAGCAAGCTGTTTCCCTGGGTTTGCAACCCAGAGCGCGAATTTTGTCGATGGCCGTGGCGGGTGTGGATCCGTCGATCATGGGCTACGGACCGGTACCATCTACCAAGGCGGCGTTGAAAAAAGTGGGCATGCGCATGGAAGATATCGATTATGTCGAATTGAACGAGGCGTTTGCCGCTCAGGCGCTGCCGGTCCTTAAGGATCTGGATTTACTGGATTCGATGGAGGCTAAGGTCAATTTAAATGGCGGGGCAATTGCTCTGGGGCACCCGTTTGGCTGTTCGGGGGCGCGCATCACCGGGTCGTTATTAAATGTGATGGCCCAGAACGACGGTACGTTTGGCGTTGCCACCATGTGTATCGGTCTGGGTCAGGGTATAACGACGGTAGTGGAGCGGTTAAATTGAGAGTGTCGGGCAGTACCCGCATGGGCGTTTAAAGAATGCGCAATAAAACAGACCGGCAAATGCCGGTCTGTTTTGCCTGCAGACAGAGACTTACTCAGCAGCAGCTTCGGTAGCTTCGGCTTCCAGCGCAGTCTTGGCGTCCATCACGGCATTTGTCGCAGCTTCGGTAGCTTCGGCTTCCATCGCAGCCTCGGCGTCCATCACGGCATTTTTCGCAGCTTCATTGGCGGCGGTAGCGGCTTCGACAGCCTGTGTCGCACTGTCGGTGGCGTCGCTACTCGCGGAGGCGGCTTCGTCTGCAGCCTGTGCGGCACTCTCCATGGCTTCGTCCGCGACTGTAGCTTCCTCCGCGGCTTGGGCAGCGCTATCCATGGCCTGCTGTGCGGAGGCGGCTGCATCAGCTGCGGAGCCGTCGTCTGCAGCCTTTTGGCCGCAGGCAGAAAGGCTCAGGGCGATAGACAGTGAAAGAAAAGAAAACGCAATAAGTTTTAACAGATTCATGGTGGGACTCCACGCATTATTTTCGGAATTGCTATTAGAGATAGAATAGGGTCCTCTCGTCAACCATTATTTTTAGCGCACGTGCTGGAAAACCGTTGAATTGCCCGGTTTTTGCTAGACTGGCGATCTGAATTATTGAGGTAAGCAAAGTGCAGTGGCTGGTAGCGTCAGAAAATCCGCAAGCGACATTGGACGGTTTTATTCATGAATCCGGCAATGCGGGAAATAACGGGGCGGTGGCGGCGCTCAGTTACGGATTTCGCCAGAATTACCTCGCAGAGCGACCTGTGCGGGAGCTACTCGCGGTGGTGAGCGTGGACTTCCAGGATGGTAAACCCCGGATACGTATTTTGATCACCGATCAGGTTGAGCGTGCGTCTGTCTCGCTTGAAGCTGAGCGAACAAACACCACGGACGTCTTAGCAGATTTGGCACAGCTACTACAGGCACCGGTTTTTGATCTATCCGCGCCCTTGCCGCTCTCGCCCGTATTGATACCTAAACCCTGGGGCCAGGAGATCTGGTATACGGGTATAGAGCAGCGTGGGCAGTCCTTAATCGGGGACGGCAGGTACTTTATTCCATTGCCCTGGTTGTTGTGGCTACTGCCACAATGGCTTCTTGGCGACGGGAGGAGTGAAGTGCACCTGTTGAAAATTCTCGATCCGTTGCCTGAACCGGTTTATGGCGATTTGTACTTTGAGCTGCATGAGAGAAAGCAGGAAGTGTACGTCGTCACGGCCGTGGATGAGGAGGCCTGGCCTGGCGGGGAGGGCGGTATTCGCTTTGGTTTCGACGCCGCTGTGTACGCCGAATACGACTCTGACAGGGAATTTAGAGAAGCTTTCCTGGCGGCAGTTAAGCGCTACGAAAGAGTACGCCGTGAAATCGATCAGGTATTTGACGGTTTGCGGGTGGAGCACGGGTTTGATCCCAACGAGCCGGTCCCGGTGGGAACGCTTAAACATTGGCAGCGGCAGTTGCCGCAGGATACGGCGCGCACAGAACAGGCGCTGCGTGCGGCCATGAATCGATTTATCGGATTCCAGTCATTGCGTGTTGGCGACGTGCTGAAAGTGCCGTGTCTGACCCCTCACGCCCTGCAACATGGCGTGCGCGCGATAGAATTTCAAACCCCGGTGTACGAGCGTAAAATTTTGTCGTTTGCGCAGAAGGTGCTGACCCAGGCCCATTGGGACACGGCAACGGCGGTTGAGCAGATGAATCTGCACGCGCCTTCCGCCGCCAAATTACCGGTGCTGGAAGACAGTGGCGAGGTGCGACGTGAGTCGGTCGTTCAATTTGACGATTTTACCGTCGAGCGTATCACTCTCGCGCCCGAGGCCGCATGGACAGTGCCCGCCACGGGGCAATACGGCCTGTTAATGGCGGTGAGTGGGTGTGTGGCGGTGGCGGGAGTGCATCTGGCTGCGGAACAGGCTGTTCTGATGCCCGCCTGCAGGGCATCAGCGGTTGTCCACAATGGCGGCGAGCAGCCTGTGGCGGTCCTGTTATCCATGCCCACATGCAAAACTACGGGGTGAATGAGGTCGTAACCGCCCTTTTTATTGCTGCTGCTGGGCAGGTATGGCAAAATCGGCACCCTTTTTCGCGCCGGTTTGGGCCGGGTGAACAAAGTGCACAGTGGCGGGGTACGTATCTGCGGCTGACGAGGTTCTGGGGCGCAGGAATCATGGCGCGTTTAGCGAGCGAAAGTGGCGGAACTGGTAGACGCGCTGGATTTAGGTTCCAGTGGGGTAACCCGTGAGAGTTCGAGTCTCTCCTTTCGCACCACTCGCCGGACTGCGTTGCTGACAGGCCCGTCGGGGTGGCAGTACATCCGAGTGCCGGGATTTGCGGCGCGGGGTGATCGCAAGCAACGCCATATAATCAACACCGAAAAACTATGCCTGGCATAGCATCATTTACTGTACAACGAGGAAAATACATGCAGGTTTCGATTGAGCAGACATCTGGCCTGGAACGCCGCCTGAAGATAGGCGTGCCCGCAGACGAAGTTGACAATGAAGTGACAACTCGTCTGCAAAAGGCGGTACAAACTGTCCGGGTTGACGGTTTTCGCAAGGGTAAGGTGCCGCTTAAAGTGGTGCGTCAGCGTTACGGAGCGGGTGTACGCCAGGAAGTGGTTGGCGAAATCGTCAATAAAACTTTTTACGAAGCAGTTACTCAGCAGGATTTACGTCCGGCGGGGCGGCCATCTATTGAGCCGGTAATCGACGAGCCGGGCCGCGATCTGGAATATGTTGCGGTGTTCGAGGTGTATCCGGAAGTGGCCGTAGCAGATTTTTCTGACATCGCTATCAAACGCCCGGTCGCAACGGTTAGCGACGCAGACGTTGCCGCGATGGTAAAAAATCTGCGGGAGCAGCATGCCACCTGGATCGACGTATCGCGGGCTGCACAGACCGGGGATCAGGTTAATATCGATTACGCGGGCACGCGCGATGGTGTCGCTTTCGACGGAGGCTCAGCTGAGGGCACCGATCTTGAGTTGGGTTCCGGCCGTATGATTCCCGGCTTTGAGGATGCCATTATCGGCCTGGCGGCGGGCGATCAGAAAATTGCCAAGCTTAGCTTTCCCGAGGATTATCAGTCTGAAGAATTACGTGGGGCGGCGGTAGAGTTTGCGATTACCGTCAACGCGATACGCGAGCGGCAACTGGCAGAGTTGAACGACGAATTTTTTGCCCGTTTTGGTATAAATAGTGGGGGCGAGGAGAAGTTTTTGGAGGAAATTCGCGCCAACATGGAGCGCGAGCTGAAAACTGCTATTAAAAATAAAGTAAAAACCCGGCTGATGAACGAGCTGCTGGCCCGCCACCAGATCGAGCTGCCCAGGGCATTGCTGGATAGTGAGATAACCGCCTTGCGCCAGCAAATGATGGCACAATTCGGTGGCGGTGGTCGCGGTATCGATGAGAACATGTTGCCGGCCGACCTGTTTATGCCGCAGGCGCGCCGGAGAGTGACCCTCGGCCTGGTGATCGCGCAGATTGTCAGCAGCGCCAACCTGAAAGTTGCGGAAGAGAAGGTGCGCGAGCAGATTGAGCAGTTAGCCGCTACCTATGAGCAACCGCAGGAAGTGATCAAATATTACTACGCAAATGAGCAGTTGCTCGGCGGTATACAGTCTGCCGTGCTCGAGGATCAGGTTGTGGAACACGTACTCGACGCCGCCCAGGTTAGCGAGGAAGTAGTGAGTTACGAAGACGCCATAAAGCCGGATCCACAACCCGCGCCCGACACACCTTCAGAAATCGAATAATTAAACCGATACAGATACAGTCGCGACAGGCGAGCTGATGCTCGCTTGCCTTATCCAGCAACCTGACTACAATGCGGGCATACCTTTGCCCTTCGTAGTTCAGACCCGCTAGAGAGCCACTATGAGTCAGGATCAATACAAATCTACCTTCGAAACCCACGCAGCAGGGGGGCTTGTTCCTATCGTCGTCGAGCAGACGGCGCGGGGTGAGCGTTCCTACGATATCTACTCGCGGCTGTTAAAAGAAAGAGTCGTGTTTCTGGTGGGGCCAGTGGAGGACTACACAGCTAATTTGATCGTTGCCCAGATGTTATTTCTGGAGTCCGAGAATCCGGACAAGGATATTCATCTGTATATCAACTCGCCCGGAGGGTCGGTCACCGCAGGCTTGTCGATCTACGACACCATGCAGTTTATCAAACCGGAGGTGAGTACCATGTGTATCGGTCAGGCCGCCAGTATGGGTGCGTTTTTGCTCGCCGCTGGCGCCGCGGGCAAACGCTATACGTTGCCTAATTCCCGGTGCATGATTCACCAGCCCAGCGGTGGTGCGCAGGGTCAGGCCAGCGACATTTTTATTCACGCCCAGGAAATTCTGAAAATCCGGGAACGACTCAATGAGTTGATGGCCAAACATACCGGGCAGACGATAGAGCGTATCAGTGCTGATACGGAGCGCGATAATTTCCTCGACGCCGAGCAATCAAAGGCCTACGGGCTGGTGGACGAAGTGCTGGACAAACGGGCTTAGAGCAGTTAGTCTTTTAGTGGTTAACATTATATATTTTACATAACTTATTGATTTTAATAAGTTTTACGAAATACCCATTTGGGAGAATCGCGTGACAGAACAGCGTAATAACGGGGATAATAGCAAACTCCTTTATTGCTCCTTTTGCGGAAAGAGCCAGCACGAAGTGCGCAAGCTTATTGCTGGCCCCTCGGTGTTTATTTGCGACGAATGTGTCGACCTGTGTAACGATATTATCACTGAGGAAATTCAGGATGCCGAGACCCAGGGGAGCAAGGACAAATTACCCACTCCGGAAGAAATCAAGGGGATTCTCGATCAATATGTGATCGGTCAGCAGTGCGCCAAAAAAGTTTTGGCGGTCGCGGTGTACAACCATTACAAGCGTTTACAGTTGGGCGACAAGGCTGCGCGCGGCGACGTGGAGCTGGGCAAAAGCAATATTCTGATGGTGGGTCCTACCGGCAGTGGTAAAACCCTGTTGGCCGAGACGCTCGCGCGCTTGCTGAATGTGCCGTTTACCATCGCCGACGCGACCACCTTGACGGAAGCGGGTTATGTCGGTGAAGACGTTGAGAATATTATTCAAAAACTGCTGCAAAAGTGCGACTACGACGTAGAAAAGGCACAGCGCGGGATTGTGTATATCGATGAAATCGACAAGATATCCCGCAAGTCAGATAATCCCTCCATTACGCGGGATGTGTCTGGCGAAGGTGTTCAGCAGGCCCTGTTAAAGCTGATCGAAGGTACAGTCGCGTCGGTTCCGCCACAGGGTGGCCGCAAACATCCGCAGCAGGAATTCCTGCAGGTTAACACCGCCAACATTCTGTTTATCTGTGGTGGCGCTTTTGCGGGGCTGGAAAAAGTCATTCAGGAACGCTCGGAAAAAGGCGGCATTGGCTTCAGCGCCAGTGTTAAAAGTAAGGCGAACCAGCGCAATATTGGTGAAACATTGGCTGATCTGGAGCCAGAAGATCTGATTCGCTATGGTTTGATTCCAGAATTTATCGGCCGATTACCGGTTATCGCAACGCTTGAAGAGCTGGACGAAGAGGCGCTGATTAATATATTAATCGAACCCAAGAACTCCTTGCTCAAGCAGTACGGTGCATTATTTGAAATGGAGGGCGTGGAGCTGGATATTCGGCGCGATGCGCTGGAAGCCATCGCCGGGAAAGCTATCAAGCGAAAAATCGGCGCGCGCGGGCTGCGCTCAATTATTGAAAATGTGCTGCTGGACACCATGTACGAAATACCTTCCAAGAGCGAGCTGTGTAAGGTTGTTATTGACGCATCTGTAATCGGTGGCGAATCTGAACCATTGCTGGTGTATGAAAATACGGAGAAGGCAAAGGTAGCCAGGGAAGAGGGTAAGTAGTAAAGGGGCCGGAAGGCCCCTTTGTTCATTTACGCCCTTGTTTTTGGGCGGTGCAACCCCACTATAAACGGATAACCTACCCGGCGCTCGGACTCCAGTCCGAAATGAGGTCAGCATGGCTAAGGACGATGATCTAACTGAGGCGACACTACAACTGCCCCTGCTCCCTCTGCGGGATGTGGTGGTGTATCCCCATATGGTCATTCCGCTGTTTGTGGGTCGCGATAAATCCATTCTTGCGCTGAACGAGGCCATGGCCCAGCAAAAGCAGATATTGCTGGTTGCCCAGAAAGACGCCGCGCAGGACAACCCCGCCGCGGAAGATGTGTACCGCATCGGCACCCTGGCCACCGTGTTGCAGATGCTGAAATTACCCGATGGCACAGTCAAGGTGCTGGTGGAAGGGGTTGCGCGAGTCGAACTCAGCAATGTTAAGGAGCTCGCGGATTATTTTGTCGCGGATTTTGCGCAGATCGGTAGTGAGGATATCGGTGACACGGAAGCGGACGCGCTGATGCGTACCCTCAACAGTCAGTTTGAGCAATACGTTAACCTCAGCAAGAAGATTCCCTCGGAAGTTGTTACTACGGTTGGTGGAGTGGACGAACCCGGTCGCCTCGCGGACACCATTGCAGCCCACATGGCTCTGACGTTAGAGCAAAAACAGGAAATTCTCGAAATTGCCGATGAAGGCGCTCGGATAGAGCACTTGCTGGCCATGATGGAAGCGGAGCTGGATGTCTTTCAGGTCGAGCAGAAAATTCGTGGCCGCGTAAAAAAACAGATGGAAAAAAGTCAGCGGGAGTACTATCTCAACGAGCAAATGAAGGCGATTCAGAAGGAGCTCGGCGAAATTGATGAGGTACCCAACGAAATAGAGCAGCTTGAAACCAGGGTGCGCGATGCGGGCATGCCCAAAGCGGCGCTGGAAAAAACCCGGGCGGAGCTCAACAAACTAAAAATGATGTCGCCGATGTCGGCGGAAGCGTCAGTGGTACGCAGCTATATCGACTGGATGGTCAGCGTACCATGGAAAAAACGTACCAAGGTGCGTCACGATCTGGTGCGCGCGGAGGCAACGCTTAACGAAGATCACTACGGGCTGGAAGAAGTCAAGGAACGGATTCTGGAGTTCCTGGCGGTACAAATGCGGGTTAAAAAGTTAAAGGGTCCGGTGTTGTGCCTGGTTGGGCCACCCGGGGTTGGTAAAACATCGCTGGGGGAGTCCATCGCGCGGGCCACTGGCCGAAAATTTGTGCGTATGTCCCTCGGTGGTGTGCGGGACGAGGCAGAGATTCGCGGGCATCGACGCACCTATATCGGTTCATTGCCAGGCAAACTGGTACAAAAAATTGCCAAGGCAGGGGTCAAAAATCCACTGTTTTTGTTCGACGAAGTGGACAAAATGGGGATGGATCACCGGGGGGATCCGGCGTCTGCATTGCTGGAGGTGCTCGATCCGGAGCAGAACAACTCGTTCAATGACCACTATCTTGAAGTCGATTATGACCTGTCCGAGGTGATGTTCATCTGCACCTCAAATTCGTTGAATATTCCTGGTCCGCTGCTGGATCGTATGGAAGTTATTCGTATACCGGGTTATACCGAGGACGAAAAAATCAATATCGCCAGCAAGTACTTGCTGCCCAAACAACGCAAAGCCAACGGTCTCAAAGACAACGAACTACTGCTGGACGACACGGCGATTCGCGATATAGTGCGTTACTACACACGGGAAGCCGGTGTGCGTGGACTGGAGCGGGATATAGCCAAAATATGTCGTAAGGTGGTCACTCGCCATGTCAAACAAAATAATCAGGACGCCATGCGCGTAACACCTGCAGAACTGGAAGATTTGCTTGGGGTGCGCAAATTTGATTTTGGCCGCGCCGGTAAGGAGGACCAGATGGGCCAGGTAACGGGCCTCGCCTGGACATCGGTGGGCGGTGAGCTGTTGACTATCGAGGCGTCGGCGGTACCTGGAAAAGGTGTTCTGAAAAAAACCGGGCTTCTCGAGGAAGTCATGCAGGAGTCCATTGATGCGGCGTTAACCGTGGTGCGCAGTCGCGCGCAACGACTTGGCATTGCGCGCAATTTCCACGAGAAAAACGATTTACACATCCATGTGCCCGAGGGAGCAATCAAAAAAGATGGTCCCAGCGCTGGTATTGGCATGTGTACGGCGTTTGTGTCGGTACTCACCGGCATTCCCGTGAAGGCCAATGTGGCCATGACTGGTGAGATAACCCTGCGGGGTCAGGTACTAAAAATTGGCGGGCTAAAGGAAAAATTGCTTGCCGCACACCGGGGCGGAATTGAAACGGTGATTATTCCTCTGGAAAATGCTCCGGATCTCAAGGAGATACCGGACAATATCAAAGCGGATTTGGATATTCGCCCGGTCGAGTGGGTCGATCAGGTTCTGGAAATCGCCCTGCAACATATGCCCAGGCCTATGACCGATGAAGAATACCAGAAGAGTGCACCGGACCCGGCTGGTGAAAACACCACTGATGAAAACGCCGCGACCAGAATCGGCGCTCATTAACGAAATTGGTCGAACTAGCTTGACCGCTTTGTGGTCGAGTTGGTATAAAGTGGCGGCACGACAGAGGTGGTAGTACGGCCTCGGCGAAAGCTGCATGAGGTGTGTTTTTTAGTAATTAACAATTGAAATGAATCATAACGAAGGGGAAAAAAGTGAATAAGTCTGAATTGATAGATGCCATCGCCGATGCTTCCGATATTTCAAAGTCATCCGCCGGACGTGCCCTTGAAGGAGCTATTGACGCGGTGATCGGGGCTCTTAAGAAAGGTGATCCGGTAACGCTGGTTGGTTTTGGTACATTTGCTGTTAAACATCGTCCCGCGCGCAAAGGCCGCAATCCACAGACTGGTGCGGAAATTCAAATTTCCGCTGCAAATGTGCCGGGCTTCAAAGCTGGTAAAGCGCTTAAGGATGCGGTTAATAGCTAAGCAGTATACTGCTGCCAGGTTGGGACAAGTTATTGATCTTCGTTAAGTAACGAGCTTCAAAAGGCGCAAAATGCTGCGCCTTTTTTCGTTTTGTCAGGGTCATATTTCGGGAAAAAGTCATGTTGCAGGATATTCGCGAGAACATGCGAGGCGTAACAATTTTTATTGTTGGTCTTATTATTATTCCGTTTGCTTTTGTTGGCATTGAGACAATGTTTTATAGCGGCAGCGCGGTGGAAACGGCCGTGAGCGTCGATGGGGCAGCGATTACCAAGTACGAAATCGACCGCGCTGTGGAGATGCAAAAAGCACGTATTCTGGAGCAGTTGAAGGACGTTGATCCGGCCCTGCTCGATAGTGAGCGTTTACGTGGACCGGTTGTGGAGGGTCTTATTCGCGAAAAAGCGCTCGAGCAAGCGGCACAGTCGAGAGGTATGGGTGTCTCCAGTATGACTATCGCTGAAGTTTTGCAGTCCGCGCCCGCTTTTCAAACCGACGGTCGTTTCGATCGCGAGCGCTTTGAGTTCGGGATTCGCCAGATGGGTTTTACGCCGACCTCCTATCGGACATTTTTGAAAGGACAGCTGTTAATCAATCAGTTTGCCAATGGCGTGACTGCCACCGGCTTTACCACTACTTCCGAACTGGAAGCCCTGACGGCGGCCCTAGAGCAAAAAAGAAATTTCTACTACCTGACGGTGCCATTGGCGGCGGTACTCGACACTGTCGAGCTCACGCCAGAGCAGGTTACAGCCTACTACGCTGAGAACCAGTCTGAGTTTCAGACCGAAGAAACTGTAGAAGTGGATTATATTGAACTGCGCATTGACGATTTACTTGACGAGGTCAATGTGGACGAAGCGATGCTCCGGGAGCAATTTGCCGCTGAAGCGGCAGCCACTGAAGTGGCCAATCGACTGCACGTAGCGCATATTTTAATTGAAAAAAAGTCAGATGGCAGTCATCACAAAGTACTCTCTGAACTTCAGGAGGAGCTTGCCGCAGGCGTAGATTTTGCCGAGCTGGCGCGTCGTTACAGTGTTGATCTGGGTAGTTCAGAGGATGGTGGTGACCTGGGATTTGTAAGCCCCGGGACTTTTCCTGACGCATTTGAGGCGGCGATGAAGCAGTTGCACGTCGGGGCTGTATCCGAGCCAGTTGAAACGGACAGCGGTTTTCATCTTGTGAAATTGCTGGCGCAGGAAGCAGCTAAACCGGCAGTGTTTGACGAACAAAGGGAACGCCTTGAGCGCGAAGTCAAAATGCGTCTGGCTGCTGAACTGTTTCCCGCAAAACTGGAAATGCTCAAGGATCAAACCTACAACGTAGAGCAGTTGCAGGATGTTGAGGATCGACTGGGCCTGCTGGTAAAAACTTCGCAGCCGTTCACTCGCAATGGAGGAGAAGGCATCGCAGCGTACCCGGATGTGGTGCGCGCAGCCTTTAGCGAAGGCGTACTGCAGCAACGGTATACCAGCGAGGCGCTGGAGCTGGGAGACGGCCACGTGGCGGTTATCAAGCTACGCAAACACACGCCAGTTACAACCTTGCCCCTTGAACAGGTACGGGAACGTATTGTCGAGGCGTTAAAAAAGGAGCGTGGACAGCTCTTGTTGGCCGCCCAGGCGCAAGATCTTGCACAACAGGTGCGTGCTGGAAAGAGTGTCGAGGAGGTGGCGCGGTCGGCAAAGCTTGAATGGCAGGTGAGTCTGGATACGCAGCGCTTTGGTGGTGCCAACCCGGAAGTGGTTAGTAAAATATTTGCGGTCCCAGCCCGCGCCAGCTTGCCAACGGTGGAAGTTTTTCCTGTCAGTTCCGGGGATTACGTCGTCGCGGCGATAACGGCGATAACGCCCGGCGAATTGACGTCTCTCGCGGCGACCCAACGCGCCAATTTACAATCATCCTGGACGAATTTGTCTGCCGCTCGGGAGTATCAGGGTTACGAGGCCGCGCTACTGGAAGACGTCGATATAGAAAGACAGGATTAACTCGCAGAGTTAGAGACGCAAAAATAACTTCAGCTGCTGGCCGGGCACCAGAAGGTTTTGGGTATGCAGGTCGTTCCACTGCACAATGTCGCGGATCGCAATCTGAAAGGTTCGCGAAATATGGAACAGGGAGTCGCCTGGTTGCACTTCGTAGTTCATCTGTCGAAGGATCTGTCGTTGACCGCGACGTTGGCCAATAATCAACCGTTGCCCCGGCAGTAATATGGCCGCAGGGTTCAGTTTGTTACTGCGGGCCAACAGGTTTGCATCGACGTTGAAGCGCTGCGCAATACGCCACAGGTTATCCCCTTCCCTCACTATATAGTCGATGTTGTGCGTTGTGGCGGCCTGTATCGACGCTTGCACATTTGTCTGGAGAGCGGTGCTCGGCGACGGCCCTGCGTTACTGGCCTGTGCTTGTAATCTGTGATCCAGGCTGTCGAGACGCGCCTGAAACAGTGGCGCTGCGTCGCTGGGTATCAGGATGCGATGAGAACCATGCGGGGGCGTAACCTGTTGAGGGTAGCCGGGATTGAGATAGCGCATGGTGTCTGCTTCAATACCCGAAATGTTGGCCATGTACCCCAGATTTATTGGCGCGCGGACGTTAATGGTAGCAAAGTAGGGTTGGTCGACGATGGAGGGCACTGTGATGCCATATTTAGCTGGTTTGCGCATGACTTCAGCCAGGGCCAGAAACTGCGGCACATAGGCGCGGGTTTCATCGGACAGGGACAATGACCAGAAGTCAGTGGGTTTGCCGACGCGACTGTTGGCTTGCATGGCGCGACGGACAACGCCTTCGCCACCATTGTATGCCGCCAGAGCCAGTAACCAGTCTTCGTTGAACCGCCCATGTAGATATGCGAGGTAGCGCAACGCGGCTTGAGTGGAATCGACGATATCTTTACGGCCGTCATACCACGGTGATGACTCCAGACCCATGATGTCCGCCGTTTGCGGAATAAATTGCCACAGGCCGGAAGCATTACTCGGAGAGACCGCAAATGGATCGTAAGCGCTCTCGATAAAAGGCAGAAGTGCCAGTTCAAGCGGTAAGCCACTATTTGCCAACTCGCTGACCACATAGTGCAGATAAAGTGGTGACCACTGCATCACCCGATCAAAATAAGCCTGATTGTCGCGATACCATTCGCGATAGCGATCGATCCGGGGATTGTCGTAGCGGGCATTCAATTCTCCCCCATTATTGATACGCTGCCATAGATCAGAAGTCGGCTGGACGTCGCGAAGACTGGTTTTGCGCTCTCCGAGACTGCGTCTCTCTGACCAGAACGACTGCCTGGTGGGCTTCGTGTAGCTGGCGTTTGCGCCAATGTGATGGGTTGGATTTGACGATGGCGCAGTGGGTTGCGGGGCACAGCCTGCGGTGAGCAGCAGCGTGGCCGCAGCAATTAGATATTTAATGGGCATGAGTTACTGCGGGCCTGTCATTGCTTTGGTTTTATTGGCAGACATTTTAGCCGTCGCTCGCTCTCGAGGCAATTGCCGCACATGAAATTTGTCCAGTTCCGCCCCACAATTGTTTTGTGACGCGACTGCGCACCACAACCCCAGTACCCGGGTAATGGTGCGCGTACGAGTGACAGGCCCTGATCAGCCAGCCAGCCAGCCGCTACTTGGCAAAGGGTACGGGACTTTGCCCATAAATTGTTCTGTGCGGTGTGCAACCGAGCACTTTGCTAGTGTTATTCAGCGCCTTTTTTCCCATAATAGGGGCTCCCCGACAAGATCGCCGGAGCAAGCTGTTGTTGGTTAATTTACGTCCGTCCAGAATCCGTAACTGGGTAGCGAAACGCTTCGAAGTTGGTGTGCTCGCACAGCGGCAGAAATTGTTATCCAACTGGTTTCAGACCCCCTTTGGTCGATCCCTGCTACAGCAACAACACAAAAGCTGTGCGACCCTGCTCGGTGGTCTTGGAGGCTATCGAGCCGCTCAGTTGGGGGTCAGCGCCGAACACTCGCTGTTGCGTAACTGTCAGCAAGCTCATTGCTTTATACTTAGCGCCGCTTTTGGCACGGGCGGAGCACAGCCTGCCGGGGTCTGTGAGTTAACGGCCTTGCCGTTGCCTTCCAATACGATAGATCTGGTCGTTTTGCACCACAGCCTGGATTTTTCGCCTGATCCCCACAATGTTCTTAACGAAGCGGCGCGAGTGGTCGTGCCAGGGGGATACATCGTGTTAGTGGGGTTTAATCCCTTTAGCCTGTTTGGTCTGGCCAAGTGGCCCGCGGCGTTGTGGTCGGAACATCCGGTGTGGCGACGCAACAGCCTGCGGGCAGGGCGGCTACTGGATTGGCTCAGACTGCTTGGCTGCCAGCCCGTCACGGTGTTTCGCGGTGCTCGCCAGTTACCCGTACAGCACCCGGGGATTTTGCGTGGCCTCGGCCGACTGGCCTGGCTTGGGCGGTTGGCAACTCGTTTACACCTGCCTGGGGGGGCATTTTATGTGGTTGTAGCACGCAAACAGGTACCCGGTATAACGGGTGTCGGTACCCTGCAGTGGCCGCGTATCCCGGTGCCCAGATTTAATCTGCAACTGCGCCTGCCGGAAGAGGAACCACAGACGTCAAACGGCGTACACGCCGAATAACATATCAATTGAACCGAGAGTCACTATGCAGTTAGTTGAAGTATTTACCGATGGAGCCTGTCGCGGCAACCCCGGACCTGGAGGCTGGGGTGTGTTCATGCGCTGCGGGGAGGTGGAGAAAACCCTGCACGGCGGGGAGCGCAACACCACCAACAATCGCATGGAACTGATGGCGGCAATTGAGGCCCTGGCCGCCCTCAAAAACAGTTGTCGAGTCGAACTAACAACGGATTCTGAATATGTACGCCTCGGTATCACCACCTGGATTCACGGGTGGAAGGCGCGAGGCTGGAAGACTGCCGCAAAAAAACCCGTTAAAAATATTGATCTGTGGCAGCGTCTGGATAATGAGGCGGCGCGCCACGAGGTGCGTTGGCACTGGATCAAAGGACATTCCGGGCATCGGGAAAACGAACTAGCGGACGCGCTGGCCAATCGTGGTATCGAGGAGTTAACCCAATGAGACAGGTTGTGCTGGATACGGAAACCACCGGGCTGGAAGTTGCACAGGATCATCGAATAATTGAAATTGGGTGTGTCGAACTGATCAATCGGCGCATCACCGGGCGTCATTTTCATTGCTATGTGAATCCTGAACGGGACATCGACGAGGGAGCGTTGGCGGTACACGGTATCAGTAACGACGATCTGGCGGACAAACCGTTGTTTGAACATATAGCCACCGACTTCCTGTCATTTATCGATGACGCCGAGTTGGTTATTCATAACGCGCCCTTCGATCTGGGCTTTATCAACAGCGAATTTAAGAAGCTCGGGATCGATTATCCACCGCTGGAGGAACGCTGTTCGATCATTGATACCCTGTTGATGGCGCGTCAGCTGCATCCCGGGCAAAAAAACAATCTGAACGCGTTGTGCAAGCGCTACGGGGTTAACAATTCCCAGCGGGAATTACACGGCGCACTGCTGGATGCTGAAATTCTGGCCGATGTCTATCTGGCCATGACCGGGGGGCAGGGTTCTTTAACCCTTGGGGACGAACCCGCGGCTGGGCAAATGGCGGAGCAGGGTGGCGTGCGACCGTTACCGAGGGGCGGCCCTCGCCCCAAGGTATTACTTGCTACCGAATTGGAGCGGCGAGCTCACCAATCCCGCCTCGTCGCTATCGATAAAGCCAGCGCCGGCAGCTGTCGCTGGCCGCGGGGCGATTAAGCAGCACCAGTGGCGTGGCGGTACCCGTTTAGCGGACTAGACCAGCGACACCATAAGTAATCCCATGCCACCCAGAGCGAGGGTATAGGGAAGAGCCATAATGACCATACGGCCGTAGGAGAGGCGTATCAAGGGCGCCAGAGTCGAGGTTAGAAGGAACAAAAACGCGGCCTGACCATTGGGCGTTGCCACACTGGGCAGGTTGGTACCGGTATTGATCGCCACCACCAGCTTGTCAAAATGGTCTCGCGAAATGGCGCCAGAGTCGTAGATGGCTTTTACTTCATTGATATAGACAGTGGCAACAAATACGTTGTCGCTGATCATCGACAGCACCCCATTAGCGATAAAAAACATCGCGGGCTGAACGCTCTGATCCATGGCGAGTACTGCGTTTATCACAGGGCTAAATAAATGTTGGTCGTGAATAACCGCCACAATAACGAAAAATACTACCAGCAACGCGGTGAATGGCAGAGCTTCCTCGAAAGCGTGTCCAATTCTGTGCTCCTCAACAATGCCATTAAAGGCCGTGAGCAGCACGATTACCATCAGGCCCACCAGACCGACGGCTGCGACATGAAATGCCAGACCCAGGATCAAAATTATCGCCACCACGGCCTGTATCCAAAGCCGGGCGATATCAAGTTGCGAGCGTTTAGCGGCTTCTTCGGCACTGTAATCAAGCAGTACCGCCCGCACTTCCTCGGGAATCGTAGCGCCGTAGCCGAACCAGCCGGTTTTTTCTAACAGGGCGCAGATCAGCAACCCGGTGACCAGAACCGGCATGGTGACCGGCGCCATGACCAGGAAAAATTCTATAAAATTCCAACCGGCTTTTTCGGCGATCAACAGATTTTGTGGCTCGCCGACCAGTGTGGTGACGCCGCCAAGGGCCGTACCCACTGCGCCGTGCATCACCAGGCTGCGTAGAAAACTACGAAATTGATCTAGATCCTGTCGGCGGTACTCGTGAATCTGAGCGTCGTCGCCCACATCGTGATCCGGGTGCAGGATGGCCTTGCCAGAGGCCACCTTGTGGTAGACGCCGTAAAATCCGAAGCCGATTGTAATGAGAACCGCAGTGACGGTCAGTGCGTCCAGAAAAGCGGACAGAAAGGCAGCGGATCCGCAAAACAGTAGCGACAGAGCGGTTTTGGAGCGCACCCCAACCAAAATACGGGTGAACGTGAACAACAACAATTCGCGCATAAAATAGATACCAGCCACCATAAACATCAGCAGCAATATCACTTCGAAGTTGCCGATCGTTTCCCGGTACACGGTGCTGGGGTCGGTGAGACCGAGTAACACGGCCTCCAGAGCCAGAAGACCACCGGGTTGGAGCGGGTAGCACTTGAGTGCCATAGCCAGGGTGAATATGAATTGGCCGGTGAGCAGCCAGCCCGCGATAAACGGGTCGATGAGAAGGACCACCAGTGGATTGAGCACCAAAAAGGCCAGAATGGTATTTTTGTACCAGAGTGGCGAATGGCCAAGAAAATTACGACCCATGGCTTTGAATAACTGCTGTGGCATAAGCGGACGTTCCTTATAGCGTTTGCGCCGGGGGAGGGCCGGAAGTATTATCACTGCATACAGATTCCCGCCTGCTGGCGCATTATAGCGAACACGGTGTGGTTGCGAACCCTGGACGGGGAAATATTAACATAAGGATTCAACTGGCCGATGCCTTTGTTCCAAACTGCTACCATTGCGCTACTGCAAACCGAATTCAGACGTTCGGTAGACGAGTTGGCAGAATTAGCCAACGGATTTGTGGTTGAAAGTGAGCACGACGAGACCTTGCGCAATGAACAGCTTACCGCGTTCGCCGCAAAACTGGCGCAAATACGCGGTGTCGCCAGCATTGCCGAGTTGGCGGGTGTGAAGTTGCTCGCCGATGAAATGTTAGGTTGTATCAGCGCCGTTACTGAGCAACAACTGGAATGGCAAAAGTTTGTTCCAGTGCTACAGGACACACTGCGGCTGGTGCAGCTATATCTCGAACATATTATCCAGAATAAGTGCGACAACCCTTGCCTGCTACTACCAGAAATAGGGGGTTTCCGGCAGCTTCAGGGAAAACCACCAGTCTACGAGTACCAGGTGCTGGGAAATGAAAATTGGCCGACTGGCGCCGGGCTACAGCATCCCGGACGATTGATAGACGATCAGCGTGCGGAGCTCAAGCGCCTGCGGCATATGTACCAGTTGGGACTGTTAAATATTATTCGCAATACCAATCGTGACCACGCCTTCGAAATGTTGGTGCGTGTTGCCGGCCGCGTCCGTCGCACAGTGGTGTTAGCCGACGAGCGTAACTACTGGCGACTCTTTGAACTGGTTATGCGCGCCCTGGCGAGCAAGCGCCTATCTTTACGCTCCGATCGGTTGCGTCTGCTGGCTGCCGTTGAACGCCAGCTTAAGGTTTTAAGCACTGCAACCGAACAGCCTGCCAAAAGTCCCTATCCTCAAGGGTTGTGGCGCGCCTTTTTGGCGCTGCTGGCGCTGACTCCCCCAGCGGGGGAGGAAGAACTTGAGCAGCGTCAAAAATTGGCGATACCGACGCTGAATATTACTGATCAGGAAACTGCGGAAGTACGCAAACAACTGGTGCGTGAAGAGCGTGATGGTCTTTCCGCCGGTTTTGCTTTATTGGTGGACGCAGTCGCCGAATTACATTCGCAGATGGATTTGGTACAGCAAAGTGGAGAGGCTGTCGGTCGCGATGCGTTGCAGCCTATGGGGGATAAAATTGCCGCCATAGCGCAATTGTGTACTGAACTCGGGTTGGTGCAAATTGGTGAGAGCCTCGACAAGCAACGAACGGCGTTGCAGGACAGTGCCGATGTGCGCTCCGAAAAAAATGACGAACTGTTAATACAGGGTTTTGCGGACGCGGTTGTTTACCTCGATAGTCTGGTGGCCGAGTTTTGGGGATGCACACCGTCCGAGGAAGATATCGTCAGCTGGAATAACCGATCCGCGCAGCAGGTGCTGCATTCGAGCCTGCTAAAGACTGCCGAGCACAGTGTCCTGACGGAAATGGGTATTCACCTGAACAGCGCCAAGGAAATTATCGACGAAGTGTCAGCAGGGCTTGCCGGAGAAGAATCGGCGGAGCGCTTGCGCGAAATTTTTGAAGCGATTCGCGGCAGTGCCATATTGTTAGGCCAGAGCCGATTGGTGGATATCGCCTGGCGGTGCAAGGATTTTGTTGACGGTCAATTGTTTGGCGGCAGCGCAACTGTCTCGCGGGACGCTGCACTGGAAGTGTTCGCTGATACGATTATCAGTATGGAATATTTTCTTGATAACTGTCGATTTGGCGGTGCAGTCGATGAACAACCTCTCGATCTCGCCAATGAATGCCTTAATACTTTAGGAGCCTGATAATGATATTACCTGGCCTTGAATTTTATCCGTGTAACACCAACGAAGGATTTGATAGCGAAGCGGTAGTGCTGCTGCTTACTCGCGATGGTAGCATTTTGTGCCCACGTGATCGCGATAGCCTGCTATGGAATGCATCGGAGATAAAATTCGCCATGCCGCCCGCGGTCAATGAGCATTTTCTTGGTATTTTTGATGGCCGTCCCTGTTACTGTCAAGAAGTTGGTGCCCCCGAGGAATTTACGCTATCACACAAAATTTCGCCGTTGTTTGGTTTGCTGGGCAGGATTAACGACACCCAGTTTAATCTTGCAGGGCGTGCGTTGCAGATAATTAACTGGTATCAGGACCATCGTTTTTGCGGTCGCTGTGGCGCGAAAACACGGATTATTGAGGAGGAGCGTGCGGCGCAGTGCGACAAATGCGGATTGCTATGTTATCCGCGAGTGTCTCCGTGCATCATCGTTCTGGTAACCCGCGGTGATCAATGTCTGCTGGCACTCAATGCCGCGTGGAAGGATAACCCTATGTATAGTTCCCTGGCGGGGTTTATGGAAGCGGGCGAAACCGTTGAGGAAACCATCAATCGGGAAGTCTACGAGGAGGTCGGAGTAATCGTTGGTAAACCGCAGTACTTTGGTAGTCAACCGTGGCCGTTTCCGGGGCAATTAATGCTGGGTTTTCACGCCGAGTACGAATCTGGCGAAGTGCGCATTGACGACAAAGAAATTGTTGAGGCGGGCTGGTGGCGCTACGACAACCTGCCCAATTGCCCACCGCCCAGTTCTATCGCAGGTCGTTTGATCAAGCACTTTGTCGATAGCCACCAGGGGTCATAAATAATGCCGGTTAACGAAATGGCTCTTAGTGTGCTGATTATTGCCGGGCTGTGCGGTCTTGTTGCGCTGCGCATTCTGTGGCGACAGGGCATCGGGCGGGCAATAATTATGCTGTGTTGTCTCGGGTTGCTGTCCGTTGCCGCTGGCGGGATTGTTGGCGGGCTGGATTTATTGACCTATCACAAATCCGACGTGGGGCAGGATATCGCCACCGTTAAAATTGAGAAAATTGGCGCACGGCAGTTTCGAGTGACGGTGGTGGATGGCGCTGGCGACAGTTACCTGCGGCAAATCGACGGCGAGCAGTGGCAGTTGGCTGCGCGGGTGATTACGCCAGGGGAACTGATCCCCGACCAGCTGAGTCCTGGCCCGGTGTATCGCCTCGACAAGTTGAGCGGCTTAGCGACCGATATCGGCGGCGACGATTTGACCGACGAGGACTATCCGTTGTCCACAGACAAGGGGGTTGTCGATCTTTGGTTGTGGTTAACTGGAACGCCACAACAGCGGCTGTTGAGCGCAAGCTATGCGAGCACTGGTTACGTGCCGATGCTCAACGGCCAGGTCTACGCGGTGCGCCTTGACACGAACGGGCTGGTTGCCAGAGTGCAATAGTGGTTCAGTCCCCTCAGACTAACTCTGGAGCAAGGCATCAAGCGCACCCGCCACATGCTCTGCAAACTTTCCAGAAAAACAGGCCGTAGCGTTTAGACGAAATTACTATCATTTATTTTCCCGGAGACCAACACTTTGGAATTTATCAATGACTACGGCTTATTTCTGGCCAAAACCATAACCATATTAGTTGCCCTGGCCACTGTAGCGGGACTGGTAGCTGGCGTCGGGCAGCGCGGGCGTCGCGATCGCCGTGGGCATCTGGAAATCAGAAAGTTAAACGACGACGTCGATGACATGAGCGATGCACTACGCGCCAGTGTGTATCCGGCGCCGACCTACAAGGCACTGGCAAAGGCAAGGCAAAAAGCCGATAAAAAATTTCAGAAGCAGACTCTGTTGGAGCAGAAAAAAGAGAGTGGTGACGTGGGTAGAAAACGTGTTTACGTTATCAATTTCCACGGCGACCTGCGCGCTTCTGCGGTGCGCAATATGCGTGCGGAAATTACCGCTATTTTGAGTATCGCCCGTCCTGGCGACGAAGTGGTGGTAAAGCTGGAAAGTGCCGGAGGAATGGTGCACAGCTATGGGTTGGCCGCCAGTCAGTTAGATCGCATCAAGAAAAAAGGTATTCCTCTCACGATTAGCGTCGACAAAGTGGCCGCGAGTGGAGGTTATATGATGGCCTGCGTGGGCGACCGCATTCACGCGGCGCCATTTGCGGTTCTCGGCTCCATCGGTGTGGTTGCGCAGATACCAAATATTCATCGACTGTTAAAGAAGCACGATATCGATGTCGAGCTGATGACGGCGGGTAAATACAAACGCACGTTAACCGTGCTCGGTGAAAATACCGATGAAGGTCGGGAAAAATTTCGCGAAGATCTAGAAGAGACCCACGATTTGTTCAAAGCATTTATTGGCGAGCATCGCGCTGCCGTTGATCTGGAGAAAGTGGCGACCGGTGAGGTGTGGTTGGGTACCCGGGCACGGGAATTAGGCCTGGTGGACGAATTGTTAACCAGCGATGAATACCTGACCAGCTTGCTGCCTGATGCAGATGTATTTGAGGTTGCCTACGCCTATAAAAAAACCCTGCCCGAAAAAATTGGTCTTGCCGCAGAGGAGGGCAGCGATCGGCTGCTGATGCGCTGGGTGGAATATTTTAGAGGGCGTGGCTTTTATTCCTGAGAATAGCGGTGGTTGACCAACAGGGGGGGCGATCATCGGTGTCTCAAGTATTTCAGCGCGTTAATCGCGACGCAATGTGTCTTTGACTGCTATCGGATTAGGAAAGTTAAGTACTACGATATAGCTGGACACGAGGAAGGATAAAATCGCCGCGCCCTGTATCAGATGCGATGCCGCATTGCCAATAACCGATGCATTAAATGCCACGTAGGCAATTAACAGGGAAAATTCGCTGATTTGCCCCAGACGAAAGCCCATATCCCAGGCGAAGCGATTTTTTTCACTCTGACGGTGCAGTAAAAAGCGAAACACGACCGGCTTTATAACCAACATGGCCGCGCCGAGAACCACCACCGCCAGGGCGATTTCCGGTAGTAATCCAAGATTAAATTGGGCGCCGAGGGAGAAAAAAAACAGGATTAAGAAAAAATCGCGCAACGGTTTCAGACTCAGGGCAATGTATTGGGAGATGGGGCTGGTAGCAATGGTAATGCCTGCCAGAAACGCGCCGATTTCCCTGGATAAGCCAACCATTTCGGCCAGTTCGGAAACCCCCAGGCACCAGCCGATGGCCAGTAGAAACATGTATTCGCCAATACGATCGAAACGGGCTATAAGTTTGAGTAGTATCAGTCGTACCACACCCATACAGAATATTAGCAGCAACGGCAGAGCTAACAGGGTTTTACCAATTTGCAGAACGTCCACGGAACCACTTTGTGCACTGAGCAGCACCAGTAGTACAAATATCGCGATAAAATCCTGCATCAGCAGCATGCCAATCATCATTTCACCAATATGGCGATGATGCAAAATGGTTGTGGGCAGGAGTTTGATGCCGATAATGGTGCTGGAAAACATCATGGCGAGCCCCACGATAACGCTTTCAACAGGGCCAAAACCAAAGGCCAGGGCAATGCCGAACCCGGCCAGCGCAAACACTACAGAGCTGATTAGAGTAACCAGGGTCACCTTTTTGAATACCGCAAGAAGTGCCTGGGGCTGCATATCCAGGCCCAGTAAAAATAGTAGAAAAATAATGCCAATATGGGCGATATCGGCGATCAGAGAGACGTCTTTGATCAGGGCGAAGCCGTAGGGACCGAGAAGTGCCCCGAGGGCGATGTAGGCCACCAGTAAAGGCTGGCGTCCATACAGGGCTAAAGACGCAATCACCGCGCCGCCGGTAAAGATCAGAAAAAATGAATAAAAAACCGCTTCACTCACAGGGCACTTTTTCCCATTTAGCGGCCAATGGTGCGCCGCGGAAAACATGGCAGGATACCGGTTGGTTATCGCTCGCGGATAACAACTCAGGTGCTATTGTGCCTTGATAGCGGGGGGCGAGTGCAACAAAAATCGTATATTAAGGGGCAGTAGTCGTCAGCTCGGTGCACTGGCCACCTGACAGGTCCTGATAGGTGACGGTGAATTCGTTAAGGCTGGCGTGGGCCGCCGCAAGATTATCTTCGTGGGGCAACTGAAAGCTGTCAAACCCGCAGCGTTTAAGGTAAAAAAGCTGCTCCCGCAGAATCTGTCCGGTGGCCCTTAACTCGCCCACAAACCCGAAACGTTCCCGCAACAGACTGGCCAGAGAAAATCCCCTGCCATCGGCAAAGTCCACAAACTTGATGGCAATCACTTTGAAGCAGGGGATGTCCGGCGCTATGCCATCGAGGTCCTGATCGCAATCCAGCCAGATGCCGATGTTTCCACGCGTGCGCCACTGTTCACGATGCTCCAGCCATTTTTGCACTGGCACCAACACGGCGCCCGTGGGCAGTTCGTCCGCGTCATCGGTTCCGACGAAGCGCCAGTTATCGTCATCGACGCCACTCAGCCTAAGCAGCTTTGGCATAAATCAGTTCCTTGAAGGGGGCCATACCAATGCGTTGAAACGTTTCGATAAAATTCTCGTCCTCCAGACGCCGCGCCACGTAAATTTCGAGTATTTGCGCCACGATATCCGGCACCAGCTCCGCGCTAAAGGAGGGGCCCAGCACGGCACCAAGTGCCGCATCGTTGCCGGCGTTACCACCCAACTGGATTTGATAGAATTCAGCGCCTTTTTTGTCGACACCTAGAATGCCGATATTGCCCACGTGATGGTGGCCGCAAGCGTTCATGCACCCAGAAATATTGAGGGATAAATCCCCCAGGTCGTACAGGTAGTCAAGATCGTCAAAGCGCCGCTGTAACGCCTCGGCGATGGGAATGGATTTGGCGTTGGCTAACGAACAAAAATCACCCCCGGGGCAGCAGATCATATCGGTTAACGTGCCAATATTGGGTGTAGCAAAGCCGTGGTCCTTGGCGCGACGCCAGAGCGCAAACAGGTCCGATGTGCGCACGTCTCCAAGCACCACGTTTTGATGGTGGGTGACACGCACTTCCCCGAACGAATAATCGTCAGCTAACGCGGCAATCGCCTCCAACTGGACATCGGTAGCATCTCCAGGCGGCACACCGGTGGGTTTCAGCGACAGGGTGACGCTGTGGTACCCAGGCTGTTGGTGAGCGCGCACATTGCGTTGCAGCCAGCGGGCGAAGGCGGGATGCTGCTCGGCAATTGTGTGCAGCAGCCCCATATCGGCATCAGTGTTGCTTGAGGCGTAAACGGGGACCGTAAAGGCTTGTTTGACGCGCTCAATGTCGGCGTGCGTCAGGGTGTTCGGTCCGTCGCGGACAAATGCCCACTCTTCCTCGACCCGTTGCGCGAAAACTTCCGGTGACCAGGCTTTGACCAAAATCTTGATACGTGCTTTGTACTTGTTGTCGCGGCGGCCATAGCGGTTGTAAATGCGCAGGATGGCCTGCAGGTAAGTCAGTATATGTTGCGGCTCCAGAAACTCCCGAATCACCACGCCCAGCATGGGGGTGCGTCCCAGCCCGCCGCCCACCAGCACCTGAAAACCAATGTTGCCAGCGCTGTTTTTTACCAGTTGCAGACCAATATCGTGCACCTGTGTTGCAGCGCGATCGGTGGTAGACCCGGTGACCGCAATTTTGAATTTACGGGGCAAAAAGGCGAATTCTGGATGGAGTGTCGACCACTGCCGAATGATCTCGCACCAGGGTCGCGGGTCTTCCAGTTCATCGGCGCTGATGCCAGCGTACTCATCCGAGGTAATATTGCGTACACAGTTGCCACTGGTCTGAATACAGTGCATATCAACTTCTGCCAGTTCAGCCAGCAGATCCGGCACCTGTTCCAGCTGAGGCCAGTTAAGCTGAATATTCTGGCGCGTGGTGAAATGGGCGTAACCCTTGTCGTAGACACGGGTAATATGCGCCAGTTTGCGCAATTGTCGAGACGCTAGCATGCCGTAGGGCACGCTAATGCGCAGCATCGGCGCCAGGCGTTGAATATAGAGTCCATTTTGCAGGCGCAGCGGACGAAACGCCTCTTCGCTCAGCTCCCCGGCCAGATATCGACGGGTTTGCTCGCGAAACTGAGCCACCCGCTCCGCGACAAGGGTTTTGTCCTGCTGGTTATAGATGTACATAAATCTGCTGCAAACTCCGTGGCGACGCTAACGCCGGTGGCTATGTCGGTGCATACGAGTGCAGCGAAGACAAATCCCGCCGGCACGCGCAGTAAAGAAAGATGTGCGGATGATACCGATATGCCTAAACGAGCGGAAAAACCATTTTTATATAACTGGCTAAAAAATCGGTATAAGTGGTCGATACAGGGTGAACAAATGTTGGTAGAATGCCCGGCTTTTAACCGGCCCAGGCACGCGCACCCCGCGCCCCTGACCACAGTGGAGCTGAACTAATGAACGAAGACAATCCAGTAGTTGAAAATGGCGACGGGCTCGCGGATGCCATCGCGGCGGTAGCAGTTATCGCTATTTTCGTCAGTAGTATTGTTTACTGGGTTAGTCAGCAGTAATTGCTATTGCGGGTGTCGCCGTTGATAACGGGGTCGCCGCGTCCGACTACAGCTAAATCTCCTGGGTAAACAAGGCACCGGTCCGGTGTGCTGTGTTTGTGATGCCAGAAATTAAGGGGCGCAAAATTTACCGGGCCGAAGCACCGCCATCGACGGAATAGGTGCCCCCGGTGCAGTAAGAGGCTTCCTCGCTGCATAAAAATGCCGTCAACTTCGCGACTTCTTCGGGTTCGCCGTAGCGTCCCATGGGCATCATCAAACTCAGTTGCTGTCTGGCGGCAGCAGCCTGCCCGGGGGCGAAGCCCTCTTCCAGGGCGCGCATCATGCGGGTTTCAATGGGCGCGGGATTGACCGTGTTGATGCGAATACCCTGCGTCGCATATTCCTGGGAAACACTGCGCATCATACCGACTACCGCGTGTTTGCTGGTGATGTAAGGGGACATGTTGGGCGTGCCCTTGAGCCCGGCGAGAGAGGACGTAATCACAATACTGCCACCACCGCCAGTGAGCATCGCGGGAATCACATATTTCAAACCTAGCCATACGCCCCTGACATTAACGGCCATAACCTGATCAAACACCTCTACCGGGCAGTCGGTAATCGGTGCGACCATGCCTTCCACCCCGGCGTTGTTTAAAAAGCAATCGACGCGGCCGAAACGTTCCAGTGCCGTGGCGACATAGGCCTGGACTTGTTGCGGCTGGCTCACGTCGGCGACATGGTAACTGACCCGTTCATCGCCAATGCCGGCGACAGCTTCGCGCAATGCATCTTCCTGCAAATCCACCAGTAATACCCGCGCACCTTCCCGCGCGAATAATTTGCCCGCCGCCAACCCGATACCGCGGGCACCGCCGGTAATAACCGTTACCTTGTTTTCGAATTTCATTTTGTGTTCCGCTGTCTGTTCGCAGGATTAACGTCAAAGTGATGGTCCGGGTTTTAGCTCCAGGAAACCTTATATTCGTCGAACTCATCGCCAGCAGCGATGCTCTTCAGATACTGCACCCTGACAATTTCGATGCCGCTTACCTGCTGAATCAATGATTTGATCAGTCCTTCCTGCAGGATCGGGTGATAAGTCTGTGTTTTGCGTAGACAGCAGAATTTGTCGTCATGGTCGATAATCGCCCAGCCGCGGCCACGAGGGTCCTGTACAGTTTGTAGAGAAGCTTTCTGGAATGCTTTAAGAATATCGAGCGGAGTGCTATCTGTATTTACAATTTTGTTTTCTAACATGTGCTGGTAAAGGCGAGTGCCGATAAGCATACCGGTTTGGCGGATATTCGCGGGGCCCAGATTATCCACTATCCACTGGCACATTGCGTTGAATACAGACATAGGTACTTTGTTGGTGGGGTTTGAAAGATCGAGTCCGCTGGCCATAGCAAATAGTTCTTTTCCCGTGGTGGTCGCGATGTCCTGATAGTGTTCCAGCAGGTCGGTAACATACCCACTAAAAACCGTAACTCCCTCGGTAGAATGGTCCATCATCCGCTCCTTAGTGCGTTGTTTTTTTTGGTTTATGGATTAATTTGAACATGCCTGTAAATTATTTTTTTGTGGTGGATCAGGATATCCAAAAATATGTTGAGCTGCACGGCATTTCGTGCGATGAAAACGACCATTTGTACCCAGTTTTGCACTGTTTTAGGCCAAACATTGGATGGGTGGATAGTCTAGTGGGGTAACGTTAATGGACTGCGCCGCGAATCACCATTTTAACCACAATAATGACAGTGCTAATAAACAGCACAGTAAAAATTATTCCCGATACCACGTAAGCCAGGATATTGCCCTGTGCAAAATCCCGTTCGCGATTTTTATTGCTTTGTACCCCGACGGCAGCTGCAAGCGTGCTTTTGACAATATCGACGAAACGCGGCTTTTGGGTATTTTCGGACTCGGGTTTGCTCATTCAAATACCCTGTCAATCGGTAGCGTAGTTAAGGACGGGGCTCAGAATGCGTTCCAACTCGGCGACTGACATGCTTTTGCGCTCCGCAAGGCTGGCAACCTGATCCCGCTCCACGCTACCAACGCTGAAGTAGCGAGCGTCCGGGTGACTGAAATACCAGCCGCTGACCGACGCTGCTGGCCACATGGCAAAATTTTCCGTAAGTTTTATAGCGGCATTCGCTTGTGCGTCAAGGAGTTCGAATAAGGTTGCTTTCTCGCTGTGGTCCGGACAGGCCTGATAGCCTGGAGCAGGGCGTATTCCCTGGTATTTTTCGGCAATCAATGCGTCGTTATCGAGATTTTCATCCCTGGCGTAGCCCCAGAATTCGGTGCGTACACGGCAGTGCATGTGCTCGGCCAGAGCCTCTGCCAGCCGGTCCGCGAGAGCCTTGACCATGATCGCGCTGTAATCGTCGCCTTTGTCCGCATAGGCGTTGGCCAACTCATCGGCGCCCAGTCCAGTGGTGACGGCAAACGCGCCAATATAATCGGCTACACCCGATTCTTTGGGGGCGATAAAATCCGCCAGGGAATACATGGTGTTGGTCGCGCCGGGTTTACGGGTCTGCTGGCGCAGATGGTGCAGCGTCCCAATGACTTCGCCACGGGTGTCGTCCTGGTAAATTTCGATATCGTCGCCGTTGACTCGATTAGCTGGCCACAGGCCGATCACGGCGTTGGCGTGCAAGCGATGGTTATGGATCAGGTCCGTCAGCATGTCCTGGGCGTCGGCAAACAGATCCTGGGCAGCCGTGCCCACCACGGGATCGTCGAAAATCTTGGGGTACTTACCCGCTAGATCCCAGGTAATAAAAAAAGGTGTCCAGTCGATGCTGTCCACCAGATCGTTTAAGGGGTAGTTGTCAAACACCTTAACACCGGTAAAACCCGGTTTGGGTGGCGAGTAATTGGCCCAGTCACATTGAAAACCCGCAGCGACAGCTTCGGTATAGGGCAAAATCTCTCCACGGGGTTTGCGATTGCCAACGCGCGTTCGTACTTTATTGTATTCAACCTGAATATCCGCGACAAAACTGTCGCGCTGCTCGCGACTGACCAGTTTGCTCGCCACACCCACTGCGCGCGATGCATCGGGTACGTAGACCGCCTGGTTGCGATGGTAGCGGGGATCGATCTTGACTGCGGTATGGGCTTTGGAGGTGGTCGCTCCCCCAATCATCAGGGGCAGATCGATCTCGCGCCGCTCCATCTCACCGGCCACATAAACCATCTCGTCCAGTGACGGGGTAATCAAACCAGACAGGCCGATAATGTCCACGTTCTCGCGCACGGCGGTGTCGAGAATTTTTTCACAGGCAACCATTACGCCCAGATCGATCACTTCAAAATTATTACATTGCAGTACCACGCCGACAATATTTTTACCGATATCGTGGACGTCACCCTTGACTGTCGCCAGCAGGATTTTGCCGTTACTTTGTGCCTTGCCGTCTTTTTCGGCCTCAATAAAGGGTTGCAAATAGGCGACCGATTGCTTCATAACCCGTGCCGACTTTACTACCTGAGGCAGGAACATTTTACCTGCACCAAATAGATCGCCAACGACATTCATGCCATCCATTAACGGCCCCTCGATGACATCGAGGGGGCGCGTTGCCTGCTGTCGAGCCTCTTCCGTATCGGCTTCAATATGGCTGTTAATGCCTTTCATCAGGGCGTGTTCGAGGCGCTTATGTACCGGCCAGGAGCGCCATTCCATTTCCTCCCGGGGATTTTCAGCGCCGCCGTCGCTACGGTATTTTTCCGCGATGGCGAGCAAATTTTCCGTGCCATCGGTAGTTCGGTTGAGAATTACATCCTCAACGGCATCGCGCAATTCGACCGGTAATTCATCGTACACCGCCAATTGCCCGGCGTTGACGATGCCCATGCTAAGCCCGGCCTTAATGGCGTGGTACAGGAACACCGAGTGAATGGCTTCACGCACAGTGTTGTTACCGCGAAAAGAAAAAGAGACATTACTGATGCCGCCGGAAACTTTTGCGCCCGGCAGATGCTGGCGAATCCAGCGTGCCGCGGCAATAAAGTCCACGGCATAATTATTGTGTTCTTCAATGCCGGTGGCGACCGCGAAGACGTTGGGATCAAAAATAATATCGTTGGGGTTGAAACCAACCTCGTTTACCAGCAAGTCGTAACTGCGCTGACATATTTCAATACGACGCTGCAGATTATCGGCCTGGCCGTAGTGGTCAAACGCCATAACGACCACCGCCGCACCATAACGGCGACAGAGTCTGGCTTGCGCCATAAACGCTTCCTCGCCTTCCTTGAGGCTGATGGAATTGACGATGGGCTTACCCTGAATACATTTTAATCCGGCCTCGATAACGTGCCATTTGGAGGAGTCCACCATAATAGGCACGCGACTAATGTCGGGTTCTGACGCAATCAGTTTCAGAAACGTAGTTATCGCAACCACGGCGTCGAGCATGCCCTCGTCCATATTGATGTCGATAATTTGGCCGCCGTCCTCCACCTGTTGCCGCGCCACATCCAGAGCGGCGTTAAAGTCGCCGTCCAGTACCAGGCGTTTGAAGCGTGCCGACCCCGTGACATTGCAGCGCTCGCCAATATTGACAAACAGGGAGTCGTTATCGATAACGAAGGGCTCCAGACCGGCGAGCCGGCAGGCGGGGGCTAGTTTTGGCAGCGCGCGAGGTGGATGTGCGGACACAGCTGCAGCAATGGCGCGAATATGTTCCGGGGTGGTGCCGCAGCAGCCACCGACAATATTGACCAGACCACTTTTAGCGAACTCGCCAATAATCGCGGCGGTCTGCTCGGGGGTTTCATCGTATTCGCCAAATTCATTCGGAAGTCCGGCGTTTGGGTGCGCACTTACCAATGTGTCGCAGTGGCGGGCCAATGTTTCAACATAGGGCCGCAATTGGGTCGCCCCGAGGGCGCAATTTAGTCCAATGGCAAATGGTTGTGCGTGAGCGAGACTGTTCCAGAACGCCTCGGTGGTTTGCCCAGACAGAGTACGGCCACTGGCGTCGGTAATGGTGCCCGAAATCACAACCGGCAATTCCCTGTCCAGCTCTTCAAACACGTCCTGCACTGCGAACACGGCGGCTTTGGCGTTGAGGGTGTCAAACACCGTTTCGATCAGAATAATGTCTGCGCCACCTTCTATCAGGGCCCGAGTGGCTTCGCGGTAGGCGCCAGCCAGCTGGTCGAAATCTGTGTTGCGCGCCCCCGGATCATTAACGTCGGGAGAAATGGACGCGGTGCGACTGGTGGGACCGAGCACACCTGCCACCCAGCGGGGCCGCTCCGGGTTTAGCGCGGTCACCTCATCCGCCACCTGCCGGGCGAGCGCAGCGGCCGCCCTGTTTAACTCGGGCGCCAGATCCTGCATGTCGTAATCCGACTGGGATATGGTGGTGGAGTTGAAGGTGTTGGTTTCGAGAATATCGGCCCCGGCATCCAGATAGGCGCGGTGAATATCCGCAATAATCTGTGGCTGGGTGAGGGTCAGTAAATCGTTATTGCCGCGCACATCCGATGGCCACTCGGCAAACCGCTCACCGCGAAAATCTTCCTCGGTCAGGTGGTGGCGCTGAATCATGGTGCCCATTGCGCCGTCGAGCACCAGAATCCGTTGCGTTGCGGCCCGATGTAGCGCATTGATTCGTTGTGCAGACATGTTCACCCGTGATCCAATTGCCTGTAAAAGGGCGCGTAGTTTAACAAAGCATGCCCCGCGCTGCTGGACGTATTGAAAAGCGTTGTCGACGGGTGTCTGCCCTGTTAGAATACACGACTAATTTACTCGGGTATAAGCGGTATGAATCAGGTGGAAATTACCGAAAGCGCGCAGGTTTATCTCGCGGAGCTGTTAGCCAAACAGGACTGTGAAGGCATTGGCATTCGCCTCTTTATCACCGATCCGGGCACACCCAAAGCAGAAACCTGTATCGCTTATTGTCGTCCTGGGGAAGAGCAGGAAGGGGATGTGGTACTGACGCTCAACGGTTTTAACGCCCATATCGAAAAACGCAGCCTGCCGTTTCTGGATGATGCCAAGGTGGACTATGCTCCAGATCGCCTCGGTGGTCAGCTCAGTATTCGGGCCCCCAACTCGCGCCTGCCGCGCATCAACGACGACAGTCCCGTTGAAGACAAAATTAATTATGTGCTGCACAACGAAGTCAATCCCGGTCTGGCGGCACATGGGGGTCAGGTCAGTCTCGAAAATGTGGAAGAAGGTGTGGCAGTGCTACAATTCGGCGGCGGTTGTCAGGGCTGCGGCATGGTGGATGTGACGCTGAAGGAAGGCGTTGAACGAACGTTGATGGAAAAAATCCCCGAGCTGAAAGGCGTGCGCGACGTTACCGATCACAGTGACAGGACACAGGCTTTCTATAAGTAAACTCAGCTGTAAAATTCCAGCCATAATAGGGCTCTCCTGTTCTTTATTTAATCGCGGAACTCCATCACAGAATCGCCGTCCGCGGGTTGCCATGCAGTGACTTTCTGTGGCTGATTGGGCTATACTCCGGCGCGCTTATGATTTATAAAACAACAAATAAATACCAGTAAACGAGGACATTATGTCTAGAACGCCGGAGTTCGACCGCACGGAAGTCGTTGACGCTGCGTTAAAAGTCTTCTGGTCCGATGGCTACGAAGCGAGCTCGATTCAGAAATTGCTCGACGCAATGAACCTGAATCGTGGCAGCCTGTATGGGTCTTTTGGCGACAAAGCCGGACTATTTCGCGAGGTGATGGATCATTATTTGGCCATCGCGGGAGGGATAATAGAAGATGCCCTTCTGACAATAGAAGATCCGCTGGAAGCGATTCAAAGTTTTTTCTATCGGGCGCTGTTACTGGCCGACGAGGAAACTCTGTCCTACGGCTGTCTGCTGCTGAATACGATTTCTGAATTAACCCATACATCGCCGAATCTCGCGCAAGAGGCATTGCAGCGCGTGGCGCCATTGATCGACGCCTTTGAACATCGTGTCGCACAGGCACAGAATCTTGGTTTGGTAGACGATGAGAAGTCGGCGCGCGCGCTGGCAAACTACCTGATGGCACTACTTGCCGGGGTGAGATTGCAGGCCAAAATGGGCGCCAGCAGAGAAACGATAAAGGATATTATTGATACCGGACTTCTGGTTTTGAAACCCGTCTGATTACTCAGACTGAGCCTTTGATAAGATTTCCCGTCACCAATTTATCGATTACATTCGCATTTATTCTCTCTCTCGCACAACGCTTGCAACTGTGTGATTTCACGTTGAGTTTCCTCCAGCACGCTACGCACAGGTGGTGTTAAATGGGGCGCGGATAATCCCTGTCGCACGGCGTTAACGGCCTTACTCAAACAGCCCCGGCGGGCCAGTACTTCGGCGAGATTGTTCAGCACCGCTGGATGTTGTGGATAGTCGACAAGCAATTCCCGCAGATGCAGTTCAGCCGCGTTGTGGTGACCCAGTCCGAGATAACTATTAGCTACTCCGAACCGCGCCCAAAAATTGCCTGGCCAGCGGCTCAGCGCCGCCTGATAAGCCAACAGGGATTCCCTGTACGCACCGCTCATCTCAAGATTAGACACCGCTTCGAGATAGTGCTCTGGTTGTGTATCGACGGGCAATTCACCGGGCTTTAGTACCACTAATCCCCAATACTCGGCGCGCCGCCAGGTGCGCATGAATAACTTTGTGGCCATTTCTTTGCGCGCCGTGGTGCCGGAGCGCAGAATAATCTGATCGCGATCTTCGGCGTACCCGATTACCACGGCATAGTGCCAGCGCGGCAGCCAGGAAACCCCGAGATTTTGTAGTACCAGCACTGGGTGCCCACCTTGCAATTCCCGAAGTAACGCGGCCAATGAAGGTGCGACCGGGTAGGGAATGCGTGCATAGCGCCGCGTCGCAGCGCTTAACTCCAGTTGTAAGCTACCTTTGCGTTCGGGTAGATAAACCTTGGGGGTCAGTTCGGCGGGCGTAACGTTCACCCCGCTGACTCCCAATACAGTTGCCAGTGCGGCGGGACCACACTGATAATCTTCCTGAGGGAAAAAGGGTGTTGCGGACAATTCGATTACAGGTGGACGGGAATCGTTGTTCCGTAGTGCTGTAGAAAGATTGCTCTGGCCGCCGACACAGCCGGCCAGAGACACCACTAACAGTGCGAGTGAACATAGCGAGAACGGTTGGCGGTGAACAATCAAATGGCTTTGAACACGTCCGTAACGCCCAACAGTTCAAGTACCAACAGCACGAGAAACACTACGCCCAGTACACCGACGGCACCCGAACCCGCTGGCAAGTCAGCGATCTGTTGATTCAAGCTGGCAAGTTCTGCTGGGCTAAGTACGGCAATACGTGCCTGGACTTCATCCGGACTGACACCCATATCCAGCAACTGCGCACGCACGTCTTCTCTGGCTAGAGCCTGTCCAAGAGCATTGACCGCCGACGTTTGCTGTTCCATAGCGATCAAGTCCTGAGTGGAAAGCACGGCAGCAAATGCGGGTTGCACCATGACGGCGCTGGCAAAACTAACCAGGAGCCAAGCCAGGCCCATTTTTCTGAAAATAGTTTGTGTTTTGTTCATGGTATATCTCCTTGAATATGACGCGTTAGCTCGTAAGGGCCGAAAAGGGTATTTTGAAATTGCTATTACGATCGGGGCTCGATGGGCGGCTGGCCTCCGTACGACTCACCGATTGTACGGGATATCCATCGGGCGGAGTAGCTCTTACTGTACTACCGCCAATGAAGATTTGTAAAATTTGTTGTAGCGGTGTAACACCCGTTTAACGTAATCCTGAGTTTCTGCAAACGGAGGAATGCCACCATATTTTTCAACGTTGCTTTCGCCGGCATTGTAGGCGGCCAACGCCAGTTCGAGATTGCGATAGCGATCCATCAAGTACTTCAAATGACGGGATCCGGCACGAATATTTTCCAGTGGGTCAAAAGCATTATCTACATCGTAGCGGGCGGCGGTGGCAGGCATCAGCTGCATAAGACCCTGGGCGCCGGGTTTGGAAAGCGCGTTGGGATTGAACCCTGACTCGGTATGAATCACAGCTTTAACAAGACCTTTGTCGATGTTGTTGTTACGGGATTCGCTTAATATCAGCTGATCATAGGCGTCCCGTCGCTTTGCGAAACGAGCACTGACGGCAAAAGCATCGTCACCCCAATTCTGATATTTATGTACATTGGTGTCCGGAAACCAGGTGACTTCTTCGAGGTGTTCGTAACGACGAAATTTGGCCCCACGGGGTTTTTTATTGCCGCTCACAATATTGGTAAACAGGACATTGCCATCTTCGTCGCTGAATGTATAGATATTTTCTGCGTACGCGAAGTCGACCGGTGTCGATACCAGAAGTATTGTTATGGCGACTGATAATAAAACCCGCATCATCTGTTTTTGTCACCCCTGAGATTGGCCACTTCAACAAGGTTGGACGCAGTTCAGGATATTTGCCAAAGATTAGCCGTGAGCAGGATGATAGTCAAAAAAAGCCAATGTGAACAGTGTGATGTAAGAGTTGGCGTCGTTGCACGGAGTTGCCTACCGAATTTGTGACAAATTTCCTGAATTTTACTCGATTGGTTGGTGATCGGACGCACATCGTTTTGTGCCGTCGCCGCTGACAGGAGTGCCCCCTGCGATACTTTTATGCAAGAGGTTTTGTCAGGCGGAGACGGGTGCCCCCCTGATATTGTCCTGATCGCTGGGATCGGATAGCAGTTCGCCAAATTTATCCGCCGCAACCGGACGGCCGAAGTAATACCCCTGGTAGAGTTGGCAGCCATGCTGTTTGAGCAGGTCGAGTTCAGCCACGGATTCGACACCCTCGGCGACAACCTTTAAGCCAAGATGTTTTGCCATGGAAATAACTGACATAACGATAGCGGCGCTGCCGCTATCGGTGGTGATATCGCGAATAAAGGATTGGTCGATTTTGAGAACATTGAGAGGCAAATTTTTAAGGTAGCGCAACGAAGAATAACCGGTCCCAAAATCGTCAATGGCGAGCTGGACACCGTTGCTGGACAGCGTGCGCATTTTTTCTGCGGTTTCCTGAATATCGTCTATCAGCATGTTTTCAGTCAGTTCCAGCGTGAGGGACCGGGGCGTGATTCCGCTCTGAGAAATCGCACCGAGGACCGACGTCACAAAATTTTCCTGACGGAACTGGCGGGGACTGACGTTAACCGCCATGGTAAACGTTTGTCTGTTGGGCTTCGCCGTCTGCCATTTTGCCAACTGGACACAGGCGCTATTCAGCACCCATTGGCCGATTGGCAGAATGAGTCCGGTTTCCTCGGCCACAGGAATAAAGTCCGCGGGTGATATGAGTCCACGGAGGGGATGATGCCAGCGAAGCAGGGCTTCCGCGCCGATAATGGCGCCCGAAGAGTCGACCAGCGGCTGGTAATGTAAGGCCAGTTCCCGGCGTTCCAGTGCGCCACGTAAATCGTTTTCCAGTGCGAGAAAATTTTGTGTCAACGTTTGCATGCCCGGTTCGTAAAATTCAATCATGCTGGTACCGGACTGTTTGGCACGATACATGGCGGTATCCGCCTGGCGCAACAATTCTTCAGCGTCGCTGGTCTGCTCCGTACACGGAAATAACACAATGCCTATGGATGCCGCGCAATGTAGTTTTTGACCGCCAAGCTGATAGGGTCTGGATAGTGCACCACTAATTTTTTGCGCAATAATGCGCGCCTGTTGCGCTGCGGGGCCGATTTCGTCGGCCAGTTCCGACAGGACAACCACAAATTCATCTCCCGCCACCCTGGCGGTAGAGTCCTCCGCGCGTATGGCGTGCAGCAAACGATTTGCGACCTGTTTGAGTAGCGCGTCTCCCATGGCGTGGCCGAGCAAGCCGTTAACGGACTTGAAGCGATCCAGGTTGATAAATAATACAGCGCCCCTGTGATGGTGACGCTGAGCGCGAGCCAGTTCCTGTTGCAGGCGGTCGAGCATTAGTCGACGGTTGGGCAACTCGGTAAGAGAGTCGTAGTGGGCGTGAAATAAAATGCGTTCCTCGTTGCGTTTATGGTTGGTGAGATCCCGGCAGTGGGCTACGTAATGGGTAATATATCCATTTTCATCGGTGATCGCAGAGAGCGACACGTCGAGGGGAAAACTTTCGCCATTTTTGCGCCGATCGAGAATTTCGCCCCGCCAGCGGCCGTCTAGTGCAAGGGCAGATTGCAGCTCCGTAGTTTTTCCGGCGTGGACATCGCTGGCAAAAAACAGGGGTTTACGCCCATTCAGCTCCTTGTGGGAATAACCGCTGATGGTGTGCATGGCGCGATTAGCGCGCAGAATTTTACCATCGGCATCAGTAATTAGTATGCCGTCATGTGTTTCAAAAGCGCTGTCGGCAAGACGCAGATTTTTTTCCGCCAGGCGGTGGGCCTGACGTACGGTCAGAAAATCGATAATTGACCGGTGTGTGCGCCAGCCAGTTACCGAGATCATTACCATAAACAAGGTGACCATCAGCGCCAAAGATTGGTGGACTTCCGCGTCCATGGTTGACAGGCGTACAATCAGGGGAAGCAGCGCGGGCAACAGGAACGCAAAAAACACTCGCAGTTGCGCCGCATACACACTGACCGCACCCGCACACATACCGCCAAGTACAAAGGCAATAAACGTCAGATGGGGGAGGCTGGTGGCAGGGTACAGCACGTAGGGCAGGCTGCCCCAGATTAACCCGGCGACCAGCACGTTAATCAATAAATAGGTATCCCATCGCCTCCCGTTGTCCAACTCGCCGGGATTTTTCCGAAAGTGCATGTGCAGACCAACGCGGGCCGCGGCGTTTAAGACAATCAGCGTTAGCCAGATACCGGCCGCAACGGGATTCACGTAGGGCCATAACACAGCCGCCAGAATCACGCCATTGACCAGGGTGGCGATTACAACCACCGGGGTCGCGCTGTAAAGCAGCGCCACCACATCCGGGTGAAGCTGAGGGTTAGTGCTGCGTATCGGGGCGACTGATACCCGATCAAAATATTTTGTTATGGGTAGCACCCGACAAATCCTTCTTTTGCTATAGGTATATGAAAGTCAGGCCGTGATTCAATCAGGAGTGCCTCTAACGGCTCTCTCAATCATTCAAAGCAAGAGTCGAAAACCTGAGCTAGGGTAGGAGAATGGGTGACGGGAAAGAAGGAATGTCGGACAAACGGGGTTCGAGTGCCGATCAACGGGGCTTTTCAGGGTAAAAATACCTATATATTTTATTCGGTTGCGATAGTTTTCTGTAGTCAATAGTCAAGTAATGTTTCGATCATCTCCAGGTTGGCAACAGCCCTGACGCCACCTTGATTGGCATCGGGATCGAGTCGACCCCGATTCAGATCCGCAGCAGAGGCGTATCGCCAGCAAGGTTTAGCAGGATAATTCAAACCCCTCGTAACCGTTGGCCACCACGGCCTCGCACTTTTGGCGGTAAGTTTTCGTGCCCGCGACATAGGGCATAAAAATTCGGGTTTTACCGGGGATGTTGGTGCCCAGATACCAGGAGTTACAGGTCGGCGCGGTCAGCATGGTGCCTTTTGCCACATCGTTAACGTGCTCTATCCAGGCATCTTCCGCTTCCACCTGCGGTTCAATGGTTTTGATACGGTTAGCTTGCAGGTAAGCGATGCAATCGCCAATCCACTCCACGTGTTGCTCAATGGAATGGATCACATTACTTAATACCGACGGACTGCCGGGTCCGGTGATGGTAAAGAAGTTGGGGAACCCGGCGCTTTGCAGGCCCAGATACATACGCGGTCCATGGGCCCATTTGTCGACCAGTTTCAGCCCGTCGCGGCCGCGAATATCGATTTTTTTCAGACCCCCGGTCATGGCGTCGAACCCGGTGGCGTACACCAGAATATCGAATTCGTAGTTGGCATTGGCGGTGCGCAGGCCCGTGGGGGTGATTTCTTCGATGCCGCCTTTACGCAAATCAACCAGTGCTACGTGGTCCTGGTTGAAGGTTTCGTAATACGCGGTATCAATGACCGGTCGCTTGCAACCTAACGGGTAATCCCGTGGCGACAGGCCTTCCGCCGTGTCCGGATCGTGCACCATTTCTTTGATAACTTCCCGGTATAGGTCGCAGGCGATATCGTTGGCTTCAGTGCTGGTGTACACATCGGCATACATTGACAGGACGTTAAAGCCGAAGTCCCTGATTTCCTGCCGCCGTTGTTCCGGGGTAATATCGAGAATATTTTTACTGGGCCTTTTCGGTTTGTCTTCGGTGGGCGCCTTTTTGGGGCCGTTGTAGTAGGCCAGTCCCAGTTCAGAATTGCGCTGCCTTGCGCGGATATAGGGATAATCGGCTTTTGCCTGCGCCAGAAACTCGGGTTTCATAGGGCGGTTCTGCGCCGGAAAAGTGTAGACCGGACTGCGTTGGAACGCGATCACCTGTTTGGCGGTGGCGGCGATGGCCGGAATGGTCTGTACCCCGGAGGAGCCGGAACCGATTACAGCCACCCGTTTGCCCCGAAAGTCCACTTCCCGATTGGGCCACAGGGCGGTGTGGTAAACCTCGCCCTTGAAGGTATCCGCCCCTCTAATGTCGGGGAAATTGGGCACCGTCAGGCAGCCGGTAGCCATAATGCAGTAAGTGGCGTTAAAGGTGTCGCCCTGATCGGTACCCACCGTCCACAGGTTGCGGTCGGCGTCGTAAATTGCAGAGGTCGCCCGGGTATCAAACTTGATATCGCGACGTAAATCGAAGCGATCCGCCACATGATTGAGATAGCGTTCCAGCTCCGGCTGACTGGCCATGGCCTCGGTCCAGTCCCACTCCTGTTGCAGTTCGTCGCTAAAAGAGAACGAGTATTCAATGCTGGGCACATCGCAGCGACAGCCCGGATAACGGTTCCAGTACCAGGCGCCGCCCACTCCGGAGCCAGCCTCGATAGCCTGTACGCGCAAACCCTGTTGGCGTAGGCGGTGCAGCATATACATACCCGCCATACCGGTGCCGACGATGATTGCATCGAGAGTTTGCTTAGCTGATTTCAGGACAGCATTTGACATTTATTTACCTGAAGGTTCGTTACATTACTATGGGGTAGTTAATTATAGCCGGATTCCGCGCCCCGTTAACCTTGTTTATGCGGGTGACCATAAATAATGCGTTTTGCACCTGAGGCCAGGCCCCACCGCGCAACGCCCGGCGCGCAACAGGTCGTTAAGGCTGATTCAGGCCGGGCCAGTTAACGCAATATAGGTGGCGCGACCAATCATTAGCCACAGAATCAGGGAGGAGGTGACATATAACCCGAAACGTAACAGCACGAGATTAACCGTGCAGTGCACCGCGCTATGCACGACCCGCAGCGCCAGGTAGCCATAGGCGCTATACACATACAGTGAGTCCACCTGCGCGACCGCCGCCAGATACAGGCACAGGGCATAAAACAACACGGGCAACTCGAACAGGTTTTTTAAGTTGTTGGACGGGTAGTTAACCGCTTCCGGTAGCACCTGATTAAGTTTCTCCGGGGTTGAGATCGACTGGGGATCGGGGCTGTTAACACTGATCCAGGTCAGGCGGCGAATATACATAAACACCCACACCACCATCGTGAGCAGCATTAACCCAAAGAACGGAACGAAAATGGCGTTATCTGACATTTGCTTAACCCTCTTTTATGTACGTAAGTTAGGTGTATTGCTGTTGGTCGTGGAGCTGGTGGCGGTTGCGTGGCGTATCCCGGACATATTTTTGCGCGGGCCGACTTTTCACGCGGGCCGACTTCTTGCCCACGCCAACTACCACATCAGATCATCAGGAATCTGATAGTCCGCATACGGGTCGTCTTCGGCAACACTGTCGTGGGCTTTTTCCGCACTAAATATCACTCTGCCTTGATCGCGTTCGGCAATTTTGTCCGCGACGGTAGCAGGGACGAGGACGTATTTATCCCCCTGTTTGACAATGGCGAACACGCCGGCACTTAACCGTCCGGCCTGTGCTTTGTCGACGTACATCCGTTTGATGTGTTTACCGTCGGTAAAATTGAACGCCTGGTCTCCGGCGGCCGCAATGGTGTTCATATCTATTAGTTGCTTAATCTGCGCGGCCAACGCTTTACGCTGCGCGCGTTCATTTTTCTCCTGATTAAGGCGCCGATCGTTGGCGATTTTTTCGGCTTTTGCAGCCTGGGCCAGTGCCTGTGTTTGATCGTCGGTTGTTGGCTGCTGTCCGCGGCGTTGTGCCCTGTTCTGTTTATTCCGCTCTTTGGTCACCTGTTTGGCTTTTTTGGCGTCAATCAGGCCGGATTTCTGTAATTGATCCTGTAGTGAATTTGCCATGTGGACTAATGCTTGAGAAAAGGAGTGAGTATAGACGAACTTGTGTTTTGCTGATCGTGTCGCTGCGCCATGGGTGAATTGTCATTGTTCGTGGGCCCGCAACCCCTCACAACCAACCTGGCAAACCATCTAACGCTAGCAAGGTGCTCTCATTCGCGTTAGCCTGCTCTGTCCCGGTCGCGGACAAAAAGTAGCAATTTGGCCGGATGGCAGGACACCTCACTATGTCAAATACACCGGCATCCAGCACCTCCCCCATGGCCAGCGCATCAGGTGAATTTTTTGGCTGGAAAAACGCGGGTCTGCTGTTTGGCGTATATATGTTTGCCGTCGGTTTCGTGTATTACGGGTTCAATGTCATTTTTCCCGAAATGGTAATCAGCATGAACTGGCAGCGCGGCGACGCGTCGTGGGCCCAGACCATCCACGGCCTGCTCTACGGAATATTTGTGCCGCTGGCTGCGTTCTCCACCAATAGATACGGCGCACGTGCCACCATGATGGCGGGAATTTTGGTGCTTACCCTGGGCTGTATGCTGCTCGCCATAGCGGCGATGTCGCTTTTGACCTGGACGCTCATGTGGGGTGTGGTGATGGCATTTGGGTTTACCTTTTCCGGGGTCATTCCGATTCAGACCACCATCACCCACTGGTTTGAGCATCGACGCGCCACCGCCATCGGGCTGGTAATGACTGCTGCCGGCGTCGGTGGCTTTATTGCACAACCGTTGTTTACCTGGATTATCCAGGCCTTCGATAGCTGGCGGACTGCCTGGCTGTGGGCCACAGTATTTGCGCTGGCCGCGATGGTGCTGGCTGCGTTTGTAGTCAATAAACCGTCCGATCGAAATCAACACTCCGATGGCATCAACCACACCGATGAATCAAAAAAAGCACAATATGCAAACTCAAAAATATACAAAACCATGGAAACCTGGACCCTGAAAGAAGCCCTGGGCACACCAACCCTGTGGCTGCTTATTATGCTTTTCCTCGGTGGCGTGATGCCCCTTTACTTGCTGGTGGTGCACGGCGTACTGCATCTCACCGATCTGCAATACGAAAGTATGGAGGCCGCCAGCGTACTCAGTTTTATGCTCGCTGGCAGTGCCTGTGCACGCTTCCCGGTGGGCTGGCTGGGGGATCAAATGGAGCCTCGGTTAATTATGTTTACCCTACTGATCACCGCCCTTATTGCCTTCGCCATTATCTGGCAAGCGCCAAACCTGCCGTTGCTGTTACTTGCCGGTGCCATGTTCGGTGCGGCCTATGGCGGCACGCTGGTGATGATGCCCACCATGATTGCAAATTATTTTGGTACCATCGCTTTCGCCAGTATTAATGGCTTTGTTTTTCCAGTGCAAATTATCATCGCCAGCATGGTGCCGGTCGCCACAGGTTATTCAGCGGATATAACGGGTAATTACGACGCCGCATTTATCGCCCTGCTAGTTTTCACCTGCCTGGCGGCAGCCTGTACGCTGGTCACCCGACCCCCGCGCAAACCACGGTAAATGCAGGAATGCAAATACAAAGTTGCGGTTGACGAGTGGCACTAGAAACGCCATTCTTCGAGCATGTTAACCATTGATATTATTCGCCAGGCCATGCTGGAGCGCGCCCACCAGGCGCCCCAATTCAGGGCCCATCCGAGTCAAGCTGCAGTTGCCATGATTCTGGCCGATGGCGACGACGAACTCGAAGTCTGTTTTATTCGCCGCGCCATGCGTGAAGGCGACCCCTGGTCTGGCCAGGTCGCATTTCCCGGTGGTCGGGCGGGGCCGGACGACGCTGATGCCCACGCCGTAGCGGAGCGCGAAACCTGGGAAGAAATTGGATTAACGTTGGATACACACCACCGGGTCGGCCCGCTGCCCATACGCACCATCGACCGGCCCGATTTGCGCGAGCCGATGATCCTGACGCCATTCGTGTACTACGTGGACCAACCCACCAGGCAAACCGCCTTCGCCAGACTCCCGGAAGAAGTTGCCCACGTGTTCTGGGTGCCCATCACCCATTTATTTGACGTTGCCGCCGTTACCGAACTGGAATACTCCATTGCGGAAAACCGTCGAACTTTTCCCGGTATTCAATTCGGCGATCATGTTATCTGGGGCCTGACCTTACGGGTACTCGACAGCTTCGCCGAAATCACCGAGCGCACCCTGCCGGCTTTAGAAGGTACGCACTGGTAAACCCGCTCTGCTACTCCCCTGTTCAAAAACGATCTGGATCAATTAAAACGCAATTAAACGACGTTTTGCGCGCCGCAATATTGCCTCTCTGATACTTGGCCGTTAGCGTAGTCAGAACACTTGATGTCCTTGGTCAAACAGATTGGTAAACATTTTGCGTTGAACAATATTGCGCAATGCAGACACAGTTCGAGGGCAATTAGACATGGTGGAAATTACAGAACTAGGTTACATCGGTATCAGCGTCGCGGACGCGCAGGCCTGGAAAACCTACGCGACCGACGTGGTTGGTGTGGAATTGGTAGAAGAACCCGGCGAGAGCGACCGTTTTTATTTGCGCATGGATGAAATGCACCACCGCATTGTGGTGCACACCAACGGCAATGACGATCTCGAGTACCTGGGCTGGCGGGTCGCCAGCCCCAAGGCACTGAAAGCCATGCAGGCGCATCTTACGCAAGCTGGCGTTGAATTTCGGGTGGCCAGCGATGCCGAGTGCCGGGAGCGCCACGTGCTCGGTTTGCTCAAACTCACCGACCCCGGCGGCAACCCCACCGAAATTTATTGCACGCCGCGGGTCGAGGCCCATCGGGCCTTTCATCCCGGGCGACCGCTGTGGGGCAAATTTACCACCGGCAGTCAGGGCCTGGGCCACCTGATCCTGCGCCAGGACGACCCGCAGGCAGCCTACGATTTTTACACTGAAGTATTTGGCATGGACGGCGGTATCGAATACAAATTACCCATGCCCGGTGGCGGCGAGGCCACGCCCTGGTTTGTGCATTGCAACAACCGGCAACATTCCCTGGCCTTTGGTATTCCCAATATGCCCAAGCGCATCAACCACCTGAATATCGAGTACACCGAACTGGACGACCTCGGCAAAGCCCACGACATCGTTCGCCACCAGAACATACCGGTGGCCGTAAAAATGGGCAAACACGCCAACGACAAAGCCCTGAGTTTTTATCACGCCACGCCTTCCGGCTGGCTGATGGAACTGGGCTGGAACGGTCGTGAAACCCCCCGGCAGGAAGAGTATTACGTGGCCGACATTTGGGGTCACGAGATGGAAGGAAAGGGCTATGGTATGGATCTGGAGATGAATCGGGAGGGATAAATGCCGAGCCCGTCTGACTAATACCGAACACGAAATACCCTTGGGCGGCGGAGTCTGTGCGCTGCCTCGCCGCACCGTATTAATCGAGCTAATAAGGAAGAAGGCGATCTATCATCAATTTTATCAATCGTCGCGTATTGATTTTTCAATTGTATATTTTTTTCAAAACGCTTTATAAGTGACGTGGCACTAGGGATTGTATATCACCACAAATTGGAGAATCGTACTGATGAATAGGAAAGTATCCTGGTTGGGGGCGGCCGCGCTGGCTGCTTCCGTATTTGTACACGTCGGCGCGGCTGCCGCTGAAAATGCACCAAAGGCCAACCAGTTCTGGTGGCCCGAACAGTTGGACTTAAGTCCGCTGCGCGCCCACGACAGTCGTTCAAATCCGTATGGAGCCCAGTTTAACTATGCGGAAGCGTTTAAAACGCTCAACTTGAAAGAGGTGAAGCAAGATATCGAAAAAGTGCTCACCACCTCGCAGCCCTGGTGGCCAGCCGACTACGGCCATTATGGCCCCTTTATGATCCGTATGGCCTGGCATAGCGCGGGCACTTACCGCGTGGGTGATGGTCGCGGCGGTGCGGGTGGCGGTCAGCAACGGTTTGATCCATTAAACAGTTGGCCAGACAATGCCAATCTGGACAAGGCGCGGCGCCTGTTGTGGCCGGTTAAACAGAAATACGGGCGTAATCTTTCCTGGGCAGATTTAATGATACTGGCCGGTAATGTGGCGCTGGAGTCCGCCGGCTTCAAAACGTTTGGTTTCGCGGGAGGCCGAGAAGACGACTGGGAACCCGATATTGTTTACTGGGGACCGGAAACCAGGATGCTGGACGACAAGCGCCGCACCCGGGATGGAAAATTGCGCGGAAATCTGGCGGCCATACAGATGGGGTTGATCTACGTTAATCCTGAGGGGCCGGGTGGCAACCACGACCCATTAGCCGCAGCACAGGACATGCGCTTATCGTTCGGCCGCATGGCGATGAACGATGAGGAGATTGTCGCGCTTGTGGCCGGGGGGCACACTCTCGGCAAAGCCCATGGCGCGCATCAACCCGGTAACTGTGTTGGCGCCGAACCCGGTGCGGCAGCGCTGGAAGAGCAGGGGTTTGGGTGGAGCAATAAGTGCGGCAAAGGCAGCGCCGAGGATGCTGTCACCAGTGGCCTTGAGGGGGCGTGGACGTCCACGCCAACCGCGTGGTCGATGCAGTACCTGGCTAATTTGTTTGCATTCGAATGGCAGCAGGTCAAAAGCCCTGCGGGCGCAACCCAATGGATTCCGACGGATCCTAACGCAGCATCCCTGGTTCCCGACGCGCATGTTCAGGGCAAGCGCCACGCCCCTATCATGTTCACCACGGATCTGGCGTTGAAACAGGACCCCGGCTTTAGAGCAATCTCCGAACGTTTCCTGAATAACCCTAAAGAATTTGACTTGGCATTTGCCAAAGCCTGGTTCAAGTTGACACACAGGGACATGGGTCCGCGTGCGCGTTATGTAGGGGCGGAAGTGCCCAGCGAAGTGATGCTATGGCAAGACCCGATTTCGACTGTCGATCACCAGCTTGTCAACGAACAGGATATCGCGAGCCTGAAGAACAAAATTCTATCTTCCGGAATTTCGAACGGCGAGCTGATAAAAGCGGCCTGGGCCTCTGCGGCATCATTTCGTGTCACTGACATGCGCGGCGGCGCCAACGGTGCACGCGTGCGCCTGGCACCGCAAAAAGATTGGGCCGTCAACGATCCCAAACAACTCGCACAAACGCTAAAATCGCTCGAAAAAGTGCAGGGCGAATTCAACAAGTCACTTAAAGGGGGCAAGCAAGTATCTCTTGCCGACGTCATCGTGCTTGGTGGATCGGCAGCAATAGAACAAGCTGCCAAAAAAGGTGGCTATTCGATTACAGTACCGTTCACGCCCGGGCGCGCCGATGCAACGCAACAACAAACCGACGTCGCCTCGTTTTCGGTGCTAGAGCCCAAAGCGGACGCTTTTAGAAACTACTACAGCAAAGATAGCTTCTATGCGCCTGCTGAAGCTCTGGTCGATCGGGCCAGCCTGTTAGGTCTGACAGTTCCGGAAATGACGGCATTGATTGGCGGCATGCGCGTACTGAATGCCAATACCGGGGGAACACAGCACGGCGTGTTAACTAGTCAAGCGGGTGTCTTGTCCAATGACTTTTTCGTTAACCTGTTGGATATGGGCACCCGCTGGGGCAAATCAAAATCGGAAGGCGTTTACGAGGGTTACGACCGAGCTAACGGCAAATTGAAATGGACTGCGACGACCGCTGACCTGATTTTTGGCTCTAACACGGAGCTTCGCGCAGTCGCAGAAGTTTACGCTGCCAATGATGGCGAAGAGAAATTCGTAAACGATTTTGTAGAAGCCTGGGTTAAAGTCATGAATGCCGACAGATTTGATATTTAACCAAACCAGCCGTTAACTGGCCGGCGATAGTAAATATTGTCGGCCAGTTAACTTTCGAACATCTATTTTTTATACAGAGTGCTTGGGGGTCCGGGTAGACCTGATAGCTTTTGCAGAAAAACTTATCTTTCTGTGATACAGGTAACGCCATATAATTACCGGTAGCTAATGGCAGAGCGTAGCAGTACTGTTTGTTGTCCTAATTAAATTCGATCGTTAAGCGGTTAGTTTAATCTCGGTCCGGGCGAATCAAAGCTTAGCTTACTATGAAGCAACTCTGCTTCAGCTATTTTTCTCTCACACTCCTCTTTGGTTATGACATCCTGTCCGGCGAGCCACCTGAATTTATTAATTTCGGTTTCCAGTTCATTTTCTGGGTTCACGTCTCCATACCACTTTAATAGCTGTGCTTTTTTTCGGCTATTCAGTTCTTTGATAATTTCGTCATGATTTTTGTCTTGTATAACGAAAATATTTCCATTCTCTGCTTTAAAAACAGAGTATTTTACTTTCGATATATGTGCCCAGATGACGCAGCCAGCTCCCAATAAAAACCAGTATTCTCTGCCGGAAAGTGGAGTGCCAGAATAAATCGTGTAACCGAGAATAAATCCGCCCAAAATCATCCACAGGTATCCAATATTTCTGAGCCATTCATTTTGCTCTATTTGCACCGATGACTTCTGAGGGAAATCTGCATAGTTTATATCTGTGTCTCCGGACCCGGATTTATCCTCATAGGCAAAGTTAAAATGATCGTCATAAAACGAAAAAATATGTTTGTTAGAATTCTTCTTTTGTATGATTTCCATATCGTACCTCTATTATGTGTTTTACTCATAAATTGAATAATTTAGGTGCTTTAAAGATTTCAAATTATGATGATATTGTAAATTCAATTTTCCCGGCTAAGGTAATTGGGTAGCTGATTGGCATCGGATGAAAAACTACTCCCCCTGGGTTTGGGCCCCTTTTTTTGTCATTGCACGACGGCCGTACAACTGCTCTATTTCTTGCTTAAACCAATCAACACCCAACGCCACCCCTAATAATAGTTTTTCGACCTCAAATAGACAATCAATCTGACGCTGTTTGTGCACTTGTGTGATTCATTAGACCCCTTCGATCACCCGTGCCCAGTCTTCGATGGCTTCCGGGTATTTCTCCGGAATCTGTATTGCCCAACGACTAAAGCCGGCATCGCGCAGTGCTCTCAACCGGTCGCGAAGCTCGTCGACTTCGCCAGTGAAGGTAGTTGCGCGAATAAAATCGCCGCCAATCAGTTGCTCGTCCTCCGGCCTGAGAAACAGTCCGTGGCCGCGGTGCACGCTAAGGTATTTGGCGTCGGCAGGTTGATAATTATCGTAGGCGGCGCGGTAGCCTGCCATCATCGCTCCCATATCACTCGCCGCCGACATATTAAGATCCCCTGCGCCGCTTTCCACCAGGTTATGGGGGATAATTGCGGCAAAGGGACCGGCCTGGGCTTTCACCCGCGGGCTGTCGCAGGATTCGCCTGATTCAAGTACACAGCCACCACAGAACGCTGTTTTGACGTATTCTCCCGGGTTTTTTCCAGCCGCGCGGTAGGCCTCACACATGTCATGCAGAGCCTGTATTGTAGATTCCGTATCGGTCGCGGCCAGAATCCAGTTGGCACCCAGCTCAGCGGTAAGTTTTTTTATTTTTGGCCCCATCGCGGAGATATGCACAGGTATGGGGTCGCGGGTGTTAACCAGGCCAAACTCGGGGTTCAGAAAACGTATCTTGCGACGTTTGTTTTCAAATTCCCACTCGACGGTTTCTTCGGCCAATAATTTGCGAACGATATTAATATATTCGGCCATATCATCCAGTTTAACCGGCGTGAGGCCCAGAGCCCGCCGACCGGTAAAACCCGTGCCGACACCAAAATCAATCCGCCCGGGCGCCAGTTGATTCAGTGATGCCAAAGCGCTGGCAGTGGTGGGCGCTATCCGGTTGGAGGGTATCAATACGCCGGTACCCAATCTGATTTTTGATGTTTTCATCGCTGCCGCGGCCATGGCCACAAAGGGATCAGCACAGATCATGGGGGTGTCGTAAAACCAGGCGTGGGTAAAACCGAGTTCCTCCGCTCGCTGCACGATTTTCCAGGCTTCTGATGAGGTGGCTAACTGAATCCCGAATTCCATATTACGGCTCCCGTTTTATTATTCGCCTGTGACCAAATGGCGGGTTAGCGGCCACTAGTTATTGACTATAGATACACCTGAACCAATTGGAAACCAGATTACTTGTTATTCAATTTCGTTAGGGTCGTGCCAAGAAAAACACCCTGAGGTTTTGCAATCACGCATTCTCCCATTCAATTCGCAAATTTAATCCGCAAAATTCAGCCCGCAAATTCAACTCCTTGCCAAAACCCAGCGATGCACTTCGCTGGGGCCGTCGTAAATTCTGAACGCGCGAATGTCTCGATAAATACGCTCGATCACTGTATCGGTGCTGATGCCTTTGGCGCCCAGCACCTGCATGGATCGGTCTACCACTCTGCCCAGGGCTTCGGAGCAATGCACTTTACACATGCTGGTTTCGGTCTGGGCCTTTTCGCCTTGATCCAGCAGCCAGCAGCCGTGCCAGGTCATCAGGCGGGCGCTATGCAGGTCGATTTTGTTATCGGCGAGCTGAAAGCCAACACCCTGGTGCTCGATAATAGCTTTGCCGAAGGCGTGGCGCGTGCGGGCGTAGTCGGTGGCGATATCGTGGCAGCGTTGCGCGGCGCCGAGCCAGCGCATGCAGTGGGTCATGCGCGCCGGGCCAAGGCGCACCTGGGCGTAGCGAAAGCCTTTGCCGACTTCGCCCAGAATCTGGCTGGCGGGAATACGTACATCGTAGTCCACTTCACAGTGGCCCCCCGGTGAGTTGCTGTCGATGGTGTCGAGCATGCGCACCATCCCAATCCCGGGCGTGTCGGCGTCGCACATAAACATGGTGGCGCCGATGTCGTTCCCGGCGTGGTCGAGGGTTTTGGCCATAATGATGTGATAACCCGCGCCGGGCATGCCGGTGATAAACCACTTGCGGCCCTTGATGAGGTAGTCGTCCCCATCGGGTGTGGCGGTGGTCTTCATCAACGAGGGGTCGGAACCTGCGCCGCCATCGGGTTCGGTCATGGAAAATACCGAGCGAATATGGCCCTGCACCATGGGTTTGAGCCAGCGGTCTTTTTGCGCCGGAGTGGCCACCTGATGCAGCAGGTTGGTATTGCCCTCATCCGGCGCCTGAATGTTGAGCGCCAGGGGGCCGAGGGGGGAGTAACCCGCCGCTTCAAACACCACCGCCATGGCGCGATGATCCAGCCCCATGCCGCCGTATTCTTTTGGTGCGTGGGGGGCCAACAATCCGGCCTCTCTGGCTTTGGCGACCAGCTCTATTCGCAGCTCATCGGTGGGGCCGTGGTATTCCTGGCGGGCGTCCTTTTCGTAGGGCATCACGATGTTGCGGATGAATGCTTCCGTACGTTCTTTGAGGGCAATAAGGTCGGCGGGCAAGCTGAAATCTATCATAGTATTTACCTTAATTAATGCTTATAACTAATTGTAATTAAATGGTATAAATGTCAGGTAATTAGCTCAACCGCGCGCTCGTAAAAGCGCGTAATGGTCTGGGCAAACTCCTCCCACATGGGGTCGATGCGCTGCTGCTTGCGGTGCAGGCGCACGTTCAAACAGGCGATGCAGCCCAGTTGATAGGCGGCCAAAGCCTGGTACCAGAGCATGTCTTCAAAGCGTCGCCCCATGCCGCGCTGATAGATGTCCGCCAGCTCCGCCGGGGGCACCGGCGCGCAGGGCACAATATTGTCGGTCCAGAAAGATTTATCCGCGCAGAACATCAGCCAGCCGATATCCAGTTGCACCGAGCCGATACGCACCAGCTCCCAGTCAATAATGCCGGTGAGCTTGCCAGCGTCAAACAGACCGTTACCGGGCTGGTAGTCACCGTGCACGATGCCAATGGGGTTGTCATCGGGCATAGACGCCAGTAGCGCCTCGCGGGCGCGATCGGCGCCAACAATCCATTCCGGCTCCAGGGCCTTGGCGTAGATAGGCTGCCAACGGGTGATTTCTTCCAGCAGCGGGCGCGGGGTTTCCCAGTTGGGTAATTTATCGCGCCAGTCGACGCGGTGAATGCGCGGCAGCACGTCCGCCATTTCACGCCACAGGGGCGCGACCTTGTCGTCACTGCGGTCGAAGGATTCGTGCGGCCCCCAGATAAAAAACTCGCGGCCCTTGAGCTTTTCCATCACCACATAGGGCACATCAAATTCATCTTCATCCGGCGAGGCAAAGGGCACCGCCGGCACCGGCAGGCCCGCGTCGTACAGCGTGTTTAACAGCGGCGCAGTGCGATAAACATCCGTATTACCCTCGCGGCGCACGCCCTTGGGCGCCAGCTTGATAATGTAGCCGCCGAGTTGTGTGCTGGCTTCATCAAACACATCAAAACCAAAGGTCAGGCCAGCGTGGCCACCCAGCATGGGCTCCACGTTTTCCAGCCGGGCGCGTTCACCGAAGTTACGCGCCACAAACCTGGTGAGGTGTGCGCGAAACGGCTTATCGATAACATCGGGGGGATTCAATGGACTGTCACCCTGGCGGTGGGGAAGATTACCTGCATAGGGGTAAACGCAATCGTATCCGTTGCCGAATGGGCGTGCGGGCTGTTGTGCATGGCAACTCCTGTGAGCTAAGCGGCTGTAGAGAAGAAGGGGAGTATATCTAACTTCGACAAACGCGAGGGCGGGCACTGGCCGAGGTGTACAGGAGTGGGGTATGGCCTATTGATTTACGCTTTAATACCAAGCTATTGTGGCGCCTATAACAAATGGATCAGGGAATGATATGTCGCAGTTGAACGTTTATCGCCGAATACTGGCACATCCTGCGCACGTCAATGCATTTCCAGCACGAAGAGCGCGCCGCGAGCGGGATGCGCCGACGTTTTGGGCGCCCAATGCTAAAAATTAAATATATTTGTGTCGTTTGTAATTATATCTTTTCGGATGATGAGGCCGTCTGTGAAGATTGGCGAGATAAGGAAAAATCATTTATTTGCCCGCAATGTAACACTTCACTTGGAAAGCGCAATGAGACAAGGGAAAAGGTAACCTATATTTTTTTAGGCTTGTCGTTGACCATACTTCTAATTTCGATGTTAATGGGTTGGCTGTCTGCCTTTGCTACGAAATATTTAATTGGCGTAGTTGCATTAGTAGTAGTTTATTTGTCGGGTGCTTTCACCAAGCAAAAAACTTATAGTATTAATAAGCGTTTGTAGGAATCAAGGAGTCTGATCCCTGGATTCACAGATAGGACCTGATCATGCTGGTAACTTTTTCCTGCAATGCCTACGCGAACATAACCATGTTCGGCGCGGATGCAGTCCGACTGCTCGAACTGATGGGTCACAGAGGCACGGTGCCCGGCGCACTGCTTGCAGAAAATGTCCCGGCTGCGTTAGCGAGTTTGGAGGCCGCGGTCGCGGCAAACGAACAGTTGCCTGAACCGGAAGAGTTCGGGCAATCAGTGGATGATGAACCGCCAGTAAGTCTCTCGCGCCGCGCCTTGCCGGTGATCGAATTGCTCAAGGCGGCGGTAAAATCAAAAAGCGACGTGATGTGGGACAAGAATAGCTAGCCCAGCAGCCGCGTGCGACACTCATTCCAATACCCGGCCGCCGACTACAGTGGGGTGATTACCGGCGCAGGAAAGAAACTTTGCCATCGACATCAAGAAAAAACTTGATGTAGTCCTGCTCATTCTCTTTGATGGCAACTTGGCCAAAAAGACCCTATTGATTCCGATGTTTACTGCTAAATGAACGCCTGCATCAGTAAGGTCAGATTTCATGTATTACTAAGCGCAAAATCAAAATCAATCGAGTCTGACCCTATTGATTACTATTGATTATGTTAAGTGGGGCGTTGTTTTCGCTGTGGCGGAGGCGGTCCTGATTCTTAGGTGACCCGGATAATTCGCTCAGCTTAGTCCCAAGGCGAACGCCGGAATAAGCTCACTGATATGTAGGTTCACCGCGTGGAATCAAGGAGTCTAACCCCCTGATTCTGTATTACTATATCCGCGGTACTCTGCCCATTTTGTATGCAGATATTCTAGGAATTCATTTGGAGTCAAATCATCAAGATTATTAGATTCATGTATAAATACGACATCAATTATGTTTCGTTTAAATCTTGACTCATTAATATACAAAACACCGTCTATCGCCAAATATGGTTTGTATTTTTTAATAGATCTCAGCATATCTTGAATCATACGGTATACGAACCACGTTTCGTAAAATTCATATCCTTCATTGAGGATGACAAGTATGCCCAAAGCACTATTATCCTGAATTGATTTTTTTGTTTCGTAAATTTGATATTTAGCGTCTCTTATATAACCTTCTAATGTTCTAGATGCATGAATATCTAGTTGTCTATCGAACAATTTTTTGTTTCGATGTGATTCGTAAATTTGGTTAAAGTTGATAGTCCCAAAAACAACTGGCATGCCTTTCTTTATTTCATTTGGATCTGATATTTTTTTATTTATCCATGACTCAAAAGATTTGTAACGATCGCTATTTATGGTTTTTATCTCCAGTATCGCATTTTCCTTTGCAAGAAAAAAATCAGCTTTCCTGCTTATAACTTTATTGCCTGAGGTTTTATCTAAATCAATAGCTCCCTCGAGTGACCTTAAAAATATTTTAAATTCTGCTTCAATATTTACAAATATTTGTGGCCTTGCATTCGTGGTAGGTTCGCTCTGACCCTGTTGATTTTTACCCATCGTATCACGCTTCCAGGTCGTCGATGGGGTTGGGAATATCGGCTAGGATTTCCGCTCGGTTACAGTTCTTTAGAAAAAAGTAGAGTGATGAATCGATAATCTTCATGACCTTTCCGCCACGGTCATAGTCTACGAATGGCGGTTGAATTTTCTTTCCAATTTGATGTTGTGTGATGTTATGCAAAAAGGCCCCGAGATCGCTGGACCTGACGTCGTCCGGCCGATGATGAATTAATCGAATCTCTTCCAGCAGCACTGCGCGCGAGAGTCCTTTTTGGATATCCTCGAATCGCTGCGTAAGAAGCAATTTAATAAAGTAGTACGGATAGGCTAATGACGGTTTCCCGCTTTGCGTGCTGGTTCGTACCCGGATGTCCACGAACGACTCAAAATTTCGTATATGTCGTGCGCCATAGTCTCTCGCTTTTTGTGATAGCGCAGCGTCAAGATGATCTTGTTCAATTGTGACAAGCGAATCGCCGGTTTCCATTATTCCTGCGTTTAAACAGCACAGCTTACAGATTTCCTGTACGACGCCAACGCTATCAAACGATTCATCAATAATTTTCTCGCGCACTTCAGAGAAGTCGACGTTTAGTAGTGGTTCGCCAGATCGGATAACGCGATAGAAGTCCTCTCTCTCCCACGGCTCAACAGGCACCTCGGTTATTCTGTCAAGCAAATCTCCGTTGAACTGCGCGAGACGATTAGCTTCTCGCCAGATGCCAAGAATGATGAAAACGATATGGTGGTCTTGGAAGATTCGAAGGTCGTATGCCAGCGTCTCCTGCACATCGATGGGAAGATAGTGGAAGTTTTCTAGAACAATGAATTTCGTACATTTATTTTTATTAAGAAGTTCAGAAAGATCCTGAGCCAGTGAAAGGTTGTATTCGATGTATTGCTCAGAAAGTGTTGTCCTGGTCGTGCTGTTGTCTGAGGCCTCAGCATCGACACCGGTGTCTCCTAGAAACGGAATCCTGACTCTAAAGCCGGCACTAATTTTTCCACCGTGTTCTAATCCTTCTTCAGTGGTCTCAGTGTCGATGTAACGAATGTTGAGTTGACGAAGTATGGATTTGTAGATATCGACTGGCTGCGTTTGTGGGGAGCATTCTACTTTTACGTAGGAGTCATGTGGCAGATGCTTGAGAATAAGGGAGGTCTTGCCCTGCTTCGAAGAACCGTAGACGACCACCTCGTTGCTACTATCGAGAGCGGCCTTAAAGCGCGCGTCAACGAGGTCGCGCTCAACATAGGAAAGTACTAGGGTGCTTTTAACTCCGAATACGTCGTCTGTTTTGTGCGTCAAAGGAGTTTCCTAACAGCGCAAGGCCAAGGTATAAATTAATGGGTTCAGTCTCGATTGATTGTTGCATTTTTGATCCAATGTCATCTTCTAATCCCAGCTCAGCGCCCCACCGGTTTGATACTCAATCACCCGGGTTTCAAAAAAGTTCTTTTCCTTTCTTAAGTCCATCATTTCCGACATCCACGGGAACGGGTTTTTGGCGCCGGGGTATTGTTCCGGCAGGCCGAGCTGGTTGAGGCGACGGTTGGCGATAAAGTGCAGGTATTCTTCCATCATGGGTGCGTTCATGCCCAGCACGCCGCGCGGCATGGTGTCGCGGGCGTAGGCGATTTCGAGTTCGGTGCCCTCGAGAATCATGCGCATGGTTTCCTGCTGAAACTCGGGGGTCCACAGGTGCGGGTTTTCCAGTTTGATCTGGTTGATGACGTCCACGCCAAAGTTGAGGTGCATGGATTCGTCGCGGAGAATGTACTGGAACTGCTCGGCGACGCCGGTCATTTTGTTACGCCGCCCCATGGACAGAATTTGGGTAAAGCCGCAGTAGAAGAAAATGCCTTCGGTGACGCAGTAGAACGCAATCAGGTTGCGCAGTAGTTCCTGGTCGGTTTCCGGAGTGCCGGTGGTGAAGGTGGGGTCGCTCAGGGACTGGGTTTGTTTCAGGCTCCAGGCGGCTTTTTTGGCCACGGAGGGTACTTCGCGGTACATGTTAAACACTTCGCCTTCGTTCATACCCAGGGATTCGATGCAATATTGATAGGCGTGGGTGTGAATGGCCTCCTCGAAGCTCTGGCGCAGAATGTACTGGCGGCATTCCGGGTTGGTAATCAGCCGGTATACAGCCAGCACCAGGTTGTTGGCCACCAGGGAGTCGGCGGTAGAAAAATAACCGAGGGAGCGCATCACGATGCGGCGCTCGTCGTCGCTCAGGCCTTCGTCGCTTTTCCAGGTGGCGACGTCGGCGGTCATGTTGATTTCCTGGGGCATCCAGTGGTTGGCGCAACCGTCCAGGTATTTTTGCCAGGCCCAGTCGTATTTGAAGGGCACCAGTTGGTTGAGATCGGCGTGGCAGTTGATCATGCGTTTGTCGTCGACGCGAATGCGCTCCGCGCCCATTTCCAGTTCCTCCAGGCCTGCGCTGACGTCCAGGTTGGCAACTGCTGCCAGGGCCTGTTTCTGCGCTTCCTGCATGGCGGCGGCGGATACTTCGGCCACGCCGGTGTCGGGATGCACGGCGTCGTGGCTGTTCATGACAGCGGCGGGGGCCGTGCTTGCCGCAGGCGCGGTGTTAGCAGGCGCGGTGTTAGTTGCGCGCGGGGCTGCTGCTACTGGCGGTGCAGGCTTCGCTACCTTGGCAACCGGTGGCGGCGTGGCCGTCGCGGTTTGCGGGTTGTAGGTTTTTATGGCGTCTTCGGTATGAAAATCATCCCAGCTAAGCATGGTTACTTCCCCAGCGTTATTGTGTTGTTCGACAACGAGTTAAATTTAGAAAAATGGCGCAACGCTCTGCCGACGTCTTGCTGCGTCGATTGCAGAGCGTGCGCCCAACCACCCCGGCTGGGTTTTTCTTGACTGTTATTGACAGGCTTCACAGTCGGGGTCATCAATTGAACAGGCCGCGGGCACGGGTGCGGGTGCGGCGACACCGGAAGCCACGGCGTTGAGCTTGCCGCTGCTGACGGTGGATTTTTCGGTGCTGGTGGCCGCCAGGGAGCGCAGGTAGTAGGTGGTTTTCAGGCCACGCAGCCAGGCCATGCGGTAGGTCATGTCGAGCTTTTTACCGTTGACCCCGGCGATGTACAGGTTGAGGCTTTGCGCCTGGTCGATCCATTTCTGGCGGCGGCTGGCGGCTTCGACAATCCATTTGGGTTCCACTTCAAATGCGGTGGCGTAGCGTTCCTTGAGGTCGTCCGGAATCCGAGCGATGGCCTGCACCGAGCCGTCGTAGTACTTCAGGTCGTTGACCATCACTGCGTCCCACAGGCCGCGGTCCTTCAGTTCGTGAACCAGGTAGCTGTTGACCACCGTGAATTCCCCGGACAGATTGGATTTGACGTACAGGTTTTGATAGGTCGGCTCAATGGACTGGCTGACGCCGGTGATATTGGCGATGGTGGCGGTGGGGGCAATGGCCATAACATTGGAGTTGCGCATCCCCTGGCTGCGGATTTTTTCCCGCAGGCTATCCCAGTCCAGCGTGCGGGACTTATCCATTTCGATGTACTGGCTGCCGCGATTTTTTTCCAGCAACTCGATGGAGTCGATGGGCAGAATACCGCGGCTCCACAGGGAACCTTCGTAGCTGGCGTAGCTGCCGCGCTCCTCGGCGAGGTCGCTGGAGGCTTCCAGGGCGTGATAACTGATGGTTTCCATGGAGCGGTCGGCAAATTCCACTGCCTGGTCGGAGCCGTAGGCGGTTTTGATCTGGTACAGGGCGTCCTGAAAACCCATTAATCCCAGACCGACCGGGCGGTGGCGCATATTGGACTGGCGCGCGGTATCTACGGAGTAGTAGTTAATGTCGATGACGTTATCCAGCATGCGCACGGCGGTGCGCACGGTGGCGCGCAGCTTGTCGCTGTCGAGCTGACCGTCGGCATCAATGTGCTGGGCGAGGTTGACCGAACCCAGATTGCACACCGCGATTTCTTCGTTGGCTTTGGTATTGAGGGTGATTTCCGTGCACAGGTTGGAGGAGTGCACCACCCCCACATGCTGCTGCGGCGAGCGCAGGTTGCACGGGTCCTTGAAGGTCATCCACGGATGACCGGTTTCAAACAGCATGCCCAGCATCTTGCGCCACAGTTCCTGGGCGCGCACGGTTTTGGACAGCTTGATTTCGCCGGTGGCCGCCATCAGTTCGTATTCGGCGTAGCGAATTTCAAAGGCGGTGCCGTACAGGTCGTGCAGGTCGGGCACGTCGTTGGGGGAGAACAAGGTCCAGGGACCGTCTTCGAAGACCCGCTTCATAAACAGGTCGGGAATCCAGTTGGCGGAATTCATGTCGTGGGTGCGGCGGCGATCGTCCCCGGTATTTTTGCGTAGTTCGATAAATTCCTCGACGTCGATATGCCAGGTTTCCAGATAGGCGCAGACCGCGCCCTTGCGCTTGCCCCCCTGATTGACCGCGACGGCGGTGTCGTTGACTACTTTCAGAAAGGGCACCACCCCCTGGGACTTGCCGTTGGTGCCTTTGATATAGGCGCCGAGTCCGCGCACCGGCGTCCAGTCGTTACCCAGACCGCCCGCCCATTTGGAGAGCATGGCGTTGTCCTGAATGGCGCCATAGATGCCCTTGAGGCTGTCTGGCACGGTGGTCAGATAGCAGCTCGACAGTTGCGGGCGCAGGGTGCCGGCATTGAACAGGGTCGGGGTGGAGCTCATGTAGTCGAACGACGACAGCAGGTTGTAAAACTCGATGGCGCGGGCTTCGCGATCGTCTTCGTTGACGGCCAGGCCCATGGCCACCCGCATAAAGAAGCACTGGGGCAGCTCAAAACGCACGTCGTCGCTGTGCAGGAAGTAACGGTCGTACAGAGTTTGCAGGCCGAGGTAGGTAAATTGCAGATCCCGTTCCGGGTGAATCGCCTGGCCCAGCTGGTCGAGATTGAATTCCGCCAGCTCCGGCGCGATTAGCTCCAGTTCCACGCCGCGCCGAATGTAGGTGGACAACACCTGGGGATAGAGCTGGATCATTTCGTGCTGGGTAGCCCCGTCGGCGGTGCCCAGGAAGGACAGCGCCTCGGCGCGCAGGCCGTCCATCAGCAAACGGGCGGTGGCGTAGGTGTAATTGGGTTCCTTTTCCACCAGGGTGCGGGCGGTGATCACCAGGGACGTGTTGACGTCTTTCATGGACACGCCGTCGTAGAGGTTGCGCAGGGCTTCCTTGAGAATGGCGTCCACTTCGACGTCCTTCAGATCGGCGCAGGCTTCGCTGACTACTGTGTGCAGGCGATCCATGTCCAGCGGGCCGCGGGTACCGTCGTTGAAGGTGACTTCGATGTGGGTTTCGGTGTATTCGGTGGGCAGGGGTACGGAACGTTCGGCAGCTCTTTCTTTGGAACGCTCTTCGCGATAAATCACATAGGAGCGGGCGATGCGCTGCTCGCCACTGCGCATCAGCGCCAGTTCCACCTGATCCTGAATGTCCTCGATATGCACCGTGCCCCCGGAGGGCATGCGACGCCTGAAGGTGTCGGTAACCTGTTGATTAAGGGCCGCCACGGTATTGTGAATCCGTCCCGAAGCCGCTGCCGCCGCGCCTTCCACGGCGAGAAAGGCCTTGGTAATGGCGACGGCGATTTTGGAATCGTCGTAGGGCACCACGGTGCCGTTGCGCTTGATGACCCGCAGTTTGCCGGGGGCGGTGGCACTTACCGTGCTGGCTCGGGCGCTGAGGCTGGGAGCACCCTGGCGAGCGTCCGGCTGGGTTGACTGTGTATCGGGGTGGGCTGATGGTTCGGCTTGTGTTGTGGGTTCCATACAAATATTACCTGCTATATCAATCGTTTGTTGTTGTGTGGTGTGGCTGCGCGGTCGCTTTACGTCCGGTGGCAAAGTGCTCTGTTGTTATGTTGTGGTACCTTTTCCGGTGTTGCGTGGCCTTCAGGCCCTGTGTGGCAGCGCGATACAATATTCTGCTCGACTGCGTCATCATTTCCCGCTCTATCCGATTGTATTAGGTATAGTTTTCTAAACCCCAGATATAGTACCCAACCTCTCCAGTGACACAAGATAGTGTGGATGAAAATGAATTGCAACACTATATGTATGAAAAAATGTGATCAACCGCCGGTCCTGCGGTCGCGGTGAGCGGCCCCTTACCGGGAGGGGGCTTGAGGCTTGGCTTCAACCCCCTGGACCTGGGGGTGTTGGGGTCAGGACTGGACAGGCGGGAAAGATAGAATGACACGCAGACCGGGCGGGGTGGGGGCGCACTGGACGGTGTTGCGCAGCGAGTGGGTTACCCGATTGTCGGTCAGGGGCACGAGTATGACCCGAAATTATCGGTGATTGCCCGCGGTGGCCCGAGCAGAATCAGGACTGACACAGTAGTGCGTAGTGATTGTGTCGGGAAGCTCCGTAGATCGGCATCGCATAGTGCCCCCGTGGGGCGATCATGGTCCGGGACCCGGTTTGCTGGCGGTCGCCTGCTTTGCAAAGCGGCTGATCACCGGTAATTTTTTGCGCAGCGCCTTATCGACACGATGGGGCATCAGCGCGTTAATACGGGAGAAGAGTCGTTCCCGCCAACCGAGTTGCGTGATGGCCCGCTCGAGCTCAATAGCCTTGACGATGGCGGAGGCCACTTTGTCCGGTTTGTCGGTGGGGGTTTTGAGCGCCTTGTTCAGATCGTCCACGGCGCCCGCGTTAAACGTCGTGCGGGTGGCGCGGGGCGCGATGTATAGTGCTTGTACATGGGAGCCATCCAGTTCCCGGCGCAGCGCCTCGGTAAAACCGCGCAGGCCAAACTTGGTGGCGCTATAGGCCGCGAAACCGGGAAAGGCAATACTGCCAAAGGTGGAGCCGATATTGACGATCAAGCCCTGGTTTCTTTCGAGCAATGCCGGTAGCAGTGCACGGGTCAACAGCATGGGCGCGACCAGATTGGTCATCAGCAGGGCTTCCAGGTCGCTTTGACGCAGATGGCGAAACAGACCGAAGCGGTTGACCCCGGCATTATTAATCAGGATATCCAGGGGCCGGGCATATAGACGGCACGCTTCCACCAGTGCATTGCGACCGGTTTCCGTGGTGATATCTGCAACCACCACGCGATGTTCTCCGGGCAGCGTACTGCGTAGTGCATTTAGCGCGCTCTGGTCGCGACCGCTGAGCAGTAGTGTGGCGCCCGCGCTGGCCAGTTTGTTCGCCAGCGCCTGGCCAATGCCACCGCCGGCGCCGGTCAGTAACACGACTTTGTTTTTCAAATCCATATGCATACTCCTGCTGTTTGCGTGGGTTCTCGATAAATACAGGCCTGCCGCGCAAGCTGACCCAACTACCGGATCGACCTGCGTCCCGTCCGCATACAATGGCAGGGAACGAAACATTGCGCCATACCAACGATAGGTTACCTGTGCCACATGAACAATCGCCTTGCGATCTTCGGAGTCGCCAACACGATTTATCAGATCGGCTAACGGCAGTGCGCTGGCATCGGGCAGTCAGGTCTCGTCGTTGGATGCTGCCCCGGTGCCCAGGGCGACATTTAGTTCGGTGCTCAGTTGCCGCGCCTGCTGGCGGCTGAGGTTTTCGCCGATGCGTACGGTTCCGCCATCTTTGAGCATCAAATTCAGGGTGAATAACTCGTAATGTTTGCCACCTGCTTGCAGTGAACCGGCGGATTTTTTGGTTACCGTTTGAATGTTCTGATAGGGAATGTTGCGAATTTTTGTTGCCGACAAGGTTTTGACGTGGACTTCGAGTGTTGGCTTGGTCAGGCGCAGGTGATGACGGCGAATACGAGCGCGCACCGCGACAAAGGTGATCAGCAACCCGATGCAGGCAAACAAAACTCCCGCCCCAAGAAATATTGATTCATTTTCCAGGTAGCCTATAAAGTAACCCATTCCGACACCAAACAGCATAAAAATCACTCCCATCAATAATCCGGCGCGAAAATTAATGCGTGCGTTCGCGCCAACAATTTCAAACGGGGCGGCGCGGCTGATGGGCAACAGGTTTTGGTGGGGTACATTTTTTGTGCTGAGCGCAGTGTCCGTAGCAGTTTTGGTGGCGAGCTCGCTGCGACTGGTTTTTCGGGCGTGATTTTCTCGCGCAATAGAACGACGCAGTGCCCCGTCCGCGTTAACGCCAGTTGGAAATACCGGTATGTCCACCTGGCGATCGAGATCAACACCCGCAACGTCTGCTACAACCTGCAAGGTCCAGGCGAAGTAATTACGGTCCGGTATTTCGGACGGCGGGAGTTGTTCTGGAACCTCAAATAAAAAATTGACGGTGGTCGAGCGACGACTTTGCAAGGGTTTGAAGTTGTGTGACTCTTGCCAGTGAATACTTTGCGACGACGATTTACCATTGCGGGAGTGGTGCAGGCAGTTGAGTGTGACGGTGACCAACGTATGTGCGGGCAAAGGCGCGGCCAGGTGTAGCGTTCCCGCCACGTGTCCGCCGATGGCGCCGGGGTAGGGGTTTAATGTGACAGTCAGCGGGCCGAAGCGACGCCACTCACGGGTTTTGTGCACTGCCCAGTACAGTAATGCCAGCCCGGCGATGGGAAACATCAGTGCCAATAAAATAGCCTGATTTCCCTGGTCAAGTTCGCGAGGAATAATGAACAGGATCGGTGCCGACACCAGATTCCAGAACAGGGCAAATCCCCATATCAGACCGCCGGTCATCGCGAAGCTGTCGCGCACCACCGGAGAGGCCCAGGCCTTGCGCGCCAGCCACGGTGTATCGCTATCGAGCATATCCAGATCATCTGTCGGTGCTTTCAGACCCATATAAACCAGGCCCGCGCCCACCATAAAAAATACCAGACCGACGATACTGGCGGCGATCAGCCCTTCGAGGGCATCCCCAGAGAGCGGCGCCGGGGCCCACAGGCGCGGTAACTCTGGAACGGACTTGAATAGTAAAAGTCCCAAACCGGGTAGCGCAAAAAATAAGCCAAAAATACTGAGGAAAATGCTGCTATTACGTTGTTTGTTCCTGGGCGTAACCAGCATGACCTGCCCCTTATATCTTATTGGATGCTATTTAATCCGTACGTCTGAGCGATGGGTCGTTGACGGGAGGTTTGCCCTGGGCGCCTTACCGACCGCCAGTGCCCGAGTGCGCCTATGACACATGTCAATTTTTTACTTAATTTTGAATTAGCAATGGTACAGGAAAGTGGGTGTGCAGCGGAATTTGGGATAGACTTTGCCACTATCGAGTAATGCAATTGGACGGGTGCTCGCACCCCGTACACGCAATCGACAACAAACGGGAGCACGCATGGGCAGTCAGGGCGAGTATGCACACATAACGACCAACTGGGCGAAAGAGCAGCGCCAGCCGCGCATCGCTATTGTCGGTGCGGGGTTATCGGGTATCGGCGCCGTGATCAAATTGCGGGAGGCTGGTTACACGGATCTGGTGGTCTACGAGAAAGCGGACAGAATTGGCGGTACCTGGCGAGACAATCATTACCCAGGTCTGTCCTGCGATGTGCCTTCCTACTGGTATTCCTATTCATTCGAACCCAATTCCGACTGGACCCATCGCTTTTCCTACGGGCCGGAAATTCTGCGCTACATCGACCACGTTGCCGAAAAATACGATGTCATGTCCGTGGTGAAGTTAAACAGCCCGGTAACGGAGCTGAAATATCTTGGTCCAGATTGGCAGTTGCAGGCGGAGGGGCACGCGCCGCAGTTGTACGACTTTGTAATATCCGCCACCGGGATTTTGCATCATCCAGCCTATCCGGATATTCCGGGGCTGGACTCGTTTCGGGGTCCGATGTTCCATACCGCCCGCTGGGATGATTCGGTATCTCTCGCCGGCAAGCGGGTGGGCATTATCGGCACCGGCTCGACGGCGGCGCAAATTGTCGGTGAGATAACAAAAAATGTGGGGCATATGACAGTGTTTCAGCGCACACCCCACTGGATGGCGCCCCTTCCGCAGAAAAAATATAGTGCAGCCTGGAAAAGGTTTTTGCGCACGTTCCCGCAATTGCACAGGGTGCTCGCCTGGTTTTACAAACGCCTGATGCTCACCACATTTGCCAAGGCCACCGTGGGCGATGTGACCCAACAACAAAAAATTGAAAAGGCCTGTCTCAAAGCTCTGGCCAAGGGGGTGCCCGACCCCGAGTTGCGGGCCAAGCTGACACCCAGCTATAAGGCGACCTGCAAACGTCTGATTTTCTGCTCGGATTTCTACCCGGCTATTAGCCGCGACAATGCGCAGCTGGTGACAGAAGGTATACAGGCGATAGAGCCACAGGGGGTGCGCACCAACGACGGTCGGTTGCACGAACTGGATGTGCTGGTGCTGGCCACCGGCTTCAAGGTGTCGGATTTTATTCTGCCGGCAAAAGTCTATGGCGAGAACAATGTTGAATTGAGCGCGATGTGGGACGGCGCGCCCCGTGCGCACCGGGCCATGGCGATACCTGGATTTCCCAACTTCTGGATGCTGGAAGGGCCGACAGGGCCGGTGGGTAATCTGTCGCTAATCTCTATTACCGAAGTTCAAATCGGCTATATGATTCAGTGTCTGAACAAGATCAAGGCTGAAAAATCATCCGGTATTGTGGTGAAAAAGGCAGCGTTTGATGCGTTCAACAAGGCCATGTTTGCGGCGGTTGGCAGCACCATCTGGGCTTCGGGGGGATGCAATAGCTGGTATATCGACAAAAGCGGCAAGCCTAACCTGTATCCCTGGCACCCGAGCCGCTTTTACAAGGAGATGGAGGTCCCCGATTTTTCCGAATACGAACTGTTGAGCTAGCTGCGGGAAACCAGAGGGGAAGTTAACAGCCGCGGGTCACCACCGGGTCGTCGTCGTTTAATGACTCCACTAGATATTCCAGTTCGCGGGCGACGTCGGCGCTGTCGCGGTAGGTCAGATACTGCTCCACCACCGCCTGAATAAGCGCTCTACCCATGGCGTCTAGATCCATGGTGGGCTGGGTCCGGGCTTCTTCCAGAATTTGCGCCACCACGGTTTTAGCGTAACTGGATTCGCCCGACATATTGACTCTTCCCCTGGCAGGTTTAAAAAACAACTGGTGAGAGATATCAGCCAGCAAGAGCGGCGACGTTTTTGACGACAATCAACCGACGTCAATTTGCCGACCGTTTTTAATTGGGCAATCTACCTGCATACGCCGGGGGCGTTTCGCACTGCCGGGTGGTAATCGCCCCACTCCGGCAATTTGAATCAGGTAGCTGCCTGGTCGTGAAAATGCCGGTGGGACTCCATATTAGAGGGTTCCAGGCCGAACGCTGTTTGTATACTGAGATTGTGCTGGTTTAATTCGTCGTACTTCAGGTACCAAACCTTGTGCATTTTATAAAACGGTATGGCCGGATACAGATGGTGGATCAGGTGGTAGTTTTGATAAACCAGCAGGGGTGTCAACAGCCATTCCCAGCCCATGCGCATGGTGGTTGCCATGTAGGGGTTTTCCTGCTGGCTCACCATGGCAGGGTGGTGCGGTAAAATGACAAATACCACCGCAATCATAAACAGGGCGATGCGGGTGGGAATGAACCACAGCATTAATAACTCGTATCCGAAACCAGTCACCAGCGCCGTGATGAATACTGCAACCAGAAGGCTGTAAAAAATAATCAGGGCCATGGCGTGTTTCTTCATCACTTTTTTGCCGTGCTTTAAAAAGTAATAGATGTAATAGCCGTCAAAACAGGTCCAGCGGAACGGCACCTGCCACCACTTCGACTGGTGTTCATAAATGTCCGGATCCTGCGGGCCATTGGCATGAATATGATGCTGGTTGTGCACCCAGCGCAACAGCACCATCGGCGCGTAGGGAAAGAGAAATACCAGCGCAATCGAACCGATGCCCTCGTTGAGCAGCGGGTTGCTGGACAGGGAGCAATGGGCGCTGTCGTGAATCACGCTGAACAGGCAGTAGCTCAGCAGGCCGTTGATAATACTGCCCATCCACAGCTCAATCGTTCCGTCGAGGGCGTAGTGCCAGGTGGCTACCATGCCGGCAATCACCGCCACGAAAATCAATGTGGTTGGCACCGCCAGTTTGGGTGCCTGCAGATAGGATTGGAACAAGGCTTCGCTGTTGCGGGCGGTGGGTGATGGTGTGTTCATTTTTTCTCCAGTGTCTGCCGGCGCACGATTAAGCAGGACAATAGTTCGGACAACGTCCAATAAGACGCAGAATCATATAACACCAATGGCTTGTCAAGGCGGGTATGAGGACTTCTTGATCTATCCCAATTAAATTTACGGAGCTACGGGGAATAAAATTACCGCAACGTCGTTCCGCCAGGGAGTTGCATCAATTTCGTGGGCTGGCATTCGCCAGCGATGATCGATGGGCCAGCCACACAGAGTCTGCGTCAGGTTAGCGGGAACTCTCAATTACCTTTGGGCGAGCAAAAACAGTATCAGCGCTTTCTGGGCGTGCAGGCGATTTTCAGCTTCCTCCCAGACCACGGAATAGCGTTCGTCTTCGAGGAGCTCAGCACTGACTTCCAGGCCGCGATAGGCGGGCAGGCAATGCATAAACAGGGCATCGGGATCGGCAAGGGCCATCAATGCGTGATTGACCTGAAAGCCCGCAAATGCGTCGAGCCGTTTTTGTTTTTCGTCTTCCTGTCCCATTGAAGCCCAGGTGTCGGTAACCACCAGATGGGCACCGGTGGCGGCGACTTTGGGGTCCCGGGTAACGGTTACACACTCACTGTTGGCGGCCACCAGTTGTGGGTCAGGCTCGTAGCCAACCGGACAGGCAATGTTCAGTTTGAATCCGAGCAGGGCGGCGGCGTCGATATAGGAGTGGCACATATTGTTACCATCACCGATCCAGGCCACCGTTTTGCCACGCAGTTCGCCGCGCTGTTCGACATAGGTCTGGATATCCGCCAGTAACTGGCAGGGGTGATGGTCGTCCGTCAACGCGTTAATCACGGGTACCTGGGAGTGTCGCGCGAAGGTTTCCAGTTTCGCGTGCTCAAAGGTGCGCATGCAAATAATGTCGACCATGCGAGAAATAACCCGTGCGGTATCTTCGACGGGTTCGCCGCGGCCGAGCTGAGTGTCTACGGGGGATAAAAACAGTGCAGCCCCGCCCATTTGCGCCATACCTGCTTCAAAGGACACGCGGGTGCGGGTGGAGGATTTTTCGAAAATCATGCCCAGTACTTTACCTGCCAGGGGTGCACTGTCAGCCTTTTTCCTGTGAGCGGCCTTAAGTGTCATCGCACGCTCAATAATACCGGTCAGCTCGGCAGTGGACAGATCGCGAAGGGTGAGAAAATGTCTCGGCGTCATAGGGAACTCCCGGGGATCGACCAGCGGATTCAGAAGTTGGCGATCAGAGGGGCTAGGATTGACACCAGCTGATCAGCCTGGGCATCGCTAAAGATCAGGGGTGGTAAAAGCCGCACCACCCGCTCCGCAGTGACATTAATCAACAATCCTTTGGCTGCGGCTTGTGGGACTAGCTGCGCGCAGGGCGTATTAAGCTCGATGCCAATCATCAAGCCCGCGCCACGGACCGCCACCACATGGTCGCAGTTCGCGAGTTTGTCGGTCAGCGCCGCGCGAATTTTTTCGCCGAGGATGTGCGCCCGTTGGTACAGGTTTTCTTCGATAATCGTGTTGATAGTGGCGAGCGCCGCCGCGCAGGCAACCGGATTGCCGCCGAAGGTGGAGCCGTGTTTGCCAGGACCCATCAAGTCGACTGCCTTGCCGCTTACCAGGCAGGCGCCGATGGGCATGCCGTTGGCCAGCCCTTTGGCGACCGTCGCGACGTCGGGTAGCACATCGTGTAGCTGGTAGTTGAAGTAAGCGCCAGTACGACCATTCGCGGTCTGGATTTCGTCGAGCATCATCAACCAGTCGTGTTTGTCACACAGTGTTCGAATATTGCGCAAATAATCCGCCGCGGGAACCCGAATACCACCCTCGCCCTGAATGGGTTCCACCAGTACTGCAACTACATTGGAATTGTTGTCCGCGATTGCTTCCAGGGCGGCCATATCGTTGAATCTGGCCCGGGAAAAACCACTGACCAGCGGTTCGAAACCGGCCTGTACCTTGCGGCTTCCTGTGGCGCTCAGTGTGGCTAGAGTGCGTCCGTGGAAGGAGTTTTCCATGACTGCAATAGTCGGTTTGGCAATGCCTTTTTGGTGACCGAACAGCCGCGCCAGTTTGATGGCGGCCTCGTTGGCCTCGGCACCGGAATTGCCAAAAAAACTTTTTGTCATGGCGGACACGTCCCGCAGTTTTTCCGCGAGTTGTTCCTGCACCGGGTTGTTGTACAAATTGGAGCAGTGCACCAGCGCCGCTGCCTGCCCGTGAATAGCCTCGGTTACAGCCGGATGCGCGTGTCCCAGACCACACACGGCGATGCCCGACATGGCGTCGAGGTATTGGTTGCCCTGTGCGTCCCAGAGGTGTGCGCCGGAGCCGCGCACCATGGTCAGAGCCCTTGTGCCGTAGGTGTTCATCAGTGCCGTTGTTGGAGCCATACTAAAATTAATCGCCAGTCTAAAATAAAACAGGCAGCGCGGGCTGCCTGAAAAAAGAGTGGGACTATATAATTATTTGTTGTCGATGGCAACGTTCTGGGGTCGGTTGCACCACCTGTAATTACCAGACAGTTTAAACGGCGATCGGCAGTTTTAGTTGTACTGGAAAGGGTGTAGAATACCCGAGTGTTTCGCTCCACTATTAGCTGTTAGTTAGTATTAGTTAGATAGACTGGTTTGCGTTGCTGGATTGCTCGCACGCATGAGTGCTGTGATGAAGGCGCACCCAGGTGGGTAAGGACGCAACGATGAATTTTATTTTCCCGGTGCACGGGTTGCACACGACAAGCGAGGTTTGGCTACCATGGATATTATCGAGACTATCCGCGATCAGATTGAAAATAATCCGGTCATTTTGTACATGAAAGGTAGTCCCAATCAGCCGCAGTGCGGGTTTTCGGCGCGTTCGGTGCAGGCGCTGATGGCCTGCGGACAGCGCTTTGCCTATGTAGATATTCTGAGCAATCCCGAGATTCGCGCCAAATTGCCTGAATACGCCAACTGGCCGACGTTTCCGCAGTTGTGGATCAAGGGCGAGTTGATGGGTGGCTGTGACATTATTACTGAGATGTATGAGAGCGGCGAACTGAAAACATTGATCAATGCGGCAGTCGCCGATTCTGATGCCGCGTGACACCCGTCAGAATTGGCAATCACCGCCGCGGCGGCTGCCAGTAATAGCCCAGACGGGGTGGGACGCTTTGCGCACCCGCAGGGTTTGATTCCTACTCGGCGCTGCGCCCGTTGAAGTCAGGCCAGCCACCGAGATCTTTCCAGCGATTCACGATCAGACAAAATAATTCTGCGGTGCGCTCCGCATCGTAAACGGCGTTGTGAGCCAGGTCGGGGCTGAATGGAATTTGCGCGGCGGAGCAGGCCTTGGACAGCACGGTCTGGCCGAACGCGAGGCCCGACAAGGTAGCGGTGTCGAAGCAGGAAAATTGGTGGAATGGGTTGCGCTTGATACCGCTGCGTTCAATTGCCGCGTTGATAAACCCCAGATCAAAATGTGCATTGTGGGCCACCACCACCGCTCGGGTGCATTCATGGTGGCGTAAACGCTGACGCACTACCTGAAAAATATTCTGCAATGCCTCGGCCTCGCCCAGAGCGTCCCGCGCCGGGTCGGTGGGATCAATGCCGGTAAACGCCAGTGCAGAATCATCGCAATGGGTGTCGCGATGGGGCACGATATTGTGGGCGATGGTTTCTGTACGAATCAGGTTACCGGAATCGTCCATATCCAGCATGACGGCGGCAATTTCCAGCAGTGCGTGGTTGCGTGCATCAAAGCCGCCGGTTTCGATATCGATGACCACGGGCAAAAATCCACGAAAGCGGGCGCACAGTAGCGTCGCAGTTTGTTCCGCGAGCAGCGCTTCCATATCACCCATCGACTACTCTCCAGTTGAGCGATTCACCAGCGCCAAGGGGTACCACTTCATCCTCGCCCATGGCGATCACTGCGGGTAAACGCCACGGATTCCGGGTTAGCGTCAGTGTCCCGGTATTGCGCGGCAGACCGTAAAAGTCCGCCCCGAAATGGCTGGCAAAACCTTCCAGGCGGGGTAGCGCAGAGGCGCGTTCAAATGCTTCGGCGTAGAGTTCCAGGGCCGCGTGATGACTGTAACAGCCGGCGCACCCGCACGCAGTTTCCTTGCTCGCGCGCACATGGGGTGCGGAGTCGGTGCCGAGAAAAAAACTCGGATCGGCGCTGGTTGCTGCGGCGATCAATGCCTGTCGATGGCTATCCCGTTTCAGGATTGGCAGGCAATAATAATGTGGGCGGATTCCGCCGGCCAGCATATGGTTGCGGTTAAACAGCAAGTGTTGCGGCGTGATGGTGGCGCCCACATGCGCGGGTGCCTGCGCGACGAACTGTGCGCCCTCGCGGGTGGTGATGTGCTCGAGCACGATTTTTAACTCGGGAAATCGCTCCCTGAGGGGAATCAGGTGGCGATCAATAAACACTGCTTCGCGGTCGAAAATATCGACTTCCGGATCGTTGACTTCGCCGTGCAGGAGCAGGGGCACGCCCAGGTGCTGCATGCGGCCCAGTACCGGGTACACTTTTTGCAAATCGGTGACGCCTGCCGCGGAGTTGGTGGTAGCCCCTGCCGGATAGTATTTAACACCGATAATAAAGCCACTGTTGTGGGCAGTCGTAATTTCGTCCGGTGAGGTGTTATCGGTGAGATAGAGGGTCATCAGCGGTTGCCAGTCGCTTCCCAGTGGTCGCTGCGCAAGTATCCTGTCGCGGTAGGCAGCGGCCTGCGCGGTGGTGACAATCGGCGGCGCCAGGTTCGGCATGACCACGCCGCGGCTGAAGTGTCGCGCTGCCATGCTCACCGTAGCGCTAAGCATGACGCCATCACGTAGATGTAAATGCCAGTCGTCGGGGCGGGTCAGGGTCAATGTAGTCATGTAACAAATGTGTTCATCATTACGGGTTTGCATCCTACCGGAAACTGTGCGGTCGCGACAGGGTGAACGTGCGCCTGTCAAAACGCGGGTGAGCGTATTAAAATCCGCTTTTGTTCTTTTAACCCTATCGCGTTCCTGTTGGGAGTTCCCTGTGTCGAAGGTCAATACAGCGTCGAAAGTAAAAAAAGTGGTGTTAGCGTACTCCGGTGGACTGGATACTTCGGTGATCGCGAAGTGGTTGCAGGAAACCTACCAGTGCGAAGTGGTGACATTTACGGCCGACATTGGTCAAGGGGAGGAAGTGGAGCCAGCGCGGGCCAAGGCCGCGGCGATGGGAATCAAGGAAATTTACATCGACGACCTGCGCGAGGAGTTTGTGCGGGACTTTGTGTTTCCGATGTTTCGCGCCAACACGGTTTACGAGGGCGAATATCTATTGGGTACGTCGATTGCGCGACCGCTAATAGCCAAACGTCTGGTGGAAATCGCTAATGCCACCGGGGCGGACGCCATTTCTCACGGTGCCACCGGCAAGGGCAACGATCAGGTGCGGTTTGAATTGGGGGCCTATGCGTTGAAGCCCGGTGTCAAGGTGATCGCGCCGTGGCGGGAGTGGAATTTGACGTCGCGGGAGACATTGATGGCGTACTGCAAGACCCACGCCATCCCGGTGGACTTTGCCAGCAGCAAGAAAAAATCCCCCTATTCGATGGATGCCAATTTACTGCACATATCCTACGAAGGCGACATGCTTGAAGATCCCTGGGCCGAGGCGGAGGAGAGCATGTGGCGCTGGAGCGTGGCACCGGAGGCCGCGCCGGATCAACCACAGTATCTGGAATTGAGTTACGCCTGTGGCGACATTGTCGCGCTGGATGGTCAACCCATGTCGCCGGCACAGGTGCTGACCGAACTGAACCGGGTGGGTGGCGCCAATGGTATTGGTCGCCTCGATCTGGTGGAAAACCGCTATGTCGGCATGAAATCTCGCGGTTGTTACGAAACGCCGGGGGGCACCATTATGCTGCGCGCGCACCGTGCCATCGAATCCATCACCCTGGATCGGGAGGTGGCGCATTTGAAAGACGAGTTGATGCCCCGTTACGCGAGTCTGATTTACAACGGCTACTGGTGGTCGCCGGAACGTCGCATGTTGCAAACGATGATTGACCAGTCGCAACAGTACGTCAACGGTGTGGTGCGTCTGAAATTGTACAAGGGCAACGTAATCGTGGTCGGGCGCAAATCGGACGATAGTCTGTTCGATGCGCGTATTGCCACGTTCGACGATGACGCCGGGGCTTACAACCAGCAGGACGCGGAAGGGTTTATCAAACTCAATGCCCTGCGTCTACGTATAGCAGCGGATAGAAAACGCTGAACCGGCGCATGCCGTTCGCCAGATTAGCTTCAGGCTAACCTTCCGGTCTTTTGCCGATCCCACGGTGTTTGATGTAGGTCATTCGCCGTGGACCCTCCATCCTGAATAATGCGCGTGGGAAAACTGCCCGCTTAGCCGGGCCTGTCTGGGAAACGGAAAATGAGTGATGGCGGACCGGCTGACGCAGCCCCGGTGTACAACCTGCGCGTGGTCAGACAATTTTCGATTATGACCATTGCATGGGGCATTGTCGGTATGTTGGTGGGGGTGATTCTGGCGGCCGAGATGGTCTGGCCGGATCTAAGCATGGACCTGCCGTGGTTTCATTTCGGGCGTCTGCGCCCGCTGCACACCAACGCGGTGATTTTTGCGTTCGGGGGTTGCGCCCTGTTCGCAACGTCTTACTACATTGTGCAGAAAACCTGTCGCACCAGTTTATTTGCCCCCGGACTGGCGGCCTTTACATTCTGGGGATGGCAGCTGGTAATCGTCGCCGCTGCCATCACGTTGCCTCTGGGTCTGACCACGAGTAAGGAGTACGCCGAGCTGGAGTGGCCCATCGATATTCTGATAACGCTGGTGTGGTTATGCTACGCGGTGGTTTTTTTCGGTACGTTGGTCAAACGTAAGACCTCTCATATTTATGTCGCGAACTGGTTCTTTGGGGCCTTTGTACTCGCGGTAGCGATGTTGCATGTGGTTAATAGCGCGGCGATTCCGGTTTCCATGTTCAAGTCCTACTCGGTTTACGCGGGCACCATCGATGCGATGGTGCAGTGGTGGTACGGCCATAACGCGGTGGGGTTTTTTCTGACTGCGGCATTTCTCGGCATGATGTATTACTTTGTGCCCAAGCAGGCTAACCGACCGGTGTACTCCTATCGGTTGTCGATCGTGCATTTCTGGGCGCTTATCGCGGTCTATATCTGGGCCGGACCACACCATTTGCACTACTCCACCTTGCCGGATTGGGCGCAGAGTCTCGGTATGGTGATGTCGATTATTCTGCTGGCGCCCTCCTGGGGTGGCATGGTCAACGGCATTATGACCCTGGCCGGCGCCTGGGAAAAATTGCGTACCGATCCAACACTGCGATTTCTGGTGGTGTCCCTGTCCTTTTATGGAATGGCGACCTTTGAAGGGCCGATGATGTCGATCAAAACCGTCAATGCGCTCTCCCATAACACGGACTGGACGATTGGTCATGTGCACTCTGGCGCACTCGGCTGGGTGGCCATGATTTCTATCGGCAGCATGTACCATCTTATTCCCATCCTGTTTGAGCGGGTCGGAATGTACAGCGTTAAGTTGATCAATACGCATTTTTGGCTGGCGACTATCGGCACGGTGCTATACATCGCGTCCATGTGGGTGAACGGTATCGCACAGGGCCTGATGTGGCGCGCGTTTAACGCGGACGGCACCCTGACCTACACCTTTGCGGAATCGGTTGAGGCGAGTATGCCGGGCTACTATGTGCGTCTGCTGGGTGGTGGGCTGTTTTTCCTTGGCATGCTGGTGATGGCTTATAACGTCTGGCAAACCTGTCGCGGCGCCAGGCCTGCGGCCGAGCCGACTTCTCGCGCGACAGCAATGGCGCAGGGCGCTATACGATGAAACACGACATTGTTGAAAAAAACGTCGCGCTGTTAATTGTACTGACACTGGTGGCCATGAGTTTTGGCGGTCTGGCGCAAATAGTGCCCCTGTTCTTCACCCAATCCACCACCACACCCATCGCGGGTTTGATGCCGCTGCCAGCACTGGCGCTGGAGGGGCGCGATATCTATATTCGCGAAGGCTGTCATGTGTGTCATACGCAAATGATTCGCCCATTTCGATCTGAAACGGAACGCTATGGGCACTACAGTGTGGCCGGCGAGCAAGTTTACGAGCATCCGTTTTTATGGGGCTCAAAACGCACTGGGCCGGATTTGGCGAGGGTTGGTGGCCGCTACAGCGACGAGTGGCATCGCGCGCATCTCTACAATCCGCGAGACGTTGTGCCTGTGTCCAATATGCCTGCATTCCCCTGGTTGTTTCAGAATGTTGTCACTGGCAAAGATACTGCGGCGAAAATGACGGCGTTGCGCAGAGTCGGTGTGCCCTACACTGATGCGGATATCGCAGCGGCCGCCGCACCCTTCGCAGGCGGTGATGTTAAGGAGGTCGATGCATTGGTGGCCTACTTGCAACAATTGGGTACGTTAATTCAGCAAAAGCGTTAACGGACGCCAGGGGGGATTCGTGGATCAGGGTACCGTGCAGGGGATTGGAACATTATTGGCGATGCTGGCGTTTATTGCTGTTTGCCTGTGGGCTTACAGCGGGCGTAACAAAGAACGCTTTGAAGAGGCCGCTCGTCTACCTTTTGCAGATGATTTGCCTGCGCAAGACACGCCACCGCAGACGTCCAGTGAATTGGATGAAAAGCCCGAAGTCGACAAGGTACGGGGTAACGAATGAGCACGTTCTGGAGTTGGTGGGTCATAGTAATCTTTACCGTAACCCTGGTCGGTGTGTGCTGGATTCTGTTTGCCAATCGCAGCGTGGTGTTGCGGGAAAAACCAAAAGATGGTGAGCCCCCAAAAACTGGGCACGTCTACGACGGAATTGAGGAATACGATAACCCGTTACCGGCCTGGTGGTTCAAATCGTTTGTGGCTACGGTGGTGTTTGCTGTTGTTTACGTACTGCTGTATCCGGGGCTGGGTAATCTTCCTGGTGTGCTGGGCTGGACATCCAGCGGGCAGTGGCTTGCTCAGGAAAAAAGAGCGGATGATCGGTTTGAGGCGGCATACGCTAATTTCAAGGATCAATCCATTGAAGAGCTGGCGCTCGACCCCGCTGCTTTCAAAATAGGTCGCCGCTTGTTTGGTAACAATTGCGCCGTCTGTCATGGCAGCGATGGTGGTGGCGGTTACGGGTTTCCGGATTTGACCGACGACGACTGGTTGTATGGTGGCACAGCTGCGGCGATCCAGGCATCGATCACCCATGGGCGGCGCGGCGCGATGCCCGGTTGGGCTGCGATAATCGGCGAAGATGGGGTCGGCTCGGTAACTGAATATGTTCTGCAAATAAGCGCTCGCGAGCACGATGCTACTCTGGCCAGTAAGGGCGAGCAGGTATTTACGACTTATTGTGCCAGCTGCCACGGCGCGGACGGGGGTGGCAATCAGGCATTGGGTGCGCCCAATTTAACCGATGATGTATGGCTCTATGGTCGTTCGCCGGAACTTATAAAAACGACCATACGGGGTGGGCGGCAGGGCTTGATGCCGGCCCAGGGTGAACAACTACGGGAAGGTAAAATTCGCTTGTTAGCCAGTTACGTCTACAGTTTGTCGAGACAGTAATGGTGTGAAAGTGCGATGACTGCACCGGGACAAGGTAAGCCGCCTGCCAGCGATGAGCATCATGTTCTCTATCTGTATGAAACGCGCAGAAAAATATATGCGCGGCGCTTCGTCGGATTTTTTCGCAAATTAAAAAAACGTAGTGGCATTCCGTTGTTGTTGGGGTATTTCCTGCTGCCGTGGATACAAATCGACGGTCGTCAGGCGGTCTGGTTTAATCTGCCGGAACGTCAGTTCCACATTTTTTGGGTCACATTTTGGCCGCAGGATTTTATGCTGCTGGCGTGGTTTCTGATTATCGCAGCATTCGCCCTGTTTACCGTTACGGTACTGGTTGGACGGGTGTGGTGTGGATTTAGTTGTCCACAAACGGTGTGGACTATGCTGTTCATGGGCGTCGAACATTTTTTTGAAGGGGATAGAAATCGGCGTATCAAGCTCGATTTGTCGCCCTGGAGTTTCAACAAGGTGTGGCGCAAAAGCGGTAAGCACATTACCTGGTTACTAATTGCCCTTGCGACTGGTTTTACGTTTGTAGCCTATTTCAATCCGGTCAGGCAATTGGTCCCACAATTTTTTACGTTTTCCGCCGATCCGGCCACGGTGTTCTGGACCTTCCTGTTTACTGGTATGACGTACATGAACGCGGGCTATCTGCGCGAACAAGTGTGCAAATACATGTGTCCGTATGCACGTTTTCAAGCGGTCATGTTTGATCAGGATACGTTGATAGTGTCTTATGACAGTGCGCGCGGCGAGCCCCGCGGCGTGCGTAAAAAAGACACAGATCATCGCGCTGATGGGCTGGGAGATTGTGTCGACTGCGGCCTGTGCGTGCAGGTTTGCCCAGTTGGTATCGATATTCGCGATGGATTGCAGTCGGAATGTATCAGCTGCGGTTTGTGCATTGATGCCTGTGACGCCATTATGGACAAAGTAGAGTACCCGCGCCGCCTGATAAGTTTTACCACCGAAAATCAGTTGCAGAGGGGCGTAACGAAAATACTCAGACCCCGTCTGGTGGGGTATGGCGTAGCGTTACTATTAATGATCACCCTGTTTGCTTATGCGTTGCTAACCCGTACGCCGGTGGAGCTCGATGTTGTTCGCGATCGCGCAATGTTGTATCGGGAAACTACGCGCGGCTTGATTGACAATATTTATACGTTACGCATCAGCAATATGGACAATCGTGATCATCACTATCAAATTGCGATTAGTGGTGAGTACGATTTTAAATTTATCGGTGACAATCCAGTGCGCGTAGCGGCAGGAGAAGTATTTTTACACGTGATCAGATTGCAACTGGATCCCGGTTTTCTCAAGTCGGGCGCCAGTGATGTTACCTTCGTGATCAAAGCGACCGAGGATGAGCGTATTGCCGACAGCGAAAAGAGCCGGTTTATCGGGCCGTTCAGGCGTTAGTCAAGATCTCATACCTCTCAAGGGTGAACTGATGCGACATATTTTTGTTGATTTGTACCTGATCTTTACGGGTGAAATAACAATCAATGGCGGGTGAACATAACAACGGCAATGGTGTTCACGGCGTGTCCAGCGAACCCTGGTACCGTCAGTTCTGGCCCTGGTTTTTGATTGCCCTGCCAACGGTGGTGGTGTGTGCAAGTTTATACACCCTGGTTCTGGCGATCCGCCACAGCGACCAGCTGGTCAGTGACAATTATTATCGCGATGGATTGGCTATAAACGAACGCCTGTCTCAGGACGAACAGGCCCGGGCGTTGGGCCTGTCCGCGCGAATTGAATTTGCCGAAGATGGCGAGACAGTCGCCATCACTTTAAGCGCGAGTGCAGCGCCAGATCATCCTGATTTGCCTGATGTATTGACGCTGTTGTTGTTGCATCCTACAAACGCCCGTGGGGATCGTACCCTGGTGGCTACAGCCGGGGGCGCGGGGGTCTATCGAGGTCATTTAGCAGTACGGCCCGCCTACCGTTTTTATCTGCGCCTGATGCCCGGTCCGCCAGGCGGTCGCGAGGCTTATAATGCAGCCGCATGGCGACTGAACGGCGAAATTAATTTTGCACAGGAACATACAAGTGTTCTCGGCACGCTGGGCAGTCTTGCGCTGCCCGAAGAAGCTACAATAATTAAGGTCAGTGATCCAGACCATGTCCGATAACCTGTGCTTTCATTGTCACTTACCCGTACCCAATGGCGTCGATATCAGGTTGGTGGTGGACGGCGTGCCAAGAGCGATGTGTTGCATTGGTTGTGAGGCGGTGGCAGGCGCGATTGTCGATGGTGGGCTGGAAAAATTTTATCGTTATCGAACGCGCCCTGCCCAGCGTGGCGCTACTGTAGTCGACGCGGAGTTTGACGGCTACGATGTGCCTGCGGTGTATGAAGATTTAATCAGCGTCGATGGGCGGGGCCTGGCTACGGTGGAGTTAGCCATCTCCGGCATAACCTGTGCCGCCTGTGCCTGGCTGATTGAACACCGCCTGCGCAAACTACCTGGTGTGGAGGCGGTTTCGGTCAATGTCACACGTCGTCGCTGCCGCGTGCAGTGGCGCCTCGCGAGCTTACCTTTGAGCAAAGTACTCGCCGCTATCGCGAGTATGGGCTATGGGGTTGAACCAACGGACGAATCCAGCGCATTGACATCAATTGCAGTTGAGCAACGGCGTTATGTGTTGCGACTTGGCGTTGCCGGTATTGGCATGATGCAGGCAGGCATGCTGGCCATAGCGTTGTACGCAGGGGCTTTTCAGGGTATCGAACAGCAATGGGTGAATTTTTTACGGTGGATCAGTTTACTGGTTGCCACGCCGGTGGTGGTGTATTCGGCACAACCGTTTTTTCTGGGGGCCTGGCGCAGCGTGCGCTGCCTGCATTTAACCATGGATGTACCGATTGCTCTGGCAATAGCGCTGGCCTACACGGCGAGTTTTTGGGCAACCATTACGCAATCCGGGGAGGTTTATTTTGATGCGGTGTCGATGCTGACATTTTTTTTATTGCTGGGCCGTTTTTTTGAGATGCGCGTGCGTTATCGCAATGAATTGGCGGTTGGACGAGCGGCGCGTTCCGTGCCACAGACTGCTCTACGATTAAACGGTGGGGCGTTGGAACGGGTGCCGGTTAAATCACTGCGCAGCGGTGAGATTATTCAGATCGGCGAGGGCGACACGCTACCCGCCGATGGTGTCGTCGTTTCCGGGTGCAGTTATGTAGTTGAAGCGGTGTTGACTGGGGAACAACAACCCGTCCGCAAAGGGCGAGGCGACTTGGTTAGCGCCGGCACCGTCAATACGAACAATCGTCTCAGGATACGGGTCAGCGCTGTCGGACGAGCCACCCGGTTGGCAACCATATTATCCATGCTGGATACGGCGGTGGCCGAAAAACCCCGGCAAGTCGCTGTGGCCGATCGGCTGGCGGGCTGGTTTGTGGGCCTGGTGCTGGTGGTGGCCGCGTTGGTGTTTATGGTGTGGTGGTGGTTGGAACCGGAGCGTGCTTTGTGGGTGACATTGTCGGTCTTGGTGGTGACCTGTCCCTGCGCGCTGTCGCTCGCGACACCGGTGGCATTGGCGGTGGCGACGGGTCGCTTACAACGACAGGGATTCCTGGTGCGTCGCGGGCACGTATTGCAAACGTTACACGAGGTGACGCGGGTGATACTGGATAAAACCGGCACGTTGACCACCGGGAAGCTGGCAATACACAAGGTGCTGACTCCACCCTCAGATAATCCACAGTCGCATTCGTCCGCGCAGTGGGATGTGGTAATAGAGCCGCTCGACGCTAGAATTCTGGATATCGTCGCGGCACTGGAGCAGGGTTGTCGTCACCCGATTGCCATGGCGTTGAATGGTCGCGCAACGCCGATGCATGCGCGACAACTTAAGCACACTGTCGGCGGTGGTGTGAGTGGCGTGATTGATGGCGAACTGTACGCCCTTGGCAAACCGGATTTTATTGTCCAGAGGCTGGGCCTGACACTGCCGCCCCTGGAGCTGGAAAGTGCCGGTCAGGTCGGTGACGAAGTTTGCGACGTCCGACCACGAATTACGGTATTACTGGCCAGTCGCCGCGGCCTGTTGGCGGCGCTAATTCTTGTCGATGCCCTGCGTCCTGGTGCGGGCGAGGTCGTGCAGCGCTTTGCGGAGCGTGAGCTTGCCGTTGAATTGTTAAGTGGCGACAGAACTGCAAATGTGTCCGAGCTGGCGACAACGCTGGGTATTCGCGCATGGTATGCGAATAGCTCGCCGGCGGATAAGCTGACGCACATTCGCAACCGGCAGGCCTCTGGGGATGTGGTGTTGATGGTTGGCGATGGCATTAATGATGTGCCGGTGCTCAGCGGTGCTGATATTTCTGTAGCGGTTGGTGATACCACGGATTTCGCGCGTCTGGCCGCCGACGCCATACTGATGACCGGGAATTTGCAAACCCTGGTGGAAGCGGTTGAGGTGGCGCATAACACCGCCCGGATTGTGCGCCAAAATATGTTGTGGGCAATATTTTATAATTTGAGCGCGCTACCCCTGTCTGTAGTCGGCTGGGTGCCGCCGTGGGCGGCGGCGATTGGCATGTCGGCCAGCTCCCTGTTGGTGGTAATCAATGCCCTGCGACTGCGCTGTGGCAACGTTCCGCGCAATGTGCGGGATAAAGATCTCGAGTCAGCGCCGGCAGTGGTAATCTGAACGCAGCGAAGTTTGCATCCATAAAGGTACTCCCATGGAAAGTCTGTATTTACTAATTCCCCTGTCTATTATCGTGCTGGCGGCAAGTCTTGTGGGTTTTTTCTGGGCGGTTAAAAGTGGCCAGTACGATGACCTGGACGGCGACGGTGAACGAATATTGTTTGACGAGGACAAGATCGACGTCGAGCGGTCTACTGACGCGCGAGCGGCGAGTGATAAGTCGGTAATGGGTGCGAGGCCGTGCGGTAATACAGTTCGCATGCGAGGGTCGGTGTCGACGGATGGGTGAGGAAGTCGTGGCGACGCTGGCGGCGATGTTCGGTATCGGGTTGCTGGGCGCGGGTCACTGTGTAGGCATGTGTGGTGGCATAGCATCAGCATTGGGGTTTGCGAGCGACAACGGCGCTGGCCGTTGGGTGCTGGGCTACAATCTGGGCCGTGTCTGCAGTTACGCCATGGCGGGCGGGGTGGTGGCGAGTGTGGGTGCGTTGGGCGCAAATTACCTCGCGGCGGGCCCCGTGTTACGGGTAATTGCGGGATGCTTGCTGATCGGAATGGGTTTTTATGTGATTGGCTGGTGGCGTGGATTGACCTGGCTGGAGCAGGGCGGCCGCGTATTGTGGCGGCGACTGCAACCGCTCGGTCAACGGGTCTTGCCGGTGCGATCGACCATGGGCGCGGTGGCGCTGGGATTAATCTGGGGTTGGTTGCCCTGTGGGTTAGTGTACAGCGCACTGGCATTTGCCAGCACGGCGGGGTCGCCGCAGGGGGGCGTGGCGCAAATGGCGGCGTTCGGCTTGGGGACCTTGCCAGCGATGTTGGTGACGGGCTTTGCCAATGGCGCACTCGCGCGTCAGCTGCAAAGCGTACAATTTCGCCGTGTGTTTGCGTTGTTACTGGTGAGCTACGGCGTCTGGACACTGCTCGCGGTAGTCGCGGGCCACTGGGGCCATCAGTCTTCATGATCGGGGGCAAGCGCAGCGCACCCGGCGTAGCAGGGTGCGAATTTCCCGGGATGAAAATTGATGCTCGTCAAGGCGCGCTCGCTTTACAGGCGCTATAAACTACTTTCAACTATTACAACAATTGAACAGGCGTGCTTATGTTTGGCCATATACCGGGGTTACTAGTTCGTCCGCGTGCACAGTGGAAAGCCATCGCAGCTTTGAGCGATGCGCAAATTAAACGTTTACTTCCCTACCCCGTCGTCATGGCGTTGCTACCGGCGCTGGGTTTTTATCTGGGCACAACCAAGGTTGGCTGGAGTATCTCCGGCGTCGAGACGGTGCGAATCACCGAGGGTAGCGCGATTCCGCTGGTTGTACTTTTTTACCTCGCGTTGCTTGGAGCCGTGGTGTTTATCGGATTGATGCTGGACTGGATGTCGCAAACCTATCAAACCGTATCTTTTCCAATTAAGGGCGTGGTGCTGATGGGCTACGCCTGTACGCCGGTTTTCTTGGCTGGAGCCTTTGCGGCTTATCCGATTTGGTGGCTGGATATTGTACTGGCGATCGCAGCGTCTACTTACGCGATATACCTGGTGTACGTGGGTGTGCCGATGATGATGAACGTTCCATGGGACAGGGGTTTTCTTTACGCTAGCGCGGTGTTTACGGTGGCGCTGGTATATGTGGTTGTGGTACTGGTTGGCACGGCAATTATCTGGGAGTATATCGCGACGCCAGTGTTTGTCGATTGACCCAGCACTGTTATCTGTGCCCCAAAAGTTGCTTGCCAAAATTCAGGAAGTGCGAATGAAACTACTACATACGATGTTGCGGGTGGGAAACCTGGAACGCTCCGTGGCGTTCTATACCGAATTGCTGGGAATGCAGTTGCTGCGTAAAACGGATTTTCCAGGCGGGCGTTTTACGCTGGCGTTTCTCGGCTATGGGCCTGAGTCCGACAATACGGTGCTGGAGTTGACGCACAACTGGGATACCACCAACTACGCTCTGGGTACTGCTTACGGGCATATCGCAATTGGTGTCGAGGACGTCTACGCCACCTGTGCGGCAATTAAAGCCAAGGGCGGCAATGTGGTCCGCGAGCCCGGTCCGATGCAACATGGCACCACGGTATTGGCGTTTGTGGAAGATCCAGATGGGTACAAGGTTGAATTGCTGTCACTGCAGCGGTAGTGATTTGGCAGCCACAACCCTTGTTCTTCAGTCGCCGTCTACCATTAACGGCGCCGCGCCGCGTTTCGCCCGCAACCAGTTGAGACTCTCGAACACCTGGGGTACTTGCACAATCCGGCGCTCCAGGCGAAATTTCCCCGGGTAATCGAGTAAAAGTATGCCCATGGCCATGGTGAGTAGTCCCTGGCCGGGTAGAAAGAGCATCAGTACTCCCCCCACGAACAATGTTAGTCCGAGGGCATTTTTGCCGATTAATACCCCCAGGCGGATCGCGGGATGGGTTTTTTTCCAGGGGCTGGGATGGCGTTTTTCGCGCAGGAAATAGTCTTCGGGAATGCGGCTGACCAACCATGGCAGACTCAGCAAGCTGGCGATAAAAGTAACCAGCGATGCGCCGGTCATCCATGCCAGCAGCGCGTGGTGTTGGGAAAACCACTCGATCAAGGGGTGTCCAGCGAGTAGGGCAGGGGCAGCAGGGTAACGGCCGCTGGTGTATCGGCGATGGCCAGTTGTGGCTGTTGCGCGGCCTCCTGTGTGAGCACGGCCAGTATTTCCTGAGTGGTCGCCTCACTCGCGGCAGCGAGCACCACCTGGCCGACTTCCTGCGCGCTGCCGACAGTGGTGATCACCGCGCCCGGGCGACATACGTCAACGGCGTCAACGGAAAGGCGGTAGAGGCGCCGCTTGAGTTTACCCAGGTACTGCATGCGTGCCACAATTTCCTGGCCCGTATAACAGCCTTTTTTGAAACTAACCGCGCCGAGCGCCTGATAATTGAGCATTTGCGGCACAAATTCTCCACTGGTGTCGGGGTAAATTGCGGCACTCCCGGCGCGCACGTTGAGCAGGTGCCAGAATGGCAGCCCCACTGCGGTAGTGTTCGCGGCAAGTTTGCGCCAGATGGTTTCGGCATTGACCTGCGGAACGACAACAATAAATCGTTCGCCATCAATACGTATCAGCGTGGCGAGTTCGCTCTGTGTAGCCTGGTTGGTGGCCTTGGGTATATCGTTAAAAAGCGCGGCGAGGGCCGTTGATGCATCGGGTCCGGCAATGCCAAATTGTCGATAATCTCCACTGCGATCCAGTAAGGTGGTTTTTGAGAATACCGCGTATTTACTCAGGGTGGCGATGGTTGACGGCACCAGTTCGCGATGCATCAACATCTGAATCTGTTCCGCGTCGCCCGCATCGGGCCGAGCTTGAAGGAGACGAAAGCTGGTGGTGACCCGGCCTTTGAGATTACAGATTGCACCCGGCATACTGGTCTTTTCACTGAGCGCGTTGACATCGCAGGTCACTTGTCCCTGCAGGAATTTGGCGCTGTGCGCCCCGCTGAGTGATAACAGGCCCTGATCGCCAATATCCGATAGCGTAGTGGTGGTGACCAGAGTGCTATAGTCGCTCGCAGTTTCGCCGAACGAGACAATCAAGTCGCTGTCGAAGTGTGCGCCCTGCTGGGCGAGAAATTGGGGCCAGCTATTCATAAGTGCCAGATTTAAACGGGAGCGATATGGTAATCAGTTGCCCTTTGCAGCGCCACTATAATGGGATCGAGTCTATTTGGCGATCTTGCAGTAGTATGTATCAAAAATAGATGAATACGGGTGTTTGGGGCAAGATGCCGGACAGTGAGTGTGGGGCGGTATTGGGGTTTCCCGCTGAAACAAGATTGTCGTGGTGGTAATTCAAAATTATGGTGATATGCACAATGAAACGACGCCTGTAATGGAACGCAATAAACTTTTCTGGGCCAGCCGTCGCGGCATGCTGGAACTCGACCTGATTTTACAACCCTTTGTCGATCAGGTTTACCCATCGCTGGCATCGGAGGATCAGGTCCGGTACGTCCGGCTGCTGGCCTGCGAGGATCAGGATTTGTTTGGCTGGCTAATGCAGCAAAACACGCCCGCAGATGCGGATACACGTCGCATTGTCGATATCATTCGAGCTGCCCGTGAACACCAGTCTTGAGATCAAACTTCAACCTTCCCGCTGTTACCTGGGCTTGCTGGGGCTGGTGTATGGGACGTGCGCGGGTTTACTGTTGTTACTGTCCCTGCCCGCAGCGCTGCGTTGGGGATTATTGGCAGCGCTGGGTTGCGGGCTGATTATGGCGCTACGCGGTATGCGTTCGGTGGAGCGTGTCGAGCGGCTGGGTTGTTACGGCGGGCGTTGGTCAGTGGAGCGGTCCGGCCGAGCAGGGCCGTTGAGTCACTGCGATATCGCGTACTTTAGCAATTGGCTGATCGTGCTCAGAATAAGCGAGACAGGCAGACGCACGACGCGGCTACCCCTGTTTCGCGACAGCTGTAGCAGGGACGATTTTCGTCGTCTCGCGCTGTGGTTGCAAACGTTCGGATCTGGTTTCAGCGCCGTCGGCCATAAGTGATCAGTGTTTACTGACGATAATTTCCTGGTCGGCGAAATTCATGGGTACCAGGATGGTGTCTTTCGCTACGGGGGAGGCGTCCGGGTAGTCGAGGGTGAAGTGCAGGCCGCGGCTCTCCTTGCGCAGCAGGGCGGAGCGAATCATCAGATCGGCAACCACCGCGAGGTTGCGCAACTCCAGTAGATCCGCGCTAACCTTGTAATTGCTGTAGTACTCCTGAATTTCCCGTTTGAGCATATCGATACGATGCGCCGCGCGTTCCAGGCGTTTACGGGTGCGCACGATGCCGACGTAATCCCACATAAATCGACGCAACTCATCCCAGTTGTGGGAAATCACCACATCCTCGTCTGAGTGAGTGACGCGGCTGGCATCCCACTCCTTGACGTAATTAGGTTTTTCTATCCGCGCGATGCGCGCGTTAATACTTGCCGCTGCCGAACGGGCAAACACTACGCATTCCAGTAATGAATTACTGGCCATACGGTTGGCACCATGCAGGCCGGTGAAAGTGCATTCGCCGACCCCATAGAGATTTTCAAGATCGGTGTGGCCCTGCATATCCACCACAATTCCGCCGCAGGTGTAATGGGCCGCCGGAACCACGGGAATGGGTTCCTTGCAAATATCAATGCCATACTCCAGACACTGTGCGCGCACGGTTGGAAAGTGGCTTTCGATAAAATCAGCGGACCGATGACTGATATCGAGAAACACGCAATCGTTACCCAGCCGTTTCATTTCGTGGTCGATGGCGCGCGCCACAATATCCCGAGGAGCAAGTTCAGCGTCGGGATGGAAGCGCGGCATAAAGCGCTCGCCGCTGGCAAGGCGCAACAGTGCACCTTCTCCGCGTAACGCTTCACTGACGAGCAGAGTTTTGGCCCGGGGGTGAAACAGGCAGGTGGGGTGAAACTGATTGAATTCCATGTTTGCAACCCGACAACCTCGTCGCCACGCTACAGCGATACCGTCGCCGCTGGCGCCATCCGGATTACTGGTATACAGATATGCCTTGCTGGCGCCGCCCGTTGCCAACACCACAGTTTTAGCCTGAAACAGACAAACCTCATCGCAGGTTCGGTCCAGCACGTAGGCGCCATTGCAGCGCAGTTTACGGGAGCTGGCATCCGCCTGGGTGGTGAGGTCGACGATAACATGCTCGGTGAACACCTGAATATTGGCGTGCTCCAGCACCCGCTCGGCGAGGGTGCCGGAAACGGCTTTACCGGTGGCATCCGCAGTATGCAGTATACGCCGGTGATTGTGACCACCTTCCTGAGTAAGGTGGTAATCGCCGGTGGTTTCATCGCGACTGAAAGAGACACCCTGTTCTATGAGCCAGCGAATAGCTGCTGGACCCTGGGACACCGTGAAATGCACCACGTCCTGATGACATAGCCCGGCACCGGCGCGCATGGTGTCCTGGGCGTGGGCTTCGATACTGTCGGCCGGGTCGAGAACGGCGGCAATGCCACCCTGGGCAAACCAGGTAGAACCGGTGCGTAATTGGTCTTTGCTGATCAGGGCGACGCTGTGGTTGTCAGCCAGATGTAAGGCCAGCGTCATACCGGCCGCGCCGCTGCCAACAACCAGCACATCGTGATAGTAAGTTTTGTTGCTCTGCACGCGGCGAGTCCCTTAACTCCGGGCCGGGCATGATAGTATAGGCGCCGATAAAAACCTACACAGCGCCGTCAGAGGGTCCGCGAACCAAACGGCGCTTTAATTGTCTAGTCTCACTTGCTTGGCGATAGCCGTATTTGCGCACAACAAGGATAAGGGGATGTAAATGGGTGCCGACAAGCCCCAGGATTCAGACAATGAATTGGTCGTTCGCGTCCAGAAAGGTGACAAGCGAGCCTTCGATTTATTGGTGTTGAAATATCAATACAAGGTGCAGGCCATCGTGGGCCGCTTCGTGCGCGATCGGGATGAGGTCGCCGATGTGGTGCAGGAAGCGTTTATCAAAGCCTTTCGCGCTATCCATAATTTCCGTGGCGACAGCCAGTTTTATACCTGGATGTACCGCATCGCGGTCAATACCGCGAAAAATTATCTGGTATCCCGTAACCGTCGCCCGCCGAGTAGCGATGTCGATGTGGACGACGCGGATTTTTTTGGGGGCGGCGATGCCCTGCAGGATGTGGATTCGCCAGAGAACCTGCTGGCCCGGGATCAACTGGAGCAGGTGGTGGACGACGCGATCAAGAATCTACCGGAGGACCTGCGCACAGCGGTCACCCTGCGGGAATTTGATGGTCTGAGTTACGAAGATATCGCGGCGGTAATGGATTGCCCGGTTGGCACAGTGCGTTCACGAATTTTTCGTGCACGGGAAGCCATTGAAATACAAATAAAATCCCTGCAGGATGGTTTGCTGTAATTGGTTGAACCTTTTTGAAAAAGGTTGGTCTGACCAGCTAGGTGAACGGCCACCAGGTGGTGCAAATTGGCGAAAAAGTTATCCACAATGCCCATGCCGAACGTTTGCCCGACAGAGTGTGTTATAACGGGCCACCATTGACGACACCGCTATTGAGCATGACACAAAAGGTAAAAAAGCAATGAGCCAGCCAAATAACAATGTCCGCGAGTCCTTATCCGCATTAATGGATGGAGAAGCAAACGAACTGGAGGCCCGCCGTGTGTTACAGGCTCTGTCTGCCGATACCCAGTTGCGGGACTCGTGGCACCGCTACCATTTGGCCGCGCAGGCGATGCGCCGCGAACTGCCCGTACAACTGGAAGACTTTTCGAGCCAGATTAGCGCGGCGATAGAAGCTGAAAAGTTATCCACAGGCGCGCTCAGTACGGTCAAAAAGTTTCTTTCATCCGTCGGGAGGGGCGCCATTGCGGCATCCGTTGCGGTGGTGGCAATTGTGGCCAGTCAGCACCTCTATTTCAACGCTGCAACCGCCGAGCTCGGGGACCCGGCGCTGAGCACGGCCAGTAGCGGCGTCAGCAGTGATTATCGCCCTGAATACCAGTTACCGGCCGGGTTCCAGGCCCCTACTGTCAGCGCGCGCAATGCCAGCACCGGATCTGTGGCCAATACCAATCAACCGCGGACCTTGCTGGTGATTAATCAGCCGCGCCCCGATGCGCTGACGGAGCAACAAATAGAGCAATATCTCAACCAGATGATGCAGGCCCACACGGAGCAGGCGTCACTCAATTCGAGCCAGGGTATGCTGCCCTTTGCGCGTCTGCCGCAACAGCAGGATGGCCGCTAACGCCCGTTTATTGAAACCGATTCGAGGAGACGCTTTGCGCATGCGGCGATGGTTTGCTGTGGCTGCGGTCGCGTTTGGCGTGGTTGCAGGATCAGCCTGGGCCGCTGGCGACAAAAATTCCGTTGAGGGTTTGCTGGCGCAAATGTCTGAGGCGGGTCGCGCACTCAATTACCGCGGAACGTTTACCTATGAATACGGTGGGGCCCTCAAGGCTGTCAGAATAGTTCACGGTGTAAAGAACGGGCAGGAGTTTGAACGCCTCGTCCATCTCAATGGCACTCCTCGCGAAATTACACGACAGGGTAATACAGTTGACTGCCGGCGCATCGGCGATCTGTTGTTGCGCGGCGTGGCACCCGGCGTCAAGGACAAGATTCATCAACCTCTCGCGAGTCACTACAATCTATTTCACCGCGGCGAAGATCGCATTGCGAATCGGCAGATAACCGTTATTCATCTGGTGCCCAGGGACGAGTTTCGGTACGGATATATCGTTGGCCTGGACGCGCAAACTGGTTTGTTGATGCAGCTTATTCTGGTGGGGAACGGGGACAGGGCGTTGGAACGTTTTCAATACACGAATATTGAAATTGGTGCGTCCATAAGCGATGCAGAGTTATCTGCGGGCCAGCCAAACCCGTCTGTTGACGAACTGGACGGCAGGCCCTGCAAAACCAGCGTAACGGACGTCATCACTCAAGTGTCGCTGCAGGTTGCATGGCGCAGCGACTGGATTCCTCCTGGGTTTGTGCTGGCGGGAACGGACCCTGGAAAAACTACTCAGTCCGTCCTGTATACCGATGGTCTGGCGGCGTTTTCAATTTTTGTGGACGCGCAACCACCTGCCGGCGTGCCGGTGGTACAGGCGCAGCGCGGCGCCACCGTGGCACATATGTCGCGAATCAGTTTTGCAGACCAACCCTATAACATCTGTGTGGTTGGGGAAATTCCCAAGTTAACAGCCCAGCGGATTGCCGAATCCGTACAGCTGCGACCGTTGGGCTCCAGCAATGATTGAAGAAACGGGAACGATCGTTGAGTGCGGAGTCGACCATGTCTGGGTCGAAACCGTACAGTCCTCGGCCTGCGCGACCTGTGCTGGTGAAAGGGGTTGTGGGCAGCGCTTGCTGAGTAAATTAACCGGCAAAACAACGCTAATCCGCGTTTTGACGGATGAGCATGCTAATCGCTCACTGCGCGTGGGCGATATCGTGTGTGTTGGTATACCGGAAAGCGTGGTGGTGCGGGGATCGTTGCTGGTCTACAGCGCGCCATTAACAGGACTACTGGGCGGCGCCTGGCTGGGCCAATCCCTGTTTGTAAGCGATCTGGGGGTGGCGTTGATGGCAACTGCGGGGTTATTGACCGCTGGCATCGGTGTGCGCTTTCTCGCCTGGTTGGCGCGCAATCAGAGCGATCTACAGCCCATACTTTTGTCGGGGCAGGCCGCTGAGGTGGGTGCCACCGTCTGAGGTTATAGTATTCAACAGGTGTCGGTGTGTCGGGGCTTGATATTTACGCTCTGCGTTACTATTTATTGACGTAATTCAGCGATTTTGTGTAAGCGAGCCCTATGGTCAGGAGACGTAGCATGATGATTAGACAGTTTTGCACGGTTTTCGCGCTAGCGATCTTATGGGCGGCACCAGTCCGCGCCGACCTGCCGAATTTTACACAGTTGATTGAGGAAAGCTCACCGGCCGTGGTGAAAATAAATACAATAGAAAAGACCTCGTTGCGCAGAGGGCAACAGCTACCTCCAGATATGCCGGATATATTTCGCGACTTTTTCGAGCAACGACGCATGCCCGAGCGCAAGGCGTATTCGATGGGCTCCGGTTTTATTATTTCCCGGGATGGCTATATTTTAACCAATAACCACGTGATCGACGGGGCCAGCGAGATCAACGTGCGGCTGATTGACCGGCGCGAATTTCCCGGCAAAGTGGTGGGCGTCGATCCACGCTCGGATCTGGCGTTGATAAAAATTGACGCGCGGGATTTGCCGACGGTCAAACTTGCAGCGGCCGATACGTTAAAAGTTGGTGAATGGGTGGTGGCGATTGGCTCCCCCTTTGGGTTGGATTATTCCGCGAGCGTGGGCATTGTGAGCGCTATCGGCAGGAGTATTCCCACCGAGCGGGGCGAGGACTATGTCCCTTTTATTCAAAGTGACGTGGCGATCAATCCCGGCAATTCCGGTGGTCCGCTGTTTAATCTGGCCGGCGAAGTGGTTGGCATCAATTCGCAAATTTATACGCGCTCGGGTGGCTCCATCGGGCTGTCGTTCGCAATTCCTTCCAGCGTCGCACAGGAGGTTGTCGCCCAGTTGAAAACCAAGGGTCGGGTGGATCGCGGTTGGTTGGGTGTCTACATTCAGGACGTAGATCGGGACCTGGCAAAATCTCTGGGTTTGAGCAAGCCCCAGGGCGCGCTGATTGCCCAGGTTGAAAAGGACGGACCGGCGGAGAAAGCCGGTATCAAAGCGGGCGATGTGGTGGTTGAGTTTAATGACCAGTCGATAGAGGATGCCAGTGATTTGCCCCATACCGTCGGACTGATGTCGCCGGGCAGCAAAGCAACAGCCGTACTCATTCGCAAAGGTCGCAAACGTGAACTGACAGTGCAGGTGGGCAAACGGCCAGGGGAGGAAGAACCCCCAACTTTTGCCGCGAGCGCCGCTGGCGATCGCATTGGCCTGGAAGTTGAGCAGGTTGAAGATAATTTGCGCCAGAACTGGAATATAACCGGCGGGGTAACCATCAGACAGGTCTATCCGGATACACCCGGCGAGGCCGCCGGCCTGCAACCTGGCGACATTATTGTCCAGCTTGGTTACAAGGTGATCTCTGACATTAGCGATTACCATCAGGTGCTGGCCGAGTTGCCCAACAATACGCCTGTGGCAATGCGCTTTTTCCGTCGCGGCAGGTCAATCTTCCGTACTATCGAAATAAACTGATCGCCGGTCACAACACGCCTGGGCACATGGGCTGTTCGTAGCGCCTCAGGGGCAAATGCGCTAGACTTCGCGTCGTCGCGCATCCTGCCCCATTGTTACGGAACGAAACTATCAACGTGCCCACCCTGAATCATATTCGAAATTTTTCGATCATCGCCCACATTGACCACGGAAAATCCACCATCGCGGATCGCTTTATTCAGTTTTGCGGTGGACTGGAGGACCGCGAAATGGCGGCGCAGGTGCTCGATTCCATGGATATTGAGCGCGAGCGCGGCATCACCATCAAAGCACAGAGCGTGTGTTTGAATTACACCGCTCTGGATGGCAAAACCTACCAGCTGAATTTTATCGACACGCCGGGTCACGTGGATTTTTCCTATGAGGTTTCCCGATCCCTGGCGGCGTGCGAAGGGGCGCTGCTGGTGGTCGATGCGGCCCAGGGAGTTGAAGCACAGTCTGTTGCCAACTGTTACACCGCCATCAATCTGGGCCTGGAGGTGATTCCGGTGCTCAACAAGATCGATCTGCCCCAGTCAGAACCGGAACGGGTGGCGGCGGAGATCGAGGATATTATCGGACTGGATGCCAGCGACGCAGTGCGATGCAGTGCGAAAACGGGTTTTGGTATTCAGGCCGTCCTCGAACAACTGGTGGCCCGAGTTCCACCACCCGAGGGCGATGTGGCAGCGCCTCTGCAGGCCCTGATTATTGACTCCTGGTTTGATAACTATCTGGGTGTCGTATCGCTGGTGAGAGTCATGCAGGGCACCCTGCGCTCCAGGGACAAAATTATTTCGAAAGTCATCGGCAAGGCGTACACCGTTGATGCAGTTGGCGTATTTACCCCTAAGCGTAAGGAAACGGGAGTGTTGTATGCCGGTGAGGTGGGATTTCTGGTGGCGGGTATCAAGGATATTCACGGGGCACCGGTGGGTGATACGTTTACGCACGCCCGCACATCGGAAGTGCCAGCGTTGCCCGGCTTTGAAAAAGTAAAGCCGCAAGTTTACGCGGGTATGTTTCCGGTCAGTTCCGACGATTTTGAAGGTTTTCGCGATGCGCTCGGAAAATTGACACTCAACGACGCATCGTTATTTTACGAACCGGAAAGTTCCGATGCACTCGGATTTGGATTTCGCTGTGGTTTTCTAGGGCTGTTGCACATGGAAATTATACAGGAACGCCTGGAGCGCGAGTACGACCTGGATCTAATTACCACGGCGCCAACGGTTGTATACGAGGTAACGACCACCCGAGGTGAGTGCGTGTACGTATCGAATCCCTCAAATTTACCGGATGCGGCAGCTATCGATGAGATACGTGAACCACTGTGCGTTGCCAATATTCTGGTTCCCAAGGATCACCTGGGGAGCGTCATAACCCTGTGTGTGGAAAAACGGGGAGTGCAAACAAATATGCAGTTTTCGGGGAAACAGGTTTCGTTAAGCTACGAATTACCCATGAACGAAGTGGTGATGGATTTTTTCGATCGGGTGAAATCGGTAAGCCGCGGTTTTGCATCTCTGGAATATAATTTTGAACGTTTTCAAGCCGCCCCCCTGGTCAAGATGGATATTTTGATCAATGGGGAGAAAGTGGACGCGCTGGCGCTAATCGTGCACCGGGATCAGGCTCAGCAAAAAGGACGTTTAATCACCGAAAAAATGAAGGAACTGATTCCGCGTCAAATGTTCGATGTGGCGATTCAGGCTGCCCTCGGTGGACATATTATTGCGCGCACCACGGTCAAGGCTTTGCGGAAAAACGTGACGGCCAAATGTTATGGTGGCGACATCACCCGTAAAAAGAAATTGCTGGAAAAACAGAAAGCGGGCAAAAGGCGCATGAAGCAGGTGGGGCGCGTAGAAATTCCCCAGGCAGCATTTTTGGCGGTACTGCAAACGGACAACGTCTAGTTGAGCCAGCACTCGTATTGAGCGTGCAAAAATAAAGGTTATTCTGGTATGAATATTGATTTTCCACTGGTATTAGTTGTGCTGACCGCGGTTTCGGGCGCGGTGTGGTTGCTGGACAAGTTTATATTGCGTAAATATCGCCATAACCAGGGCGGTGAGGCCGCCCCAGTGCCTTTTTATGTTGAGTTCACGGCACCTTTTTTTCCGGTCTTATTGGTAGTGCTGATATTACGATCCTTTATTGTTGAACCTTTCCAGATTCCCTCCGGATCAATGATTCCTACGCTGCGTATTGGTGATTTTATACTGGTCAATAAGTTTGCCTACGGTTTGCGCCTGCCGGTACTGGGTACCAAAGTTGTGGACATCGGGCAGCCACAACGAGGCGATGTGATGGTATTCTTTCCGCCAGACGACGATCGTTATTTTATCAAAAGAGTGATCGGGTTACCGGGCGACGAGGTGCAGATCCTGGATAATAATCTGTATATTAACGGCACGAAGATGCCGCAGACGCTGGCGGGTAATCAGGGTGAACAGGAACTCGGCTATCGAACCATGGAGGAAAACCTCGATGGGGTGGTGCATTTGATGCGAAAACGTATTCCGCCAACGGCGTTTGGGCGCAACGTGACCAGGGTCGTTCCAGAGGGACATTATTTTATGGTGGGTGATAACCGGGATAATAGTTACGACAGTCGCGCCTGGGGAGCTGTCCCGGAGCAGAATATTGTCGGCAAGGCTTTTGTGGTGTGGATGCACTGGGAAAGCCTGTTGAGCCTGCCGGGGTTTGAAGGCGTGGGAAAAATACACTGAGGTGGATCTTATCGGGACAATCGGGAGGGTGCTACGATGAAAGGAAGGTATCAGCAAGGCATGTCGTCTTTGAGTATGCTCGTTCTGCTGGCTGTGATTGGATTTTTCTTGACCGCATTATTTAAACTAGGCCCGCTTTATCTGGATAATTATTTTGTGGCCGCTTCAATCAAATCGTTAAAAAACGAGAAAACGCACGAAATATCCGACGCGCAAATCAGACGTATCCTGGATAAATTGTTCACCATTAACGGCGTGCGCGATATTACCGCGCGGGAAGTAAAGGTCGATAGGCAGAAAACCCATACCGTCGTCAGTATGGCGTATGAAAAACGGGTGTCATTTATGGGAAATATTGACGTAGTGGTGAAGTTTGATAATGTTTACGATACTGCCGGACGCGACTGATAAGTGGCCGCTGGGCTGGCGAAATTTTGTGATACCCTTGGCCATCGTTTTAACGATGAGGGGTTGTTGCAACAGGCGCTGACCCATCGTAGTAGTGGCGCGAAACATAATGAACGCCTCGAATTCCTCGGCGACGCGGTACTTGATCTGGTAATTAGTGATTATTTGTATGGCCGCTTTGAAACCGCGAAAGAAGGCGATTTAAGCCGCTTGCGAGCGCAACTGGTCAAACAGGGCACGTTGGCTGGTATCGCGCGTAAACTCACCCTGATGGACTATCTGCGTCTTGGTCGTGGGGAAACCAAAACAGGCGGTGGCCACCGGGACTCGATGCTTGCTGATACGCTGGAAGCAATCATCGGCGCTATCTATCTCGACGCTGGTCTGGGTGAAACCCAAGCTTGTATTTTGCGCTGGTTTGCGGATAGTTTGATTGCGATTCAAGCTGAAAAAGAATACAAGGATCCCAAAACACGGCTGCAGGAATATGTGCAGGCCCGGGGACAGGGGTTGCCACAATACGAAATAGTCGATGTGAATGGTGAACCCCACCAACAAACTTTCACATTGCGTTGTCGTGTGCCGGGCATGAGTAAAATAGTTCAGGGTGTCGCGTCGAGTCGTCGCAAGGCAGAGCAGGTAGCGGCGGCGGAGGCCTTGCGGTTACTGGGGGAAAGCGATGACCGGTGAAACTACTTATAGCGGTTTTGTCGCCATTGTCGGGCGTCCCAATGTGGGTAAATCGACACTGCTGAATCACCTGCTTGGGGTTAAGCTCAGTATCACGTCGCGCAAACCGCAAACCACACGCCATCAGGTACGTGGCATCAAAACAGAGGGTTCCTGTCAACTGGTGTTTGTGGACACGCCCGGTTTACATGGTGAACAGAGTAAGGCCATTAATCGCTATATGAATCGCGCTGCTCAAAGTGCCATGCGCGATGTTGATGTTATCGTATTTGTCGTCGATCGTCTGGTATGGACCGCGGCAGATATTGCCGTCGCAACGGCGGTGAGCGCGACCAATATTCCGGTGGTGGTGGCGCTTAACAAAGTTGACCGTCTGACGGATCAGAGCGACCTGTTGCCACATATCGAAACGCTGAAAAAATTATTGCCTGCGGCTGAATTTATACCGTTGTCCGCACTACAAAATAAGAACTTAAAAAAACTCGAATCAGTTATTCGGCAACATATACCCGTGGGCGATTTTTTCTTTGCAGACGATCAGATTACAGATCGTAGCGAACGGTTCCTCGCGGCGGAGATAGTGCGGGAAAAAATTACGCGGCAGTTGGGCGCGGAGGTCCCCTATCAGGTCACAGTTGAAATAGAGGAGTTTGAACAGCGCGGGGCTGTCAGACATATCAGCGCATTGATTTTGGTCGAGCGGGATGGACAAAAGAAAATACTGATCGGCGAAAATGGGGCGCGTATCAAGTTGATTGGCCGCCAGGCGCGCCTCGACATGGAGCGGCTCTTTGGCGGTAAAGTTATGTTGAACATGTGGGTTAAGGTGCGCAGTGGCTGGTCCGACGACGAACGGGCATTGCGCAGTCTGGGATACCGGGATTAGTTCGGTTGAATGACGAGGCCTGACATGCAGCACCTCACACAAAGTGACCAAGCATTTATTTTACATACCCGTCCGTACCGGGAAAATAGTCAGCTGGTGGATTTATTTTGCCGCGCACACGGACGCTTCCGAGTTGTCGCGAACGGTACCCGCGGTCCGCGCAAAGGGGCATCCAAAAAGCTACAAACGTTCGTGCCGCTGGCGGCCCACTGGCGTGGACGTAGCGAATTGAAAACATTGGTCAACGCGGAACCAAGCGGTCTTATATCCCATTGGAGTGGCAGGACTCTCTACATCGGTCTGTACGTTAATGAACTGATGACGCGTTTACTACCTGAACACGATCCACATCCAGAATTGTTTGACGCCTATGTGGAGGTCGTGCGTCTGCTGCCCGGCACCAGGGATGCGGAACCTTTGCTGCGCGGCTTTGAATTGCTACTGCTGGAGCAGCTCGGCTATGGCATTGCTCTCGATACGGAAGCTATTTCAGGGGATCCTGTCGAAGTGCAGCGCTGGTATCGCTTCGTGGCGGAAGATGGATTTGTGCTCGCCTCTGATGGCGCCAGCGGTAATAGCGGAAATGTTTTCAAAGGGGCTGATTTACAAGCTATAGCTGCCGGCAACTTTACCAGCGAGGTGGTCCGACGCGCGGCCAAGCGCTTGCTGCGGATCGCGCTCGATGCCCATCTTGGTGGCCGGCCACTGCGCAGCCGGGAATTTTTTCGCGGACTTTCTAATCAGGGGAGTGCGGTACAGTGATTCTGGGTGTGGGGACGGATCTGGTGCGGTGCGCACGGATCGAACAATCCCTGGAACGCTGGGGTAAGCGTTTTGCGCAGCGCATATTATCGCCGCAGGAGCTGGCAATATTCAGTAAACACCACTCACCTGCTAGCTATCTGGCCAAACGTTTTGCCGGCAAAGAGGCTGCTAGTAAGGCGCTGGGCACAGGCATTGGAAAAATATCGTGGCAGGAAATCAGTATTGTGAACGATGCCGCAGGTTCGCCGGCGCTGGAGTTTACCGGAGCGGCGTTGCGTTTATTTGAGACGCGCGGCGCTCGCCACGTACATGTGAGCCTGGCGGATGAAAAAGAATACGCGTTAGCCTTTGTCGTGGTAAGTCGCTGAGGGGCAGGCAAGCCCTGTGTTTTACACGCTCGGCGGTATACTTCCGTGGACGTTTCGCAAACGTCAGGTTGATATAGCTAACGAATCTTAACGTCAATTCGCGGTGTCGGCACGGGCCGCGCAGCTAGAGTAAAATACACGATCTGAATATGACCGAGGCGTTGGCTACCTATGGCTTTTGCGACGATTGAATCATGTATCGGCAACACACCCGTGGTGCGCTTGCAGCGCCTGGCAGCGGGTGTAAACAACACTATTCTGGTCAAGCTGGAGGGTAATAATCCGGCGGGCTCCGTCAAGGATCGACCTGCGCTCAGCATGATCCAGCACGCCGAGGCTCGCGGCGATATTCGGCCCGGTGACACGCTTATCGAAGCGACCAGTGGCAACACGGGGATAGCGTTGGCGATGGTCGCGGCCATCAAGGGTTACCGCATGATCCTGGTGATGCCCGATAACATGACCGCCGAACGCAAGGACGCCATGACCGCCTACGGTGCCGAGCTGGTGTTGGTCAGCCAACAGGCCAGTATGGAAGGGGCGCGGGATCTGGCGCTGCAAATGGCCGCCCAGGGCAAAGGCAAAGTGTTGGACCAGTTCAACAACGATGACAACCCCCGCGCGCATGAAGAGGGTACCGGCCCCGAAATTTGGCGTCAGACGGAGGGTAAAATCACCCATTTTGTGAGTTCCATGGGCACCACCGGCACCATCATGGGCGTTTCGCGCTATCTAAAAAAAATGAACCCGGATATTACTATCGTTGGTCTGCAACCGCGGGAAGGTTCGAGTATCCCCGGCATACGTCGCTGGCCACAGGAATATCTACCGGGGATTTTCGATGCACATCGTGTCGACCAAATTCTCGATATTGAGCAGGTTGACGCAGAGCGTACCATGCGCGATCTGGCGCGCAAGGAAGGCATTTTTTGCGGCGTATCTTCAGGCGGAGCGGTTGCCGGCGCGCTGCAACTCGCCGCGCAATCGGAAAATGCATTAATCGTGGCGATAGTGTGTGATCGCGGTGATCGCTATCTGTCCTCCGGGGTGTTTGGCTCCTGATTGTGAAAAGCCAATCTAACACCGCTCCGTTGGTAATCAAGCGCTATGGTTAAAGTTCGCGAAGTTCTTTCGTTAAAAAATGGCGTCACCATTGAGTTGCACGACTGGCTTGAGGTCATGACGCGCAAATACCAGTGGAGTCCTGCCGCGGTTGCCGCTATCCAGTTGGCCTGTGAACATAGTTGGGCTGCCGAAGAACGCGCCATTGTAGAGGACAATATCTGGGCACCGGGCACCAGTAGTTTTCGCACGGGTCTTGAAATGGCGGAAATCCTCGCCGATTTACATATGGACCACGAGGGGTTACAAGCAGCTCTTTTATACCGTGCCGTACGGGAAGGAAAGCTGCCGTTGGAAGCCGTGCGGCGTAATTTTGGTGATCGGGTGGCCGACCTGATTGCGAGCGTATTGCGCATGGCGGTAATCAGTACACTGCGCAACGATTCCGAGCGCGAGGTTTTTGGACATGCCAGTGCCTTACAGGCGGCCAAAGTTCGGGAAATGCTGGTTTCCATTATCGACGATGTGCGCGTCGCGCTAATCAAACTTGCTGAGCGCACCTGCGCGATTCGCGCACTGAAATCAGCTTCAGAGCACAAGCGTGTTCGGGTGGCGCGAGAAATTTTTGATGTCTACGCACCACTTGCCCATCGACTTGGCGTAGGGCATCTGAAATGGGAGCTGGAGGACCTGGCCTTTCGTTATCTGGAGCCCGACGAATATCAGCAAATAGCCAAATTGCTCGATGAAAAACGTCTCGATCGACAGTACTACATTGACGAGGTGACGACGACTATCGAAAGCGAGCTGCGAAAAATCGGTAAGGAGGGAGCCGTCACTGGTCGCGCCAAACATATTTATAGTATCTGGCGCAAGATGCATCGCAATGATATTGGTTTTTCTCAGGTATACGACATCAGGGCGGTGCGAGTATTGGTGCCCACCGTTGACGATTGTTATGGCGTACTCGGGATCGTACACAGCAAGTGGCGCAATATTCCCAGAGAGTTTGACGATTATATCGCGTCGCCCAAAGAGAACGGCTATCGCTCCTTACACACCGCTGTTATTGGTCCTGGGCGCAAGGTGGTGGAAATACAGATACGCACCTTTGAAATGCATCAGGAGGCCGAATACGGAGTGTGCGCGCACTGGCAATATAAAGGCACCGATGCAAAAAACATCGCGGGTGCAAGTTACGAGGACAAAATTGCCTGGCTGCGTCAGGTGCTGGAGTGGCACGAGGAGATCGAGGATGAGAACGTCAAGGAATTCTTGCGCCTCGATAGCTCACCGGATCGCGTTTATGTATTTACCCCCGAAGGACATGTGATTGATTTGCCGTTTGGCGCAACGCCTCTCGATTTTGCGTATAGCGTACATACTCAGATAGGGCATCGTTGCCGTGGGGCGAAACTGAACGGCAAAATCGTACCACTTAATACCGTTTTGAAGACCGGTGACCAGGTGCATATTATCACTGGTAAACAGGACAAGCCGAGCCGTGACTGGCTGCTGAAATCACTTGGATACTTGCACACCTCCAGAGGGCGGGCCAAAGTTCAGCAGTGGTTCAGGGCACAACACCGTGAACAGAATGTGGCGGCGGGAACTCAATTGCTGAACGCTGAATTTCGTCAGCTTGGTATTCATGCACCCGACCTGCAGGAACTGGCGGAGCGTTTTAACAAACATAACGAAGAGGGTTTGTATGCCGCAATCGGCGCTGGCGACGTGGGGTTGGAACAGGTGGTTCACGCGGCGCAGACCCAGCTTGGACTTGCTCCCGAGCTGGCCAAACACAAGCGGCGTAAACGTGCAGCACGTTTTGGGAAATCTGATTTTTATATCTACGGGGTCGGCGATCTACTGACGCGACTAGCGGGTTGTTGTTCTCCCATTCCGGGAGATGCGGTGGGTGGTTATATCACCGCAGGGCGCGGGGTTACGGTGCATCGTGCCGACTGTGGCAACCTGCTGCGTTTGCAGAGTATCGATCCGCAACGGGTATTACAAGTCAGTTGGGGGGGCACGCCACAACAAACTTACGCGGTTAAAGTGGGTATTCATTCCTATGATCGCACCGGCCTGCTCAAGGATATCACCGCTACCATTGATAAGGCGGGCCTGTTCATTGTTTCGCTGACTTCGGCGGAACGCAGCGAAAGCGGTAATTTGACAGAGGTTACGATTGATGTCACCGGAATGGAAGAGCTCAGTGCGCTGATGGCCAAACTGCGCCAAATTCCCAACGTGATAGATGTTACCCGACTGCACGATTGACCTGGAGGAGAATCCACTGTGGCGCACCCCCCGCAATATAATCTGGATGATTTGCTCAATCTTATGCGCCGCTTGCGGGATCCACTTACTGGTTGCCCCTGGGATATCAAACAAACGTTCGCCAGTATCGTACCCTTCACCCTTGAAGAAACCTATGAGGTTATCGACGCCATTGAGCGGCAGGATTATGGCCATCTATACGAAGAGCTGGGTGATTTGCTCTTTCAGATTGTGTTTTACAGCCAGTTGGCCGCTGAACAGGAATTGTTTACCTGTAACGATGTGATTCACCAGCTGGTTGCCAAGTTGGTGGCCCGGCATCCGCACGTATTTCCACAGGGCACGCTCGACAGCAAAAGAAGTGCAGGCGCCATCCATTCAGATCAGGCCATCAAAGATACCTGGGAAAATTTGAAGCGAGAGCAACGGGGTGAGCGGGGTATTCGCGGTCGAATGGGCGATGTGCCACACAGCCTGCCGGGGCTGATGCGGGCCGCGAAACTGCAAAAACGAGCTGCCAATCATGGTTTCGACTGGCCTGATACTGCCGGGGTTATGGATAAGATAAAAGAGGAATTACTCGAGGTGGAGGATGCTGTCGCGAGCGGTGATCAGGTTGAAGTCGCTGAAGAAATTGGCGACTTGCTGTTTTCCTGCGTAAATTTGGCTCGCCATCTTGGTGTAGACAGTGAAACAGCGCTGCGCACCGCCAACCGAAAATTTGAAACCCGTTTTGCGGCGATGGAAACGCGTGCCGAGGAATTGGGGAAAAATTTCGATGATTTGCCTTTGTCTGAAAAAGACCAGCTGTGGGAGTGGAGTAAACAACGGTCCGGCAGGCCGTAACAAATAGCAGTAAATGACCAGCCGCACAACAGCGCTGGTCCGGTGTGGCCTCTTGCCCAGCTTGTGATGATGCGTCAATCCGTGTAAGGTCGGCGCCTTTTTGGGGCGTACACAGGCCTTCTGTGAAAGGGGAAAACTCTATGCGAATGATACTATTGGGGCCGCCTGGCGCTGGCAAGGGAACGCAGGCACAGTTTATTGCCGAGCATTTTGCGATCCCGCAAATCTCCACTGGCGATATGTTGCGGGCCGCCGTAGAAGCAGGGAGCGGTTTGGGACTGCAGGTCAAAGATACCATGGCGTCGGGTGGCCTGGTATCTGATGAATTAATCATTGCCCTGGTCAAGGAACGTATTCAGCAGCCGGATTGTCGCAACGGATTTCTGTTTGATGGCTTTCCTCGCACCATTCCACAGGCGCAGGCGTTACTGGATGCGGGGGTGGCAATAGATCTGGTTATTGAAATCAAAGTAGAAGACGAACAGATTGTTGCGCGTTTGAGTGGTCGCCGAGTGCATCCGGCTTCGGGTCGAGTTTATCACGTGCAACACAACCCACCTCGGCAAGAGGGTGTTGACGACGACACTGGGGAGCCCCTCGTGCAAAGGGAGGACGATAAGGAAGAAACCGTCCGTAATCGTCTACGCGTGTACCACGAGCAAACAGAACCGCTGGTGGCGTTCTATAGTAATCTGGCGGCGCTGCAATCCGCCCAGGGATTGCGCTACGCAGCGGTAGACGGCGTGGGTTCACTGGCTGAAGTACAAGGCAGGCTGCTGCAAATACTGAAATAACCCACTGGCCAGAATTGTGGTGCAGGAATACGGCATCTGAGTCTGGAAAATACTCTTATCGTTTGCAGAAAGAAAAAGGCTCCCATAAGGAGCCTTTTTTATGTCTAAAAATTGCGCGTGTGGCACGCAAAGATGGTGTGTGTGATCGGTCCTAAAGGAAAAAAATTAACCAATAAAATAGTGAAAAAGAAGATTTTGTCTGCTTTAAGTTTTGGCCCGAATAAACTCAAATCGATAAAAAAAACGACCGAAATTTGGAAAAAACTGAAATTAGGAGTTTTTTTTTGTTTATTTTGGAAGAAAATGGCTATAAATCACTATTTACTATAGACAATTGTTTAAAATTAAATAAAATTCGCCTTGATCCATCTATAAATTTTTAGATTTCGGATCAAGGTGTTCCTCACTAATAAAGGAGAACGGCAATGGCGCGAATTGCAAAGAAAACTAAAGTGGCAAAAACGGCTCCCAAAAAAGCTGCAAAAAAGGCTGTCCGAAAGAAAGCAAAAGCGGCTCCAAAAAATAAAGCACAAACTGCTTTGAAAGCCATAGAGAAGAAAGCGGCTGCACAGGCCAAGAAAGTGGCTGCCGCTAAAGTTAAGTTAACTCAGGCGCAATCCCGCGCCGCCACCAAAAGCACCAAGGCGTCCAAGGCAGCTGTGAAAAAGGCCAAATCAGCGGCCAGTAGCGCTAACAAGGCGATGACTCAGTTGCGTGCTAAAGTGCGGGCCGCGAAAGCGGATGCACGTGCTGCGGCAGCGTTGAATCGGGTCAAAGTCGCGGAAGCAAACGCCAAAGCCAAGTTGGAAAAAGCCAGCAAGGCGATGGCCAAAAAGGCAGCGGCGGACCTGAAAGCGGCGCTCAAGAAGTACGAGGCTCGCTGGAAGAAAAAACGCGAAGCGGCTAATGCCAAGAAGCTTAAGGCGAGTGAGCGTAAGGCGGCTGCCCGTTTAAAAATGGTACAGAAGAAAGCTGCTAGTAAAGCCAAAGCAGCGGTTGCCAAAGCGGCTAAAAAGGCAACGCCAAAGAGAGCCAACAAGACTCGCAAAGCCAAGGCAGTGGCTGCTAAACCGACGATCAAAGCGGCAAAAAAAGCTGCCGGCAAACGTGGTCGTCCCGCCAAGGCCAAAGCCGTTGTGAAGAAATCCGCAGCGAAAAAACCAGCAGCTCGACGTGCTGCACGTAAGAAAAAGTAATCTTTGGGTTAAGCCATCTGTGCCCAAAGCTTTCTTCGTAGCAATGCGCAAATAGGTTAAAATCCCCTGCTTCACAGCAGGGGATTTTTTTATGCCTGAAGTTAGGTCGATGCCATGACGCGTATTCTGGCTCTCGATACATCGGTGCAAACCTGTTCCGTTGCATTACATCACAATGGTTCTGTGCTCGCCCGTAGCCAGCAACTGGCGAAAGGGCACAGTCGGCTGGTTTTACCCATGATCGATGAACTGCTTGCGGAGGCGGGCTTATCCCTGGGGCAACTGGATGCCCTGGCACTTACCATCGGTCCAGGCTCGTTTACCGGTCTGCGTATAAGTGTCAGTGTGGTGCAGGGGCTCGCCTTCGGTGCGGACCTCCCGGTGGTGTCCGTGTCAACTCTACGGACCCTCGCCGCGAGTGCCATCAGGCACTACGCAGTGCAGCAACAGGGTGCAATTTTGCCGGCGTTTGACGCACGCATGGGGGAAATTTATTGGGGGTTATATCGGAACATCGCCGGGAAACCTGTTGCCTGTTGTGCCGATGCGGTCTCCGCTCCGACGGCGGTTGGCCTGATAGTTGATTCCGTACCTGACGGTGTGGTGGCCCTGGGTGTGGGTGATGGCTGGCGGTACGGTTCAGCATTCCCTGTCAAGGCGCAAAGTACACAAATAGAGTTTCAACCTGCGGCACAGGATCTGGTAATACTTGCGCTGGATGAATATGCCCGGGGTGAAGCAAAATCGGTGGAACAACTCGCACCAGTTTATTTACGTGATACCGTTAGTTGGCAAAAGCGTACCTATTTGCGGCCTCAGGGCTGAGGGAGTGTCCTGATGGAGTGGCTACAGCTCGCGGCGCTGGCAATCATGCAGGGACTCACCGAATTTTTACCTATTTCCAGTTCCGCACACCTGATTTTACCGTCCCAGTTGTTGGGATGGCCCGATCAGGGGTTGGCGTTTGATGTGGCTGTGCATGTGGGGTCGCTGACCGCGGTCGTTGTGTATTTCCGTCGCGATTTGCGGGACATTGTTGGCGCCTGGCTACGGCAGGTGGGTGGTGGTGCCGCAACCGCTGACAGTCGCCTGGCCTGGTTCCTGGCGGCGGCAACAGTGCCGGTTGGACTTGCGGGTTTGCTGTTCGGTGGATTTATTGAAACCCACTTGCGCTCCGTGGCGGTAATCGCGGGGGCCACCATTGTGTTTGCCGTTTTGCTTGGCTGGGCGGACAAAAAAGGTACTCGCACAGGCAAAATGGCGTCGCTTACCCTTGGTGCCGCGCTGTTGGTGGGGTTGGCTCAGGCATTGGCGCTAATTCCTGGGACATCCCGTTCTGGCATTACCATGACTGCGGGCTTGGCGCTCGGTCTCGACCGACAAAGCGCGGCGCGATTCTCTTTCCTGCTGGCGATTCCAGTCATCATTCTCAGCGGCGTGTACAAAGCGCTGCAATTGACGGCAGCTCACGCCGCCCCCTGGGGCGACCTGTTTCTCGGTGCTGTGCTGTCGGCGCTTACCGCCTGGTGCTGTATTCGATTTTTTTTGGCCATTATTGATCGCATCGGCATGATGCCGTTTGTCTGGTATCGTTTGCTGTTGGGAGCTTTTCTACTGGTATTTTTAGCCAATGGTGGATAGTAGATGGTCATAACGGATGTCGCGTTTCTGGGCCTTGGCGTCATGGGCTATCCGATGGCAGGCCATTTGAGCAAGGCGGGCCTGAACGTGACGGTCTATAACCGCACTGCCAGCAAAGCAGCTCAGTGGTGCCAGAGCTATGCCGGAAAAAGCGCTGCGACGCCAGCGCTCGCCGTGCAAGGCGCGCAGGCGGTTTTCGCCTGTGTCGGTCGCGACGAGGATGTGCGTGAAATTACCCTGGGCCCGCAGGGCGCGTTTGCGGCCATGAAAAAAGATGCGGTATTTATCGACCACACCACCACGTCCGCGGAGCTGGCGCGAGAACTGTCGGTACAAGCGCACGTTAGCCAACTCCATTTTATCGACGCGCCGGTATCCGGTGGCGAACAGGGCGCTGTTAAGGGGGCGCTCACCGTGATGTGCGGTGGCGACTCCGCTATATTCAATCGCGTGAAAACGGTAATGGCGCATTTTGCGAAGGCCGTAACCTTGTTGGGTCCGGTGGGCAGCGGTCAATTGTGCAAGATGGTGAATCAGATATGCATCGGCGGATTGGTGCAGGCGTTGGCGGAAGGTTTACATTTTGCACGCCAGGCCGGTCTCGATGCCCAACAGGTAATTGACGTAATTTCCCGGGGCGCGGCGCAATCCTGGCAAATGGACAACCGCCACAAAACCATGTTGGCCGGACACTACGATCACGGATTTGCGGTCGACTGGATGCGCAAGGATCTGGGGATTGTTCTCGACGAGGCCCGTCGCAACGGCGCGCAGATACCGGTGACCGCGCTGGTGGATCAATTTTACGCCGACGTGCAGGCGAGCGGTGGTGGTCGCTGGGACACCTCCAGTCTGCTAACACGCTTGCAGCAAGATTCGTCGTCCATCAAAAAGTAATGTTTATCTGAGGTGATTATGGAGCAGGCGGAATTCAATCGCGGATTGCTGACGTTTATCGGCACTTCTCCGACACCGTTTCACGCTGTCGCAAATGCCGCCGTGCTGTTGCGCGAGGCAGGTTTTCACGAAATCGACAACGGCTGTAGTGAGACGCTAAATGCAGGCCAGCGTTACTTCACTACCCACAATGGTTCTTCCATCGTAGCCTGGGTAATGGGCAGAACCGCACCGGCGCAATCCGGTATACGCATGGTGGGCGCGCACACAGACAGTCCCTGTCTGATGATCAAGCCGCAACCGGAACTGACTAGCGCCGCTTATTTCCAGGTGGGCATAGAGGTTTACGGGGGTGCGCTGCTCAACCCCTGGTTCGATCGGGACCTGTCCATTGCAGGGCGTGTGGTGTATCGGGATACGGATAGTGGTCAACTGCACCAGCGGTTGATCGACTTCAAAAAACCGGTGGCGGTGATTCCGAGTCTGGCCATTCATCTCGATCGCGACGCCAACACCGCCAGAACTGTTAACCCGCAGCTCAATCTGCCGCCGCTACTGTTCCCGCTGGTCGATGGGCGCTATAACACCTTTCGGGATTTGCTGGTTGGCGAACAATTTTCCGATATCGGCGCCACCCGCGTGGAAGTCATCGACTACGAACTCAGTTTGTACGACACCCAGCCACCGGCTCTGGTGGGTTTGCACGGCGACTTTATTGCCGCCGCGCGGCTCGACAACCTGCTCAGTTGTTACACCGGCTTGCAGGCCATATTAAATGCGGACGACAGCGTCACCAGTCTGTTGGTGTGCAGCGATCACGAGGAGGTGGGCAGTGGTACCGCCAGCGGTGCGCGGGGGCCGCTACTACCAGCGGTGCTGAACGGGATAATTCCCGAACCGTCGCGACGGGCCGCCGCCATCGCCCGGTCCCTGATGATCTCCGCCGACAACGCCCACGGAGTACACCCCAATTACATCGACAAACACGATGTAAACCACGGCCCCATTCTTAATCGCGGTCCCGTGATTAAGGTCAACAGCAGTCAGCGCTACGCCACCAACAGCCTTACCTCGTCATTGTTCCGTCAGTGGTGCGCCCAGGAAAATGTGCCGGTGCAGTCTTTCGTCACTCGCGCGGATATGGGATGCGGCAGCACCATCGGCCCAATTACTGCCACTGAAATTGGTGTGCCAACCCTCGACGTCGGTGTGCCGACGTTCGCCATGCACTCCATACGCGAACTGGCGGGCTCCGAAGATGGGTTTAGTCTGTTCAAAGTGCTGCGCGCGTTTTATCGTCATCGCGGGGCACTAACCATTCCGGTCTGAAAAAACCTTCGTTGTATTCGGACAGGTCAGATAGCTGTCCGTTGGACCGAGCACTCTCTATTGCGCGCCCAGGCCACCGTCCACCACAAATTCTGCACCGGTAATAAAGGCGGCTTCGTCAGAACACAAAAACAGCGACATGCAGGCAATATCGATCGGTTGGCCAATCCGGCCCATGGGGGTGTGTTCGATCAACCCCGCGAGTTGTTCGTCTGGCAATGACGCCAACAGCAGTGGTGTTTTAATAATGCCGGGGTGAACCGAATTAACCCGCACACCCTGGCGCGCGTATTCCAGTGCGGCGGATTTACTCAGTAAACGTACAGCCCCCTTGGCCCCGTGATAGGCAATCATCGCCGGAGAGCCGACAATGCCATACAGGGATGAAATATTCACAATGGCGCCGTTGCCAGATTTGCGCAACTCAGGCATCGCATATTTCATGCCCAGCCACACACCGGTTTGGCAAATGGCAACGACGCGATTGAAGGCGTCGAGGGTTTCACCCTCGACGCCTTCCATGCTGGCGACTCCAGCATTGTTTACCAGGGTAGTGATGGCGCCGTAGTGTTTAACAGTGGTTTGTACCAGCGCGGCCCATTCGGTCTCGCTGGTGACATCGTGGCGCACAAAGATCGCGTCGCCACCTTGCGCGTGAATGGCCTCGACTACCCGTACACCGAGCTTCTCCTGAATATCGCTGATGACGACTTTTGCACCCTGTTGTGCAAATAAGTGGGCGTGTGCCTCGCCAATTCCGCTGGCGCCGCCGGTGATAATGGCTACTTTGTCTGCGAGTCTGTTATCCATGCGATATATCCTCTTATAGTTTTAGTGAGTTGGGTGGAACTGGTAGGATGGTCAGTAATTCTGTGAGGTTTTGGTCAAAAGAACAAGGATAAAGGACAAACTGAACAAATCTTGTTATACGAAAAAGGTTCGTGAAAAAATATGCAAAAAACAGCGTCGATATGCGAACACCAGGTATGAGTTTAATCTTCCAGCGCAGAACAAACCTCGTCCAACAAACGTTGTGTTTGCAGCAGCATATCCCCATCGTTTTCACCCAACGGGCGCAAAATAAATTTTGAAATCCCCTGGTCGGCGTACTGATGGATGCGCTCGATAATCTGTGTCGCGCCCACGGCGAGAGTGTGTGATAAATCCTGGCCGGGGGCGAGCGTGCTGAAGCGGGTTAGCTCCTGTTGGCAGACGGCATCATCTTTGGACCCGAAGCGGAAAAAGAAACCGGTGCCGTAGTGTTCGTCGTCGATGGTGCGATTAAATTCCCGCAGGGCTGTGACAATCGCCCGTTTGACGATGCCTGCGCGCTTGGGAGATTCCAGTCCCGCCTGCCAGCCGGTGCCGATACGGGCGGTGCGTCTGATCGCGGCATCGCTGCTGCCGCCGATCCACATGGGCAGCGGTTGTTGCACGGGCAGTGGAGCGATAACGGCATTGGTATAGTGAAAGTACTGGCCGTGCAGGGTCACTGCATCGCCCCGCCACAGCCCGGCGATGATATCCAGCGCTTCGTCAGTGCGTTTGCCGCGTCCTTTGGTATCGAGACCGGTGGCCCGCCATTCGGGTGCGCTCTCCGTGCCTATGCCGAATGCCGGCAACAGGCGTCCACCGCTCAGATGGTCAATGGTGGCACATTGTTTGGCGAGAACGAGGGGGGCGCGCAACGCGGCGGAGGCGACGTTCATGCCGAATTTGATGCGTTGGGTAGCGCCAGCGATGGCCGCCATGGCGCTTATGCATTCCAGAAAGGGTTCGTTGGATACCAGGCGGTCGGTCTGCCACAGAGAATCTACGCCGCCCTGTTCACACAGGGTGACCCATTCCCAAAAGCTATCGGCGCGCGCAAACGGAAAGCGCGCCAGACCCAGCCCAATGCCAATCGCCATTCTGTCCCCCGTTGCGGATACAACGTAATATGCCGATTGCTGCAACACGTACTCGTTGCGTCGTTCCAGAAGTTTACCCGCGATAGACGTCGGCAGGGGACAGTATTAGTTTGCGCTAAAGCCTGGGAGCCAGATTCTTTATATAATTTTCAAGGCGATGCTTTCAGTAAAGACAAGTTACTAATTTCACTGACAACAACAAGGAAACTATCCGATGTCCAGTCGAGCCAGTAAACGAGCGGTGTTAGTCGAGCCCCATAAACCCGTGGAAATTTGGGAACACGAGGTGCCGCCGCCCCGGGCGGGGGAGGTGGTGGTGCGGGTGCAGATGAGTGGCGTGTGTGGCACCGACGTACATTTCTGGCGCGGCGAGGTAGAGCTGCCGGGGCCGATGGTATTGGGGCACGAAGGCATTGGCACTATCGAGGAACTGGGGGAGGGCGTCACCACCGATTATGCCGGCACGCCGCTGGCAGTGGGAGACCGAGTCTATTGGGTGCCGTTGCACCCCTGTAATCGCTGCCACGCGTGCACGGTAACCAAGGATTTTTCCCTGTGCGACAGCGCCATGGGTGATCTGTTTCGCGATGCCGCAACGCCGCCTTCCGCCTGTTACAGTGAGTTTGCCTGGCTGCCTGGCTGCCTGCTGGCATGCCGTTTTATCGTATCCCCGACGATACACCGTCGGAGGCGGTGATTGCCTTTGGCTGCGCCATGCCCACCATGTTGCAGGGGCTGGAGCGGTTGGGCGGGATTAGTGTCAACCAGACGGTGGTGATCCAGGGCTGCGGCCCGGTGGGCCTGGCCGCGACATTGTTGGCGAAAGTGTCCGGGGCGCGAGAAACTATCGTTATCGGTGCGCCACAACATCGGCTGGAGATGGCCCGCCGCCTGGGCGCGACAGCAACGATCAATATGGGGGACGTGAAAGGCGAAAACGAACGGGTACAAAAAGTACGAGAGTTGACAGGTGGATTGGGCGCCGAAGTTGTGATTGAGGCGGCAGGAGTTGTGGAGGCCTTTGGCGAAGGGATAAAGCTGGTGGCCAGGAATGGTCGCTACCTGGTTGTGGGGCTGTGGTCCGCGCCGGGGACGGTTGCTGTGGAGCCGCGCTATATCAACAACAATAATATTCGCATTATCGGCACGGCGTTGTTTCAATCCCCCCATGTGTACGGCGCGATTCAGGTAGCGCAGCGCTATCACCAGCAATTTCCGATGGCGGAGGCGGTGACCCATCAGTTCCCGTTGGCGGATACGCAAAAAGCACTGGAGGCGGTGGCACGGATGGATACGGTAAAGGCGGTGATTGTTCCCCATGGGTAAACTATGGGGGCGAATCCAAATCAGAGATGTCCCGAGCCAACTTACCGCAGAAAAGTCCGCAGGAGAGCAGATGTACGATGACGACGATTTGAATTCGGCGGTCGAGGCTGGGGTCATGAGCGTAGAGACCGCCGATGCGTTTCGGGCACACGTGGCACGCCGGGATCACTCCCCGGCAGTGGACGAGGAACATTTCCGATTGATTACCGGGTTCAACGATATTTTCGTGGTGATTGCGTGTTCCCTTCTGCTCCTGTCGGTGAACTGGATCGGTGGGGAGTTTGCGGCCTGGTTGGGTCCATTGGGGGCGGCGGGTACCGCGTGGGGGCTCGCTGAGTTTTTTGTGCGCCAGCGGCGCATGGCGCTACCGGCAATTGTGCTGCTACTGGCATTTGTCGGCTATATTTTTTACGCCCTTTACACGGTGACGGGCGCAGAGAATAGTTACATTGCGAGCGGTGGCGCTGCAGTGGCGGCCTGGTGTCACTGGCTGCGCTTTCGGGTTCCAGTTACGGTTGCCGCTGGTACAGCGGCAGTGGTGGGCACTATGATCAGCTTGTCGATTGTGGCGTGGCCGCAAATGAAGGATTACTTATTGCCCTTTGTATTTGTGGCAGGAATTGCAGTGTTTGCCTGGGCCATGTGGTGGGACACTGGGGATAAATTGCGCCTGACCCGCCGCTCTGATGTGGCGTTCTGGCTACACTTGCTTGCCGCGCCCTTGCTCGTTCACCCGATATTCAGCGTGGTGGCGTTTTCCGACGCGCAACCCAGTGTGATGCAGGGCGGTGTGGTACTGGCGCTGTACGTTGCCATTGCGCTGGTGTCGGTGGCCATCGATCGCCGCGCGCTGATGGTCTCGGCGTTGGCGTATGTTTTGTACGCATTTAGTACACTGTTGAAAATTTACGGCGTGGTGAGCCTCGGTTTTGCTCTCACGGCCCTGTGTGTCGGCAGCGCGTTGTTGTTATTGTCCGCGTTCTGGCACCCCTGTCGTGGGCTTGTGCTGGGCCTGTTGCCGTTGACCGTCGTCAACCGGTTGCCCGCGGCGCATTAGAACGGCTCAGGGGCTGTTAATCGCCGCGGTAAATACAACCGCTGGTGCAGGTTTCCCGTACGGCGATCTGGCTGAGACCTGGCACCGAGCGTTGCATACGCTGCCAGATCCAGCGCGCCAGGTTTTCACTGGTGGGATTTTCCAGGCCAGGGATGTCGTTGAGGTAGCGGTGGTCCAGCAAGTCGAATACGGGTTTGGAAGCCTCACTAATGGCCGCGAAATCCATGACCCAGCCGCTCTCCGCGCCCACTGGCCCCTCGACATAAACCGAAATTTCATAGGAGTGGCCGTGCAGTCGCGCGCACTTGTGGTCCGCGGGGACGTTGGGCAGGCGATGGGCCGCCTCGAAGGTAAAAGACTTGTAAATTTCCATGATCTTACCGAAGCGGTGGCCGGTTTTATGGGGTGCCCATGGTAAAGGGCAGCACCTGTAAAGTATAGTCCGGGCGGGCAAAGCGTTTGACAGCCCAAGAGATTTCGGTAGAATGCGCGTCTCGCTTTTCGGCGCCCAGAGTGCGGTGCAAATAGCACCAAAAGCGCGAGGTTTGTTGTAACGAAACTGCGAGTGGTAACCGATGGGTGGTTAGCTCAGTTGGTAGAGCGACGGCCTTACAAGCCGTAGGTCACAGGTTCGACCCCTGTACCACCCACCATCTGTTATTTCGGCGGGCGAGAATATCACTGAGCGAGCACGTTGCGTATCGGGCAACGCGGATAGCTCAGATTCAGATTTAATAGTTTTAGTGCAGTAACGGACCGGTAGTTCAGCTGGTTAGAATGCCGGCCTGTCACGCCGGAGGTCGCGGGTTCGAGTCCCGTCCGGTCCGCCATTTGCATTTTCCCAAAAAGGCTTTCTTTCCAGTTTTTTCTGTTCCGTTGGTTGGTCTTCACCATCGCCACTCAATTTATTTACCGCCGCGTCTTCCACGCCGGGCAGTTTCGAAATTACCCCTGATCCGCGGGCTCCTGTGGGCGATGTGGCGCTTCCCTTGTGTATAATCAGCCGCTAATCGTTTTGCGGTATAGCCAATGGCACATTTTGAGCGCGTCGGAGTTCTCGCCCGCCTGCCACACCCTCAGGTGCTGGGCAGTCTCGCGCACCTGGTGGATTTTTTGCACGCCCGCGGTGTAACAGTGGTGCTCGAGCCCAATACGGCGGCGCTGTTGAACCGCGCCGACGTGATGGTTAGTGAGGATGGTGAGTTTGCCAAACACGTCGACCTGGTAATCGTAGTGGGCGGCGACGGCAGTATGCTAAGTGGCGCGCGGGATCTGGTGGGTTACGGGGTACCGCTACTCGGGGTAAACCGGGGGCGACTGGGGTTTTTAACGGATATTCTGCCGGAGGACATGGAAACCCGAGTGGCGCGGGTGCTGGATGGCGATTATCGGGTGACCGAGCGATTTTTACTGGAGATGCGGGTGACTCGCAACGGCGCGGCGATTGGTCGCGGTATTGCCCTGAATGATGTGGTGCTGCATCCCGGCCAGTCGGTGCGCATGATGGAGTTTGAACTGTACATCGACGGTGAATTTGTCTATAGCCAGCGTTCCGACGGTCTGATTGTGTCCACCCCGACCGGTTCGACAGCATATGCTCTGTCCGCTGGTGGGCCAATTATGCATCCCAAATTGGACGCCATTGTGCTGGTGCCGATGAATCCCCATACCCTGACCAGCCGCCCCATTGTTATCAGTGGCGACAGCGAAGTGGAAGTGCGTGTCGGTACCCGCAACGAACTGCACCCGCGGGTTACCTGTGATGGCCAACAGGAGATTACTACCGAGCCCGGGGACATTATTCATATTGGCAAGTTGGCACCCGCACTGCGTTTGATTCACCCGTCGGACCATAATTTTTACGAAGTGTGCCGCTCGAAACTTGGCTGGGGGAGTCGTCTCGACTCATTGCGCACCGAAGAACCGGGCTGATTCACAGATGGTAGACACTGTTAACTGGACGCGGGTCGCCGGATTCCCGCTGGAACGAGACCTGCAGCCGCTGTTGCGGGAGCTTGAGGCTCGCGGCGTTCCCTGCCGGTTAGTGGTGGAGGGCGCGGAACAGGTATTGTGGCTGACTAACGAACGGGATATGGCCACAGTGCTGACATTGTTACAAGCGGAAGTGGCTACGGATTTAGCTGGCTCCGCTGCGACGTCCCGTGTGGCGGGCTTCGCGATGCGCTTCCCGGTAGTGTTTGTCGGGTTGACGCTGGCGATTCTCGGTGCCCTGGTGGCACGCTGGGCTCCTCATTGGCTACATTGGCTCACTTTCCAGGATTTTGTGGAAGTGGATGGGTCCACGCTGGGTTTCATTAGCCTGAGCGACACTTTTCAGCGCGGCGAATACTGGCGTGCGCTCACCCCAACGTTTTTACACTTTGGCCTGTTTCACCTGGTATTTAACGGGCTGTGGCTGTGGGAATTTGGGCGACGGCTGGAGTTGGTCGATGGCAGTCGACGTTTTTTGGCGTTGTTTGTGATACTGGCGGTCGGCGCGAATATGGGGCAGTACCTGTGGTCCGGGCCCTCCCTGTTTGGCGGGTTGTCCGGCGTAATTTACGGCTTGCTGGGTTATATATGGGTACGCCAGCGACTCGCGCCGCACCCGACTCTGGCGGTGCCCAAAGGCATTGTTGTCCTGATGCTGGTGTGGCTGGTGCTGTGCCTGGTGGGCATCGTTGATTTCTTTATTCCCGGCAGTATCGCCAACGGGGCGCATGTGGCGGGTCTGGTCATTGGCCTGGTGTGCGGCGCGCTTTCTGCGATGGCCGCGCTGCGGCGTACCTGAACGACTGTTTGCGCGCGTTTTATTTTTCGGGGCAAGCAATGGATTTACATAAATTACTCAGTGCGCTGACGCCGCAAATCTACGTCAACCTTTGTCGCGCGGTGGAGCTGGGTCGCTGGCCCGATGGTAAACCGTTAACCGCGGAGCAACGGGCCCTGTGCTTGCAAGCGGTAATCGCCTACGATGCCGAACACAAACCGGCAAGTGAACGGGTGGGTTATCTACCACCCAAGTCCGGGAAAGTGTCTGGCGCGGCGCTCGGCGATGGTGGTGATGAAGTGGTTAACGAAAATGCTGGCGTTGCACAACCTTTGCAGTGGCGTCATTGAGCATGGGCACCTACAGCGGTCATCTCGATAAAATGGCGGTTGAGCACGGGACTCCAGTGCAGTATGCACTGGTGCTGGATGAACAGCACGTAGCGCTCAATCAACATCTCGGCAACACGATCCGCTTGCAGTATCGTGGTGAGATTCATTGTACTCACTGCGGTCGGCGCAGTAGCAAAAGTTTTAATCAGGGTTACTGTTATCCCTGTTTCAAAGCGCTGGCACGCTGTGATAGTTGCATCATGAGTCCGGAAAAATGTCATTATGCCGAAGGCACCTGTCGCGAGCCTGGCTGGGGGGAGCAGTACTGCATGACCGATCATGTGGTCTATCTGGCCAATTCGTCCGGCATCAAGGTGGGCATTACCCGGGTCAGTCAGATACCCACCCGCTGGATCGATCAGGGTGCCGCTCAGGCGCTGCCCATCGCGCGGGTACACAGCCGTTACCAGTCCGGGCTGGTGGAGGATATTTTTCGTCAGCACGTGGCGGATAAAACTAACTGGCGGGCCATGTTGAAAGGTCCGCCGCAAGAAGTCGATCTGGCCGGCGTGCGCGATGACCTGTTTGCCCGTTGCGCTGCGCAACTGGACGAAATTGAAAAACGCTTCGGTCTGACCGCTGTACAAAAACTGGTTGACCAGAAGCCTGTAGATATTGTCTATCCGGTTCTCGAATATCCTCATAAGGTGGCGAGTTTGAATTTGGATAAACAACCGCTGGTAGAAGGCACTCTGTTGGGTATCAAGGGACAATATCTGATATTGGACACCGGCGTAATCAATTTACGCAAATACACCGCGTATCACCTCGAAGTTATTCTGTAATCAATGTGAAGATTGCGGAACATATATTTTTAAGGAAGTCCCAAAATGACGGAAGCCAGCTCTCAACCCACTACTATTTATTTACAGGACTATCGCCCGCCACAATTTTTAATTACAACCACGGTGCTCAGGTTTGAACTGGACGAAACGCAAACACGGGTTGATGCGCGGTTAACTATCCGGCGCAACCCGGCGGCAAAAAAGGCGGACAGCAATATTGTGTTGCACGGCGCGCAACTCCGGTTACAGGCGTTGGCCATCGACGATCGTATCCTCGTGGCGGACGAGTACAATGTTGACGGGGAGACGCTGACCATCTATGGGGTGCCGGACAATTTTGAGTTAACGTCAACGGTAACGATAAACCCCCGGGACAATACCTCCCTGGAAGGTCTGTACCAATCGCGCGGCATGTACTGTACCCAATGCGAGGCGGAGGGTTTTCGCAAGATTACTTATTACCTCGATCGGCCGGACGTTATGTCCGAATTCACAACCACTATCTTTGCCGATAAGAATCGCTATCCGGTACTGCTCGCGAATGGTAATCCGCAGGCCAGTGGTGATCTGCCAGACGGCCGACACTGGGTTACCTGGCACGACCCGTTTAAAAAACCCGCCTATTTGTTTGCCCTGGTGGCAGGCAATCTTGAGTGTGTTGAAGATTCGTTTACCACATTTAGTGGACGTAAGGTGTCCCTCAGAATGTTTGTGGAAGCGAAGGACCTGGATAAATGTGAGCATGCGATGCAATCCCTGCAACGAGCCATGCTCTGGGATGAACAGATGTACGGGCGAGAATACGACCTCGATAATTTTATGATTGTTGCGGTCGATGATTTCAATATGGGCGCCATGGAAAACAAGGGTCTCAATATTTTTAACACGTCCTGCGTACTGGCCAGACCAGAAATTACCACGGATAGTGGTTTTCAATGGATTGAGGCGGTGGTGGCCCACGAATATTTTCACAACTGGTCGGGTAATCGGGTGACGTGTCGCGACTGGTTTCAGTTAAGTCTGAAAGAAGGTTTTACGGTTTTTCGCGATGCGGAATTTTCGGCGGATATGGGTTCGCGAGCGGTGACGCGGATACAGAAGGTCAATGCGCTGCGCACCACCCAGTTCGCCGAGGACAGTGGGCCGACCGCCCATGCGGTACAGCCTGCCTCATATATGGAAATTTCCAATTTTTACACGGCGACGATTTACGAAAAAGGCGCAGAGCTGGTGCGCATGCTGCACACCTTGCTGGGGCCTGAAGTGTTTCGTCGCGGTAGTGATCTGTATTTTGCGCGCCACGACGGTCAGGCGGTCACCATCGAGGACTTTGTCGCAGCTATGGCCGCAGCGAGTGGACGGAATTTGACGCAATTTTTGCGCTGGTATCGTCGCCCGGGCACACCGCGGCTACAGGCGGTGGGAAATTACGACGCAAAGCGCAAACACTATAGACTGACATTTACCCAATCCAGTCCCGCTGTATCACAAGAGAGTGACACAACGCCATTACATATTCCCATACGTATGGGGTTGGTGGGTGCGGATGGCGATATTCAGTTGCACTGCCGCGGTGTCTGTGAGGACACTCGGGAAATAGTGTTTGAATTAACCGAAGGCGAACAAACATTGACTTTTGAGGGAGTTGATAAGCCGCCAGTGCCCTCGTTATTACGGCAATTTTCCGCGCCGGTGCGACTGGAGTTCACGTATAGTCGAGAGGACCTGTTACATTTGATGCAACATGATAGCGACGACTTCAATCGTTGGAGCGCTTGCCAGAGGTTGGCCCAGGAGATTTTGCAGGAGATGATTTCCGGGTTGGTTGCTAACCGGACGCAGGTGTTGGAACGTAATCTGATCGATGCGTACCGGGATCTGTTGCGGGACCCGATGATTGATCGCGCCTTACTGGCACTGATGCTAACCTTGCCGAGCGAAGCGTATCTGAGCGAGGAAGCGGATGTCATTCACGTGGAGGCCATTCATAAAGCTCGGCAACTCACACGCCATACACTGAGCCAGGCGCTGCACGAAGAATTTCTACGTGTCTATCACGACAATAACAGCGCGGAGCCGTATCAACCCTCGGCCCGCCAAATTACACAGCGCAGTCTTAAAAATATGGCATTGCAGTACCTGGTTCAGGGCGATGTGGTGGACGGTGTCGAACTGGCGTGGCGGCAATTTGAGTGTGCCGATAATATGACTGATGTGCAATCCGCATTAACCGCGTTGATTAATTGTCCCAACGCAATAGCGCGGGAGTACAGCGAACGGGGGCTGGCAAGTTTTTATCAAAAATGGCGCGCTGAATCTCTGGTGGTCAATCAATGGTTTTCACTCCAGGCGTCCTGCGCGTTACCCGGTGGTCTCGAACGGGTCAAAGGGCTGATGACCCATGGGGCTTTTGATATTAAAAATCCTAACAAGGTGCGTTCGTTGCTGGGTGTGTACGCTAATAATGCCATTAACTTTCATCGCGAAGACGGCGCCGGTTATAATTTCCTGACGGAGCAGGTTGTGGTGCTGGACAAACTCAACCCGCAGATAGCGTCCCGCTTAATCACTCCCCTTACCCGATGGCGCAAATTTCCGTCGCAACGGGGTGCGCAAATGCGCACCGCTCTGGAAGCGGTGCGAGATACGCAACATTTATCGCGAGACCTTTTTGAAATAGTCAGTAAAAGTATTTGAGGGATTGAAAGTGCTGCAATGTGGATTGCAATACTTTCTTGATTTCGGTCAACGAGCCGGGTGCGCAGGGCGTGTCACAATCCGCACAGGAGGTGCTTCATGCGCTTTAAAACCGTTGCTGAAATCGTGGGCCATAGCCGGGATATACATCAAGCACTGTCTGCACAGTACGCCGAACTCGAACAATTGGCCAGTACGGAGCAGGCACAGTTTTTACTCGATTACCTCAATCGTCACGAACGGCATATGGCTAAGGCTCTTACTCAGTTTCAGGGTGACGCGGCACAAACCATTCTTAATACCTGGCTGCAATATGCACCTGAATTCTGTCCTGAAACTCTGCCCGAACTAGTGGACAGGGTGCGCGGCGCAAGATTAAGCGACGTCAGAGACATTGTGCGCGTGGCTCTAGAAGTGGACGACTATCTGGTGAGCATTTATCGCGAGATGGTGGAGAATACGGAATCAGCGGGAGTGCGCGAAGTGCTGTCCAATCTGCTGCAGATGGAAGAAAAGCTACGGGATAACCTGGCTACCTTGCTGGAGCCCTTTGCCAACCGCTAAACAGCTACGAATTTTGACCTGAGTATATTGTTGATTTGCCAGCCTGGAATACGCGGAACTCATGTTTTTTCAGGGCGGTCCAGTTTTCATTGTCTGTTAGCGGTTTGGTTGCCACCACGGTTACCACGTCATCTGCGCCGGTATGCTCACTAAAATTAACCGTCACATCTGCGTCGATTAATGTGGCCTGACCAAAAGGCGCGGCGCGGGTCAGCACGCTCAGATGGGTGCTGCAAAACGCATATAAACAGCGGGCATCGCTGAGCAATAAGTTACATACTCCCAGGTGTGCCAATTTCAGAATTTGTTTTTCCAAAAAGTGCCACAATTCCTTCTTCCGCGTGGGGCGTTGCGGAAAGCGCTTGCGTACCTGGTCCAGCAACCAGCAAAAAGCGTATTCACTGTCGGTGGTACCCACGGGTCGATAGTAGGCCAGGGGCCATTTTTTTATTCCCTTGAGCTGGCCATTGTGTGCACAGGACCAGGTTTCGCCCCATAATTCCCGGGCAAAAGGATGGGTGTTCTCGAGACAGATTCGTCCCCGGTTGGCTTTGCGAATGTGGCAAATGACATTGGTACTTTTAATCGGATAGCTTGCCACCAGACGCGCGATTTGCGACTCCGCCCCCGCATCCGGATCGTGAAATGCGCGGTATCCTCGCCCTTCGTAAAATGCAATGCCCCAGCCATCGCGGTGGGGGCCGGTGAGTCCGCCACGGCGTATCAACCCGCTGAAACTAAAGCAGATATCCGTTGGCACGTTGGCATTCATGCCCAATAATTCGCACATGCTGGCTGGTATCTCCGGGGCGCTCGTGACGCCCCTCTATTAGGTCTTAAAAGAGCCGCTCGTTAGTTGCTCCCCCGACCTGTACAATTATAACCGCTGGTGACAAAAAGGGCAGACAGCTCAAGTTCGTCGGAATGGCACAGAGGTGATTGCCAAAGGAGGCAAAATGAAAATTGCAATTTTATCCAGAAACAAAAACCTCTATTCGACCAGGCGACTAAGGGAAGCCGCCGAGCAGCGGGGCCATAGCGTGCGGGTGATTGATCCTCTGAGCTGCTATATGAATATTAATATGCAGCATTCGTCGATCCATGTGCGCGGCGAAGAACTCCCGGATTTTGACGCAGTGATTCCGCGTATTGGCGCGTCGGTGACCTTTTACGGCACGGCGGTACTACGACAATTCGAAATGATGGGGGTGTATCCGTTAAATGAATCCGTCGCTATTTCCAGATCCCGGGACAAATTGCGTTCCATGCAACTGCTATCTCGTAAAAACGTCGGCCTGCCGGTGACCGGGTTTGCCAACAAACCGTCGGATATTCCAGATTTGATTGACATGGTCGGCGGTGCGCCCCTGGTGATCAAACTGCTGGAGGGGACCCAGGGCATTGGCGTGGTGCTGGCGGAAACCCGCAAGGCAGCGCAGAGCGTGCTCGAAGCATTTATGGGTTTAAAAAGCAACATTATGGTGCAGGAATATATCAAGGAAGCGGGAGGCGCCGATATCCGGTGCTTCGTGATCGGCGATAAAGTGATTGCGGCTATGAAGCGGCAGGCATTAGCGGGTGAATTCCGCTCGAACTTACATCGCGGTGGCACCGCGAGCTTGGTTAAATTAACTCCGACGGAGCGTTTAACTGCCGTTACCGCCGCGCGACTGATCGGTCTCAACGTGGCGGGGGTGGATATTTTGCGCTCCAATCACGGTCCGGTGGTGATGGAGGTTAATTCATCACCGGGCCTGGAAGGTATCGAAAATGCCACCGGCAAGGATCTGGCGGCGAATATTATCGAGTTTATCGAAAAAAATGCCGCGGACTCGAAGACTAAAACCCGGGGCAAAGGCTAGGTAAGGTGCGCGCGCAACCATTCAGTATTGCGGGGATTACGTTAGCGCCAGGAGAATCCCGGCAAGTCGCCATCCCCGCGGCGAGACTGTATACCGATACACCCATAGATATTGTGGTAGAAGTAGTGCATGGGCGCCGCCCCGGTCCCGTGCTGATGGTGTGTGCGGCGCTGCACGGGGACGAAATCAACGGCGTTGATATCTGTCGACGACTTTGCCACCAGGCAGTTTTAAGACGTCTGCGTGGAACACTGCTGGTGGTGCCCATTATTAACGTGTTTGGTTTTATTCAACAGACCCGGTATCTGCCCGATCGCAGGGATTTAAATCGGTGTTTTCCCGGCAGTGCCAAAGGCACGTTAGGTAGCCGTCTCGCGTATTTGATTCGTACCGAATTACTCGCTCACTGTACCCATGTCATTGATCTGCACACGGCGGCGGTACACCGCGATAACCTGCCACAAATTCGCGGCAATCTGGAGCACGCAGCGGTGCTGGCGATGGCACAGGCCTTTGGCGCGCCGGTAATTCTGGATTCGACGCTGCGGGATGGTTCCCTGCGCGCCGCAGCGCATGAGTTGGATATTCCCCTGATTATCTATGAGGCGGGCGAAGCACTACGCTTTAGCGAGGCGGCCGTTCGAGCAGGGTTGCGCGGGGTGCTGCGGGTGATGCGCTATTTGCAGATGCTGCCCGGTAAACTGGAATTGTCGTCCGGCAAGATGGCGCCGATGGTCGCGGCCGGCAGTCGTTGGTTGCGCGCCGACAAGGATGGCATGTTGATCAGTCACGTGGGGCTGGGTCAGCGGGTTCGCGCTGGCGAGGTGATTGCGCACCTGGTGGTGCCGTTTCGGGCCGAGGAAGTACCGGTGATATCGAGCAGTGACGGAATTGTCATTGGTCGCGTTCAGATACCATTGGTAAACGAAGGTGAAGCATTGTTCCATATTGCCGAATTTTCCCGTCTGGGAAAAGCGGCAGACAGCGTCGAGGCATTTAACGAACGTTACGATAATGGCTCGCCACGTCTGGCCGATGATTCATTAGAACCCTTGACCGACGACCCCTGAGGTGCCTGGTTTTCGAGGCGCTCAATTCTGCAGACACTTGGTTCCAAAAACAGTTAGTTTTTTGCGGTAACTGTTTCCACCGGCAGGTCAGCAGCTTTCCAGGCTTCGTATCCACCGCGAATGTGACACACCGGAGTGAGCCCCATATGTTGCGCGGTCTGGGTGGAGAGGGCGGATCGCCAGCCTTTGCTGCAGTAAAAAATAAACCGCTTGCCGGATGCGAACAGGGGTTTGTGGTAGGGGCTGTCCGGGTCTATCCAGAATTCGAGCATGCCGCGGGGCGCATGGTAGGCCCCTGGAATTTTTCCATCGCGGCTGAGTTCGCGAATATCACGCAGGTCGATAATCTGACAATTGGCATCGTTGAGTAGATCATAAGCCTGTTTGGGATCAATCGTTTCTATTTGCTCCTCCGCCTGTGCAACCAGCTGCCGTACGCCAATTTTCATACTGTTCTCCGGATTAACCAGTGGTCGACGTCGAATACAATTCACCCTTGGGGCAACGCCGTAATTTCCCAAGTAGTATAGCCTAAGGAGTTCCTGGTGTGATTGGCTGAACAGGTTGGGCAATGGGCGTGCTGATTGTTGCCGCATTGTCGTTGCTGGATATTTGCAGTTAGACTAGGGGCGCTGGATTATTTCGCGTGATTAAAATTTTTGCAGAACCGTTTCCGGGAGCCATCGATGGAATACCGCAAATTAGGAGATACCGAGATAGAGGTTAGCGCCATCTGCCTCGGCACCATGACCTGGGGTGAACAGAACACTGTCGCACAGGCCATGGAACAAATGGACTATGCCGTATCCACTGGCGTCAATTTTTTTGATGCGGCGGAAATGTACCCGGTGCCACCCCGGGCAGAGACCCAGGGACGCACGGAAAGTTACATCGGCGAATGGTTGTCACGGCGCAAACGCCGCGACGATATTTTTCTCGCAACCAAAGTGTCCGGTCGTTCAGACGCGGTGGGTGACTGGAAGCATCTACGCGGAGGGCCGCGACTAAGCCGCGCGCATATTCGCCAGGCGGTCACCGACTCCCTGCGACGCTTGCAGACCGATTATATCGATCTCTATCAGGTGCACTGGCCGGAGCGAACCACTAATTTTTTCGGGCAACTGGGTTATGTGCACAAAGAACAGACCGATTTGATTCCCATAGCCGAAACCCTGGAGGCATTGACGGAACTGGTCGCTGAAGGACTGGTGCGTCATATCGGTATTTCCAATGAAACGCCCTGGGGACTGGCGGAATATTTGCGTTGCGCGCGGGAGAACGGATTGAGCAGGGTGTGCAGTATTCAGAATCCCTATAATTTATTGAATCGTAGTTTTGAGGTGGGCCTCGCGGAAATGGCGATTCGCGACCAGGTGGGGCTGCTGGCCTATTCGCCCCTGGCCATGGGCACGCTGTCCGGAAAATATCTACAGGGCAAGCGCCCCAAAGGAGCGCGGCTGACGTTATTTGAGCGCTTTCAGCGCTATTCCAATCCGCGCGCGGTTGCCGCAACCGAAGCTTACGTTGCCTTGGCCCTGGAACACGGCGTAGACCCCGCCACCATGGCGTTGGCCTTTATCAATAGTCGCCCTTTTGTAACCAGTAATATTATCGGCGCTACGAATCTTGAACAACTGCAAACTAATATTGCCAGCATCGACGTGCGACTTTCCGCGGCAGTGATTGCGGGTATCGAAGAGATTCAAAAGTCCTACAGCAACCCTTCCCCCTGAAAAACGCTACGGGAATTAGTCGCGACGTTTCTTCACCATCATGGTCAGGCGCGACGCGCACACTGTACGGCCCTGATCGTCAACAATGGTAATACCCCACACATGGGTCGAACCACCAATATGGATCGGCCGCGCGGTGCCGTGTACATGGCCGGTTGACGCGGCGCGCACATGGTTGGCGTTAATATCCAGCCCCACGCAATAATGCGTTTCCATATTCAGACACAGCATACTCGCATGGCTGCCCACCGTTTCGGCAAGTACGCAGGACATTCCGCCGTGCAGAATGCCATAGGGCTGCTGAGTGCGATGATCGATCGGCATGCTCGCGGTGAGATAGTCATCGCCGATAGCGGTAAACGTAATACCCACATTTGCCGCGGCGCCGTCGTGAAAATCGTTGTTTAAACTTTCCAGAGTGGGTGTTTTGAACCAGATTGCCATGGGGTTCCTCATTGTGGGTAAAGGGGTTGTAGCGCAAAAGATTTATCAGTTGATTGTCCATTTTTTTTCTGCCGGTGGCCGTGCAGGCGTTGAAGCAGTTGTTGCAGCTGACTCGGGCTGTGGTTGCTGTCATTGTACAGGCACGCATCGAGCTCGCGAAAAGACTGAGCGAGGATTTCATCGTTCGCGCAAACGGCAATTTCCTGCAATGTCAGCAGGTCTGGCTTTGCCCAGTTAAGGCGCGCCCACTGAATAATCGCCGCGCGCAGTGAAGTGAGGTCCCCGCGGTTTGCCATTTGCTTTAACCGTGTAAATAATTCGTGCTCTCGCGGCTCAGGTGGCGCGCCACTGTGCTCCGCCGTTAATTGGCTGCGGCCTCTTCGCCACCACAGCACGGCAAACAGTGCGCTGCACAGCATAAATACTCCGTTGCTGAAAGCGAGTAGCCATAGCAGCGGACTGGCTGACGGGTTGGCGGTAGTGGTTTTTACGTCGGTCGTGGCGGCATCGACGGTTGGCAGCGGTGCATTTTTGCCTGAATCCGGTTGCAGCGCAGCGGAACTACCGGGATTCCCGGTTGCGCCTCCAGCGACGACAGTAAAGGTTGTCTCCTCGAGTGCGGATTCGCGCCAGATACCGGCCTGGGTATCCCACCATTGTATGTTGATAGGCGGTATCGTCAGGGCGCCTGGCTGGGTCGGCACCAGGGCAAATGATTCAATACGCTCACCGATCACACTATCGACAGTGACGGAATCTTCAATACGCGGTTGATCTGCGTAGGTGCGCAGCCCGGCGCTCTCGGGCAGGGAGAGGGGCGGCAATTGCGCGCCGGTAAGTCCCTGTGCAGTCAACGTTATGGTGCGTGTAACGGGTTCTCCGACCGTCAGTTGCCGGGTGGCAGTGCTCCATTTTTCGGTGAGGCTGACATTTTTGCTGGGCAGCCATTCCCTGCCCGCAGCGGATGGGGGTCGCGGCTTAATGGCGACGGTTTTCTGTTCGGTCTGCACAACCACAGGTTTTCCGCCACGGCTGAAAAATGAGGAGCCGTAGGGATCGCGCGGATCGGGAATGGTGCCGCTAAAACGCACAGGTGGAATAACAAGATCGCCGCTCTGGTCGGCGAACAGGGCAAATTTTGTTTCGACTACAGTGTAGTTAACGCCAGCAATGGATTTTTGAAACTGTGTGCTGGATAGTTTCAACAGGCGCGCGCCGGGAACTTCGAGCTCGGTACTCTGAAAATCCTGAAGCGAAACAGTTGTGTAAAGGCGCAAGGTCAATACCAGCTGTTGTTGCACGAAAACGCTGTCGTTATCGAGCAAGGTTTCGGTGTAAAGCTGTTTGTCAGGGGTGCTGGCGCGATTGTTTTTATCTACGGTGATAGCGATTGCATTACTGATTGCCCCCTTGACCCGCAGGGACGGGATCAACAGATTACCACTGCGCACGGGTAGCAGAGTCAGTCGCCAGGTGGTTTCGGAAGACATGGTTCCCGAACTCAGTGAGAACTGGCTTTGCCGTTGATTGGACAGAATTTCAAAATCTTTTTTTAGCGAAGAAAAATTTGGGTCCTCGCGAATCTGGCCGGGATACGTCAAGGTGAGGGTCAGGGTTTCGCCGTTGCCGATATGGGTCCGATCGACCTCGGCATGTAATTCGTCCGGCTGCGCAACGGCTGGTAATGCCGGCAGCGCCAGTAAAATTAACAACATAAAAAATTGGCGGTACACAGCCATTACCAACGCTCCTGTTGGTGATCGTTTGACGGTTGGAGATTATCCCCTCGATAGCCGCGTTGGAGGGCTTCGTATTCAAATTTACGCCGCATCAGTCCACTCGGGTCGTCGGGGATCTGGCGTAACCACCGTTCCAGGGCCTGTTGTTTGTCGGCGTCCAGTGGGGTCCCATCGGGATTTTGCATTGCGGATTCGCTATGGGGCGGTGATTGTCGGTCTGAATTTTCCGGCTGCGCTGAATCCGGTTGGATATTTCTCGGATTGTCTTGGGTAGCATTGTCGTTTGCCTTCTGACTTGCATGTTCTGATTTACTCTGGGCATCCTGCTCTCTGGCGGGATCGTGAGCCGCTCGGGGCTGGTGAGGGTTGGCATCGTCTTCCGCGTCGGGCTGAGATTGTTGTGAACCGCTATTTTCATCGCTGGGTTGTGTGGATTTTTCTCCCCCATCTGATTGTTGTGCCGAATTCTGTTTCTGCGTCGCATTATCCGTCGATTGTTGCTTATCGGATTCTTGTTTTTCAGAATCCGAATTCGCTTGAGATTGTTGCTGTTCCTCAAGTAATTTTTTCACAATGTCCCGGTTGAATGCGGCGTCCTCCAGATCGGGATCGAGTCGCAGGGCCTGTTCATAAGCGGCCAGTGCTTCTTCAAACTGGTTGTTGTGTGCCAGGGAGTTACCGAGATTGTAGTACCCCGCAGGGTCTTTGGTTTGCGCAAAGGAGCGGGCGGCGCCTTCGAAGTCTTGGTGGCGAAATGCGGCCGTGCCTTTCCACGCAGGATCCTGGAACAGCTCAGCCGCCCGTTGCGCGTCGTTCTCAGACAGCGCCCGCGCCGCTTGCTGGTCGCTACGCAGCCACAAATCCTGCCAATCCAGCGCCTGGGTCGAAGGGCTGGCGAGGAGACAGGGGCTGAGAATCAACAGAGTAATCAGATTGCGGCGAAAACTAACCAGCAGTAAGGGCAGGGCTAGCAAAACCAGCCAGAAACCCTGATCGTCCCAACTATCAAACGTGCGCTCCAGTTGCTCGGCGGTTGCAGAATTTTTGCTGTTTAAGGTGGCGGTGATGAACCGTATATCGCTATCGTCGTGAGTCAGCGCCGCGTAGCGACCCTGATTGTGGGCGGCGAACTGCTGCAACCCCTGGTGATCGACGCCAGCGATGATGATAGTGCCGTCGCGATCCCGGGCGAAGCCGCCCCCTGGAATTGGAATGGGTGAGCCCCTGTCGGTGCCAACGGCCAGCACCGACAGACGAAAATTTGGCAGGCCTTCGAGAAATTCATCGATGGTGCGTTGGGCGTCGTCGGTCACGCCGTCCGTGACCAGCAGAAGATCTCCCGCCAGGTGGCCCGCATGCATAATGAGTTCGAGCCCGGATTGCACCGCAGCCTCGGGGTTACTGCCAGCAATTGGCATCGTGGCGGGGCTCAGGGCGGGCAACAGGGCGTCGATGGTGGCGGTGTCATCGGTGAGTGGGCTTACCGTATGCGCATCCCCTGCATAGGCGATCAGTGCGGTGGTGCCTTCCTTGCGCAGGCGAAGCAGATCGCTGAGTTTCAGTCGCGCGCGGACCAGGCGGTTCGGCTTTAAATCCTCGCTCAACATGGAAGGAGACAGATCCAGCAGGATAACCAGCGGTTGCTGTTGCTTGTGTATGGGCAAGGGAATTTGCTGCCAGGTTGGACCGGCGGCCGACAGGCATAATAGTAACCAGACAATGGCGGCCCACAGCGGCAGGCGGCGGTTGCCCGTGGCCCCGTTTGCGGCCACCAGGAAAGGCAATATGTGCGGCGCTATCACGTGGTTCCAGGGGCCAGCGGGATGGTGTTTCCCATAGACTGCCCACAGTGCAAATCCCGCCGCTGGCGGTAATGCGAGTAGCCACCAGGGCCGTAAAAAATGAAACGCACTGAGCTGGGTGATCAATTCAGCCATCGGTGTACCTCAGGCGGGTTTTCAGGGCGAGGGTAAAACTCGCCAGAATGGCGACCGCCAGGGGCCAATAGTACAGCGCTTGCGTGGGGCGCAATGTCTCCGCTTCCTGCTCGACGGGTTCAATCTGATCGAGGGTCCGGTATACAGCGGCGAGATCCTCCGGGTTGCGGGCGCGAAAATAGCGGCCGCCGGTTTTGTCTGCGATCGCTGTCAGCGTGTCCTCATCCAGATCGGCAGAGGGGTTAATCCGTTGCACTCCGAACAGGGAGCGACGCAATATTTCGTCGGCACCGATGCCCACCGTGTACACTTTAACCCGATGAATGGCGGCCAGTTCTGCCGCCTGTAGTGGTGTCACCGCGCCCGCGGTATTTGCGCCATCGGTCAGCAATATCACCACCCGGCTACTTTCGGGACGATCCTGTAGCCGTTTTACCGCCAGACCGATGGCATCGCCGATGGCCGTGCCTTTACCCGCAAAGCCGATCAGGGCCTCCTGAAGCATGGTGTTTACGGTAGCCCGATCGAAGGTCAGGGGTGTTTGCAGATAGGCGTTGCTGCCAAACAGAATCAATCCGAGTCGATCACCCTTGCGCCGCGCGACGAATTCGCCCACCACGTCCTTAACCACGCGCAAACGATCCACCAGTCTGCCGCCGCTGTCCATATCCTCGATTTCCATACTGCCCGAGATATCGACAGCCAGAAGCAAATCTCGCCCCGCGGTGGGCAGGGTAATCGGCTCACCGATCCATACAGGGCGAGCGGCTGCCAGGACCGCACCGCACCAGATGGCGCTGAGGAGCAGCATTATCAGCAGATCGCCACGTCCGTGGGAGCTGTGTTCGCGATTGAGTTCGCCGTATATTGGCGCCCACAACGGTACTGACATGCTGGGAGCGGGTTTGCGCAACACTCGGTACAACCAGGGGGCCGGAAGGATCAGCAACAGCCAGGGCCAGTGCAAACTCAGCATGGCAGAGGGGCACCCTTGGAGAGCCAACGCAACGTGCAGCTATATAACGTCTGGGCCTGGCTTTTGGCCAGGGGTGGCGCGTCCGGGTCGTAAAGGACAGCGCTAAAATCCTGTAGTGAGATGATTTTCAATAGCTGTTTCTGGTCCTGCGCCTGTAATGCCTCCATTAGCGTTTCAGTGGTCAGGTTCCCGGCGACCTGTTGCGGCGTCGCGGCGATGGCGCAGCGGCGCATAAGCGTTACCAGCTCCCGCGCAAACTGTGCGCTGTCGCCGCTGCGCGTATAGTTTCCCCACAGGTCCTCGAGGAGCGCCTTCCCGTCGCGGCGGTAGCGGGCGCGACGGTAGCGGCGTACTGCCCTTGTGACTCCCCAGACGAATATTAGCAGCGCGATCAACGCCAGTGCCCACCAGCCTGGCGCGGGCGGCCACCAACTCACCGGGGGTGGCACGTGAATGTCCCGTAATTGTGCGAGCAAGGGATTCAGGACGGCCTCCGCTGACGATCTTTACCATAGGCCAGTTGTAGTACATCGAGCACCGCGCTGTTGTCGGGAAACGCGATAAGTCCCAGGCGCAGGCGCTGCGCGATTTGTTGCAAGTTCAGTGTGCGGGCGCGGAAAGTGTCTGCAAAACTGGCCCGCAACGCGGCGTTGGCGGTGTCGAGAGCGAAACGTTGTCGCCCGTCGGTGACCGGATAAAGCCCGGGGGGCGGCAATTCCTTTTCGAGGCTGTCGTAGACGTGACAAAGGTTGACGTCGCAGTGGCGTGCCAATTGAAACAGGTGGCTTTCAGTTGTGTCATTTAAATCGTGAAAATCACTGACAACAACTACCGTAAACCCGGGATGGGCCACGCGACGGGTATGTTCAAGTATTGTGGCCAGGGTGTAATCGTCAGGATGCCGTTGTTGCAGCGCACGACTTGCAGCGCACAGGCTGTGAATCAGTTGCAGGACACTGTGATGGCTGCGGCGCGCGCGAATATCGCTATGTTGCTTCGGGCCAAACACCAGGCCACCCACCCGGTCGTTGGCGTACAGACCAGCCCAGGCGAGGGTTGCAGCGATCTCGCAGGTGGTAACGGACTTGAGCTTGCGACTACCAAAAAACATGTGTTGACGTAAATCCGCCACCACTAAAACTGGGCGCTCCCGTTCTTCGCGAAAGAGTTTGGTGTGGGTGCTACCCGTGCGCGCGGTAACGCGCCAGTCGATGGTGCGAATATCGTCACCGGGTTGATAGGGTCGCACTTCATCGAAATCCATACCCCGTCCGCGCAGGCGGGATCGATGGTTGCCCGTCAGGGCGCTGCGCGGGGTGTGTCGAGGGAACAAGCGTAGTTCGCGGGATCCACGACGCAGTTGTACAAGGCTTTCCGCGCTGGCAAAGACTGCTTGCGACGAATCGGGGTAAAGCATCATGCAGGGGGTACACAATCGATAAGGCTGGTTATGATTGAATCGGCGTTCGCACCGCTGGTTTCGGCCGTAAAGCTAATAATCAGGCGATGGCGCAAGACGTCGTGGGCTACTGCGCGCACATCATCTGGCGTCACAAACTCCCGGCCATCCAGCCAGGCGTTGACGCGGCTGCAGCGATCCAGGGCGATGGTTGCCCGCGGGCTGGCACCGTACTCAATCCATTGTGCAACCTGTTTGCTGTAGGCCTCGGGTTTGCGGGTAGCCAGGACCAGTTGCACCAGATACTCCTCGACGTTGTCAGCCATTTTTACCTGTAACGCCGCTGCACGGGCTGCGAAAATAGTTTCCTGAGTAAGGCCGGGAGAGTCGCCGGAGGCTGTACCCACCGCCTCGTCCCGGGCCAGTTGCAATATGCGACGCTCGCTATCGCGATGTGGGTAATCTACCGGTACGTGCATCAGAAAACGGTCCATCTGGGCTTCGGGCAAGGGATAGGTGCCTTCCTGCTCGATGGGGTTTTGCGTGGCCATCACCAGGAACAGTTTGGGCAGGGCGTAGGTTTGCTGACCGACGCTGATCTGGCGTTCTGCCATGGCTTCGAGCAACGCGGACTGAACTTTGGCGGGAGCGCGATTAATTTCATCGGCCAGTACCAGGTTGTGGAACAAAGGCCCGGGTTGAAATTCAAATTTGCCGTTTTCCGGGCGATAGATATCGCTGCCGGTGATGTCGGCAGGCAGTAAGTCCGGCGTAAACTGGACCCGATGAAAATCGCCATGGATACCTTCCGCAAGGGTTTTGATCGCTTTCGTCTTGGCGAGGCCGGGCGCGCCTTCAACCAGCAGGTGGCCATCGGCCAACAGTGCCATAATCAGGCGTTGAGCGAGATGGGTTTGGCCGACAATACGATTATTTAAAAAGGCGAGTAGCGACTGAATTTCGGTATAACACTGCATGCATGGGACTCGTTGGGTGATCGCGCAAGGTAATGGAATTGTAGCGGGTTGTCGATGGCTCCTCAAAGCCGCACGGTCATACCTGGCGGCGTTAAAAAAAATACGGGATTAGGAATCCGGGCCGTCACAAAAGTTCCTGGAGAGAGTGACCCGACGCAAATATGATGGGCGGGTTTTTACGCTCGCCGGGGATAACGGATGACTTGCGCGGGGGCATGCCTTATTCTTGCCAGCGGTTAATTAGCGGGATGTCCATGTACCAGCTTGCGCGCCAGGCGCTATTTTTATTGCCACCGGAAACTGCTCATCATCTATCCCTGATAGCGATTAGTGGTGCCGCGCGCCTGGGTGTACTGCCAACCATTGCGCAGGCTGTTGCGCACAAACCCGTGGAGGTCATGGGACTGCGTTTTCGAAATGGGGTGGGGCTTGCCGCGGGGCTGGATAAAAATGGCGATTATTTCAATGCGTTGGGAGCCCTCGGCTTTGGTTTTGTTGAAATTGGTACTGTGACGCCGCGCCCTCAGCAGGGTAATCCCAGGCCGCGTCTGTTTCGCGTGGCGCAACACCAGGCCATCATCAATCGCATGGGGTTTAATAATCTGGGCGTCGATCATCTGGTTAAGCAGGTGGCAAAACGCCGTTACGACGGTGTGTTGGGTGTCAATATTGGCAAGAATGCTGATACTCCCCTCGATCGGGCGATTGATGATTATCGGCACTGCCTGGAGAAGGTATATCCCTGTGCGGACTATGTGACGGTGAATATTTCCTCTCCCAATACGCCGGGGTTGCGGGATTTGCAGCTTGGACAAAACCTGGGGCAATTACTGGCAGAACTGAAGGAGGTGCACAGCAGACTGGCGGATCACCATCAACGATACGTGCCCCTGGCGGTAAAAATAGCGCCGGATATGAATGCGAATCAACTCGCCGAACTTGCTGCTCTGCTGATTAAAAATCGTATCGACGGGGTAATTGCCACCAACACCACCACTGCCCGGGATGGGCTGGAGGATTTAGCGGTTGCGCAACAGACCGGGGGCTTAAGTGGGTTACCCCTGCGTGCGCGAGCCACTGCAGTGGTGGCGACGCTCGCGCAACAATTAGACGGTGTAATACCGATTATTGGCGTAGGTGGAATTTGCAGCGGCGCTGACGCAGCGGAAAAAATACGCGCCGGGGCGAGTCTTGTACAGCTCTACACGGGATTTATCTATCGTGGGCCAGGCCTGATAAAAGAATCGGTAGCGGCATTAGCGGCTACCGATTCTTAAGCCTCGTTGGAGGCTTCGATCAGGGCGATTGAGCCCTGGAGACCTGAATGCGGACGACCTTAAAAAATGTTACATGGAAACCACTTTTTGCTGACTGGTGGAGGCACGATAACCTTGCCAGTGGTCCTCGCGACCTTCGCGCCAGCCCTTGATCCACTCGGCACTGAGGGGGTTTTCTCCAGAATAGGGGCAATGATCGTTAGCCCGTCCGCTGAAGCCGACCTGATATCCTTTGATGTAGGCGCGGTGGGTGGTGTCACGTTTTTGCCTTTTCATAAGAGAACAGCTCCTGTTACTGCATTATCAGTTCCCGCCGGGAGGGCGCTATCCACCGAGAGTTTTCCCTTGGCAGGACGGGAAAGAGGATCCTCGACAGTTCAACAAATTGACGCTGGTGTGTCGAAGATTTTATTTGTCTATAGGCTGCCTGTTTAATGCCCGACAGTAATCAAAGGTGATCGCGAACGTGTTTAATGAGTGGTTTGTCAGTTGTCCAAGGGGCCTGGAAGGCTTGTTGGGTGATGAGTTAGCGCAATTGGGTCTGCATCGTCGGCGCGAAACTGTGGCGGGCGTGGCACTGCAGTGCTCGCTACGGGAGGCCTATGGAATATGCTTATGGTCGCGGCTGGCGAACCGGGTGTTATTACCTCTGGCAGTGTTTCCCGTGGCCAGCGCGGACGACATCTACACAGGTGCTTCCAACCTCAGCTGGAGTGAGCACTTCGGCGCCGAGGCAACGTTTGTGGTGGATTTTATCGGCACTGGTCCCGGTATCGAGAATAGCCACTACGGCGCGTTGCGGGTCAAGGACGCGGTCATTGATTACTTTCGTCGCAACACCGGAGAGCGCCCGAACATCGAACAACAGACCCCGGATATTCGACTCAATGTGCGGCTTGCTCAGGGCATGGCTACCCTGAGTCTGGATTTTTCAGGGGGCAGTCTGCACCGCCGCAACTATCGGGCAGAGGGTATGCTGGCTCCCCTGAAGGAAAATCTGGCGGCAGCGATACTAATTCGCGCTGGATGGCCCGGGATTGCCGCCAGGGGTGGCGCGTTAGTCGATCCCATGTGTGGCAGTGGAACACTGTTGGTCGAGGCAGGTCTGATGGCGGCGGATATCGCGCCAGGAATCCTGCGCACCCACTTTGGGTTTTTGCGTTGGCGCCACCATCAACCAGCATACTGGCGGGAATTGCTTGCCGATGCCGAAGCGCGAAAGAGTGCAGGGTTGGCAAAATTGCAGCACCTGCAAGATGCGGCAGCGCCGCAGGTCGCCACCCGTATCTGGGGCTTCGATTGGGACAGCAACGCGGTGCTGGCCAGCGGGGCGAATATTGCGCGGGCCGGACTGGCGCAGATTATCGAAGTGCGTCACGGTGCTGTCGCTGCATTGCGCAACCCGATTCCGGACGGCCTTCCTGGGCTGGTGGTGACTAATCCGCCGTATGGCCTGCGCCTGGGAGAAGAAGAAGGGCTGCGGGGCTTGTATCAGCAACTGGGGCTGGTGTTAAAGAGCTATTTTGGAGGCTGGCGCGCGGCCGTATTCACGGGCAACAGCACACTGGGTTTTGAATTGGGCTTGCGGCGAGATAAGCGCTATAAACTGTTTAACGGTACCATTGCCAGCGAATTATCGTTATTTGATATCCGGGAGCACACGGCGAGTTACGACGCACCGAAGATGCGGGAGGCAAAGCCGTCTGAGCCATTAACTTCTGGTGCGCAAATGTTGGCCAATCGATTGCGCAAAAATCAACGTAAGTTGGCACCCTGGTTAAAGCGTACGCAAACGACGTGTTATCGCCTGTACGACGCCGACTTGCCCGAGTACGCGGTGGCAATCGATTGCTATGGTGAGCATATTCACGTGCAGGAATATCAGGCGCCAACTTCAATCGACGAGGACAGCGCGCGACGCCATTTACGGGAAGTGCGCGAGGCAGTGGACAACGTACTCGCGCCTCAGGGGCAAGAGGTATTTTACAAGCTGCGCAGGCGTCAGCGTCACAACAAGCAGTATCAGCGGGTACAAAACACTGGAACGGGCGTTTTTACGATTACCGAAGGCGATGCTACGCTCGAAGTGAACCTCAGCGACTATATAGACACTGGACTGTTTCTCGATCACCGACCGGTACGCCGGCTAATTGCCGAGCGCTGCGCGTTGCTTGCTCGCCAACAAAAACCGGTGCGATTTCTGAATCTGTTCTGTTATACCGCAACCGCTACCGTACAGGCCGCCCTGGCGGGTGCGCAGCACAGTTTGAGCGTGGATATGTCCAATGCCTATCTGGAGTGGGCGCAACGTAATTTTGCATTGAACGACCTCGACCCGCAGGCGCATCAACTGCTGCGCGCTGACTGTATCGCGTGGCTCGGCGCGGCGAGCGGTGAGTACGATATTATTTTGCTGGACCCGCCCACGTTTTCCAATTCAAAAAAAATGGCGGGTGTACTGGATCTTCAAAAGGATCACGCCGCACTACTTGGGCAGGCCATCGGGCTGCTGGCCGAAGATGGTGTGCTGGTGTTTTCCAATAATTTCCGTCAATTTAAAATGGATCCGATTGTTATGGAAACATTTCAGGTTGAGGACGTGACGGCGGCAACCATCGATAAGGATTTCGAGCGCAATCCCCGTATTCACAGCTGTTGGTTCCTCACTCACCGCAAGTGCGACGCCCGTGAATAACATACTGACGTTATACAGCAGCAGGGACTGTCACCTGTGCGAGCAGGCGCAAGCACTGCTTTATCCAATGCTCGACGAACTCGAATGGCGTTTACAGATTATCGTAATCGACGGCGATGCTATTCTTGTGCAGCGCTATGGCACGCGCATTCCGGTGGTGGTCACGCCGGATGGTCGAGAGAAAGGCTGGCCCTTTTCTGTCGGCCAGGTGCGGCGGCTAATGCTGGAGAGTCCGGAAGCGCTATAGGTGCAAGCGCTCTTGTCCGCAGCTTCGTGGTTACTCTGGGTCCCGCAGTTACAGGTGTTGTATATACCAGTCCCGGGCGGCGCCGCTGGATTGGGCGAAGCCGGCCACATAGGCATCGAAGTGTCCGCCCGGCACCAGGGCTAATTTTTTGGGCTCAAGGGCCCGGTTATAGGCCGCCAATGCTTCGTCGGCGACGGTCAAGTGATCGTCCCGGGCGACCACCATCAGTAACGGGGTCGGGCTGATGGCAGGAATATAGGTGCCTGGCTCGTATTCGGAAAACATTTCCACGGAACGCAATGTCACTTCGTTGCGCCAGGCTGGCGCCCGACTGCTCCCGGTAGTGGTCATCCATTGCCAGGAGTCCGCAGTGGGCAGAGCGCAGGGTTGCAGGGGATCGTCGCTGACCACTGGAATCATCGCCGGCGAGTTACCTGCGTAACGTTGGCGACGATCTTCGTCAAACAAAGTGCGAGTAGGGGCTAGCATATCGGCGCGGATCAAGCGCCGCACATTGCGCCAACCGCTGATTAAAGGCACCTGTGAGACGACGCACTTTACCCGGCGATCAATGGCGGCCACCACCAGCACATGGGCACCGCTGTAACTCGAACCCCAAACGCCGATACGCCGCTCATCTACCTGCGGCAGACTACTAGCGTATGTGATGGCATCCCGATAGTCCTGGACCTGTTGCCAGGGATCTATTTCCTGCCGGGGTTCCCCGTCACTGGCGCCCAGGTTGCGATTGTCGTACACGAGTACGGCAAACCCTGCAGTGCTGAACACGTCGGCGTAGGTGTCCAGGTACATTTCCTTCACCGCAGAGAAGCCGTGGGCCATAATGATGGTCGCAAAAGGGCCAACATCATTGTCCGGGGTATAAAGCCAGCCGCGCAACGTCACGTTATTAGCTTTAAATTCTATATTCTGGCGCATAAGGTCTTACCTCTTAACTTACGGCAGCCCATTTATGGGCGAGGTGAAGCAGCTATTGATGTTAGTTAGCGTAGTGGATAAGCCATTGGTTGAACAGGCGCAAGGGTTACATTTTATCGGGAAGCCTGAAAAACTGTCTGGCAGTAGCGGTGGTGGCGGCGGCAACCAGTGTTTCGTTTTCGGGCCGGCAGGCCGCCACGGCCTGCAAAATACAGGGCAGATAAGCCGGTTCGTTACGGCGATTTTTTGGTTGCGTCTGCAGGGTGCGCGGCAACAGGTAGGGCGCGTCAGTTTCCAACATTAAGCGATTCAGAGGAATCAGATCGACCAGTTGCTGAAGCTCTGAGCCCCGTCGCGGATCGCAGATCCAGCCGGTAATGCCAATGTGTAAATCCAGATCCAGATAATTGAACAGGCTGTGCCGATCTCCGGTAAAGCAGTGAATGACTCCGTCGGTGAGTCGATGGCGGTAGTGGCGCACAATGGCGAGTTGCCGATCGTGGGCATCCCTTTCGTGCATAAATACCGGTAAACCAAGGGTAGCGGCGATCTCCAGTTGTGCCTCAAAAGCGCGCTCCTGGGCGGGGCGTGGAGATAAATCTCGGTAAAAGTCGAGACCGGTTTCGCCAATCGCCACGACTTCGGCGGCGCTGGCCTGTTGCGCGAGTGCGGCGGCGCTGTCCGCCGTCCAGTCCTGGGCGTGGTGGGGGTGCAATCCCGCGGTTGCGTACAGCTCGTATCCGCTCGTTGCTCTGGCGAGTCGACACAGGGCAATTGCGGCGGTGGTATTGGGTGCAGTGGTACCAGTGACCACACAGGTGGTGACTCCGGCGGCCGCGGCGCGCGCCAGTACATCTTGCTGATCCCTGGCGAAGCTTTTGTCCGTGAGATTGGCGCCGATATCGATCAACTGCATCCTGTTGCCCGACGCGGCGGATATCACAGTAATTCGGCCCTCTCCCGTGCGCTCAAAATTTTATCCTGGTTGCCGAGATGGTGGCTGTAGATGGCCGAAAATGCCAGCACATTTTGCACGTAGTTGCGGGTCTCCTTGAATGGAATGGTTTCGATCCATGCGTCAAAAGGCATGAGTCCGCCGCTGTCCTGGAGCCAACGACTGACGCGGTGTGGGCCAGCGTTGTATGCAGCGGTGGCAAGGATGCGATTGCCATTGAATTTTTTGATCATGTCGTTGTAATAATGGCTGCCGAGCTGGACGTTAATGCTGGGGTTTTCCAGATCGCGCAGTTGGCGATAGTCTACCCGGTGTTGTTTGGCCACCATTTTGGCAGTCGCTGGCATTAACTGCATTAATCCCCTGGCTCCGGCCGGGGAGACCACATCGGGAGCGAAAGCGCTTTCCTGGCGAGACACAGCGAGGAGTAATTGCAGGGGCAGTCCGTGTTTCAGCGCATTGCGGTCAAAATCCTGTTTAAACGGCACTGGAAAACGGATATTTAGATCATCCCAGTGGGGCGCTCGGGTCATCGCCAGAATAGCCTGTTGGTGCCACTGCCAGCGTTGGGCCAGACGCGCCGCCGCCTGCCAGTCGTGAGCAGTATAATTTTGCCCGGCGTGATACCACTCGCGGCGCGCATCCAGTAGTTCGTTTTGCAGCAAAAATTCCCGGGCCCGTCGCATGGACGGTTTGTCCGCCAGGGCATCTACCTCGGCGTCGGTGACCGCTACAGGATCATGTTGCATGGCATAGGGAACACCGACCCAGTCGCAGGCCAGAAAGCCGTAAAAGCTGCGGGACTGGGTGAGTTTTTGGTAGTCGGCGAGAGTGCTTGTATTTTGGCTGGTGGTGCCAGACGCCAGGCTGAGAGCCCGTGGATGCCAGTAACTCCACGTGGGCTGTTGACGGGTTTCCTCCGGCAGTTTGGCGGTCCAGTTGGCCAGTCCGCGCCAGTCCCGCGCCCGAAGATCCAGGCGCAGACGCCATTCCAGTAAATCAGTCTGCGCCACGTCAAGGCGGTCTTCCATATAACCGTAGGCCGCTTGTGGATGCCCCTGACGGAACAGGCCCTGCACAATTTGCGTCAATACGCGCCCCTGGGCGGCGTTGTCGAAGGGGGCAATCTGCTGGTAGTGCGCCCAATGTTTAAGGGCGGCCGTAGCGTCCTTCTGGGCGAGATGCGAAATGGCGTGCTCGATCAATGTGAGCACTTCGGGGGGATACGCGGCAAACAGGGTGTATTGGGCGACACGGGTGGGTTGTTGATCGACCACCAGGTAATCGCGGGCGCGCTCCTGTAGTTCTGGCGCGGTAAACCGTTTGGCCAGGTGGTTGGCCAAGCGGTATTCGTGGTTAAGCACCGCCAGGGTATAGCGTTCCCATACCACCTGTTGAGTAATAGCTCCCTCTTTGCTCAACACCTCGAACAGGGCGTCACAGGCGCTCGGCTGGGATTTTCCCACCAGCCAGAGTTTGAGTCCGCCTGCGATAGCCTCCTGATGTCGACCGACACGGTGCAAGCCGTAATGGTAATGACAGGCATGTTCTACTGAGTTTAATTGCGGGCTGTAGTAGCGCACGTAGCGTTTCCAGTCACCGCGCCCGCGCAGTTGGTTGAGCCAGTTAGCGCGTAATTTGCTGGCCATTGGCGTGTCGCCATAGCGTTTGAGAAAGCGCACGACCGACTTTTGCTGCATGGGTGTGGAGTGAGAGACGAGCTCGGCGTATTCGAGATATGGGTAAAGCGGGTAATCCTGTAGTCGTGCGCTAAGTTGTTTGAACTGGCTGTAGTTACCCTTGGCCAGATGCCGCCTGGCTTCCTGATAAAGTTTTCGTTGTTGTTCGATGTCGGTGTCGCCAGTGTACCCGTTAGTGGCCATGGCGTTACCGAATAAGATGGCGAGAATAATCGCAAAAGCGGCGTTGCGAAGTGTGCTTGCGTTTATTGTACGTGCGACGCCCACCAAATACCTCGACGATGATTCCAGTTAGGATATTAATTGCGACGACAAGAGCTTTGGGTTACTCCCAAACCTCTTGAAATATTCCGCTGCGCAAAATGGGGTGGCGAGAATCCATTACGGCTGCGTTTGTATCCTCACCGCGAGCACGTCGCAGGTGGCGCCGTGCAGGACGCCATTGGCGGTGGAGCCGAAAATCAGAGCGAGCCCGTGTCGCCCATGACTGCCAACCACAATTAAATCGACGCCGTGCTCCTTGGCAAAGCGGTGCATCTCCTGTGCAGGCTGCCCGATAATAACATGCTGCTCAGTGCTGCCGATATGAAGTTCGCGACAAAATTCCTCTAGTCGGCCATGGGCCTGTTGTTCCATCTGCGTTTGTACATCGCTCAGGTCCATCGGTATGTCCCCGCCGTAGGCAAAGGACAGTGGTTCCTGCACGTGCAGCAGACTAATGCGCACATTCCGTTCGCCAAACAAATCTTTGACCCGGTCGATCACCTGCTGGGATTCCGCGGACAGGTCAAGGCCGACGAGAATGTGGTGATAATAAGACATAATTACACTCCAGTACCTGAGTTATTATGCGCTGCCTGGATCGCCCACGGCCGCTGCGACGCAGTGTATACCGAGAACGCGGATCATAGACAGACTGTGGAATACTTTATCATTGTAATCGTCATTTTGGTGCTGGCCGCCAAATTGATGCAACTGCGTACCCCGCGTCGGGAAAACCACCTGGCAGCGCTGCGTACCTACGGGCGGGAAGTGGGGTTGCGGATCGAGTTGGTGAGTGATCTGTGGGGTGTCGATACGGCGGGTGCTACCCCTGCGGTGCGTTATTTATTGCCCTGGCCATTGAGTTTCGATACGCAAGCGGGATTTATTTCCTGGACACTGGTGCGCGATACACGCCGCGGAGAAGAATCGGTCTGGCATGGTTGGCGCTGGCAAAACGCAAGGGCGCCGGAATTAGCAGGTGCAGCATTGGGGGAGGTGTTGACACAGTTGCCGCCCGACGCAATGGCCGTACAATGTGATCGCTTTGGGCTGTCGGTTTACTGGCGCGAACTGGGGGATATGAATTCCGTTGCGAAATTTTTAAGTGGATTAAAAAAAATTAGAAATAAATATATAAAACAATAAGTTAATATAATTTATTAATCTCAATTATATGATATGTTGCCAGTGGTAAACAGTTGGGTTTAGTGTCGCCCCACGACTTCTGTGAAAATCAGGTTATACCAAAAACTGCTTGACCCTGCCGCGTGCAGTCCGTATATATTCGCCCTTTTGGTCCGCTGGGCGGCACTTTTGAATGCTATCCAGGCTAAACAACGAAGGATTTCATGGGTAAATCACTGGTCATCGTCGAGTCGCCCGCCAAGGCGAAAACCATCAATAAATACTTGGGCAAGGACTTTGTGGTCAAATCCAGCATCGGTCATATTCGCGATCTGCCGACCGATGCCGCCAGCCGCGAGGCAACCGGGAAGGGCCGGCCCGCCAAAAGCACCAAAACACTTTCCCCAGCAAAAAAAGCCGCGGAGAAAGTGCGCAAGGCCCACCAGCAACTGGTCAATCGCATGGGTATCGATCCGCAGCAGGGTTGGAAGGCGGACTATCGGGTATTGCCCGGCAAGGAAAAAGTTGTCGAGGAATTGCGCAAGATCGCCAGGACTGCCGACACAATCTACTTGGCGACTGACCTTGATCGGGAGGGGGAGGCCATTGCCTGGCATTTGAAGGAGGCGATTGGCGGAGACGATCAACGCTATAAGCGGGTGGTGTTCAACGAGATTACCAAAAAGGCTATTAAGGAGGCATTTGCTCAACCGGGGGAGCTCGATATGCAGCGCGTGAATGCCCAGCAGGCGCGCCGTTTTCTCGATCGTGTTGTGGGTTTTATGGTCTCCCCATTGCTGTGGGCAAAAGTTGCCAGAGGCTTGTCGGCAGGGCGCGTACAATCTGTCGCGGTTAAGCTGGTGGTCGAGCGGGAGCAGGAAATACGTGCTTTTTTACCCGTAGAATACTGGACTGTACACGCGGATCTCGATAACGCAGCGGCGGAGCAGGTGCGTTTTGAAGTTCGTGCGGTCCGCGGCGAAAATTTCCGTCCCAGCAGCGCTACCGAAACGGATCAGGCGCTGGCGCAACTGCGGGACGCGGAGTACGTGGTTGCGGAACGCCAGGATACGCCAACCCAAACTAAACCGCCGACTCCATTTATCACCTCTACCCTGCAACAGGCTGGCAGTACGCGTCTCGGGTACGGCGTCAAGAAAACCATGATGCTGGCTCAACGCTTGTATGAAGCGGGATACATCACCTACATGCGTACCGATTCGACCCACCTGAATGTCGATGCGGTCACTGCTTGCCGGGAATTTATTAAGCGCAGCTTTGGCGACGACTATTTGCCCGAAAAACACAATGTGTACTCCAGTAAGGCGGGAGCGCAGGAGGCTCACGAGGCGATTCGCCCGTCAAATGTGGATGTCGCCCCGAAAGAGCTGGAGGGTGTCGAGGAAGATGCCAGAAAACTCTACGAAATTATCTGGCAGCAATTTATTGCCTGTCAGATGATGCCTGCGCGCTTCACCAGTACAAATGTGGTAGTCAGCGCCGCTAATTACGAGCTTCGTGTGCGAGGTCGTGTGGTGCTATTTGACGGGTTTTTAAGGGCGATCCCGGCACTGCGCAGTAAGGACGATATTGAGCTACCGGAATATCAGGTGGGCGAGACCCTCACCCTGATTAATCTTTTGCCGCGCCAGCATTTTACCAAGCCGCCACCGCGCTATAGCGAGGCCGCACTGGTGCGAGAGCTTGAAAAGAGAGGGATTGGACGACCGTCTACCTATGCGGCAATTATTTCCACGATTCAGGATCGCGGCTATGTGCACGTAGAGAATCGGCGCTTCTACGCGGAAAAAATTGGCGATATTGTCACCGCGCGGCTCGACGAAAATTTCTCCAACCTGATGGATTACGGTTTTACGGCGGCATTGGAGGAACAACTGGACGACGTTGCCACAGGCAAGTTGGGTTGGCAGGAAGTGCTCAATAATTTTTATCAAGACTTCAGCGCCAAACTGGAAAAGGCGCAGGGCGATGACGGAGGTATGCGTCCGAATGATGCTACCGAAACCACAATACCCTGCAAGGTGTGTGCTCGTCCCCTGTTGATTCGTACTGGTCGCACCGGCGTGTTTCTCGGGTGCTCGGGTTATGGGCTGCCACCCAAAGAGCGCTGCAAGGAAACGTTGAATCTGGTACCTGGCGATGAGGCAGTCAATGTAGACGACGACGACGAGGCGGAGTCGAAATTGCTATTGCACAAGCACCGTTGTGCCCTGTGCGACACCTCAATGGACAGTTACCTTATCGATGAGCAACGCAAACTGCATGTGTGTGGCAATAACCCAGATTGTGCAGGGTACGAAATTGAAACGGGAAGCTTTCGGATCAAGGGCTACGAAGGCCCGATTATTAAGTGCGATAAATGTGGTCAGGACATGCAACTTAAAACCGGGCGCTTTGGTAAATACTTTGGCTGTATGGCCAGCGAGTGCAACAACACCCGTAAATTGTTGCGCAATGGTCAGGCAGCCCCCCCGAAAATGGACCCGGTGCCGATGCCGGAGCTCGCCTGCGAGAAAGTTGAGGATCACTATATATTGCGGGACGGCGCCGCCGGATTGTTTCTGGCGGCCAGCAAGTTCCCCCGGCACCGCGAAACCCGTGCGCCGCTGGTCAGTGAACTGGTGCCACACCAGGCTGAGATCGACCCAAAATATCATTTTTTACTCAAGGCGCCGCTCAAGGATCCCGATGGCAATCCCGCCATCATTCGCTATAGCCGAAAAAATGGCGAACACTACGTGCAGTCCGAGGTAAAGGGGAAACCATCGGGTTGGCGAGCGCTGTTCGTGAATGGCGCGTGGCAGGTGGAAGACAAACGCAAATGATCAGGCTCGCGCAACGGCAAGACTGACCATGGAAAATGAACGCGCGGTCTGGCGGAGTCGATAGGCCCATGGCAAACCGGTATCTGGGGGCGGTTAATCGCAAACTGCGGTACGCCCGACTATTAATCGCCGCACAGGAAAACGCATCACAACAGGTGATGCAGGAAGCGCTCGCCGAAAGCGCGCTGTACCAGCTACAAAGCGCGTATCGGCACCATCTGCAGGCGCTGGCGGAGAACTATCAGTGCCAGGGGGTCGCGGACATTGTCGATGCACAAAGCCTACTGCTGGTTTTGGCCGAAACTGGCAAAACACCCGGTGAAGCCCAGGAGATGCTGGATCTTGAGGCCGCGCCGCGGAACTGGTTGGCGCGCATGCTCGCTGCCCATCGCGGCCTGTCTCAGGTGGAAGAGTCGACGATTCGCCCGGATAATCTTATTGCCTCTCGCGAGGTGCACGACATTCGGGATTTTACGCACGCGGATTTACTGGCGTGGACAGCTGCCCTGAGCGAAATGATCGAGCGTCACCGGGATCTTATGTACGAATGCTAAATCGCGGATTTTGCTGATATAATGGTCACTGGTTGCTACCCTGGAAGTGCAATGTCCTCATCCCATTACGAAATTCTCATGCTGCCCGATGGCGAAGTGGTGCTGCAGCGCTCTGACGTGTCCGGCGAGCCGTTGGTGCGAATCGCTTTTTCTGACGAAGCCAAATATTTTCTGGGCGACGCCAGTATGGATGTTGCGCGGGCGATGATTGACGCCGGCATTGAACTGGTTGAACAACTGGGTGCCGAAGGTCAGCTGGACGAAGGTGAGGTTGCCAAGTACGGCGACCGGACGTTGCACTAACCGCGCGGCTGCGCAATCGTTTAAGTGGTTTTGTAGGCGCCTGGTCGCCAGACTCTCACCAGGACTGTTCCTGTGGCTGTGTAGCAGATTGAGCGTTTAAAAGTACAGAGATGCATCAGGGTTTACGTCTTGACATTTCTAGGTGCGAATAAGTCCCACCGACAAACCTTCAATAGCAAAGTCATGGGTTCTGAGGTCGACGAAAATCGGCTCAAAATCCTCGTTCTCTGGCACTAACAGCAGTTCGTAGCGGCTGCGGGTTTTTTTCAGACGTTTTACCGTCACTTCATTGTCGATGCGTGCCACTACGATTTGGCCGTTCTCCGCCACTGCGGTGCGGTGAACGGCCAGCAGGTCGCCGTCCAGTATCCCTGCATCGCGCATACTTGTGCCGCTAACCCGTAGTAAATAATCGGCGCCGGGACGAAACAGCGACGCGGGAACATCGTAGTAGTCTTCAATATGCTCCTCCGCGAGGATGGGATTGCCTGCGGCGACGCGGCCAACAACCGGCAGCCCGGACTGCCGGTGTAACAGGCGCAGTCCACGGGAAGCGCCCGGTACCATTTCGATTACACCTTTGCGCGCTAATGCGCGCAAGTGTTCCTCTGCTGCATTGGCGGATCGAAAACCCAGTTCGTCGGCAATTTCCGCGCGCGTGGGCGGAAAGCCCGTGTTTTCAATGGCGCGACGAATTAATGTCAGGACCTGATTCTGGCGAGCGGTTAGCGTGGTAGCCATATGCTATGCTTCGTGAAGATAGTACTGTAATTATATCCAGCATATGCAGAATGGCAAGCTGAAAAATTGGTGTTCGCCGAAACGATTTAACCGGGTAACCTCGGGGGCGTGGACGAGCTACGTGCTATTCAAAGGCTAAAAGTCGTCGCTGTCGAACGCCATATCGGGCTCAATATTGGCCAGCGGGTCATCCCAGTTATCAGGTACGTAGACATCGTCGGTATCGTTATTGTCGTCGTCACTCAATTCGTAGGAGCTGCGCCAGTCTTCCGGGGGCTGGGCGGGAATGACCACCATCTGTTTCCAGCTGTCAAAGTCCAGTTCCGCAACCTCGCCATCGTAGTACTGGATTTCGATTGTCCCATCTTCATCGTCAATGGCGATCACTTCAAATATTTGATCTTCTTGCGCATCCTGATACCAGGCATTCAACTGGGGCTTGTGTTTTGCCACGATAATCACCTTTCTCTTTTAACGTGCTTCGGGCAACATAGCACTGGTCTTGCGCGGTTGCACTAGGGTGCCTGCTGTGAACCAACGCCATCCGTAAGAACAACAGTCGATCGCACCCTGTTGGAAAATTCTAACCTGCTAATTACTAACAATAATTTTTTTGAGCAACGCCTATAATTATTGCCTGCAGAGATATAAAACGTTTTATAAATGAAAAAATTATCTAATAATCTTCTTGCCTTTTAAAATTCAGAATCACTTGAACCTTGATGTTAAACTTTGAATTTCGACATACGGTCGTCTTGCCCGAGGATATGCGATGCTGCCAGGCCCTTTGATGCTCGACCTTGACGGGACCGCACTGACAGCACAGGAGCGGGATGTATTGCATCACCCGCAAGTGGGTGGGGTGATTTTCTTTAGCAAAAACTTTCAATCCCGCGCACAAATTATCGAGTTGACTGCTGCAATTGCGCAGCTTCGTCCCGAATTATTGCTGGCAGTAGATCAGGAAGGCGGACGCGTACAGCGCCTGCGCGACGGGTTTACCCGTCTGCCGGCCATGCAGCTATTGGGGGATTTGTTTGCGCGCGATCCCGTTAGAGGGTCGCGGATACTTGTGGATGCTGGCTGGCTAATGGCGAGCGAACTGATCGCCAGTGGCATTGACTTTAGTTTTGCCCCAGTGCTGGATGTCGATCGCGCTCATTGTGAGGTTATTGGCGACAGGTCGTTTGGCGATGATCCAGAGCGGATCGTCAGCGCCGCCCAGTTATTTATCGACGGTATGCGCGAGGCGGGTATGGCCGCCACGGGCAAACATTTTCCCGGTCACGGCGGTGTGCGTGGCGACAGCCATCTGGAAACACCCTACGACGGGCGCAGTCTGGAGCAATTGCGGGCGCGGGATTTAATTCCGTTCGCGAAACTTGCTCCATTACTCGGCGGTGTTATGCCGGCGCACCTGGTATTTCCACAGGTAGATGCCCGCGCAGTGGGTTTTTCCTCGTTGTGGTTACAGCAGATACTCAGAGGGGAACTTGGCTTTAATGGTGTGATTTTCAGCGATGATCTGTCCATGAAAGGTGCCGATGTTGAAGGGGGTTACGCGGCGAAAACCGCCGCGGCACTGGACGCCGGTTGCGATATGGTATTGGTGTGTAATAATCGAGCAGGTGCTCTGGAAGTGCTGGATTATCTCGAAAATAACTCGGTGCCGCCGTCCACCCGGCTGGGCTCGATGAAAATGCGAAAACGATGTTCGTGGGGTGCGTTGGCGGATCACCCGCGCCGCCTGGCCACTGTCGAACAACTACAACACCTCGTCTAATCCACTTAAGTTAAAGGATCGTCACTAACAATGTTTGAATATCTGGAAAACTGGTTTACCCGTATTGTCGGTAGCACCTACGTATGGTGGCTGGAAATTTTCGTTATTGTGCTGGCTGCGCTGATACTCGGATATGTGCTTAACAAAACTATTTTATTGCTGCAAAAGCGAGCCAAAACCACACCTAGCGTGTGGGACGACGCGTTACTCGAGGCATGCCGCAAGCCACTGGTGTGGATGGTGTGGATTGTCGGTATTAATTTCGCGGCCGGCATCGTCGCGCGATTACTCGAATCCCCCTGGGGTGAACTGGTAGAGCCGATTAATCGCCTGGCGGTAATATTTCTGCTGGCGCTGTTTCTGGTCAATCTGGTGCAGCGGGCGGAACGCAATCTGACTCATTCTGAGTATGTGGCGGAGCCGATGGATCCGACTACCGTGCACGCCATCGGCAAACTGGTGCGTATCGCAGTGGTGATTACGGCAGTGTTGATCGCCCTGCAGACCATGGGCTACAGCGTGTCCGGAGTGTTGGCGTTCGGCGGCATTGGTGGCCTGGCACTTGGTTTTGCGGCGAAAGATTTACTGGCGAATTTTTTTGGCGGGTTGACGATTTATATGGACCGGCCATTTGCAGTAGGGGAATGGATAAGATCTCCCGACAAGGAAATCGAAGGCACGGTAGAGGATATCGGTTGGCGCCTGACCCGGATTCGCACCTTTGACAAACGACCGCTGTATATACCAAATGCGGTATTTACCACTATTGCCCTCGAAAATCCTTCGCGCATGTCGAACCGCAGAATTCGCGAAACCATTGGCTTGCGCTATCAGGACGTTGCGCAACTGAACGCCATCGTCACGCAGGTTAAGGCGATGCTCCAGGCGCATGCGGACATCGATACGCGGCAGACGCTTATGGTTAATTTCAACCAGTTCGGGCCAAGCTCTCTCGACTTCTTTATTTACGCGTTTACTCGTACCACAAACTGGCAGGAGTTCCACGAGATCAAGCAGGACATTCTGCTGAAAATTGCCAACATTATTGCGGAGCACGGCGCGGAGATTGCTTTCCCCACGTCCACTGTTTTTCTGGCAGGACAGGAGGCACCGACGGATGGCAAAGAACTTTCAGCCACACCGAGTGACGCGCAACCCGCGCAATGATCAGGGTGGTGCCTGGTGTCGATACCGCGCCCTGCACATCAGACGATAAGCGGTGGGCAACACCAGCATGGACAGCAACGGTGCGGTGATCATGCCACCCACCATCGGTGCTGCGATGCGACTCATGATTTCCGAACCGGTACCTTCGCCCAGTAAAATCGGCAGCAGGCCCGCGAGTATCACGGCTACGGTCATTGCCTTGGGGCGCACCCTTAGCAACGCGCCTTCCCGTATTGCGGCATCCAGCCCGGCGAGGTTGTTTCCGGTGGAATGCTGCAACCGGGCATCCAGGTCTCGCCCAACCAGCGCCCGGCGTAAATACAGCAACATAACTACTCCGAACTCGGCGGCCACTCCGGCCAGCGCAATCAGTCCGATGCCGGTCGCCACGGACAAGTTAAATTCCATAAAATAGAGGAACCATATACCGCCAGACAGTGCGAAAGGCAGCGTGCTCATCAGCAGTAACGCTTCATCGAAACGGCGAAAAGTGGTGTACAGCAGCAGGAAAATAATTAGCAGTGTTATCGGAATCATCAAACGCAACCGAGCGTTAGCACGCTGCATAAATTCGAACTGTCCCGAGTAACTAACGCTGACGCCGACCGGTAAGGCGACATCTCGCGCAATCGCCGTGCGCAGTTCTGCGACGGTGGCAGCCAGGTCCCGATTCCGGACGTCCACATACACCCAGCCGGAAAGACGGGCATTTTCACTTTTGATCATGCTCGGTCCCTGGCTGAGTGTGATATTGGCAATATCGCCCAATGTGATCTGCTCGCCGCTCGAAGTGAGAACCGGTAATCTGCGCAATTTTTCGATGGAATCACGCAGTTCTCTTGGGTAGCGCACGTTAATGGGAAAACGCGCCAGGCCGTCGATCACTTCGCCAATATTCTCGCCACCAATGGCGCTGGCGACGATGCGGAGTACATCGTCAATGTTTAAGCCGTAGCGCGCAGCGCGGTCTCGTTGTGGAACAATGTCGATATAACGGCCGCCACTCAGACGCTCTGCAAAGGCCGAACTGATCCCGGGAACCTGGCGTGCAGCCTGTTCGATGTGCTGCGCGGCATTGTCGATGGTGGCCAGATCACCGCCTGACACTTTGATACCAATGGCACTCTTGATGCCGGTCGCGAGCATGTCAATGCGGTTGCGAATTGGTGGCACCCACACATTGCTCAGGCCCGGTACAGTGACGATGCGATCCAGTTCGTCGATAAGTCGCTCCGGGGTTAACCCTGGTCGCCACTGGTCGCGAGGTTTAAACTGAATAGTCGTCTCAAACATTTCCAGGGGTGCCGGGTCGGTGGCGGTCTCGGCGCGACCAGCCTTACCAAATACGGTTGCGACTTCCGGCACTGTTTTGATCATACGGTCCGTTTGCTGCACCAGTTCAGCGACGTTGGCCACTGAAAATCCTGGCAACGCGGAGGGCATATACAGCACATCACCTTCGTCCAGCGTGGGCATAAACTCGCCCCCTAACCGGGACAAAGGCCACAGTGCGCTAAGCAGAATCAGCGCCGCAAACAGCAATGTCAGACCGGGCTGGCGCAGGGTCCAGTCGAGTGCGGGGCGATAGATGGAGGTCAAAAAACGATTGAGGGGATTAGCATTTTCCGAGGGCAGTCGCCCGCGAATCCAGTAACCCATGGCCACTGGCACCATCGTCACTGCCAGTATAGCGGCGGCAGCCATGGCAAATGTTTTGGTAAACGCGAGGGGTCCGAATAGTCGCCCCTCCTGGGCCTCCAGGGTGAAAACTGGCAAAAACGAAAAAGTGATAATCAACAAACTGAAAAACAGCGCGGGCCCGACTTCCGTGGCGGCGTCGGTGATGACACGCCAGTGAGTGGCTCCTTCAAGGGTCTGCCCCGGGTGCTGTACCCCCCAGCGCTCCACGTGTTTATGGGCATTTTCAATCATCACTACAGCGGCGTCGACCATGGTGCCGATGGCGATGGCGATACCCCCGAGGGACATGATGTTGGCGTTGATGCCGAGCTGACGCATCACCGCAAATGCCATTAATATGCCCAGCGGCAGCGACAGTATGGCGACCATTGACGAGCGGATATGACCGAGAAAAATAATACAGACCAGCGCAACTATCGCTAATTCGGCCAGAAGCTTTTCCGTTAAATTACCAATGGCCCGGTCGATCAGTTGCGAGCGGTCGTAGGTAGTGACGATTTCAACCCCCGCGGGGAGACTCTCTTTTAGCGCGGCGAGTTTCAGTTCGATGGCGGCGATCGCGGTGCGCGCGTTCTTGCCACTGCGCAAGATCACCACGCCACCAGCTACCTCACCTTCACCGTTTAGTTCGGCGATACCGCGGCGCATCTCCGGTCCGATGGTCAGATGCGCCACGTCACTCAGGGTGATGGGTACGCCATCATGCAAATCGAGGGGGATAGCGTAAAAATCGGCCTCTGTCGCCAGGTAACCGCCTGCGCGCACCATAAACTCGGTTTCGGCGATTTCAACCACTGCGCCGCCGGTCTCCCGATTGGCCCGCTGCACCGCGGTGATCACCTGGTCCAGGGTGATGTTGTAGTGCAGCAATTTGTACGGGTCGACCACCACCTGATATTGTTTGACCATGCCTCCCAGACTGGCGATTTCGGCTACGTCCGGAACGGTTTTTAACTCGTACTTCAAAAACCAGTCCTGCAAGGCACGCAATTGTGCGAGGTCGTGCTTGCCGCTTCTATCTACCAACGCGTATTCATAAATCCAGCCAACGCCGGTGGCATCTGGCCCCAACTGGGGCCTGGCACCTGTCGGCAATTGGCTCTGAATCTGGCTCAGGTATTCAAGCACCCGAGAGCGCGCCCAGTACACGTCCGTATCATCGTCAAACAACACGTAAACAAAGGAGTCGCCGTACAGGGAAAACCCGCGCACGGTTTTGGCCCCGGGAACGCCCAGCATGGTGGTGGTGAGAGGGTAGGTGACCTGGTTTTCGACGATTTGCGGCGCCTGACCGGGGTAGCTGGTGCGAATAATAACCTGCACGTCGGAGAGATCCGGCAGGGCATCCACCGCGGTGGTACGCAGCGCCCAGATTCCCCAACCGGCGAAAATCACTGTCGCCAGCAGCACAATGGGCCGTTGTGCTACGGACCAGTGGATCAGCTGGGCGATCATGGCTGGTCTCCCCCGGTCGCGTTCATTTTATCTGCTGGAAACGTTGGCGTATCTGCCCCGGTGTGACCGGCCATATTGGCAAGTGCGCCACTCAGATTCGCTTCCGAATCAATTAAAAATTGTCCGGAAACAACTATATGTTGGCCTTCCTCCAGGCCGGAGAGAATGGCGCTTTGCTCGCCATAGTCCCTGCCCACCGTAACAGCTACCGGGCGAAAGTAACCATTTTCAACCACTATCACCCGGTTGTTCTCGATGCCGCGTATGACCGCCTGGGTGGGAACCAGTATGTGTGGAGACTGCGTGGTAGCAGCGATCCGTAACTGCGCGTACTGGCCGGGCCGCAGTCGTCCGTGGGGATTGGGCAAAAGCGCGCGTACTGTTGCGGTGCGACTAGCGCTATCCAGGCTCGGTAATATATCCACCACCTGACCGCCTATCTCAGCGTCCGGAAAAGCCGTCATACGCGCTACCACGGGGGCGCCGATGGCGATATCACCGAGTTCTGATTGCGCCACTGCCGCGTCCAGCCAGACGTTTTCCAGGCTGTTAATGCGTGCCAGTGTCGCGCCATTCATCACCGACATCCCCGGGCGCGCATCGAGGGTTTCCAGTGCGCCGGTCAATGGTGAGGTCAGGGTAAACAGGGGGTGCGCAACACCAGTTTTTTCGACATTACTGATTACCTCGTCCGGCATGCCCAACAGTTGCAAACGCTCCCTGGCGGCGCTCGCCAAGTGGTTGTCTCCCGTGGCGAGAATGGTCAAAAATTCCTTTTGCGCACCGGCCCAGGTGGGTACCAGAATGTCCATCAACGGTGCACCCCGGGCGACCATATCCCCGGGCGCCAGGTGGTATACCTGCTCGACAAAGCCATCGGTGCGCGCCTGCACTATGGCTGAATCCCGTTCGTTGTAGGCGATTTTGGCCACTGCCAAAACGGACAGTTCCGGCTGGCCGTAGCTAACCGACGCGACTGCTATGCCGAGGTTCTGGACGATACGCGGGTCGATACGAATTCCGGGTGAGGAACCTTTGTCCGCGGGCTCGGCATAGCGGGGTATCAACTCCATATCCATAAAAGGCGACTTTCCGGGCTGATCGAAATGTTGCTGAGGCACCATGGGGTCGTACCAGTAGAGCACCTCTCTACCACTCTCCAGGGTTTCGCTACTTTGCTCATCGGTTGTAGAGGGTGGCGCTACACTGTGGACACCAAACCAGTAGCCGGTTGCACCCGTTAGCGCGAGGACAATAAGCGACAACGTAATCCATGCCCATGTCTTTTTCTCTGAGTCAGTATTCATTACTGTGGTGCTCCGTATGCGTAAATCAGGTTGGCAGCGAGAACCGCTCGTTGATGCTGCAGGTCAATTTCCCGAAGACGTACATTGATCAGGTTGCGGCGAGCACTGAGCGTATCGCTGAGCTGCTGCTGACCTGTTTGATAACCGGTGGTGGCGAGGGCCAGAGTTTGTTGCGCCAGGGGTAACCAGTTCTGGGTAATACGTTCCAGTTGGCGGACCAGGGACTGATGGGCTGCCAGATCGCTCGCCAGCGCCGCGTCGTGATTGCGCAACATCGCTGCCCGTTCGCTAAGCAGTGCCTCGAGGCGTTGGCGCGCCGCAGCAATGCGCGGATTTTGTCGAGTGCCGGGGAATAACGGCAGAGCAATGCGTACTTCCATGGAAACCATATCGTCGTAGGGGGCGGCGCGGTGCTGGTAGTCAACGCCGAGGCTCCAGTCCGAATGTTTCTCCGCTTCGGCTTTTAGCACGCGGGCTTTTGCCAGCTCCGTCAATGGCTCGTACAACGCGAGCTCCGGGTGGTGGTGCAGATGTGCGCGCAATTGCGACGGTTCGATACTGAGAGCCGGCGCGGTGCCGGCCAACGGCAGGAATGCCTGGTCGCCGATTAAACTTTGCAGACGCGCCTGTGCGGCGCTGATTTTGCGCTGTGTGTCGTCCCGCCAGTCGGCGAGGGCAGCGGCTTGCTCGGCAGCATTGAGCGCTTCAATCGCGCTGCCGGTACCAGCGGCGAGCTGAGCCTGACTGACGTTAGTCAGTAATGTCAGTTCCCGTTCCAGCTCGTCGAACAACGGTAGTCGACGTTCCAGATAATAATGATCGAGCCACGCTGCCGCAGTTTCGCGCAGGACGTTGGCGCGTTCTACGGCCAATTCACCTTCGGCCTCGTTCACCTGCGCCCTGGCCAGCGCTACCCGTGCCTGGCGTTTAGCCTGACTGGGCACAGCTTGCATGATGCCGATACGTTGCATGGTCATGAGGTCGTCATCCAGGCGGCCGCGCTCGGAACCAGTTGCTGGAACATTACTGGCGCCTAACACCAGTTGGGGATCAGGCAGAGCGGCAGCTGGCTGGCGGCCAAAGTTCGCGGCGCTTACTGCGGCCGTGCGCGCCCTGAGGAGAGGTGCGTTTTGCTCTGCCAGCCGTAACGCCGATGCGAAACTTAGCACTGGTTTTTCAGTGAAGTCGGTGGTGGCGGCTGCTGTCTGGAAAGTCAGGGCAAGCAATGTGAACAATAGCCACAACCTGGCTAAGGTGATTGCACGGTTCATGGGAAACTCCGTCTACGTAGAGTGCAGGACATACCCACCGGGATAACCGGAGGGCGATTGCGTCGCAGTACTCAGATGGAGCGGGGAGGGCGCCACACCGCGTTAAGTGGGCGGCGCAGCAGAATGGGGTGATGGAGGTTATCGAGGCGATCAGCGGTGAACGGGACTGACTGCATCAGGATCGGTACGGCAGGCTCAGATAGCACGCGACTCTGGCATTTCAGGCCGTCTTTACAGAGATGACTGTCGTTCTCGATCTGAAATGTTTCCGCAGGCTCATCGCAGGGAGTTGCCAGGGCTTCTGCATGAGACACCATGTGCATGCTGCCATCGCCGTCTGGGCACCGCTCGGGCGATACCACCGCCGCGAGCCCGTATACGGGCAGGGCAGTAAACAATGCGATTAACACCAGCTCGCGTAGCATGGGTAGTCACTGGGAGGCTAGAATTAGCCCTATTCTAGACCCGGTGCAGGAATTTGCAACGGGCATACGGCGCCTTGCCATGTACAGAAGCGAAGTGGCAACGGTGGTAATATTTGCGGTAATGCCGGTGGAGGCTGGTACCGTTGGCGTCTGTTCTGGCGCGATTACTTTTCGAGGTGTGCATGACAGCAGGCGTTCTTCCGGCAATTATTGGTGGCTCCGGCCTGGAAAATTTACCGAAATTGAAAATTATTGAGCGCCATGACATCAGAACGCAGTGGGGCAGCCCTTCGACCGCCGTGCTGAGGGGGCGGATCGAGGGCGCAGATATTTTATTTCTGTCGCGCCATGGCGCAGGCCACGTAATTCCTCCCCACCGCATTAATTATCGCGCCAACATCGCTGCCCTGCAGGCCTTGGGGGCCACTCACCTTGTCGCATTCAATGCCGTCGGCGGAATCAATCAACGCTATAAGCCAGGTGATCTGGTGCTGCCCGATCAAATCATCGATTATACCTGGGGCAGGGATCACACCTTTGCCGATTCCGATGAGGTACCGTTGTTACATGTGGATTTTACGGATCCCTACGATCGCTACCTGCGCGAATTGCTGATTAATACCGCACAGGATAGTAATTGTCAGTTACACACCAGTGGGGTGTACGGCGCAACCCAGGGACCACGGCTGGAAAGTGCGGGGGAAATAACCCGCCTGGCGCGGGACGGTTGTGATCTGGTCGGTATGACCGGTATGCCCGAGGCCGCGCTGGCGCGGGAAAAACAACTGCCCTATGTGAGTCTGTGTCTGATTGTCAATGCCGCGGCCGGTTTGGGAGATGGCGAAATTACCTTGGCGGACATCGACGCAGTGATGAGCGCGCAGATGCCGCGGGCGATTGCCCTGCTGTCCGCGGCCTGCGTTGTGTTAACACGACAAGCTCGCTGATGAACGCTTTGTTTGGGGAATGGGTTGTCAGTGATGGGGTAGGCTTGGGCGGCCTTGCATTGTCGGCTTTCCTGTCGTCGACCTTATTGCCGGGCAGCTCCGAAGTAGTGTTGCTACTGTTGCTGCGGGACGGTCAGATTGCACCCGCGTCACTGTTGGTTGTAGCCAGCGTGGCCAATACGCTGGGTGGATTGTCGACCTACCTGATTGGCTACGGCCTGGCGCTGGGGTTGCTGAAAAGCGGGCGTATAAAGCGACCACAAGCCCGGGCGCTGGCCTGGGCGGAACAGTGGGGCTATGTGGTGTTATTATTTTCCTGGTTGCCGCTGATCGGCGATGGCTTGTGTCTGGCGGCGGGATGGTTGCGGGTCCCCTGGCTGGTGGCCGTGGCGGCCATGTTTGTGGGCAAAGCCGCGCGCTATATGATGGTGGCTTACCTGGCGGGGCTTTATTAAATAACAAATTGTTGGGCCTGTCTGGCGGACAGGCATCTAAGACGGCGACACACGGGGCTGCGCTGATTCTGCGTACGCACTTCGGGGGGGACACCCTGTGACAAAAATAGCTGCGAGAGTTCTGGCACGTGGTATGTCTGCGGTAAAAATGACCTATATCGTTTTGTTGGTCGCTATCGTAGCGGCGTTGATTTATTTATACCGCACCTACACCTATAGCGGAGAATATTTGCTAGCCGGGGTATATGCTTATCCACAGGGTTCGGCGCCTTCCTGCGCAACGTTGCTCGGCGGGGTGGCTGATCACGAAGCCATGGAGAGCGACGCGGGTATTCGTTTCAATGTTACGACGCCCGGTAACTACCGCGTGGATTTTCGACATCCCTTACTGGTGGTCTGGGCGCCCTCCGGCTTTAATCAATCTCTTTCCGAACGCTTCACCGGCTTGACCCAATCGGCGACGACCAGGGGTTTTGTTGTCGTGCACGTGGGTAGCGTTCCCCTCGGCATCAAAGTGCTGAGGGCGATGGCTGAGGTCCCGGCGTTGGTGGCTCGGCGTTGGTGCATCAACCATCAGGCCGTGTTTTACACTGGTCACTCTGATGGTGGCACGGTGTCCAATGCACTGGCGGTGATGCCGGGTTTGCCCACGCGACCCGCGGCGATTGCCCCCAGCGCCATGGGTATGCGCAAGGTCGACATGGATAAATATGCGTGCCCCGCGCCGCTGCCGGTCATGTTGATGCATAACCGGGGGGACAATCATTTCCGCGATTACGGCGCTGGAGTCGCGCAATGGTGGGCCGAGTGCAATCAGTGTTCCACGCAGACTCGCCCCAGCCAGTTTAGCGGTTGTGTTGAATATACCGGGTGCGCCCAGGGTGCACGTACGCTGTTTTGCCAGGCCGAGGGCAATCATGCCCATTGGCCCGGTTCCGAGCACGACCCCGTTAAGTTTTTCCGAGAAGTGGTCGATAACCCGTAAGCAGACCTGAAAAGGTTTTGCCGCTGGCGCTGTGCGCGGCCGACTGGCCGGGCCGGCGGCGCACGACTGTTGACATCCGACGCGGAAATGACCCATGTCTGAGGACTACAAGGCTAAATATCGCCAGTTATTGGGCGAATTTGATCAGTTACAGCAGCAGTCGCGGGACACTGCTAATGCATTGTACGGACAAACGACGGCGATTCTGGCTAATTTTCGCGATATCTCCAAAGAACTGGGTGAAGCGATCCGTTTGTTGCCGGTGCGTCTGGAAGAGGATCAGCTACCGGTTAAAAAATTGTCTTATATCAATGAGCTACTCGGTGCGGTCCCAACCGCTGTAATCGTTGGTAGCAGCGATAGTTCACCGCTAAATGATGAGGGTGTGACCGGGCCAGTGGCGGACCTGCTGGAACCGGCCAGGCAGGTGCTGTCCCACTTGCTCAAGCAATTACCCGCGGAACTGGATAGACATCTCGATCAGGAAAGTTTGCGGCGGGCGATAGACGAAGCCGACAATGCAGACCAATTGCTGGGTGCCAGCGCGGGTATTCGCACTGGAATTCTGCTCCTTATGGATGATCGAGACGATCAGCTAAGAGAGCTCTCGGGGTTTCTTGAAAATATTGTTGCCCGTCTGGATGGATTGACGGTGTTCTTGCTGGAAGGTGATAACTTGCGTCAGGAAAGCGCTCGACAGCGGGGTCATTTCAGCGACGCTGTCGATCACGAAGTCAAACATATGCGAGCTTCAGTGGCAGCGGCCGACGACCTGGGTACGTTACAACAGGCCATTGAAAGCCGACTGAACAGCATTGATCACAGCGTTTCAAGTTTTGTGCAGGCAGAAAGCGCGCGCGCGCAGCAAGCCCAGGCAGTTGCAGAGACATTACGGAACAAGGTGGGGGCACTTGAAACCCAGGCCAGCGAGATGCGCGTGGCGATGGAAAAAGCACAGGCCGAAGTGGGGTTAGACAGTTTGACCCGGGTTCCCAATCGACGCGCTTACGATGAACGCATTGGTGAGGAGCTATTGATATGGCGGAATAAAGCGCGACCGCGGACCCTGGCGATTGTGGATATCGATCATTTTAAACGTATCAATGACGATTACGGACATCCGGTGGGCGACACGGTGTTAAAGGCGGTTACCAGCAAAATTAAGCAGCAAACTCGCAGCACGGATTTTTTTGGCCGAATCGGTGGCGAAGAATTCGCCATCGTGATGGTTGACAGCGACGCCCGGCAGGCGCGGACTTCCCTCGAGAATCTGCGCAAAAGTATCGAAAATTACCGTTTTGGTTACCAGGGAAAAAGAGTCGGCGTGAGTATTTCGATCGGGTTTACAGATTTTCAGCGGGACGATACCGCGGAGACGCTGTACAAACGAGCGGATGATCAGTTGCTCAGGTGCAAGCAAAGTGGTCGCAACAAAATACTGTGCCATCTGGATGGCTAGGTTTTTGGGGTTCAGCTTTTACGAATGGTGTCGATAACAGGTAATGACGAATAGCGTTAAAAATGTCGCTGGTCAACGCAATATTACCCGACAATTTGAATTATCAGGCTCCAGTGGTACAGGTGACAATTATGTCTAGCGCCACGCAAACTGCAGTGAACAAGGCAGCTGCGCCAAATACCGCTCAAACTGGTTTTGCGTTTGTGCAGGCGTTGAGTGTCGAATTATCTTCTGGAGAGCTCGAGCTACCGGCATTTCCAGACATCGCCCTGCGAGTCAAGGAAATACTGGATAAACCCGATGTTTCCGCCGAACAGGTGGCGGTGGTGATCAGTTCGGAACCAGTACTTTCCGCGCGGCTATTAAAGGTGGCCAACTCGGCGGCTTATCCCAATCGCAGTGGGGAATCGGTCAAGGATGTGCGCACTGCAATCACTCGTCTGGGCTTCACCATGGCGCGCAATACCGCTGCGGCAATTGCCATGGAACAACTGATGGCCGTCAATAACAATGGCGATGATACGGTGCGGACGCACATGGAAAACCTGTGGCAGCACAGCCTTGAAGTGGCGGCCCTGTCCCAGGTGTTGGCAAGGAAACTAACCAAACTTAAACCTGACGAAGCAATGCTGGCCGGGTTGCTGCACGACATAGGTAAACTATACATATTAAGTCGTTCGCGCCAACACCCAGAGTTATTTGCACACCCAACGGCGCTTGAAGAGGTGCTGGAAAATTGGCATACCGGCGTGGGTTCGGCCATATTGCAAGCCTGGAATTTTGACGAAGCTTTTGTGATGGTGGCCGATGAGCATGAGATTATCGAGCGTTCCCATGTTGGTAGCGCGGATTTGACTGACGTGGTCATTGTTGCCAATTTGCTGGCGCATGCTTGGCAGGAGGGACAGAGCTTAATGGACTGGGCATCGTTCCCATCCATGGAGCGGCTTAAATTAACACCTGTCATTGCTGAAGAAATGCTCGCGGCATCTGAACAGGAAGTGATGTCCATTATGCAGGCACTGGGAGGCGGTTAGCCGGTCCTCGGTACTGGTCTTCGGGTTCGGCCTCCTCCGCGAACTGATCGCACCACGATTTTTTTCGCGGGGTAGTCAAAGCGTCCCGTTTCCGTTAGTTGCATTCTCGCTTTTTGTTGATATCGGTCAAAGGTGAAAACCTCGCTTTATCGTAATCTGTGTTCATTGACACTGGCATGTGGAGAATGACCATGAGCGCAACAACTAGCGATAAACAGGTTTGGATGGGGATTGTAATGACCGTGGCGGCGTTGGTGGTGGTGATGTTCGTCGCGATTACTGTGGCGAATGTAGTGGGCTAGGTTTCTGGCAACAGCTGGCTCTGCCGGTGGTCCGGGGCAGGTGAAGTACCTGACCCCGGAGCCGGGCGCAAATATAAATTGATGTTGCCGCGAGATAGAGGATATTTCATCAAAAAATCCGCAGGCACGTAAATTCCATGGGACGATTCCGACGACTTCACTAATTCTTGCCGACCCTGCTCGGCAAGCCGGTATAGGGGTTTCAAATTCCCTAATCGGACCCCCACCAGGTTTGTTGTAAATATAAAAAATATTTATATAACAAATGCTAATGCTCGGGTGAAAAACCCCAGGGCCCGAGAATCCTTATGGCTCCCCCAATCGCCTTTGCACCAGGTAGCGTTGAGATATCAATATTTAAATATTCAATATCCTGGAAAACCTGGTGGTCAAATCTGAAATTTGTTGACTATACTCAGGGGGCAGATACAAGGAAAAAGCCAAACTCGCAGTGATGCGGGGTCGGAAAGCTACCGGTCTGGAGAGTGAAGACTAGACGGCAGAGCTGCCCGGGTACACGGACTTTGTGGAGTGACTGTGCTGCTGATTGCGGTCTGCAAATTGTTCGGTGTCAGTTTGGGTAATAGCTTTGATGGACGCCAGGCTGGTAATTCACCGAGCTGGACCGATACGCCCCCTGGTGTACCGGTAATCAACGTAATCAAACAAAAGGAACTTTGTTATGGATAGGCAACGTTTACCAAGAAAACTACCCCTGTTAACCGCAATGGGCTGCCTGAGCTTCGGCCTGGGCTTTAGCGCGCCTACGGTAGCTGTGGAAGAAGGGGTTTGTGGACCCATGGATGTGGTGTTCGTGGTCGATGATACCGGCAGTATGGGCGGTGCCATCACCAATATTCAGGCGGGCATCGCCAGTATTGCTGCGGATGTTGTTACCGCCTCCGGTGGAGACTATCAGATGGGCCTGGTTACCTTTAAGGACAATCCCGCAACGGTTGTTGACCTCGCTCCCGTCAATGGTGCCGCCGTGCTCACAGGGGTTGGCGCCCTGACTGCTACAGGCGGCGCCGGTGGTCCAGAGGCTTCCGATGCCGCTCTGGATATGGTGGTTAATGGCTCGGATACGGCCTCGGGAGCGGGTTGTGCCGGCGTGCTGTTTAACAGTGCCGGATTCCGCCCGGGCGCCGACAAGCTGGCCATTATGTTGACCGATAATTTGCCCGGTGGCTGTGATGACACGTTTACTCCAGGAGTGGACGACGTCAATGCCGCCCGGGTGGCCAGTGACGCCTCCGCCGCGGGCATCAGTATCTCGGCGATTTACAATGCCAGCTCTCCCAGTCCCACTGTGGTCGGTATTATGAACAACTACGCGGTCACCACCGGGGGGGTATTCGCTATCACCCCGAGCGACGGATCGGGTACGGACACGGTTATCACTGACCTGATCGCTGCCTGTGGTAGTTCAGCAGACGGTTGTCCGCTGTCCCAGGGCTACTGGAAAAATCACGAGGAGGATTGGCCCGTTACGGAGTTGACCATCGGTGGAACTGTCTATGACCAGGCGCAATTGCTGGAAATTCTCACCACGCCCCCGAAGAGAGGTAATTCCTACCTGATTCTCGCTCACCAGTTGATTGCGACATTGCTAAATATTGCCAATGGCTCCAACCCGGCGTTTATCAACGACACAGTGGTGGCCGCCGACACGGCCCTGGTCGGAGTGAACCTTCTGGGGAGCTATACCAAGAACAGCAGTTTGAATGCGCTGGCGGGTATCCTTGACGACTATAACAACCGTGAGCTGACGCCGGACTGTAACGACCCGGAGGCTTCAGGTTCGCAGTAAATAGCTGCAGATTTACTTTCGTGGATTCTCACATGAAAGCGGGCCACCGCATACACTGGGTGGCCTTTTTAACAGGGATTTTCTGCCGCGCAAAACGCTGCGTTGTAAGGTGTCTGTTAGGCTGTTGTGAAAGTTATTCTCTATTATTGGCTCGATAGTTGTACCGTCGCACTTTACTGCCTGCGTGAAATAAACCTTACCCAACATCGAAAGGGAGTGCGCCTATGTAAAACGCGATAATTGAGACTGGAAGCTTGATTTTTCACGCGTGAATTTTTCTGGAGGTTTCTATGGATGGTGATCTGGATTTACATTCTGTGATAGATATTGCACGCCCGGCCCTGGCCGATTACATAAAAAAATACCTGCACAAGCACGTGCGATTGCTCATTGTCGTGGACACTGAGATCAGTTTGTCACCCGGTGCCAACGCGTTCGGTATTGAACGGGTGATTCGATTGCTGCGCGAGACAAGTGTTGGTTGTATGCATTTTCATGTCGATGTGGCACAGCGGTCCGCTGGAACATTTTCTGTGGTGGCGAGCCCAACGGGTACTAATGCGAAATATCTGGCGTTTCGTTTTAACAGCACGTTGCCGGATAGTTCCCATGTAATCAGCCATTACGATGAAGTCTGGTGCTTTGGATTTAAACCCCATGCTGCGTTTGTCCCACCCACCAATGACGCGGAGATCAATCTGTCCGGTTCTTTACCAGCCACTGACGCCGAACTCGCGGTGCTGACGACCTGGATGAATAACGGCGGTGGTGTGTTTGCGACAGGCGATCACGATTTTCTGGGGGCGCCTATGTGTTCCCGGATTCCTCGTATCGGCAGCATGCGCGCCTGGACCAACGCACAACATGTGCCACCAATAAATTCGCCGGCACGGATTGACACCAACCGACCTAATAACCCGGGGGAATTGGCCGGCACCGAAGTGATTGAGTTCGCGAGGCAGAGCGACGCGTTACCACAAATCATAGATTGGGTGCCGTGGTTATCGGTGCATCATTTCTGGCACATACATCGACGTCCGCACCCGGTGCTCTGTCACCCGAGCTTGGGACCGATTAATGTGATGCCAGATCATCCTCACGAGGGCGTGGTATTCGATCATGTACCGCAGCCGGATGTGGGTCTGGCCAGCATCACGCTAACCAACACCTATAACTTCGGTGGCGGCGTCAGTGGCGACGAGTATCCGTCTGTTGGTGCGGTGCAACCACTGCCGATGGTTATTGCCCACGGACGAACATTGGCGGATCCACCTTTGTGGCACGAAAAAGGTGATTCACCCGCAAAACGGTTTGCCATGATTAGTGTTTACGATGGGCATCGGGTCAATGTGGGTCGCGCCGCCACGGATTCCACCTGGCATCACTGGATGAATATCAATATCACACAGATTGAGACGGCGGGGGGTGATAACTGGGAAAAAATCAAACGCTACTACCTGAACCTGGCGGTGTGGCTGGCACCTCAATCTATTTCCCGACATTGTTTTCACATACACTTGCTCGAGAGTTTTTACGCTTATCCGGGAATTGTCGAGTATCACTGGAAAGCGGATCTGTTCGAGCTTGGGCATAGTCTGCGCCATCACTTGCACAAACTCTACGGCTCCTGTTGGGTAACACAGTTTGTCATTGATCGGCTTGGCTTGCTAGATGTCGCGCTACAGGAGCGGGTGATAGAACGCTACTTGGCCGTACCTCTTCCGAAACGGCCCTCTCCGCCCCGTCCCGATCCCTGTCTGACTTGTCCACCACCCGATGTATTTGAAGCCGCTGTTCTGGGCGGCATGGTGCGCGCGGTGTCCCGAGTATTGCAGGGTGAAGAAGGTGGGGTAGAAGCCAGCCTCAAACGCTTGCGCAAACTCAATGCCGAAAAACTCGAGAAGCATTTGTCAGAGGGTGCCGAAGCCGGGCTACAGGAATTATCGGCAACATATAATCAGGCCATGAAGCAAACCAAAAAATTGTTTGGCTAGAACCTTAGTTGTCTGGTGGTTACGCATTCCAATTGGCCATCAGGTGTACGATTAGCCTCCGGAATACTGGCAGTTTAGCCCGGTATTTTCGGAGGCTTTTTTGTTGTAATTGCGCAGGGGCACAGCTGTTGGCAAAGTCACCAATGGCGGAGCGTTGCAACAAAGGGCGCCCCGTACCGAGTTTGGGTTCCGTTGGGAGTTGTCGAATTTCGTGAGACAATCAGAGGAGTTGGTGAAGGGTGACTCGCGATGGTGACTCGACGTCAAATAGACTCCCCGCGGCGTACTCAGATTATGGTGCCCTGATAGTACGCGTGGCGAAAATATTTCCAGAGGGATTCGTACTATGCTCAATAAGTTACAAAAAATTATTAGCGCCAGATCCCCCGTACAGGTCATGTTAATTGGTCTTGGGGCAACTGTACTGGTGGGTGCGGCGGATTATTTTAGTTGGTACGAACTGTCATTCTCGGTGTTCTATCTGGCGCCCATTGTACTGGTGGCCTGGTACGCACAACCCGGGGCGGGTTTTGTGTTCTGTGGCCTGTCTGCGGTGGTGTGGTGCCTGGTTGAAATTACCTCCGGCGCGGGTTACAGCAATACGTTCATTCCCTTCTGGAATACGATGGTGCGTTTCGGTTTTTTTGTGGTAACCACATATCTATTGGTGGAATTAAAAGAACATTTGCGTATTGAACAGCGGCTGGCGCGCACCGATGCTCTGACTGGCGCGTTGAATGCGCGCGCCCTGCGGGATACCTGTGAGCGTATGCTGTTGCTGGCTCGTCGCAATAACCGGGCCGTTGTCCTGGCCTACATAGATATCGACAACTTTAAGGCGATCAATGATAAATTTGGCCACGGGGAAGGCGATCGGGTTCTGCAGTCGGTAAGCCGTATACTGACGGGCAGCGTACGCGCCAGCGATGTGGTGGGCCGCATTGGTGGGGATGAGTTCGCAGTATTTTTGCCCGAATCGGACCGTACGGCCGCCGAAGTAGTGTTTAACAAGATACACCGGGAGCTGGTGGCCGACGCTACCGCTAATCAGTGGCCCATCGGGTTCAGTGTAGGTGTTGCGGTCTTTAACCCTGTGCCGCCGAGCGTTGATACGGCATTGGGTATAGCGGATCAGATAATGTACGAGGTTAAAAAATCAGGGAAAAACAATATCGTTTATAAAGAATACCTCGCACAACAGTGGGCTGCGTTAATTTCCGATGAGTAATTTCATACTGCGCCTCCGGCATTTTCCAGCTAGCGGCATCTAATGGAAATATGGGTGGACGCGGACGCCTGTCCGGTAGTGATCAAGGATATTTTATACCGGGCGGCGCAGCGCGCCCAGGTGATGCTGACGCTGGTGGCCAATCAGCCATTGCGCACTCCTGGATCCCGCTTTATTAAAAGCCTGGTGGTAACCTCGGGATTCGATGTGGCGGATAACGAAATCGTGGACCGGGTTAGCGAAGGCGATCTGGTTATTACCGGTGATATTCCTCTGGCGGCTGAAGTGATTGCAAAAGGTGCACTCGTTCTTAGTCCCCGGGGCGAGGTGTATACGCAGGATAACATCACGGCAAAACTTAATATGCGGGATTTTATGGATACGCTGAGGGGCAGTGGTATGCATGGCTGTGGCCCTGCATCCCTCAGCCAGGGGGATCGCCAGGCATTTGCCAATCATCTGGATCGGTTGTTAACCCGTTGTACCAGGAACCGATAGGCTGCCTGACGGGTTAACCTGGCGACCGACGCTGGTTCAATCGGCCCCGTATTGAGGAAGTGCTAATGGTCGTAAATTGCAAACGCGGTACGCTGGTGCTGGGATCGTTGTTAATTTGTCTGATATTGACGCGGTGCGGGCCTGGTGGCGACAGATTCGACGACCGTTGCTAGCTGGAGTATCGTTGTGAAAATTTTAGTCTCAAAAATAGTTGGCGGACATTTGCGTTTGCCCGGATAATAGCGCGCTTTTCGACTCGATCCACAACTAGCTGTGGTCAAACGTTGTTTAGTCATCTATTTGCAGGAGGTTGATCGATGTTACACCGCGCGATGCTGTTGGGACTGTTATTCGCCGTTACGGTAGGCTGTACCTGGGTAGATATCAGTCCGGCTGGGAAGGAGGTGATGTTGGTTAAACCCGCCAATGTAAGTAACTGTCGGTTTATCGGCGTTACGACCTCGACCGTCAAAGGGGCGATTGGCAATCTGAATCGCCCGGAGCACAAAGTTACCGAGGAGTTGCAAACCATGGCCAGAAATCAGGCCGCAGTGATGGGTGGTGACTCGATTATCGCCAAAAACGAAACTCGCACGCAAAGTACTCAGGCGTTTGATGTTTATAAGTGCGGTTATTAAGGCTGGGTGCGGGCTGTGATTGCGCCATTAAGTTGGTGAGGTGGCGCAAATGAAAAAACTGATCGAGGCCCGTGTCGTTGTATAAAAATGCTGACCCCGCTTTCCGTCATTCAGTATCAGGACAGACGCTGTTTAAAATCCGAATAGTCAAACTCGCGAATAACCTCGAGTTCGTCCGTGCGGGAATCCCACAGTGCTATCGCAGGTAGCTTGACACCGTTAAAGGTGGATGTTTTTACCATGGTGTAGTGGGACATGTCGTCGAACATCAGCCGTTGCCCGATCTGTAATGGCTGCGTAAAACTGTAATCGCCGATCACGTCGCCCGCCAGGCAGGTCATACCCCCGAGGCGGTAGCGGTGCGCATACTGGTTAGCATCCCCCGCATCCAGGATTTGTGGGCGGTAGGGCATTTCCAGAATGTCGGGCATATGGCACGTGGCCGAGGTATCGAGAATAGCCTGGGACATGCCATTCCACGCGATGTCCAGTACTTCCGTGACCAATACACCAGTGTGAATGGCGATGGCCTCGCCGGGTTCCAGATACACCTGCACTTCATGCCGCGCGGCAAAATCCTTGATTAGCGCGACCAGATCGTCGATCTGATAATCGTCCCGGGTGATATGGTGGCCACCGCCGAAATTTACCCATCGCACGTCCGGCAGCAGATGACCAAATTTTTCCTCAACCACCTTTAATGTGCGTTGCAGGGGCGGCAGATCCTGTTCGCACAGGGTGTGAAAATGCAGGCCGCCGATGCCCGCCAGGGATTGCCCGCTAAATTGCGAGCTGGGAATACCAAGGCGGGAACAGGGTGCACAGGGATCATAAATCGGCACCGTGCCTTCGGAGTGCTCGGGATTGATGCGCAGCCCAAATTCCAGTGCGGGGCGTTGCTGCCGCGCCGCTTTGATCAACGGCTGGAAACGTTGCCACTGGCTAAAGGAGTTAAATACGACGTGGTGGGCAAAACCGAGAATTTCCCGCAGGTCTGTCTCCGTGTAGGCGGCCGAAAATACGTGGGTTTCGCCTCCGTAATGCTCCGCACCCAGTAGCGCCTCGTGCAAACCGCTGGCGCAGGTTCCCGACAGGTATGTGGAAACCAGCGGCCCCAGGCGCCACAGGGAGAACGCTTTAAGTGCCCCGAGAATTTTTGCGCCACTGCTGGATTGGACTTGCGCCAGTATGCGCAGATTGCGTTCCACCGCAGCGCGGTCTACCACGAAGCACGGGCTCGGTACACGGCCGACGTCGAAATTTGCGAAAGGATTGTTAGTCAACGGTGCGGGATCCGTGGTCGGAAAGTGCGACGCCCATTACAACGCATCACTTAGTCGCCCAGTCCGTTGTGATCGAGTTCCACCACTTCCCAGGGCAGGCCATAGCGATTCAGGTCATCCATAAATGGATCTGGATCGAGCTGTTCCATATTCCACACGCCGGCCCGCGCCCATTTGCCTTCGATCATCATTTTTGCGCCGATCATTGCCGGCACACCCGTGGTGTAGGAAATAGCCTGGGATTGTACTTCCCGATAGCAGGTTTCGTGATCGCAAATATTGTAAATGTATACAATTTTCTTGCGCCCATCCTTGACCCCGGTCGCGACACAACCGATACAGGTTTTACCTTTTGTCAAAGGACCCAGGCTGGAAGGATCCGGCAGCAGTGCCTTGAGAAACTGTAGTGGAATAATTTCCCTGCCCTCGTACATCACTGGATCAATGCGCGTCATACCAACATTGCCAAGTACTTCAAGATGTTTCAGGTAATTGTCCGAAAATGTCATCCAGAAGCGGGCGCGCTTGATACCCGGAAAATGTTTGGCGATGGATTCCAGTTCTTCGTGATACATCAAATAGATTTTTTTCGGGCCGATACCGTCGGGAAAATCGAATACACGGGACTCCGCCAGCGGCGGTGTCGTTTGCCATTCGCCGTCCTGCCAGTAGCGTCCTTCGGCGGTGACTTCGCGAATATTGATTTCTGGATTAAAGTTGGTGGCAAACGGCTGGCCGTGGTCGCCAGCGTTGCAGTCGATAATATCCAGTTCGTGAATATCGTCGAGCAGGTGTTTTTTTATGTAAGCGGTATATACATTAGTAACCCCGGGATCAAAGCCGGAGCCCAGCAGCGCCATCAGGTTGGCCTGCTTAAATTTGTCATGATAGGCCCACTGCCAGCTGTATTCGAATTTGGCTTCGTTGGGTGGTTCGTAGTTGGCGGTATCGAGGTAGTGAACGCCGGTTTGCAGGCAGGCGTCCATAATACTCAAATCCTGATAGGGGAGAGCGACGTTAATCACCAGCGATGGCTTTTCGAGGTTGATTAACGCAACCAGTTCGGGCACATTGTCCGCATCCACCTGCGCGACGCCGACGGGACGTTTGATTTGTGCCGCGATCTTTTTACATTTCTCCAGGGTACGACTGGCCAGCACAATACTGGAAAATACTTCGGGTATCTGGGCGCATTTATGGGCGACTACGGCACCAACACCGCCAGCGCCGATAATCAATACTTTTGCCATTGCTATGTTCTCCGTTACCGGTGGCTAACGAGCGGTGCCCGATGTCGGCAATAACATCTTCGACTTCCTACACTCGCGAATATAAATAAAATAGTTTTTAGTATCAAAAATAAATTAGCGTTCAAAATACGTATAGCCACGCAAGCTTTCCGTAAAGGCGCCAAGCATTTTCTGGCGCTCTGAGACGGTAATTCTGCCTTCGCGCACGGCTTGTTCAGCGGTGGCCCGAAAGCGTTCGTACATATTTTTCGGATCGTATTCAACGTAGCTCAGCACGTCGGCGATACTGTCCCCTTCGAGTTCGTGCACGAAATCGAAACTGCCGTCACTATTAATCCGCACGCTGGCAACATTGGTGTCGCCAAACAGATTGTGCAGATCGCCCAGGGTTTCCTGGTAGGCACCGACCAGAAAAACGCCCATATAATATTCCTCGCCAGCTCGCAGGGGGTGTACCGAGAGTGTATTAAGGGGGCCTTCCGGGTGAGGGAAATGATCAATTTTTCCGTCGCAGTCACAGGTTAGATCGGCGATGATCGCCTCGCGGGTTGGTTGTTCATTGAGACGGTGAATGGGCATGATTGGAAACACCTGTTTGATTGCCCAGGCATCTGGCAGGGATTGAAAAACGCTGAAATTACCGTAGTAAATATCCGCCAGTAAGCTCTGCAGGTCTTCCAGTTCCGCGGGTATGCGTTCCAGATAGGGCAGGTGCGCGGCGATATTTTGCAACACGTTGAGATAGATGTTTTCACCCAGCGACCGGGTACGTAAATTAATTTCGCTACGCAGAAATAATTCCTGGAGCTGGCTACGGTAATGAATAGCGTCGTTGTAACACTCCTGCAATGTTCTGGGGGCGATATGTCCCAGCACCGCCCACAAATTTTTGATTTGTTCGTTGCTCTCTTCAGGCAACACTTCCGGGACATTGGTGGGGCTGAACGTGCTGGTATCCAGTACGTTAAACAGGAGTACAGAGGTATACGCCACGGTTGCCCGTCCAGATTCCGTTACGATCACCGGATGTGGCACCGATTCCGGATCCAGAGCTTCCTGAATCGCTTCCACAATATCGGTGCAGTACTCGCGTAAATTGTAGTTGCGGCTATGGGTGTCGTTGCTGCGCGAACCGTCGTAATCGACGGCCAGACCGCCACCTAAATCCAGATAGCCTAGCGGCGCGCCCTCGCCAATAATATCAATGTAGTAACGGCAGGCTTCCAGTACGCCCGCGCGAATATCGCGGATGTTCGGAATTTGCGATCCCAGATGAAAATGTAACAGTTGCAGGCACGACAGCATGTCAGCTGCCTTTAACCCATCGATAATCTCGATGATCTGTGTGGTGGTGAGCCCAAACAGGCTGCGATCACCGCTATCGTTGCTCCAGTGGCCATCGACCTTGGTCATCAACTTCAAACGCAGGCCAATCATTGGTTCTATGCCCAGCACGCGGCTGCGCTCAATAATGATCGGCAATTCAGCAGGGGTTTCGATGACGAACACGCAGGGGATGCCCAACTGACGCGCACGCAGGCCCAAATCGATAAACTCGGAGTCTTTATAGCCGTTACACACGATCAGGCTTTCCCGGTCCTGCAACGAAGCCATGGCGATAATTAGCTCCGCCTTGCTACCCGCCTCAAAGCCGTGATGAAAGTGTTTTCCAAAGCGGGCGATTTCCTCCACGACATGGCACTGCTGATTAACCTTAATGGGAAACACACCGCGGTAGTGGTTCCGGTAGCCGAGTGCGGCAATGGCATCAGCAAATGCCGTATTGAGCTGGCGAATTCCGGCGTCGAGAATATTCTCTACCCGCAACAGCAGCGGCATATCCAGGTCCCGCTGCTTCAGGCCGCGCGCAATTTCGAGCAGAGATACCTGGCTATTATTGAGTTCGCCATTACCGTTGCCGCCATTTTCCGCATTGCTGATGTGCAGTGTGACTTCACCCGCATCGGAAATTCGAAAATAACCGGCGCCCCAGTCGTTGATGCCGTACTGCTGTGCAGCTCTTTCGATGGACCACTCGGGGGAAATAAGCGTGTTCACTGGCGGGCTCCTGGTGGCGAGAAGGCGGTGCAGCCATAGTGCATCCAGCGCACTAGCGGACAACGTGCCATTTTGGCGCATATTGTAGGGGCGTTGGGGTTGCTATTCTACCTGTTCGCGCAAAACAAGGAAGCCAAAGCTCCCGGTGCTTACGCCGTTTCGAGCAGGGATCTGCCTGGAGGCGCTCTGCGGCTGGTATTTAAAGAAATCGCAAAGCTATCCAACCCTGAGCGCGCAATTAAACTGGTGCAGGACTGCCCTGCCATGAGGGCGTAAATTTATCACTCTCTCGGCATTGGGCTCAACGAGCGGCAGGCGCAAGCCAACGCCATGGTTACTGTGTTTCACTCGAGTCAACGGTGCTCCGAGGGTCGCGTATGACTTTTACCAGAACGCCCATTTTGGGGTGGTCGAGATAGTAAATTTTGCCAAGTTGCAGGCGCTGAGATTGGCGCAGCGCGTTGATTTCGTCGATTGTGGGTTGGCTCGCATCGTCCTGTGACCCAACGCCCTCCGCTACCCGCGGGAGTTGAGGCCAGGGGTTAGTGGTGCTGCGTGAGGGGCCAAAGCGGACTTGCCACAGGTGGGTTTGCAGGTGCAGATAATTTTCCAGATACACACGCAGGCTGCCTTCCAGCTGCCAGTGGTTACCGAGTCGTCTACCACCGGCGATCTGTAACCAGGGGGTCTGGCCGCGGTTCAGGCCGGGTTGCCGCCAGGCTTCGTGAAACAGCACCTTATAGGTGCCGCTACGGTTAAGCGTGTAGGCTTCCGCATTCAGTTGGCGAACCTCTTTATCCAGTCGTTGGTAAGGCGAATCCGGCGCGGCGACTGAGTCAGTAGAAAATGTGGTCAGCGGCGTTGGGTAGCCCAACTCCACGTTGTAATAGGGTAGCTCGGTGCCATAGCTGTCCTGCTGTGAAAAAATCAATACTTCCACCTGATACCAGTTTTCCGCGGCAAAGGCAGTGGCAGAGATCGCCAGCAAAAGTATCGGGAGGAGCGCAAAGTGACGTTGCATCAGGCTACCTGTTGTTGGTTAGGCGTAAGTATATCGAGGAGTGCGGACACCTCGTCGAGGCGCTGTCTGGCAGTGGGCATAGCCCGGCTGAAAGCCAGCGCGTTGCCACCCACCAGGCGGTAGATATCCGGCTGCTGTTGTACCATTTGCACGATAGTTATAGGCGCCACCAGGGTGTCCCGGTCGAAGGTGATTTTGCCGCCCTGCGTATTGGCGTCGACACGGACGATGCCCAGCCGTTCCGCCTGCTGGCGCAACGTGGTGACCTGAATCAGGTTTTTCAACGGATCTGGTAGTAATCCGAAACGATCGATCATCTCGACCTGTAGTTCGCGAAGTTGATCTTCAGTTTGTGTGCTGGCAATGCGTTTGTACAGTAGTAGCCGCGTATGTATGTCCGCCAGATAAGTATCGGGAATCAGTGCGGGAATATTCAGATTAATTTGTGTTGCGTGGCGCAGGGCGTTGTCCACGTCAAACGATTTGCCAGCTTGAATGGCATTCACCGCCTTGTCCAGTAGTTCCATATACAACGAAAAACCAATGCTATGAATATGTCCGCTTTGGTCGTCACCCAATAGTTCTCCGGCGCCACGTATTTCCATATCCTGGGTGGCCAGGGTAAATCCCGATCCGAGGTGGTCGGCAAAGGTGATCGCTTCAAGCCGTTTGAGGGCATCATCGCTCATCTGTTTCGGTGCGGGCACCAACAGGTAGGCATACGCCTGATGATGGGAACGTCCTACTCTGCCGCGTAATTGGTGTAGTTGCGCAAGTCCCAGCTTGTCGGCGCGGTGGATAACGATGGTATTGGCGCTGGGAATATCGATGCCGGTTTCAATGATGGTGGAGCATACCAGTACGTTAAAGCGCTGATGATAAAAATCGGACATTACCTTTTCCAGGTCCCGCTCGCGCATTTGCCCGTGAGCGATATTGATACGGGCCTCGGGCAGCAAGTCCCCCAGTTCCCGCGCCGCGCGATCGATGCTTTTCACATCGTTGTGCAGGTAGTACACCTGACCGCCCCGCAAGATTTCCCGTAAAATAGCCTCGCGAATTACCTGGCCGTCCTGTTGCCGAACAAAGGTTTTAACCGACAGGCGCCGGGCGGGAGGCGTGGCAATAATCGACAGGTCCCGCAACCCGCCCATGGCGAGGTTAAGGGTGCGCGGTATGGGCGTGGCGGTCAGGGTTAAAATATCAACTTCCGCCCGCAGGGCCTTCAGTTTTTCCTTTTGATGTACGCCAAAGCGGTGTTCCTCATCGATAATTAACAGTCCCAGGTCGTGATAGCTGACGCTGTTGTTAAGTAATTTGTGTGTGCCGATCAAGATATCGACGCTACCCTGTGCAACGCGCGCCAGAATATCCGCCTGTTGTTTGGCGGAGCGAAAGCGAGATAGTGCTTCCACGCTCACCGGCCAATTGGCGAAGCGATCGCGAAAATTTTCAAAATGTTGCTGGGCGAGCAACGTAGTGGGCACCAGAATAACCACTTGCCGATTGCTGGAGACTGCAATAAATGCCGCGCGCATAGCCACTTCGGTTTTGCCGAAGCCTACATCTCCGCACACCAGTCGATCCATGGGTTGTGGGCTGGTCATATCGCTTAGCACCGCAGCGATGGCGTCGGCCTGGTCCGGTGTTTCCTCAAATGGAAATTCGGCGCTGAATGCTCGGTAGTCCTCAGGATTTTTATAGGTGAATCCACTTCGCGCGGCTCGGCGCGCGTAAATATCGAGTAACTCCGCCGCGGTGTCGCGAATTTTCTGTGCCGCTTTATCCTTGGCTTTTTGCCATTGCTCGTTGCCGAGGCGGTGCAGGGGAGCGAGTGCTGCATCGCCACCGCTATAGCGACTGATAAGATGTAAATCCGCGACGGGAACGTATAATTTAGCGCCGTCGGCATAACCCAGTGTTAGAAATTCCTGCGTTTCGTTGTCGACGGCAAGAGTCTGCAGGCCCTGGTAGCGCCCGACGCCGTGGTCAATATGCACCACCGGCGCACCCACTTGCAGCTCCGCCAGATTCTTTATCCACTGCTCGCTGCCGTCCTGGGTGCGCACACGCCGCCGCCGTTGCAGGACCTGTTCGCCAAATAATTCACTTTCACTAATGACCCACAGTGATGGGGTCGTTATTGTCATCCCCTGTTCAAGTGGATGCACGGTGATACCGAGTCCGGTGTCGGACTGTATAAATTCCTGCCAGCTGGTGGTTTCCTGCGGCCTGATATCGGCCTTCGCGAGTAACTCCAGTAGTGCTTCGCGACGCCCCGGTGATTCAGCACAAAACAACATGCGCCCATTGAATTTTTGTATAGCGCTTTCCAGGTGCGCCAACGGGTGTGTGGCTCGGGCGTCAACCCTGATATCCGGTACAGAGCCACAGTCAAAATTGTGGTGTCCAGTTCCCGCGTTCACGGGACCCGGGTGCAGGATAGTTTGCGGCCATTTTTTTAGGGCCGCGAACATATCCGGCACCGGAATAAAAACCTGGGTGGGCGGCAATAAGGGGCGATCAGGGTCCACGCCGTAATTGCGGTAACGCTCGTTGCACTCGTTCCAGAAACTCTCTGTGGCCGTATTCACGTCACCATCGAGAAATACCTGAGTATCCGGAGGTAGATAGTCAAACAGTGTGGCGGTATGTGCGAAAAACAGCGGCAGATAATACTCAATCCCGGGGGAAGGATGACCGTCGCGAACATCCTGATAGATAACGCAGCGGCGCGGGTCTACGTCAAATTGGGCATGCCAATTGTCGAGAAAGTGTTTGATGGCGCCCTTTTCAAGGGGAAATTCCCGTGCTGGCAAAAGCGTGATGGCGTCGTGTTTGTCGATGGTCAGTTGGCTGTGGGGGTCAAAGCTGCGCAAACTGTCGATTTCATCATCGAATAGATCCATACGAAACGGCGTGTCCGCACCCATGGGATAAATATCCACCAGGGCGCCGCGCACTGCATATTCACCATGTTCGTAAACCGTGTCGACACAACGGTAACCGGCTTCGTTAAGTTGACGTCGCAGCCTGTCGATGTTGACGCGCTCGCCAGTGCGATGGACAAAGCTATGCGCGGCAATAAAGTCCGGAGGTGGCAGCCGGTGCATCAGGGTCGTAGCGGGCACGACCAACACGCCCTGTTGTAGACGCGGTAGCTGATACAGCGTTCGCAAACGCTCTGAGACAATGTCCTGGTGAGGCGAAAAAATATCGTAGGGCAGGGTTTCCCAGTCCGGAAAATGTAATATTGGCAACACATCGGCGCTAGTGTTGTCCGCGTGCGCACAAAAAAAACGTAATTCGTCTTCGATGCGCACTGCGTGTTTCGGGGAAGCGGCGACTACCAGAGTCAGGCCGGCATGTGCCCGCGCGCTGTCGCTCAATGCCAGAGTTCGGGACGGCCCCGGGAGCCCACCCCAGTGCTGTTGGTGCCCAGGGTCAGGAGCGGAGGGAATGGTGAGAACTGGTGGGCGCATGGGCTTGAGAAATGACCAAATATGGTATTGTACCGATGCCGTGTCGCTGCGTCATGGCCGCTACGAGGTATTTGTAGGGACGCGACTGTGCACTGAGGAGGTATCGAATACCGATGGCCAATAGATTGTGCGTACGATCTGTGGTAGCTGGCATCGCGGTGGTTGCCGTAGCACTGGGAGTATCCGGCTGTGGTGGTGGCAACTTTGCAGTAAAAAATCTTGCCAAGACAGACGTCGATCTGGTGGCCGACGCGCATTATCAAACCAGCCAGCAATTGCTGCGGGATCTCACTGTTAAACTGTATCGGCGCAACCCCCGCGAGCTTGCCAAAACACCTGGCGCGACTGTAGAGCAACGGGTGGCGCAATTATTTGCGGCACCGGGTGCTCAGCAATTTGACGAGTTGCACGGTGTGCATGGCGTCGCCGCGATGGAGCTTGCCAGCGATCCAGGTTACGCGGGGGATCGGGTGTTTGCCACCATGTTTGGCCTCAATACGATGTTAAGGGAGGCTTATGGCGACAAGAGTGAATTTTTTATTTTCGATGAACTAGACCAGCAAAAGCTGTATCACAGCGCCCGCAATATTGAAATTTTGGTGTGGCGCCTGAGTACCCGCCGGGACAGCGGCGGTAAACCCTTGTTGTTGACCAATAGTTTGCCGGGGGAATCCCCCAATCTGAGTTTTGAGCGGCGCTTCGGCAAATTGATTTCCATCCAGGACATGCTGGCCAGAATCATTGCGCAGAAGCAAAAACGATTGATCAATGTGGTCACCCACACCCTGGCGAGCATGGCTTTTATTCCCCTGTAGGTGCCTGTGCGGCTCGCTCTGGTTGCGCCGGAGAGGGCGAATCACGATAATAGCGACCCTTCGAGAAAACCCAGCGACACAACGACAGGTAAATGCTTGTGAATCGACCGCAACCTACTGATTTTTTTAAGGACTGGAAAGAAAGGGAAGCCCTGGCCGAAGCCATGATTCCCCTTATCGGCAAGCTCTACAGGGAAAATAACGTTTCTCTTTACATGTACGGCCGGAACCTGGTGAATCAGGCGGTTACCGACCTGATGAAAATTCATCGCTTCGTACGTCAAATTGAACACAATGAACTGTCGGAGTTTGAAACCTTTCCGATGATTCAGACCCTGGCCCGAATGAATCTGGGGCCAGCCCATATCGATGTGGGCAAGCTCACCGTCAAATATCAGAACAATGGTAATGGCGGCGATATCGAAGCCTTCCTGCAGGCTATGGTTGGCGACGACATCGGCAGCACCCGCAAACCCTTACCCGCGCCGCAGGATGTGGTGTTGTATGGTTTCGGTCGTATTGGACGCCTGGTGGCGCGGTTGCTGGTGGAAAAGGCTGGTGGTGGTGATCTGTTGCGGCTGCGCGCCATTGTCGTGCGCAAAAGTCGTAATGCGGATGATCTGGAGAAGCGCGCCAGTCTGTTGCGTCGCGATTCGGTACACGGTAGCTTCAAGGGAACTATTCGCGTGCTGGCGGACGAAAACAAGCTGGTGTGCAACGGCAATGCAATTCAGGTGATTTATGCCAACTCTCCGGCCGAGATCGACTATACCGAACATGGGATCGCCAATGCGATAGTGGTAGACAACACAGGTGTATGGCGCGATGAAGAGGAGCTTGGGCAGCACCTGAGTTGCCCGGGAGTCAGTAAGGTGATTCTGACCGCGCCAGGTAAAGGTTCCATTCCCAATATTGTGTACGGCATTAATCATAACGATATCGGCGAGCACAAGATCGTCTCGGCCGCATCCTGCACCACCAATGCTATTGTCCCGGTTCTGAAAGCACTGCTCGATAAATACGGCATCGAACGGGGCCATGTCGAAACGGTTCACGCCTATACGAATGATCAAAATTTGATCGATAATTACCATAAGGGTGCGCGTCGAGGACGCAGTGCGCCGTTGAATATGGTGCTCACCGAGACTGGTGCCGCCAAGGCCGTGGCCAAGGCTATTCCCGAGCTGTCCGGTAAACTGACGGGCAATGCGATTCGCGTACCGACCCCTAATGTGTCCATGGCCATTCTTAACCTGCAACTGGGTAGTGCGGTGTCGCGGGATGCACTTAACGAATTTATGCGCGAAACCGCGCTGCACTCGCCGCTGCAACAGCAAATTGGTTACACTATTTCCTCCGAGGCCGTGTCTACGGACTTTGTGGGTGACCGGCACGCCTGTGTGTTCGATTCCCAGGCAACCATCGTCAACGACCGCAACTGCGTGCTCTATTGCTGGTACGACAACGAATTCGGCTACAGCTGCCAGGTGGTGCGCTGTCTGGAGAAAATGGCCGGTGTCGAGTGGTTGATGTTCCCCAGGGCGGACTGATTGCTGTCTTTAAGACAGGTGCTCGGGAGACGCAGCTTGTCGCGAACGCCGTTGGAGCACAATGAGGTTTGTGCGCACGTTACAGTTTCGCTTTTTCATTGACATCAGCGGGTGTGTCGCTGGTAAAAGGGCTTGTGGCTCTTTATAATTCCGGCGCTCTCTAATCGGGCTTAACCGACATGCGTCAGGCAGCAGTGCCCGGCCGGTGATTGATATTACGGTGTGAGAACTTTCTATGATTAAAATCCGTCGCGGACTGGATCTACCCATTGCCGGAGCGCCCGAGCAGGTTGTGTACGATGGCGCCGTAGTTGGTTCCGTAGCGTTGCTTGGTAGCGACTACCCCGGTATGAAGCCGACGCTGGCGGTGGCTGAGGGCGACCGAGTCAAATTGGGACAATTGCTGTTTACCGACAAGAAAAACGAAGGCGTGTCTTTTACTTCACCCGCCGCGGGGGTGGTCAGGGCTATCAATCGCGGCGAACGGCGCGTATTTCAATCGATGGTAATTGACGTCGAAGGTGACGATGAGGTTACCTTTACCCAATACTCCGAAACACAACTCCCTACTCTAGAGCGCGAGGCCGTTGTCGATAATTTGATCGCCAGCGGGCTGTGGACCGCGCTGCGCACCCGTCCCTATTCGCGGGTGCCTGCTCCGGATGCTATTCCCGCCGGGATTTTTGTTACTGCGATGGACACCAATCCGTTGGCCGCTGATCCGGCAGTAATTATCGCTGCGCGGAAGCAGGATTTCGCCAACGGACTACGGGTGTTGACGCGACTGACTGCCGGTGCCGTGCACCTGTGTCGCGCCCCGGGGGGCGACGCCATTACGGCTTGCGAGGGTGTTACCACCCACGAATTCAGCGGCCCACACCCGGCCGGCCTGGTGGGCACGCATATCCATTTTATCGACCCGGTAAGTGAGCACAAAAGTGTATGGCATATCGGTTATCAGGATGTGCTTGCTTACGGCAAGCTGTTTACCAGTGGACGTATCGATGTCGCACGGGTGGTGGCCATTGCCGGCCCTCAGGTACGTCAGCCACGGCTGATACGCACGCGCACTGGTGCCTGCCTGAGCGAGCTGGCGGCCACTGAGATGCTGGACGGGGATAATCGCATCGTGTCCGGTTCGGTGATGTCGGGTCATCGCGCGGCGGGCCCCTTTGACTATTTGGGTCGCTACCACAATCAGGTTTCGGTCCTCGAAGAGGGGCGGGAACGACGCTTGCTGAGCTATCTCTCCCCCGGGAGTAATCGTCATTCGGCGCTGCCTATTTATCTGTCGGCGCTGCGAAAAAATAAATTGTTTGCCATGAATGCCAGCACCAATGGTAGCGAGCGCGCCATGGTACCGCTGGGCAACTACGAGCAGGTTATGCCCCTGGATATTTTGCCGACACAGCTACTGCGTGCGCTGGTCGTTGGCGATACGGAGATGGCGCAGAAACTGGGGTGTCTGGAGCTCGATGAAGAAGATCTTGCGCTTTGTACCTACGTTTGTGTGGGTAAGTATGAGTATGGCCCCATATTGCGCGACAATCTGGCCCGAATTGAGAAGGAGGGCTAAGCCTGATGGGACTGCGAAAAATTCTCGATAGCCTCGAACCGCATTTTCACAAGGGCGGTAAATACGAAAAATGGTATGCCCTCTACGAGGCGGTGGATACTATCTTTTATTCCCCGTCATCGGTTACCAAGTCCGGGGCCCACGTGCGCGATGGTATTGACCTCAAGCGCGTCATGATTACGGTGTGGTTGGCCGCATTTCCGGCTATGTTCTACGGGATGTACAACCTGGGCTTTCAGGCGAACACCGCCATGGCGGCTATGGGTGTGACCCAGGTCGGGGACTGGCACGGAACGTTTATCAGCCTGTTGGCGGGCCACGACCCCGGCAGCATCTGGGATTGTTTCTGGTACGGTGCGGTGTTTTTCGTACCTATTTATATGGTGACCTTTATCGTCGGTGGCTTTTGGGAGGTTTTGTTCTCAATGGTGCGCGGCCACGAAATTAACGAAGGCTTTTTTGTTACTTCCATTCTTTACGCATTGATTTGTCCGCCCGACCTGCCTCTGTGGATGGTGGCGCTGGGTATCAGTTTTGGGGTGGTGATTGGCAAGGAAATTTTTGGCGGAACGGGCAAGAACTTTCTGAATCCGGCGCTAACCGGGCGAGCATTTGTGTTTTTCGCCTATCCGGCGGCAATGTCCGGCGACGCGGTGTGGACAGCAGTGGACGGTTTTACCGGCGCCACCGCGCTATCGATTGCGGCGAGCGACGGCATGGCGGCGCTGCAGAATCAGTTCAATCTGATGGATGCGTTCATCGGGCGGATGCCGGGCTCTGTCGGTGAAGTATCGACGCTGGCCATTTTGTTCGGCGCGGTAGTCCTGTTGGTCATGCGCATAGCATCGTGGCGCATTATGCTCGGCGTGATGCTGGGTATGGTGGCGTTGTCCACGCTGTTTAATTCGATAGATTCGAGTAACCCCATGTTTGCCATGCCCTGGTACTGGCATGCGGTATTGGGTGGTTTTGCATTCGGCATGGTGTTTATGGCCACCGATCCGGTATCGGCGTCGATGACGGACACTGGCAAATTGTGGTTCGGCGTATTGATCGGGGTGATGGTGGTTCTGATTCGCGTGGTCAACCCGGCGTTTCCGGAGGGTATGATGCTGGCAATTTTATTTGCCAACTTGTTTGCGCCGTTGATCGACCACTTTGTGGTGCAGTCCAACATCAAACGGAGGCTGGCCCGTGGCTAATAAAGATTCGATGTGGGGCACCGTCAGGGTTGCCCTGATTCTATGCGTGGTGTGTTCCGTATTTGTCTCGGCCGCAGCGGTTTTGCTGCGTCCTGAGCAAATGGCTAACAAACTCAATGATCGCAAAAAAAATATTCTGGCCGCGGCGGGATTATTGCAGCCCAATGTGGACATCGATACGCAGTTCGCCAGAATTGACACCCGCTTAGTAGATTTGAAGACCGGCAAGTTTAGTCAGGCGTTCGATGTGGCGACCTTTGACCAACGCAAAGCGAGTAAAAACCCGGCGTTGGCTACGAAATTGTCGGCAGAAGAAGATATGGCGAGTATTAAGCGTCGTGAAGATTACGCGCTGGTGTATATCGTTAACGATGGCGACGCTGTCGACAAGGTGATCCTGCCCATCAAGGGTTATGGGCTGTGGTCCACGCTCTATGGTTTTATCGCCCTCGACAAGGACATCAATACCGTGGTTGGCGTGGGCTTTTACGAACACGCTGAGACCCCGGGGCTGGGCGGCGAGGTCGATAACCCGTTGTGGAAAGCCAAATGGGTTGGTAAGAAAGTCTACTCCGAGGAAGGCGATACGGCGTTATCGGTGATCAAAGGCGAGGTAGACACTTCCCGTCCGCAGGCGGTGTATCAAATCGACGGGCTCTCCGGCGCGACGCTGACCAGCCGTGGTGTGCATAATTTAATTCAGTTCTGGATGGGCGACAAAGGCTTTGCTCAATTTCTGGCTAACCTGCGTGCAGGGGAGGCGTAACCATGACGGACAAAACGAAAGATATACTGCTTAAACCGATTCTGGATAATAATCCGATTGCGTTGCAGATATTAGGTATCTGTTCGGCCCTCGCGGTGACCTCGCAAATGTCGGTAGCATTTGTGATGTGTGTGGCCTTAACGGTAGTCACTGCTTTTTCCAATTTCTTTATTTCCATTATCCGACACCACATTCCCGGTAGTATTCGCATCATCGTGCAAATGACCATTATTGCATCGCTGGTGATTGTGGTGGACCAGATCCTCAAGGCAGTGGCCTACGACATCAGCAAGCAATTATCGGTGTTTGTGGGGTTGATTATCACCAACTGCATCGTGATGGGCCGCGCCGAAGCCTATGCGATGAAAAATCCACCGGTTGCCAGCTTTCTGGATGGTATCGGCAATGGACTCGGTTACAGTGCCATTTTGATGAGTGTGGCGGTGGTACGGGAATTATTCGGCTCCGGAAAAATGTTTGGCCAGGAAATATTATCGGTGGTAAGTGCCGGGGGCTGGTACGTGCCCAATGGCCTCCTGCTGTTGCCGCCATCGGCGTTTTTCCTGATCGGCGGATTTATCTGGGCGCTACGCAGTTTCAAACGGGAGCAAGTAGAAGCGCCTGAATATAAAATGGCGCCGAACACGAAAATTGGAGAGGCCGCCTGATGGAACACTATCTTGGCTTACTGGTACGTGCGGTTTTTATCGAAAATATGGCCCTCGCGTTTTTTCTGGGCATGTGTACATTTCTGGCAATATCAAAAAAAGTTGAAGCCGCTATTGGGTTGGGCATTGCGGTTATTGTGGTGCTGTCGGTCACGGTCCCGGTAAATAATCTGATTTATCGATATTTGTTGGTTGAAGGGGCGCTCAGCTGGACTGGAATTGACAGCCTCAAACAGGTTGATCTGAGTTTTCTTGGTTTGTTGAGTTACATTGGTGTGATTGCCGCCATCGTGCAAATTATGGAAATGTTTCTCGATCGCTATGTGCCGGCTCTGTACAACGCGCTTGGTGTTTTTCTGCCCCTGATTACGGTTAACTGTGCGATTTTGGGCGCGGCATTGTTTATGGTCGAGCGCGATTACAATTTTGGCGAAAGCGCTGTCTACGGGTTTGGCGCGGGCCTCGGTTGGGCGTTGGCGATTACTGCGTTGGCCGGTATTCGGGAAAAACTCAAGTACAGCGATATGCCTGAAGGGCTACGTGGCCTGGGTGGCGCATTTATGATCGTCGGCCTGATGTCTTTGGGCTTTATGTCGTTCGGTGGCATCGACCTGTAAGGGTGAGACGTAGAGAAATATTATGAGTATGGAAAATATTACGATTTTACTCGGCGTCGGTATGTTTACCGCGGTTGTACTGGCTCTGGTGTTTTTTATTCTCGGTGCCCGTTCAAAACTGGTGAGTGCCGGGCATGTGAATATAGAGATTAATGGCGAAAAAACTATCGACGTCACTGCCGGTGACAAACTGTTGCAGACGCTTGCGGCCAACGATATTTTTCTCGCTTCAGCCTGTGGCGGCGGCGGTAGCTGCGCGCAGTGCAAATGTATTATTTCCGAAGGTGGCGGCTCTATCTTGCCGACGGAAGAATCCCATTTTAATCGCCGAGAAATCCGCGAGGGCTGGCGACTGTCTTGTCAGGTGGCGGTCAAACAGGATATGAAGATCGTTGTCCCAGAAGAAGTTTTTGGGGTTAAGCAGTGGGAGTGTACAGTCGAGTCCAATCCCAATGTGGCAACTTTTATTAAAGAGCTAACCCTGCGCTTGCCCGAAGGCGAGAATGTAGATTTTCGGGCCGGTGGCTATGTACAGCTCGAAGCGCCACCTCACCATGTCAAGTTTAGTGATTTTGATATTGAAGAAGAGTATCGCGGCGACTGGGAACATTTCAAGTTTTTCGACCTAGAATCAAAAACTGACGAAACGGTAATTCGTGCCTATTCCATGGCTAATTACCCGGAAGAACGGGGTATCGTTAAATTTAATATTCGTATTGCTACGCCGCCACCGCGCACTCAGGGACTACCACCGGGAAAAATGTCGTCCTATGTTTTTAGCTTGAAGCCCGGCGACAAGATGACAGTGTACGGACCGTTTGGTGAATTTTTCGCCCAGGATACTAACAAGGAAATGGTATTTATCGGTGGCGGCGCCGGCATGGCGCCCATGCGTTCGCATCTGTTTGATCAGCTACGCCGTTTAAAAACCGACCGTAAAATTACCTTTTGGTATGGCGCCCGCAGCTTGCGCGAAATGTTTTATGTCGAAGACTTTGATTCGCTGGCGGCGGAGAATTCTAATTTTGAGTGGCACGTGGCCCTCTCTGAACCGCAACCGGAAGATAACTGGAGCGGCTACACGGGCTTTATCCACAATGTGCTTTATGAAAATTATCTTAAGGATCACCCTGCACCTGAAGATTGCGAATACTATATGTGTGGTCCACCCATGATGAACGCCGCGGTTATCAAATTGCTTAAAGATCTGGGTGTCGAAGACGATCATGTGTTCCTGGATGACTTTGGCGGCTAATCCGATGGCATTATCCGTATCGAGAACGAGGTCCCGGGTGGCCTCGTTTTTATTTGTGGGGGGGATAATGGCCTCCCTTCTGGCAACCTGGGGATGCGAGCCCGCAGCTCGTGAGATCGTCTTTAGCGGTCATACCATGGGTACCAGTTACCAGATTAAGGTGGTGGCGGATGGCAGTACCCTTCCGCGAGACCTGGAGGCGCGGGTACAGAACACCCTGGACGCTATCGACCAGTCGATGAGTACCTACAAGCCCGATTCCGAACTCAATCGCCTGAATCGCCATCCGGTGGGAGAAGTCTTCGCCGTTAGCCCCGACCTATGGACGGTACTCGAAATTTCAGCGACGGTATACGCCCTTACCGGCGGCGCATTTGATCCGACGGTTGCGCCGTTAGTGGATATTTGGGGCTTTGGCCCCGTCGATACGGGAGATCGTGTTCCGTCGGACATGGAAATTGAAACGCTGGTAGGGCAAATCGGGTTTGACAAGTTGGTGCGCGACCCAGTTCACCGCACGGTGCGCAAAACCAGTGCCCTGCAACTGGATTTGTCAGCGGTTGCCAAAGGATATGCGGCGGACAAGGTGGCGTATTTGTTGCGCAAGTACGGCATAGATCGCTATATGCTCGAAATCGGCGGCGAACTCGCGCTGGCCGGTTTGAATAGCACCGGTGAGCCCTGGCGAATCGCCGTTGAGATGCCGAGCCTGTTACAGGGGGACGTACATAAAATTATTGCTGTTACCGATCGTGGTGTGGCCACGTCTGGGGATTACCGTAATTATTTCGAAAAAAATGGCAGGCGCTATAGTCATACTATTGATCCGCGCACCGGCAAACCCATCACCCACCGACTTGCTTCTGTCACCGTGATCGCGGAAACTTCAGCCCTGGCCGACGCGCTGGCCACCGGATTTGACGTGCTCGGTGCGCAAGGGGCTCTGGCTGTAGCCGATAAGCTGGGTGTTCCAGTGTTCATGCTGGTGCGGCGCGAAGGCGCATTTGAAGAACTCTACAATCGGGCGTTTGCCCCCTACCTGAATCCGGGTAACGGATTGGAGAAGTAAGTGTGCTGGAATTAAGCTTAGCGTTTCTTGTTATTCTCGCGCTGGTGGGCGCGATGTCGATTGGGGTGATCTTTGGACGCCAGCCGATAAAGGGTACTTGCGGGGGTATGGCAGCGCTGAATATGGGCTCCGGCTGCGATATCTGTGGTGGTGATGCCCGTAGATGTGATGAAGAATCCTCACCGGAAAACAAATCGTCAGTACCTGATGACCGTCAACTTGGTTACGACGCCAACCGGCGCCCCGGAACTCGTTAGCAAGGGCGTGGATTCTGTGTGTCTATAGTGGCAGCAAACGGCAATCACTTTTCAGTAATTGACATTGAAGACTTTCGAGACCAGCCATATTGGTGGTTTTCAGAGGAAAAGCTGTGGCAACCCTTAACTACGATTTGATCGTGATCGGCAGCGGGCCCGCTGGCGAAGGCGCGGCGATGACCGCGGTAAAAAAGGGTTGGTCGGTTGCCGTTGTCGATGAGCGGCGCCTGGTCGGCGGCAACTGTACCCACCTGGGTACAATTCCTTCCAAAACGCTGCGTAATAATGTGCGTCGCATCATTCAATACAACAGTATGCCGATGTTCCGCGCTATCGGCGAACCGCGCTGGTTTTCGTTCCCCCAGATTATGCAGTCAGTGCAAACCGTAGTCGCCCGCCAGGTGGAGGAGCGCACGCGCTATTATTCCCGTAATCGTATTGCACTGCACACCGGAACAGCCAAATTCGTCGACGCGCACACCCTGCGACTAACCATGGCGGACGGTGCGTTAGAACAGTTGTATGGCACACATATTCTAATAGCCACTGGGTCGCGACCCTACCATCCAGAAGATGTGGATTTCAGCCAAGCCAATATTTATGACAGCGACACCATTCTTGGTTTAAATGCGACGCCCCGCAATATCATTATCTATGGGGCTGGCGTGATTGGTTGCGAATTCGCCTCAATTTTTGCCGGTCTGGACTCGCGGGTCGACCTGATTAATACGCGGGATCGGTTGCTGGAATTTCTGGACGACGAAATATCGGACGCGTTGAGCTATCACCTGCGCGATACCAGTGTGCTGGTGCGGCACCGCGAAGAATATGCTCGGGTAACGTCACACGGTCGCGGTGTAACCATGGAGCTTAAGTCGGGCAAGAAAGTACACGCCGAAGCGTTGTTGTGGTGTAACGGTCGCACCGGCAATACTGATAGCCTGGGTCTTGACGTCATCGGTCTCAGTGCGGATCACCGTGGACTGCTGAGCGTGAATAAAAATTATCAGACCGACATCCCGCATATTTACGCGGCCGGGGATGTTATTGGCTGGCCGTCACTGGCGGGTGCAGCCTATGATCAGGGGCACTTCGCGGCCGCGCATATGTGCGATATCGGCGAGCGGTGGGTGGTGGAAGATGTGGCCAGTGGTATCTACACCATTCCGGAAATCAGTTTTGTGGGCAAAAACGAACGGGAATTAACCCGTGACGGAATTCCCTATGAAGTGGGGCGCGCCTATTTTAAAAGTATCGCCCGCGCGCAAATTTCCGGGGACGATACCGGAATGTTGAAAATCCTGTTTCATCCCGACTCCTTACAGATTCTGGGTATTCACTGTTTTGGTGCAGAGGCCGCCGAAATTGTGCATATCGGACAGGCGATCATGAATCAGGAAGGGGCGGCAAATTCCATTGAATATTTTAGTCGCACCACATTTAACTACCCGACCATGGCGGAGGCCTATCGGGTAGCTGCCATCGCCGGGCTTAACCGAGTCAGTCGGGCGTCGCGAGGCGCGGGACTTGCGGGGGTATAAAATGGAGCAGTTATTGGCTCACCGGCTGATGTTTAAGAACTGTGTGCAATACATGATTGTATTCAAAGTACACCAGATAATCGGCGTATTCCCATGAACTTATCGGCGGTGTGCCCACCGCTCCGTGCCGGGTCAGTGGAGCACCGTATCTGGCTTCCACCTGCTGTGGGGACATGCCGCGGGAGGGGCGCTCGAGAGTCTGTTTCGCAGCAGCCTGCTGGCCTACCGGCAGTTTTATTTCCTCCGCGATCACCGCCAACGGCGAGATTGCCAGTACGGCACCAATCAGGGCGAGTAGCGTATGTTTCACAGCGTGTTCCCTCCGTATTTTGCAATGACCCTTCGATTATAGTCAGCAATGCGGCTGTAAGTACAACCGCGACGTCACGTTAGCGCAACGCCGTTGGGCAGGTCACAAAATTTCGTACTTTGGCGCGAAGGGGGGCAGCGCTGTCTGTCGCGGACCGGGAAGTGCTGAATTAAAATTAAAAGTTACCGCTGGCGCCCAGGGAAAGCTTGTTCTGATGACAAGTTTTAGATTTAATCCACCGATGTTTATCAATCTACCGTTCTTTATTGGACTGCGTTATATCTTCAGCAAACGGCGTGAGGGTTTTGTCTCCTTTGTGTCACTGTTTTCATTTTGCGCTATGGCGCTGGGTGTGATGGCGTTGATTGTCGTATTGTCGGTGATGAACGGCTTCGATCGGGAGATCAAAACGCGGATTCTAAACGTCATTCCCCATATCACTTTGCAGAACTCCAGGGGTATAGAGGACTGGGCCGACTGGTCGAACCAGTTGGCGCAGGTGCCGGGCGTCAGCGCGGTAACGCCGTTCGTGGATGGCCCGGCCATGCTCACGTTCGGCAATCGCTTTCAGGGCATCAGCTTGCAGGGTATTAATCCGGGGCTACCCCAGGAGGCCATGCTGATTAGTGAGCATTTGATTTTCGGGGATATGCAGCAACTGCAACCCGGCAGCTTTGGCGTGGTGCTGGGTAGTATGCTGGCCCAGGGCCTGGGTGTGATCACTGGCGATACTCTGTTGCTCACTCTGCCGCAGGTAACCGTCACGCCGGTGGGTATTTTCCCGCGTGTCAAGCGCGTGACGGTCGTTGGTATCTTTCAGGTGGGAGCTCAAGTAGACGAGGGGATCGCTTTTATCCACATTGCCGACGCACGTAGATTGCTACGATTGGGCGATCGAGTCAAAGGATTACGGGTGATTCTCGCCGACCCATTTTCCGACAGCGCCGCGGCTGCCATAAGAGCGCAGTTGCCCGAACATATCGAAATGAGTACCTGGCAGGAATCGTTGGGTAGCCTGTTTCGGGCGATTCGGATGGAAAAAATGGTGGTAGGTTTGCTGTTGATGGTCATCGTTGGCGTGGCGGCATTTAATATTGTTGCCAGTCTGGTGTTGATGGTAAACGACAAGCGCAAGGATATCGCCGTATTGCGTACCATGGGCGCGGACGCGTCGACGATCACGGCGGTATTTCGTATACAGGGGGGCGTGGTGGGTATTGTAGGAGTCGTAACTGGGGTGCTGATTGGCTGCGTGGTCGCCGTTAATATTGGCGCTATAGTGGCCGGGCTGGAGAGCCTGTTCGGATTTTATTTATTTGACCCAGGTCTGTATTTTATTCGTCGCCTGCCCTCGCAATTACTGTGGCAGGACGTTGCGCTAATCGCCACTGCGGGTGTCGTACTGAGTCTGTTAGCGACGCTCTATCCCGCGGCCCGTGCTGGCCAGGTACAGCCCGCCGAGGCACTACGCTATGACCACTGATACTGATACTGATACTGATACTGATACTGATACTGATACTGATACTGATATTGCTATGGCGGACCCTACCGCCGTTTTGCATTGTCGTGACGTGCACAAATCCTATCGGCAAGGCAGTGAACAGGTTGCGGTCCTGACTGGCGTCAATCTAACCGTGGCCGCTGGTGAAAAATTAGCGATTGTCGGTGCGTCTGGCTCAGGAAAATCCACGCTGTTGAATATGCTCGGTGGGCTGGATGATCCGTCCGCCGGTGAAGTCTGGATTCAGGGCGCGGCGGTAGCGCCCATGTCGGAATCGGATCGGGCGCGTTGGCGCAATCAGCATTTGGGATTTGTGTATCAGTTCCATCATTTGCTCCCGGAATTTTCTGCACTGGAAAATGTTGCCATGCCATTGTTAATCGGCCGAGTGACACCTGCGGTTGCCCAGGAACGCGCCCGGCTGTTATTGATGGACGTCGGTTTGGCGGCGCGCACGAGTCACAAACCTGCAGCGCTATCGGGTGGCGAGCGTCAGCGAGTCGCCATTGCCCGTGCTCTGGCGATGGAACCCGGGTGTGTGTTGATGGATGAGCCCACCGGGAATCTCGATCCTGCGACGGCGCAAACCGTTCTGGAGCTACTGCTCAAGCTGAACGAAGAATCTGGCATCAGTTTTGTGATTGTCACCCATGATCGTCAGATTGCGGCGCGCATGGACCGGGTGGTCAGCCTGCGCGATGGTCGCTTGTACCACGTGGGCGGTGCGCCTTGAGTCGCAGTTATTCAGTTTTTATTGGCTTGCGGTTTTTTTTTAGCGGTACCGGTAGTCGGCTGGTGTCATTTATTTCGGTGCTGACAGTGTCGGGGCTGGTGCTGGGTATTGCCCTCTTGATCGTGGTGTTGTCGGTGATGAATGGGTTTGATCGCGAGATGCGCACGCGCATTCTCGGTGTGGTACCCCATGTACAGTTGTATAAAGATGGTGGTATAGCAAACTGGCTGGCAGTGTCCGAAGCCATTGCGCAAACCCCTGGGGTGGTCGATGCCATACCATTCACCCGGGTGAGCGGTATGCTGAATTTTCGCGGGATGGTAGAGGCAGTGGATATGCAGGGCGTGGTGCCCGAATTATTTGCTGAGGTGGTGGGCGACGTGTTGTCCCCCGCGACGCTAAATAAACTTACTGATCGCAGCGTCCTGTTGTCCGGGGTGGTCGCTGGTAAATTGGGTGTTGTGGAGGGGCAGAGCGTCACCCTGTTTGTGCCACGGGGCGAGCGAGCGGGGGGCGGCGTGGCGCCAGATATTCGTATTTTCGACGTGGTGGGCATTCTCAATACCCATACCACTATCGATAACTCCCTGGCATTAATTACGCTCGCTGCAGCCAGTGATATTGCTGGCTTGGGTGCCGCTGCCCAGGGGTTGCGGGTGCGGGTCGACGATATATTTACAGCGCGCGACACGGGATTTACCCTGGTCGCTCAGTTGCCCCCAGGCTACAGTTTTGTCGACTGGACACAAACCCACGGTAATCTTTATCAGGCCATTCAAATGTCTCGCAATCTGGTAGGCATGTTGATATTTCTGATAATTGCCATCGCGGTCTTTAACGTCGTGGCGATGTTGGTGATGACCGTCGTGGAGAAACGCCCGGCTATTGCGATTCTAAAAACACTGGGCGCGACCAACCGGGGAATTCTGACGGTGTTTTTGATGCAGGGTACGTTAATTGGTTTGTTTGGCGCGTTGCTTGGGGTTATATTTGGGCTGCTCGGCGCCTGGTATGTGGCCGACGTAGTGCGCTGGCTGGAGCATCTGTTTCAGTTTCAGTTTCTCAGCTCGGAGGTTTACCCCATTGATTATTTGCCGTCGGATTTACGCGCGTCGGATGTGCTAGTGGTGGTTGGGGTGGCACTGGCCTTGAATTTTTTCGCGACACTTTATCCTGCCTGGCAGGCGGCGCGAGTGCGACCGGCGGAAGTGTTGCGCTACGAGTAGTGCAAATACGTGCAGCCATCAACCCGGTGGTTGCCGTCGTAGTTTGCGCTGCCGCCAATCGCTGGTGATTTTCCAGCGCCATAATACCCGCACGGCCCAGTAACTCAACGTGCCCAGCACGATCCCGGACAGCACACTGCCGATAACCACCGGTAGTAAAATATGTTGACCCTGGTCGAGAAACCATTCCCACGTAAATTTAAATTTGATCGCCACCGGCGTTGCCCCCAGTACCCATTGCCCAATCCAGTAGCTCGCAACCGTAAGGGGAGGAATAGTTAGCGGGTTACTAATCCACACGAGAGCCAGACTGATCGGTAAATTACTGCGCACCAGTAGTGCAGCCAGAGTAACGATAATCATATGCCCCGGCAGAGGCAGGAATGCACAGAACAAGCCCACCAGAAATGCCTTCGATACGGAATCCCGGTTGAGGTGGAATAGATTGGGGTCGTGCAGTATCGGTCCCATCCAGCGCAGGGCTTTGTGCTCGGTGAGTGTGCTTGAGGAAGGCAGCCAACGGCGAATGAATTTGCGTGGCATGGATAGCTGTCCAAACTGCGTGGGCGGTTGGCATTATGCCGCTTTTCCAGGCGCGACTCTATAAATTCGACCCGGAAATTAGCGACATTCACGGGTTAAAGAGTGCAGGTTACGGGGCCGCAATACGCTGCTTTTTCCCATCGGGAAATGGGGTCTAAAAGGGTTTTGTCGGTCAAATTGATTGATATTTTGGCAATATTTCGCTATAAAGCGACTTATTGTCCGACACTTTAGTTTCCTATGGCAACCTCTCAAAGTATTTCCAGTATTGTTTTCGCCCCCGACCGTAGTGCGCACAACAGCGCTGTTGATCAGCTCTATGGGCGACTGCGGGGAGCGATTATCCACGGGGACATTAAAGTAGGCAGCAAAATCAGCGAGTCGGAGCTGGTCCGGGCCTACGGTGTCAGTCGCAGCACGGTGCGGGAGGCGCTGGGGCGTCTCGAGTCAGCCTATTTGGTGGTGCGCAGGGCCAACGCTGGTGCCCGTGTGGTCACCCTAAATATTGAGGAGTTACTGGAAATTTATCAGGTGCGCGAAGCGATGGAGGGTATGGCCTGCCGCCTTGCAGCCGCCAATATGAGCGATGGGGAAATCGTAGATTTACGGCAACTGCTCGAGCAGCATATGCTCAATAGCGAATTGCAGAGCGGACGGGCTTACTATCAAAAAGAAGGGGATCTGGATTTCCATTTTCGTCTGGTACAGGGCAGCAAGAATGCCAAAATCATTCACCTGCTGTGTGACGAACTGTACGCCAAGGTGCGCATGTATCGCTACCAGTTCGGCATGGCAGGTTCCCGTGCCTGGGATGCTTTCGCAGAGCACAAACACATTGTTGCCGCCATCGCCGATCGGGATGGCGAAATGGCGGAAATGCTGATGCGTCGCCACATTCGCGCATCGCGATTAAATATCGAACGCAACATGCACGCACTTCAGGAGGTGAATCACTAATGAAAGAATTGACAACGGCTGGAACTCGCTTTCGCGGCGCGCTAGAAGACAATAAACCCTTGCAGGTGGTGGGTACTGTGAATGCCTATTGTGCGATGATGGCCGAGCAAATTGGCCATCAGGCGATCTACCTGTCCGGCGCCGGCGTAGCCAACGCATCGTACGGTTTGCCGGATCTGGGTATTACCGGGCTTGAGGACGTGTTACAGGACGTACGGCGCATTACCGGGGCGACCCAGTTGCCGTTATTAGTGGATATCGACACCGGTTGGGGCGGGGCCTTTAATATCGCCCGCACGGTGAAGGAAATGATCCGCGCCGGTGCCGCAGCCGTGCATATTGAAGATCAGGTGGCGCAAAAACGCTGTGGGCACCGGCCTAATAAGGAAATTGTGTCTCTGGGTGAGATGGTGGATCGGGTCAAGGCGGCAGTGGATGCGCGCACCGATGACTCATTTTTCATTATGGCGCGCACTGATGCTTTTGCTCAGGAAGGTCTGGAAAAGGCCGTTGAGCGCGCCCAGGCCTGCATTGAGGCCGGAGCCGATGGCATTTTTGCCGAAGCAATTAACGAAGAACAGCATTACCGGGCCTTCCGCGCGGCTCTGAATGCGCCATTGCTGGCTAACATTACTGAGTTTGGGCAGACACTGTTGTACAATAAAAGCGATCTGGCGGCGTGGGGCGTAGATATTGTGCTGTATCCGTTGTCGGCATTTCGCGCTATGAATCGGGCAGCAGAGCAGGTTTATACGGCGATCCTCGATAAAGGTGACCAGAAGGACGTCGTAGATAGTATGCAAACCCGTATGGAGTTATACGATTATCTCGGTTACCACGCTTACGAACAGAAGCTCGACGCGTTGTTTGCGCAAAGCAAAAGCAAATAACGCGGCTGCATTAAAATTTATTGATAAGGAATGAACCATGGCTGAAAAAAAACTTGCCGGTGCTGGTCTGCGTGGACAGGTCGCTGGTAAAACCGCACTTTCCACTGTGGGAAAATCCGGCTCCGGGCTGACCTACCGTGGCTACGATGTCAAAGATCTTGCGGAAAATTGCGAGTTCGAGGAAGTTGCACATCTGATTCTCAAAGGGCACTTACCCACCGTGGGAGAACTGGCGGATTACAAAGCCAGGCTCAAAGGGTTGCGTGATTTGCCGCAGACATTGAAGGACGTACTCGAACGCATTCCCGCCGACGCTCACCCCATGGACGTGATGCGCACCGGCTGTTCATTTCTCGGCAACCTGGAAACCGAAACTGACTTCAGTCAACAGGGCGCGCGTACGGAAAGGTTGTTGGCGGCATTTCCCTCGATTATTTGTTACTGGTATCGATTCAGTCACGATGGCGTGCGGGTAAATATTGATACCGGGGAAGATTCCATTGGCGCTCATTTTCTACATCTTCTGCGCGACCAAAAACCCAACGCCTTACACGAAAAAGTCATGCACGTATCGCTGATTCTTTATGCTGAACACGAATTTAACGCATCAACCTTTACAGCGCGGGTGTGTGCTTCGACCTTATCAGATTTACATTCTTGCATCACCGGCGCGATCGGCACCCTGCGCGGGCCATTGCACGGCGGAGCTAATGAAGCTGCGATGGATATGATCGCGGGCTTTACCAGTCCCGATGATGCTGAACAGGGCATGCTTGGCATGCTGGCGCGCAAGGAAAAAATCATGGGTTTTGGGCACGCTGTCTACAGTGAATCCGACCCGCGTAACGCGATTATCAAATCCTGGGCGGAAAAACTCGGGCGGGACGTCGGCGATACGGTGTTGTATCCGGTGTCGGTACGCTGCGAAGAAGTGATGTGGCGCGAGAAAAAACTGTTTTGTAATGCGGATTTTTTCCATGCGTCGGCCTACCATTTTATGGGTATTCCCACAAAATTGTTTACCCCGATATTTGTTATGTCCCGACTGACGGGATGGGCAGCGCATGTGTTTGAGCAGCGTGCGGATAATCGAATTATTCGGCCCAGTGCGGAGTACACCGGCCCGGAACTACGCAAAGTGGTATCGATCGCACAACGCTGACGATCATACAACGCGGAATAGTTTTCGGCAGTTTGCAAACTACCGTGAAAGGACGCGTAACCGGGCGTATTTGTTCGTCGGGAGCGGACGCAGAAGCGGAGGGCAGATTGCGCCGTTGACCAGCTCCTGGCTCCCTCGAGTGCGCCAGTGTGCCATTGGTGAGCGATGAGAATACGACGTGCGCTAACCAGATGCTGGGTGACCAATTATTTGACTTATTTTCCTTGAGCCATTGCGAGTAATTCCGACGTTATGAATACTAACTACCGCAAACTTTTACCGGGTACCGACCTGGATTATTTCGACACTCGCGCTGCGGTTGACGCCATTCAACCGGGTGCTTATGACAAACTTCCCTACACATCGCGAGTGTTCGCCGAAAATTTGGTGCGGCGCTGCGATCCGGCGACACTGACCACGTCGTTGCAGCAGATTATCGAGCGTAAACGGGATCTGGACTTCCCCTGGTATCCGGCACGGGTGGTATGCCACGACATTCTCGGGCAAACCGCGTTGGTGGATCTGGCGGGTTTGCGGGACGCCATCGCTAAAAAAGGTGGCGATCCGGCGCAGGTAAATCCGGTTGTGCCTACCCAGTTGATTGTCGATCACTCGCTGGCGGTGGAGCACGGTGGCTTTGAAAAAGACGCGTTCGAAAAAAACCGTGCTATTGAAGACCGCCGCAACGACGATCGCTTCCATTTTATTAACTGGACCAAAACCGCCTTCAAAAACGTGGACGTGATCCCCCCCGGTAACGGCATCATGCATCAGATTAATCTGGAGCGTATGTCACCGGTGGTACATGCCCGCGACGGTGTGGCGTTCCCGGATACGTTGGTGGGTACGGACAGTCATACACCCCACGTGGACGCGCTGGGTGTGATTGCCATCGGCGTGGGTGGTCTGGAAGCGGAAAGCGTGATGCTCGGTCGCGCTTCCTGGATGCGCCTGCCAGATATTATCGGTGTCGAACTGACGGGTAAGGCCCGGCCCGGTATTACCGCCACGGATATCGTGCTGGCGATAACTGAATTTCTACGCAACGCCAAAGTGGTGTCTTCCTATCTGGAGTTTTTCGGGGCGGGTGCGGAGAGTTTAACCCTCGGCGATCGCGCCACTATTTCCAATATGACCCCGGAATTTGGTGCCACAGCGGCGATGTTTTATATCGACGCAAGAACCATCGATTATCTCAAGCTGACAGGTCGCGACGACCAGCAGGTAGCGCTGGTTGAAACCTATGCCAAACACGCTGGGCTGTGGGCTGATACCTTAAAAAATGCGGAATATGAGCGCGTATTGCACTTCGATCTTTCATCGGTGGTGCGCACCATTGCCGGTCCCTCCAATCCCCATGCGCGGGTACCCACCTCGGAACTGGCCGCCAGGGGAATTTCTGGCAAGGTTGAAAACGAAGCAGGACTGATGCCGGATGGCGCGGTGATAATTGCCGCCATTACCAGTTGTACCAATACCAGTAATCCGCGCAACGTTATTGCGGCAGGACTACTGGCGCGCAACGCCAATGCCCGTGGCCTGACCCGCAAACCCTGGGTGAAATCGTCCCTCGCACCGGGTTCTAAAACCGTCAAAATGTATCTTGAGGACGCTGGACTAATGACGGAACTGGAACAGCTCGGATTTGGTGTCGTGGGTTTTGCGTGTACCACCTGCAACGGCATGAGCGGTGCACTCGATCCGCAGATTCAGCAAGAAGTGGTCGACCGGGATCTCTATGCGACTGCGGTGTTATCCGGCAATCGCAATTTCGATGGCCGCATTCACCCCTATGCCAAGCAAGCATTTCTGGCATCGCCACCATTGGTGGTGGCCTACGCCATTGCCGGAACCATCCGCTTCGATATCGAAAAAGATATTCTCGGCATCGATCAGGATGGTCATGAAGTAACCCTGAAAGATATCTGGCCGAGCGACGAGGAAATCGATGCTATCGTCGAACAAAGTGTAAAGCCGCAACAGTTTCGCGACGTCTATATTCCCATGTTCGAGGTGCAAGAAAACGTTAGTGGAACGGTCAGCCCGCTATATGCCTGGCGTGCGCAGAGCACCTATATTCGGCGTCCGCCCTATTGGGATCAAGAAGGGGAAGGCGCACTGGCTGGCGAGCGTACTCTGCGCGGTATGCGTCCGCTGGCGGTGCTGGGGGACAATATCACTACCGACCACCTGTCGCCTTCGAATGCAATTATGCTGGACAGCGCTGCGGGGGCGTACCTGGCTAAAATGGGTTTACCGGAGGTGGACTTTAATTCTTATGCCACCCACCGCGGTGACCACCTCACTGCCCAGCGCGCTACCTTCGCCAATCCCAAGCTGTTAAACGAAATGGTGCAGGAGAACGGCAAGATCAAACAAGGTTCGCTGGCGCGTATCGAGCCGGAGGGCAAGGTTACGCGCATGTGGGAAGCTATCGAAACCTATATGCAGCGCAAACAACCCTTGATCATTATCGCTGGGGCCGATTACGGCCAGGGCTCCTCCCGGGACTGGGCTGCCAAGGGCGTGCGCCTCGCTGGGGTGGAAGCTATCGTCGCCGAGGGCTTCGAGCGTATCCACCGCACCAATCTGGTGGGCATGGGCGTGTTGCCACTGGAATTTAAATCCGGCACCAACCGCAACTCTCTGGGTATTGATGGCAGCGAAGTGTACGACGTGGCGGGGGAGCGCACTCCAGGCGCAACCCTGACCTTAATCATTACCCGCAAAAATGGCGAGCGCCTGGAAGTGCCGGTCACTTGCCGACTGGATACCGCCGAAGAAGTCTCCATTTACGAAGCGGGCGGTGTATTGCAGCGTTTTGCCCAGGACTTTCTTGAGTCCACGGTAGCCGCTTAGGAATTCCCCTATGGCACAAGCCCCGCAAATTAAAATTCCGGCCACCTATATGCGCGGCGGCACCAGTAAGGGCGTATTCTTCCGTCTGCAGGACCTGCCTGAGCGGTGCCAGGTGCCGGGCGTAGCCCGCGACAAACTGCTGTTGCGCGTGATCGGCAGCCCCGACCCCTATGGTAAGCACACCGACGGCATGGGCGGGGCTACTTCGAGCACCAGCAAGACGGTCATTATTTCCAGAAGCAGCAGGCCGGATCACGACGTGGATTACCTCTTTGGCCAGGTGGCTATTGACAGGGCATTTGTGGACTGGAGTGGCAATTGCGGCAATTTGTCCGCCGCCGTCGGACCGTTCGCCATAAGCAACGGCCTGCTAGACGCGAGCCGAATACCAAAGGACGGCATTGCTACTGTGCGCATCTGGCAGGCTAATATTTGCAAAACGATTATTACCCATGTACCTGTGACCAACGGTCAGGTGCAAGAAACCGGGGATTTTGAGCTGGATGGCGTAACCTTTCCCGCGGCGGAAGTGCAGGTGGATTTTATCGATCCCGCCGATGGTGAGGGTGCCATGTTTCCTACCGGTAATCTGGTGGATGATCTGGAAGTGCCGGGCGTCGGCACGTTAAAGGCCACTATGATCAATGCCGGTATTCCGACTATTTTTGTTAACGCCACAGACATCGGCTACAACGGCTCGGAATTGCAGGACGTCATCAATAGCGACCCTGAAGCTCTGGCGATGTTTGAAACAATTCGCGCCCGCGGAGCGTTGCGCATGGGCTTGATCAAAAGTCTGGAGGAGGCAGCTGGGCGCCAGCACACACCCAAAGTAGCCTTTATCGCCCCTCCCGGGGAATACGTTTCTTCCAGCGGTAAAAAGGTTGCGGTGACGGATATCGACCTGCAGGTACGCGCCCTGTCCATGGGTAAACTACATCACGCCATGATGGGTACCGCAGCAGTAGCAATCGGTACCGCCGCCGCGGTGCCGGGTACGTTGGTGAATCTAGCGGCTGGCGACGGCGGGCGCAGTGCGGTGCGCTTCGGTCACCCGTCGGGCACCCTGCGGGTGGGTGCTGAAGCCAGGTTGGTCAATGGCGAATGGGTGGTGACTCAGGCCAGCATGAGCCGCAGCGCTCGAGTTCTGATGGAAGGCTGGGTGCGAGTGCCAGGGGATTGTTATTAGGAAAGCCAAACAAAGTATGGGCAGGATATGGGGAAAGTTTCCGGATGGTTGGCCGGATATTCATAGGAATGCCACCATATAAATAAAATTAATACCTGGCTAGATTTTCGAAATGTTCAGGGATAGCTATGCATGAATAATAACGACAACGCCACGCGTGAATTTAAATTTAACGAACACGCTGTTTCCCCTTTTGTAAACATGTTGCCCTGTGGCTAGCAGGCTACTTAGTATTGACGACTGTATACCATTAAAATTATCGAACACTGATCGGCTTGGTGAATATTGATTGGTAGCCAGTGACAGTCAATAACTGCCACTTCTTTTGAACTATCGAAAATAATTATTTGCTCCGAAATTGTGTGTATTTCATACAATAATAACCACCGATAGAAATCGGCCAGTATTGATGAATGACTGGGCGCGCGCACTTGTAAATGATTGACGTTCGCGACGCTCTTGACTTATGTTCAGACAGTTTGTGTAGCCTAGTGCGTTGGCGTGAGTAGAGTAGCAGGAGTTTCGATTATGAGTTCACAGGGAGAAGTTAATGCGGATCGCAATGTCCGCCCCGACTACGACCGGGTGATTCAGGATATCGCCGATTACGTGCTTAATTATCAAATTGATTCAGCGGAGGCGATGAACACCGCCCGCAACTGCCTGATGGATACGCTGGGCTGTGGATTATTGGCATTACAGTTCCCGGAGTGCACCCGTCTCCTTGGCCCGTTGGTGGAGGGTACGGTGGTGCCGAATGGTGCGCGGGTGCCGGGCACATCCTTTCGCCTCGATCCGGTCAAGGCGGCGTGGGATATCGGCTGTGCCATCCGCTGGCTCGATTATAACGACACCTGGTTGGCGGCGGAGTGGGGTCACCCATCGGACAATCTGGGTGGCATTCTCGCAATCTGCGATTATATTTCCCAGATCAATACCAACGTCGGGAAACCAGCGCTGACCATGAAATCTGTGCTGGAAGCAATGGTCATGGCCCACGAAATTCAGGGCGTGATAGCGCTGGAAAACAGTTTCAACCGGGTTGGGTTATGTCACGTGTTACTGGTACGGGTGGCTTCGACGGCGGTGGTATGCAAGTTGATGGGAGGTAACCGGGAGCAAATTATGGCGGCCCTGTCTCAGGCCTGGGTGGATGGCTCGGCGTTGCGCACCTATCGACACGCGCCAAATGCGGGATCGCGTAAGTCCTGGGCGGCTGGGGATGCCACTTCCCGCGCGGTGCGTCTGGCAGAGATCACCATGCGCGGCGAAATGGGTATTCCGGGAGTACTGACGGCGCGGCAGTGGGGTTTTTATGATGTGGCGTTTAGTCATACCTGCGTGGATCTAAAACTCAAGGCGCCAGCAGAACGGCAGTTCAAAATTCCCCGCAGGTATGGCAGTTACGTGATGGAGAATATTCTGTTTAAAATTTCCTTTCCGGCAGAATTTCATGCCCAGACGGCCTGCGAAGCGGCGGTAATACTGCACCCGCAGATGAAAGATCGTTGGCAGGATATTCAGACAATTGTGGTCACCACCCACGAGTCGGCGATTCGTATCATCTCGAAGGTTGGTCCCCTGGCAAATCCCGCAGACCGGGACCATTGCCTGCAGTATATGACGGCGGTAGCGTTAATTTTTGGGAAGCTGGAGGCGACCCACTATGCGGACGACTTTCATGCCGGGAACCCATTAATTGACGAATTACGAAGGAAAATGCAAATTGTGGAGGAGCCACGCTACTCCCGCGACTATCACAATCCCGACAAGCGCTCCATAGCAAACGCAGTGCAGGTGTTTTTTAAGGGAGGAAGCACTACCGGCAAAGTCGAGGTTGAATATCCGCTGGGGCATCGCCGTCGCCGCGCCGAGGGTATACCGCTGTTAGAGGAAAAATTTCAACGTAATCTGGCTACCTGCTTCCCGCCATTTAAGTGCGTGGAAATTTTCGCACTGTGTCGGGATCAGGCGCGACTGGAGGCAACCCCGGTGCATGAATTTATGGATTTGATGATGGCTTAGCCAGGCTGGGGGTGGCAACACGCTACAATAAATCGCCGAAAACAGGCGCTTGTTCATGTAAAGGGCTATCCGCGCTGTAGCAACACCCTTTTCCCATCCCGAGAGCGTGATTGTCACCGTAAAACCCTCAATATTATCTTTGGGCGCAGTAACTTATGGCCAATGGTGGCGCAGTTAATACCCGCTGCTGGGAGTAAATTCTATCGTTCCTGGCACTCAAGATTTAGCCCTTCGCGCCGATAACGGGGTAACTGCAAAGGAGCTATCTATGGATTTGGCAACCTTGGTCGGGCTGGTGGGGGCGATGGGAGTGGTGATGGCCTCAATTGTCCTTGGCGGCTCGCCGTTGATTTTTTTTAACATACCTTCCCTGATCATTGTGTTTGGGGGAACTTTTCTGGTGGTGCTGATGAAATTCAACATCGCCCAGTTTATCAATGCATTCAAGGTAGCCCTTAAGGCGTTTATATCCAGACAGCAGTCTCCCGAACTGTTGATTCCAGAAATCGTTAGTCTGGCGGAGGTCGCTCGGAAGGAGGGCATGCTGGCCCTGGAAGGGCGGGAAATCAGCAATGCCTTTCTGGATGAAGGCATCAAAATGCTGATCGATGGCCACAATAGAGAGGTAATTCAAACCCTGATGCACAAGGAATTACAGCAAACGGTGGAGCGCCACAAATGGGGCGCAAAGGTATTTTCGGCTACCGGTGATGTGGCGCCAGCCATGGGTATGATTGGTACGCTGATTGGTTTGGTGCAGATGTTGTCGGCCATGGACGACCCCAAAAAGATAGGTCCGGCGATGGCGGTGGCGTTGCTCACTACACTGTACGGTGCGATGTTTGCCAATATGGTGGCCATACCTATAGCGGACAAACTAACCTTGCGTAAAACCGAAGAAGGCTTGTTGAAAGCAATCTGCATCGACGGAGTGCTGGCGATTCAGGAAGGTAAAAATCCCCGAGTAATCGATTCTATGTTGAAGGCCTACCTGGCGCCCTCAAAACGTGCCGTAGAACCCAGCGAGCAGCCTGCTTAAGCCCGCGACACTGAGGTAGGAGATGATTGAATTCGGCGCTGGAGGTGAGGACGATAAACCGCCTGGACTTCCCGCGTGGATGGCTACGTTTGCGGATTTGATGTCGCTTTTGATGTGCTTTTTTGTATTGCTGTTGGCGTTCTCGGAGATGGATGCACAGAAGTATAAACAGGTGGCGGGTTCCATGAAGGAGGCCTTCGGCGTCCAGAATCAGGTCAAGGCCAAGGACATACCCAAGGGTACCAGTATTATCGCCCAGGAATTTAGCCCCGGGCGACCGGCACCCACACCAATGAGCGTGGTTAATCAGTTCACAGTGGACTCGACCAAGCAAACCCTCGATATACGGGTGGAAAAGCCGGGCATCAACGAGCAGGTAGGCAAGGGCAGTGGGGTGGATGGGGCAGATGAATCGGCGAAGCGCCTGCTGGTTGAGAAATTGAAAGGGCTGATCGACGAAACTAATCGAGATGCACTTAAGTTAAGCGAAAAACTATATGAAGAAGTGGAGGCGGGTAAAGTTGAGATAATAGCGTCAGGGCGATCTATTACCATCAGAATCCGTGAAAAATGGTCGTTTCCTTCGGGGTCTGCGGTACTGAATGCGGGCTTTATACCGGTGATGGCCAAGTTGCGGGAAGTTCTGAAAGATATTCATGGCAAGATTGCCGTAGAGGGGCACACGGATAACGTGCCTATTGCAAATTATCAATTTAGATCCAACTGGGAACTGTCGTCCTCCCGTGCCCTGACCGTGACCCATGAATTATTGCGCGATGGGGTGATCAATGATCGACGTATGGTGTTGATCGGTTATGCCGACACCATGCCGTTGGAGGACAACGACACGGACGAAAATCGTAGTCGCAATCGTCGGGTAGAAATAGTTGTTCGCCAGGGATTCGACGATGAAACCTCTGCTGAACTCAATAAATTGAAAGAGTCGGAGCAAGCGTTGCTGCGCTCGTTGCAACTCGAACAACATCCAAATTCACTCACTCTGGACGCTACGCCCGATGCGTCAGACCAAGAAGAGGACGAAATTCGTGGCTGATTCCGAAAGACGACGTTATTTCCGTATCAACGATACGATTGGGCTCAGGTACCGTATCAGCGACGGTAATGCCAATCAGGTGCCGACCGATTGCGACGGGCAGTTGCAGATGACTGCGTCGCATATTTTGCAAGGAATCGATCGGGAACTAAATACCGTCATCAATACACTGTGGCGGGAACAGCCGGTGGCCGCTTCGGCGATAGCCCTGCTAAATAGAAAATTGGCCGTGCTTGCCGCGGAGATCGATATGGATGACTGCCAATACGATATCAGTGGTCTGGTGCATGAGGAGCTGGAGGTTGGGTTAAGCGGTTGTGGTATTGGTTTTGCGTGTAACGAGACGTTTGAGCGCGGTCAGGCCCTGGATTTGTTTGTTACGCTCAAACCGTCCAATGTTAATTTGACATTGACCGGTACCGTCATTGATTGCGAGCGTCGTCAGGACGGTGCGCGGCCGTACTGGTTGCGTCTGGATTTTGTGGATCTCAATAAAAATACTGAGGAGCAGCTAATTCAACATATCGTGCAGCGCCAGGGTGTGCAGTTGGGTAGCCGGTTCAGCCACACTGTGTAACTGATTTGTCGCTAACGCTGGTGGTGTTTGCGCCTTTTTCCGCGCGCTATCAACGGTCTCAATCTCTCTTTGAAAACACAGACATCACCCCACAACCTGGGGGATAATATCGGGCTGTTTAATCACGATTCAGGTGTGCCGATTGTACTCGGCGTGTCTTGAGGAGTCGGCGCTTGAATACAGAAGTTATTTTATCCATAGGGGAGTTTGCCCGCGATAGCGCGGTACGGCAGATCAGTGATGATAGCTGGCAGGCGGATTTAAGTGCCGGCTGGTGTCTCGGCGAAATTGTTAACGGCGGCTATGTGATGGCGGTGGCGGCGCGGGCGCTGTCCGCAGCGTTGCCCCACAAGGATCCGCTGACCGTAACTGCCTATTTTCTGGCGCGCGCGGTGCCGGGCCCGGCACAGTGCGTGGTAGAGGTGTTGCGCACCGGTGGTTCGGTTTCCCAGGGAATGGTAAAGGTACTGCAAAATGGCGAAATCAAGGTTCAGCTGATCGCGATTTTTACCGATCGTCAGCGGCTGGCTGGAGTCGATCGTGTACTGGAAAAAATACCGGAAATGCCGACTTATGAGCAATGCGTGTCCGCGCCTTGTCCGCCGAACTTAACCTATCGGCAACGGGTGGTACAAAAAATGTCGCCCGCCAATGTGCGCTGCTTGGAAGGTGAGCCGGATGGCAGCGGGCGCTGGCTGGGCTGGACTGCGTTTGCCGATGGCAGCGCCATCGATACGTTTGGGTTATTACTGTTTGCAGACGGGTTTCCACCGCCGCCGTTTACCCTGTATGGCCCATCCGGCTGGGTCCCGACGCTTGAGTTGACCGTGCAAATTCATGGCGTGCCTGCGCCTGGACCCCTGCGTTGCATGTTTAAGAGCGATATCATCAAAAAAGGCGTTGTTGAGGAACAGGGTTTGATCTGGGACAGCGCCGATCAGCTGGTGGTGGGTTGCCGACAAACCGCGATGCTGCGGATATCGCCGCATGCTGGCGGCAAAAAATGGGGCATTGCGGATTAATACTGCCGAAAAAAATCTCCCGATAAGGTGCTGATTTTTTTATAATACCGGTTTGTCCATGATTGCGTACGCGTTTGGTGGCTCGGATATCCCCATTTCATGTCTCAGCATATTGTCTATACTTTGTACAAATTTATCGCCATGGAGCGCTGGCGCGAGCTGCGCGAGCCGTTGTTGGCGGTGATGACTGCACAGAATATACGGGGCACGGTACTACTTGCCAGTGAAGGTATTAATGCCACCGTATCCGGTCGCGCCGACAATATCTCCGAGTTTATGCGCTGGCTGCGGGGGCAGGAAGGTCTTGCGGATCTGGAGTATAAGCAGTCTATTACGGATACGCCGCCGTTTAAGCGCGCCAAGGTAAAATTACGCAAGGAAATTGTTTCCATGGGCGTGCCGGGTATCGATCCGCGCCACGTGGTGGGGACCTATGTGGAGCCCGAGGACTGGAACCAGCTGATCAGCGACCCGGCGGTGTTACTACTTGACACTCGCAATCAGTATGAAGTGGATGTCGGCACCTTTACCCATGCGGTAGACCCCCACATCAGCAGTTTTCGCGAGTTCCCCGACTATGTAAAACAACACCTGGATCCGGCTCGTCATCGCCGGGTTGCGATGTTCTGTACCGGCGGAATACGCTGCGAAAAATCTACCGCGTTGTTAAAAGAGCAGGGCTTTACCGAGGTGTACCACCTCAAAGGCGGCATTCTGAAATATTTTGAAGATGTTCCTCAGGAGCAGAGTTTGTGGCGGGGCGAGTGTTTCGTGTTTGATGACCGCGTCGCAGTTAATCACGCCCTGGAGGCGGGGCGCTACGATCAGTGCCACGCCTGCCGCATGCCTATCACAGACGCACACAAGGCGAGTCCACATTACGAAAAGGGTGTTAGCTGTCCCCATTGCTACGGGAGTACTACGCCCGCCGATCGCCAGCGTTTTGCGCAACGGGAAAAACAGCTGACACTGGCGAAGCGGCGCGGGGAATCTCATCTGGGGGCAGATGCGGCAAATACCCTGGAGCAAAAACGCGTGGCGAAACGCGCTCGGCGTAAAGCCGCGCAATCCGCCACGTAAAGTCTGCCCGGGCTACAGATCGGCGTCACCTTTTGACAGCCGTTGCACGATAGTGCGCTTTAATATTTCGTTGGTACCGTCCGCTACGTTGATCAGGTGCAGGGTTTCCCGGGCGTCGGTCAGGCCCATTTCATTGGTAAAGCCCATCGCGCCGTGTCTCTGAATTACCTGGTCTATGGCTCTGGTGCCCACCTGTACGAAATAGGCTTTGGCCATCGACAGCTCTTTGATGGCAGCGTGACTTTGATCCAGCAGGCGACAGGCTTATAACCCGACCAGATGCGCCGTATGGACTTCGGTGGCCGATTCCGCCAAAGGAAAACTGACAGTCTGGTACTCGCTGACAGGTTTACCAAAGGTTTCCTGTTGTTGCATATAGGTAAAACCGATGTCCAGAGCCCAGCGGGTCAGGCCAGTAGCGCGGGTGGCGTTTCCAGCGCGCTGCCTATTCGGGTTTTCCCTGGATTATTTTGTGGGCTTTGCGGGCTTCCAATTCGGCCAGTTCCAGGGTAATCATGTCCGGCGTTTCGAAACACAGGCGCCCGAGTTTCCCGGCGCGGATGTCAGTTATCAGGCGCGTACCGGCGCGGGTGATATCGACCCGTGCGCCGCTACCCAGACAGCCGGTTTTTGCGCCGATAGCCTGCAGGTTCTCCATCTCGTTGTTGGACAATGTTGGAAGCTGATAACGCTGTAGTAGACGATCTGGATAACATTGTCTGAGGTAGTGCAGTGTGAATAGCGCGGTGTCCTGATAATCCATGGCGGTTTCGCGAATCGCCCCAGTCATGGCCAAGCGGTAGCCGCTTTCAATATTTTCGATATTGGGCCACAGAACGCCGGGGCTATCGAGTAGCGTTAAGCCATCACCGAGATTAATTCTCTGTTGAGTCTTGGTAATAGCTGGCTCGTTGCCGGTACTGGCGATGGCGCGACCTGCCAGGGTGTTGATCAGTGTGGATTTACCCACATTAGGAATTCCCGCAATAAGTATTACGGCGTTACGGTTTTTTTTACTCGCCGGTGTCAGTTGCCGGCACAGCTGACGAACCTGGGCGGTGTGGCGTGTCTGGTCGGCGCTGATAGCGAGGGTTTTGAAATGTTGTACCTGTTCGAGATGCGTTTGCCACAGCGCTACAATGGCCGGGTCGGCAAGGTCGATTTTGTTCAATACCCTGACGCGGGGTTTTTCGGCGCCCATGGCGGCCAGCAAGGGGTTTTGGCTACTGTAAGGAATTCTGGCATCCAGCACCTCGACCACAATGTCCACCTGGTCGAGCACTTTTCGTAATTCTTTGCGGGCCTTGTTCATGTGCCCGGGAAACCACTGTACCTGCATAACTGTCCTGGCGATTCTAAAACTGTGGGCAAAGGGACTAACCAGGAACAATGATAGAGTAGCAGAAGGGGAAATACGAACCGCGCGAGAATACCAACGCAGTGCTGGACCCACGTAACATGAATAGTTTACTCTCGAGTAACATCTGACGGTACAGAGGAGCGATGTGATGGATAAATTGTTGAACGAACGGCAATTGACGGAAAAATTGAATGCCCTCAATCTCGGCGCGAATATCCCCTGGCAAATTGTCGACGGAAAACTCCACAAACAATTTGAGTTTTCCGGTTTCGTCGAGGCATTTGGTTTTATGACCAGGGCCGCGCTGGTGGCGGAACGTATGGATCACCATCCGAAATGGACCAATGTCTACACGAAGGTGGAGATTGATTTGTTAACCCACCGCTCCGGTGGTATCACCAACCTGGATTTTGCGTTGGCGGCAGCGATGGAAAAATTGGCCAATCGCTAATCGGACTGTCTGATTACAGTTGTACAAATTTAAGGGGGATAGATGTCGGGAGTTTTACAGGGTATTCGCGTGCTGGATTTTGGGCGCTATGTGGCGGGACCCCACTGCGCCGCGTTATTGGCAGATTTCGGCGCGGAGGTGATTCGCATCGAGAAGGTCGACGGCAGCGAGGATCGTTTTTTATCACCCCTGTCGCCATCCGGTCATGGCGCAAATTTTGTGCAGAACAGCCGCAACAAATTGGGCTTGACCCTTAATCCGAATAAACCTGAGGGGCGGGAAGTTGTCCGGCGCCTGATAAAAACGGCGGACGTTGTGGTGGTCAATATGCCACTCAGCGCCCTTAAAACGATGGGGCTGGATTACGATAGTCTGGTTGCCATCAAGCCAGATATTATTCTTACGACCTGTTCGGCCTTTGGATCCCGGGGACCCTATGCGGACAAATTGGGGTTTGACGGTATCGGGCAGGCCATGTCAGGCAATATGTATATGTCTGGATATTCCGACGAGCCGATGAAATCCTACGGTCCCTATGTGGATGTAAGTACCGGGATACTATGCGCGCTGGGTACGGTGCTGGCCCTGTACGAACGCCAGAGCAGCGGCAAGGGCCAGATTGTCGAAGGTTCGCTGGTGACGACGGCGCTGAATGTCACGAACGCAAATTTGATGGAGCAGGCCGTATTACAGCTGAACCGGGTTGCAACGGGCAATCGAGGTCAGAGCGGCGCACCGGCGGACGCCTTTAAAACCCTGAATGGCTGGATTATGGTGCAAAATCTGGGCAATCCGTTATTCCAGCGCTGGGTCGAGCTGATGGGTGAGCCCCAGTGGCTGGACGACCCCCGTTTCAAGGATGACAAATGCCGTGGGGATAACGGTCAGGTGATCAGCGAACGCATGGCCAGATGGTGTGCGGACAAAACCACGCAGCAGGCGCTGGATACCCTCGAACGGGCGGGTATTCCCGCCGGCGAAATCCTTTCGCCCCAGCAGTGTCTCGAGCATCCGCATATGCAACAGACTGGACTGTTTACTCAGGTGCATATCGATGGCATCGACAAACCGGTGCCTTTTCTGGAGACCCCGGTTAGTTTGTCCCGCACCCCTGGGTCAATGCATTCACCGCCGCCGAGCTTGGGAGAACACACAGACAGGATTCTTGCATCCCTGGGTTACACGTCTGACGACATTGCCGCACTGCGTAGCGGCAGGGTGGTTTAACGCCAGCTTTCTTTTACACGTCGATTAATAGTATTGAATAGTTTTTTGGGACCTGTTCGCGGTGTGCCCATGTCAGTGTTTTGTAGCAATGTCTGCAGTCCTGGACTTATTTTCGGCTCCACTATTGAGGGCGAAAAAACTGAGAATGTCTTCGGATTGTTGTAACGCGTCGCGGTAGCCCAGATTAATCAGCTCATTACAGAAACCGGGTTCGAACAACAGCAGGCTGGTGGCGCTCGAGCCACCACCCTCGGCGGTGCCGCCAGTGGCCCGCAAAAAGAGCTTCAGGCTGGTTGGCAGCTCGTCAAAATGGGCATCTGCGATTTCGTTGATTGCGACGGACGGAGAGATACAAAGATAGTCGATTGGTTTGGGAATATCTTCGCCGCGGCCGTTTTGCGCTTGTTTCTCTTGTAGCAAACGGGCCACCTGATTCACGGTTTGCAACGTTTCAAGGTCGCTTTCGATGGAATCGATAAATGCGCTGTTAAGCATATGGGCAATCATCTGAGCAACTGAAGGAGAGTGTTGCTGCGGCTGGGCTGCTGGTCGGCCCCGTTGGTTGTCGCTGACGCCGACGATAAAAACCCGATTGGCGCCCAGATGTAGTGCGGGGCTGATGGGTTTCAACTGTCGCATCGCGCCATCGCCATAATAATCGTGACCAATTTTTGTGGCCGGGAAAATAGTGGGAATCGATGTAGACGCAATCAGATGATCGATTGTCAGTCCCGTCCGTAAGCCGACGCGCCTCGTGCGTTGCCAGTTATCGTGACGACCCTGAAAAAAGTTCACGGACAGGCCGCTGGTGTAATTCATGGCAGTTATATTGATAGCATCCAGCTCGCCGCTGGCGAGCGCTTCATCAATATGGCGAAAACGAATGACGGAAGTTAGTAATTCTCGCAGTGGAGTATTGTCCAGCAATGCCACTGGAGTGCCGAAGCCAGATCCGCGATTAAACAGTGATAAACCCAGGCGTAGCGTATTTTTGCACACGCCCCACAGATCGGTACGATAAATGTCCTCGGCTTTCAGCGTGCGCCAGATGGTTTCCAGTTTGCGCACGCGCAGACGAAAACGCCCGGCACTACTCGCAATTGCCAGGGCGTTGATGGCGCCAGCGGATGTACCACAGATAATCGGAAACGGGTTGTGGGTCTGTTTTGGCAACAGTTCTGCCACGGCTTTGAGTACGCCGACCTGGTAGGCGGCGCGTGCGCCGCCACCGGATAAGATGAGTGCAGTTGTCATCGGAATTAAATATTTCCTTTACGGTGATTGCCATCACGAAGATTAGTAAATACCCAGCGCAATCCCTGCGGCCATGGTCAGCCCCAGTTCCTCACAGCGGGCCAATTCTTTTTGTTCGAGTGCGCCGACCACGACAATCGGATCCACGACCTTGCGTAGCGGATAGCCAAGCGCAATACGTTCCACCTCCCGCACCGCGCCGCTACCATCGTTGCTGGCTCCGACAAATAATCCGTAGGGTAAATTCAGATGGTGCGGCTCGGCCGGATAAAAGGTACGGTCAAAAAAATCTTTTAAAGCGCCACTCATGTAACCAAAATTCTCCGGTGTGCCAAACAGTATTCCGTCGGTCCATAACAGATCGTCGAGATTGGCGTCGAAGGCCTTCTTCATAACTACCTCGACGTCCTGTTCCTGGCGAGCACCCTGCAATACGGCCTGCGCCATCTGTGCGGTTTTGCCCCCCTGGCTGTGATAGATTATCATCAAACGCTTCATGGCCTTAGGCTAAGGAATTTAGCGGCCAAAAGCAAAGACTGTAAACAATATTGCGAATTTTGACGTTATCGCGATCAACACGGATGTTGAACAACGATGCCTCTCTTGCTGTTTTCCTGCGGTGTGCTCTCCTCGGCGTTCTGGCCAATATTGCCGCAGCCCTCGCTGCTTGTGGCGCTTCTGGTAACGGCAATTCCCCTGAGCATTCATCCGCGTCTGCGACTATTTCTGTTTGCGCTGCTAGGTATCGTGTGGGCAAGTGTCTGGGGACACTGGGCGTTGCATCATCGCTTGTCTACAGACCTGGACAAGACCGACTATCTGGTGACTGGCACAGTTCGGGGTATACCGCGTATGGACCCGCTGCGCAGCAGTTTTTATCTGGATATCCACAAGTTACAGCCTGTGCAGGGGGGCGGAGCTACACCACCTCTGCAACGATTGCGGCTGGGTTGGTATCAAAGTCCGCCACTGGAGCCAGGACAGATTTGGCAATTGCAGGTGCGTTTACGCGCGCCCCGTGGTTTAAGTAATCCAGGTGGTTTTGATTACCCCGGGTGGTTGCTGTCCGAGGGCGTATCGGCCACGGGTTATGTCCGTTCTGCCGCGACTAGCAAGATGTTGAATGGCGATACCGGAATGTCGATTGCAAAATTGCGCTTTTGCCTGCAACGATCCATCGACAAATTAGCGCTGAGTGAGCGTGGCAAAGGATTTGTCGCGGCGTTAACAATTGGGGACAAGCAGTTTATCCCGGCGGCAATGTGGCGCACCCTGGAGTTGACGGGAACCCTTCATTTGATGGTGGTATCCGGTCTGCATATCGGCATTCTGGCGGGGTGTGGCTGGCTGCTCGGTATGGTTGCGGGAAGGCTTCTTGCGGCGGTCGGGGTGACGGTGCCCGCTACTCAAATTGCCGCTGGCCTGTCCCTCGTGGTGGCGCTTGGTTACAGCCTGCTGGCGGGTTTTTCTTTGCCCACTCAGAGGGCCGTTATTATGCTTGCAGTATTTCTGGTGGGTCCTCTATTACGCCGCAAAATTGCGCCGGCCACAGGTTTATTATGGTCTTTGGCAATAGTGAGCATCCTCGACCCCCTGGCGGCACTAAGCCCGGGGTTCTGGCTGTCTTTCACCGCGGTAGCTGGACTGATCATCTATTTCAAACCTCGACCGCGCCTTACCTGGTTGCACCGCACGCTACTGGCGCAGGGCGTGGTGTTTTTTTCTCTGGCCGGATGGCTGCTGCTCTATCAGGGCGAATTTAATTTTATGGCGCCCCTGATAAATTTGTTGGCCATTCCGTGGATCAGTATCGTGGTAGTACCCCTGTGCTTGTTGGGCGGCTTACTACTGCCATTTCACGAGATCGCTTCACAGGCTTGCTGGATGCTGGCCGGGCATCAACTGGAATGGTTCGCTCTGGGACTGGACTGGATCGTACAGGTGGCGAGCGCCGCGCGCTTTACTGCGCTGGGGGGCGAACGATGGATAACTATCGTGGCGTTTGTGTTTGCCGGAATAGTACTGTTGTTGCCCAGAGGGCTTGGATGGCAGCCTCCTGCCTGGGTGTTGTTCACGGCACTATATTGGCTGACGCCACCAATTCGGCCGGGGTTGGCGGTGACGGTGCTCGACGTTGGCCAGGGGCTGGCAGTCGTCGTAGAAACGCCGGAGCAAGTATTGGTGTACGACACCGGACCAAAATTCAGTGAGCGCTTTGACGCTGGTAGCGGAATTGTTGCACCTTTTCTGCGTCATCGTGGAATAGCAAACATTGATTTACTGGTGATTAGTCATAACGACAGCGATCACGCTGGAGGTGCCGATGGACTGTTTAGTTACTTTCGGCCCAGGGCAATTGTTGCACCGGGCCAAATATCCGGGCCAGTTGCCACGCAGTCCTGTGTAGCGGGCCGGCGCTGGTCGTGGCACGATCTGACGGTCGAAATATTGCACCCCGGGTTAATGCCCGAAAAAAATGATAATAATCAATCCTGCATCCTGTTGCTGCGCCATCGTACAGTGAGCGTTCTGTTGACCGGCGATATGGAGGCCGCCGTGGAGTCGGCGTTACTGAAAAAGCAGGTGTGGCCCAGGGATGTTACCTTACTGGTAGCACCACACCATGGCAGCAAGACCTCGTCGAGCACGGGGTTTGTACAAGTTGTACAACCGCGGCATGTGGTGTTTTCCGCCGGTTACCGTCATCATTTTGGCCATCCCCACGAGAGCGTGGTGGCCCGCTATCGGCAATCAGGCGCAGAACTTTGGTCCACAGCGGAATCTGGCGCCCTGCGTTTCACCTGGGATACAAGTCTGGTGCTGAGCATAAGGGCACAACGTGACACGGTGCAAAGGTATTGGCATTGACCGGCGACCATGGCGAGGGAAGGTCGATGATTGTGGTAAAGTGGCGCATAATTTTTTGCGAAACGAGGGGCGGGCGTGTACGAATTACTGGTCAGTGGTGGTTGGCTGATGCTACCGTTAATGCTGTGCTCGGTGGCGGTGTTGGGTATTGTGGTCGAGCGCTATCTGGCATTGCGCCCAGGTAAAGTCGTTCCTGATAATCTGTTGGGGCAGGTTTGGCATTGGCTAAAAAATCATCAATTGGACCGGGAAAAACTCCTTGAGCTACGCAACTCTTCGCCGCTAGGGATTATTCTGGCTGCCGGACTGAGTAACTCGGGCCATGGCCGCGATGTGATGAAAGATAGCATTGAGGAAGCTGCCGCGCAGGTGGTGCATCAGTTAGAAAGATATCTTTCGATTCTGGGCACTATCGCCGCGGTCGCTCCACTGATTGGATTACTCGGTACGGTGTTCGGCATGATCAAAGTATTTACCGCTATTATGCTGGAAGGGTCGGGTAACGCCGGCGTGTTGGCTGGAGGCATTTCCGTGGCGCTAATTACTACAGCGGCGGGACTTTCTGTAGGTATTCCTGCTCTGATCGCCCATCGTTTTTTTGAACGGCGCATAGACACATTGGTGGTCGATATGCAGGATCAGGCCGTCAAGTTGGTTGACGCGTTGCACGGCGACCGTTTGTTGCAGCCGGAGGAGGCGGCGAAACAGTGAAGTTTCGCCGTCGCTCGGTGCTCGACAACAGTATCAATGTTACGCCGTTGATTGATGTGGTATTTCTGTTGCTAATTTTTTTCATGGTGTCCACCACGTTTACTAAAGAAACCCATCTGGTGATTGATTTACCGGAGGCTACCGGTAAACCCGCTGAATCTCTTCCCGATAATATCGAGATACTGATCGCTAATGATGGCAGCTATTCCGTAAACGGCGTGGCTTTGATCAACCGGCAGACGGAAACCCTGGTCAGCGCCCTGCGCCAACTGGGGGACGTCGATAAGAAGTTACCGCTGGTGATCGCAGCGGATGCGAAAAGTAGCCACCAGGCGGTCGTCACTGCGATGGATGCGGCCGGGCAGGCCGGATTTGTCCATTTGAGTATTACCACTCAGTTACCCGAACCCACCCATTAATTGGCATTTTATGAACCCTGTCCCGCCGGTTACACCTGTTAGTAGTTTCGCCACGTATCGACGCCTGCTGGGCTATTTGCGCCGTTATGCCGTGGTGTTTGGTATCAGTGTTCTGGGTTTGTGGATGTTCAGTTTGATGGAAATCGCGTTTGTCGATCTGTTTGGCTATCTGATTAACGTATTGACCGTGGTAACCGGTGAAAATATTAAAGATCTCCCGGCCAATCTGACTACTATTGATTCTGGAATCACGTCCCGTTTTGCGCAATGGTATATGCGCGATGGTAATGTGCTGGAGCAGAGCCGCGTGGTGGTGCCGCTGTTCATGTTAATTCTCGCGGGATTACGCGGTATAGGATTTTTGATTGGTAATTACGGGATGAGCTATGTTTCCCAGTCGATTGTCGATGGGTTGCGCAACGAAGTTTTTGACAAGTACACCCGTATGCCGAGTGCTTATTTCGATCAAAATATGAGTGGCCACCTGGTGGCACAGTTAACGTTTCATGTCGGCCAGGTAATGGGAGCCGTTACCAGCGCGCTCAAGGTAATTTTGCGCGAGGGAGCGCTGGTTATCGGGCTGCTGATTTATCTGATTTATTTAAACTGGCGGCTGGCGTTGATATTTCTGGTGATCATGCCGGTTATTGCGTTCATCATCAATTCCGTCAGTAAGCGCTTTCGGCGTTTAAGCAAACGTATTCAAAGCGCGGCAGGGGAGATCACCCACGTCGCACAGGAAACCGTAGCGGGCTATCGTGAAATGCATTTATTTGGTGGCACAGATTACGAACGTAAACGAATGCATCACGCGTCCAAAACCAATCGACGTCAAAATTTAAAGTTGGCGTTAACGGAAGGTCTGAGTACTCCGGTGATTCAGTTGTTGCTCGCTGGGTCCCTCGGCCTGTTGATCTGGCTGGCACTGACTCCGGAAATCATTTCGTCGATGACCACGGGAGATTTCACAAAATTTTTATTTACTGCATCGTTGCTCGCTAAACCGATACGTCAGATCACGCAGATCAATAGCACCATTCAACGAGGTATCGCCGCGGGCTCCACCTTGTTTGACACTCTCGACGGGGTAGAGGAGCGGGATACTGGTAAAATTGAGAAAGAGCGGGTTGCGGGGCAATTCGAATTTAAGAATGTTAATTTTGGGTACGCCCGAGGTGACAGAGTTCTGCACGATCTGACATTTTCTGTGGAATCCGGGGAAAGTATCGCCCTGGTGGGTCCCTCCGGGGGTGGTAAAACATCCCTCGTCAGTCTCATTCCCCGTTTTTATAATTACCAGAGTGGACAAATTTTACTGGATGGTACGGAAATTACCGAATATAGCCTCAAAAACCTGCGCAAGCAGATCGCACTGGTCAGTCAGCACGTCACCCTGTTTAACGACTCCGTGTATAACAATATCGCCTACGGAGAGTTGAAGTCCGCTTCCCGGGAACAGGTGTATGAGGCGGCACGCATGGCTTACGCTCTGGAGTTTATCGAGACGCTTACCGATGGTTTTGACACCCGCATCGGCGACGACGGTGTGATGTTGTCTGGAGGACAGCGCCAACGCTTGGCCATTGCGCGCGCTCTGCTAAAGGACGCCCCCATTCTGATTCTCGACGAGGCAACCTCAGCCCTCGACAGTAAGTCGGAGAACTATATACAGTCAGCTCTGGAGACTGCAATGCGAGGTCGTACAACCTTTGTGATTGCCCATCGACTCAGTACCATTGAAAAAGCCGATCGAATTATGGTGCTGGATAAGGGGCGCGTCGTGGAACAGGGCAGCCATCATAAACTGCTGGCGGAAAACGGGCGCTATGCACAGCTGTATCGGCAACAATTTTCGGATGACGTGGTATAGCGTATGCGCGCCATCGAGCGGGCCTGGTATCGACCTTATGGCTGGACGCTTGCGCTACTGCCGCTGAGTGGAGTTTTCTACGTTATCGCCCGCCTACGGCGTTGGATGCTGTGTCGCCGATATAATCAAAGACAGTTTCCAGTGCCGGTTATAGTGGTTGGAAATATTGCTGTTGGTGGTACCGGTAAAACACCGTTGATAATCGCGCTGGTCGATCAGTTACGCGCGCGCGGTTATCGCCCCGGTGTTGTGAGTCGGGGTTACGGTGGCTCAGGAAATCGGCAGCCGCTAGTGGTGACGGCCGCTAGCACGGCGGAAATAGCCGGTGACGAAGCAGTGTTAATCGTCAGAGCAACCCGTTGTCCAGTGGTTATCTGTGCGGATCGACGCAGAGCAATTGCCGAGTTATTAAAAAGTGGTAATTGCGACTTGGTGTTGAGTGACGATGGTTTGCAGCATTACCGTATGCACCGGGATATGGAAATCGCGGTGCTAGACGGGGCGCGTGGTTTTGGTAATGGTTACTGCCTTCCGGCGGGACCCTTGCGCGAACCCATAGCGCGTTTGCGTAGTGTTGACGCGGTTATTATCAACGGTGATCCAGCGCGGGCGCGGACCGTCTGGCCGTCCAGTCTGGCAATACAGGTGCGGCCGGTCCGGTTTCGGCATCTCGCAACCGGCAAGGTGTGTTCACTCGACGAATGGAGTCTGTCAAAAACTGTACACGCGCTGGCAGGCATTGGAAATCCGCAACGTTTTGCCGACACTCTGGCGGACTTGGGTTTTAGTGCGACATTGCAAACATTTCCCGATCACTATAAATTTCGGCCAGAGGATTTTCAGTATACGGACGACGCGCCCGTTATCGTGACCAGCAAAGACGCGGTTAAGTGCGCTGCCTTTGTCGACCATCATGTCTGGGCCCTGGAAGTCACAACCAGCGTGCCCGAATCCCTTCTCAACGAGATCGAAAAATTATTTAATAAAATAGTTTAGATTTATTAGGTAACATATTGAATAACAAATATATTATTGTAATTCCTGCACGCTTCGGTTCCACTCGTCTGAAGGGTAAGCCACTGCTGGATATTGCAGGAAAATCCATGATTAACCGAGTCTACGAGCAAGCGTCCAGAAGCGCTGCGGATCGGGTACTGGTGGCGACTGATGATCAGCGCATTGCCGACGCCGTGGCAGCGTTCGGCGGCGACGTCGTCATGACATCGGCAGCCCATAGCTCAGGCACAGATCGGCTCCACGAAGTGGCCGAGCATTATGGGTTCGCGGAGGACAGCATTATTGTCAACGTGCAAGGGGATGAACCCTTAATCCCGCCGCAGGTAATCGATCAGGTTGCGCAGAACCTGGCAGATCGTCCACGGCTGGGCGTGGCAACCCTGTGCGAGAATATTACGACCTATGCGGAGTTCTCCAACCCCAATGTAGTTAAGGTGGTAACTGACGCGAGTGACCTGGCGCTGTATTTTAGCCGGGCGGCTATTCCGTGGCCGCGCGATCATTTTAAGGATGGATGCCAGACGTTACCGCCAGCCTGCTATGCACAGCGTCATATCGGGTTGTATGCCTATCGGGTACGTACGCTCAAGCAATTTGTCGGCTGGCCGATGGCACCGCTCGAAGCTGTAGAGGCGCTCGAACAACTGCGTTTTTTGTGGCACGGCGAGGCGATTCATGTTGCGCAAGCCGAGGCCCCAGTACCTGGGGGTGTCGACACGCTTGACGATCTGCAGCGGGTAACGGCGTTGTTGCGTCAGGGCGGGGTTCAGTGACGGGGCTCTGTTGGCGACGAAAAGACGAGTTTGCCTCTATATGAATCCCACTTTGCCCATCCAGCAGGACGTCGAATTAACCCCTTACAACACTTTGGCATTGATGGCCCGAGCCGAATATTTCTGCCGTGTCACCGATGCGGAACTTTTGCGCGAGGCGCTGGAATGGGCGCGTCATAAGCAGTTACCGGTAACCTGCCTTGGCGGGGGCAGTAATATCGTACTGGCTGGTGATTTAGTGGGCCTCGTATTACTGATCGATATCGGCGGCATGCAGGTTGTTGAACAGAATACGGACGCGGTACAGGTGTCGATTGGTGCCGGTATGAATTGGGATCAGACAGTACGGGATTGTCTGGCGCGCGGTTGGTACGGACTTGAGAATCTTGCGTTGATTCCCGGCAGGGTGGGAGCGGCCCCTATTCAGAATATTGGTGCCTACGGTGTAGAGCTGAGTGAGGTGCTAGTGGCGTTGCGGGCAGTCCATATAAATACGGGTGAGGTAGTGACATTGTCCAACGCCGCTTGCCAATTTGGCTATCGCGATAGTATTTTCAAAGGTGCGTTGAAAAATCGTATGGCGATCACGGAAGTCACCCTCGGCTTGAGCAAGACACCGCGGTTACGGCTCGATTACCCAGCGCTGGCCCGCGAAATAGGGAGCGTGGCCTTGCCAGTGACGGCGCAAATTGTTTACGACACAGTGTCTGCCATCCGGCGACGTAAATTGCCTGACCCGGTAGCACTACCAAATGTGGGCAGTTTTTTTAAAAACCCACTGGTTAGTCGTCAGCTGGCCGCAACGCTGCTCGTGCGCCACCCGCAACTGGTATGTTTCCCTCAGGAAGATGGCCGCGTAAAGCTTGCCGCTGGCTGGCTCCTTGAACGGGCCGGCTGGAAGGGGCGCCGCATCGGAGGTGCGGGCGTGCATACGGATCAGGCGCTGGTACTGGTAAATTATGGCAGTAGTAGTGCGCAGCAGATACTCAGCTTGGCCGAGAACATACGCGCCGATATACACAAACGATTTGGCGTAATTCTTGAAATTGAACCCAACATATTGGGATTGCAATGTCGGTGACGGCCGTCAATACAGAGTCGCTTTGTGTTGAGCTATAAACCATGAATCAACTCGTCCTCTTAGAAGAGTCTGACAGTATCCCCCTTCCGGGTGGTGGCCATCTCCGGTTCTGGCCGCACTTTTTAGACAGTAATGCCGCTGATGCGTTGCTCAATCATTTGTTGCGCAGGGTAACGTGGGAGCAAAGTCGCATTACAATCGGCGCTCGACAACACCTGATTCCGAGAATGAACGCCTGGTTTGGTGATACGGGCGCCGATTACAGTTATTCGGGCGTACGCCTGGTGCGGCAGGAATGGTTGCCGGAGTTGACCCTTGTCAGAGAACATATTTGTAAACTTACCGGCGCAGTCTTTAACAGCGCATTGTTGAATCTGTATCGCGATGGGCGAGATAGCGTCGGCTGGCACAGTGACGATGAAACGGTACTGGGTGCAGATCCGGTGATCGCTTCCTTGAGTCTTGGTGCGACGCGACGTTTTGATTTGCGCGCTAAAGAGACACAGGGCCGACGGCAAGTACAGATACCGTTGGGCCATGGTTCACTCCTGCTGATGGAGGCGGGTACGCAGCGCAGCTGGCAACATCGCATCGCCAAAACATCTGGCGATGTTGGGCAGCGTGTGAACTTGACGTTACGCAATATTCTACGCGTGGTGTAATGCCGGGCAAAATGCTACCCTCTCAGGCAAATTTTTGCAGGGTGAGGTCATGTCTTGCTGAAAGTCATTGTCATCGACGACCACGATCTGGTGCGTATGGGAATTTGCGGGTTACTGGCTCAAATTGCCGATGTTGAGGTGGTGGCGCAAGGAGCCAGTGGGGAGGAGGCAATCTCGCTCGCGCGGGAATATCAGCCCGACATTGTGTTTATGGATATTCGCATGCCCGGCATCGGTGGCCTGGAGGCGACGCGACGTCTGTTGCTGGCCAATGCCACCCTGAAGGTGGTTGTGATCAGCGCGCTGAACGACGAGATGTATCCGACCCAGTTACTCAAGGCCGGAGCAGCAGGCTACATCACCAAAAATGCCGACGCCAACGAAATAGAGGAGGCTTTGCGAACGCTGGCGGACGGGCGAGTGTATGTCAGTCCAGCGATTGCGCAAATGATGGTAATACACCGCCTGTCTGGAAATCAGAAGCTATCCCCCTTGGCACAGCTTTCTGAGCGCGAATTACAAATCGCGCAAATGATTACCAGTGGTCACCGTGCCAACGAAATTGCCGGGGTATTGAATATCAGTCCCAAAACTATTAACACGTACAAGTACCGTATATACGAAAAACTCAACGTCAGTAACGACGTTGAGCTGACATTGGTCGCCGTAAAGTACGGACTGGTTAACCCCAGTGAAGTCATTTGATGGCCACTGGTATTTACCGAATATAACTTCCAACCATAATTTTTCTACAACCCAATTATATGGCTTTTGATTCAAAAACATTTCTTAAAAACCTGACCACGCTTCCCGGGGTTTATCAAATGCTCGACCCTCGGGGTCAGGTTCTATATGTGGGTAAGGCCGGTAACTTGCGTAACCGTGTCAGCAGTTACTTTCGAAAAAACGGTCTTACACCGAAAACAGCAATGCTGGTAAGTCGTATTCACAGTGTGGATGTGACCGTTACCGAAACCGAAGTGGAAGCTCTCATTCTCGAACAAAATCTGATTAAACAATATCGGCCCCCGTTTAATATATTACTGCGTGACGACAAATCCTACCCGTATATTTTTATGTCCACCCAGGATGATTTTCCGCGTATAAGTGTTCATCGTGGCAGTAAAAATAGCAAAGGTATTTATTTTGGACCTTATCCCGGTGCTTCATCAGTCAGGGAAAGTCTGGGTTTTTTACAAAAAACCTTTAAGGTGCGGCAGTGTGAAGATTCTTTTTACAAAAACCGTACACGTCCCTGTCTACAATATCAGATCAATCGTTGTACGGCGCCCTGCGTCGGATTGATCAGCAAGGAACACTATGCGCGCGATGTGCGGCGTACTCAGATGTTTCTGGAAGGCAAAAACCAACCTCTGATGCGCGAACTGGAGAGCGGTATGGATGAGGCGGTGGGACGCCTGGCATTTGAGGAGGCTGCCGCGTGTCGTGATCAGATAACCGCACTGCGCGAGGTCCAGGCTCGACAGGTGATAGAGTCGGGGCGGGGAAGTCTGGACGTGGTGGCTAGCGCTGCTGATGGCGGAGAGGCCTGTGTGCATATTCTGTATATCAGGCATGGCCGTATTCTGGGTAGTCGCAGTTTTTATCCAAAAATTCCACTGGACACGGAATACGCAGATGTCCTGGCCGAATTTGTACCCCAGCACTATCTCAAAATGGGCGGCATCATCGATATTCCAGGGGAAATTATTTTGAGTGAATCCCTGGCCGATAAACCTGTGTTGGAAAAAGCACTCTCCAGCGCCGCGAAACGTCGCGTGGAGATCAAGACCCCGTTGCGAGGCACGCGCGTTAAATGGCTGGAGCTGGCTAAACGCACTGCACAACAGAATTTGGCGGGGCGCCTGGCGGCACAACGGGCGATGGATAATCGATTTAGCGCACTGTGTCAGTTGTTTGGTCTGGCGCAGATGCCGGAACGCATGGAGTGTTTCGATATTAGTCATAGTAGCGGCGAGGCGGCGGTCGCATCCTGTGTGGTATTTAACCGGGAAGGTCCGCTGAAAACCGATTACCGACGTTTTAATATTTCCGGTATTCAGGGTGGTGACGATTACGCCGCCATGGAACAGGCGCTGCGCCGACGCTACATACGGTTGCGTGCTGGCGAGGCGAAACTACCCGATGTGCTGTTTATTGATGGCGGTAAGGGGCAGCTGCGGGTGGCGCGTAAAGTACTTGAAGATCTGGAAATAAAGGCAGTCACTTTGGTGGGCGTGGCGAAAGGCACCAGCCGCAAACCAGGGTTGGAAACGCTGCTACTAAGCACAGCCGATACTGAACGCGAGATCGTTCCAGATGCGGCAAGCTTGTTACTGATTCAACAAATTCGGGATGAAGCCCATCGTTTTGCAATTACTGGCCACCGCCAGCGTCGTGATCGCCAACGCCGCACTTCTGTACTCGATGGAATTCCGGGTGTGGGGCCGCGCCGTCGCCGGGAGTTGTTACGTTTCTTTGGCGGAAGTTCGGCGGTGGCCAAAGCCAGCGTGGCCGATTTGATGCGGGTTCCCACCATCAACCGAAAAGTCGCGGAAACTATTTACAGCATTCTGCACAGCGAGTAACGTTGCGCAGCAACCGACGGACCTCAAGCTATGTACAACCTGCCTAATTTAATCACGTTGCTACGCATCGTGCTCATTCCGCTGCTGGTCGTTGTTTTCTATTTGCCGTGGGAATGGCGTTATATTGCCAGCGGCTCGCTATTTGGGCTCGCCGCCATTACGGATTGGCTGGACGGTTACCTCGCGAGAAAATTGAACAAAACTACACCTTTTGGCGCGTTTCTCGATCCGGTCGCCGATAAACTGATTGTCGCCGTAGCATTAATCCTGTTACTACAAAGCCAGGCAACGATTTACTTTGCAATAGCGACCATGATCATCATAGGCCGAGAAATAGTGGTGTCTGCACTACGGGAATGGATGGCAGAATTAGGTAAGCGCGCCAGCGTGGGTGTGTCCAATTTAGGAAAGGTAAAAACGGGGTTTCAAATGGTTGCAATTATCGTACTCTTAACCCTCAACCCCCTGGCATATCCGGCCATGCATGCCCTCGGTCTTGCGCTTTTGTATGTGGCAGCGCTGCTGACCGTCTGGTCAATGTTACTGTATCTGAAAATAGCCTGGCCAGAATTTCAAAAACATTCTTAATCCCATAAATCCGCCCTAAATACGCGAAATTAACCGATCTGGCAGCGTATATGGCTGTTCATCCACGGGGTCGTCGGGTACAATTTCGCCTCTTTTGGGCTGGGTGGCAGAGTGGTCATGCAGCGGACTGCAACTCCGTGTACGCCGGTTCGATTCCGACCCCAGCCTCCAATACGATAGCGGCAGCCCCATGATGGAAGAGCTGTTCCATAGTGGACCTCCTGTTACGCGGCGAGAGAATTTGCCCGTTACAATGTGATGGCAGCCAGGCGGAGTGCCTGGCGGGCGACTGAAAGCTGTGAGCTTGGCGATATTACAATAAGTTAACTGTTGTTATGCTCAGATGATTTGCCCGGGTGGCGAAATTGGTAGACGCAAGGGACTTAAAATCCCTCGGCTGGTAACGGCCGTGCCGGTTCGATTCCGGCCCCGGGCACCAACCATTGATATTCTTGTGCAATAAATGCCCACAATTTTGAGTACGCCTCGCTACCCGCCGAGTATTTGCTGTGGGATAAATCACTATTAAGGCGCTATCATCCTTAATACGCAGTCTTGGTTCGATGTGAGCGACATGCAGGCCGCTTTTTGGTGATGATTGGCGAGGCGACTAGGCAGGAGAGAGCAGTGGGGGAACTGGAAGGTAAGGTGGCAATTGTTACCGGCGGTGCAAGTGGTATTGGCGAAGGTGCGGTGCGTCTGTTTGTCGAAGAGGGCGCACGGGTTGTGATCGCCGATATGCAGGTTGAAAGAGGTCGCGCATTAACTAAGTCCCTCGGAGAAAACGTACAGTTTATTGCTGTGGAAGTGCGCCAGGAATCGCAGGTCGCCGCCGCGATTGATTTGGCAATGTCGCAATGGGGGCGTCTCGACTGCATATTTAATAATGCCGGATTTGGAGGTGTGCTGGGGCCGTTGCAGGACACGCCGGTCGATGAATTTGATATGACTTTCGATGTGCTGGTGCGGGGTGTTTTTCTGGGAATGAAACACGCAGCGCCGGTAATGAAACAGCAAGGTTGCGGCAGTATTATTAATACTGCAAGTATCGCTGGCCTGGTGGCCGGTTACAGTCCCCACGCGTATGCCGCAGCAAAGGCCGCGGTGATTCAGCTAACCAAATCGGTTGCGATGGAGCTGGGGGAGCACAATGTGCGGGTTAACTGTATCTGCCCTGGTTTTATCGCCACACCCCTTGCGGCGAATACGGTTGGTAAGGCCGACGAGTTAATCGAAAAGACGCTGCCTGCTTTTAGCGAAGCGCAAGCCATTCCGCGGGCGGGAAGACCGGTGGACATCGCGCAAATGGCTTGTTGGTTAGCGGGGGATCGGTCTACTTTTGTCACGGGACAAAGTTTTGTCGTGGACGGTGGGTTTGCCGTGGGGCAAAAATGGGCCGATCAGCCGGAATTCCAGAAAACATACCATCCGATTAAAGTCTACCGGCCGAGCTAGCTATTCGCGTTTCGCGTCGATGGATAAGTGCCCGTCTGTGGCCTGTAGCAAGACCGCGTTTTGCGATATCTTAACTGGTGGCTGGGGTCAGCCCTTTTTCAAACAGGGTCACCATTTCTTTGGCAATTTGCTGTGTAGTCATAGGGCCGTCAATCTGGTACCACTTGGTCATCCAGTTCATTGCGCCGAAGATGGCGAAGCACGTAATTTTCGGATCACACTGGCGAATGGAGCCATCGTTGATGCCGACGTTGAGTATTTCCCGCAGGACGCCATCCACCTTTACATACAACGGCTCAATTTTTTTCTGATATTTAAGGGATAGTGGCTCCGGGCCCGGGTGGGCGAGACAGCGACCAAATTCGTCGTCGAAAATTGAGGTAAAAAGGTGAATAAATCGTTTGAATTTTTCGATACCTGGAATCGAGGTTTTGAGAATTTCCGACGAGTTTTCGAGTAGTTGAGTGATAGCGGTGAGTAAGCATTGATAGAGAATGTCTTCCTTGTTTTCCACGTAATAATAAAGCGTTGGTTTGGTCACCTGGAGTTCCAGCGCCAGGTCATTGAGGGATGTCTCGCGAAATCCATTCTGGTTGAACAGATTGCCGGCGGTGCGAAGGATGGCTAAACGTTTCAGTTGATGCTGCTCGTCGCGGCTTTGCACGCTCTTGCCCCAGCGAGTCTTGCCAGTGTTATTTTTGAGGGCCATGGATTTCCCGCTGATTTGGTTATGATTGGCGGCGTAGTATACGTCAAGTTTCGACAAAGTTACTAGAAAAAGTAAGAAGTATTAACTTTGCGGTACATAAATTTAATTAATAAAATTTCTTATTTTAATATTTAATAATGTTAAAAAACAATTACTTAAATATATAATAGAGAATTAACATTAGACTGTACGCGGCAGCTGGAATTCTGCCAATCGCCGTTTTCTCCCTTACGGTTATTATAGCCAAGCCTTATAATGTGCCCGTTGTGCATGCCAAAACGCGCTAGACAATGACAAAAATGGGGACAGGCAGGAGCAAGGGGATGATTGACAAATCGTATCTTGGCAGGACATTCCCGCCATTGAGCGTTGACGTCGAAAAATGGCAATTACAGTTCTTCGCCAAAGCTGTGGGTGAAACGAACCCGATATACTTTGACGAGGTGGCTGCTCAGGCAGAGGGATACCGCTCGATACTGGCACCGCCGACCTATGCGGTTAGCCTGAGTCTTGCGGAACCGGATCCTTTTGCAAAGTTTGTGGCGATGGGCATTAATCTGGGCAAAATTCTACATGCACAACAACAGTTCCAGTACTATGGGCCGATATGTGCCGGTGATCGAGTGACCTTTCAGACGACGGTGTTAGATATCTACGAGAAACGCGGTGGGGCGTTGCAGTTTATGACTCTGGAGACCGTGGCCATTAATCAGTTTGAAGAAATGACAACACGCTTTAAACAAACGGTGGTGGAACGCAACGGTCCAGTTGGAAAGCAGGCATAATTAATATGATAACTTTCTCGAGTGTCAATGTGGGAGATGAACTTCCGGAGTTGACGAAACCACCGATAACTCGAACCACGCTCGCCTATTTTTGCGGCGCTTCAAACGATCACAACCCCATCCACGTGGATATCGACTTTGCCAGGGCTGCGGGTATGGACGACGTGTTTGCCCACGGCATGCTGGATATGGCCTACGTGGGGCAATTGTTAACAGGATGGGCTCCACAATCAGCGTTGCGCTCATTCGAAGTGAAATTCGGATCCATTGCGCACTTGGGTAATGTTATTACCTGCCGTGGAAGGGTTATCGAAAAATTAACCGTGGAAGGTGAGCAGTGCGTGCGCTTGAAGCTCTCCGCTGCCGACCAGTACGATGACGTCAAATTGACTGGCGAAGCGTTGATTGCCTTGCCATGAGATTCGGTCATGAAAAGTCTGTCCCTTCCCGGGTGCATAAGGACGAGCTGCTTAAATACACCGAGTAAGCAGTCGTCCCGGCTTTCACCCTGGCCCAACGTCATGCAATCAAAGATTTTATCGATTCATGCACGCCTTTGAGGGGCTGTATTTGGCCATTCGGTAGATATATCGAATGAATTATTGCTCATAACCTGTTGAAATGCTTATACTCTGACGAGATTTGTGATGCGGGCCTCAGTTGTGGGCTTGCAAAATCCAGTGTTTTTATCGGAAGACCGTTGGACAACAGGGAATGGAAAGGAATAACAAACAAGTGGTACAACAGGGGCTTCTCACGCTCTTCCTGCTAGTGGCCGGTGGGTTAATGTACCTCGCGGTGGGGTCGGTGGTGGATCACTGGCGCTGGTATGCACTACTGCTGGCCTTGTGGTTAGCGGCGATACTGCTTCACCAACTGTCTTTTCATAAAAAGAGCCTGGACGAGAAGCAACAGCGCCAGGCGTTGTTGCACACGCTCACCAACGCCGCTCCGGTGATGATCTGGAGGGTGAATGATCGGGCGGTGATCGTCGATATATTTGGACGTGCGTTGGAAAATGCCGACTTTGCCCGCGAAGACGTGGTAGGGCGGGACATCGCATTTTTCGACCAGCAAGAGAAAGATTTTTATGCGCATTTACGCCGCGCTCTGAACGGCGACCGTTTTGTCGCCTTTGGCGATGTGGGTGGTCGCTTCTATCGCCACCATTTTTTTCCGTACGGTGAACGCAGGCCGGGCGCACAAGGGTTTCAGTGCGTCTCCGTCGATCTCACCAGGGAGACCGAGCTGGACGCGCAGGTCAAACTGTCGGAACAGGTATTTAACAATACCACCGACGCGATTATGGTGATGGATAACCAGCGCCGGGTAATCAAGTTAAATAAGGCATTTACCACCATCACTGGCTTTCAGGAAAGCGAACTTCTCGGAAAAAAGAATGGGCCTTCCTGGTTTAATGCACAGAAACTTGATTTTTACAAAAATATATATAACGCGTTGAATACTGTTGGCGTCTGGCGCGGGGAAATTTCGGCCAAGCGTAAATCCGGCGAGCAGTTTACCGGACATTTAACCTTGAGCCAGATTCGGGATGACGCTCAGGAAGTGAGTCATTATGTTGCGTTTTTTTCCGATACCAGTGATTTAAAACGCAGCCAGGATGAATTGCGGTACCTGGCGAATCACGACAATCTTACCAATTTACCCAATCGCCGGTTATTTTTGGACCGACTTGAGCACGCCATTGATATTTCCAGACGCAGCAACAGCAAATTAGCGATATTTTTTATCGATCTCGATAACTTTAAGCTGGTTAACGATTCTCATGGTCACGCATTTGGTGACGAAGTGCTTAAGGAAGTAGGTGTGCGACTGAAAGGCGTCGTCCGGGGTAGTGACACCGTGGCGCGGTTGGCTGGCGATGAATTTACTGTGATTGCAGAAAGTGTGCGCGATACCGTTGAGGTTACCGCAATTGCGAGAAAGTTATTGCAATGCTTTGAGAAGCCCTTCGAGGCGCTCGGTCAATCGTTGCATGTGTCCGCAAGTGTTGGTATTGGTATTTTTCCAGACGACGGGGAAAATTTGATCAGTTTGATGAAAAATGCCGACCAGGCGATGTATAAGGCGAAAGCGGAAGGGCGCAATGGCTTTTATTATCTTTCCGGCGAGGGTGTTGGTAATTTACCAGGGGCGCTCTTTTTCCCGTCTGAGCTGCGACTCGCGCTGCGGCGGGAACAAATCGAGATGGTGTACCAACCAATCGTCGACTTGAAATCCGGTGGGGTAATTGGTTGTGAGGCACTGTTGCGCTGGAATCATCACTGTCGCGGCAAGGTGTCACCCGCAGATTTTATGCCACTGGCTGAGGAAGCAGGTATCACCGGTGCCATTGGCCAATGGACATTGGATGAAGCTTGCGGGCAAATCAACGAATGGCGACACCTTGGCATCGATATGGATTTTATTTCGATTAATATCGCATCATCGCAGGTTAATGACCCTCACTTTCTCGAAATGGCATCCGAAGCAATAACAAAAAATGCACTCGACCCGACAGCATTGATGTTCGAAATTTCGGAAAAAGTGGCGTTGCAACAACTTGAACAGACCACCATATTTTTACAACAGGCGCATAACCTGGGCGTACGTTGCGCCATCGACGACTTTGGATCAAGCGGCAGTAATTATAGCTATATTCGCGATCTACCTATCGATACGCTCAAAATTAGTCGCAAGGCATTTTTAACTGTTGCTAACGCTCAGGAGCAAACCAAATTACTAAAAGCATTAATAGGTATTGGCGAGGTTCTGGGATTAAATGTCGTTGCCGTCGGAGTCGAGCTCACTCAGCAGGAAAAGGTGCTACGGGAGCTGGGCTGCGATGCTGCTCAGGGATTCCTGTACGCCAAGCCCATGAGCGCGGAGTCGATCACTGATGCACTGCCGGATATGGATACGCGAGCGATAAAAAACGCCAGCTAGCGTTGCCATCATTACACAAAACTCCTCCCCTGCCCAAACGGATGTGACCTGTTATTTTTGTCGCACCGAAATGTCGCGCCAAGAAAACCAGTTGGTCACAAACTTGCTTGGGGAAAATGGGTAAATATCCCTACAATTCCCGCAACTATGTTCTCTTGCGAGAGTCTATCCAGCACGACGTAAAGGTGTGTGACCGATGACCGATTATAATCCGCCGCTTAAGGAAATGAGCTTTTTGATAAATGAAGTGCTGAATCTGGGGGACATCGCGCAGTTACCGTCTTTCGAAGACGTTTCACCGGATCTAGTAGCTGCGATTCTTAACGAAGCAGGCCGATTTTTTGCAGAAGTCGTGGCACCTTCCAACCGAATTGCCGATACGCAGGGCACCAGAGTTGAAAATGGACGTGTGCTGACGGCTCCGGCCATGGAGGGGCTGTATCAGGCTTATATGCAAGCGGGATGGCCGAGTCTGATTGGCGATCCTCAGTTCGGTGGACAGGGCTTGCCCCATCTGCTCGGTATCACCGTGGAGGAAATGTTACAAAGTGCCAATCTGAGCTTTTCGTTATTGCCCATGTTAACCATGGGGGTTACCACTGCGCTGACACAATTTGGCAGTGATGAACAGAAGGCCTATTATTTACCTCGCCTGATCAGTGGTGAGTGGGCTGGTGCAATGAACCTGACAGAATCTCAGGCGGGCAGTGATCTTGCGGCTGTTAAGACCCGAGCCCTTCCCATGGATGATCATTATTTGATCACTGGCCAGAAAATTTTTATCAGCTGGGGCGATCACGATTTTACGGACAATATTATCCATCTTGTCCTGGCACGTACACCGGATGCGCCAGCTGGCGTTAAAGGAATTTCGCTATTTATTGTTCCCAAAAATCTGTGCGACGCCCAGGGCACAATTGAGAAGCGCAACGATGTATATCCGGTAAGTGTGGAACACAAGCTGGGCATCCACGGTAGTCCTACCTGTGCAGTGAACTACGGTGAAAACGGTGGCGCAGTGGGCTATCTGGTGGGGCAGGAAAATGAAGGTTTGAGCTACATGTTTGCCATGATGAACCACGCTCGTTTATCGGTGGGCTTGCAGGGTGTGGCCATAGGTGAATTGGCCTATCAAAAGGCCCGCAGTTTCGCCATGGAGCGGGTGCAGGGCAACGGTAGCGGCGCAGGGCGCACGATCATTCAGCATCCGGATGTACGGCGCATGCTACTGCTGATGAAATCGCAAACCGAGGCCGGACGCATCTTGACTTACGCGGCTCTGTCCCACTGGGATTTATCCACCCATAGCGTGGATCGGGAGGTGCGTAAATTTCACCAACGCAGGGTAGAAATCCTGACCCCCATCGTCAAAGGCTGGTGCACTGAAACGGCCAACGAGGTGACCTCGCTTGGGGTCCAGGTCCACGGCGGCATGGGGTACATTGAAGAAACCGGGGCAGCACAATACTTGCGCGATGCGCGCATTATGGCGATTTATGAAGGCACCAACGGTATTCAGGCGTTGGATCTTATGGGCCGAAAATTACTACGCGACCAGGGTGCCGCAGTTCAGGAGTTGTTTTCGGATATGGACGAAATTATTGAACAGTGCCGAGAAGCCGGGCTGGATGACATCGCTCAGTCCTCCGCCGCGGCTTTGGCCTGCAGCAAAGACGCCGTAGAGTTTATATTTCGCAATGCAGATACAGATCATAATTTCAGCGGCGCGGTGGCGTTTGACTTTATGCAACTGATGGGCATCACAGTCGGTGGCTGCCTGCTGGCGAAGAGTGCAATATTAGCAGATGGCCATCTGCGTAAAAATACAGACAATCAGGATTTCTGGTTGGCGAAAATGAATACGGTACGCTTTTTTATGCAGCAGATTATGCCGCGCACTGAGACGCACTTACGCGTTATACAAAGTGGTCAGACCGAGATCATGGCTCTGGGTGATGAGGATTTTTGATCGGTGCGGCGAGCTCCGATTCGACTGATTAGTCCAGCTCAAATTCCATGCGTATCTGCTGGCACCACCGGGCAATTCTTGCGTGGCTAAGATGGCTCTGATTCTCGTCATCTAGCGCCAACCCAACGAAGTGCCGGTGGTCCGCTGTCAATGCTTTGGATTCTTCAAAACTGTAGTCCTCCACCGGCCAGTGGCCCACCGTACGCGCCCCCAGTTTGCTGACTTTTGCCCACAGGTAACCGAGTGCATCCTGAAACCATCGCGGGTAACCGACTTGATCGCCGAGTCCATACAGTGCCACCGTTTTGTTGTACCAGTTGACTTCCTGTAACCGCGGCCACAGGTTTTCCCAGTCTTCCTGAAGCTCGCCGTAGTCCCAGGTCGGAATGCCCAGAATAATATATGAATAATGGGAAATCGTATTGACCGGTTCGCGACCAATATCGAAGATGTCTACCTGCGCTGGGCCCAAGGTTTGCTGTATATGCTCGGCGGTGATTTCCGTAAAGCAGGTGGAAGAACCGTAAAATAATCCGATGGGAGCGCGGGGTCTGGGCATTACAGCAATGTACTCCACTGCTCAGCCCAGGCTACGCCGGACGCGGTGGGCACTGGCTCGTGCAGGCAGTCGAGCAGGCCGATTCCACCTACCCGTTGCGCACCTAATTTACGCAACAATTGATCGAAGATCACGCCGGCCCCTCCATAAGTGGGAAAAGAGCTGTCCCCAAGGGTCAATATACCGAACCGCGATCCGGTTAAGTCGATTTGATCTGCGATCATAACAGCGGGTAGTGTGGCGATGTTTGTAGGTAATTGTCCTTGACCGGAACTGGACGTACACACCAGATAAACCACCTGCTCCTCCAGGGTAAAGTCTTCTATCTCCGGATCGAGACATACGGTGACCTGGTGTCCCAAATTTGCCAGTGCGTGTGCAATAGCGTCAGCGACTATGTCGGTGGTACCGGTCTGGCTTCCCACCAGCAAATAAATATGGGGCATCAATTGAAACTCTTATTGCTGTGTGGAAAAAGCGCGCTACGACGTTGATCGTAAACGAATTAAGCAGGGATTATATACTGATCTGAAAGTTCAGTTGGCGCCAACTCTCGTAAACCAGTATGGCGACGGAGTTTGACAGATTCAGGCTGCGATTGTCGGCCTGCATGGGGATACGCAGACGTTGTTCGGGGGGCACGCGTGCCAGAAAGGCCTCGGGTAATCCGGCGATTTCCGAGCCAAACACCAGAGCGTCATTGGGCTGGAAATGCACATCGGTATAGCGAGTTGTGCCGCGGGTGGTAATGGCAAACAGTCGCTTGACCCTGACCCGCTCAAGGAATGAATCCCAGTCGGGATACAGGTTGACCAGCTGCCGTTCCCGGTAGTCGAGACCGGCCCGTTTGAGGCGCTTGTCGTCCAGGGAAAATCCCAATGGCTGAATAAGATGCAGAAAAAACCCGGTGTTGGCGCACAGGCGAATAATATTGCCGGTATTGGGTGGGATCTGTGGTTCAAACAGTACAACGTGCAACATGGTGCCAGCTCTCCTGAGCGGAAATGTCCGGGTCGGCAGGTCGTCAAAAACGGCCATACTACCCGCTTACTTCGAATGAATTGTAACTTTTCAGGAAATCTCGGTCCTCATACCCATTCTTCGGTTTTTTCAGTGCGACAGTGTGTGTAAAATCCCGTTTTGCCCCGTACCCGCAAAGGTGGGTCCCAGGGTGCTTTCGCACTTACTAATAATGGAACCTGAATGCAGCTTAAATCCATCAAACTGGCCGGTTTCAAGTCGTTCGTCGATCCGACGGCCGTCAAATTCCCCAGTAATCTCTGCGCGGTGGTCGGTCCCAACGGGTGTGGTAAATCGAACATTATCGATGCGGTACGCTGGGTGATGGGGGAAAGCTCCGCCAAACATCTGCGTGGGGAGTCCATGGCGGACGTTATTTTCAACGGCTCGGGAGGGAGGAAACCGGTCGGTCAGGCATCCATAGAGCTGGTCTTTGACAACACCAAGGGGACCTTGGGGGGGGAATACGCGGCTTACGCCGAGCTTTCTATCCGCCGCAAAATCACCCGAGACGGGCAGTCAAACTACTACCTAAACGGCAATAAATGCCGTCGCCGGGATATCACCGATATTTTTCTCGGTACCGGCCTCGGACCGCGTAGTTATGCCATTATCGAACAGGGCATGATATCGGGCCTGATTGAGTCAAAGCCGGACGAGTTACGTGTCTATATTGAGGAAGCGGCGGGTATCTCCAAATACAAAGAGCGACGCCGAGATACGGAAAGCCGTATGCGTCGCACCCAGGAAAATCTTGAGCGTCTGACCGATATCAGAGAGGAAATTGGTCGCCAGCTGCAACGCCTTGAACGCCAGGCTCAGGCGGCGGAAAAATATGCGGAATACAAGCGGGAGGAACGGCGTTGCCGGGCTGAACTGCTGGCACTGCGGTGGCGTGAATTCGATGGACAGGTAACTGCGCAGCGTCGGGAAATTGCGCAACAGTCTCTGCGCATTGAAGCGCTGGTGAGTGAGCGCAGTGCGGTCGAAACGGGTATTGAGAAGCAGCGAGGACAATATACGGAGCTGCGCGATCGATTCAACGAAGTACAGGGTCGCTACTATGCGGTGGGTGCCGAGGTGGCCCGTCTCGAACAATCGATACAACATGCACAGGATCGTGCTCACGAGTTACAGGAGGAATTGCAGCAAATAGAGCGAAACTGTACGGAATCTGATCACCATTTGCGCAACGATCGGCACAAAATCGTTGGCTGGGACGCCGAGTTGCAGGAATTGCAGCCACAACTGGAAGCGGCCCGTCAGGCAGAGCGGAAGGCGATAGCCGAGTTGAATGCGGCGGAAGAAGCCATGCAGGGCTGGCAGGTTAGATGGGATGAGTTTAATGCCGCCGCCGCGACACCGCGGCAGCAGGCGGAAGTACAACAGGCGCGGATTAAACACCTCGAAGACAATTTGCAACGGCTCACGGGGCGTATTAGTCAAGTTATCGCAGAGCGCGAGCAACTGGCCGCTACGGATACGCAGGAAGCTATTACCGCCTTGAGCGACAAGCTGGCCGCGGCGGAGCTGGAACAGACGAGATTACACCGTGATCTGGCGACTGTCGTGGACGCGGTTGATAAGAGCCGCAAACAGGGAGTTGCCGTAGCGGCTCAGTTGAACGAAGCGCGGACACGACTACAAACACTATTGGGTCGCGAAGCATCATTGCGGGCATTGCAGGACGCGGCGGTGCGGGACGGTAGAGAAGAGGTGCACTGGCTGACCGCGCAAGATTTACAACAGCGACCGCGAATAGTGGATGTGATAGAGGTTGACGTCGGCTGGGAAGTCGCCGTCGAAACGGTGCTGGGCAACTACTTGCAGGGCGTCTGCGTTGAAGATATTGGTCGCTATTTTGAGCAGTTGTCCGAGTTCGCCAGCGGCGAACTGCTCCTGGTTGAGCAGTCTGCTCATGAGCAAATAGAGGACGGTAACACCGCTGCGCTTCTTGGTAATCGCGTGACAGGTTTGGGTAGATCATTTTTGAGGGGCGTGTACGGGGTAGAGACGCTGGCCGAAGCGCTGGTTTTGCGCACGCAACTGCGGTCTGGAGAGTCCGTGGTAACCCGGGATGGCGTTTGGATTGGCCGGGATTGGCTGCGGGTAGTGCGAGACACGGATGCGGCGGCGGGAGTGTTGCTGCGCAAACGGGAAATTGAAGAACTCGAACAACAGCTGCGGGCGGTGCGACGGGAAGTTGAAAGTCTGGGGGATCAACAGGTTCAGGCGGAGCAGGACTTATCGCGCCAGGAGCAACTACGCGAACAGGGTACGGTTGCTCTTAATGAATGCCAGCGCAATCATGCCGAACTGCGGTCCCAGTTGGGCGCTGCGCAAGTGCAGGTGGAACAGTCGCGAGAGCGCTGGCAGCGGCTGGAACAGGATTTGCAGGATGGTGAACAACAGGCCGCGGCGGAACAACTACAATTGGCAGAAGCGCGCGGTTTAGTGGAACAGGCCATTGAAGCCATGGCACGGGATAATCAAAGCCGCGAGGAATTGCTACAGGCACGTAATTTGTGCCGCACCACACTGGATGAAACACGACAACGGGCCAGACACCATCGCGATCGGGTTCACGAACTGGCGATTCGCGAGAAATCCTTGAGTACGCAGTTAGTATCTATTCGCGAAGGCATTGCGCGGCTGGAAGTTCAGGTTTCCCGCCTGGCGGAACGGCGCACCGTATTGCTGGCCAGTGTGCAAGAGGGTGAAAATCCTATAATAGAACTACGCCAAACGCTGGCGCAGCAGCTTGAGCAACGACTAGCCGTAGAGCAGGAACTCGGTACAGTGCGCCAGGCGGTGGAGGATCTGGAACAAGAGATGCGCACAATGGAGCAAAAAAAAATCGGGCTGGAGGCGTCAATTCAGGATCAGCGCACGCTGCTGGAGAAGCTGCGTATTACGGCACAGGAAATCACGACCAGATGCGCGACCATTGTCGAGCAAATAGGTGAGCAGGATTATGAGCTTGAGGTATTATTGGCCGAACTCCCCGAGCGTACGGATCACCAGCAATGGGAAACGAAGTTGCAACAGATTGGTGCCCGCATTCAACGGCTGGGGGCCATAAATCTGGCAGCGATTGATGAGTTCCAAATTGAATCGGAACGCAAAAGCTATCTTGATGCTCAAAATGCTGAGTTGGTGGATGCTCTGACCACACTGGAAAACGCCATTCGTAAAATTGATCGTGAAACACGTACCCGATTTAAAGAAACGTTTGATCGGGTGAATACCTCATTGCAGGAACTTTTCCCAAAATTGTTTGGTGGTGGACATGCCTATCTGGATCTTACCGGGGACGACTTGCTCGACACCGGCGTTACCTTGATGGCGCAGCCGCCGGGCAAGAAAAACACTACAATTCACCTGCTGTCCGGTGGTGAAAAGGCGCTGACGGCAATCGCACTGGTATTTGCGATTTTTAAACTTAACCCGGCGCCATTTTGTATGCTCGATGAAGTCGATGCGCCACTGGATGACGCAAATGTGGGCCGTTATGCGCGACTGGTGAAGGAGATGTCAGAATCGGTACAGTTTATTTATATTACCCATAACAAGATAGCAATGGAGATGGCGCAACATCTGATGGGCGTGACGATGAACGAACCGGGTGTTTCGCGTATGGTCTCCGTCGATGTGGATCAGGCTGTAGAATTGGCCCAGGTATAGGCATAGCCGCTGGTGCGTAAACAAAATGGCACACTGATGGCGTATTTGCATGAGAATTTATAAAAACTAGATATTGAAATGCTGATTTGAGGAAATTATGGAATTAGGCGCGCGCGAAATTTTGATAGCTCTGGGCGTGTTGCTGTTGTTAGCTATTCTGCTCGATGGTGTGCGTCGTGTACGCAACTCAAAATACGAAAAACTACATATGTCCCGTCGTAAACAACCGATTTTTGATGATGACGAGCCAGATGAATTCGGCAGCGAGTTGCCCAGTGGTGGAGCCAGAGTGGTCGGCTATCGCAACCGCGATAGCGCGGAGAAAGTCGGCGAATCCATGCGCGAGGCGTTGGCACGCAACAAAAAAGTCACGGCGCCGTTTCGCGCACCCGAGCAAGCTCAATTGGGGCTGGATAGCGATGTTCCAGTGCTGATGAAACCTGTTGAAGAAATACCTGCACCAGCGGCAGGAAAAACACAGACGCAACGCAAACCTAAAAAACCTGGTCGTCAAAAAACCAAACCAGATGAGGCGGATGAACAGGCTGACGTGATTACATTGCACGTGATGGCAAAAAAAGGTCAAACCTTTAATGGCGGAGAGTTGCTGAATATTTTGCTTGAACAGGGTTTGCGTTTTGGTGCGATGAAAATATTTCATCGCTATGCGGAAGAGGAAGGGTACGGGCAGGTTTTATTTAGCATGGCTAATGCAGTTAACCCGGGAACATTTGATCTCGACGCCATGGAAGAATTTGTGACGCCGGGCGTGACATTTTTGATGATTCTACAGGACAGTGAAGACCCTCAGTCTACGTTTGATCTGATGTTGGCAGTCGCCGAGACGGTCGCTGACGGTTGCGATGGGGAGGTCAAGGACGAAAATCGTAGTGTTTTGACCAGGCAGACCATAGAACATTATCGGCAACGTATTGCAGACTATACCCGACGGCAGCTTTCTGGAAGTCACTGAACCAATGGTCGAAACGACTGACGCCAGCGGTAAGCAAATAGTTGAAGAAGCTGCGTATCTGCGCGCGCAACTCACTCGCTATAATTACAATTATTACGTTCTCGATGATCCACTAATTAGCGATGCGGAGTACGACAGTCAGTTGCGACGATTGCAACAACTCGAGACCGAATATCCAGAAATAAAAACCCCTGATTCCCCCACTCAACGGGTCGGCGCGCCACCGCTGTCTGCATTTACACAAGTTCGGCACACGATCGCCATGTTGTCCCTCGATAATGTTTTTGATGCTGCGGAGTTTGCTGATTTTGATCGTCGTGTGCGCCGCAAATTACAGACCAGTGAAGAGCTGGAGTATGCCTGTGAACCGAAACTGGACGGAGTGGCGGTAAGTCTTATCTACCAGGATGGTGTACTGGTATGCGGAGCAACCCGGGGTGATGGTGCCACTGGCGAAGATATTACTGCTAATGTGCGCACCGTGCCGTCGGTACCATTGCGGCTTATAGGTAAAAATGTGCCCGCACTTCTAACCGTGCGTGGTGAAGTGTATATGCCGCTGCAAGGATTTGAAAAGCTCAACCAGCAAGCTCGTAACGAAGGGCAAAAAGTTTTTGTAAATCCACGCAATGCTGCAGCTGGTAGCCTGCGCCAACTAGATTCTCGTATTACCGCGCAACGACCGCTGGCGATAAGTGCCTACGGCATCGGTGAAATACAGGGATGGCCGTTACCGTCTTCTCATACAGAAATATTAGATGCGCTTCGACGCTGGGGGTTTCCCTTGAGTGATCTGGTAGACACTGCGACCGGGATTGTTCAGTGCGAGCGCTATTACGACCGAGTTATCGCCTGTCGAGGACAACTCGACTACGACATCGATGGGATTGTTTACAAGGTTAACGCTCTTGCACTACAGGAAAAACTGGGGTTTGTCGCGCGCGCCCCACGCTGGGCTATTGCCCGCAAATTCCCCGCTCAGGAAGTCACGACTCGACTTCTGGACGTGGAATTCCAGGTGGGTCGCACGGGCGCGATAACGCCGGTGGCGCGCCTGGAGCCGGTATTCGTCGGCGGCGTTACGGTGAGTAATGCGACATTGCACAATAGTGATGAAATCCAGCGCCTCGGTATTCGAATTGGCGATCTGGTCATCGTGCGACGGGCTGGGGATGTTATTCCGCAGATTGTCCGGGTGGCGCAACCCCATGGCGACGGCAACATTAGTGCCGGTGCGCGTGGAATTGAGTTTCCCAACCAGTGTCCAGTGTGTGGCTCGGATGTCGAGCGTGCCGAACACGAAGCGGTAGCGCGTTGTGCGGGAGGACTTTATTGTCCTGCCCAGCGCAAGGAAGCGATTAAACACTTTGCATCCCGCCGGGCGATGGATATCGACGGTCTTGGCGACAAACTGGTGGAACAGTTAGTCGACAATGGACTGGTGAACGACCCCGCTGATCTATACAGCCTGACTGTAGAACAACTGGCCGGGCTGGAGCGCATGGCGGAAAAATCCGCGCAAAATCTGCTCGCGGCATTAAACGCCAGCAGAGTGACTACGTTTCCCCGTTTTCTCTACGCGTTGGGTATTCGCGAAGTGGGCGAGGTGACCGCCGCCGCCCTGGCGCAGCACTTCGGGTCGCTCGAGCAGCTTCTCAACGCGAGGATCGAGGATTTTGTGCAGATCGGCGGCATTAAAGGTGTAGGCACCGCAACCGCTGTGGCCCTGCAGGACTACCTGCGCGAACAGATGCATCTTTCCGAAATCGATGGCGAGAGTCTTGCCAATTGGCTGGTGGCGGCGCGCATTCGCGGCATAACCGGGAAAATAGCCGAGGCTTTAGCTGCCAAGTTCAATACGCTGAAAGAGTTGCGCACCGCGCGGATCGAAGACCTTGTTTATACCTGTAAAAGCCGCATCGATGGCGTCGGCCCCATTGTTGCGCAACATGTGGTGACATTTTTCCAGCAGAAGCATAATCTCGAAGTAGTCGATAAATTGTGTTCCATAGCCGGAATTCACTGGCCCGACACCGTACCCGAAAAAACGGATTTGCAACCGCTCGCGGGACAAACCTGGGTATTAACCGGATCGTTAGAAACTATGAGCAGAGACCAGGCTAAACAGCATTTACAAGCTTTGGGTGCGCGGGTCGCGGGCACGGTTTCGGCCAAGACCCACGGACTGGTTGTGGGGACAGATCCAGGCTCCAAGTTAGCTAAAGCAACTACTTTGAATGTTGCTATCTATGACGAGCAGAAATTGATTCAGTTGCTCGACACTTACCGGGACCGGTAACCTTAGATCGAGGGGCTATTGCCTCGTGTTTCAGGCGAGGCTGGACAAGATCAGAGCAGGGATACTTTTATGCGGCAGGAATCAATTGTCTACGGATGTATCAGGGATACCGCCTACGAGCGCGATGTCGAAGGGCGCATAATCGCAAACCGTCGCGCCATGGATGCCTTGCCGAGTGCCGATAGTTGGCCGATGCTGAGTCGCGAGATGTTTTCCCTCACGGCGGCGGTGGGAGGTGACATTGATTTTTATACCGAGGTGGTGCATTTCGGCGCTTCGTACCAGGGCATAGAATATGAGTGGGAGCTGTGGCTGGAGCAGTTTGAAGCTCTGTTGACCAGTATGTACTGGGTGTCAGCCACCGTTCATCTCGAGACAGAACTGTCCGGAGTCCATTCTTTCAACTGGGTCAGCGACGATGAGTATCACCGTCCCGGTAGTTCCAATATTCGCATGCGATGTGAATGGGTTCGCGATCTCTGAAGTAGAGCACTCCTGCAGGTCAAAGCAACAGATTGCCTTACGTTATTGCCAATTCCGATATTTTATTCAGGACAGCGCTATGAACAAGATGCCCGGGGGTATGACCTTCCTGCTTGCCTTGATTACAGCCAGCGCTTTTTTAGCGGCCGCCGTAAAAATTTGGTCTGTACCCGGCGCTGTGCTGGGGCAGTTGCTGATGTTGTGCATTACTTTGGTTTGTATCCTTATTGTGTGCGCGTGGTTGTTGGCTAAACTGCTGGGGTTTTTACGGGTGAAGGGTCGCGTCAAAAAAGTTGCCAATAATGAATCCAGCTGAATCGCGGCTAACACCGTTTCGCTTTTATCTCGGCGGTGTTGGTAGTGGTGCCGTGGCAATGGGCTTGCAGGTAGTTCTGTTTCCCTGGCTGGTGGTAGGCGTTTTACAGGAGTCGCCGGACCGGGTTGGAATCGCGCAAATGGCGATTATGCTGCCCAATCTCTTTCTTGTCCTGATTGGTGGTGCAGTCTCTGATAATCGCCACCTGGGTACCTATCTGTTTCGCGTGTATATGTTTTACGCAGTTCCGTTTGCTTTTATGCTGCTGACCGTTTTCAGCGGCATGCTGACCTACGGCACCTTGCTGGCGTTCGGCCTGCTGTACGGAGCCATCACCGCTTTTGTGCAACCCGCTCGGGAAAGTTTGTTGCCCCAGGTGTCGCGGCACTCCCTGCAGCAGGGAGTGGCCCGCGCGACCTTCGTTCAATTTCTTGCCCAGGGGGCTGGTGTTTCCCTGGCGGGCTTGCTGGACTACATCGGTTTGCCGCAATTATTGATCATACAGCTCGCGCTTTTTGTCCTGGCCGGTTACCTGATCCGCGCGAGCCAACCCTATGGTACAGGCTTGCCCGGGAATCGGCCGGCCAGCACAGGTGGAATTTTATCGGGGCTGGCGGAAGTGTGGCGCATTCGCCAACTGCGGGCGCTGATGTCGGTGGTGGCTGCTACCGGTTTTTTTGGTTTTGGTGCCTATCTGGTGGTGATGCCCATAATGACCCGCGATATCTATCACAGCGGTCCCGGGTTTTATGCCATGTTGCAACTGTGTTTTAGTGTTGGGGTGCTGCTCGCAAATATGATTTTTATCCGCAGTATGAAAAATTTCAGTCAGCCCGGAAAAATACTGTTGCTCAGTTTGTTTGTGAGAGGCTTGATTATGATGCTAATCGGGCTACGCTTGCCGGAACCAGTACTTTTCCCCGCGGTTGTTTTGTGGGGTATTTTTTCAGGAATATCGATCACGTTAGGCAGGGCGATGACCCATTCCGAAGCGCCGCTTTCTCATCGCTCCAGGGTTGTGTCAATTTATCAACTCGCGTTTTTCGGATGCGCGCCGCTGGGCGCGTTTGTCTCCGGTTTACTCATCACTGGTATGGGTGTTATGCAAACCTTTGCGGCCCTCGGCGTATTGACGCTGGTGGCCGCGATCTGCGGGGGGTTCAGCGCGCTGTGGCAAGTTCGCAGCGAAACCCTATCAGTGCCGCCGTCACCGCCACGTTAAGGGATTCCACACCGTTGTGCATGGGAATGCGCAACTGGTGGCTGGCGCGTTGCCGTATGGTGCTGGAAACCCCCTCGGTTTCGTTGCCCAACACGTAAATGACAGATCTCCGAGGTTGATATTCTCCGAGAGCTTGTTGCGCCTGACTGGATAACACGCAAACTTCGGCACCGTTACGCGCCAGATCCCGCAGGGCGATTTGTAAATCAGTGCAGCGCAAAATACGGCATTTAAACAAGGTTCCGGCACTCGCTTTGATCACCAGGGGCGACAGTGGCGCGCAGCCGTGCGCGGGGAGCAGTAGTCCAGTGAGGGGACTGGCGCACACTGAGCGGATAATCATGCCCAGGTTTTGGGGATTAGTAATGTTCTCCAGGGCGATAAGTTGAAACGGGGCGCTACGTTCCCGAATAAAGGTTTGGTAGTCCTGGTATCCCGCACAACGAATGTCTGCGGCAATCCCCTGGTCCTGGGCCTGATTTTTAGAGATGCGGGACAGGGAGCGGCGATCATGATAGACCTGCTCGATACCCCGCTTCGCCACCAGGTTCAAAATTTCACGCATGGTTCCCTGTGTGCGATTGTTTGCGGCGATATGCACACGATGAATGTCGAGAGCTGGATCCTGCAGTGCTTCCAGCACTGGTTTGCGCCCATAAATGGTGAGCATTTGCGCATAAAAAGTCTTGCGCTGCTGGTATTCCTGACTATCGCCAATGGTGGTCACGGTTACGTCTACCGATAGTCACGTTAGTTGTGATAAAAAAGTTGGGGATGAAAATCACAACTTGACCCGCCTGGCCAAGCGCGCCTTATAAGCTTGCACCGCCTGCGTCAGTCCCATAGCCAGGGCGTCAACTATCAAGGCATGGCCAATGGAAACTTCCAGCAGGCCTGGCAGGGCGACGAAGTGCTTCAGATTATCCAGATTTAAATCGTGCCCCGCATTAACCCCAAGACCGAGATCAAGGGCACATTCGGCCGCCCTGCGATATCGCTTGAATAGAGTTTCGCCATGAGCTGGTGACATTCGGTAGTGCTCGGCGTAGGGGCCGGTATATAGTTCAATACGGTTCACCCCCAGTTGTGCGGCGAGCTCAATCTGCTCTACGTCTGGATCCATAAACAAACTGACGCGGACCCCCTGTTCCTGCAGACGCGCGACTACAGGCTGTAATTGGCTACCCGTAGCAGCCACATCGAAGCCGTGGTTCGAGGTGAGCTGATCGGTACTGTCGGGAACCAGCGTGCACTGGTGCGGGCGCGCTTGCGCCACCAGGGCAAGTAAACCAGGATAATGTTGGTGCGGGCTCTCGAATGGATTGCCTTCCACATTGAACTCGATGCCGGGATACTCCCGTATCAACGCGCCAAGCTGATGCACATCGTCCGGCCGGATATGGCGTAAATCCGGACGCGGATGTACTGTAATACCATCCGCCCCAGCCGCCAGGCAGGTGCGCGCGTGGGTCGTTAATTCGGGTATATTGCCGGGTCTGGAATTGCGAATCAGGGCAATTTTATTGAGGTTGACGCTGAGTTTTATCATTGCCTGTCGGCTACCTCATGAGACAGTTGCGACCGTCCTCCAGATGCCAGATCGCGACAGCAGTGGAGGGCGCTGGTCAGGCCCACTCGGAGTATCCGCCGCGCTTGCGTCTTAAGCGCGGGATAAGGACGCTGAGCAAGGCCCCCATAAATACCGCGAGCGCGCCGTATAAAAACCATTTTTGCGTGTGCACGGCTTGCAGTTGCTCTGTGTGTGCAGTGAGAATATCCATATCACTTTGCAGCATTTTGTTGCGCTTTAACAGTTCCTGATTTTGCTGTTGTAACTCGAGAGAGCTGGAGGACACCTTCTTCAGAATTGCCAGTTCTTCATGAATGGCCTGGTTACGATTTTTCAGAGTTTCTGCCTGTGCGCGCAGTTCAAGGTTATTGCGTTCAAGGCTGGTGACCTGCTCCTGAAGTTCGGTATATTTTTGCTGCAGGGTGCTGGCGTGCTCTTCCGCCCGCTCGACCCTCAGCCGCGCTATGGGCTCGTTGACAATATATTGGCTTGGTATCCAGCCGTCCAGGCCGTCAGCGGTTTTTACATGACTCCAGTCTTTTTGCTCTTCAATAAAGGTCAGAGCGAGACCACTTTTCAGGCCGCGATGAATTATGGCGCAGGTGCTACAGGGGCTGCTGCGCAGGGGTACCCGAAATTCATCGGAAATATAACGGGTATCAGCGACGAGTGGGGTCGCATACAACAGGGCGGCCACGACGCTCCACAGGCATCTGTTCATGGTTGCTCTCGCTGTTGTTGATCGGATAACCACGTATGATACCGGGAACTACTCACGACGTTAATCGCAACAATCATTTTGGCAGCGCCTTGAGAAAAGGTTTGACGGTCACGGAGGCGTATACCTCGGCGGTTACGTAAGGATCCTGCTCGGCCCACAGGGTGGCTTCCTGCAAACTGTTAAACTCGGCGATAATCACACTTCCGGTAAATCCCGTATCGCCCGGCGCCGGAGAGTCTATGGCCGGATTTGGCCCGGCGACCAATAAGCGTCCCTGTGCCTGCAACGTCTCCAGGCGCTCGAGGTGCGCGGGTCTGGCAGTGAGGCGGGCGGCGAGGCTGTCAGGTCGATCGTTGGCGATGATGGCATACCACATTATTCTGTATCCTGCTGGGAGTGACGAATAAGCTGCTCCAGGGTCAGGCCAGTGAGTCCGGTAATGCCCTTGAACAGGTAAATCATTGCGCACACCATCACCACCATGGCGGGTAGCGCGATGACCGGAAAGCTCAGCGCTGTCATTTGTCCCAGCTGTTCGTTGTATTCCGTCGATCCCGGTTGGCTGGTGACCAGGTAAGTGGCGAGCAGGAAATTAAGCAGGGAGGACAGAAAAAATGAACCGGCGATTATCCAGGACGCGCCGCTTAGACGCCGCTCAAAAGCCCTGTGGTTATCGGTGGCGGTTAACGCGTGATTTATTTTCTCCGTGTGCAAAATGGCGTCGTTATACAGTAGTGTTCTTACCAGGGGGTAGGGCGTTTTCAGGGATCCCAGTGTGATCAGCCCCAGCAATCCCGGAACCGCAGCTTCCTTGATTGCCAGGTAACGGGGGTCGAGGCCCAGCAGGCTGATACCGCCAGTCAGACACACGCTGAGTACACCGAGCGCGGAGAAAAAGTTGATTTTCTTACGAACGATAAAATCTCGAGCGCCATAGCCAAGAGGGAATGCCAGCGCGACGATCACCCCGTAAGTAGGTCCAAGGTAGGCGTCGCTACTGAATTTGGTCAATATTAGCGTCGGCGCAACGATATTGAACAGCAAATTGACAAGCAAATTTTCCCGGCGCGGCGAATGGGGCGAGTTTGACGCTTTATTCATGATGTGGGCGCGATACTAACTAAAGTGATCGGGGGATTTTAACGGGTTTGATCCCACTAAGCACGGACTCCTGCGCCTGAGTAGTCGCAGTGGGCGTGGTGTTACTAACCGGGGAAAAACCCCTGTACTTTCCATGGTGAATCATTATAGTGCCTTGCCGGTGCGGGGTCCTGTGACTTATGGCAGAAATTTTCTATATACATCCAGATAATCCGCAGACGCGTCTGATCAACCGTGCCGTGGATATCATTAACGGTGGCGCGGTGATTGTGTATCCCACCGACTCGGCGTATGCGCTGGGGTGTCAACTCGGCAATAAATCCGCCTTGGACAAAATTCGTCATTTGCGAAAACTGGACAAGCACCACAACTTCACGTTGGTGTGTCGAGATTTATCTGAACTGTCCCTCTACGCGAAGGTCAATAATCAGGTTTTTCGCGCATTAAAAGCCAATACACCAGGCCCCTATACCTTCATTCTGGAGGCCACCTCTGAGGTGCCCCGGCGGCTGGTGCATCCGAAGCGAAAAACCATTGGTATTCGCGTGCCAGCTAACCCTATCGCGCAGATGCTGCTGTCCGCTCTGAACGAACCGCTGATGAGCGTCACTCTATCCTTACCGGGAGACGATTATCCACTGACCGACCCGGAAGACATTCGACAATTACTGGATCACCGGGTCGATGCCATCGTGGATGGGGGATATTGCGGTCTGGAACCGACCACGATTATTGATTACACCGAGGACAGACCGGTACTGGTGCGTCGCGGTATGGGCGATCCCACGCCATTTGGCCTTTAATGCTACCGCTTTGAGCCCGAGTACCCTTCTACCCTTCGGCAATGGCGGTATAATGGTGGCGGATTGCCCGCCGCTGGAGGCGTCGTGACAACAGAACATATCGAACCTGTGTTACCGACAGCGCCCGGGATCAAGCGACCGGGAGCCCGGTTGGGTGCGGAGCGCGGCACATCCCCAGTTTCACAGGACGAAATGCCCTTCGCCATCGTGCACGGCAGGCATTTAACTCAGATGCCAAAGGATTTGTACATCCCCCCTGAAGCGCTGGAGGTCATCCTCGAGGCCTTCGAGGGCCCGCTGGATTTGTTGCTGTATCTGATCAAACGACAGAATCTGAATATTCTCGATATCAATGTGGCGGAAATTACGCAGCAATACATGGTGTACATCGACATGATGCAGGCCTTTCAGCTGGAGCTGGTGGCAGAATATTTACTGATGGCTGCCATGCTGGCAGAAATTAAATCTCGTATGTTGATTCCGCGACAGTTTGAAGAGGAGTCGGCAGAGGATCCGCGAGCGGAACTCGTCCGACGCTTACAGGAATACGAGCGCTATAAAAAAGCCGCGGAAGATATGGATGAGTTGCCGCGCATTGACCGCGATATTTTTCGCGCGGTGGCCCTGGAGCCGGAACGGCAGGTAGAACGGCCACAACCTGCGGTGGAGATGTCCGAAATAATGCTCGCCCTTGCCGATGTGTTGCGCCGTGCGCAAATGTTTGAGAGTCATCATGTACAGCTCGAAACTCTGTCAACGCGGGAGCGAATGATCATTGTCATGGATCGACTGCAGGGTCAGGAGTTTCTACCGTTTGTTAGTTTCTTTACCGTGACTGAGGGGCGCAGAGGGGTGGTGGTCACGTTTTTGGCGATCATGGAATTAATTAAGGAGGCGCTGGTGGAGATCGTACAGGCGGAGTCGTTCGGTCCGATTCATGTGCGTGCGAGAATCCAGTAATGGATATCGAACCACTCAAAAAAATACTGGAAGGCGCGTTGTTGGCGGCGGGAAAACCACTGGATCTGGCTGCTCTGGAAAACCTGTTTTCCGAACGGGATCAGGTGGACAAAGACCTGTTGAATACCGCGCTCGAAGGCCTTGCCGCCGACTGCGAGGAGCGCAGTTATCAATTGCGTAAAGTTAGTAGCGGCTATCGTCTGCAGGTCCGGCAGGAGCTGGCACCCTGGATTAACAACCTGTGGGAAGAGAAGCCGAAGAAATATTCCCGCGCGCTGCTGGAAACCCTGTCCCTGATTGCCTATCGCCAGCCCATTACACGGGGCGATATTGAGCAGATACGCGGCGTTGCGGTTAGCTCTGACATTATTCGCAGCCTCGAAGAGCGAGAGTGGATACGCGTTGTTGGACATCGCGATGTGCCGGGCAGACCGGCCTTGTTTGCCACCACCCGTCAGTTTCTCGACTACTTTGATCTGCGCACGCTAAATGAATTACCGCCCCTGAGCGAGATTCGCGATATCGGTGAAATTAATGCCGAACTGGGATTTGGTGAACTAAACCCTGCGAATCCGAATGTCGATACGGCGCTGGAACGAGAAGTAGACGACGATGTTGATATGGGAGTAGACCCGGAAAGCGGCGAGCACCATATTTCTGATATGGGATCTGCTGTTAACGAGAACGTCTCCCTTGACAGCGAGGATCGAGAACTGGGAATCTCTACTGAGGTTACAACCAGCATTTCGCGCGCAGCGGATGCAAACGAATGAGTGATAAATTGCACAAAGTACTGGCGGAGTCGGGCCTGGGTTCGCGGCGCGAGATGGAGCGCTGGATCGCGGCCCGCCGAGTGTCGGTTAACGGCAAGATCGCCAGCCTTGGTGATCGGGTCGAGGACGCCGATCGCATTCTTGTGGACGGCAAACCACTCGCCCCCGGTGCCAGTAATCGTTTGCGGGTAGTGCTGTACAACAAACCGGAAGGAGAGATATGCACCCGTCGCGATCCCGAGGGACGACCCACGGTTTTTGCCAAACTGCCCGCCATAAAGAGCGGGCGCTGGATCGCCATTGGACGCCTCGATATCAATACCAGTGGACTGATCCTGTTTACCAATAATGGCGCGCTGGCTAACCGATTGATGCACCCCTCCAGCAATGTGGATCGGGAGTACCTGGTGCGGGTACATGGACCGGTAAATGAAGAGATGCTCACCCGTTTGCGCGAAGGTGTGGACCTGGACGACGGTGTCGCCCGGTTCAAAAGCATCAAAATTGGCTTGCGCGGTGGTGCAAATCAGTGGTTTACGGTCATCATTGATGAAGGCAAACAGCGGGAAGTACGGCGCTTGTGGGAATCACAGGGGGTTGAAGTCAGTCGTCTCAAGCGCATACGTTTTGCTACGGTCGAAATCCCTTCCTACGTGCGCCGCGGCGACTGGATTGAATTACCTTTGAGCGATACCAATAAACTTTGCGCATCCGTGGGCTTTAAGGACGCGACCGGTCGTCCGCCGCCGCCCGGCGAACGAGTCCGTCAGGAACGGCACCTCAACAAATTGCGCGGTCGCGGCGGACGTCGGTCCTGATCCTCTATCTATGGGGTCTCGGCCGCTCGTTTGCTCCGACGCTACTGGGCATCCAACGATTGCCCGGTCACACCCCGGCTGTCTGGTCCCAGCAAATATAAATAGAGTGGCATGATCTGCTCGGGTGTTTTCAGGGTGCTCGGATTTTCCGCGGGAAATGCCGTGGCCCGCATCCGTGTGCGAGTGGCACCGGGATTGATACAGTTAACCCGAATGGCGGTGGTATCTTCCAGTTCGTTGGCCAGAACCTGGCTCAACCCTTCTGTTGCAAATTTGGATACCGCGTAAGCGCCCCAGTAGGGTTTGCCGACTCGTCCAACGCCGGATGAGGTAAACACGATACTCGCATCCGTGGATTTTTCGAGCAGGCCCAGTAAGCTTTTGGTCATCATAAACTGTGCAGTAACGTTTACCTGCATGACCTTTTGCCAGGTGGTCAGCGAGTAGTTGGCGATGGGAGTGCGTTGACCCAGCTCCCCGGCGTTGTGCAACAGGCCATCCAGGCGCGTGAACGTTGTTTCGATGTTGGTGGCCATATCCCCATAGTCCTGTTCGCTGGCGCCAGCCAGGCAGACAGGGTAAATCGCTGGTTGCGCATGCCCGGCACTACAAATTTCGTCGTATACCTGTTCGAGTTTGGCCACTGTTCTGCCCGCCAGAATCACCGTCGCACCGTGCGCCGCAAAACTGAGTGCGGCAGCGCGCCCAATACCATCTCCAGCACCGGTTACCAGAATAATGCGGTCGGCCAGCAAATCGGTGGCGGGAGAGTACTTGGCTAAATTTTCAATATTCACCGCGGAGTCCTGTTTGGTACCTGGCCGGGCAGGCTAAAAAAGTAATGCTGCGAGTTGCTGGGGTCTGTGTATCAGGTAATGGGCGCCCCAGTTGGCGGGATCGTCGTCGGTGCCAATATACCCGTAGGCAGCGGCAATGGTGGTTGCTCCGGCGCTGAGGCCCGACTCGATATCCCGGCGATGATCGCCGATGTAGATGGTTGCCGTTGGCGCAACGCCGAGTTGCTCACAGGCGAGCATGATCGGTTCCGGGTGCGGCTTGGCGTTGACGACGTGCTCGGGGCAAATCACTACCGCAGGTGGTGGCGCCAGTGCCAGGTCGCGAAGAATGGCGCTGGTATAGAGTACGGGTTTGTTGGTCACGATTCCCCAGGGAATACCCAGGCTGCCGAGACGGGTCAATACTTTTGCCAGACTGGGGTAGGGGCGTGTTTGTTGTGATAAATGCTGGTGGTAAAGCTGTAGAAATTCAACGCGCAACTGTGCGAATTCGGGACTATCCGGGGCACACTCAAAAGCGTCGGCAAGCAATGCGGCCGCGCCATCGCTCACTAATGCGCGTATTCTGGCATCGGGCAGGGCCGCGCGGGATCTACTGACGAGGAGTTTATTCAGTGCCGTGGAAAAATCCGGCGCGGTATCGAGCAACGTACCGTCGAGGTCAAACAATACCGCCTGATAATTGCTAATGGGCATATTCAATCAGGCCGACGTGCGTGCACCATGTAATTGACGCTAACGTCCCGCTCGTCAAGTCGATAGTGCTGAGTCAGGGGGTTGTAGAGCAGGCCGGTCATGCGTTGCAGTTCGAGTTCGGCTGCTCGCATATCGGTAACCAATTCTGCCGGGCGGATAAAGCGCGCGTAATCGTGGGTGCCTTTGGGCAACAGGCCCAGTACATACTCGGCCCCGATAATGGCAAACAGATAGGATTTGGGGTTGCGGTTGATGGTGGAGAAATACAGATGTCCGCCGGGTTTAACCAGTTTCGCGCAGGCCTGTATAACCAGCGACGGTCGCGGCACGTGCTCCAGCATCTCCAGGCAGGTGACGATATCAAACTCGCCTGCATGTTCTTCCGCCATAGCTTCTGCCGTAGCCTGGCGATAGTCGACGTGAACACCACTCTCCAGGCTGTGCAAACGCGCCACGGCCAATGGCGCTGCGCCCATGTCAATACCGGTAACACTGGCGCCCCGTTGCGCAAGGGCTTCGCACAGAATGCCGCCGCCGCAGCCCACGTCCAGTACCCGTTGCTGGGCCACGGGGGAATGACGGTCGATCCAGTTACAGCGTAACGGGTTGATGGCGTGAAGCGGTTTGAATTCACTTTGCGTATCCCACCAGCGCGCCGCCAGCGCTTCGAATTTGGCAATTTCCCGATTGTCGACGTTGGCTTCGTTCATAACGCTGATCCGGTTGTGCGGGGGGTTCCGCTAATGCGCCGTTGCCAGTGCCTGGCGCGGGCCAAAATATCGCTTTCGTCAAGGGTTGTAAGGCGTCGCTGTTCAAGTAGCAATACGCCGTCCACCCAGGCGTGACTAACGCGCCGCCCAGAGTCTGTATAAACTAGTTGTGAGAGCGGATTGTACACAGGAGTCGCCTCAATTGTGGCCATATCTATGGCGATCAGATCGGCTTTTTTTCCGATTTCAATACTGCCAATATCCTTTTCCATCCCCAGTACACGAGCACCGCCGATGGTTGCCATGCGTAGTATCTGATGAACATTAAGGGCGGTTGGATCGTTGCCGGCTCCCTTGGCCATAAGCCCAGCGCTGCGCAACTCCTGAAACAGGTTAAGGCTGTTGTTGCTGGCGGCACTGTCGGTACCGATGGCGACCGCAATGTTGTCGTTGATCAGTCGCTGCACGGGACAGTATCCGCTGGCGAGTTTGAGGTTCGACTGCGGGCAATGAATGACGCTGGCGCCGGTTTCCTGCAGGTGTCGCACGTCGCTATCGGCTACCTGGGTCATGTGCACACACTGGGTTTGGGGGGTCATCAAGCCCAGTTTACGCAGGCGGTCAATGGGTCGTATTCCGAATTGCGCAATTGAATTTGTGACTTCGTCCTGTGTTTCGTGGAGGTGAATATGAATCGGCGCGTCCAGCTCGCCCGCCAGTAATGCAATTTTTTGCAGCGCTCGGTCGTCGAGTGTATAGGGCGCGTGGGGACCAAAGATGATGCTGGTTAGCCTGCTGTCGCGATAGTCATCGCGGACCGCCAGACCATTGTGGATATACTCCTCTGCGCTACGTGCCCAGGCGGAGGGGAAGTCGAGCACCGGAAAGGCAATTTGGCTGCGCATTCCCGCCCGATTTGCCGCCGCGGCTATTTCATCCGGGAAAAAATACATATCCGCGAAGCAGGTGGTGCCGCTGCGCAACATCTCGGCCATGGCGAGTTCAGTACCGTCGCGCACAAACTCTGCACTCACCCAACGTTGTTCGGCAGGCCAGATATGTTCGTTTAGCCACTCGGTTAGCGGCAGATCATCGGCCAGGCCGCGCAATAGTGCCATGGCTGCGTGACCATGGGCGTTGACCAGTCCCGGCATAAGGACGCTGTCGTGTAGTTGAACATGTTTGCTGGTGGAATAAACGCGCAGCGCTTCGGTGGTTGGTAACACTGCCAGAATAGTGCCGTCGGCTATGACAACGCTGCAATCAGGGAACAGGGTGTCGGCGGGAATAATCGGCACAATCCAGCTTGCCGATATAATTAAGTCAACGGTTTTTTTTGGCATGTACACTCCTTGCAGAGCGGCAGTATAGCGGATTTGCAGACTGTTTTTCGGTGGGGGTAGCACAGCGTGTTTGCTCTCCTAGCTGTGCTACAATGTGCCGCTTTAAATCACCTCTAAGGTGGCCTACGTTCGCAGCCCTGAAGGGCTTGCGAACGGAACCCGCCGCCAACCAGAAATCCGGGGATAGCACTGCAGTATGGGTGAATTAGCGAAAGAAATCGTACCAGTCAATATTGAGGATGAACTCAGGCAATCCTACCTTGATTACGCCATGAGCGTGATCGTCGGCCGGGCGCTACCCGACGTACGGGACGGGCTAAAGCCTGTGCATCGCCGGGTGCTGTTTGCCATGAGCGAGCTCAACAACGACTGGAATAAAACCTACAAAAAATCTGCCCGCGTGGTGGGCGACGTCATCGGTAAATACCATCCCCACGGCGATTCGGCGGTGTACGACACAATCGTACGTATGGCGCAATCCTTCTCGCTGCGTTACATGCTGGTGGATGGGCAGGGCAATTTTGGTTCGATCGACGGAGACTCCGCTGCGGCGATGCGCTACACCGAAATCCGCATGGCGAAGATCGCACACGCGCTACTTGCCGACCTGGACAAGGGAACGGTTGATTTTGTGCCCAATTACGACGGCAACGAGCTAATCCCCGCCGTGTTGCCGGCGCGCATACCCAATCTGTTAATCAATGGTTCGTCGGGCATTGCGGTGGGTATGGCAACTAATATGCCACCCCATAATTTACGGGAGGTGATCAGCGGATGTTTGGCGCTTATCGAAAATCCGGATATCGATATTGACGGGTTGATGGAGCATATTCCCGGTCCGGATTTTCCGACGGCAGCAATAATTAACGGTCGCGCAGGCATCGTGCAGGCGTACCGCACTGGGCGGGGCCGGATACTTATCCGCGCCCGCGCCGCCATTGAGACGGATGAAAAAACCGGTCGCGAAACAATTATTATTACCGAGATACCTTATCAGTTGAATAAAGCGCGGGTGATAGAACGCATCGCGGAGCTGGTCAAGGAAAAGAAAATTGAAGGGATTTCGGAATTGCGCGATGAGTCGGACAAAGACGGCCTGCGCATCGTCATTGAACTGAAACGCGGCGAGATGGGCGAAGTTTTACTTAACAATCTGTACGCGCAGACCCAGTTGCAGAATGTTTACGGCATTAATGCGGTTGCACTGGTGGATGGCCAGCCGCGGACCCTTAATCTTAAGGAAATACTTGAGGCTTTTATCGCTCATCGTCGCGAAGTGGTAACACGCCGCACACTGTTTTTATTGCGTAAAGCCCGGGAGCGCGGTCATATTCTCGAGGGCCTGGCAGTCGCCATCGCTAATATCGATCGCGTGATTGAATTGATTAAAGCGTCCGCGAGCCCGAGCGAGGCGCGGGACAGTTTGCGTGGTGAGCTTTGGAATCCGAGCGAAGTTATGACCTTTCTGGAACGAGCCGGCAGTGATGTCAGCCGACCAGAGGATCTTGAGGCGGGATGTGGCTTGCAGGATGGGCAATACCGTTTGTCGGAAGCACAGAGCCAGGCTATTCTGGAGTTGCGCCTGCACCGTCTGACCGGCATGGAGCACGAAAAACTACTGAGCGAGTACGAGCAGAAACTCACCGAAATCAGCGATTACCTCGCCATCCTCGGTAACCCGGAACGCCTGATGGAAGTGATTCGGAAAGAGTTGGTGGAAATTAATGATGAATTTGGGGACGAGCGCCGCACAGAAATTATTGAATCCCTCGACGATTTGACCACGGCGGACCTGATTCCCGAAGAGGATCGTGTGGTAACTGTTTCCCACGGCGGTTATGCCAAAACTCAACCACTTAGCGACTACCAGGCTCAGCGTCGCGGCGGCATGGGCAAGAGCGCGACCGCCGTTAAAGATGAAGATTTTGTCGAACATTTACTGATTGCAAATACTCACACGACCATTTTGTGCTTCAGTGATGCAGGTAAAGTGTACTGGTTGAAGGTGTATCAGATCCCGGTCGCCAGTCGCAATGCGCGTGGACGGCCGATGGTAAATCTGCTGCCGCTGAGCGAGGGGGAGAGAATCACCGCGATCTTGCCGGTCAAAGAATATCGAGATGATCAATACGTGTTTATGGCTACCGCCAACGGCACGGTTAAAAAGACCCAGTTGAGCGCGTTTGCCAAGCCCCGTTCTGTTGGTCTGCGGGCGCTGGATCTACAGGAAGGTGACCGTCTGGTTGGTACGGCGTTGACCGACGGAGAGCGCCAGGTGATGCTGTTTTGTAGCAACGGCAAGGTAACCCGCTTCAATGAGGACGCGGTGCGTCCGATGGGTCGCTCTGCCAAGGGAGTGCGCGGTATTAAAGTACCTGCCGGTGAGGAGATGATTTCCCTGATCATACCCGAAGATGCCGACAGTGCGATATTGACGGTGACCGCCAAGGGCTACGGTAAAAGAACCGAATTGCTCGAATTTCCTGTCTATAATCGCGGTGGGCAGGGGGTGATTGCAATGCGTACGTCAGCACGCAACGGTGAACTGGTGGCAGCGGTTCAGGTGTCCAGTAGCGACGAAATAATGTTGATCTCGGATCAGGGTACGCTGGTTAGAACCCGGGTGCAGGAGATCTCGACGCTTGGACGTAGCACCCAGGGCGTGCGAGTGATCAGGCTGAAGGAAGAAGAGACGCTGGTGGGTGTCGCACGTATCCAGGACGACCAGGGCAATGGCGAAAAAAACGAAGAGGGTTGACCCGGGTATGAGTAAAGGCGGGGAAAAACTTGCAGCGTTGCGTGCGCAAATCGACGAGATAGACGCACAATTATTGGCGTTGATCAATGATCGCGCCCGCTGCGCGCAGGCGGTGGCGGCGGTAAAAATACAAAATGGCGAGGAGTCGTACTATCGCCCTGAACGCGAGGCGCAAGTATTACGCAAGGTGATGGCGCAAAATCAAGGTCCGCTCGATTCCGAGGAGATGGCGCGTCTGTTCCGAGAAATTATGTCGGCCTGTCTCGCCCTCGAGAAACCGGTCAGGGTAGCCTTTTTGGGGCCCGAGGGCACTTTCACTCAGGAAGCGGCGTTAAAACACTTCGGGCATTCGGCGATCAGCGCGCCATTGTCAGCGATTGATGAAGTTTTTCGCGAAGTCGCCGCTGGGGCGGCTAATTATGGGGTCGTACCCATTGAAAACTCTACCGAGGGTGTCATCAATCATACGCTCGACAGTTTTCTCGATTCTTCTTTGAAAATATGTGGTGAAGTGGAGTTGCGTATACACCATCATTTTTTGATCGGCGCAAATACTCGCGCAGAGCATATTACACGGGTGTACTCCCATTCCCAGTCGTTGGCCCAGTGCCGCAAATGGCTGGACGCTAATTACCCGAATATTGAACGAGTTCCGGTTAGCAGCAATGCGGAGGCCGCGCGCCGAGTGGCGGGGGAATGGAATTCCGCGGCCATCGCCGGAGATATGGCAGTGCAACTTTACGGCCTGAGGAAGTTACGGGAAAGAATTGAGGATTACCCGGATAATTCGACACGCTTTTTGGTCATTGGCAAGGACGAAGTCCCTCCGAGTGGCGACGATAAATCCTCCATTATGGTGTCCGTGCGCAACGAACCCGGCGCGTTGCATGCTTTGCTGGAACCGTTTCGGACCTGTGCTGTGGATTTGACCCGGGTCGAAACCAGACCATCTCGAGCGGGCAAATGGAACTACGTGTTTTTTATCGACTTTGCCGGTCATCGCAGCGATGAAAACGTCGCTATGGCCCTCGATGCCGTGCGTGCCCAGGTGGCTGAACTGAGGTGGTTAGGTTCTTATCCACGCGCTGTCCTCTGAAGCTTGACAATGTATCCTCAACTAAGGTGATGGTTTGAATTCACATCCAGCTTTGCCTCGCCTGCTGATAGTAGGTGTTGGATTGATTGGCGGTAGTCTTGCCCGTGCCGCCCGCGCGCGCGGCTTATTTCGAGAAGTCATCGGCGTTTCCCGCAGTACCGCTACTCTGGCACAGGCGTTGTCCTTGGGCGTGGTTGACCGAGTTGAAGAAAGTTTGACCATTGCCGCCGAGGATCTGGGTGCCGGCGATATAGTCGTTATTTGTGTACCCACTTTAAGCGTGGCGGGAATCCTGGAACAACTGGCCCAGTGCCTGGCGCCGAGCGTAACTATTACCGACGTGGCGAGTGTCAAGGGTAGTGTGGTATCTGCAGCGCAGCGTGCCTACGGGTTTATTCCTCCGCAATTGGTGCCGGCGCACCCCATCGCAGGGTCGGAACAAAGTGGTGTGGCTGCGGCGCGGGTTGATCTATTTGCCGATCATCAGGTCATTCTCACGCCGCACGCTGAAACCGAAACCTCTCATTTACAGCGCGTGCGCAATTTGTGGCAACAGGTCGGAGCAATCGTCAGTGAGATGTCCGTTGAGGAGCACGATGAAATACTGGCCGCCACCAGCCATTTACCGCATATGCTGGCTTACACCCTGGTGGATACCCTCTCTGTCATGGATGAAAATCGCGAAATTTTTCGTTATGCAGCCGGAGGATTTCGCGATTTTACCCGCATCGCCGGCAGTGATCCGACCATGTGGCACGATATTGCGCTAGCCAATCGCAGTGCGCTGCTGGATGTGCTGGCGCGATTGCAGGCGCGCCTGAATGGCCTCAGCACTGCTATCAATACCAGCGACAGCGAATATTTGTTAAATATGTTCAGTCGGGCGCGGGATGCTCGTAATAAGTTGCAAGGCCTGTCAAAAAGAACCTCGGCGGATAATAGTGAGTTAGATCCCAATGAATAGTGTAAGAAAATTGTGACCAGCACAACTGTCGACTATCTCGTGCAGTGCGGTGGCACTCTGGTTGGTAGGGCTCGCGTACCCGGGGACAAGTCCATTTCCCATCGCTCGATCATGTTGGCCGCATTGGCCGAGGGCAGTAGTGAAATATTTGGCTTTCTCGAAGGGGAAGATAGTCTCGCGACCTTGCAGGCGTTTCGCGCTATGGGTGTGAAGATTGAGGGCCCGGCGCAGGGACATGTAGTGGTTCACGGAGTCGGGCTACAGGGACTTGAAGCGCCGCCGAGAGCTCTCGATCTGGGCAACTCTGGTACGTCTATACGATTGCTGGCCGGTCTGTTGGCGGGTCAGGCTTTCGACGTCACTCTTACCGGCGATGAGTCGTTGTGCAAGCGACCGATGAACCGGGTGGCCGAACCATTGCGCCTGATGGGAGCGAAAATTGAAACTGGAGCGGGCGGAGTGCCACCCCTGACTCTGAGGGGGGGGCAGACTTTGACAGGCATTGATTACCTGCTGCCCGTCGCCAGCGCTCAGGTCAAGTCTTGCCTGTTACTGGCCGGACTGTATGCCGCGGGTACGACGCGGATAGTAGAGCCCGCGCCCACCCGCGATCACTCGGAACGGATGCTGGCTGGCTTTGGCTATAAGGTTTTCCGCAAGGGTCAGGCAGTGTCACTGGCGGGTGGTGGCAAGCTGTCAGCCACCACGGTGGATATTCCAACCGATATATCCTCGGCAGCATTTTTTATGGTGGCAGCTTCCATTGCGCCGGGCTCAGATATTACTTTGCAACATGTGGGCGTAAATCCCACACGGACTGGGGTGATTAACATCTTGCGTTTGATGGGCGCACGCATCGATATCAGTAACGAGCAGCTGGCAGGCGGGGAGCCGGTGGCAGATATTCGTGTGCGCCACGCGCCGTTGCGGGGCGTCACCATTCCGCAGGATCAGGTGCCCCTGGCAATTGATGAGTTTCCGGTGTTGTTTGTCGCCGCCGCCTGCGCTACCGGTACCACCGCGCTGAGCGGTGCCGAAGAATTACGGGTCAAGGAAAGTGATCGGATTCAGACTATGGCCGACGGCTTGTCCGCTCTGGGCGTGGATCTGCAAACCACGCCGGATGGCATAATCATTCATGGTGGCGAGCTACACGGTGGAGACGTGGACAGTAACGGGGATCATCGTATCGCCATGGCTTTTGCGGTTGCTGCGCTACGTTCCAGCGCCCCGGTAGTAATCCGCAATTGCAACAACGTCGCCACCTCCTTTCCCGGGTTCGTCGCGCTGTCTCGGCAATTGGGGTTCACCCTGGACGAGGAATTTCGGTGACTAAACCAACGATTCCGGTGATCACTATCGACGGGCCCAGTGGGTCCGGGAAAGGCACTGTTGGGCGTATGCTGGCCCGAGAGCTAGGTTATCAATATCTCGACAGTGGCGCGTTGTATCGTTTACTCGCTCTGGCCGCTCGCTGGCATAAGGTAGCGATTGAAAATGTGGAGGGCATAGCGGTTTTGGCGGCCCACATGGATATTTCCTTTGACGCCAGTGGTGCCAGCGAGCCTAAAATATTGTTAGAAGGTGAAGATGTTACCGCATTGGTGCGCACTGAAGAAATGGGCGCGGCGGCTTCGGTGGTGGCCGCCATTCCAGCCGTCAGAAAAGCCCTGTTGAATCGCCAGCGAGCATTTATGCAGGTGCCGGGATTAGTCGCCGATGGGCGGGATATGGGAACCGTGGTTTTTCCAGAGGCGGACGTTAAAATTTACCTCACTGCAACACCGGAGGTGCGGGCGCAAAGGCGCTATAACCAGTTGATTGATAAGGGGGAAAATGTTAGCCTTGCCGCCCTCGTGAAGCAGGTAAGGGCGCGGGATGAGCGCGACGAGGGTCGGCAGGTCTCGCCCCTACGGCCTGCACCCGACGCGTTAATACTGGATAGTTCTGCGCTCACCATAGAGCGGGTATTTGCGGCGGCCCTGAAGGAAGTGCGCCGTCGGTGTAAAACGTAAACAACAACTGGATAGGTGGTGGTCACGTCAGTATTGCGCCATCTATCTTTATTTAAATAACCCACAATCCTGACGTTGTGGATATGGATGGCAACATCCAATTTTATTCGAAGGTATAGTCTAAATGAGCGAGAATTTTGCAGAACTGTTTGAGGAAAGCTTAAAGACCGTAGAAATGGCGCCGGGATCAATTGTCACTGGCGTTATTATCGATATCGATAAAGACTGGGTTACCGTACATGCCGGTCTTAAATCCGAAGGCGTTATCGCCATTCAGGAATTTTACGACGAAAACGGCAATTGTAGTCTACAAATTGGCGACGAAGTGCAGGTCGCTCTGGAAACTGTAGAAGACGGTTTCGGTGCTACCCGTCTTTCGCGTGAGAAGGCGCAACGTGCTGAGTCCTGGATTCATCTGGAGGCAGCACAGAAGGCCGATAAGACTGTTACCGGAATAATCAGCGGTAAGGTTAAAGGCGGGTTTACGGTTGATATCAACGGGCTGCGAGCTTTTCTGCCGGGCTCGTTGGTGGATGTGCGCCCGATGCGCGAAACCACACACCTCGAAGACAAACCACTTGAATTCAAAGTTATCAAGCTCGATCAGAAGCGCAACAACGTTGTTGTTTCTCGTCGGGCAGTAATGGAGGCGGTTAATACGGCGGAACGGGACGAGCTATTAAGTTCTCTCGACGAAGGCGTATCACTCAAAGGTATCGTTAAAAATCTGACCGACTACGGCGCTTTTGTGGACCTGGGTGGTATTGACGGCCTGTTACACATCACCGATATGTCCTGGAAGCGGGTGAAACATCCCAGTGAAGTGGTCAATGTCGGCGACGAAATAGATGTCAAAGTGCTTAAGTTTGACCGGGAGCGCAACCGTGTTTCTCTTGGTCTGAAACAAATGGGTGAAGATCCCTGGGTCGACATTAAAGGTCGCTATCCAGAAAACACCAAAGTTAAAGCGGTGGTTACCAACCTTACGGATTACGGCTGTTTTGCCGAACTGGAAGATGGCGTAGAAGGCCTGGTTCACGTTTCCGAAATGGACTGGACCAACAAAAATGTTCACCCATCGAAAATTGTCCAGGTTGGTGATGAGGTGGAAGTGATGATTCTGGATATCGATGAAGAACGGCGTAGAATTTCACTCGGAATTAAGCAATGTCACGCCAACCCCTGGGACGAATTTGGCAAAACCCACAGCAAGGGCGACAAAATCAGCGGTACGATCAAATCGATTACCGATTTCGGTATATTCCTTGGGCTGGATGGCGCCATTGATGGCCTCGTGCATCTTTCCGACATTTCGTGGAACGAAACTGGCGAGGAAGCGGTACACAACTACAAGAAAGGCGACGAACTGGAGACCGTGATTCTGGCGATTGATACCGAAAGAGAACGTATTTCTCTAGGCATCAAACAATTACTGGACGATCCTTTTTCGCATTTCCTGGCGGAGTATGAAAAAGGTGGCATGGTCAAGGGGATTGTTAAGGAAGTCGACGCCAAGAGTGCCATAATTACTTTGTCCGATGGTGTTGAGGGCGTGCTTAAAGCAGGGGATATTTCCCGTGACAAAATCGAAGACGCACGAACTGTACTTAAGGAAGGCGACGAAATCGAGGCCCGCGTAATTGGTACCGATCGCAAGAACCGCGTGATTAATTTGTCGATCAAAGCGAAAGATATGGCAGAAGAAAAGGCTGCCGTTAAGGAGCACCGCAAGCAGGAAGCCGATTCTGTTTCGCCGACGACGATTGGTGATTTAATCAAGGCGCAGATGGAAAGTGGCGACAAGTAGCCACTGCGTCAAATTCTCGTAATTTTTCGGTTTGTTGACTATGACGAAATCAGAGTTAATTGAAAAAATAGCGTCCCGACAGGACCAATTACAAGCCAAGGATGTTGAGATGGCTGTAAAAATGATCCTGGAGGAAATGACGAAGGCACTGGTCAATAATAATCGTATTGAAATACGGGGATTTGGCAGCTTCTGTTTGCATTTCCGTGCGCCGCGTCTGGGGCGAAATCCAAAGACTGGCGACACGGTAGAACTTTCTGGAAAACATGTTCCACATTTCAAGCCTGGCAAGGAGTTACGCGAGCGTGTCAATGCGAGTATACAACGCAAGGCGAGCTGATATTGACGGCGGAAACCCCTGGATAAACGGCAAAGATATCTTCTTTGCCGTTTTTTTTGGAGAAATGGATGCAAATATTTAAACAGGTGTTGTTACTACTTATTGTAATCCTGTTTGTTCTGGTGGGAATGTGGGTTGTGCAGGATAACTCCGAATTGACTGCTTTTTCATTGTTTGGTTTTGCGTTGGGGGAACATCAGGTTGGAGTGTTGGTGTTATTCGCATTTATGGGAGGCACGGTGGCCGGTCTGATGGTTAGCCTGATCCCGCTGCTCAAAAGCAAATTAGCGCTTAGACGGTGCAGAAAGCAGTTGTTGGCCGCACGTCTGGTGCTCAACAAGCGTTCGCAAAAAGGATCATCGTCGGCGACCAGACAGGGGGGCGCCCGCTAGCAGGTAACCAACTGGAGGTGTGCACTGGTGGCACAATCCTCCAGAATGCAGGGCAAAACATGGGGGTGGCAGAACGAACGGATGGAGACCATGACAAAATCTACGCCTGAATCTCGGATTATTGTGGCGCTCGATTATGGCACCCGTCGCGATGCTGAAATCTTCGTCGATAAAGTCTCCCCGCAGCTATGTAAACTGAAAGTCGGCAAGGAATTATTTACTGTGGCCGGGCCGGCGTTGGTAAAAAATTTGGTGGCGCGCGGTTTCGACGTATTTCTCGATCTCAAATTTCACGATATTCCCCATACGGTTGCGCAGGCGGTCGAGGCGGCGGCTGACCTTGGCGTGTGGATGACTAATGTACACGCACTGGGCGGTTCACGGATGATGGTGGCGGCGCGAGACGCGCTGGACCGACAGGGCAGCAACTGCACTTTGATTGCGGTTACGGTGCTCACCAGTATGAATGCAGAGGACCTTCGCGAGTTGGGCATTCAGCAGCCACCCGAGAAGCTGGTGATGAATCTGGCAAGCCTCGCCAACCGCTGTGGTCTGGACGGGGTCGTATGTTCGGGCCAGGAAACCGAAAAAATTACCCAGGCGCTGGGCGAGGCATTTCTTAAGGTTACGCCTGGTATTCGACCGACCGGCTATGGAGAGGGTGACGATGATCAGCGCCGTACTTTGACGCCAGCCGCAGCCATCGCTGCTGGCAGCAATTTTCTGGTTATCGGCCGGCCTGTTACCGGCGTCTCCGACCCCACTGCCGCTCTACTTGCCATTCGGGCCGAGATTGGCGATGATTAACACGGCGGGGCAGGAGTCTCGCCTTTAATCTCAACACGGAGTGTCTCAGGACACAGGGAGTTTAGTTATGAAATCGTTACATTCGTTTGTTCGTGTGGTGTGTCTGATGGCAGCCCTCTGCGGTGGAGCTGTTGCCGCGACGGTAGTTAGCGCGGCGGAAGACCAGGCTGCGCAACAAACTGTCAGTGCAGTCAATATCAACACCGCATCTGCTGAGCAGCTGGCGACGGGATTAACCGGAGTCGGAGCAACCCGCGCCGCCGCGATTGTCGAGTATCGCAAGGCACATGGCCCCTTTACCAGCAAGGAACAGTTGCTTGAGGTCAAAGGAATAGGGCAATCGACTCTCGACAAAAATGCGGATCTAATCACCCTGAACTAGTTGTATGCCTGCGGGTATTGCCCGCTAACGTCCGCTAAATGCTCCAGAAGGTCGCCATTGGGCATTTATAATGGGCTAAACGGGCCAGGTGGTAATAAAAAAGGCCAACACTGCGAGGTGTTGGCCTTTTCTAATCTAATATTGGCTCCGCCTGCTGGACTCGAACCAGCGACCCAATGATTAACAGTCATTTGCTCTACCAGCTGAGCTAAGGCGGAATTATTAAGCGGCGCTATGGTATAACTGCCCCCCGAGTGAGTCAAGGCCGGAACGTTCTGAAACCCGTTGTGGGTTCAGTTAATCAGACGGTGTGCAAACGCATGGCCATGCTCTAAGCTTACGAGTTGATGTCGTGTCACTTGAGAGTCCAGATGAGTAAGCCCTTTCGCTGTGTCAGCCCGTTTTCTCCCGCGGGTGATCAGCCCTCTGCGATTGAACAGTTGGTCAGCGGACTGGCATCCGGGTTGAGCGCGCAAACGCTGCTGGGCGTAACCGGGTCGGGTAAAACCTTTACTGTTGCCAAAGTGATCGAGCAGGTGCAGCGTCCAACCATTGTGCTGGCTCACAATAAAACCCTGGCAGCGCAGTTGTACGGAGAGTTTAAAGAGTTTTTTCCCGATAATGCAGTGGAGTATTTCGTCTCGTACTACGATTATTATCAACCCGAAGCCTATGTGCCAGCGTCGAATACGTATATAGAAAAAGACGCCTCGGTCAATCAACATATCGAACAAATGCGTCTATCAGCCACCAAAGCGCTGCTCGAAAGGCGGGATGTCATCGTGGTAGCAACGGTTTCGGCGATCTACGGGCTGGGGGATCCGCAGTCGTATTTGCAGATGGTATTACATCTGGTCCGCGGCGAACGGATTGATCAACGCCAGATTTTACGGCGTCTGGCGGAGTTGCAGTACACGCGCAATGATATTGCCTTTCAGCGTGCCAACTATCGAGTACGCGGCGATGTGATCGATATTTTTCCGGCAGATTCGGAGCGGGATGCGATTCGTATCGAATTGTTCGATGAAGAAATTGAAAATATATCGCTATTCGACCCCCTCACTGGAGAAATCTTCAAGCGTATTCCACGCACCACAATCTATCCAAAATCCCACTACGTAACACCGCGGCAAACCATCATCGATGCCATTGAACAGATCAAACTCGAATTGCACCAGCGTCTCGAACAGCTGCGTGCAAATGATAAGCTGGTGGAGGCCCAGCGTCTGTCAGAGCGCACGCGCTACGATATGGAAATGATGCAGGAGTTGGGCTACTGCACGGGTATCGAGAACTACTCCCGTTATCTTTCGGGAAGAGAACCGGGGGCGCCACCGCCAACACTGTTTGATTACCTGCCAGATAACGCTCTATTGGTGATCGACGAATCACACGTGACCATTCCGCAACTGGGTGCGATGTACAAAGGTGATCGATCCCGCAAGGAGACCTTGGTGGAGTACGGATTTCGCTTGCCCTCGGCCCTGGATAACCGACCGTTGCGCTTTGACGAGTGGGAGCAACTGATACCGCAAAGTATTTTTGTCTCGGCCACACCCAGCCGCTACGAGGCACAACACGCTCAGGCCCTGATTGAACAGGTGGTACGGCCCACCGGTCTGGTTGATCCCGAAGTGCAAATTCTGCCGGCGGCCACCCAGGTGGATAACGTGATGGAACAGATTAAGCACTGTACCCAGCATAATGAACGGGTGTTAATTACGGTGTTAACCAAACGCATGGCGGAAGACTTGACAGATTATCTCGACGAAAATGGTGTTCGCGTACGCTATTTGCACTCGGATGTGGAGACCGTAGAGCGGGTCGAAATAATTCGTGACCTGCGCCTGGGTGAATTCGATGTGTTGGTTGGCATTAACCTGTTGCGCGAGGGGCTGGATATGCCCGAAGTGGCGCTGGTGGCGATTATGGATGCCGATAAGGAAGGTTTTTTGCGTTCAGAGCAATCCCTTATTCAGACCATCGGTCGCGCTGCACGCCATCTTAGCGGTCGCGCTATTCTGTACGCTGACCGCGTTACGGGTTCTATGCAAAGAGCTTTACAGGAGACGGAGAGGCGTCGCGTCACGCAACTGGCCTACAACGCGAAGCATGGGTTGGCACCAGTAGGCATCAGCAAGTCGATTGCCGATATTATGGAGGGGGCGCTCAGCTCAGCGGCAGAACGGGGCAGGCAGTATAAAAAAATTGCGGAGGAGCGCAGCCGTTATCGACTCGGTGACGATAGTCGTGGTTTGACTCCTAAGGAGTTGGCGAAAAAGATAGAGGGGCTCGAACGCCAAATGTACGAACACGCGCGCAATCTCGAGTTTGAAAGAGCAGCTGAAGTTCGGGATACATTGCGCCAGCTCAAAAATCAGGAGTTTATGAACGTGTCCTGAACGCCGAATCAATCATGGTCCTGCCCCAACCCGGTGCAATGCAAAAGTTAAATATCATTGGCCTGCACTGGTGCATTGCCCAGGTAAGTTGCTGGCGTCAATGCCAGCAGGCGGTCTTTAGCGTCCCGGGGAATATCCAGTTGTGCAATAAAATGCTGCATTACGTCCCGGTCGATGGTTTGTCCCCGCGTCAGAGCCTTGAGTTTTTCATAGGGTTCAGGAACATTATAGCGGCGCATTACAGTCTGAATGGGCTCTGCGAGCACTTCCCAGGCCTGGTTGATATCGGCGGCCACGACAGCATAATTCAGCTCTAGTTTATCCAAACCTTTCTGAATGGAGGTGTAAGCGATTAAACTGTAGGCAAGGCCGACGCCCATATTGCGCAGTACCGTCGAATCGGTCAGATCCCGCTGCCAACGGGAAATGGGTAGCTTTTCCGCAAGGTGTTGCAGGACCGCATTGGCAAGTCCCAAGTTGCCTTCGGAATTTTCAAAATCTATAGGATTCACCTTGTGGGGCATGGTGGAAGAGCCGACCTCTGCGGCCACCGTAGCCTGCTTGAAATACCCAAGGGATATGTAGCCCCACAGATCCCGATTGAGATCGAGTAAAATTGTGTTGCAGCGGCACAGCGCATCGAACAGTTCCGCAATGCAGTCATGGGGTTCGATCTGTGTTGTGTAGGGGTTCCACTCGAGCCCGAGACTCTGTACGAAATTTTGTGCGAGCTGCGGCCAGTTGACTTCCGGACAGGCAACCATATGCGCATTGTAGTTACCCACCGCGCCGTTAATTTTGCCCAGCAGTTTGACATCCGCCACCTGAGTTCGCTGCCTGCGTAAACGCGCAACCACATTGGCGAGTTCTTTACCCACCGTGGTGGGGGAGGCCGCCTGTCCGTGAGTGCGGGATAACATTGCGATAGCGCCATATTGATGGGCCATATCCGTCAACTTGTCGATAATATCGTCCATGGCTGGGAGCAGGACCTGCTCTCTGCCGGCCCGCAACATCAAGCCGTGGCTCAGATTATTGATATCTTCCGAGGTGCAGGCAAAATGTACGAATTCTGTAGCGGGACGCAACTCGTCATCATCGGCCAGGCGCTCCTTAAGAAAATATTCTACGGCTTTTACGTCGTGATTGGTGCTGCGCTCGAATTCCTTAATACGCACCGCGTCCACTTCTGAAAAGTGTATAACCAGATCGTCCAGTGTTCGTTCGGCCGCAGGTGAGAACTTGGTTATTTCAGAAATGGCCTCTGTGCTGGCGAGTAATTTCAGCCACTGTATTTCCACCAGAACGCGGTATTTGATGAGTCCAAATTCACTAAAGATATCCCCCAGCACAGCAGTTTTTCCCTGATACCGCCCGTCGATGGGTGACACTGCGGTGAGGGCTGATAAGCGATTAACTGTGTCCATAAGAGGTTCCGGGAAGCGCTAACGCGCTAAATACAGGGGCTTAATTTTACCTGAACCCCATTGATTTTTCAGGGGAATTATTTCTGTATCGAGGACCGCAAACGATGCAGTTCCTGCAATACCTGGTTGCGTCTAAAAATCAGGTGCCAGCGTCGACCGCCCAGCTGTCGCCACAGCAGTACCGCGCGAATAGCAGCAAAGAGCAGGCAGCGTATGCGATTGGCGGTCTGGGCCTGCTGCAAATGGCCACCCTGGCCGCGCACCTGAATGCGAAAGCGAAACGTACTGATAGTTTGCTGATAGAGGTCGGCCAGCGAGGCCAGGACGCGCTCATCCGTGGTTGAGAAATGCTGTGCCTGGCGGGCCGCCTGTGCAATACCTGCCCCGATCCGGTTGAGCATATTTTGATTCTTGGCAAGCTTGCGCTCCACATGCATTACATTAATCACATAACCCAGCACTCCGTTGGCGCGTTGTGCCGGTGCGGGGCTGAGTAAATCGTTCATTGTTTGCATGCCGAGCACAAGGTTGGCCCTGGTGCCAAATACTTCCTCGGTGGATTGCGGCGTCTGGTTCAAGAGGCTGGCGACGGCAGTTTCCAGTTCTGGATTCGGTATCTCGCCGTGTTTTGCCAGATTGTCGAGGAGTTGGCAGGCCTGAAAAGCGGCGGCGAGGGGAAGTATCTGTTCCTGGGTAGGGTTGAAGAACATAGGTTACTAACTCCGGCAATCGATGACGCCGCCGCCAAGGCAAACATCATCGCGGTAAAACACGATCGATTGTCCGGGCGTGAGCGCCCTCTGGGGCTGGGCGAATTCTACAGTACAGCGCTCATCGTCGACGGTGACAGTGCAGGCTTGATCGTCCTGGCGGTAACGGTTTTTTGCTGTACATTGAAAAATGTCCGTTTCAGGGTGCCCGTTAATCCAGTGGATTTGCGTCGCGACCAGGTGACGGTGATAGAGTAGCGGGTGGTCCTGACCCTGAGCGACAACTAGCACATTGCGTTCCAAATCTTTATTCACCACAAACCAGGGTGCTTGATCGGCGCCTTTGACACCGCCAATACCCAGCCCCTGGCGCTGACCGAGGGTATGGAACATCAGGCCCTGGTGTTCACCGACGATCATCCCCTCAGGAGTTTCAATCAGACCGGGTTGCGCCGGCAGGTAGCGTTCCAGAAAATCGCTGAATCGTCGCTCACCGATAAAGCAAATGCCAGTACTGTCTTTTTTATCATGGGTTGCCAGTTGGTGCTGTTCGGCGATATATCGCACTGCAGATTTTTCCAGATCTCCCAGCGGGAAGCGCGTTCGTGCCAGGGCTGCTTCGCTTACCGCGTGTAAAAAGTAACTTTGGTCTTTGTTGCGATCCAGCGCTTTCAATAACTGGGTGTGGCCAGTGTTGTCAGCGCGGCGCGCATAATGACCGGTGGCAATAAAATCGGCACCCAGAAGTTCTGCGTATTCCAGAAACACCTTAAACTTTATTTCCCGATTACAGAGAATATCGGGGTTCGGGGTGCGTCCGGCGCGATATTCATTCAGAAAATGCGTAAATACATTGTCCCAGTACTCTGCGGCAAAGTTAGCGGTATGCAGGGTAATACCCAGGCGGTGGCATACGCTTTCCGCGTCGGCGAGATCCTGTTTGGCGGTGCAATATTCGGTGCCATCGTCTTCGTCCCAATTTTTCATGAATAAACCCTCCACGGCGTAGCCCTGCTGTTGTAGCAGGAGTGCGCTGACCGAGGAGTCGACACCGCCGGACATGCCGACGATGATTTTGCCAAGATTGTTCATAAAAACCTGAAGATTTAGGCGAATGGTGGCGATTGCCGCCTACCCGTACAGAAAGTCGCTGATTTTACCGGCAATCGCGCATTATCTCTAATGGAAAACGCCGTCCAGCGCGATAATCGACAATCGTTTGCAGAACCATCGGGCTGCGCAGTTGAGTTGAGATGGCCTGTAGCTCGACGAAACTGAGCCATACGGTTCGTCGAATTTCAGGGTCGGGCGGTCGCGTAAGCGCTTGCGCGATGGGCTCACAGATAAAACTATGGCGATAATAGGTAATGCCATCCTGCGGCGAACGGTAAATAGTTATTCCTAAAAACCAGGTTGGGGCCACCCGCCAGCCGGTTTCTTCATAGGTTTCCCGGGTAATGGCTTCTAGCAGAGATTCGCCCGCTTCAACGTGGCCAGCTGGCTGATTGATTACAGTTTGCCCGTCGCTCAGTTCCTCCACACACAGGAAATATTCCCCCCGGGGGACCACGGCGGCGACAGTTAAATGGATTTGGCTCTTGTACATGGTGCTACTGATGTGTCAGGCGACGCCATATGGCATCGCGGGATTCGATTTGGAGGACTCGGTGCTCACCAGGCTGCAGTGAATCGAGGTGCCATGGGCCAACTTTTACGCGCACCAGACGCAATGTGGGGTGTCCCACCGCGCTGGTCATGCGCCTTACCTGACGATTTCTGCCTTCCCTGAGAGTCATTTGTAACCAGCAGGTGGGAATGGCTTTTCTGACACGAATTGGCGGTGTGCGCGGCCATAAATCGGGCTCGTGAATGAGTTGTACTGCGGCGGGCAATGTTGCTCCGTCTTTCAGGGTCACACCAGAACGCAACGCCTGCAGGGCTTGCTCTGCGATGGACCCTTCTACCTGCACCCAATAGGTTTTTGTCAGTTTAAAGCGTGGCTGACTGATCCGAGCTTGTAGTGCACCGTTATCGGTCAACACCAATAAACCTTCGGAGTCGCGATCAAGGCGGCCCGCGCAATAGACGTGGGGTATCGAGAGGTAGTGCTCCAGACCGGGATGCGCGATGGTAGAGGTAAATTGACTGAGCACGCCAAAAGGTTTATTGAAGAGGATGAGTTTGGCGTTGTGTTTAGTCACTGGCCCATCTGCCTGAATCGACATTGTGTAAATTTACTACAGAATTTATCGGGTTCATGTTAGAATTTCGCCAATTTAACGCATCTTTTTCAGGGTTTTTAAGGAGGTAAGCGTCGATGGGTTTTCAGCATATCAAGGTTCCGCAGCAAGGGGCAAAAATAACGGTTAACAGTGATTTATCCCTTAACATCCCCGACAACCCGATTATTCCGTTTATCGAAGGTGATGGTATCGGCGCGGATGTCACGCCAGTGATGATCAAGGTTACCGATGCGGCTATCGCCAAGGCCTACAATAACAAGAAAGCGATTGTATGGATGGAAGTGTATTGCGGCGAAAAAGCGGCGGAATTGTACGACGGGAACTGGTTTCCCCCGGAAACACTTGAGGCAATCAAGGACTACAGCGTGTCCATCAAGGGACCGCTTACCACTCCGGTAGGGGGCGGTTTTCGCTCCCTGAACGTGGCCCTTCGCCAGGAGCTTGATCTATATGTTTGCCAAAGACCGGTGCGCTGGTTTACGGGCGTACCATCGCCCGTTAAAGAGCCGGGTAAGGTTGATATGTGTATTTTTCGGGAAAATTCGGAAGATATTTACGCCGGAATCGAATGGCGGGCGGGTACTGATGAAGCCAACAAGGTTATTCAGTTTCTGCAAAAAGAGTTGGGCGTTACCAAGATTCGCTTTCCCGAAAATTGTGGCATAGGTATCAAGCCAGTATCCGAAGAGGGGACCAAACGGCTGGTGCGTCGGGCTATTCAGTATGCCCTCGATCAAAACAAGCCTTCGGTTACCCTGGTGCACAAAGGTAACATCATGAAGTTCACCGAGGGGGCATTTTGCGATTGGGGCTACGAACTGGCGCGGGATGAGTTTGGAGCTGAGCCGATCGATGGTGGACCCTGGCACGCCATCATTAATCCGGCATCTGGTGAAAAAATCGTTATCAAGGATGTTATCGCCGATGCAATGCTGCAACAGATTTTGTTGCGCCCTGCGGAGTACAGTGTGATTGCGACACTCAACCTGAATGGGGATTACCTGTCGGATGCATTGGCCGCGCAGGTTGGCGGTATCGGCATTGCCCCTGGGGCGAACTTGTCCGACACCGTGGCCATGTTCGAGGCCACCCACGGCACAGCGCCCAAATATGCAGGCCAGGATAAAGTTAACCCGGGTTCCGAGATACTGTCCTCGGAAATGATGCTGCGTCATATGGGCTGGAATGAGGCGGCTGATCTGATTGTTAAAGGCATCGAGGGTGCCATTGCCGCCAAAACGGTTACCTATGATTTTGAGCGACTGATGGATGGCGCGAAACTGCTGTCCTGCTCTGAGTTTGGGGATGCCATAATCGCGCATATGTAGGATGCCGATTTGCTTGCGCAGCGCAAAAAAACGCCCGGGAATGGGCGTTTTTTTATGGTTAACGGTTATCGACAGCCAGTTATACCTGATACGAGCTAGTTAGCTGATGTTTTCAGTCGTGTCGGGGGACGGGGCAGGCGAAGACTTGGATATAGGTGTGTCGGCAGTGACGCCGTTGGTGCCCGAGGGGCGAATATTTGCCGCATGTATGCCCTTGGTGCCTTCGACGATGTCAAACTGGACTTCCTGTCCTGCTTTAAGGGTTTTATAGCCATCCATGTTAATCGCAGAGTAGTGGGCAAAGATATCGCTGCCGCTTTCGGCCGATAAAATGAAACCGTACCCTTTGGCATTGTTGAACCACTTTACCGTTCCATTAGGCATCGGCTCTCTCCCAACAACTTTTATATTAATTATTAATTAAAACCTGTCCGCTAAAATTATCAGGTTATGGAGTGGCTGTATTTCCCGCAAAAAACCACTGCACTGCCCTTTCTAGCGGTATTTTTCCCTCAAGTCAAGTACCGTTAGTTGTTAAATGATCGGCACAAATGACGCCCGGAGCGGTAGAATAGGCGAACACTTGAACAAAGGTTGACGTAGATTGTTCTCGAATTATGAATGAATATATACAACACAACAGAGCCGTATGTGGCGGCCCTGGCGAGGAAGGTGAGGATAGCCGTACCGGTACCGTACTGGAAGAGGCGCTACCCAAACTCAAAAAGCCACCCTTGTATCGAGTTGTTTTACTGAACGACGACTATACACCGATGGAATTTGTGGTAGAGGTGCTTGAAAGATTCTTCGCGCTTGACAGGGAACTGGCCGTTCGGATCATGCTAAAGGTGCATACCGAAGGTAAGGGCGTTTGCGGAGTATTTACCCGCGAAGTAGCCGAGACCAAGGCGGCTCAGGTGAATCAGTATGCCCGGGAGAGTGAGCACCCGTTACTGTGCGAAACTGAGCCAGCGGGGGAGGGGGATGATGATAGTTAATCGGAGATGGTCATGTTAAGTCGCGATTTGGAGATGACATTAAACCTGGCGTTTCAGGGCGCGAACGCAAAACGGCATGAGTTTATGACGGTGGAACACCTCCTGCTTGCGCTGCTGGACAATGAGTCCGCCATCGAGGTGCTGGATGCCTGTGGCGCGGATCGAGAAATGCTGCGCAGAGATTTGAGCGAGTTCGTGGACTCCACCACGCCGGTCATTTCCTCCGATGACAGCGGCAGGGAAACTCAACCCACGCTGGCGTTTCAAAGGGTCCTGCAACGGGCGGTCTTTCATGTTCAGTCGTCGGGTAAAAAGGAAGTGCGCGGGGCCAATGTAATTGTGGCCATATTCAGCGAGCAGGAAAGCCAGGCTGTGTATTTTTTACGCTTACAAAATATATCGCGCATAGATGTGGTCAATTTTCTCTCCCACGGTATTGCCAAAATTGGCAATCAGGCGGAGCGCGGCCCTGACCAGGGTGGCGAAGCCCTGGAAGCCGCTGGCGATGGCGTGGCAGAGCAACAAAGTATGTTGGAGCAGTTCGCGTCTAATCTTAACGCGCAGGCCATCAATGGCTATATTGACCCGCTGGTTGGGCGGCGCGGTGAGCTTGAGCGGGTATGTCAGATACTGATGCGGCGCAGAAAAAATAATCCGTTGCTGGTTGGTGAGTCTGGCGTAGGTAAAACTGCTATCGCGGAAGGACTGGCCAAGCTTATCGTTGAGGAAAGTGCGCCGGAGCCGTTACTGGGTAGTACCGTGTACGCTCTCGATATGGGGGGCTTGCTGGCTGGCACCAAATATCGCGGTGATTTCGAAAAACGCTTTAAAGGGCTGTTGGCGGAACTTGAGGAGGAAGATAAAGCGATACTTTTCATCGACGAAATACACACCATTATCGGTGCAGGTGCCGCATCTGGTGGGGTGATGGATGCCTCGAACCTGCTTAAACCCATACTGACCTCCGGAAAAATTCGTTGCATGGGGTCGACCACCTATCAGGAGTACCGGGGGATTTTCGATAAGGATCGCGCGCTCTCCAGGCGTTTCCAGAAAATCGATGTGCCCGAGCCTTCGGTGGAGGAAACTGTTGAGATTCTGAAAGGGCTGAAATCGCGGTTCGAGGATTACCATGGTTTACGTTACACGGTAACCGCATTGAAATCCGCTGCGGAATTGTCGTCGCGCTATATTACGGATCGTTTTTTGCCCGATAAGGCCATCGATGTGATTGATGAGGCCGGGGCTTTTCAGCAACTTCAGCCTGCATCCCGACGCAAAAAAGTGGTGGGTGTTGGGGATATCGAGGCGATCGTGGCGCGCATCGCCCGGATTCCACCAAAGAGCGTCTCTTCATCAGATAAACTGCAGCTCCGGGAGCTGAGTTCCCGCCTCAAACTGGTGGTTTTTGGTCAGGATGAGGGGATAGAAACACTCGACGCGGCTATTAAACTGGCCCGTGCGGGTCTTCGGGACGATAAGAAACCCGTTGGCTCTTTTCTTTTTGCCGGTCCGACCGGTGTGGGTAAAACCGAAGTATCCCGCCAACTTGCAGAAGTGCTGGGCATTGAGTTGATACGTATCGACATGTCGGAGTATATGGAGCGCCACACGGTATCGCGCTTGATCGGAGCCCCACCTGGTTATATTGGCTTCGATCAGGGTGGGTTGTTAACCGACGCGGTTACCAAGCATCCGCATTGCGTGGTGTTGCTGGATGAAATTGAAAAGGCACACCCAGATGTGTTCAACCTGCTCCTGCAGGTTATGGACCACGGGACCCTGACGGACAACAACGGTCGCAAAGCTGATTTCCGCAATGTTATTCTGATTATGACCACCAACGCTGGTGGTGAACTGGTCAGTCGCACCTCCATGGGTTTTACTCATCAGGATCACAGTAGCGACGCCATGGAAGCCATCAAAAAAATGTTTTCTCCAGAATTCCGCAATCGCCTGGATGCCATTGTGCAATTCAAAGCGCTCAGCGGCGAAGTTATTCAGACGGTGGTGGATAAATTTCTCACCGAACTACAGGCGCAGCTGGACGACAAAAAAGTCGAGCTGGATGTGGACGCGGAGGCGCGGCAATGGTTGGCAATTCATGGTTACGACGAAAAAATGGGGGCCAGACCGATGGCGCGGCTTATTCAGGAAAAAATTAAGAAACCATTGGCCGAAGAGGTATTGTTTGGCAAGTTGGCTAACGGCGGAGGTGTGGTGCGGGTTCGTGTTAAGAATGAAAAGTTGGTGGTGGAAGCGAAGCCTGGCGATTAATGCAGGTGTTCCCTGTTTTGAAAACAACGAAAGGTTTAGCGAGCGCGATAGGTAATGCGACCTTTGCTTAAATCGTAGGGTGTCAGTTCTACTTTGACTTTATCACCGGTTAATATGCGTATGTAATTTTTACGCATTTTGCCGGAGATGTGAGCAGTCACCACATGTCCGTTTTCCAGTTTAACGCGGAACATGGTATTGGGCAGGGTGTCTATCACCTCGCCGTCCATTTCGATTTGATCTTCTTTCGCCATAGTTCAGCAATACTCAAGCCAATTCAGTTAAGCAGAAGCGCGGGCGGCATTGTGCCTGAAAAATGGAAGGTTAGCAAAGCGTCGTCAAAATTTGAGCCAACGGTTATTGAGGTATAGCTCGGCGGGGCGAAATTTGGATTTGTAGTTCATTTTTCCACAATTGCGCACCCAATAGCCCAGATAAACGTACTCCAGATTCAGTTCCCGGGCCAGATCCACCTGACTCAGAATCGAGAATGTGCCCAGGCCGCGTCGCGCCTGATCGGGGTCAAAATAGGTATAGATCGCGGACAACCCCGTATCCAGATAGTCGATAACTGCGCAACCCAGTAGCTTGCCAGCCGATCTGAACTCCATAAAGCGGGTGCACTCCCAGGGGTTGCCGATAAAGTCCTGGTATTGTTTTTTTGAAGGGGGGTGCATGTCGCCATCGCGGTGGCGTGCTTCGATATAACGCTCGTAAAGTGGGTAGTGCAGGTCAACGTCAATCTGCTCGACAATACCGATCTGGATATCCTGGTTGCGTTTCCGGGTACGCCGTTGCTGTCGACTGGGTAAAAATTCCTGTACGGGTATACGCACCGGAATGCAGGCTTTGCAGTGCGTGCAGCGGGGAGTGTAGATATACTGGCCACTACGACGAAAGCCTACGCCTGAAAGGCGATTGTAAGTCTGCGCATCGATAGTAAGCTGGGGGTCCACAAAGGCGGTTACCGCCTTCTGATCGGGCAGGTAACTACAGCGGTGCGGCTCGGTTAAAAAGAGCCTGATTTTTTGCAGATCTGGTGAGATATCTCGGGTCATTTCCGCCCCGCCATAGCTAACTTGTTAATAAACCTTATCTGAAATAAGGCTTTTAGGCCAGTCCAACTCCCGTCCGGCGGTACTGTTGAGCACACCAATAAATTCGGTCCGGGGCACCAGGATGGCACCCATGGAGCTCAGGTGTGGGTTCGGGACCTGGCAGTCCAGTACGGTAAATCCCGCCTGCCGAATTCCAGCCACAAGATGGGCCATGGCGATTTTTGAGGCGTTGGCACGATGACTAAACATGGATTCGCCACTAAAAATGGCACCCACCGCAACGCCGTACAGGCCTCCGGCCAGAGCGCCGTCGATCCAGCACTCCACGGAGTGTGCATATCCCGCCCTGTACATATTTATGTACGCGCGCTGCATGTCCGCGTTAATCCAGGTGTCTGCTCCTTCCGCACGCGGTTGCGCACAGCTGTTCAGCACCGCTTCAAACGCAAAATCCACACGAATTTCGTAGTGCCCGCGAGTTAATATTCTGCGCAAACTACGGGAGATATGCAGGCGATCCGTCGGAATTACCGCCCGCGGATTAGGACTCCACCACAGCGGTGGCTGGCCGTCGACGTACCACGGGAAAATTCCTTGTCGATAAGCCGCGAGTAGCGTACTTACCGACAAATTACCGCCTGCCGCGAGCAGCCCATTGGGTTCGAGCAATGCAGATTCCGGATCGGGAAAGACCGGGTTGACCAGGTCGAGGAACGGCAGTGGCACAGGGATTTGGTTACTTCATATTGTCGAGAAATTTCTCGGCATCCAGCGCTGCCATGCAGCCCGAACCGGCCGAGGTCACTGCCTGGCGATAAACATGGTCGGCCACATCGCCAGCTGCGAATACGCCATCGACGCTGGTCGCGGTGGCGTTTCCGTCCAGCCCACCCTGAACGGTAATATAGCCGTTCTTCATCGTCAGAATTTCCTTGAAAATATCGGTGTTTGGCGTGTGACCGATAGCGATAAATACGCCATTTGTATTGATCTCTACCTCATTGTCATCCAGTGTACTCTGTAATTTGATGCCGGTGACCCCTTTGTCGTTTCCAAGAATTTCGAGGGGCGTATGATTCCAGACGATGGAGATATTGCCGTTCCGAGTTTTCTCCATCAATTTATCCTGCAGCATTTTTTCAGCGCGCAGGGTATCTCGGCGGTGAATCAGGACCACCTCCTGGCAAATGTTTGATAAATACAGGGCTTCTTCCACCGCAGTATTACCGCCCCCGACCACGACAACCTTCTGATCGCGATAGAAAAAACCGTCACAAGTGGCGCAGGCGCTCACCCCTTTACCCATAAACGCCTGCTCCGACGGGAGGCCGAGATATTTGGCCGAGGCCCCGGTAGTGACAATCAACGCATCGCAGCTGTAGTGGTTATTCCCACTGAGGACAAATGGGCGTTGACTTAAATCTACTTTTTCAATATGATCAAAAATTACTTTAGTTTCAAAGCGTTCTGCATGTTTTTGCATTCTTACCATTAAGTCTGGTCCCTGCACTCCTTGCCAGTCTCCGGGCCAGTTATCCACGTCCGTTGTGGTGGTTAATTGTCCGCCCTGCTGGAGTCCAGTAATAACGACGGGTTTAAGATTTGCTCGGGCGGCGTAAACAGCGGCAGTCCAACCAGCGGGGCCGGAGCCGAGAATAATCAGGCGGTGGTGTTGCATATCGGGCATGGGTAGCTCTCTTGTAATTCAGGTTAGGTGTGACCGACCGGGGATGAAATGTTTAATGGGCCGCTATCATAATGAATACGGTTACGCGCTGCCAATTAATACGGACTAAATCCCGTATTGTGCTTGCGCTATGTATCGTTGCCGAAGCTGTGTGTTGGCGGGTTGCTAGTAATCCGTCGATGACGTATTACAATAGCGATTGGCGCGACAGTTCTTCGATAAAGGTATAAATAATTTGGCTAAGGCTGCAAAAAAAAACAGCGACGATAGCGGTGATCAGCTGCATATTAAAAATCGGCGCCAGTTGATCCGACAAGAGGGCGCGCTGATTGGCTGGATGGCTGTCAGCATCTATTTACTTATCGCCCTGTCCAGTTATTCCCAGGACGATCCCGGATGGTCCCATACGGGTAATAGTGCGGTGGTCAGCAATGCGGTAGGCCCTACAGGCGCGTGGCTGGCGGATGTATTTTTTTCATTGTTTGGTTATCTCGCCTATCTGTTTCCTGCACTGCTGGCACTGCGAGCCTGGAATGTCTTTAGAGCCCGACGTATTGAAGATCGCGGTTTTGAATGGGTGATTTTCGTGCTCCGCGCAATCGGCCTGGTGTTGGTCATGGTCAGCGCTACGGCGCTGGCCGTTTTACACCACGGCGATACTGTTAGCGCGTTGCCATTTGGCGTTGGCGGTATTTTAGGCGGGCAGGTGGCTGAAGCAACGGCATCGGCCTTCAGTTATCAGGGCAGTACATTGATACTCCTTGCGGTATTCCTGTTTGGGGTAACGATATTTACTGATTTATCCTGGCTTGCACTCATCGATAGCACGGGCCAATACTCATTGTCCATTGCGGGATGGTGTCGTACTCAATGGGTGATTTTCCGCAACCGTTCTCGTGAACAACAATTATCCGCGGATGCGCTCAAACAGCGACACGAAACAGTAGACAGTAAATTTCGTAAAAATGCCGAACGCAAGGATCCGGTCATTAGCACGCCCATCAAGAAACCGGCTGCCAGCATACGGGTACAGCAGGAAAAACAGGGCTCGCTATTTGTTGAGGTGCCACCCGGCGAACTGCCTGCAATCGGCTTACTGGATAAACCAAAGAAAACTGATCAAAAAGGCTTCTCGAAAGAATCGCTGGAAGCAATGTCGCGCATGCTCGAATTAAAGTTACAGGATTTTGGTATCAGCGCCGAGGTAGTGGAAGTCTTACCCGGGCCGGTGATTACCCGATTTGAAATTCAACCGGCGGCTGGGGTCAAAGTTAGCCGCATCACTAATTTGGCCAAGGATCTGGCTCGTTCGTTGGCCGTTATCAGCGTGCGTGTGGTGGAGGTAGTACCAGGCAAATCGGTGGTGGGGATTGAGATACCCAATGAACATCGCGAAATGGTACGTCTCGGCGACGTGCTGTCCTCCCGCGAATACGACGAAGCTCGCTCACCCCTGTCACTGGCTCTTGGGCACGATATTTCAGGAATCCCGGTCATCGCCGACCTGGGTAAAATGCCACACTTGCTGGTGGCCGGCACTACCGGTTCGGGAAAATCTGTGGGTATAAACGCGATGCTGCTTAGCCTGTTGTTCAAGGCTTCCCCGGATGACGTGCGCCTGATTATGGTTGACCCAAAAATGCTGGAATTATCGGTGTACGACGGCATTCCACACTTGTTGGCACCGGTGATTACCGATATGAAAGACGCCGCCAGTGGCTTGCGCTGGTGCGTCGGCGAAATGGAACGCAGATATAAACTGATGGCTACGCTCGGTGTGCGCAATCTCGCTGGGTATAACCGCAAGGTGTTAGAAGCGCAGGCCCGGGGAAAACCGTTGACCGATCCGTTCTGGCAGCCGGAGCAGGACTTTCGGGCCGACGACAGTGCTGAAGAAGCAAGTGCTCCCGCTCTGGAAAAACTCCCCTACATCGTTGTCGTTATCGATGAATTTGCCGACATGATGATGATCGTGGGTAAAAAGGTCGAGCAACTAATCGCGCGTATTGCGCAAAAGGCGCGCGCTGCGGGTATCCATTTAATTCTGGCGACCCAGCGACCCTCGGTGGATGTGATTACCGGGCTGATCAAGGCCAACGTGCCGACCAGAATTGCTTTTCAGGTGTCGTCAAAAATTGATTCGCGCACGATTCTTGATCAGGGCGGTGCAGAACAGTTGCTCGGGCATGGCGATATGCTCTATTTGCCGGCGGGGAGCGGTGTGCCGGTGCGAGTCCACGGCGCTTTTGTCGATGATCACGAGGTGCACCGGGTGGTAGCCGACTGGAAGCAGCGTGGCGCGCCGCAGTATCTCGAGGCGATCACCGACCCCGACACGACGGGCGCAATTCCAATTCCAGGTTTTAGCAGTCCTGAAGAGTATGAAGGTGCGGACAGCGAATCGGACCCGCTGTACGACGAAGCGGTGGAGTTTGTGCTGGAATCCCGCCGCGCTTCAATTTCCTCGGTGCAACGCAAATTGCGAGTCGGCTATAACCGCGCCGCGCGTTTGATAGAGGCGATGGAGGCGGCTGGTGTAGTCAGTACCATGAGCAGCAATGGCAGTCGAGAAGTACTTGCGCCCAGCAGTCGGAGAGACCCGTGAAACAACGGCTTTCCTGTTTATGTTTGCTGCTGTGTCTGTTGCCGGTATTATCTTCCGCATCAGCTACTGTCGACGACGCTACAGGTGCCGGTGTGGCTGCGGTGAATCTGGCAAGCCAACTGGCTACCCTGAATAATTTTAGTGCTCACTTTCAACAGACGCTGTATTCGGCGGACGATTATCCGATACAGAAATCCGACGGTAAGATGGAAGTAGCACGCCCCGGCAAGCTGCGTTGGATTAGCAATGCGCCGATGGAGCAGTGGGTGGTGGCCGATGGCGAAACTCTGTGGGTCTACGACCCGGACCTCGAACAAGTCACAATAAAGCCATTCCTCGAAGATATTCACGACACGCCGGCTATGTTATTTATCGGTGGTCTCGAACGTATCGCCGATGACTACGCGGTGGTCGAGCAGCGCAACGATGATGATCGCACCTATATACTGACCCCCAGAGCCGAACACAGCCTCTACAGCAAGGTGGCGTTGAGTTTTCACGGCAACTTGCCCAGTGCGATTGTGCTGTGGGATCGGATGGGGCAGCGCACCAACGTGGCGCTAACCGGGGTGGAGTCTAATGGCGCTATTGACCCCCGGCGTTTTGAATTTGTTGTACCCGAAGGCACGGACATTTTTCGAGATGAGTGATTCGTTGTTTTCCGAGAACGACTATCAGCCGCTTGCGGCTCGCATGCGACCCAGTAATATCGAGAATTTTTACGGTCAGGAACATTTGCTGGCTCCCGGCAAACCTCTGCGCGAAGCCATCGTTGCCGGGCATCTGCACTCGATGATCCTGTGGGGTCCGCCGGGGGTTGGAAAAACAACGTTGGCGCGAATGATTGCCCAGGGTGCCGACGCGCGCTTTGAAAATATTTCTGCCGTACTCTCCGGCGTCAAAGAAATCCGTGCAGCGATTGCCAGTGCGCAACAGGAACGGGAGGCCCGACATCGGAAGACAGTGCTATTCGTCGATGAGGTACACCGCTTTAACAAGGCACAACAGGACGCATTCCTGCCATTTATCGAGGATGGAACAATTTTTCTGGTGGGTGCCACCACTGAGAACCCGTCGTTCGAACTCAATAATGCACTGTTGTCCCGCTGTCGAGTTTACGCCTTGCGTCCATTAACAAACGAGCACATACGGCAAGTCGTTATGCGGGCGTTGGCTAATATCGAGAGCGGGTTCAAAGGAGTAATTCAGGTTGACAACGATGCGCTGGATTTGCTGGTTTCTGTTGCCGACGGCGATGCTCGACGGGCGTTGAATATTCTCGAAATTAGCGCCGACCTGATAGATGAAACAGTTGCGCCTGGACATATTGACATTGCCCTGTTGCAACAGGTCGCCGTGTCGGACCCGCGTCGTTTTGATAAGGGAGGCGACTATTTCTACGACCAAATTTCTGCACTGCACAAGGCCGTACGCGGCTCCTCACCGGACGCAGCTCTTTATTGGTTGGTGCGTATGCTGGATGGTGGCTGTGAGCCGCTGTATTTGGCGCGACGCCTGGTGAGAATGGCATCCGAGGATATTGGCAATGCGGACCCCCGCGCGTTGAGTATGGCGCTCGACGCCTGGAATGTGCAGGAACGACTCGGCAGTCCCGAGGGTGAGCTGACGCTGGCGCAGGTGGTCATTTATCTGGCGGTGGCCCCGAAAAGTAATGCGGTTTATCGCGCTTACAACACGGTCCTTGAAGATATTCAAACTATGCCCAGTCTCGACGTGCCCATACATCTACGCAACGCGCCGACCAGACTTATGCAGGAAATGAATTACGGCAAAGCCTATCGTTACGCTCACGATGAACCCGGGGCATTTGCCGCCGGTGAAAGCTACTTTCCCGAAGCGCTTAAAAACAAGCAATACTACCAGCCGACGGAACGGGGACTCGAAGCGAAAATTTCGGAGAAACTGCGCCACCTTCGGCAACTCGATCGCGGCAGCCGAGAGGCTCGGTATGGCGACAAAGCGGGAGAAACACCATGCAATGGCTAGCGGTTGCCATGGGGGGCGCGCTGGGGGCCATGGGCCGCTTTGCAGTGAACGCACTGATATTTCCGGTGGCGGGTCTACGCTTTCCGTTGGGCACAATGGTCGTGAACGTTGGCGGATCAATGTTGATGGGTGTGTTATATGTAATTATCGTCGAGCGTGGATTATTGCCGGGGGAATGGCGCAATTTTTTGATGATTGGAGTGTTGGGTGGGTTTACCACGTTCTCTGCATTCTCGCTTGATGCATTGGCTTTGTGGCAAAATGGCCATCTTGCACTGGCCTTTGCCTATGTCGTGCTTACCGTGACTCTATGCCTCGCGGGTGCTTTGGCCGCTATGTATCTGACCCGTATGCTGTAACTTTCTGTGAGACCTTAATACCACCATGCTGGATCCAAAAAGAATACGCACCGAACTACAGGCGGTGGCCACGGCCCTGCTAAAACGTGGGTTTGTGCTGGACACTGCGCAACTACAGGGGTTGGAGGAGCAGCGTAAGTCGCTTCAGGCCAGAACTCAGGAGTTACAGGCCGAGCGCAATCAGCGCGCCAAGTCCGTAGCCATCGCCAAAGCGCAGGGTCAGGATATTGAGCCGCTGTTACGGGAAGTGAGCGGCCTTAAAGGCGACCTTGAGGCTGCACAAACACAGCTCGTTGAGGTACAGGGGCGGTGGGATAATCTGGCCCATGGTATCCCCAATATTCCTGATGATGACGTGCCGGAAGGTCGCTCTGAGGAAGACAATGTCGAAGTCAGCCGCTGGGGCGTACCGCGAAAATACGATTTCGAGGTAAAAGATCACGTGGACCTCGGAGTGCTATCGGGGCAGCTCGATCTGGATACCGCGACCAAAATTACCGGCTCCAGATTTTCCATAATGTATGGTGAATTGGCGCAGCTACACCGAGCGTTAATTCAGTTTATGCTCGATGTGCACACCCGCGAACACGGTTATCGGGAAGTTTACGTGCCCTATATTGTCAACAGCGAATCCCTGTTCGGCACGGGCCAGTTACCCAAATTTGAAGCAGATTTGTTCAAGCTGCGGGCCGACCAGGATTTTTATCTAATTCCGACTGCCGAAGTGCCAGTCACCAACATTTATCGCGAGCGTATTGCCGAAGCGACTGAACTACCTGCACGCCTCGTGTGTCACACGCCCTGCTTTCGCAGTGAGGCGGGGAGCTACGGTAAAGATACGCGGGGTATGATTCGCCAGCACCAGTTTGAAAAAGTAGAGTTGGTGCAATTTGTGGCGCCGCACCAATCGGAGCAGGCTCTCGAAGAACTGAGACGTCACGCCGAATTAATATTGGAAAAACTCGAGTTGCCTTATCGTACGGTTATTCTTTGTGGTGGGGATCTGGGATTTTCCGCAGCGCGCACCTACGACATTGAAGTGTGGTTACCGTCCCAGGATAAATACCGGGAAATATCTTCCTGTAGTAATTTTCGGGATTTTCAGGCACGCCGGTTAATGGCGCGGTGGCGCAATCCAGAGACCGGCAAGCCGGAATTATTGCATACGATAAACGGCTCAGGCCTCGCGGTTGGGCGCACCCTGGTGGCGGTTATGGAAAATTACCAGCAACGCAACGGAAGTATCGCCATACCTGGCGCCCTTCAATCATATATGGGTGGGAAAACGCATATAGGTAATGCCTCGGTCGACGGGTAACTAGCCATGGATTATCTACCCCTATTCCATAATCTGCGCGGGCGGCGCTGCGTGGTAATTGGTGGTGGTGGCACGGCGCTACGCAAGTTACGCATGCTACTGGACGCGGGCGCTGCAATTGAGGTGATAGCCACTGAAATAGATAGCGATGTGCACCAATTTACGCAGTCGCATGGGATTCCGGTACGTCTCGAACCCTACCGGACAGGTATACTCAATGGCGCAATATTGGTGGTAGCTGCCACCAGTGACCGCGCCTGTAATCAACTTGTCTCGACGGATGCGCAACGCTTGGGTATTCCCGTCAATGTGGTTGATGATCCGCAATTGTGTACGGTTATCTTCCCGTCGATTATCGATCGCTCGCCGGTGCTGGTTGCCATCAGTTCAGGCGGTCGCGCGCCGGTGTTGGCACGCCTGCTACGTACCCGCCTGGAGTCGTTGATTCCCGCAGGTTTTGGCCAGTTGGCTGCACTCGCTGGTAAATTTAGAGCGTTGGTCAAGCAGCACATCGGCGAATTAAGTGCGCGTACTCGGTTCTGGGAAAATGTGTTGCAGGGCGATATTGCCGAACTGATCTACGCTGGCAGAGAAAATGAAGCGGAGCAGCGCCTGCTGACACAACTCAATGCCACCCCAGTGGATATTCCCAGTGGCGAAGTGTATCTGGTGGGAGCGGGCCCTGGTGATCCCGATCTTCTGACCTTTAAAGCGCTGCGATTAATGCAACAGGCCGATGTGGTGCTCTATGATCGCCTGGTGTCAAAGGAGGTGCTGGGTTTGGTGCGGCGTGATGCGCAATTGTATTACGTTGGCAAGACCGCGGGAGAGCATCCTGTTACCCAGGATAATATTAATCAAAAATTGACGGAATTCGCGCGTCTTGGAAAACGGGTGTTACGTTTAAAAGGGGGGGATCCGTTTATATTTGGACGCGGCGGGGAGGAGATTGCGCACCTGGCGGATCAGGGTATAGCCTTTCAAGTGGTGCCGGGGATCACCGCAGCTTCGGGGTGCGCGAGCTATGCGGGCATTCCACTCACGCACCGGGACTATGCAACTTCGGTGCAGTTTATTGCCGGCCATCGGCGGGAAGGTCAACTCGACCTCAACTGGTCGCACCTGGCCGCACCTAATCAAACATTGGTTTTCTATATGGGGTTAAATGGCCTCGAGACCATCTGCGAACGTCTCGTTGCCCACGGTATGGATGCACAGACGCCGGCTGCTTTGATTGAAAAGGGCACGTCGTTGCGACAGCGCGTTATCGATGGCAACCTCGGAAATCTGGCGGCTCGAGTGAGAGATGTGGAGGCGCGAGCCCCGACATTGATTATCGTGGGTGGTGTGGTGGGTTTGCGTAAACAACTAAACTGGTTTGGAGCTGAGACGGTAATAAATAATGGCTGAATGGGATTACGATTTATTTGTCATTGGCGCCGGATCAGGCGGCGTAAGGGCCGCGCGGATGTCCGCCCAATATGGCGCGCGGGTTGCGGTCGCGGAGCAACAATATCTGGGTGGCACTTGCGTTAATGTGGGTTGCGTACCCAAAAAATTATTTGTTTACGCGGCGGAATACCGCGAAAACTTTATATCGGCCGCAGGCTTTGGCTGGAGCCTGGAGCCGCCTGTATTCAACTGGAGGACGCTGCGCGATAATAAAAATCTGGAAATATCGCGACTCAACCAAATTTATCGCAATCTACTGAGTAGCGCTGGCGTCGACATACTCGACGGTCGAGCGCTCATTGTTGACCCGCATAGGGTAACCATCAATGGCAGCAGTTTTTCCTGTAAATATATTTTGATAGCCAGCGGTGGTCAGCCTTACGTGCCGGAATTTACAGGCCGCGAACATGTGTTTACATCCGACGACATGTTCTATCTGGAGGCGTTACCGAAACGCCTGGCAATTGTCGGCGGTGGCTATATAGCGGTGGAGTTTGCCGGCATTATGCATGGATTAGGCGTGGAAACCCACTTGCTCTACCGTGGTCCGCTGTTCCTCAAACAATTTGACCAGGATTTGCGTGAACTTCTAGCGGAGGAAATGCAGGAGCAAGGGATCAATCTGCACTTTAATTGCGATGTATCCGATATTCAGAAACGCGACAACATACTGCACGTGACTACCGAGGACGGGCAGCAAATGGAAGTGGATGGCGTGCTCTACGCTACGGGTCGCAGGCCCAACACCATCGGTCTCGGGCTCGACAGTACTGCCGTTACTACCAACGCCAAAGGGGCCATCGTGGTCGACGATAAATTTTATACGGAAGAACCATCGATTCTGGCGTTGGGTGATGTGATTGGGCGGGTAGAGCTCACACCAGTGGCAATACGAGAAGGGATGATTATTGCGAGTAATCTTTTTAACAATGGGCAGCTGACAATGGATTATCAAAACATAGCTACAGCCGTGTTCAGTAATCCGAACCTTGCAACGGTTGGTTTAAGCGAGGCTGAAGCACGAGAAAATTACCGAGAGATTGACATCTATACAGCGCGATTTAAACCTCTGAAAGAAACATTGGGTGGCGGAAAGCAGCGCACTTTTATGAAACTGGTCGTGGAGCGTGGCAGTGATCGAGTAGTAGGATGCCATATGTTGGGTCACGGCGCCGCGGAGATCATTCAGGGATTGGCTGTGGCGATAAAGGCTGGCGCAACCAAAAAGGATTTCGACGCGACGGTGGGTATTCATCCCACAACCGCAGAAGAATTTGTAACGATGCGTACGCCGCAATAATTATGTCGGCTTCAAAAAGTGAGTGGGGCGGACAAAAAAGAAGCAGCCTGCGCTGCTCCTTTTTTCATATGACAATAAACCATAATAAATTATAACTCAGCGTTATTGTTTGGGTATGCTACTTAGAACACGACCACACCGCGAATATTACGGCCTTCGATCATATCCTTAAAGCCCTCCTTGACCTCGTCGATCTTATAGGTTCTCGAACACATCCTGTCGAGATCGAGCTGTCCGGTTTCGTAGAAATTAAGCAATTTAGCAAAGTCAACTTTCGCATTGGTACTGCCGTAAATACAACCACAGACTTTTTTTGACGACAGAGGCATTTCAAGCGCATTGAATTTGTATTCTTCAGTGGGACTGCCAGCACCGACCATGCAGGTTGTACCGCCGCGGCGGGTCGCTGCGTACGCCTGGGCCGCAACCGCAGGAACACCGATCACTTCGAAGGCATAATCGACGCCGATTCCACCAGTAATTTCCATAATTTGCGCAACTGGATCATTTTTGGCGTTCACCGTGTGCGTGGCGCCAAATTGTTTGGCTGCTTCAAGTTTGCCATCGTTAAGATCGACCGCAATAATCGGGTTACCGCCGGCGATTTTCGCGCCCTGTAATGCCGACAGACCGACTCCACCACAACCAAATATCGCTACGCTACTACCGGGCTGAACTTTGGCAGTATTCAGTGCCGCGCCAGCACCAGTCATTACGCCACAACCCACCAGTGCGGCCGCTTTGAGATCGTATTTTTTGTCGATCGGGATGACGCACATGGAGGGGCACACTACTTGCTCAGCCATGTTGCCAAGCGCAGCAAAGGCACCGATGTACTTGCCATTAAGCTTAACCCGGCTGGTGCCGTCGGGCTGCATGCCGGTAAACAGATCGGTTGCGGTACACAGCCATGGCTCCTGATGCAGGCAAAAATAGCATTCGCCGCACATTGGAATAAACGAGGTAATGACATGGTCGCCGACTTTAACATTAGTAACATTTGAACCAATCTCTTCTATCACCCCAGCGCCTTCATGCCCAATAACAATAGGGGTGGGCATTGGCAATTTACCTATTATCACTGCATTATCCGATTGGCAGATACCTGTGGCTACCATGCGTACCCGTACTTCGTTGGCTTGCGGTGGATCGAGTTCAATTTCCTCTACAGAATATTCGTTGACAGCGGTCATGACTACGGCTTTTGCTTTCATTAAATCACCTCAGTTTCATTAAAGTTAGTTGTAAATTTAGGGGAGCAGCAGCCCTTATGAACACTGATCCTCCTTTGATACGAATCAGGTTGTGGTGTAACCGCCATCGATAACCAACTCAGAGCCAGTCATATAGGATGATTCGTCCGATGCAAGAAACAGTACGCCCCAGGATATTTCCTTGGGTTGTGCGGGGCGACGAATCAGGGCAGTGCCGAGCAGTGCTTTGGTGACTTCTTCGTCAACCAGCATATCTTTGGTCATATTGGTGGCAATAACGCCCGGATGCACCGAATTAACGCGGATATTGAATTCTGCGTATTCTACAGCAGCGGATTTACTCAACAGACGTACTGCTCCTTTTGAGGCCTGATACGCAGAAGCACTGGGCGCGCCAATCAACCCGTAGATCGAGGAAATATTGATAATCGATCCGCCACCGGCTTTCTGCATGGCCGGAAGGATATATTTTACGCCGTAAAAGACACCGCGAGTATTAATGCTTTGTACAAAATCCCAGTCCTTAGTCGTTGTTTCCTGTATAGATTTTAGGATTAAAACGCCAGCGTTGTTAACCAGCACATCGATCCTTCCAAAGTGTTTAACGCAAGCATCTACCACCTGAATCCAGTCCTGCTCGGAGGCCGCGTCTTGCTTGATAAACAGCGCATCACCACCGGCTGCCTTGATTTCAGCAACGACGGTTTCGCCTGCGGCGATGTTAAGGTCGGTGACGACTACCTGTGCGCCATGTGCGGCGAGGAGGAGGGCGTGTTCGCGTCCCATGCCCAGACCGCCACCGGTAACCAGACATACCTTATCCTGTACTCTTCCCATTACTGCTGTCCTCTGATTTGTTCAATATTAATGCGGGCCAATTAAGCGCCAATTGATAGGAGCACGGGAATTTATCACGATAGCGCGGGAGCTGCTAGCGCTCCGCTCGGGTTTAGGCGAGTGGTAAGCGGCGAAAGCAAGGGGGAGGGTGGTAGCACCTTTTTACAGGTTAATTTCTGGTTATTTAAAAAAATTCTTCGGTACTACTTTGGGGCTACTTGTTTGGAGCGGAGTAGATCTGTCATCTTTGCCTCGTTAAGCGGATAGGACAGGAAAAATCCCTGGGCAGCGTCGCAACCTGTTTCACGGAGAAAGCTGAGTTGATGAGCTGTTTCCACGCCTTCTGCTATAGCCTTAAGACCTAAGCTCCGAGCCATCGAGACAATCGTTGAGGCGATTATTTTATCATCTGGATCCTTTTCGATATCCCGAATAAAGGATCTGTCTATTTTGATACTATCTATCGGGAAGCGTTTTAAATAGCTTAGAGACGAATAACCGGTGCCGAAATCATCAATAGCAATGCCGACACCAATTTCTTTGAGCCGCTTCAATAACTTTGTATTTTCGCGCGCATTACTCATTACTACGCTTTCGGTAAGCTCGACCACGAACCGATCAGGGCTAAGGCCGGAGCTATTCAGAATTTTATGGAGAATCTTATCCAGTTCTCGCTGTCGAAATTGCACACTACTAAAATTCGCGGACAACAATCCCGGTGCCAGATCGTCGCGCTGCCATCGGCGCAGGGTGCTGCAGGAATTATGTAACACCCATTCTCCGATAGGAATAATTAATCCAGTTTCTTCAGCAAGATAAATAAACTTATCAGGTGGAATATTACCCAATTCACTATTTGACCAACGCAGCAGTGCTTCAACACCTACAATTTGTTCATTAACCAGATTAAACTGTGGTTGATAGTGGAGCGATAACTCGTCTCTTTCCAGCGCACGACGCAATTTTGTTTCCAGATTAAGTCGTTCACGCACCCGCTGATTCATATCTGGTTTATAAAAACGAAATCCATTTTTACCACCACGTTTAGCCTGAAACATCGCGGTATCTGCATTTTTAAGCAATTCTCTACCGGTCGCGCCATCCTCTGGATAGATTGCCAATCCGATACTCGGCGTAACGAATACTTCGTGATGGTGTATGCCATCGTGCGCACTCAGAAAGAATGGCTCGGCGAACGCTTCGAGTATACGACGCACCACCTTGTCGGCATTATCGCCTTGTTTCAGCGCAGATATGAGCAGAGTGAACTCGTCACCACCAACCCGTGAAACTGCCGTGGCGATATCCTGTTGACCTTTGCGGCGCGCCACTAAATCCGCTTCGCGGACGGTAACAGTAAGTCTTTTGGCTGCTTCCTGTAACAGTTGATCACCGACATCGTGTCCGAGGGTGTCATTGACAAGCTTGAAATCGTCGAGGTCCACGTAAACAACGGCAAACTGTAAATTCGAACGTTTGGCCTGTGCGACCGCAAGATTTAAAGAATCGGTAAATGAGACCCTGTTTGGCAAACCGGTCAATGTATCGAAATACGCGAGTAACTGGATTTTTTCTCGCGATTGTTTGAGCTCCGAAACGTCCTGAGAGGCTCCCGTTACTAATAGTTTATCGCCGTTAACATCGCTAACAACGTCACCTTTAGTTAATACCGTTCTGACATTACCGTCAGCGTGTAACACGGTGTGCTCAAAACCTTCGAAAGCCCCTTCGGTTTTGCAGCGCTCCAGTTCGATCAGCGCGCGCTCCTGATCGACGGCAGGCATATGTTTCAGAAAGAAATCTATGCCTTCGCCCTGGTCCGGCTGGGCACCGTATATGGCATGGATTTGATCTGTGGTATAGAGTTGATTGGTTTTAAGATCCAGTTCCCAGTATCCGAGTTTCGCGAGCCTTTGAGCTTCGCTCAGGCGTTCTTCGTTATGTTTCAAATTCAAAAAGGTTGCGCTCGCACGCAATACGTAATTGATGCGATGGAGCAGAATTGACCAGTTGACCGGTTTACTGCTGAAATCGGTGGCGCCAGCACCAAATGCCCGTTCTATCGAAGCCGTGTCATTCAGACCAGTAATGACGATAACCGGGCAGTGGCCAAAATCTGGGTGGTTGCGGATCCATTCACATGCAGTAATCCCGTCCATATTCGGCATTTCCACATCCATTAGCACCAGATCAGGTGGGTTTGTACGAAATTTGGCCAACACCTCCATACCATCGCGCGCTTCACTCACCTGGAATCCCTGACCCGTCAGAAAATCTACTGCCAGCAATCGGATGAAATCATCGTCATCGGCAATCAATATTGCGGGGGCCGCTGTCTGGGGGACAATACGCGAGCAGTTCACTAGGAAGGTAGTCCACTATCAGTTTGAGAATCGGCGCCTGCATCAAAGACCTGAGCGCGAGTACAACCACCGACAACGGGCGCACTTTGGCGGGCAGCATTGAATTGCGCTGGTCCTGAATCTCTGAGCCTCAAAACGTTCGCTCCGGGGTAAAAAAAGGTTTGTGTACAGCCTGTGGGGGTTATCGTCATTATCGATGCAATCTTTAACCAGTTCACAGTTTATGAGTACCGGCGGCGCGTTCCAGCGACGAAAAGGAATATCAGGCGAATTAAAGGGAAAAACGGTAACACACATATATACAAATTAACTTAACCACGGCGGGTATATAAGGATACAAATAATATAAATTACATTCAATATGGGAGCTAACTCTATAAATAGTAAAATATATAATTTTTTTTCATACATATTGCAAACTGGGCGAGTAAAATGCAGGTTGCTACTCATCCGATTTGAGTTTAGCTTTGCACCATGCTGCGCATAATGTATATTATGTTAAATTAAGTAATTAAGTGTTGATCAATCCAACTCTTGCTCGTCTCGTCCGGGCCATGAGAAGTTTGCGCCTACGGGTGTTCAACTCTCCTGAGTTGATAGGATTGGGACCGGCTCAGCGTATGGATGCTGCTTGGGAACTCTTTCTGCTGTTACGGCACCATAGAAATATAGCAAACTGACGCTACAGCACACCCGCGGTGAAAGTCAAAATGTTACACTGCGCAACTTACCTTGGAGTCTATGGTCCCGTATGCATATATTGCCAGTGATACTTTTGTTTTTGGCTTTCCAGGCGCCGGGATCAGCTGCCCTGTCTGCACCCCTGGCACCGGCCAACCATCAGGCGGCGGTAACGAGGGAGATTGTCGATAAACTTTCTCAGGACCATTACCGTAAACTTGCGATTGACGATGCACTTTCCGGGCAACTCCTGGACCAGTATTTAACCACCCTTGACGGGGCAAAAAGCTATTTCCTGCGCACAGATATTGACGAATTCAATCAGTGGCGAACCAGCCTGGATGACGCGGTAAAAGCGGGTGATGTGACGCCCGCTTATCAGATATTTAACCGCTTTTTGGACCGTATTCAACATCGGTTACAGGCTAACATTGATCTGCTCGAATCGGGATATGAGTTCGATTTTGATCGTATCGAATATCTGGATGTGGATGTGGAAAACCGCACATGGCCGGTAACAATGGCCGACGCTGATGAATTGTGGCGAAAGCGAATTAAAGACAGTTTACTGAGGCTGATGATTGCGGATAAGGAACTTGGCGCTGCACGGGAACTGTTAATAAAACGCTATCGCAACCAGATCAACCAGATACAACAGCAGGATAACGAAGATGTGTTCCAGGCCTTCGTTAATGCCCTCACGGGCCTCTACGATCCACACACCAATTACCTCTCCCCTCGCACACTGGAGAACTTCAATATCTCCATGTCCCTGTCCCTCGAAGGTATCGGCGCCGTTTTACAGAATGAGGACGAGTACACCAAAATAGTGCGCGTGATCCCCGGAGGGCCAGCGGATCGCCAGGGTAAGCTAGCGGCTGAGGACAAAATCGTCGCCGTCGGTGAAGGCGACGATGGCGACCTGATCGACGTGGTGGGCTGGCGCCTGGACGAGGTGGTCGAATTAATTCGAGGGCCGAAGGACAGCCTGGTCAGGTTACAGATAATCCCCGCCAAAGCAGAGGCTCAGGAAAAACCCATACTGCTGACCATTCAACGGGACAAGGTCAAACTTGAGGAACAAAGTGCCAAAAGTCACATTCTGGAAATACCGCAGGATGACCGCACTCTTAAAATTGGGGTAATCGAGATTCCGGCTTTCTATCTCGATTTCGAAGCCTACCGCCGACGAGATCCTGATTTTAAAAGCACTACTCGCGATGTTCAAAAATTATTAGAGCAGTTGCGAGCAGAGGCGGTCGACGGGATTGTTCTGGATTTGCGCAATAACGGTGGTGGCTCGCTGTTTGAAGCCACTTCGTTAACTGATCTGTTTATCGATCCGGGTCCAGTGGTACAGATTCGTCACGCCAATCAGCGTATCTCCCGGGACAACCGTTCCCGTTTCCAGGCCTATTACAAAGGGCCGTTGGTGGTGCTTATGAACCGTTTGAGCGCGTCCGCCTCTGAAATCTTTGCTGGTGCTATTCAGGATTATAATCGTGGTTTAATTGTCGGCAGCCAGAGCTTTGGCAAAGGTACCGTCCAGGTTATGGTGCCCCTTGGGGAAGGACAACTCAAACTGACGGAATCAAAATTTTACCGCGTATCGGGCGAGAGCACCCAGCATCGGGGCGTCTTGCCAGACATCAGTTTCCCCTCTTTTTATGAAGACGACGAAGTGGGCGAAAGCAGTCAGGAACGCGCCCTCCCCTGGGATAAAATACACAAAGTATCCCATCGTACCTACCGTGAATTTGAACCTGTCCTGGCGGAACTCCGCACTTTGCATGACAGTCGAATCAAACTTGATCCCGACTGGGTACATATGCTCGATGAAATCTCGATTATAAAAAGTCGTAATAAAATTAAAAGAGTACCTCTTAATCTGGCTGAGCGGCGCGCATTGAATGAACAACAGGAACAGGAGATGCTCGATATTGAAAACAAGCGCAGACTCGCTAAAAAACTGACTCCGTATAAAACTGTCAAAGCGTGGCGGAACGCGCTTGAGAAAGAAGATCAAGCCAAGAAAGAACAGAATAAGGCAGATGTCGATCAAGCAGAACCCGATCCTTTGTTAAAAGAATCTGGACAGGTGCTGGTTGATTATATGAAGTTGATGGTTCGTTCACCGTCGCCGCAGCTGGTGGCGCAATAACTCGGCCTTGCTGCAATGCGCAGTTCACCGTACAGAAGTTTTTCATGAAAATTGTCTCGTTTAATGTGAATGGGCTGCGCGCCAGGCTGCATCAACTTGAGGCTGTTGTGGCACACCACGCCCCCGATTTTATCGGCCTTCAGGAAACCAAGGTGTCGGATGACATGTTTCCGATCGCCGAGATTAAGGCGCTCGGATACGACGCTGTTTATCATGGCCAGAAGGGACATTACGGTGTCGCCCTCCTCTATCGCAGTGTCCCGCGGAGCAGCGTTTGTGGGTTTCGCCACGACGGTGAGGACTCGCAGCGCAGACTGGTGTACGGCGCTTTCGAATTCGCCGGTAGACCGCTGTATATTTATAATGCCTACTTCCCGCAGGGTGAAAACAGGGAACATCCCACTAAATTTCCAAATAAAAGACAGTTTTACGCCGATCTTTATGCGCAAATTACTACCAGCCACAAACCCGGGGATGCCGTAGTCGTTATGGGCGATATGAATGTGGCACCCCAGGATATGGATATCGGTATTGGCGATGACAATCGCAAACGTTGGTTGCGGGAAGGCAAATGCTGCTTTCTTCCGGAGGAGCGAATATGGCTGGAGAAACTGACGAGCTGGGGGCTTGCCGATACTTTTCGAGAACTTAATCGCACTGCTTCAGGCGCATATTCCTGGTTCGACTACCGCAGTCGTGGTTTTGAGCGTTCACCGCCGCGGGGCCTGCGCATCGATTTGATACTGGCCAGTATGCCCTTGACGCGCGCCTGCATTGATGCAGGTATTGATGTAGAGATACGTGCCATGGAAAAACCTTCAGATCATTGCCCGGTGTGGGCAACATTTGATTTGTAGGTGGGTCAACCGTTTGCCCTGTGGAACGTTTTGATAGGCAAGCGCATTGATACAGGAGTGACCCTGATGAAAAAACTACTGCTTATTCCATTTTTGTCGTTCGCTTTATCCGCCACACCTTCTCTGGCTAGAGATAACGATTATCGCGAGCGCGATTCTCACCACCGCCACAACTATTCTTCCCGTGAGAATAGTCACCACGGGCGAAGCGAATATCGTCACCGCAAGGACCGCCATGAGTATTATCGACACCACGATAGACACCACCGTGGTCACATTGATCACCACAGTCGCTACTACTACAACCGCGGCCATCACGACCGTGGGCATGGTTATCGCAACCGTTACTCCTACTATTCTAGACACCACGGCTATCACCATCATTACTCGGGGCGTGGACACGGCGGGCATGATTTGTGTGTCGTACTGGGCACAGCCCTGGTTCTCAACGAAATTTTTAACCATCGCTGATATCCGGGACTGATGCCGGTGATTTACAGATTACGACACCCATTAAACTTCAGCCAATCTCGATTGGCGAGGAAGTAATACTGAAACCACAGGCAATCGAACATTTTTTAATGTCCATTGAACGCAGAGCTTTTGCTATCGCCAGGGCTGCGGTGGGCAACCGCGACGACGCGCTGGACATCGTTCAGGATGCGATGCTGCAATTGTCCCATCGGTACAGCGATCGTGGTCTGGACGAATGGAAAATGTTGTTTTATCGCATCCTTCACAACAAGATAAACGATGTTTTCCGATACCGGAAAATGCAAAACAAATTCTTCGGCTGGCTGCCAGGCGGTCGTGCCCCGGAAGCAGAGAACGATTGGTCGGACCCTTTTGATAGCGTCGCGGGGCCCGAAATCGAGAACCCGGAAACTCATATGGTTCGCGGGCAACGAATTGCTACGTTATACAGGGCCGTAGCGGCGCTTCCAAGGCGGCAGCGCGAAGCGTTTGTACTACGCTGTTGGGAAGGGGCTTCTACTGCCGATACAGCGCGCATCATGCAGTGCACCCAAGGCAGTGTGAAGACACATTATTCAAGAGCATTAGCCAATTTACGCGATCGACTGGAGGATCGTAGTCATGAATGACTTTGAAAAAGGTATTCAGTCTGAACTACAAAATAGCGAGTTGCATCTGAATCAGGACGTTTGCGAAGAGTTGCAAACGATACGCCGCGCCGCTGTGGCTACCCCAGATCCATGGTGGCGCTTACGACGTATTGTGTGGCCCACCACCGGAATGGCATTGGCGTCGTTGATTGCGGTAGTATTGATTCTAAATGCCGGTGCGGGGCGCAATAGCGAACAACCTGCGGTTAAGGAAAAATATTCCGATAACTTTGACCTGTATGAAAATCTGGATTTTTATTATTGGCTGGCTAACGGTGAAAATGATATCAGAGGCTAGATTGATGCTACGGTTCAGCAAACACCTGCTGCTAATCTGTGCGCTGATGGCGTCGAGCCACGCATACACGAAAATGGATAGCGGTAATCATGATCTAAACTATGATTCCTCGGAGCAAACAGAATACCCAATCTCCGGACGTCACGTGTGGTCTACTTCCTCCGAAAAAATTTTATTCATGGCTGAACATGAAAACGGTGGTAAAACCCGCGAGACAGATTGGGATAACCTGAGCGATAAGCAAAAAAAACGTATCCAAAAACGACGTAAAGAGTTTGATGCCCTGCCCCCGGAAGAAAAAGAGCGGATTCGTTCGGCGCGCGAAAAGTATCGACAATTGCCAGATAAACGTCGCGACGAGCTGCGCAAAAAATGGCGAGAAATGAGCCCGGAAGAGCGCGCCAGGTACCGACGCCTTAACGAGAAAGACTAGGCTTGCATTCTGGGCAGATGCCAAAAAAACCGGCCACGCGGGCCGGTTTTATACCGGGCTGTGAATATAACCTACAGTTGCGCTTCAAGCTCCGGTAACGCCTTGAACAGATCTGCTACCAGGCCGTAGTCGGCCACCTGAAAAATCGGCGCATCTTCATCCTTGTTTATCGCAACGATGACTTTCGAATCCTTCATGCCAGCTAAATGCTGAATGGCCCCGGATATACCGACCGCTATATAAAGATCCGGGGCAACGATTTTGCCCGTCTGACCGACCTGCATTTCGTTAGGTACAAAACCTGCGTCGACCGCAGCACGAGAAGCGCCAACTGCGGCGCCAAGTTTGTCGGCAATACGATATAACATGTCGAAATTATCGCCATTTTGCATGCCGCGCCCGCCAGAAATAACCACATTCGCCGCGGTTAGTTCGGGGCGATCCGATTTGGCGACTTCTTCGCCATTAAATTCTGATGACTCAGAATTGTGCGCACTGGCAATGGCTTCTATGGCAGCAGAACCACCCTCCGCCGCCGCACCATCAAAGGCGGTAGCACGGACCGTCATCAACTTAACGCTGTCGCTGCTCTGCACCGTGGCAATGATGTTGCCAGCGTATATGGGGCGTTGAAACGTGTCAGCACTCACCACACCGCTAATTTCAGAAATCATCTGTACGTCCAGTAAGGCGCTGGCACGTGGCAAATAATTCTTGCCATTAGTGGTGGCTGGCGCTAATACGTGGGTGTAGTTTGGGGCTAATTCAGCGATTAATGGCGCGACGTTTTCCGCCAACTGATGACCATATGCCGCATTATCCGCTACCAGCACTTTACGAATTCCGGAGATGTTAGCTGCGGAGCTGGCTGCGTCCGCACAGTTCTCCCCGGCAACCAAAACATCGATATCGCCGCCGATTTTCTGGGCTGCGGTGACCGCATTCAGGGTCGCCCCTTTTACTGAGTTGTTGTCGTGTTCCGCAATGACGAGAATACTCATGAAATCACCTTGGCTTCGTTTTTGAGCTTGTTTACCAGTTCCGCCACATCGGCTACTTTAATACCGGCTTTGCGCTCCGCTGGTGGCTCGACCTTAACCAGTTTCACCCGCGTGGAAACATCGACCCCTAACTCCTCGGGTGTTGTGGTATCAATTTGTTTTTTCTTTGCTTTCATAATGTTCGGCAACGACGCATAACGTGGTTCGTTGAGGCGCAAGTCAGCAGTAACCACTGCGGGTAACTTGAGGGTTAACGTTTGCAGTCCTGCGTCAACCTCGCGGATAACCTTCGCGTTGCCGCTGTCAACGGCGATTTCCGAGGCGAACGTAGCCTGTGCGAATCCGGTTAACGCCGCCAGCATTTGCCCGGTTTGATTGTTATCACCATCAATCGCCTGTTTGCCCAGCAGCACCAGATCAGGGGCTTCTTTATCGCAAACTGCCTTCAGACATTTGGCAATTGCGAGCGGCTCCAGATCAGTCGCGGTTTGAATCAAAATGCCGCGGTCGGCGCCCAATGCCAGTGAAGTGCGAATTTGCTCCTGAGCAGTCTGGGGCCCGATGGAAACAACGACTATTTCCGTTGCGATACCTTTCTCTTTCAGTCGCACGGCCTCTTCCACCGCAATTTCGCAGAATGGATTAATCGCCATTTTAACGTTGGCCAGGTCTGGCCCAGTACCATCTGACCTGGGGCGAACTTTGACGTTGTAGTCGACAACGCGTTTTACAGCAACAAGTACCTTCATGGATTACCTTTGCCTGGTTGATAAAGATTGAATTGCAAAAAGACAGGAATGCGGTTTTGGCTAAACACCCTCACTCCACCCTGTTTTTCGGGAGGCGCCATAATGCCGGGCCGGGGAGGATAAATCAATAATTTTGCGCTAAAAATGGCTTAGATCGTGCTTAATCAAGCAATTTTTTTGACCAACCGGTCCCAACGATAACAACCAATTCCATAGCGCCATATACAAAAAACCGCTAGAATTCGCGGTTAAGTCTGCAGTCCTCAAGGAGAACGCTGAGTGGAACGGGAATCTATGGAGTACGACGTTGTGGTGGTCGGTGCGGGCCCCGCTGGCCTTGCCGCCGCCTGTCGCCTGCGCCAGCTCAACGACGAAATTACCGTTTGCGTGGTTGAAAAAGGGTCGGAAGTTGGAGCACATATTCTTTCCGGAGCCGTTTTTGAGCCCACCGCGCTAAACGAGTTATTTCCGGACTGGAAAGAACGCGCCGCTCCCCTGCATACCCCGGTTTCCGCGGATGACATCTATGTGCTGACCAGCGCCACCGGGGGTATAAAAGTACCTTCGTTATTTGTGCCCACCACCATGCATAATCAAGGCAATTATATCGTTAGTCTGGGCAATCTCTGTCGCTGGCTGGCGGAGCAGGCTGAAGCGTTGGGTGTCGAAATTTTTCCGGGATTTGCCGCCAGCGAAATTCTTTATCGGGAGGATGGTAGCGTCAAGGGTATAGTCACCGGCGATATGGGGGTCGGTGTCGATGGCCAGTACAAAGACAATTACATGCAGGGCATGGAACTCCACGGTAAATATACTTTGTTTGCGGAGGGCTGTCGCGGGCATCTAGGCAAGCAATTAATTACCAAATACGAGCTGGATAAAGATAAAGACCCACAACATTATGGTATAGGAATCAAAGAGTTGTGGAAGGTTTCTGATGTTAATTATAAAAAAGGTCTGGTGGTTCACAGCGCCGGCTGGCCTCTGGATGAAAGCAAGTCCGCTGGAGGCGGATTTTTATACCATCTAGAGGACAATACCGTCGCCGTCGGCCTGATCGTGGATTTGTCCTATGCTAACCCCCATGTCAGCCCGTTTGACGAATTTCAACGGTATAAACATCACCCCAAAATCAAACAATATCTCGAGGGTGGAGAGCGTATTTCCTACGGCGCTAGAGCCATCGTCAAGGGTGGCCTGCAGTCGCAGCCGAAAATGTCGTTTGCTGGTGGATTACTGATTGGCGACGACGCAGGCACCCTGAATTTCGCCAAAATTAAAGGTTCTCATACGGCGATGAAATCCGGGATGGTCGCCGCGCAGGTGGTGGCAGATGCCCTGGCCAAAGATCGTGCGAGGGACGAACTAACGGAGTATAAAGCTGCTTATGAAAACAGCTGGGCGTGGAAAGAGCTGCATACGCAGCGCAACTTCGGGCCTGCCCAGCACAAATGGGGCAACATCCTGGGATCCGCATTTGCTTTTATCGACATTAATATTTTCCGCGGCAAGCTGCCGTTTACGCTGCGTGACCGCAAGCCGGATCACGCGCAAATGCTTCCCGCAAAGGATTGTAAGAAAATTAATTACCCAAAACCGGATGGCAAGCTCAGCTTTGACAAACCGTCGTCGGTATTTTTGTCCAATACCAATCACGAGGAAGATCAACCCTGTCATTTGACCCTCAAAAATCCCGATCTACCGATCAGCCACAACTTGCCTCTCTACGATGAACCAGCGCAGCGCTACTGCCCCGCCGGGGTTTACGAAGTGCTTGAAAAAGAAGACGGCAGCAAGGTTTTTCAAATCAACGGACAAAATTGTGTACACTGTAAAACCTGTGATATTAAAGATCCGGAACAGAATATTGTATGGGTAGCACCGGAAGGTGCCGGTGGACCCAACTACCCAAACATGTAATTGAATAACAAAAGGGATGCGACAGTACATGCAAACTGCGGTAGTGGACAAGGGCATTATAGAGCGCAAACGCACGCGCTTAAGCCGGGAAGAACGGCGTCAACAACTGATAAAATGCGCAATTGATGCGTGTGCCGATACGGGTATAGCTCGGGTTACACACAAAGATGTTGCCGATCTTGCCGGGGTGTCAATACCCACGGTATTTGTCTATTTTGGCACGCGTCAGGTTCTCATCGATTCCATATTAAATGAAATGACTGGCTTTCTAAGCACCTGTATTGATCCAAAGGGTCGCGATCAGACCAATCCACGGGAAGAGCTGTTCGATTTGATGCTCTGGTTTATTACCCACGTGGAGGAAAACCCCAACTATATTCGCGTCTGGCTCGACTGGAGCACCTCCGTCAGGGATTGTCTGTGGCCCCAGTACCTGGCATTTAAAAAACAGGTTATCGGATATGCCGAAGGGGTTATAAAGCGCGGCCAGAAAAATCATAAAATTAGCCCCCATGTCGATGCCAGGGACTCGGCGCGGATGATTGTTGGTTCATCGCACATGATTACCATGATGCTTTTCTCGGGGGTTGGGGAAACGAGAGTCAGGGGTTTTATTTCTCACCTGGTGGAGAGCGCGTTGCAGCTGAACAGTAACCCTCCCGACGATTCTTAGTAACACAAACACATCAAAAGCTCAGCCTGCCTCTTAACCGATGACTGGTCTGGTTTTAACTTTGACATGACACCCTCAGGTCCGTGCGGTTTTTCCATCCCCCGATGTAGATATTTGCAAAAAGCACTTTATTGATACTAGTATTAATAGTATTCTGCGTCGGTAAGCATACCTGTTCCCGCGGTTTTAACCGTGTTTCAAAAAACACGGGTTCGCTTTTAAACGGCTTCTCAAGCTATTCACGGACCGGATAAACCTCTGATTGCGAGGAGTCAACGTAGTGAAAAAATTACTCTTCTTGGCCCTATTGTCGTTAAACGCCGCCAGCAATTCAGTGCTGGCCAATAATGCTTATGTGGATGCGGTGCTCGACGCCCTGAGTACCAAGGGTCTGTTAACCGCGGTCGACGTGGCTGAAATTAAGGCTAAAGCGGCGGCCGCGGAGCACCAGCAACTGGCTACGCAGATCATTGAGAGTAAACCGGCCGCTACACAAAATCCCATCAGTAACTTCGTCGCACAAAGCCTCGGTCAAGCGGAATTTCCGGCTTTCAAGGTGTGGGGGCGACTTCAGCCTCGCTACACCTATATCGCGGCGGAAAATGGCCTGGAGGGAACCAATAGCTTCACCTTTCGACGGGCGCGAATGGGGGTTAAGGGTTACCTGGCGGACCGTATTGCTTTTCGAACCCAATACGAGGCCGCCAATCAAGTGCCGGGTTTACCCAATGCGGACAATCTACTCGACGCCTGGGTCAGGTTCGAACATCTGGACGAGAGTTTCGGTACGCTTACCATCGGACAACAGTTTATTCCGGGATACGGTCGCGCCCCTCAGTTAGGGGCCAGCGTCGAACGTAAATTCACCGAATTTTTAAGTCCCGGCGCGGCTGGCCGGGCCCGTGGTATATCGCTGAAACGAGGCGACTTCGGATTGCCCGAGGCAAGCAGTAAAGGGCTGTTTGGCAATCGCTTGCACTATGGAATCGGCGTGTTCAACGCACCAGATTTGTCCCTCGATAACGACAACAATGAGATGTTGTATGCGCTTTCCCTCGGATTACGGCCTACCGGCGTATCCCCTTATCTGGATGAATACCAGGTGGTGGACCGGGGCTTTACCTATAGCCTGGCGGGTGCCTATGCCCGCTCGAACGACAGCGGCACGCTGGACACCGGCGTTATTGGAGCCGACCTTGAAAACCAATGGTTCATGATTTTTAACGATCTGCAATACCACCATTGGTATGCCTGGAGTTCCTGGACACGGTTCGTTTCGGAGTCTGACGGAAACCAATTACTGAACACTAAAAACGTGCTGTCCGATCAGCTCGACTCCACCGCAATGACGCTTGGCCTGACTCGAACCTTCCCGCTCCTGGGAGATACGGCCTGGGCGCTGGGATTCCAGTATCAAACCGTCGATAACGAGCACCCGTCGCGCACGCGTTTTATGCGCACTCTTACGGGCCGTTCCCCGGATGAAGTGGCTCGTGGCATGGACGATGGCGATGCCTACCATTTTATTTTCACCTGGATCTTCGGGCGCAATGTGCGTTTGATCAATGAGTTTATTCTTTACGATGTGAATACCAGCTATTCCGCGGGTCAGTTTGACCACGAGGCGTTCGTCAGCCAGTTACAGGTTGATTTCTAGTTCTGCGTCGGCATAAAGTGGTGGTGTAGTCTAAACCGGGTGTCGAAAGCCGGCCTGATGGCTCCCCGGTAGACGCATAATTACACCGGAGGTCGTTCTATGCAATTTACTACGGTTGCAGCCGCCCTTGAAACTCTCCCGGTCGGGGAATCCTTAACTTACAGTCGGGACTTATTGAAAAACTCCGTGGCGCCCGACGATAGAGTCATCTACATGACCCTGGTGCGCAAGCTCGGGGAAAAAATGAAATGCGAAGTGCATGTTCTGGAGGATGAAGTACGGTTTGTGAAGCGCGGATAACAACCCTCCTCTCGCTTGAGCGCAACGGTTTTGACTATTCCAGCAGACTACAAAGGCTAGGCATGTTCCCTGGTCTGAATTCCCCGATTGTGTTCGCTGGACAGTTTGCGCCAGGCGACAATATTGCCATCCGCTTCAAATAACTGCTCCTCTATCCAGCCCCAGTCGTCGGCATAAAAGGGCTGTGTCGCCTCCCGCGCCCACACGTCATCGTCATTGAATCCGTGTAGCCCCAGCGGTTTCCAGCGCGTCTCGAATTCCTGATCATAGCTCTCTTCTTCCACGGAATTTGCCACTCGACAACCAAGGGTCTGAAAATACCAGTGACTGCCTTCATCGCAAGGTACATACCACTCAAATTGTTTAAGGGTCGGATCCGGAAAAGGATCCACTTTGAGCACCCCGGGCAACCACAGGGATATTTGATGGGCGAGACGTTTTTCGCCACCGCGCACTGCCTCACACACCACTTTGTCGTCAATCTTGCCGGCGAATATGGGTTGTGAATGCGCGCCGATATTATCGTAAATACCTTTCGGGCCGCCGTTTTCAGCAGCGATTGTCCACAACTCCTGCTCCTCTCCGGATTTAGGGGCAAAACCCAGCGGCAAGGTGGTTTGATTGCCTTCGATCAATATCGAGTTTTTGTGGATGAATACGTGGGTCGAATCAAAACCATTTTCCGCTCCGAGGCGCCAATTGGCGTTGACCAGGCGACGATGTCCACGTATTGCCATATCGTCGTCGAGAAATTCCGGGGGCACGTCTTCCCGCAAAGGCGACGGTTCGATATCGCCGATAAAAACAAACAGAATCCCCTTGGTTTCCCGTACCTGATAGGATTTCAGCTTGCGCGTGCCGATCATTTTGCTACCAGGGTCGGTCAGAATATTGCACAGGCTGCCGTCGTCCCAGCGGTAGGTCCAGGCGTGGTACCAACAGGTAATTGTCTCTTTGGTATAGCATTCAATTTTTCGGGATAATGGCACGCCGCGATGCAGGCAACGATCTTTGAGGCAATACACCTTGCCGTCGACGCGATTAAGCAGCAGATTTTCGCCCAGCATTTTGATTGTGACCGGCACGCCCTCGGCGACGTCGTCGGCGAACATTGCGGGATACCAATGATTTCGAAAACCGAGTTTAGCCTCGACGTAAGGGCGCCAGTTTTTGACGCGCGCCAGCACCTCGGGATTGACCAGGGGAATATCTATGGGTCTTGTCGTCATCGGGTGCTCGATTTTTATCGGAAAACCTGAGTTAAGTATAACTGAACGGGCATTGCGCACAATCCCGCACACTACGCAGCTGCCGATCACTGCGTATTGAAATATTACCTGATTTTTTTCGTAATACCCTCCGGCATACTGGCTGACAGCCCAGCGTTAGCTCGATATGCAATACGCAATCGCTTGGTCTATGTAAACGCTTACCGAATTATTCTTTGGATGGTAATTCGAGGGTCATCGTTGCGGGAACCCGCGGTCCGTCCTGGGTTGAGATCAGGATAGAAACATCGACCAGATGGCGGCCTTTGTCGTCCTGATAGCATTTCTTTACCTCACCTTCTCCCGACATGGTATCACCTGCATAGATCGAGCTTTTCATTTGCATTTGGCGCATGCGGATGAACGTATGGGGCCCGGCCCAGTCGGTGGCTACCCGGTCAATAAACCCTTCAATGGCCATGGTATTGAGGTAAATGGTTTTTTGCCCCTGATTTTTGGCGTATTCGGGATTGTGGTGTCCCGGGAAAAAATCCTGCGTGGCGGCTGCATCCAAAATCACTTTCTCATAGGGAACGTCCATCGTGATTTTGTTAATCGCATCACCGGGTTTGATGTCGTTCCAGTACTTCAGACCTCTCGTCTCTGCCATAACTTATTCCTCGTGCGCGTTGTAACGGAAAAGCTGGTTTGTCTGAATCGCGATCAGCTCATCCTTCTGATTGGTAAATTTAGCCTGGGTCGTTAAAAAATGTCCGATTCCCAATCGCGTATTTTTTTCACGGGAAATATCAATCACGCGGTCTTCAACGTGCACACGGTCACCCAGAAACAGGTGCCGCTCATATTCAGTTTTGGTGGCGACATTAATCAAGGTATTGCCAGGCAGCGGTACGATGACGGCGATAAAATGGTGGGTGCGTTCCTTCTTCGGATGCCACTGCAGAGACATAGCCCAGGTTAGCAACAAACCAGGTGGCGCAACGATGCCACCCCATTGTTGCCGGGCATACTCTTCGTCCCAGTAACTGGCATTACTGTCCTCTTCGAGAGAACAGTAAATTTTGATGGCCTCCCAGTTCACCGTAAACTCCGCAACGGTTTTCAGTGTGCGGTTATCGAGAAACTTTTGCGCTTCCTCGTAACTCCCGTAATTAAGTGTAAAAGGCCCTTTGACAGCTTTGTTCATTATGCTTCCTCGTTAGTTGCAAGGTCGAAACTGCGGTATTTTCATCTCGCCCCGCGCCTGGAAAGTGACTTCGACGGCCATTTCGATATGGACAGCACTGACATCGCAATCGAGCACATTAGCCATCAAACGCGGACCTTCATTCAGCTCGATAATAGCCAGCACGTAGGGTACATCCTGTTGATACGACGGGTGCGGCGATTGGTGAATGACAGAAAAGCTGTAGATCCGGCCCTTGCCAGTCATTTTACGCCACGAGAGATTTTGTGAAAAACAACTGGGACACCACCGGCGCGGATAATAGAAAGGTTTCTGGCACGCTTCGCAAAAAGGTAGAAACAGTTCTTCCCGTTTGGCATGTTCCCAGAACGGTTCAGCGCCAGGGCTGATTTGCGGTTGCGGTTTTGCCACCACGCTGGTGGTTGGTGAGTCGCTCATGATTGCCTCCCCAGTAGCAACGTGGCATGCTCGCTCATCATGCCACCATAGGAATGTACCAAACCGAGATTAGCCTTACTGAGCTGCCGCTCCCCCGCGATACCCATGATCTGCCGCGCGCCCTCCACAATCATGGACATGCCGGATGCGTCACCAGTGTGACCGAACGACAGTAATCCGCCATAAGTATTAACCGGCAAATCACCGCCTGGCCGCGTGCGTCCCGATTGAAACGTTTCGCCGCCTTTACCTCTGGGGCAAAGCCCCAGCTCTTCCATAAACACCAAAGGATTAACTGTAAAGGCGTCGTAAATTTGTGCAAAATCCATATCAGAAGGCTGTAATCCCGCCCTTGCGTAAGCCTGTTTGGCCGCTTTCCCGCAACCTATATCGAGCAGGTCTGGGGCCTGATGGATATTGCGGTGATTATGGTATTCACCCATACCCAGCACATAGGCCGGTTGTGGGGAAAATCGCTTTGCGATCTGTTCGTTGGTTACCAGAATGGCTGCTCCTCCCTCCAGGGGGATGGAGCAATCGTATAAATTAAACGGTGAAGCAATGGGGCGGGAGTTGCGCACCTTCTCTACCGTTAGCGCTTCCTTGCCATACATGGCCGCCTGGGGGTTCTGCAGAGCCCACAAGCGACTGGATACGGCCACCTCCGCAAACTGCTCCGCTGTTGTGCCGAATTCGTGCATGTGCCGCTGGGCGACCTGGGCGTACATTGCCGGAATAAATGTGCCGTAGGGGAATTCATAGATTTCATGGCTGACCATTTTTGCCATGGTTTCCGCGCCGCCCGCGCCGACCTTTGGAAACTTGCCAGCACCCACACACAGCACCGAGTCTACGAGCCCCTGTTGAATAGCGAGACTCGCACGTTGAATCATCAAACTATAGGTGGAGCCGCCAGCATTCATGGTATCGGCAAACAGCGGGTGGATACCCATTTCCTCGTACAATTGCTCGTGGACAAAAATATCGCTGTTACCACCGCCCGCCATACCGGAAGGACAGGCTAATAACCCCTGAATATCCGATGGTTTGACAGGCCATTCCTGTAGAAACTGCCGGACGACTTCGACGTACATATCGTACCCGCCCAGTTCGGGATAACGGGCCGGTTTCATTTCCGAAACAGCAGCGATGGCTACAGCGTTACCCATATTGAAACTCCAGTGCAAACCGGAAGGCCGGCGTCGGATCGAATGTTACCAAAGAGTAACATGGGAGCGTCAGGCGTGGCTAGCGTGGTGGTCCGATTCGAGCTGAAGAATTGGTTCCGTACTTATTTTCAACGGAGAATACGGTGTCTAAAAAAAATCCGTTTCCAGCTCCTGAAACACGCGCCCGGCATTTTTGGCCGCCAGTTCCTCGAAGGTGTCGAGATGTGAGTAAGCGGACTGGTCGATACTGTAAGCGTCCTGTAAATCCCCATCGTCGTCGAGAATCCTGATGACTTCCGCACGTAGAAACCTGAGATAACCGAGAGTCTCCCGCTCAATCGCCCCCATATCCGTTGGCGCGCCGTGTCCGGGAATGACGGTCAAGGGTTCGAGGGCTGCCATTTTTTCGAAGGACTCTATCCATTGGCTGGTGACAGTATCCGGAAATATCCCCAGTAGTCTCTGATGAAAAGCTATATCGCCGGTAATGATAATTTTTTGATTGGGGAGCCATACCGATATATCCCCCGGCGAATGGGCGGGACCAAAACTGATCATCTGAACCGGCATATCGCCGATATCTACATGCAGGATATCGCTGAATGTCTGCGTGGGCGGCGCGACAAATGTCCCCTCCCCCTTATCCCGGTTATAGGCCAGCATATCCTGTAAAATTTTATCGCCATGGCGAAGTATTTCATCCGCCGCCTCCGCCTGCGCGATAATCTCCACGCCGCCTAGTTGGGCCCAGTAACTATTACCGAGAAATGCATGGCCCTGACCGTTTTCGTCCACCAGCCATTTAACCGGTTTGTCGGTAATTTTTTTAATGGCCTGGTGTAGGGCCTGAGCCAATTGATATGAAGCACCACCGTTCACCACCAGCACCGCGTCGCGACCGATAACCACCGACAAATTATTATTGTGCCCACCGTTCTCATAAGTGGGTGGCGCAGTCGCGCCGATGGCCGAATAGACGTTTTCAGCTACCTTGGTAAGCAGCAGTTCAGGAACTGTTGAGGTGGCGGCGCGGGGAATTTCCTGCCCACCATAAACCAGAGTACTGTTAACCAGAGTACTGTTCAGGCACAGCACCCAGGCGAACAGCGCTAGCCTGGAGATAGCCTTGATCACAAACCCGTCAACCCCGGATTACCGTCCACATTCACCAACTGCGGTACGTTGAGCTTGGCAATTTCAACGGTCTTGTTACTCTCCAGATAGTCGGCGACGGTATCCCAGATCGCCGGTCCGGGAGACTGGCTACCCACCGTTGCCCAGCCGGCGACTTTGTATGTGCCCTCCGCGCGTATTTTTTCGCCGTTATCAAGTTGCATATTGTCGATACGAGAGCCGATATCCGCCATGGGATTACAACGATAATCGAGCCCCCCTACCCGCACCATATCGCCACCTTGCTGGTAATAGGGGTCGGGGTTAAACAGATTGTCGGCAACATCTTCGAGAATGGCTTTTAACTCGGTGCCGCTCATCTCGCGGACATAAGTTTCAGGATAGGTGATGCAGGTCTGGTCCAGCACATGCTCCATGGTAATCGTTTGTCCGGGAAGGACGGTGGTACCCCAGCGAAAGCCCGGTGACAGGGAAATTTGCGCGTCGTTAACGGAGCGCAGCGCATCGCAGATCACCTGATCGAACGTACCGTTAAAATTACCCCGCCGATAGAGTAAATCCCCTGCAATTGCCAGTGGTTTGCTCAGTGTCTCGAGATACGGTTTACGCACACCGTCGATATACTGCGCCATCGTATTGTCCGGGGTTAAAAAATTAGCGAACACCGGCAACAGTTTGTAGTTGTAATCCAACACCCGTCCCTGGCCGAGCTTAAGATCCAGTACGCCCAGAAACTTGCCGTTGGACCCCGCATTGGTCACCAGGGTTTTACCAGCGGGATTATCAATCAGCAAGGGGCTGGGAATACCATCGTGGGTATGACCACCCAGTATCGCGTCGATGCCGGACACCCGAGAAGCCAGCTTGAGATCGACGTCCATGCCATTGTGGGATAAAACAATCACCGCGTCCGGCTTTTCCTCAACGCGAATCTGGTCAACCAGTTCCTGCATTTCCTGATCCCGCACGCCAAACGTCCAATCCGGAATAAAACGCGAGGGGTTGGCCACCGGGGTATAAGGAAAGGCCTGACCGATAATAGCGACGCGACCCCCCCCCAGCTCTTTTACCGTGTAAGGCTTAAACGCATGACCGCTATCTTCGTCATAGGCATCGGCACCGTCGAACAACGCATCTTCTTTAACTCGAATATTCTGTGCGAGAAATTCTCCGTTGAATTTGTCGATATTAGCCAGCACTTCGGAATCCTGATAGGTGAACTCCCAGTGGCCGGTCATAATATCCACGCCCAGCAGGTTGCAAGCTTCCACCATATCCTGACCGCGGGTCCAGTAGGCCGTACCCGACCCTTGCCAGGTGTCACCGCCATCGAGCAACAGGGTTTTGTCTCTGCCAAAATCGCTTCGTAGACGCTCTATCAATGTCTTCAGATAAGCAAATCCACCTACCTTTCCGTAAAGCTCGGCAGCCTGAGTAAAGTCGATGGCGGTATATGCGTGCGCCAATGGACCGCCGCCGGGAATCGAAAAATATTTAAGAAAATCCTCGGCGACCAGATGGGGTGGACGCGCAAAGGCATCATGAAATCCGAGATTAACGCTTGGTTCGCGAAAGTAGATGGGATTTAACTGCGCATGGGTATCGGTAAAGTGCAGCAGGCGCACATCACCGGTGCTCGCTATGTCATACAAGTCGGCACCAGGGTTGCTCCCGGATTTGTTACACCCAGGCAGCAAGCCAGCCACCCCGGCGCAGGCTAATAACCTGGTAAACTCTCTACGACTTATTTGCATAACCGTTCAACTATGTATTTACCAACTGTGTATACACCAACCAACTATTCAGGATCGGAGTATCGGGTGGCGCCATGCCGTCAATCGGGCTTCATTTCCCGCCAGTGTGCATCCGCATATTCTGACTGCACGATGGAATTTTGTGCCTGTGTAAGTGCCTGTCGGGCCAGTGTTGCCGCATCATCGACACGATTATCCGCCAGTGCTTTTTCCGCCTGTGCAATTAAATCCTCGGTCATAGTCCAGGCAAAACCGGCGGCCTCCGCCGCCGCAAAAGTTGTGTTCGCCTCGCGAATTGTTTCGCGCACATCATTTGCGGTGGCGGCGATTGCCGTTCCTGCCAGCGCGCTCGACAGGTAAATACTGAGTATCAGTAGTAATTTCATCACATTGTAGACCCTTTATTTACGTGCAGAAGGACCGTTCACGGTGAGGCCATTGCCCATAATCGTCTGAAAATATTCGAGGTTGCGAAACTGCTCACTTTGTAACGCAAACGGTTTCGCACGAATATCGCGCATACATCCTGCGTAGCGATAATGTAGTGAGCCCATGCCCTCCCATTTGGAGCGATACACCGGAAAACCCGTAGCTTGCCCGAGTGCGGGGCCTGGAATATCCGCCCGTAATCTTTGTCCGGAAGCGCGCATGTGACAATCTGCACAGGCCAGGTTTAATTGACCATGTTTTGAATAGAATAATTTTTGACCGGCCAGATAGGCCTTGTATGCGTCTTCATTGGGTACACCTATTGCAAACGGTTTATCCCGGGAAGTGAATGCCATATAAGCAGAAATATCCACCAGCCCCCCCGACTTGTAGTTCAGCTCCGGTTCTCCGTTCGCCGTGCGGCAGCGGTTAATCGCCAGCTCCAGGGTAACAACTTCCTTCGCCTCCGCATCAAACTGCGGATAATTCTGGCGTATACCAATGCCGCCATTAGGGAAACACTCTCCATAGGTTTTGCCATTAACAAACGGCGTTTCAAACAACTCTTTGCCTCGGTCTATGTTGAATTCGTAGGGCGGAAACTCTTCGATTTCAAGCCACTGCTCCCGAGAATCAGGATCTATGGCATACACACCATTGCTGTAGTCGGCAAACTCTACGCCAGTAAAACGTTTTGCGAAAAACGCCCTGAATTGCTCCGTATCCGTCTGCACCAATTGCTGGAAGTTTTCCTTGGCACCACAGCCCACAAGAGCAGTTGATAAAATAGTGAACGCCATGCCGGACAGTAGTATTTTTTTCATATCAAGCCCCTTCCTGACAGTCCTGGTGTTGCCGTTATTGCAAACTGACGTCACTCTCACCTGATCACGCTTTCGCTGGTTTCCGTTTCACCTTTGTTATCAACCCAGGTCACTGTGATTTTATCTCCAGCGACACCACCTTTAAACGCAAACGCCAGATAGGGATCCTTGGAGACAGCTGGCCCCAGTTGCGCGTGAAACACGGTAGCGTCTTTGTGAACCACCGTCACTTCAGTAATATAGTGCCCCGGAATTAATTTTCCGTTCGCATCTTTGCGACGACCGGTTTCCATAATATGGCCAATCAGCATTTTTACCTTGATGACGTCGCCTTTTGCACTCGCTTTAATTTTCATACCTGAACACTCCAATATTTTGCGATTAGCGGGCTCGGCTTAACCGCCACAGCCGCCAATGGTTACTTTAACTTCCTGTTGAACCCGAAATAATTTGCCGTCCGCTTCCACCAGCGCCACCAGGTTTGAGGTTTCTCCCATGCGCAGGCGTACCGATATATCCGCCACACTTTGCGCGTTCAGGTCAAACGAGGCTGCAAGTGGTGAAGGATTTTTTTCCACAAACAGGCTGATACTCTTCACATTCGGCAAATTGCTACTTACGGACACCGGCACGACGGCGCCATTTTCGGCGATGGCCGGCGCCTTGAGTTTAACCGCAGTACTGTCCTCGATGGGGAGCCCGGGATATCTGACCGCAATGGCCGACGCCAGGGCGTCAGCTGTAAACGCTGCCTCATTCCAGGCAGCCAGCGCTAACCTGGGCACGCTCGCGAATGCGAGCAACCCACCAGCCCCAGCACCCATATATTTAAAAAAACTACGACGACTTAACTTCATGGAATACTCTCCGTAAAAATAGGTTTATCAAATAAACAAAAGCGACAGGAATCCCTCCTAAAGGGTATATAAATAGTCAACCACCCAGTCGATCTCCTCCTCGGTAAGAATTTCATGCCGACCAAACGGTGGCATCAAGCTTCCGGGGTTGCGAATTTCCGCATCCCATATTTGTTCCCGCAGCAGGGAGCGATCGGCGAACCGCAATTTCATCTGCATCAGGGGCGGTCCGACGGTTCCGGGCAGCGGGCCATCATCCATGATGTGACAGGCGAGACAATTACCTTTACCTCGATCAAACGCCACGGCCTTGCCTTTGGCCACTGTATCCATGGCCTCTTCACTCGCCGCTACCAGCGATCCACATAGCAGCTGCATTGCGAGAACCAACAGCATCATTAGAACTTTCATCTCGACTCCTTCCTACTGACTACGTTCCAGCATAAACTCGACCGCCGCTTTAACGTCTGCGTCGCTCAAATCGCTGCGCCCACCTTTGGCCGGCATAAAGCCACTCTCGCCTTGAAAGCCTTGCAGCGCACTTTGATAAAGTTTTTCCTTGCCCTGGGAAATACGCGGCGCCCATTGCTCGACAGCACCAAGTAGCGGTGCGCCGCCCACACCGGAGTCGTGACACACCTGACAAGCGGACACATAAATGGGTTGGCCCCGCTGGGCGATCTCCGACAATGGGGTGCGTTTAGACTGCGGGTCGGGAGTTTCTACAAACGCTAACCCAAGATTGCCGTCTTCCTTAAAATGGTCAGTCGGCGTAATACCCGAAATGACTTCTGCTATGACTCTTGCTTTCGGGTCGGTGCAGTTCTGCATACAGCGCTGATTCTTCGTGTCGGGACGATCATCTACATAGAAGCCGTCTTTGTTGGGCATTTCAATCGTCGCAAAATTGTCCTTATCGAGGACGAAATCATCTTCCACCAGATCATTCAAGTTGAGCACATAGGCGGTCACGGCGTACGTTTCGTCAACCGTTAACGATTGCGGCGCGGTAAACGGCATGGCGCGGTAAATATAATCCCAGAGTGTACTGGCGTAGGGCCAGTAACTGCCTACTGTTTTGTCCGGACGTTCCAGTGTCAGGGTGTTCATGCCACCCGCCAGCTTCGGCCAGCGCCCTTCCCCTTCCCCAAAGGTGCCATGACAACTGGCGCATTTTTCGTCGTAAATTTCTTCGCCATCTTCCACGCTGCCCTCGCCCGCGGGCAAACCGAGTCCATCGGGCCTGACATCGATATCCCAGCCGGCTATGGTCGCGGCATCCGCGACCGTTCCGATACCGTAGCGATCCATTGCATGGGTGGCCGTATCCGCAGACGGGGTGTCGAGGTGCTCAGCGCCCGTCGTAGTTGCAACCTGCTCCTGTTTGCTGTCCTTGCAGGCGATTATTAAGGTCGACAGCGCTATCAGTAACAAAAGAATCCCGCCACGCGGCCGCAAGGTATCAGGTGACCTGGACATTATTCACACTCCCGTCACTGTTCAACCGCCAGGTATGAATCGCGTTTTTATGATAGATAGAATTACCGCCGCGCTGTTCCCTGAGCTGACTCAGGGTGGGTTGTACATAACCGCTTTCGTCCACCGCTCGACTTTGCAGTAATAACGGTTGTCCTTCCCATTTAAACGGCAAACTGAATCGGGTCAGAGCCTTGGACAACACCAGCCCCTTGAGTGGGGCGGTTTGCCAATTGACGCCGCCATCGAAGGAAACATCCACACCAGTAATCTTGCCGTGGCCGCTCCAGGCCAGGCCTTCCAGTTCGTAAAAACCCGGTACTTTCATGGGTTTCTCCGGGCAGGGTGACGTAATCACCGAGTTGCATTCCTGTACAAAACTAAACTTGCGGGCGCGACCATCGGGCATTAAATCGGTGTACTTGGAGGTTTCTTCCCGCATATACCAGGGCTGGTCGCCCACTTCGAGGCGGCGCAGCCATTTGATGCTGGTGTTGCCTTCCCAGCCAGGATTTAACAGGCGTAGCGGATAACCCTGCTCCGGACGCAGCGCTTCGCCATTTTGTGCATAAACCACCAGCGTGTCATTCAGCGCTTTTTCCATGGGAATACTACGGGCCATGGCCGCACCGTCGGCACCTTCAGCCAATATCCACTTGCCCTGCGGCTTAACACCCGCTTCCGCCAACAGGGTCGACAGGCGCACGCCACTCCACTCGCAGCAGGAAATCATACCGTGGGTGAACTGCAGGCCTTCCATCTGCGGCCCTTTCCACTCCATGCCCCCGTTGGCCGGGCATTCCAGGAATTTAATTTCCGACACGCTGGGAAAGCGTTGCAGATCATCCATCGTAAAAATCAGGGGCCGATCCACCAGACCGTGCAATATCAGGCGATGCTCGTCCGGATTGATCTCTGGCACCCCGGCGTGATAACGCTCGAATACCAGACCATTGGGCGTAATGATCCCTTTCAGATCCTGCAACGGCGTCATACTGATCGATGAGATGGATTCAGCCGTTAACCAGGGCACCGTGCGTCGCACTACATCACTTTCAAAGGCCGATGGCTTACCGTAGGGTTCACTAACCACACCACGACCCAGGCTGCGAGTCCAGGTGGGAACCGCTGGCGGGAGATTCGAATTGGCGAGGGTTCCGGGTACCGCGGTCATGGTGGCGGACGCGCCGAGCATGGTCAGCGCGTTTTTTAGAAAACGGCGGCGCTCGAGCGTGCCTAATTGATCGCTCTCTTTAGTCAGTAGTCCTAACAGTTGGCGCTCGGTACTGCTTGCAAACCAGGCCATAATCAGTTCTCCGCTCTTCGAAGCCCGTGCCGTATCAGTGTGCCCCATACCAGTCAAACTTCCTATATTCCGTTAGCGGAAGCTTACAGGGAGGTTGTTTCTCAGGTAGGACCTACATTCCTATATTACTTTAACGCATATACATATGCCTTAATTGTATATGAGTCCACTCTAATGAAGCAAGCACAAGCAAGTAGTGACCCTATGATTTTTACTCATCCATCCTCGAGCAAAGGCAAGGTATGCACGGGAAAGTCATTAATCGCCATACTGATCTGGTTATAATAGTTCAATCGCATCGCGCCAACGCCAGGAATTCCCTCGTTATGCCCCGCGTTTATCTATTATGACCGACCAGACCTTGATGGAACGTATCGTCGAATTTCGTTCCAAACCCGAAAATCAGTCGCCACACGCCCAGTTTCTCGGGCTGCAGATCGTGGATATCGAGCTCGAGCAGGCGGTAATCAAAATACCCTATTCCAGAGACATGGCGGGCAATGCCACCACGGGTATTTTGCATGGTGGCCTGGTGACCACCGCCCTGGACTCCGCCTCGGGGCTGGCGGTATTTGCAGCCCTGGATGAATTTATGACCATCGCGACCCTGGATTTACGTATCGACTACCTGAAACCGGCGACACCGGATCAGGCTATTTTCGCCTGGGCCCATTGCTACAAAACGACCCGCAACGTGTGTTTTGTGCGGGGCGTTGCCTATCACGAAGATCGGAGCGACCCGATTGCCAACTGCACCGCCACCTTTATGGTCACCGCTCGGGCCGGTGCGACCGCCGAGGATAGACTCGCCGGTCGCAACACCCAAGGGGAAGTCTGATGGATCTGCTCAGCCTAGTGAGGCGCGCCAAAGCGGAAGATGATTTTTCGATTCTGTCCTCCGGAATCCCCTACATGAACACCATGGGTATTTATGTCTGGGAGGATCAGGGGCAAATCACCACCACCATGCGCGCGGATAAAAAATTAACTGGCAATCCCTGGCTACCCGCGCTGCACGGGGGCACCATTGGCGGCTTGCTGGAAACCGCAGCGATCGTACAGTTGGCCCACGATCAGGACACGGAAAACCTTCCCAAGCCAATCAACGTTACCATCGAATACCTGCGTTCCGGAAAGATTGCCGATTTACACGCCCGGGCACGGGTAACTAAACAGGGGCGTCGCGTTGCCAATGTTCAGGTTATTTGCTGGCAGAGCGATCCGGAAAAGCCGGTGGCTGCCATGCACGGACATTTTTTGATGACCTGAGCGGTATGATGAGCTTAAATTCACTCCTCGCTAACGTGTAGCAACACTCTAAAAACTTAAGAAGGTAATCCCCATGGCACTGCACCCACAAACCAAGGCGCTGCTGGAACAGGCAGCCGCAAGCAATACTCCGCAACTGGACGACGGTACGCCCGAGGAAGGCCGGAACGTCTTCGCAACCACCACCAACATGCTGGGCATTGCGCCCCGCCCGGTCAAAGAAGTTAAGGAGATTCAAATTCCGGGTCCGAACGGCCCTATTCGCACCGTGGTGATTACGCCCAATCATACCGGGAACGCGCCACTGCCCATTCTGATTTATTACCACGGCGGCGGCTGGGTAATCGGCAGCCCGGAAACCCACAAAGGGGAAACCCATTACTACGCCGATGCGGCGCAGTGCATCGTGCTGGTGCCGGATTATAGAAAGGGACCCGAGCACAGATTTCCCGCAGCGCCCCAGGATTGCTACGCCGTACTTGAGTGGGCCGCCGCTAACGCCGCCAGTCTGGGCGCGGACAGTTCCCGCATTGCCGTGGCGGGTGACAGCGCGGGAGGTAATTTAAGCGCAGTGGTCTCGCACATGGCCCGGGATCGCAACGGACCCTCTATCGCGCTCCAATTGTTGGTCTACCCCGCTACCCGCATGGGGCCAGATACGCAGTCCTTCAAGGATTTCGCCGAGGGATATTTTCTGACCGCCCGAGCGCTGCACTGGTTCTACAATCACTACATGGCAACAAAAGCGGAATGGGACGACCCCCTCGCTTCGCCGCTGCTGAGCGATAACCTTCGGGGACTACCTCCGGCTTTTATTATGACCGCAGGATTTGATCCGCTACGTGATGAAGGCGCGGCCTACGCTGACAAACTGAAGGCCGCCGGTGTGCCGGTGGAATATGTCTGCTACGACGAACAAATTCACGGCTTTGTTTCCCTCGCCGGTGCGCTGGACGATGGCCAGGCGTTTTTACAGCGGGCGTCGGCGGTATTGCGCAAAGCGTTTGGGGCCTGAATGGAAGATTTCACTTTTCCAAACTCTTTAATATTTAAAACTGCGTTTAGCTAAACAGCCTGAGGAGTACCAAGATGTCCCAGCAACAACTGGACAAATTGCTGAAAATTTTTGCGCGCCAGGCGGAACTCGGGACCATGAGTATCGAGCAGGAGCGCGCCTTTCTCGATGACGGCGGCGCACGCTTCGTGGTGCCCGACGATGTGGTTCTCGAACCCACCAACGCCGATGGCATACCCGCGGAATTCTTAACCGTCGCTGGCGCCAATCCAGAACAGGTGGTTTTATATTTGCACGGTGGTGGCTATGTTATCGGCTCCATTAAAAGTCACCGTTACCTGATGCAAAACGTATCCCGCGCCGCCGGTGCCCGCACCCTGGGTATCGATTATCGCCGCGCACCGGAGCATCCGTTTCCCGCGGCCCTGGACGATGCACTTAAAGTCTATCGTTGGCTGCTGAACCAGGGGTTTGCGGCTAAAAATATCGCCATCGCCGGGGATTCCGCGGGCGGTGGTTTAACCCTCTCCACTCTGCTCAAATTGCGGGACCTGGGCGAACCCCTGCCCGCTGCGGGCGCACTGATTTCCCCCTGGGCGGATCTCACCGGCACGGCGCCCTCGGTGGCCGAGCGCGCGGCCATGGACCCCTGCGTTACCCCCCCCGGGTTAGCGAAAATGGCCGGCCATTATCTCAATGGCACGGATGGCAAGAACCCCTTCGCCTCCCCGGTATTTGCCGAGCTTCACGGGCTACCGCCGCTACTTATTCACGTGGGTGGACGGGAAATTCTCTACGACGACAGCCTGACCATCGCCCGCAAAGCCAAAGCCGCTGGCGTCGATGTCACCCTGGTGGAAGAACCCGACCTGTTCCACGTGTGGCACGCCTACGCGCCCATGCTGGAAGAAGCGCAGGCATCGGTGGAACAGATCGGCGTATTCCTCAAGGACCGACTAAACCGCTAATGCGCCCCGCAATTGCGCGGGTAATGCATGGGTAATTCACAAAAAACAGAGCGCCCAACCTATGGCCAGCCCGGAAAACCAGCAACTCCTGGACCTGCTATGGAAAAATTATCCCGGACCGTCCACCTATGAACAAATGAAAGACAAAGCGGGCAAAATGCGCGACAACTTTGCGCGCATGATGTCGGCGTTTGCGACAATTCCCGAAGACGTCTCCGTGACACCGGCGATCGCTGGCGGCGTTCCAGCGGAATGGGTGGCAGCGTCCGGCGTCGCCACCGAGCGGGTATTACTCTATCTGCACGGCGGCGGTTACGTGATTGGTTCTCCCGCCACCCATCGTGGCCTCGCGGCCAGTCTGTCGGTCGCCGCCGATTGCCGCGTGCTGTCCCTCGATTACCGCCTCGCCCCGGAAAATCCCTACCCCGCCGCTGTCGAAGATGCCTGCGCAGCGTACCGTTGGTTGTTGAGCGAAGGTGTTGCCCCGCAAAAAATAGCTCTTGCCGGCGACTCCGCAGGGGGCGGACTCACCCTCGCCACCCTGATTGCCTTGCGCGATGCCGGGGACGCCCTGCCCGGCGCGGCCGTGCCGATTTCGCCGTGGACCGATATGCAGGCCACCGGCGAATCCATGCAAACCAACCTGAAAAACGACCCCATGGTTGAACCCGGCGGTTTAATGGGCATGGCAAAAATGTATCTGGGCAGCGCCGACCCCACCCAACCCACTGCCGCGCCCTTACACGGCGACTTTAGCGGATTGCCGCCATTGCTGATCCAGGTGGGCGCGCTGGAAACATTACTCGACGACGCCACCCGTGTTGCCGCCAAAGCTAAAGCCGCTGGCGTAAACGTCACCCTCGAAGTTTGGCCGGAGATGGTACATGTCTGGCACCTGTTCGCCCCCATGCTACCCGAGGGGCGGGAGGCGATTAACCGAATTGGAGAGTTTTTGCGGTTGCGGATTTGATTGAGGTTTATCTAAAAATAAATCCGCCACATTTTTAATTGAGACTGTAACGAAATCTGTGTAACTGCCTATTATTAGCACCTACATTGGACGAGGATAGGCACTATGAACAACAGATATTTGGGGTCAGCTTGAAAAGCTATTGAAATCAGCGATCAGAGCACCGGCTATGTTGTAGCTGATGCCGTCAAGCTGGTGGGGCTGAACACCACCCCTACCCTGACCGCCGGCCTGTACTACAGCCACAACGACCACCTGGGTACCCCACAGGTGATCACCGAGCAGAGCCAGGCCATTATCTGGCAGGCGGTTGATGGGTTTGTTATGCGGCACTTAACGGTTTGATGCGAGCAACATCTTTCTTTATCGTCTCTGCAGCATCCCACAGATCCACAGCTCTCTGCGCGTTAAGCCAGAATTCAGGTGAGTTACCAAACAGGCGTCCCAGCCGAAGCGCCATCTCTGGGCTGATACTCCGGCGCTCACGCAACAACTCATTAATCGACTGCCGCGAGACCCCCAAAGCATTTGCCAGGGCGGAAACGGTAAGCCCATAATCGGGCAGAAAATCTTCACGCAACATCTCCCCGGGATGAGTGGGCCGACGCTTGATCCTGGTTGTATTAGGAATACTCATATTTCTCACCCCATTCAGTGATAATCACAGACTTCGACATCATAGGCATCGCCGTCCACGAATCGGAAACAAATACGCCACTGGTCATTAATCGAAATCGAGTACTGGCCCTTGCGATCGCCGTCCAGTGAATGCAGTCGATTGCCGGGCGGAATCTTTAGATCGTCCAGCCGCGTAGCCAAATCCACATACTCCAGTTTACGCGCAGCCCGTTTGGCCACATCCGCTGGAAATCGCCTGGCTTTGCCTGTGGTATACAGTTCCTGGGTAAGCCGATCCGCGAACGTTTTGATCATGCGTCAAATGTAATCTGTCACGTGACAAATGTCAATAACAACACTCCCGCCATTAAACCGATAACACTTATATGTGGCGTATGCACGCTTTGCCGCCGGGGCTATTGCGATAGGTCTCGGCAACTTATTGTTTTGAATTTGGTTTTTCAAGATATCCGTATCCTTTAGTCCGAGATCAGTGTGGGACTGTATATGACCGACAACTGATTTATTACTGGCCGTGATGCCGCCTGATTTCGCCCTCGCTCAGATCAAGAAAGCGCGCAGCATTGTTGTAGAGAATGTCCCGCCTTTGTTCGCCAGTCAAATAATCTGCTTCTTCGATTGCCGCGACGGCCTCGCCGATTTTCTCGGGCCAACGCATCTGGTCGGAACCAAACATCAGGCGCTTGCCGAGACCCGCGCCGACGAGCGCTTTGAGGTAGTGGTTAAAGGCTGGTCGCGGAATAACCCAGGTGATAGTGGAAAGGTCGCCATACAGATTCGGGTACTGGTACATCATCGCGGTCATTTCATCGAGGAAAGGATACCCGGAGTTCTCGACGAAGACTTTCAAATCGCGGTGTCGAACCAGTACGTCCTCGAGGAGCAGCGGGCTGCCCGACGTCGTGCGAAATCCCGGTAGCTCTGGCCCTATCCCGGCAGTGTGGATCAGGACCGGAACGCCGAACTCGGCTGCAAGCTCGAAGTAGGCCGCCAGTTTCGGATCGTTCGCCGGGACTCCCACCAGTTGGGACCCGATCTCGCCCATTCCGCGCAGGCGACCCTGCTGGTATTCCTTCCGCAGCATTTCGATGGAAAGTTCGCCGGGCTCGACAATAAAGGGGGCGGCAATGAAGCGGTCTGGTGCAGCTTCGACCCATTCATAGACAACATTAAGCTCGGCGCTGCTGAGGAATCCTTTCACAATGTTGTAGCGGTCCATCTCCTGCAGGGTTTTGCGCAACGATTCCTCTGCGGTCGCCGTCGCTTCGCCTTGCGGTATGCAGGGACTCGGTCGGCACGGCGGCGGCACGCCGGGCTCCAGCGGCAGTGGGACGTGGTGGGCGTGCAGATGCATATCGATAATGGGCAACGGTGTTCGATCTTGCGCGGCGGCGACTGGCAACCCGGTGATGAATAGCATTGCAACGAGCATGGTGCGAATTCTGTTCATGACGTGGCCTCGTATTTACCGTAACTGGTTAATCTCTCAATAACCGGCCCATCGCAGCATCCGATGAGGCGGGCACCACCGAAACAGTAGCCCTTTTATTGAGGATTCCATGAATCCACTCGGAGCTTCCACACCCCCTCAATCTTTCTAAATACCAACACAAATCGGTTTTTGTGAACTGTCGATTCGGCATCCGTAATGAGAAGTTGGCCGGTAGCAAAAGCTAGATCTCCTTCGCTTTCGGCTTTCTCTGTGATTATCTCGACGTTCTTCGGATTTGTTGAAATGACAGACTCCCAGAACGCCCGGATCGATTTTTTTCCACAGATTTCTCCAGCTATTGGTGCAATGACACAACCGTCGTCAGTGTAATCGTTGACCAGATAGTCAACGTCACCTTTCATTAAGGCTTTCTCGAATGCTTTATTCGCCGCAGCAAGCTCTTCAAGCACGGAAGCGGCGTTTGATACAGGCGTAAAAATAATGCCGAGCAGAATCGTAGCGATCGTGGTGATTTTAGACATTTCTTATTTGTCCTCTGCTGTGAATTAAGAAGGCCGCCTAACGTCTGAGTTAACCAGGAGGCGCGCTTTTTGCGCCGATCTGGTTTAACTATTTGTTAGGCATTTGTTCTCTTATTGGTCGCCACCTACTGGGATATACATCGTGACCGCCCAGAAATGCAACACCTAAGTAGCGTTCAACTAGGTCTTCCAGTGTTCTTGTCTCTTCCGCGATATTAATATGTGTTCGAATATCCCTCCGGCCAGCATGAACCAATAAATTCCGCATACGGTTATACTTTTTAAAAACAGCAACATCAGTTTCCCAGCCAGGAATATCAGATTTTCTAGCAAACTCTTCAAATCGAGCATTCAAATTAGGGCCATATTTCTTTTTAGTCATTTCAAGAAATGACAATAGACTTTCCTTGTTATCCGTATCTGATTTTCCGACCAACTCAACAAGAGATTCTATATTTTTATGAGCATCATTTGGTATTTCTTCATCAGATTGAAGTATTGCCTCTAAGGGTATAAATAGATAAATGAATTTAGCGACTGGATCCTGTTCTCTCCACGCTTTAGTTAGCCAGTGAAAAACACTTCCTGCTTTAGCTAGAATATCCTCCTGAATAGATTCTAACCCTTTGAGATAGCTCTCAAGAATGGGGCCAGCTTTTTCATTAATGCCAATTGGTTCAAGTACTTCAATAGCTGGTCCTACAAAACTACTGACTGGTTCCGGCCCAGACAGAATAAAAGGGTTTTCAATAAGAGGCTTTAGTACAAGTTGTCGATGAAATTTTAATCCAATAATTCCACTAATAGAATCAATTAATTTTTCAAATAGGTTTGACTTCTTCTTGATTATTGAAAGAAGTTCTTCTCTAGTATTTTTATCTTTATTTTGGATGCCTTCACTTATTTCCTTAGAAACCTCATGCTCCATTGTTATAACAATTTCCAAAAAGCAATCTGACTTGTATTCAATATTGGTGTTTAGTATTTTTGAATTTTTTCCAGGAATCCCATACTGATCAGCCTCTAGAGTCATAACACCTAGAGGTGGATTTGGGCCCAGATATATTGAACAATGTTTATCGCCTACAATATTCCCTTTAACGAGAATCTTTTTTTTATCTGTGACATTACACCCGAGTGCATCATATAAACGTCTTACGCCTAATGTTTCAGTACTCATGATATATGCCTAACATTTGTATATGGCGCATGCGCGCTTTGCCACCGGGGTTATTGCGCGGTGTTTCGGTAACTTTTTGTTTTTAATCTGGTTTTTCAAGATATCCGTATTCTTGTAAGGTGCAAAGCGAGGGGGTCTCGTTATTTTTGATACAGGGTTCCCCGTATCTACTGGGCTGTTTTTATAACTCCTTGTACATCCGGATTATTTTAATTTCGCCGGGGGGATAACCGCGCACGGTGGGAGTATAAACCGCGCGATGGTTTTGGCAATGGCTAAATAGCCTTACCTCTATTATAGCTTGTCCGGTCTGTCCGGCTCGTCGAGGCGCGTCCTTGCGCCCTGCCCTGACGCTGCCAGGTCTTGTCAGTGTTTTTCGAAGCCGGGATAACCTTGCTCGGCCACTGCGCTGCAACGGCTGCGGTACTCCCCTACACCGCCGATATAGGACAGTAGTCGCCGCGGTTTGCCCTCGACGTTTGAACCCATGTACCAGGAGGATGTTTTGTTGACGAGGGTCGCGCTGGCAAGTTCCTCGTGGTGGGCGATCCACTGGTCCTCCACTGCCAACGTCGGTTCTATGGATTTCAGGTTGTTGCTGCGCAAATACTTGATGCAGGCGCTGATCCACTCGGTCTGTTGTTGCAGACAGGTGGTCATGTTGCACAACGCCGCCGAAGGCGCGAGGGGCGCGCCGGTGGTGAACAGGTTCGGGTAGCCGTGTACCTGCAGGCCCATGGTGGTGCGGATGTCTTTGCTCCAGTCTTCCTTCAGCGAGCGCCCTTCCCGGCCACGGATATCAATGCGCGTCAAAGCGCCGGTGCCAGCGTCGAAGCCGGTGGCCAGGACGATGATATCAAAGGCATGGACAGTGCCGTCGGCGGTCTGGATGCCTTCCGGGGTGATGGCCGCGATGGGGTTATCCTTGACGCTGACGATCTCCACATTGGGTCGCAGATAAACTTCCAGGTAGTTGGTCTCCAGGGGAACCCGGTGAGTGCCAAAGCCATACTCTGAGGGTATCAACAATTCACAGAGTTTGGGGTCCTTGAGTCGGGCGCGCATTTTTTCGCGAATAAATTCCGAGATCTGCTCGCTGACTTCTTCGTCGGTGAACACTTCGGCGAATGAGGCCAGCCATAATTTCAGGGAGCCATCGTTCCAGCCTTCTTCAAGCACCTCGAGGCGCTGTTCCGGGGTCAGTTCCGCCCAGGTGTGCTCCACTTCGTATTGCATACCGCTAAAGGTGTTAGGCAGTTTGTCGGCGAGCATTTTAAATTTGGATTTGTAGGCGTCGACATCCGCAGCGCTAAACCGGGGATTTTTCATGGGCAGAATGTATTGGGGCGTACGGATAAACACCGACAGGTGTTCGACCTGCTCGGCGATGGTTTGAATCACCTGAATACCGGTGGCGCCGTTGCCAATGACAGCAACCCGCTTGCCGGCAAAATCCACCGGCTCCCTGGGCCAGCGGGCGGTGTGAAAAATTTGCCCCTTGAAAGTTTCCTGTCCGGGAAACAGGGATGAAAGTGGCGCCGACAGCATACCGCAGCAGGAGATTACATAGCGGGTGTCGATTACTTCACCGCTGTCGGTGGTAACCGTCCAGCGCTCGGTAGTCTCGTTGAAATGGGCACTTTTGATGGTGGTGCTGAACTGGATGTTGCGACGCAGATCCAGGCGGTCGGCCACGTAGTGCATCCAGCGCTCAATTTCCGGCTGTCCGGGAAAGCGTTCGCTCCAGCTCCAGCCCTTGTAGAGCTCTTCGGAGAAAATATACTGATAGACATGGGACTCGGAATCAAAACGCGCGCCCGGATACCGGTTCCAGTACCAGGTGCCACCCACATCCGACGCGGCGTCAAATCCCCGAACATTCAGACCTTGTTCCCGCAACTGATAAATCTGGTAGAGACCCGCGACACCGGCGCCGATGACCACGGCATCGACTTCTGCGTCGGTGGATGTGTGTGCCCGCTGGGAAGCGATGGCTTGGTTGTCATCATCAAACATCAATATTCCTCTTTAAAACACGATTCGTGTGTTGCCAGGTGGCGCCACGCCGGCATGCATTTCATTAGCAGCGGGCCTGGAACGGATGGTTACCGGACGGTCATTATGGTGCGGGCTCCCCCTGTCGTCCAGAGGGTGAAGGCAGCGTGACGCAAACTGCGGGGCAAACCGACGACCGGACATTAACCCTCTGCCCCGATCGTTAACCGTTGCCCCCAAAAACGCCTTTTTTCGCCATGGCGTCAATTTGTTCTTCGCTGAAACCCACGGCGCGGGCCAGTTCCCGGTTTTGTTCCCCCAGTTGCGGCACGGCGAAATTGATACGGCCGGGCTCCTGAGTAAATTTAATGGGGATGCCGATATGCTCCCAGCCATTGTCGTCCTCGACGATCATGCTTCGCGCGCGAATTTGTGGGTCGTCCGCGCCCTGACGCAGATCGTTGACGGGTGCAAAGGCCGCTTCCACGTCGGCAAACCATGCAATCCATTCCTGCTGGGTTTTGGTGAGGAAGGTTTCCCGCAAAAATGTCTTAACCGGCTCCTGGGTTGGCCCCGGCGGCGGCTCGCAGTATTTAATCAGATCGGGCCTGCCCATTTTGTTGAGCACGTTCACCGCAAAGTGCATTTCGGAAGCGCCGAGCACAATGTATTTGTCGTCCCGGGTCTGGTAAATGTTGTACATGGCGTACCCGCCCCAGGTGCGCTCTTCTTTTACCACGGGCGGTTTTTTCTCGGCGAATACCGGGCCCATGTTATTGGGCACGCTGGCGAGCAGCGCATCCATCATGGCCAGATCAATGTAATCACCCTGCCCGGTATCCTTGCGGCGCAGCAGCGCCATGAGCACCGCCGACAGACCCATAAACGAGGTCAGCATATCCGCATTGGGAATGGCGGGAATCGCGGGTTTGCCGTCAAAACCCAGGTTGGTGCTGAGAATGCCGGCATAGGCTTCGGTGGCGAGATCGTGGGCCGGTTTCTTTACGTAGGGGCCGGTTTGACCGAAGGCGGACAGGGACGCGTAGACCACCCCGGGATTGCGGGCTTTAATGGTGTCGTAATCCACACCCAGGCGTTTGACTACGCCGGGACGAAAGGCCTCGATCACCACGTCGGCGCGATCGGCGAGGCGCAGGGCCATTTCCCTGCCCTCTTCGGTTTTGAGATCAAGCTGTACGCTTTTTTTGCCGCGATGGGTGTTGGCAAAATACACGGATACGCCGTCCCGTTTGGGGCCGATTTCCCGATTGGGCTCGCCGCCATTGCTTGGTTCGACCTTGATCACCTCGGCGCCGTGGTCAGCCATCGCCTGAGTGAGCGCGGGGCCGGGCAGGAAAAGCGAAAAATCCAGGATATTGATACCTTCTAGCTTCATTAGGACAACCTTGCTAAGTTACGACGAGGGGAAATTTACGGAAACATCTGGGATTTTAACGCTCGGTAACCCGCAAGGCTACGGCGCGGACGATATTAGGCGGGTTTGATGCACTACCGATTCTAGGGACTGTTGCCTGATAGCTGTGGTTGGCTGATATAAGTCAATATTCCGGTAACCACCGTAAACCAGATTGGCATAGACCAATTGTAGGGCGCTGAGCGAAGCGCAGACTGACTCGAACCCGTGGTGGTTTAGAGTCAGATACAGCTCCCTTAAACCTCACTTGGCAAATCCATGATATCCCAACACCACATCTGATTCAGTCTAGTGGCCTCGCCACTAGTGGGCGCTTTGCGGATGCGCACGCTGGAAATATTACGCGACGACGCCACTCGTGTCGCCGACACGGCCAGAGCGGCCGGAGGCCGGAACAGGCATCACCTCTTGAAATCACAGCTGGGGTGATGGGCGACTAATCTAATCGCATCCAAACGGGAAGCTATATAGAAAATTGGATACTCTCTTCGAAATAGTTTTGGGCAAACTTACGATGTTGCTATTGCGTAATACTCCCTGCATTACACAAAGTGCAAACGTGATACAGCCTTTATGAGCATAGGCGCCACAGCATAGAAAATATCGATTGACATTGAGTCCGCCTCGATAGTAGGGTGTTCAGGTGCCTTGCGTAAAAAAATTAGGTGCTACCCATAAGCTTGATTTCCATGGACGGAATATAAGATGTATCTAGGATTCACCACCCCAAGATTTAGCTGGATACTCCTTAGACGGCATAACTCGCTACCAGCCGATTTTTTGCGCCGTGTTTATTTTTCCGCATCCATACCTCTACGCCGTCGCTGGCATTTCACTCAGGAACGTCACTTCATAATTAACGCTTTCACGTTAACGCCGTGCCGTTATACACATCGAAATCCTCGTAATTTTCTTGCTATAAAGAAGTTAAAGATAAGTAAATTTGTAAACAGTACGCTCCGAATTTTTAGAAAAAAGCATTTAATAACAGGATTTATCTATCTTGCTATGGTCTGGCAATTAAAGTAATTAGGCCGAATTATAAATCAGCTAATGATACGTACACCGCAAATTAAAGGGGCATGCACAATATGCGTTTCGATGGGACGAAAATTGCGATTATTTTTTATTTGGTACTCTTCATTTTCTCTTCGGCGGTCAAAGCTGCTTTTAACATTGAGCCTAGCGTTACCTCGACGAATCTTGATAGAAACACTTCCACAATACAATTAGGATTCACCTGTACATGTCTTGATGTCCCAGCTCCCTGTGATATACAACTCGGACTTCAAGCAGTCATGTACGAGGGTGGTCATGATCATCACTCTGCTGATCGGCCAGTGGGGCTGTTGGAACCGGCGGAAGGTAGATATTTGCCCGACACTCCTTTCCTGACAGTTTACACAGCCCCAGAAATGTCGGGCATGGTCTCTTTGAATGGCACCGCAATTATTGACTCTTGCGGTGTTCGTTCGCTAACTGTTGAGATAGACGTGGCTGTTAATAGTTTATCTGCGCTTCCGGTCAGTGCGGGCTATGATCTAATCGGTTCATTTGGGGAGCCAGGAGTCACATCAATGCATGCTTCCAACCACTACGTTACAGACACTATGAGCTCTTTTGTCGCTCGAGTGGCTGAAAAATTCGGAGAAGCTTTCCCTGATGCATCACCACTGAAATTAAACGATGCCAGCTTAAAGGCAGGCGGCTTATTTGATATTTACAACAACTGGCTCAGGCCTCACGGATCACATAGATTTGGAAATGACATTGATATCGATGACATTGCTATTACTCACCTGAAAACTCTCAGGGCTATCGTCAACAGCGAGAGCAATGGAAACGCCTTATTTATCAATGAAGGAAACCATTATCATATTAGAATTCCACGTTAATATTTTGGAGAAAATATAGTTATGGACAATTTTTTTGGTAAAACAATGCGGATTCTGGCAATATTTTTTGTCATGAATAACTCATGTATTTCAGCCGTTGTTGAACCACCTGAACCCTCCAATAAGTTAAGCGCTAATATAACGGTTGGCATTGAGCAAAATCAAGACACGCAGCTATATACCTATACTTATAACATTTTTAATGATTTTAGCAGTGTACAAAGCCTTGAAAGCTTCATGATCGAAACTATTGAGGACATTGATATTGTTAATGCGTTTTCTCCTGAAGGTTGGAGGTTTGATGTTTCCGAAAATAAGCGCCTATTCGCATGGACTGCTGTTGGCATTGATGAGGCTGCTATTCCTGATGTATGGGATGGCAACGTACTCCCCAGCGCTTATCAGATTAAACCAGGCGAACAAAAATCAGGTTTTGTACTACAGACTTATTCCTTATTAGGAGAAGAATCGTTTTACGTTCAAGGTTTTACACGTTTGGCTGTTGTAGATGACGCGGCAGATCTTGCAGATGAAGGCTTCATAGTGCCTACGTTTCCGGATGGTTTCTTTCAAGGGACTGTAAAAATATCAACAGATAATATATATCTTGGAAATAGGCGTCCAGGCGTAGACGGTTTTTTAGGATTTGTTAATCTCCAGGAAAAAAATAATGAGTTTAGAGCACCTGTTGTTTTCCGGTTAAAATTCGCCATAAATGGTGAAACTGTTAACCAAGAAACCTTCAAGGCAATGCTCAACAAACAGGACGTCACTCCGTCGTTCATTGCTGACCCGGCGGATTCACGTAATTTGGTGGGAACTTTTGAAATACTCTCCTCTCCCCTAAAACTGGGAAGAAATGTTCTGACAACTTCAGTTGATGGTGAAATACTCGGCAAAAATGGAAGTATCAGAACTGCTACTGATGTCGATCGTATCGCATTTACCGTTATAGAATCTGATACGGAGGCGTCCTCATCGGAAGCGGCAATTAACTTCGATAGCCTAGACACCGATTAGATTAACCGCTTCCCGCTCACACAAGCGAACATGGTAAGGCGGCGGCCATCCAGCCATTTTCAGGGTTGCGTAATTCACCCTGCCGACGGCGAATGCCTCCAACCCTGCCAAGACCGTATAGCGCCTCAGTTAATAACGCTTCTTTTGATGTGCTCCGCGAAATCATATGATAATACAAAGCCGTTCAGATGACCGTGGCGATACCCAGTCGACACCTCGATTACGTTTTAGTTTACAAAAAAATGGACAGAATGATATTAATCAATATCGCTGACGTTATCTGGCCCAGGTCAATACCTCACTACGATTAGCCCTCCATCACTTGGGTGAGTGCGGGGCCGGGCAGAAACAGGGAGAAATCGAGAACTTTGATGCCTTCTAACTTCATGAATACAACCTTTGTGCTAATCGGGAATCGGTGAATGGGCCCGTGGAGACATGCGGCTGGCGCAAGTTTATCCGCCGTTGCCGCGGTGGTCGAGGTGTGTGGTAGCATGAGAGACACTGGTCGCGCCAAAGTCAGTGCACCACACAGGTCTTAGCTGTTGGTTTATTTTTTTAAAAATAATAGATAAAACAATTGATTGTGGAAATAATACGCCGTGCCGATGTTGGTGTTGTCCGGGGACAGCTGCTGTTGTGCCACTCGGGCGAGAGCGATAGAGCGCCGTACCAGGAGATCGATACTGCTACCATTCAAACTTGTACTTGATATTGATCATTAGCTGGCCAAAACTTAATGATAGAATGCATAATAGTGGACCGGGGCCAGCGCTCGACGGCAAGAGCGCCCGACACCAAAAGCCGCTGAAAATTTATTTTATAAGATAAGGGGTTAGATACTAAATGAAGATACTTTCTTTTGAACAGCTGGGTTATCGGCATTTTCCCGATGACTTCGCACAAAAATACGACTCGGTGGTGAATACCCCGTATCACAAACTGGTGGACCGGGACCTGATGCACCAGGACCATATGGATTTTCTCGATGAGATGCTCTATGCCGCCCGCCGGGGTTTTGACGGCATTGCCACCACGGAACACAGTCAGGCGTCCTACGATGTGCTGCCCAACCCCAATTTACAGATGTCGGCTCTGGCGTATGCCACGGAGCGGGAAAACCTGAAGGTGGCCCTGGCCTGTCTGGGGCGTTCTCTGGGCAAGTCCCGGGAACCGATCCGCATCGCCGAGGAATACGCCGCCATTGACCAGATCAGCGGCGGTCGGCTGGTTGCGGGTTTTCCGGTGGCTCTGAGTTACGACGCCTCCTACAACGCTGGACATCCCCCCATTGAAACTCGCCCCCGCTACGAAGATAACCGCAAGCTGATTCAGCGGGCCTGGAGCGCGCGCGAACCGTTTGAGTACAACTCGAAGTACAACCGCTACCCCAGGGTGAATCCCTGGCCCCGTCCCTACCAGGAAAATGGTCCACCCCTGTGGTCGCCATCGATTGGCACGCCCAGTAGTTTGGCGAGGATTCTGGACGATGAAGACGTCTTTCTCTATTTGAGCTGGTTCGGCCCCAAATATACCGGCGACCGCATCTTCAATCGCTACTGGGATCTGGCCGTGGAGAAAGGTAAGGACCCCAATCCCTACCGCCTGGCATTTGTCCAGGGCGTGGTGGTGGGTGAGACGGACGAAAGTACCCACAAGGAATACGGCAAACACGTGGAGCGTGGTTATCAGCAGGGCCTCGGGGCGATTCCCCTGTCCGGCCTGGGTTTGCCGGGCTATGTGGATATCAACGGCGTGGAGGCCATGGTCAAGGATCCCGGCGACTTTGGGATTGTGCCAAAGATGCGCACCATCAGTTATGCCGAGCTGGTGGACGCCCAGTGCGTGATCGCTGGCAGCCCCGCCACGGTGACAGAACAGTTGCTGGATATGGTGCGCCGCTTTCGCATCGGCAATTTGATTCTGATGGTACAAATGGGCTCCATGCCCAAAGAACTGGTTAAGAAAAACATCGATATGCTGGCCGAGCACGTACTACCGACGCTGCGCAAGGAGTGGCAGAACGAGAATTGGGAGCACCGCTGGTGGCCCACGGGCGCGACTGGCCACGCAGATGGGGAGCAAAAGGCATGACAATCACGATTAAAGGCCCACAGCGTAGCGAAACCCTCGAAGTGTTGAATGGGCGCGTCAAACTGCAGGTGAAAATAGCGGGTTCCGGCCCCGCCCTGGTGTATTTCCACCCGGCGGCGGGTTTGTACTGGGACGAATTTCTGGACCGGTTGGCGGAGAAGTACACGGTATATGCACCCGAACTACCCGGCACCTCAGCGGGTGACCCCTATGCCATCAAGCAGATCGATGACTTTGCCGACCTGCTACTGATGTACGAAGAAGCGTTGCACCTGCTGGGACTGGATAAACCGATTGCCGTGGGGCAATCCCTAGGAGGCATGATTGCCGTCGATCTCGCCGCCCACTTTCGGCATCTTTTTAGCCGCCTGGTGCTGCTGGCCCCCGGTGGTTTGTGGCAGGAAGATATGCCCTACAAATTGATCGAATTGTACGGCGCAAAACCAGAGGAAATACCTGGATTATTATTCCACGATTTCAGCCTGCCCCGTGCCCAGGCCATGCTCGCGCTGCCGGAAAATCCCGAACAAATACCCAAACATATTGCCGCCAGTGTGTGGGCGCTGGGATGCTCGGGTAAATTTTTGTGGCCGTTTGCAGAACATGGGCTGGCCAAGCGTATCCACCGTATCGTGACCCCCACCCTGCTGGTGTGGGGTAAAAACGACGTGCTGGTGCCGGTGGGCTACGCCGAGTTGTTTGCCAAGGGCATCAAGGGCGCCAAACTCAAAATTTACGATAATTGCGGACATATTCCGCAAATCGAAAAGTTTGAGGAAACCACACAGCTGGTGCTCGATTTTATTGCCTGACATTCTAAAACACCGATGTACTAACCATAACGGGTAGTGCTAACGCGCTATCCGTTTTTTTATTGACAATCAGCTATCTCAGACTATCTTCAGAGCGGTTGACATGCCGCCGGAAAAGCGTAGATTTCGTTCTGTGTAAAACACGATATCAGCGACTTGCAGGGGTAACGGCGAAAGGATGGACGATAATTTTCTGGTAACGTTTTTGGCCTACCTGGCGCAACTGCCTAACTGGGCGCGAATTGTATTTGTGCTGATATGCCTGTGCACTGCCTGGGGGGCAGAACGGGGCTGGCCGCTATTCAAACTACGTTACGATAGTTGGTGGGTGCACGCCAGAACCAATTTGGCCTTATTGTTGACCACGATAATTATCGGCCTGGCATTCGCAACTTCCGTAGTCGGCCTGATCGACTGGAGTGCGCAACATCAAATCGGCCTGTTGCACTGGTTAGCGTTGCCACTGTGGGCGGAACTTATTATTGCCTTGCTGGTGCTGGATTTTATGGCGCAGTATTGGGTGCATGTCCTGCTGCATAAAGTGCACTGGATGTGGCGGCTGCATCTGGTGCATCACTCGGACAACAAGGTAGACGCCACCACGGGTACCCGCCATCACCCCGGCGATTATCTGTTTCGTGAAGTATTTGCCCTGCTGGCAATTGCCCTGCTTGGGTTGCCGTTGGCTTTCTATCTGTTGTATCGCTTTATCACCATTCCGTTTACTTATTTTATTCACGCCAATCTACGACTTCCAAAAGCACTTGATCGCTGGTTAAGCTGGGTTTTTGTCACGCCGGATATGCACAAATTCCACCACCACAACGAGTTGCCCTGGACGGACAGCAACTACGGGGGGATCCTGTCCATCTGGGATCGATTGTTCGGCACCTTTACGTACGCAGACGTTGGCGCCATTCGCTACGGAATCAATGTGCTGGATGATGAGGTGTCAGATCGACTCGGCTATCAGCTGGCACTGCCCTTCAGACGGGATATTAAATCCAATGCGGAGTTTCAACGGGATGCCGAGCGCGCTGTCCAGACAGGTATTTGAACGTAGATGTGTGAAAGCACGAACGGTCGGCAACCGTTAGTTATTGACCATTTTCGTCTCCTCGATCTCGTCCCTGTACCACAGTCTGCCCCTAAGTACACTAATTGGTGAACAAATTCGTCTGTGCCGCTGTCATACGGACTGCTCGTATACCCTGCTCGGCAGCAGATTTCCAGGTGAGCGGCATGATCTCGGCGTCAAATATGTCCCGACGCCAGGATACCGCCACCAATCGGGTATGTTTTTCAAGGGATTAAATTAACAATTCCTTGTTACGGCTAACCTAAAATGATTAACCAATAGTTAATGCTGCAATATATTGAAGCTCGCGCGCCCAAAAGGAAATGTCAAAAATGCGGCCATTTTCGACCAGCTACGCAGCCATGCCAAATACACATCAATATAGCAGGTAACGATGAATTATTTGCCACCTACTAAAAGAATATCCAATTCAAAATTAATTATTTTAGTTGCGATATTTTTATCCGTGCTTTGCAACTACGCTTTCTTCAAAAATGTAATAACGGTGTACCCGGTTAACCCGGACAATATTCCGTTCTTAGTCTCGCTAACACTGCTGGTAAATTCCGTATTCGTGATTATTTTATCACTGGCATGTCATGGATTTTTGACCAAGCCATTATTAATTATCGTATTAATCATTTCTTCAATTACCGCGTATTTTATGGATAACTTTAATTTGGTAATAGATGAAGTCATGATACAGAATATATTAGAAACTAATTTTCATGAATCTGTAGACCTTATTTCCATCAAGCTGGTAGTATATTTTTTAATATTAGGTGTCGCACCGTCAATTTTTGTTTATAAAATACCGATACAAATAGATATTTTAAAAATCAAGATTATATCCAGCTTAAAATTATTCTGCATGGCGCTAATCTTGGCGATTCTCTGCATGTTGCCGCTCGGCAGTTCATACGCTACATTTTTCAGGGAACACAAACCATTAAGATACTATTCAAACCCCGCTTACTGGATCTACTCTACAGCGAAATATGTTAAAGAATCGTTGAAACCAACGGTGACCACCCTGGAAAAAATTGGGCTTGACGCTAAAATACCCGCATCTGACATTGATCGCGAACTCATCATTTTTGTGCTGGGCGAAACCGCTCGAGCAGACAGATTTTCGTTGAACGGGTACTCCAGGCAGACCAATCCATTTCTAGAAAAAATTGACCTGGTTAGTTTTACCAATTTCTGGTCTTGCGGAACATCGACATCCGTTTCTGTGCCCTGTATTTTTGCAAAAATAGACAGCGGGAATTATAGCTCTCAGCAGGCAAAAAATTCAGAAAATTTACTAGACGTTTTGAGCCTGTCCGGCGTTAACGTTTTTTGGATAGACAACAATTCCGACTCCAAAGGTGTTGCTATTCGCTCCAATTATGAAGATTACACTACAAATGCTAACAACCCAGTCTGCGATATTGAATGTCGTGACGAAGGCATGCTGGCAAATTTACAAAAGAAGATAAATAGTGTTAAAAAAGGAGACATTTTTATCGTATTACACCAGATGGGCAGTCACGGACCAGCTTACTATAAGCGATATCCTTCCGCATTTAGGAAATTTATTCCAACATGCGAATCTAATCAGTTGCAAAGCTGCAACGATGACGAAATCAGTAATGCTTATGATAATACGATACTGTATACCGATTATTTTTTATCTAAAACAATAGAAATACTTAAACAAAATGACGGAATTTTCGAAACCGCGATGTTTTATGTGAGCGACCATGGTGAGTCTCTTGGCGAGAGAGGGGTTTATTTGCATGGCATGCCAAACATGATTGCACCTGACGCACAAAAGCATGTACCGGCAATTATGTGGTTTGGTGCAAATTTTGATGATGTCGATGTCGACCGGTTAAAGGCACAGCGCGACCGTAAACTCAACCATGAAAATGTATTTCATACGTTGCTGGGTATGATGGAAGTTGAAACCGGCATTTACGACCCGACTCTCGATATATTACACGTCCCTGAAAGCGCCCAACTCCCAAGTCGCTGAGTATCGGTGTGTTGCCCATGGGTTTAACTACTTTCGATGGATAACATCCAGATGCTGTGGATTCGATACGGCAACCTTGTCTATAGTTTGCTGGAGCGCAAATTTAAAAGCCTCGTTCCACTTCTTATCGTAGCCTCCGGAACGGGTATTCCGACAAAACACGGCATACAGATCTGCCAGCGAACCGCTAGCATTGGTTAATGCGGACAGTTTTGCATGTTGTGCGCGGCTCTGCTCGGGGCCCAGTGTCAATTCCCGTGCCACAGCGCTTAATAAGTAGGCCGCGCATAGCGCATCGTACCGTTCAGATCCTTTGCTGCGCTCCGCCACATCTTCGGTATAGGCGATAACGGAGCGTAGTATTTCCTGAATATCCGGTTGATCCTGATTCATTCGATCATTCCTGGCTGTATTGACCGTTGATCGTCATTAACAGATCGTATTCGATCATACTGGCATTGCGACCGCAGGATGCAAACGCCAGGGAGCGTCGCTCGCCGCTGATATGACCGCTGGCCTGCATAATATTTAGCACAGCCCAGCGCAGTAAACCAAATACTTCCCACCAATGTACTTCATCCGGCTCCAGCGCCCGACCGCCATTGGCCCGGTATGCCTGGTACAAATCTTCGCGGGTGCCCATCCCCCCTACGGCTTTATCCAGTTTGCCGTAACGCCAGGAACGCAGGCAAACCCAGGCGATATCTTCAACCGCCGAACCCAGGTGAGCGCACTCCCAATCCAGAACCCCGCGGATGCCCTGTGGGCCAAGGATTAAATTTCCGTTGCGATAATCCCCGTGCACGATGGATTCTTTGCTGGCCGATGGACGACGGGTTTCCAGCCAGCGAATACCAACGTCAATAGCGGGATGGTATTCACCGTAACTGTCGTAACGGGCTATTTGCGCCGCCAGTGGATCAATACTGTCCGCCGTGTGGGCCAGAAAGTTCGCTTCCCCGCTGTCTATGCCATGTAATTGCGCCAGTATTTCACCGGTTTGACTCGCAAAACGCTTCCGCGCTGGCGCATAAGTGGGATCGTTCAAAAGCACCTTGGGTAAGCTATCACCCTCTATACAGGACATCACAAAACCACGGCCAAGGTTATCTGCCGCGTTCAGTTCAAAAATCGGTTCTGGTACGGGCAGGCCGTGGCGATGGGCAATCTGCAATAATTTAAACTGGTCGTGTGGGGCCAGAAATGGCGAGGTTGCGGCACGGTAGGTTTCCTGGCGAAGCACCAGCCGGCGTTGATTGCCTGACTCATGGAGATCAAACAATAATGTACGGTTAGAGCCGCCGAGCACTGCGACTTTAATATTGCCGATATCGGCACCCTCGCCATGGCGGCGCTTAATGGCCGCCCGCAGGGCAATGGTCAGATCGGCGATAATATGGGGACTCTTGACGCTGTCGTTCATAGACTGATTGCCAGTGGGCAGAACAAAAACTACAGCGGATAACCGACCGGTTCCCCATTTTCGAGAAATTCAATGTATTCGGTGATACCAATACCCGGCCGATCATCGTCCCAACGCCATTGCGTGAATCCTTCTGCAATGCGGCAGGCGAGTGACTGGTCGCCCACCTGACGACGATTTCTAAGGGGGGCGAGGGTCATTACCCTGCCCTCCAAGCGCACAGAACGCTGGGCAGTCCTGACCCCCAGTTGCATGGCAACCGGATCTTTACTGGGGCTCCATTCTGTCATCACGTCGAGATCGGTAATTTCTTCATATTGTCCGTTGTACAACACTACGCCCTGGCGGTGTACCACGCCGTCCCGCCCTGTGCGCTTAAGCAGCATAAAACCACGGTCCGCGCCAAAATTGGCAATAAACAGACGATAAAAATAAATGTTGGTCCAGTAGCGGGGACCCCAGGAATGGTCGCGCCAACCGTAACCATCCAGGGTTAACGTCGTATCGCCCAGCTTTATGGTTCCCACAGTCTGGGTATGCTGATTAAAATGTCCCAGGGAAAAATCCCGCCCGTACATGGTGTCTTGATTTTCGGCTGTGGGTTCACCGCCATGCATGGGAGAGACGCCGGTCAGGGTAAGATCGATATCTGCTGATACCCGTAGTGCTTCCTTAAACATTTTGCGTGGGTCTCGCAACTGCTCCGGATTATCAAGTAGCATCAGTTCGCCCGTGTAACGCATGGCCACTAAATTAAACGGCTCCAGCACCTGGTAGTGCAGCCCCCCGGCGCTGTGATTGTCATTGTCGGTGATCGCGGGGCGTTGAAACTGACAGGCTACCCTGCCATCCGGCAGGTAGAGGCATACGGACACCTCTGCATAACCTTCATTGACCCGATTACCCAAACGCATCCATACGCCAAATTTTTGCGCCAGGTCCCAGCCGTTTACGTAAACACTTTCATTAAAATTTATTTCGGTGCTGGCGACGTGGGTATATTCGTCGGATTTATCCAGTCGAAACTTATGCATTCCGTCACCTTTACCTCTGAGATCGTTTCGTTTACTTCATCCCTCAGGGTGAGCCCGCACCTGCGATTTCGACTCGCGCGATTTCGATTTTGGCATTCTTTTTGCCCAATGGGATATCTTCCAGGGCTCCGTCGAAAATAAGACAAAACAGGGTTTTACCGTCGTCGCCTCCGAGATTACAGGCCACGGCCCGGCGATCACCCACATCGATTTTATGCGTAATCTGGCCACCATCAAGCACTCGTATAAATTCGCCATTCTCGAACGCGGACACCCATACGCCCCCTTCCTTATCGAGGCATATGCCATCGGGTGTATAGGGCGCCAAATCGGCAAATACCCGGCGTTGGCTCAGGGAGCCGTCCGCCTCAATGTTAAACGCGGTGAGTCGCCCCACGAAGGTTTCCGCTACGATCAGCGTTTTTCCGTCTGGGGTAATTACCGCGCCGTTGGGGAAATGCATATCGTCCGCGACGGAGCGTATCTCGCCAGCCGGAGTGACCAGGGTCAGGGTTGCCGACTTTGGTTCTTCGTGGGAAAACACATCGTACCCAAATGTGCCGACATAAATATTGCCATTTTTCGCGCACACCGTGTCGTTGATATCGTAGGCCAGATGGGCAGATAAGTTCGCGTATTCGCTAAGTGCTCCGGTTGCCACGTTGACACGCATCAGTTTTCGATCCGCCATGGACACGATAATCAGCGATCCATCTGGCATAAAGTTGATTCCCGACGGACGATTCGGAAAATCAGCTATTGGCGTAATCTTGCCGTCACCGGAAATGGTATATACCGTTTGGCCAAACATGTCCGACACCCAAAGCTTATTGTCGTGCCAGCGCGGACCTTCGAGGAAAACAAATCCATCTACGAAAGGCTGAGTTGTTAGCTGTTGCATGATTGCGCTCCTTTGGTGTATTTATGAAATGATTTTTACCACGCTATACGCGAGTCTCACACAGACTCAGTTGTCACACAATGTGCCTTTCGCTTAATCTTTAGTCGTACATAATGACTGTACGGGCGCCCTCGCCTTTGCCCATGGCATCAAAGGCTTCATTGATCTGTTCCAGTTTAATGCGATTGGTGACCATTTCGTCAAGGCGCAACTCGCCCGACCGATAATAATTAACAAATTCAGGAATATCTCGCGCTGGTATCGACGAACCGTAACCGGAACCTTTTAAATGTTTCTCACTGAAAAACCCCAATACGGGTAGTTCGAGCTCCGTATCGAGGGCCGGCACACCGACAATACAGGCAGTACCGGTATAACGCGGCATGGCCCAGGCCTGTTCAATAGTTGCCTTAAGCCCGGCCGCCTCAAATGCAAAATGCACTCCACCGCCGCTGATTTTACGTACCTCCTTAACGGCGTTACAGGTGCCCGGATCGAACGCATGGGTTGCTCCGAGTTGTAGCGCCAGTTCGCGTTTTTCCGCCACCGGGTCAATCGCGATAATCATGCTTGCGCCGGCAATCCTTGCGCCCTGAATAATCGACAGACCAACACCGCCACAACCGATTACCGCACAACTATCCCCTGGTGTTATTTTGACCGTATTGAGCGCTGCGCCAACTCCCGTAGTCACTCCGCAACCAATTAGACACACCGTGTCGAGACGTACGCTATCATCTATCTTGATTGCCATACTGGCGGGTATGACCGCCCGCTCTGAAAACGTACCGACGCACACCAGTTGCCCGATGTCCTCTCCTCTTTTATTTTTCAAGCGGCGCGTGCCATCCAGCAAAGCGGCCTCCCATATGGTGCCACCCATTTCCTGGCACAAAAATGGTTTACCCTCTTTGCAAAACAGACATTTGCCACAGGCTGGGGTCAAGGATGCGATGACGTGATCCCCCACCTGTAGATGCTGCACGCCTGAACCCACGGCTTCCACTACACCCGCACCTTCATGCCCCAGCACCGCGGGTAGCTTGACTGGCAATGTGCCGTAGCGGAAGGAATAATCTGAATGGCAAATACCGCTCGCCGCATATTTGACCAGAACCTCATTTTCTTTTGGCTCGCTCAACTCCAACTCTTCAATAACAAAGGGGCTACCAACTTCATAAAGTACCGCCGCTTTTGTTTTCATACCTTTTCTCCCGCCCTGCTACAATTCGCTATTGTGATAGTCCCGCATCAGCCATACATGATCACCGAACGTGCGCCCTCGCCCCGTCCCATTTCCTCAAAAGCACGATTAATTTCGCTCAGCCCAATGCGCTGAGTGATCATTTCATCGAGTTTCAGTTCGCCGCTTTTAAACAGTTCGACAAACCGTGGAATATCTTTTTTAGGTGTCGAGGAGCCGTAGCAGGAACCCTGAATTTCACATTCAAACAACAGGGCGCCGGAAGGAATCGTAATGCTTTGATCGAGGGCGGCGACGCCGACAATAATGGCGCGCCCAGTGGGCCTGAGTAAGCTCCAGGCCTGCTCCATGGTCTGTGTGCGTCCCAGTGCTTCAAATGCGTAGTGCACACCCAGGCCCCCGGTAATTTCTTTGACGCGCTGCTGCGTATCTTCTTCAAACGGATTGATCGCATGAGTGGCGCCGAGACTCAGGGCGAGATCCCGTTTTTCCGCCATAGGGTCAATGGCAATTATTATAGTCGCGCCACCGATACGGGCACCCTGAATAATTGACAGCCCCACTCCGCCGCAGCCAATTATCGCTGCGCTCTCCCCCGGCTGCACATTGGCGGTATTGAGCGCCGCACCGGTGCCCGTAGTCACCCCACATCCAATCAGGCAGGTGCTTTCCAGGGGCGTGTCATCGGGCACTTTTATCGCAGAACCCGCGGGCATGACCATATACTCGCCGAACGAGCCGACGCCACACATTGCAAATAATGGTTCTCCATCTTTTCCGGTGTGCCGAGTGGTACCATCGATTTGTGTGCAGTGGGTAAGTAACTTGCCCATTTGCGCACACATATATTCCTTCGACTCCTGGCACATGACACACACGCCACAACTGGGGGTCAGGGAGGCAATCACTTTGTCACCCGGCTTAAGATGCGTGACGTTAACGCCCACTGCCTCTACGACACCGGCACCCTCGTGTCCCAATACAATGGGCATGGGCACCTTAAGTACACCGTGCACACAGGAGTAATCGCTGTGACAAATACCACTTGCAGTGGTTTTTACCAGAACCTCGTTTTCTTTTGGTGGCGCCAGATCCACCTCTTCGATAGTAAATGGCTGGTCTATCCCACGTAGCACCGCGGCTTTTATCTTCATCTAATCTCTCCAGTGCCGATTTCAGCTTTTCAAAATGTATTATTTAACCTGACAACACTCATTCGTGCCGCGCAATTATTATCGCGGGTTGCGCTGGTACCCGGTTACTTCATGTGTTTTTTTAGTTCCAGGCGTGCAATTTGATTGCGATGCACTTCATCTGGACCGTCAGCAATTCGCAGCACCCGCATATAGGCGTAGGCACGCGCCAACCCCACGTCCTCAGTGACCCCGCAACCGCCAAATGCCTGGATGGCGTCGTCGATAATTTTAAGTGCTAAATTGGGGCCGGCCACTTTTATCATGGCGATTTCCGCTTTGGCGACTTTATTTCCTACCGTATCCATCATATAGGCCGCTTTTAACGTTAACAGTCGGCTCATTTCAATATTGATGCGCGCGTCGGCAATACGCTCCAGCCAGACGCCGTGCTCGGCCAAAGGTTTGCCAAACGCGACGCGGCTTAATACGCGCTGGCACATCAGCTCCAGAGCATGTTCGGCCACCCCTATAATCCGCATACAGTGGTGAATGCGCCCCGGCCCGAGGCGTCCCTGTGCAATTTCAAACCCGCGCCCTTCTCCGAGCAGGATATTCGCAACGGGTACCCGCACATCCTTGAATACCACTTCCGCATGGCCGTGTGGCGCGTCGTCGTAGCCAAACACAGGCAGCCATCGCTCAACCGTAATTCCCGGAGTATCCGGCTCCACCAGTATCATGGATTGCTGGACGTGCCGTGCAGCATTGGGGTCGGTTTTACCCATCACGATCCATATCTTGCAACGCGGATCGTGCACGCCCGATGAAAACCATTTGCGGCCATTGATCACATAGTCATCACCGTCGCGCTCAATTCGGGTTTCGATATTGGTTGCATCCGATGACGCCACCAGTGGTTCAGTCATACAGAACGCGGAGCGGATGTCGCCATTCAGCAGGGGGTCAAGCCATTGTTGTTTTTGTTCTTCGGTACCATAACGCTCTATGGTTTCCATGTTGCCGGTATCCGGCGCGGCGCAATTAAACACCTCCGAAGCGAATTTAAGTTTGCCCATTATTTCGCACAAAGGCGCGTACTCGAGATTGGTGAGCCCCGCCCCCCGTTCACTTTCCGGCAAAAATAAATTCCACAGGCCCTCGGCTTTGGCTTTCGTTTTCATTTCATCCAGCACCGGCGGAGTGCACCAACGTCCGCCCTCTTCCAGTTCCTGGTAGTAGCGAGCTTCGTTGGGCACGATAACCTGATCGACAAAATTCTGGACCCGCAACTGTAGCTCTCTGACCCTGTCGGAAAATTCAAAGTTCATAATGTCCCCATTCGGTGTGTTGTAAAGTGCACAGTATGCATCCTGATCGGTTTACAGCTTATTTTTGCACAGGAAGATCGCACTACATAAGTTAGCCAGGCCTGTGAATAGGATAAGCGCTCAGGAGGAGCGATTACCCGATTGTAATGCGACTCTACCATTCGGTAAAGAAAACTTGTAATCTGGGCGTCAATTAGCTGTGAATAGAGCTCAACCGAGACATACAAAATATGGCAAGACATGTGTTTATCACCAAACCCGGGGACCACGTACGGCTGTCCCCCGAGGATGAATATCAACACGCGCCGGAAAGCGCGAGTAATTTTAACGAAAGCGCCTACTACAATCTGTACGATTTAAAAACTGGCTTGGGTGGCTGGTTCAGAATAGGTAATCGCGTTAACGAAGGCCACGCGGAAGTGTCGATTTGCCTGTACCTGCCCGACGGACGGGTGGCCTTTATGTATAACCGCGCGACCATAACCAGCAATGCCGAATTGAAGGCCGGTGGTGCCCACTTCGAAGTGCTCGAACCGTTTCGTCGACAGCGGGTATCCTACAGGGGTGAACTGGTGATCCTGGCGGATCCCGGAGCAATGGCGAATCCCGGTGAAGCCTTCAAGCATAGCTCTCGGGTGCAGTGTGCTATCAACTTGAATTATCAGGGCGTATCGCCGATGTACGGCGGCGAAGCCCTTAACCCAGACGGGTCAACAATTGAGCTGGACCCAGAGAGCGCCATGGCCCGGGCACATTTTGAACAGCATGTCCGAGCTCAGGGCAGCATCACCCTCGGTAGCCAGACCTGGAAGATTGATGGTTTTGGCCTGCGCGACCATTCGTGGGGTCCCCGTTACTGGCAGAATATTTACTGGTACCGATGGCTGCCAATCAGCTTTGGCGACGATTTCGGTGCCATGATTATGACTATTGGCTTGCGCAACGGCAGCATCGACAGTGGCGGTATGGTATTTATCAACGGTGGCTATGATCTAATTACTGATGCACAAATTGAATCGTTCTGGAATGAACGCTACTATCAAACCGGGCTGCGCGCCTCGGTCACAACCGAGCGTGGCGCGCAATTCGAGTTCACCGGCCGCGTGTTTTCTCTGATTCCCCTGCGCAATCAGCGCACCCTCGACGATGGCACAGTGCTCAACACCCGTATTACTGAAGGCATGACCGAATATCGGTGTAATGGTCGGGTTGGTTACGGCCTGTCGGAATATCTGGATCAGGTTGAAGATGACAAACCAGTCCGGGCTGCCTGGGAGGTTGCTCAGCGATTTGCGACGCCGTGACATCCCGCTACCAGCCACTAACCACTAAACACTAACTAACAGGAGCGCCACAGCGCTCAAAGTGCGACCAAATTATCGTTGCAGCTCCTATGTTACCCAATGTACACTGAATATACTGAAAGGTAGATTTCTCGGTGATCAGCATATTAGCAGGTTGCTACGCTATCTTGCCACAGCCCCTGAACGACAATGTATTTGCAATGAAATAAGGAGCAAATGTGAAAATATTTGATTTGACAGGCAAGGTGGCCATTATCACTGGTGGTAACGGTGGTTTGGGTTTAGGCATTGCCCGAGGTCTTATTTCGGCCGGAGCGGCGGTTGCCATTGTGGGCCGCAATCCCGAAAAACTTAGAAAAGCCCGCAAAGAATTAACTGAACTGGGCGGTAAGGTTTTAGCGGTTCAGGCAGACGTCTCCCTGGAGGACGACGTCAATCGCATGGTGGCAGAAACTGTAGCGCATTTTGGGCGGGTCGATATCCTGGTCAACAACGCGGCGATCAGTTATGGAGTGAAGGCCGAGGAATTGACTCTTGAGCAATGGAATAATTTTATTGCCATTGATTTAACCTCAGTATTTTTGTGTTGCAAAGCTTGTCATCCGGAATTTGTGAAAGTTGGTGGTGGGAAAATCATCAATGTGGGTTCAATTATTACCAAATTAGGGTTTGGTAAGTTGATTCACTATGCAGCGGCAAAAGGCGGTATGGACCATATGACGCAAAGTCTCGCTCGAGCCTGGGGCAAGGACAATATTCAGGTGAACGCGTTGCTGCCGGGTCTGGTGGATACCGAAATGATGCCCTGTTCCGGACCAGACAGAAAACCTATTGTCGATTACATCATTGGTAAGACATCGGCTGGGCGGCATGGCACGCCGGACGACTTTCAGGGAATTGCAATTTTATTGTCGAGTTCCGCATCGGACTTTATCACCGGCGCAATTATTGTCGAGGATGGCGGGGTTTCACTGGCCATTTAAAACAGGCATCGCAACCCAACTGAATACATATCGTCCAATTTCACGCCAGAGGTGCTTCTTGAATAGATTTGATCTGAGCGGAAAAGTCGCCATTATCACTGGGGGCAACGGCGGCCTGGGGCTGGGTATCGCCAAGGCATTAGCGTCTGAGGGCGCGGCAGTTGCCATTGTGGGCCGCAAACAGGAGAAACTGGATAATGCCAAACTGGCACTGGAACGAGCCGGTGCGAAAGTAGTGGGCATACGGGCGGACGTTTCCGTGGAGGACGATGTGAACCGTATGGTTCAGGAAACCGTGGATGCGTTCGGGCGTGTCGATATTCTGGTGAATAACGCAGCAATTAGCTGGGGTTCCGCTCCGGAAAGTACCAGTCTTGAAACCTGGAATAATTTTATCGCTGTTAATCTTACCTCCTGCTTTTTGTGTAGCAAGGCCTGTTACCCGGAATTTGTAAAATCCGGTGGCGGTAAAATTATTAATATTGGTTCAATCATTACGCAATTTGGTTTTGGCAAATTATTCCATTACGCTGCGGCAAAAGGCGGTATGGACCATATGACACAGAGTATGTGCCGCGCCTGGGGCAAGGATAATATTCAGGTAAATGCAATTCTGCCTGGACTGGTGGATACCGAAATGATGCCCTGTACGGGACCAAATAAACTGGGGCACATTGTCGATTATATTATACAAAAATCGGCGATCAAGCGTCACGGCATTCCCGAAGATTTCGCCGGATTGGCTATTTTACTGGCAAGCCCTGCGTCAGATTTTATTACCGGCGCGATTATCGTCGCAGATGGAGGTTTGTCACTTGCCATCTAACCGGGAGGAGACAACTTGATGTTCGCGCTGTAACGGTAACCATTAAGCAAGTTTATGCACCCGCCTCCACCAGTGCCCAGGCACGATCCGCACGCACCCGGCATTGATCTTTATACTCCAGGGCACGCTCGGAGCTGGCATTGCCATCCAGCCCCCGTCGATAGACACCCTGAACAATACAGCCCGACCGAAAAAGATTATAAATCACATAAAAATTCCAGTTTTTTACTGGACCGATTCCTGCGAAACGACAGTAGTCGGCGATAAATTCCTGCTCCGTCGGAATACCCAGTTTAGCCACATCGGTCGCACCCAACACGGTGTGCCCGGAAAAACTCGAATGGTATTCCATGCAGATATAGCCCAGATCGGCAAGGGGATGCCCCAGGGTTGACAGCTCCCAGTCCAGCACTGCGACTATTTTTGGTTCGGTGGGGTGTATCAACACATTACCTAGTCGATAATCACCGTGCACAATGCAGGTTTCATCGAGATCGGGAATATGTGCGGGCAACCACGTAATCAGTTTTTCCATCGAATCGATCGTTTCGGTTTTTGAGGCCAGGTATTGCTTGGTCCAACGGGAGACCTGGCGCGTATAGTAATTGCCGGGCCGGCCAAATTCTTCAAGGCCAACTTTTTTGTGGTCGACAGCGTGCAGGGCCGCGAGCACTCTCACCAGGTCGCGGTAAATTGCTCGGCGTTCCTCAACTTCCACGTTCGGTAGAAGGACATCGGTAAACACACGTCCTTCGACCATTTCCATAATGTAAAACTTGGTGCCGATAATTGTCGGGTCCTCACATAGCGCGAACATACGCGGTACGGGAACCTCGGTATTTTCCAGTGCGTGCATTACACGATACTCACGATCCACCTGATGCGCGGAGGGCAGTAGTTCCCCAGGGGGTTGCTTGCGCATCACATAACGTCCGGAAGCGGATTCCAGCATAAATGTTGGATTACTCTGGCCACCCTCGAATTGCCTGACCCGCAACGGACCTTTAAAACCCGCGACGTGCTCTTCAAGGAATTTCAGCAGGGCAGCCTCATTGAATTCGTGAGTAGCACGAACCGCCGTTAATTCCGGGTTATCCGCCATACCAATTTTTACTCCAATGCTAAACTTTGATCTTTTACAGGATACCGCGCGCAACTTGCATCAGTAAAGAAAATCATTGATAGCAGCGCTCTATTTATTAATAATGGCTCAGCATTTTAAATTATTCCCTCGGAGATGTTGCTGTCACCGCCACCTTTATTTCTGACCAAATTTAAATCACGGATTAACGGAGAAGAGTTATGGATATTGGACTGGCACTTATTTTTCAGGGGTCGGATACCAAGCTAACCGATAGAGAGATTTACACGCAGGAATTACGCCTCGGTGATCTTGCCGAGGAATTGGGTTTTCAGTCCATCTGGGGCGTGGAACATCACTTTACCGATTACACCATGTGCCCGGACGTGACACAGTTCCTGGCGTACTGGGCTGGCCGCAACCCGAATCTCGCGCTGGGTACCATGGTGGTCGTCTTACCCTGGCACGATCCTATGCGTGTGGCAGAAGAAATTTCCATGCTCGACAATATGTCGGATGGCAGAATGATCCTCGGCATCGGGCGCGGACTGGGCAGAGTTGAGTTCGAAGGTTTCGGGCGGGATATGAATATCAGCCGCGAGTACTTTACAGAATCCGCACAAATGATTCTGACCGGACTCGAAAATGGCTATTGTGAGTTCGATGGTAAACACGTTAAACAGGTGCGTCGCGATATTCGCCCCAGACCGTTTAAGACGTTTCGCGGGCGCACCTATGCCGCAGCAGTCTCTCCGGAATCTTCCCAGATCATGGCTGAACTGGGGATTGGCATTTTAATTATTCCGCAAAAACCATGGGAAATGGTCGATAAAGAATTGGCGAACTATCGCGATACATTTAACCGGGTTAATGGCGTGCCGGCACCCGCCCCCATCCTGGCGGGCTGGACTTTTTGTGATGAAAACGCAGAGCGCGCGGAAGAACTGGCACGGCGCTATATTGGCGGTTATTATTGTACCGTGATAGAGCACTACGAAATGGCTGGGGATCACCTGAAAAACACCAGGGGTTACGAATCCTATGCCTCCATGCAGGAACACGTTAGTAAAAGCGTTGAAAGCGCCATCGATTTCTTTATGAGCATTCAGGTGTGGGGTACGCCGGAAAAATGCTTTGAGACTATTCGCGAATTTACCACACGCACTGGTGCGGGCGCTTTTACAGGGGTGTTTAGCTACGCCGGGATGCCCTACGATATCGCGGAGCGCAGTCTGAGACTGTTTGCCAAAGAAGTACTGCCCGAAATCAAAAAACTACCGGGTACGCCACTGTTGAAACTCAGCGACGTGGCATGACCGTAGTCGTTGAATAGCCAGTAAAAGAAATGGTCGGAGCGGCGGGATTTGAACCCACGACCACCACACCCCCAGTGTGGTGCGCTACCAGGCTGCGCTACGCTCCGAAAGGATACAAACCGGACAGGGTTTGACGAGGGTCGTCATGATACCGAATACACCTTGCAAAGCAAGGAAAAATCTCAGGCTTTAAGGCCCACCAGAATATCTTCCAGTTCACTAATTGTCTGGCCGATCAATTGCCGTATTTTGGTGGCTTCTTCTTTAACGCTTTCCCCGCCGAGACGCTGACGCGCGCCACCAATGGTAAAACCCTGATCATAAAGCAGTGAACGTATCTGGCGAATCAACAGTACGTCCTGGCGTTGATAATAGCGACGGTTACCGCGGCGTTTGACCGGGCTGAGGCTTGGAAATTCCTGCTCCCAGTAACGCAACACATGGGGTTTTACTTCGCACAATTCACTCACTTCGCCAATGGTGAAGTAACGCTTACCCGGAATAACGGGTAGTTGGTCGTTATTACTCGGTTCCAGCATAATTTTCTACCCTTATCTTGAGTTTCTGTCCTGGTTTGAAAGTCACAACGCGACGGGCTGAAATAGGAATTTCTTCACCCGTTTTAGGATTGCGCCCCGGTCGCGTGTTTTTGTCGCGCAAATCAAAATTGCCAAAACCCGACAGCTTTACCTGTTCATTACCTTCCAGCGCGCATCTTACTTCTTCAAAAAAAATCTCTACAATTTCTTTTGCTTCGCGCTTATTCAGCCCCAGCTCTTCATAAAGCATTTCGGCAATATCTGCCTTGGTCAACGCCGTCATTTTTTATTTCCTCAAGCTGGCTCCGAACGTGTTCTCGAGCACCTTAATTATCAACTCCATGGTGGTAGTTATGTCCTGGTCAGTAAGAGTGCGGGAACCGCTCTGAAAGGTCAAGCCCATTGCGACACTTTTTCTATGATTTTCAACACCTTTGCCACGATAGACATCAAAAAACATTAAGTCAATCAAATCTTCCCCCGCCGCCGCCTGGACCGACGCCTTTAACGCCTCTGCAGACACGTTGTCATCCACGACCACCGCTATATCCCTGCGTACAGCGGGAAATCGGCTAATCGGCGTATGGCGCGGCACTGCCCCCGCGGCAATCTGTGAAAGCTTTAGCTCAAACAGATAAACCGCCTGTCCGAGATCGAGCTCAATTTCTAGATTTGGGTGGAGCTTTCCTACATAACCTATTGATATTCCATATTTAGTTTTAATTTCAGTGGTTTGACCAGGATGCAAGGCGGGATGTGTTGCAGCGCTCCAATGCACCTTTGTTTGCGGTTGAGAAATGCCCAGGATTGCGCTTACATCACCCTTAATGTCGTAAAAATCTACCGAGCAAGAGGTATCGGTCCAGTTTTCTGCCGATCGCCCACCGCAAATCAATCCAGCCAGCATTGGCTCCTGTTCGATAGCCGTACCGCGAGTAAAACGCAAACCCACCTCAAAAATTCTGACACGGCGCTGTTGTCTTTTCAGATTGTATTGCAAGGTCGACAGCAGACCCGGCCAAAGACTGGCACGCATCACCGCCATATCACTGCTAATGGGGTTCGCAACCTCTATTGATTGGGCATGGGGATTAACACTTTCTTGCAGCCTGGGGTCCACAAAACTATAAGTAATCACTTCCTGATAGTCTCGCGCCGTCAGCAAATGGCGTAAATCCGAGGTGCTCACCACGCCTTCCGAAGCCCCGCTGATCGGGAGAGGCATGGTCAACGTACGGGTGGGTAAATTATTGTAGCCATACACTCTGGCAACTTCTTCGATTAAATCCGCCTCAATCGTCAGATCAAACCGCCAACTTGGAATTTTCCACACCCAGCCCGCATCACTAGCTTCCACAATTTGCAGACCAAGGCGCTGTAAAATATCTATCACCAGGCTGTCGTCGAGTTGTATGGCCAGTTGCTGGTGCAACCGAGCCTTGCGCAGCGAGACCGAAGGTGGCGCCGGGATATTTAACTCCGCGCGCACCAAAGGACCGGCCTCTCCACTGGCAATTTCTTTAAGCAGCGCAGCGGCTCTTTCTATCGCCGATGCGACCAATTCGGGATCTACACCTCGCTCAAAACGATGGGAAGCGTCAGTGTGTAATCCATACTGGCGCGCCCGTCCCGCTAACGCTAACGGGCTGAAATGTGCGCTTTCCAAAAAAATGTCCTGCGTATCCGCGCCCACGGCGCTGTGTTCACCGCCCATAATTCCCGCCATGGCCAGCGCCCGTTTGCCATCGGCAACCACCAGAGTATCTGGCGTCAGTACCGCCTGGTTACCGCCCAGCAGCAATAGCGCTTCGCCGGGATGGGCAAACCGCACTTCTATACCACCGCTGATTTTTTGCAAATCAAAGGCATGTAAAGGTTGCCCGAGTTCCAGCATCACATAGTTGGTTACATCGACAATCGTATTTACACAACGGATACCCCCGCGACGTAATTTTTCCTGCAGCCACAAAGGCGTCACCGCCGCACTATTCAAATTGCGTATAACTCGACCAACATAAGCGGGACAGGCAGTGCCGGCTGATAAAGCAACCGGCACAGACACATCGTGCTCTGCCGGCACTAGTGCAATTGCGGGCGGCGTCAGGTCCGCGCGGCTTAACACGGCCACTTCTCTGGCAAGGCCACGGATGCTGAGGCAGTCGCCACGGTTGGGAGTCAGATCCACGTCAATTACGCGATCGTCGCAATTTAATAAGGCGCGCAGAGATTGCCCCAGTGGCGCATCCCCCGGTAACTCCCAAAGACCCTGATCATCATCCGAAAGCCCCAATTCGTCCGCCGAACACAGCATACCAAAGGATTCTTCGCCCCTTAGCTGTGCTTGTTGAATTTGTACATTACCGGGCAGCGATGCGCCAATTTGAGCGAACGGAATTTTTATTCCGGGACGAGCATTGGGGGCTCCACAAACAACCTGCACCTCGCCATGGTCGCCACCTGCCACCTGGCACAGCTGCAAACTTTCCGCGTTGGGGTGTGGTTTTGTGCTGATAATTTGACCAACAATTATGTCGGAAAATACCGGCGCGGCTGGCTCAGCAGCATCGATTTCAAGACCCGCCATCGTGAGCTGAGCCACCAGTTCTTCGCTGGACCATTCGGTTTTTACCCACTCCCGCAGCCACCCTTCGCTGAACTTCATCTGGCGCCCTTGTTATTAGCATTCTTCGTCATAGCAAGAAATTACCGATTTAAATTACGGAATTGGGGTTAACAGTTTAGAACTGCCGAAGAAAACGCAGGTCATTTTCAAAAAACAGGCGCAGATCGCCCACGCCATAGCGCAACATGGCCAACCTTTCTACACCCATACCAAATGCAAACCCACTATAGCGTTGCGTGTCGATGTCGCAGTTAGTAAAAACGTTGGGGTGTACCATGCCGCAGCCCATGACTTCCAGCCAGCCAGTACTCTTGCAAATTCTGCAACCTTTTCCCAGACAGTTGCTACATTGAATATCCACTTCGGCTGACGGTTCCGTAAACGGAAAATAAGAGGGACGAAACCGCACCGGCAAATCTGCCTCAAAGAAAGCTTTTAGAAATTGGTCGACCGTACCCTTCAGATCGGCAAAACTGATGTTTTCGTCAACCACCAATCCTTCCACTTGGTGGAACATTGGGGTGTGAGTCAAATCAGAATCGCAGCGGTACACTCTGCCAGGGCAAATAATGCGTAGCGGTGGCGACTGACTTTTCATAGTGCGTATCTGTACCGGAGAAGTGTGGGTACGTAATACGGTGCCCGGATCAATATAAAAAGTATCGTGCATGGCCCGCGCCGGGTGATGGGCCGGAATATTAAGAGCTTCGAAGTTATGGTAGTCGTCCTCGATTTCCGGGCCTTCTGCCACGCGGTAACCCACACTCGTAAAAAATCCGGCGATACGATCCAGCGTGCGTGTTACCGGGTGAATTCCTCCCAGCCCAGCGTTTCTACCCGGTAATGTAACGTCAATTTTTTCCGCTAACAGGCGCTGTTCTATACTGGCCTGCTCGAAGGCGTTTTTCCGCGCCTGCAGCAGGTCCTGCAATTCCTGTTTCAATACATTGATAGCGGCACCAGCCTGTGGTCGTTCCTCCGGCGACAATCGACCGAGACCCTTTAGAAGCTCAGTCAATTGACCTTTTTTACCCAGGTAGTCAACCCGTACCTGCTCCAGATCTGCGACGGAATCTACCATTGCCACCGCGCGGCGGGCCCGCTCCGCGATATGTTGCAAATTGTCCATGGTTACTTCCCGAAGAGTTAACAACAAAAATAGGGAAAGAGCTCCCGCCCCTTCCCTATTGATGTTAACGTATTATAAACAGGCCGGCACCGCCGGGTCGCCATTACGCGAGGGCGGCTTTTGCCTGGGCGACTACCTGACCGAATGCCTGCTTGTCGTGCACCGCAAGATCCGCCAGGACTTTACGATCCAGTTCAATCTCGGCTTTTTTCAGACCGGCGATCAACTGACTATAGCTGGTCCCCTCAACGCGTGCCTGAGCATTAATACGCGTAATCCACAGAGAGCGGAAGGTGCGTTTTTTAACCTTGCGATCCCGGTAAGCATATTGTCCGGCCTTGGTAACGGCCTGCACCGCAACCCGATACACTCGGCTGCGCGCACCATAATAACCTTTGGCTTGTTTTAAAACTTTTTTGTGACGGCGATGAGCAGTCACACCACGTTTAATTCGGGGCATTTCAAATTCCTCCTATTTGCTATCAGGTACGCAATAAACGATCTACCAACGGGCTGTCCGAGGGGTTCATAATACTGGTCCCGCGCAGATGACGTTTTCGCTTGGTAGTCATTTTAGTGAGGATATGGCTTTTGAAGGCCCGTTTGTGCTTATAGCCAGCGGCGGTTTTTTTGAACCGCTTACTGGCACCGCTGTGTACTTTTACTTTTGGCATTTCGTACTCCGTTCAGTCGAAGGTTAACGTGTAGAAGAAGGCTGCCGGTCAGTCTGCCAAAAGGCTGAGCGCGGTTAGCGATTAAATCACTTCTTCTTGCTTTTGGGGGCAATCACCATAGTCAATTGACGGCCCTCCATTTTTGGAAACTGTTCAACACCGCCCAGTTCTTCCAAATCTTTTTCGATGCGCTTTAGCATCTCCATACCCAGTTCCTGGTGGGCCATTTCCCGCCCCCGAAAACGCAAGGTAACCTTAGCTTTGTCTCCAGCTTCCAGAAACCGTATAACGTTGCGCAATTTAATCTGGTAATCGCCCTCATCCGTGCCCGGGCGAAACTTCATTTCCTTAACCTGTGTCTGTTTTTGCTTCTTGCGTTGTGCAGCTTGCTGTTTACGGATTTCAAACACGTGCTTGCCGTAATCCATAATCTTGCAGACTGGCGGATCGCCATCCGGGGAGATTTCAACCAGATCAAGGCTGGCTGTTTCGGCCGCTTTAAGGGCGTCCTCTATCGGCACTACCCCTACTTGCTCGCCATCGGCGCCAATCAATCGCACCTGGGCAACGTCAATTTCATCATTCAGCCTGGAACGCTTGCCGTGCCCCTTGCCATAATTTTTCTTAATAACTGTATCTCCGTTTTAGGAATCTAAATAAACACGACCGCGACGTTGTACGTCCCGTTCGAGATGCTCGGCGAATGACGCCAGGGTCATGCTGCCAAGGTCATCCCCTGAACGGGTCCGCACCGCCACGGTCTGGGTTTCCACCTCTCTATCGCCGATCACCAGCAGATAGGGCACACGTTGTATTGAGTGCTCGCGAATTTTAAAGCCGATCTTCTCGTTTCTCAAGTCGTTTATGACTCGGAAGCCCTTGTTTTTTAATGAATCCGTCATTTTCACGGCGAAATCGGCCTGCCGGTCCGTGATATTCAAAATGACCGCCTGAATCGGGGCCAGCCAGACGGGAAATGCCCCCGCGTAATGTTCGATCAAAATACCGATAAATCTCTCAAATGAACCGAGCACGGCACGGTGTAACATCACCGGTACGCGTCGCGAGTCGTCCTCCGCAACATACTGGGCATCAAGCCGCCCTGGCATGGAAAAATCCACCTGAATTGTCCCCAGTTGCCACACCCGTCCAATGCAATCCTTGAGAGAAAATTCAATTTTTGGCCCATAGAACGCGCCCTCTCCCGGCAGTAGCTGCCAGGGAAGTTGCTTGCTATCCAGAGCGGTGACCAACGCTTCTTCGGCTCGATCCCAATCCTGATCAGTGCCCACGCGACTCTCGGGGCGTGTCGACAGGCGGTATATGACCTCGTCGAAGCCAAAATCCCGGTAGATACCGTGCAGGAAATCGATAAAGTCCGACACTTCACTCTGGATTTGATCTTCGGTACAAAAAATATGCGCGTCGTCCTGGGTGAACCCGCGCACCCGCATGATACCGTGCAGGGATCCGGAGGGTTCGTTGCGGTGGCAGGAGCCAAATTCGGCCAGGCGTAATGGCAGGTCGCGGTAACTTCTAAGCCCCTGGTTAAAAACCTGGATATGGCAAGGACAGTTCATGGGTTTGACGGCGTACGCGCGATCTTCAATCTGCAGGTTGAACATGTCATCGCCAAATTTATCCGCGTGCCCGGAGCGTTCCCACAAGCTGTAATCCACCACCTGTGGTGTGCGTATCTCCATATAGCCGTGGGCGTTCTGACAGTCGCGCATATAGCTTTCAATCTGGTTGTACAGGGTCCAGCCGCGAGGGTGCCAGAACACCATCCCCGGCGCTTCTTCCTGTATATGAAAAAGATCGAGCTTGCGCCCCACTTTGCGGTGATCGCGCTTTTCTGCCTCTTCAAGACGCCGCAGATAGGCCTGCAAATCCTTTTTATTGCCCCACGCCGTTCCATAAATTCGCTGCAACATCTCGTTGCTGGAGTCTCCCCGCCAGTAAGCGCCGGCCACTTTGGTCAACTTAAACGCCGGAATTTTACCGGTACTCGGTACATGGGGGCCGCGGCACAGATCCGTGAAGTCCTGCTGACTATAGAGTGACAGCTGTTCATCCGCCGGAATATCGGCGATGATTTGCGCCTTGTAGGTTTCCCCCATACCGGTAAATAACGCAACTGCGTCGTCCCGGGCGAGTATCGATCGACTAACCTCAATGTCTTGTTTGATCAGTTCCTCCATGCGCCGCTCGATTTGCTCGAGATCCTCCGGGGTGAAGGCGCGATGATAGGCAAAGTCGTAATAGAAGCCGTCTTCGATCACCGGACCTATAGTCACCTGGGCTTCGGGGAACAGCTGTTTGACGGCCTGCGCCAGCAAGTGCGCGCAGGAATGGCGAATGACTTCCAGGCCCGCCTCGTCGCGACCGGTAATAATTGCCAGAGTCGCGTCTTCGCTAATGAGATAGGACGTATCCACAAGCTCGCCATTGACCTTAGCCGCCAGCGCGGCCTGGGCCAGACCGGGGCCGATCGCGGCGGCCACCGCGCCTACGGTGACAGCTTCGTCAAAACGACGTTGTGTGGAATCGGGAAGCGTTATAACAGGCATATGTAGATCCTTTCCAGTGGTGACCCATACCAGAGGCCACGTGGCGATGTAGTGCGAGGCAGTTACCTGCGCGGAATTACCCAACAAATTTTGTCGATCAACCGAAGCGCATGTAGATACCAGAGAGGTGAAAGTACTACACACGCGAAGCTACTACAGCAGTAACCGAGTTCGGGAACCTTGCCGCGTCAGCAGCGGTTTTGGTCGCGAAAACCTGGTAGGCACGAGTGGACTCGAACCACCGACCCCCACCATGTCAAGGTGGTGCTCTAACCAGCTGAGCTACGTGCCTGCTGCGAGGGCGCGTAATGTAGCAGTGCACCCGCTATTTGACAAGCGCAGATGCCTGAGTCGCAAACGATGATGCACCGTAACCGCCGCTTCCAACCCCTAATTCCAGTAGCCCATAACCGATACGGCCATCGGATAATTGGTACTCAAAAGCGCCTTCGTTGAGCAAATAGCCATCGAAGGGCCAGTGGCACACGGCTCTGCGTGTCGCACTCATTTGGTAATGGATACCTTGATCGTCCTTTGCGCTAATCTCCGCGGACACCGCTTTACCTTCGCTATTCAGTTCGGTCACGTAACTGTCGAGGGTCAGGGGGCGCACCAGTTTACCGTCAAATGCCCAGCATAAATCGGCATGGCGCCCATCGACAAAATGGATGCGCAAAATACCCAACGCCGTATTGTCTTCAAATACCGGCCACGCCAGCTCGTGATGGGAAAACGCACTCCAGTTGCGGATCCCGGTGGAATGATCTCGGTTCCCGAAACCCTCTACCCGCCACTCTCGTCCGCGAAAGCGTATGTTGCCGGTTACGCGCCCGGCCTGCTCCAGGTGAAATCCCGTGGCAGCATTTTCAGATTGACCTGCCATGGCATTATGAGCTGGCATAATTGCTTCCCAGGCGATATCGACCTTTAAGGGCGTTAATTCGTCCTCAAATGTAACCTGATAGCGACGCAACAACTCGACGGCCCGGTAACTGACACCGCCCAACGTCAATCCGGTATCGATATCGCCCGCAGGTAATGGCAGGCGGTGCCAGGCACGGTTGTAGACTTCGCGGCCGGCAACCGCGAGTAGCACCGTCATATTAGCTTTTACCTGGTTAGGATAAATCCCAACCCGAGTAAAAAAAGCGACATCCTGCTCCGAATCATACAGATTAAAATACCAGCTCTCTCCCCATAGCGGATCTTCGCTGCTCGGAACGTGGCGCTTGTCGTCTTCAGGTTTCAGCACGCAATATTCTCCTTAAGGTTTTAACGCAGAATATTTTCCTTGCCGGCCCCATCAGGGTGTACGTCGATACTAATCTCCCTGATCAGGCCCGTTTAACAGGTAAACCTGCGCGCAAGGTGTTGCCTGGCATTCGCGTTTAAGTTTAATTGCTGCGACATAAAGTTGTCCGTCGTACCCGCCACATTCTCCATCACCTGCCAGGCCGTCTCAAGATAAATTCTGCGTGCATCGAGAATGGGAATAATGATTTCCTTATCAAAAGGAATCCCCTGGGAATCGAACATGTGCTCAAACTTTTTGATCGATGCATCGAGATTAGCGTATGCCCGCGAAGATATCAGGTAGTCTTCGCGCACGTCGGCTTCGGATACGCCAAGCGCCATAAGCAGCAGGGCCGATGCGATACCAGCGCGATCCTTGCCGAACGAACACATCACCAGAACATTACCCTGGGTTTCCAGCATATGGTCGAACATGGCGCGATAACCGGGTATTTCTTCCTGGGTAAGCTCCCGATACCGCTCCATCATAATTTGTTCCGCACCCTGCGCAGTTAACCCTTCCTGCAACAACATGGACCACAAATTTTCGACGCTTGCGACCAGCATACCCAATTCCACCACCTTGGTGCCTGAATTAACCACCAGCATATTTTTTGCGCGTTCGATCGGGCTGCGAAAATCGTAAATAGTTTTTATCTCCAGGTGTTCAAATACAGTGCGATCACGCGGGGAATCCAGATGCAAAAAGCCTGATCGATACAGGCTATCAGCGACCGTGGTGCGGCCTCCTGTGGTTCGATAGCCGCCCATATGGCGAAAATTCATCGTATTCCCAAAGGTAAAAAATCGGTTCACTACAATTGCTCCTGGATTGATAGCAAAAACTTGTTTGAAATTGTCGCGGATCCAGCGCCTGGTGCGCTACCATTCCGAGAGTTAAGAACAGTAATACACAAATACTGTCATTAGTATCGCGAACAGCGTTGGATGTAGCAATTTTTACCTGTAGAGACTTGCTTGTATGCCATGTTACCGCTAATAATAGCTCTCGACACTCGACACACCAGGTTCTGAGCATTATCTCACGTTGGCAACATCACCTTCGCTGGCAGGCTGTTATTCTCAGGGCCGGCGATTGGCTCCAGCGGTGTGCTAAAACAACAATCACAACGGGACAAGACTTGCCCCTGTCTTGTAAGCGGAACTCAAAGGAGAGCGCAGTATGATTACTGATCAGGACGTACTTTTCCATCCACCCACCTCCGACGACCCTACCTGGGCTGAAACCAACTATTTTGGGTTCTACGTCCCCGGTGAACCTTTACACGTCAGTGTCTATGTGCAAACCAAACCCAATCTCGGTGCAGTTTTGTCCAGCGTAACCTGCGTGGATGGATTTTCCAACGCCCCTCACGAGGTGCTTTATTCCGACTGCCAAGTACACCTGCCCATGCCCAAAGGCAATCTCGATGACTACCAGCTTGCCAACGGTCTGGCTATAACTTGCACCAAACCGGTGATGGATTACCACATTCGCTTCGACGGCGGCGAAGGCGTTTCCCTAGACGTTAACTATCGGGGACTAATGGCGCCCTATGATATCCACGATCCCGATATGGACCCCCTGGCAAATACCGTAGTCGCAGGTGACAACGTTAGCAATCACGCTTACGCGGGCCACTGGGATCAATCGGGGCGCGTGACCGGAACCTGCAATATTCGCGGCAAACAATACGCAATCGACTGTGTTTCCAGCATGGATCACAGTTGGGGGTTACGGGGTGAGAGACAACTGAAGAATTTTTGCTGGATGAATGCTAATTTCGAAAACGATACCAGCATCCACTGTATTTATCTGGTGGACCCCAGTCATATTGATCGCTACCCCGCCATCGTGCACGGTTATGTCCGGGAAGGTAGCGATGTCTACGGTATAAAAGCGGGATCCGGGAAAATATTGCGGGATGGTTACCTGCACAGATTTTTTGAACTACAGGTTGAAGATGTGCGCGGAAAAGTTCACCGTTTTACGGGTACACCTCTGACTGCTAACCCGTGGTTGGCCTGGCCATTGATGTACCTCGCACACTCTTTTGTGCGCTGGGATATGGCGGGCACTATTGGTTACGGAGAAGTTCAGGACCTCTGTAAGGAAGAATTCAACGCCCGGCCAGCATAAGTAACCGTCCTGGTGTGTCTCGTACGGCGCATCTGGACTTGACCAGAATAACGAACCACACTCTGGAGATATTTGGATGGGCCCCGAAATTTCACAATTTCTGTCTGGCATGAAAAAAACTATCGAACAGGTAGTTATGCCTAACCTTACGGACCGTTTCGCCCAGGAGCAGGCGGGAATCGTTGCCGCCACTCTCGGTTTCCTAGGCAGCGTTCAAGATAAAGTTTTTCACTACGAACTACTGGAAAATTACGAATACAAACATATCCTCCAGCAATTCGTCGACTTATTTACGCAATCGGAAGATACGCCCGAAACGATAAAAAACATTCTGGAAAACATTCGTCAACACTTCGCCGTCGATAAACCGGGGGACGCGATCTATTTGCGTCCATACACCTATATCCGTGCAAGTAATGAAGTGATGAAAGAGCTCCTGTGCGAACTCATTCAGCAGCAACCTGCCATGTCGGGCACCCTGCGCGGCACTTTTGAAGGTGTCCTGAAGCCTTTTTTAAAGAGCATCGAAACGCGAGAGCGCTCCTGGGTAAAGGGGTTAGGTTTTGATCCCGAAGCAAAACACCAACCCGATATTGCTAATCTGTTGTACAGCGAAGGCTACCTGAATATTAAAGCTAACGGGTAACTCAAATCTGCCGCGTAAACAAATACACATTATAAGGCAATGCTCATGAGCGAGTATTACACAACGACCCTGGAGCAGCGCGCTCAACCTTCCCCAGAGTGGATAAAGCAGATTCGGCAGCGCTTTCCAATGGAGAAAACGCTCGACGCTGTGCTAACCAAAAAGTTGACTAACCGCAGCGTCAATGTGGAACACACTACCGACTTCACCAATCTCGCAGGGCAAATCCACGACTATCTGAAAAAAGCAACCGAACAAAACAATATTATCGTCGAGCATTTGCATCGACTGTCCGGTGGCGCATCGAAAGAACAGTTTACTTTTGATCTGACCTGGCAGCAGCCTTCAGGCAAACGCGCTACAAAAAAAATGATTCTACGTATGGATCCCAGCGAGTCTATTGTCGAAACCCACCGTTTGCGAGAAGCCGAAATTCTGGCAGCAATGTGCGGCGAAGTCCCAGTCCCGCAGGTTTACTGGACCGATGCCGAAGGTGACTTTCTCGGCCATCCGTTTCTTATTGCCGGTTTTCTGGAAGGCACGGTGCAACCGGAAGGCGGCGACAAAGCCAGCGGGCTCGGAATGTATTTCGACCCGGAATTAAGAGTCGGCCTGCAGGACCAGTTTGTCAGACATCTGGCCAAAATACACACCGTTGACTGGTATAACAAATCGCTAAGTTCATTCGACACGCCAGCCGCAAACTCCACCGAGGCAAATGAATGGTCCCTTGGCTGGTGGGAACGGGTGTGGCAGGAAGATGCCATAGAAGCTCATCCGGTAGTGGAAAATGCGGCTCTATGGTTGCGGGAAAATATGCCTGCTGTGGAAAAACCGGTGATTGTTCACGGTGACTACCGGTCCGGTAATTTTATGTATACAGACGACTATAGAATAAATGCCATACTGGATTGGGAGCTTTGCCATATCGGTGATTTTCACGAAGATCTCGCCTACACCACCAGTCCTATTCTGGGTACGCCCCAGGACGACGGCAGCGTGTTGACCAGCGGGTTGCTTAGCAAACAGGAATTTCTGGATAAGTATCAACGTTATAGCGGGTACACCGTAGACCCCAAACGACTCTTTTATTTTGATGTTTTCTCCTATTACAAAGTGTCAGTAATCGCCGTCGCGACCAGTCTGCGGGTTGCTCAGGGTCGTAAAACCCATCTCGACGCTATGATGAACTTGTTGAGCGGATTCGGTTACATCGGCATATCGGCGCTGCAGCGACTGTTGGACAAAGCGTAATTTTACAAATGGCATTTTTTGTTGGGCACAGGTTTGCCGCATTTTCAGGCAACCTGCACTTCTACGGGGAGCGACTCCGAAAATGACCGACTACACACAGACGCTGGAAAACCGCAGCACGCCAACCGAACAATGGATTACTGACATACGTGCGCGTTACCCTGTCGAGCGCAGCGTGGATGAGATGTTTACCCGCAAATTACGTAAGCGCCTTGAGTCGTGCGAACACACCATGGATTTTAGTGGCCTCGAGAGTCGCCTGCTCGTTTTCTTACAAAACGAAACCTCACAGCGCGATATAATCATCGCTAACCTGCAACGTTTGCCAGGGGGCGCTTCCAAAGAACAATTTGTATTTGATTTAACCTGGCGCGCTGACGGTAAAAATACTGAAAGCCGACGCCTGATGATTCGTATGGATCCCAGCGAATCCGTTGTCGAAACTCATCGCCTCCGGGAATATCAGGTATTGCGGGCCATGTGGGGGGAAGTGCCAGTGCCGCAGGTACTGTGGATTGATCCCAATGGGAACAACCTCGGCCATCCAGCGCTTATTGCAGGCTTTATTGAGGGCAACGTCAAGCCGCCTGCGGAACCTGGAGCCGGTCAAAAGATCAGCGGTGTGGGGATGTACTTTAATCCCACGTTACGCGCTGCCCTGGGCCAACAATTTGTGGACATACTCGCTCACATTCACAGCGTAGACTGGCGCAGTAAAGAATTGTCTACGTTCGACATTCCCGCGCCAGGTTCCACACAAGCTAATGCAACCGCCATCGGTCTATGGGAGCGTGCCTGGAATGAAGACACCCTGTCAGCACATCCGGTGATGGAGCGCGCAGTAGTCTGGCTGAAAGAAAATATGCCGACCGTGGAAACGCCCGTTATTGTGCACGGGGATTACCGCAGCGGTAATTTTATGTTTTCAGAGCAACTCACTATTAACGCCATCTTTGATTGGGAGCTAGCCTACCTCGGTGACTATCACGACGATCTTGCCTGGGCCAGCCTGGAAATTTTCGGCGGTAACGACGAGAACGGCAATTTGCTCGCCAGCAGCCTGATGTCAACCGAAGATTTTCTGGCCCGCTACGAACTAAGCAGCGGTCGCAAAGTGGATGCGAAAAAACTATTTTATTATCGCGTCTTTTCCTATTACAAAATGTCGGTCATAACGGCGGCCACCAGCTTACGCGTCGCACATGGTCGCCGCACCCATCTCGATGCAATGATGAATCTTGCCAGTGGGCTCGGTTACGTGTGCCTTTCCGAGCTCAATAAACTACTGGATAGCGCCTGAGTCATGCTGCAAGTGCGGCACGTAAGCATTTTTTGTCTATCTTGCCAATCGGCGTCAGCGGGATTTGTTCAATAATTTCTATCCGTTTTGGCACCTTGTAAGGCGCCATATTCTCCTTGCAAAACGCCGTAATTTCTTCAATCAACCCATTGCGATTTTCTGATTTCCCCTTCTCGGTTAACTGGACAAACAAATTCACCACGTCGTTCCCAGGCCGATTTGGATCAGGGATGCCCACCACCGCAGCCAGTTCGACAAATGGTAGCTCGGCAAGCTTGCCTTCTACTTCCACTGAAAACACTTTGTACCCACCCACAATTAACATGTCTTTACTGCGATCACAGATGGTGACGTAGCCTTCCTCATCCATCTTTGCTACATCACCGGTCAGAAACCACTGTTGGCCATCAATGATACGCATCGACCGCGCAGTTTCCGCAGGCAGATGACGGTATCCTTTCATCACCTGCGGACCGGAAATAGCCAGCTCTCCAGGCTCGCCAAGAGGGACTTCGTTGGTTTTGGTTTCCACATCAAGAATTTTGACATCGGTATCAAAAACTGGAATACCTACCGTACCCTGTTTGACAAATCCAGGCGGATTTACGGTAATCATCGGACTGGTTTCGGTCATGCCATAACATTCCACCACGCGCCCTTTACCGATTATTGCTTCCAGTTTTTCCATTTGCTCCATAGGAAAGGGTGCCGCACCGGAAAAAGCAATTTTTAGCTTGCTAAAATCCAGCTGTGAAAATTCTGGAAGATCCATCAACATCTGATAAAGGGTGGGAACATTACACATCAATGTCGGCGGCGATTGGCGCATCGTTTCAATAATATGCTCGATGTTGCGCGGGTCCGGAAACAGATGATAGCAACCCCGATTACGTAATGTCAGCAATCCAACGAACAACCCCGCTACATGAAACAGTGGAAAGGCAGAAAATACGTTTTCAACGTCTTTTTCGAAGCCAAGAAACGCGCCACCGAGCCCCGTGTTACTTAACATATTGCCAAGGGTCAACTGGGCACCCTTGGGCTTGCCGGTAGTGCCGCCGGTGTACTGAATAAAAATAGTGTCGTCAAAATTGACCGGCGTACATACACGCTTATCGCTGGCAGTCGCCATTGCCGCGAGGAACGTCTCAACCTTCGCCCTCGGTAATTCGATTACACAGTCGCCGTTTTTGCCTGGGCTCGGGGCCTTTTGCCAGTCGGTCGACACTAAATCACCCGCGCCGGTGACAACGACAGCTTGCAGGCCTGGAACCTGCCCAGCAATTTTGGGTAGCGTATTTGTTGCCAGGGCGTCGAATGTCACCAGAATGCAAATATCTGCATCGTTAATCTGGTAGACGATTTCCGCTGGCGTAAGTAGTGGCGATACGCCCGAGACCGCGCAGCCCGTTTTCCACGCGGCCAGCATCGCCACCACGTACTGCGGAATATTGGGCATATTAATTCCAACGGTATCCCCCGATTTGATCCCCAGGTCCAGAAATACGTGGGCCAGCCGATTGGCTAAGGCATCGAGTTCGGCGTAACTGATAACGCGTCCCATATACGCCAGCGCCGGCGCATCGGAATGCTGTTGCCCCGCCTCTTCGATAATCGACGACAGCGGCGTCTCCACCAGTAGTGGTAAATCGTAAGATAATTTTTCGTAAGTACGGTGCCAGGGTTTAGCTTCAGGGTGATTCGGTGATTGATTTTCCACAGTTATGGCCTCATTTTATGATGGCGCGCAGCAGTCACTACTCACTTACTGGCGGCGCTTTGTAACCGATCGGTTCGGCCACCGCCCCTCCACCGGGCCAGCGGGTATCCGTAGCGCCATAACGGATTGCGCCGTCGGAACCTATGCTTTGACTTCTGCCGATCACCCGGGGGGTCGCTTCAAACTGGTGCCCCATCGCCCGTAGTGCAATCATCGTATCCAGGCTAATGCCCGCCTCCCAAAATACTTTGTCCGGCAACCATTGGTGATGAATTCGCGGCATCGCGGTGGCCTGCGCGACATTCATGCCGAAATCCATGCTATTCAGTAAGACCTGTAAAACAATGGTGATGATCGTACTGCCTCCCGGACTGCCGGTCGCCAACACCGGTATACCATCCTTAAACACCAGCGTCGGTGCCATCGATGACAGGGGTCGTTTGCCTCCTGCAATCGCGTTAGCTTCATCGCCCACCAACCCGTAAGCGTTGGGTACGCCAGCCTTGGCAGAGAAGTCATCCATTTCGTTATTGAGTAGAAAACCCGTTCCCGGTACGGAAATACCACTGCCATAGGAAAAGTTCAGCGTGTAAGTATTACTGACGACATTACCTGCTTTATCCCATACTGAATAGTGTGTCGTTTGCGGGCTTTCAGGGACCAGTTTCAGCGCCGGCGCAATGTCTACCGATGCGGATGCCTGGGTCGAATTAATTCCAGCTCGCAGTTGAGCGGCATATTTTTTATCGATCAACGCTGCTACCGGAACCGAATGGAAGTCCGGATCGCCTAAATATTTGCTACGATCCGCGTAGGCTCTACGCATGGCTTCGATCAAGCGATGTAAATAGCTGGCGCTGTTGTGACCTAGCGCCGGCAAATCCCAGCCTTCGAGAATATTCAAAATCTGCACGAGGTGAATGCCACCCGACGAAGGCGGCGGCATGGAGATAATGTCATACCCGCGATAGGTCCCGCTAACCGGCGTCCGCTCAACGACCCGATAATTCGCCAGATCCTGGTGCGTAATCAACCCCTGCCCTTTGCCCATCTCCTTCACGAGCTTGTCGGCGGTCTCCCCCCGATAAAATCCATCGACTCCCTGTGCCGCAATCAAGCGTAATGTATGCGCCAAATCCCGTTGATGCCAGCGTGTACCCACCTCGGGCGGATTGCCGTCGGGGGCGAGGAAATACTTCGCGGAGGCGGTATTGCGCGCAAGGCGTCCCTGCGCTTGCTGCAGCGAAAAAACCAGAGGATAGGTCACCTCGATACCTTTTTCGGCAAGCTCTATGGCGGGCTGCATGACCTCTGCCAGTGGCAAGGTGCCGTACTTGTCGAGAACGTGCAGCAGTCCAGCGACCGTGCCCGGCACACCGGCAGACAAATGACTGAAGCGCGCCTTGTCGGTGTTGACTACGCCGTCATCAACAAATAACTGCGCATGAGCCGCGGCTGGCGCCATCTCTCGATAATCTACCGCAACGGTGCGCTTCTCATCGGCAAGATAAATCATCATAAAGCCACCGCCACCAATATTGCCCGCCTGCGGGAGTGTCACCGCCAACGCAAATCCGGTTGCGACAGCGGCATCAATGGCATTGCCGCCCCGAGCCAGAATTGTCGCACCGGTCTGGCTGGCAACCATTTCCTGGGAAACCACCATGCCCCGATCACTGTACTCGGGATGAAACTGCGCTTTGAAATCGATGATGGCCGGCTCGCCCGCCAGACAGTTGCCGCACCAGCCCAACAATATAACGAACAACCAATTGCGACTCGCACTATGCATAGCAAACTCCGGTAACAGATTTACCCACCTACCGCAGTATCCGGTCGGGTATTGAGCTTCTAGTAAAACATGCTATAACTAATTCCTCTATACCCAAACTAGGGTTTTCCCAATACCGTATTATTAAAACCCAACAGCCACGGAACGCTATCATGGAGAACATAGATTTTTTTGCCATCGACGTGGAACAGGCAGACTGGCAAGCGTCGCAGGCTGTGATCCGCGTTATTCGCCAGACCGTCTTCGTGGACGAACAGGGTGTTCCTCAGGATCTGGCGGTGGATGAGCAAGACCCCGCAGCGCTGCACTGGATCGCCTATAACGAAACCGGTCAACCGGTTGGGGTGGCACGCCTGGTGGGCCTTCAAATTGGTCGTATGGCCGTACTGAAGCCTTATCGCGACAAAGGCGTTGGGTCCGCACTTTTGCGTCGCATATTGAAGTTAGCGGCCGACACCGACCTCGATCATCTGCAGTTAAATGCCCAACTCCACGCGGTGCCATTCTACGCAGGTGTGGGTTTCGAGGTGTGCGGGGCCCAACTCGAGGAAGCCGGCATAGCCCACCTGCCCATGCGCCTGGACTTACAGCGCTTTAGAGCTGCCCGCCCTTCCCTCGAACCTGTGGATATCGATCCATCGGCGCGGGTACGTATACGCCTGGACAGCGCGGACGGATTTCGCGAGCACGCATTGCTGCTGGCAGGTAGAGCACAACGGGAAATTCGTATCTTCAGTGCACGACTCGACCCAGCCGTATACGACAACGCCGAATTCTCTGAGTGTTTATTCGACTTCGCAACGGCCCACGCCAATGCGAAGATTTATCTGCTGGTGCGAGATGTGCAGTGGCTAGTTCAGCACAGCCACCGCTTGCTCGCGTTCTACGCACGCCTGCCCAGCCGCGTGGAAATTCGTGCCCACAATCCACGCACCCATACCCTGCACAGCGACTTTATGATCGTCGACAGAGAAGCCTTACTCTACAATCAAAGCGTGGATCGCTATATCGGTTACGCGCAACTGTACGCACCGCGGATTGCCGCGGAACTGGCGCGCGACTTTGACAATCTATGGGAGAACGGCTCGCCCGACCCAGAATTTCGCGACATGCGTCTCTAGGTCCATGCGTCTCCAGGTTATGATCGCGCAGTATCAACCAGCGAAGCGTGCCTTGGCAGCACGGCGGCTCGCATGCAGAACCGGTTCGGTGTAGCCGGATGGCTGTTCGCAACCTTTAAAAATAAGCTCGCAAGCCGCGTTAAACGCAATATTATTCTCCAGGTCCCTCGCCATCGGACGATACGCGCTGTCCCCGACATTTTGCTCATCAACCACCGTAGCCATGCGCCGCAGCGTCTGCATAACCTGATCCGTCGAACACAGACCGTGGCGCAACCAGTTCGCAATGTGCTGACTGGAGATCCGCAGGGTCGCGCGATCTTCCATCAGGCCAATATTATTGATATCGAGCACCTTGGAGCAACCTATGCCCTGATCCACCCAGCGCACCACGTACCCTAAAATACCCTGTACATTGTTATCCAGTTCCGCCTGAATGTCCTCCGCCGTCAAGCTTGATCGATCGAGATAAAGTGGTAATTGGAGGATATCGTCGAGCTGCGCGCGGGGTAGCTCGGCCGTAATTTCCTGTTGCCGGGCAGCCACATCCACCTGGTGATAATGCAGGGCATGTAACGTCGCTGCAGTGGGGGATGGTACCCAGGCGCAACTCGCACCCGCCTGGGGATGCGCCACCTTGGCCCGGTACATGGCCGCCATCAAATCCGGCATAGCCCACATTCCCTTACCGATTTGCGCGCGCCCCCGCAAGCCAGCGGCAAGTCCCACATCTACGTTCCAGTCCTCGTAGGATTTTATCCAGGGCTGGTCCTTCATCTGTTCCTTGCGTACCACTGGGCCAGCTTCCATCGACGTATGAATTTCATCACCGGTGCGATCTAAAAATCCAGTGTTGATAAAAATTAAACGATCCCGCGCCGCGCGAATGCAGGCTTTCAGGTTTACTGTGGTGCGACGCTCCTCGTCCATCACGCCTATTTTCAACGTGTTCGTTGCCAGCCCAAGAGCCTGCTCGACCCGCGCGAATAACGCCACCGTAAAGGCCACTTCGTCGGGGCCATGCATTTTTGGTTTGACAATATAAATGCTGCCTGCGCGACTATTTTTGAGGGTTTTTGTATCCAGCAAATCGTGTTTGGCGATCAGGCTGGTCACCATGGCATCGAGAATTCCTTCCGGAATCTCGGCACCATTTTTGTCGAGCACCGCGTCGGTATTCGTCAGCAAACCCACGTTGCGCACCAGCATAAGGCTGCGGCCTGACAGCGTAAGCGAGCCGCCAGCAGGGTCGTGATAGATACGATCATCCGCCAGTTTACGTACAAATTCTCGGCCGTCCTTGATCACGGTTTCCTTTAGATCGCCCTGCATTAACCCCAGCCAGTTGCGATACACCAACACCTTGTCGATGGCATCGACGGCGGCCACTGAATCTTCACAATCCTGAATGGTGGTGAGCGCCGACTCGATTAACAAATCTTTCACCCCGGCCGGGTCGTCTCGCCCTATGGGATGATCCCGGTCGATCTGAACTTCAATATGCAGTCCATTATTTTTTAATAACAGGGCGTGGGGCGTTTCTTGCGATCCGTTATAACCGATAAATTTTTGCGGCGCCTGCAACCCCGTTGTTGCGCCACCACGCAAGACCACCTGTAATTGTGTATCTGTCACGCGATATTGCTGTGCGTCGCGGTGACTCCCCGCAGCAAGCGGTACCGCCTGGTCGAGAAAATCGCGCGCAAATTCAATCACGCGCGCACCGCGCAACGGGTTGTAGTCCTCGCCACGAATCGCGCCATTATCCTCGGCAATGATATCGGTGCCATAGAGCGCGTCGTAGAGGCTGCCCCAACGTGCATTGGCCGCATTCAGCGCGTAGCGGGCGTTGGTCACCGGAACCACCAGTTGCGGCCCCGCCAGACTTGCTATTTCGGCATCAACACCCGTGGTAGTGATCTGAAAATTTTCACCTTCAGGCAGCAAATAACCGATTTCAGTCAGGAAGGTTTTGTAAGCGTCGACATCGAAAGAAACCACACCTCGAGCTCGATGCCAGGCATCTATTTTTGCTTGCAGGGTTGCGCGTATCGCCAGTAATTCGCGATTACGCGGCGCAAATTCGTTAATAATAGCTGCCAGAGAAGCCCAGAAATGTTCCACGGAGACATCAGTACCCGGCAATACATCGTCATTAATTAATCGATACAATTCTTCGGTTATGTGTAATCCGCTCGCCTGAATGCGCTGACTCATATCTTGCTTCCACCCTTTAAAAATACAAAAAATATAATGATTCACTGCGCGCAAAGTTTCGTGTAACGCTACCATTGAACGTTTACTTTTTTCGATAGCGCACACTGCCGATAGCGGCTGACACAAGTGGTGATTTAACCAACCCAGGTGGGCCATTTTAGAGACTACGCCCACCTTTGCCTAATTTATGATCCTTATCCTCGCTATACATGAAGCAAATAGTGGGGGTTACACCCCGGCCGCCACTTCGACAATAAGGCGCCGCAGCCATTGATGGGCCGGATTGTGTTGCAGCAAAGGACTCCAGGCCATCTTGAGCTCAAATGGAGGAATTTCGAAAGGTGGAGTTTTAATCACTACCCTTGGGTTACGACGTTGCAGTTCCGCGAGTTTACTGGGCACCGTAACAATTAAATCCCGCTGCTCGGCAAGCAGAGCTGCGGCCTGATAATGTCGGGTAAATACAGTGATTTCACGTTTTTTACCTTGCTTTCGCAGGGCTTCGTCAACCCAGCCAAGGCGTTGTGAATCCTGTGGATTCATCCCCACCCCGGCTCCCATGCCGGTTTTGCTCACCCACACGTGGCGACCTTGTAGGTAAGTCGACAGATCAAAGTTACTCCGTATCGGGTTGTTTTTACTCAGTAAGCACGCATAGGTGTCCCGCCAGACGGTGGTCTGGTGAAAGGACTGGGGCATACTGTCGAAGCGATTGATCACCATATCCACCTTGCCCTGCTCCACATCCAGAAACGTTACATCGCTGGGCGTTAAAATATCGAGGGTGAGGCCGGGTGCTTCCTTGCGCAGGCGTCTCAGCAATGCCGGGATCAAGGTGGACTCCGCATAATCGCTGGCCATAATACGAAACACGCGGCTGGCTGCAGCGGCATCAAATTCTTTGCGGGTTTCCAGGGCCTGCTCGACGGCGGCGAGAATCGTACGGATCACCGGCTGTAATTGCAGTGCCCGCTCGGTGGGGGTCATCCCTTCACTGGTACGCACCAACAACGGATCGTCAAACAGGGTACGCAAACGGCGCAAACTATTGCTTAGCGCGGGTTGGCTGATACCCAGGTGTGCTGCGGCCCGGGTGACGTTTCGTTCTCGCAGCAGGACATCCAGGTACACCAACAAATTAAGGTCGACGCGGTGAATATTCATAACCAGTACTCATATATTCATATGACGAATAGCGAAAATAATAACGATAAATTAGCTAAATCATCCCACACTCCTTAAAATCTGCCAACCCTAATTTCCTCAGAGCCTGTCGAGGAGGAGTTAGCGGGAAAACCCCTTCGCAACTATATAGTCCGTGGTGACTACAAAGGATATTTCGAGATGACTGCTGGCAACTATGATCGCAACGCTGAAATCGCGCGCATTGAAAAAGACTGGGCCGAAAACCCGCGCTGGAAAGGCGTCACCCGAACCTATAGCGCTGCGGATGTAGTGCGCCTGCGCGGCTCCATCAAGAAGGAAAACACCATTGCTCGCCGCGGCGCTGAGCAACTGTGGTCGTTGGTCAACGGTTCGGCCCGTAAGGGTTACGCCAACTGTCTTGGTGCCCTGACCGGGGGGCAGGCGTTGCAACAGGTGAAAGCAGGTATTGAAGCCATTTATTTGTCCGGCTGGCAGGTCGCTGCGGATAACAATGCGGGAATGGCCATGTACCCCGATCAATCCCTGTACCCGGCTAATTCAGTACCGGCCGTCGTGCAGCGGATTAACAATACTTTTTCCCGGGCAGACCAGATCCAGTGGGGCAAGAATCTTAAACCGGGAGACCAGGGTTATGTGGACTATTTTGTGCCCATCGTAGCCGATGCCGAGGCGGGTTTTGGCGGTGTGCTCAATGCATACGAATTGATGAAGAGCATGATCGAAGCAGGTGCCGCTGGCGTTCACTTCGAAGACCAGTTGGCATCGGTAAAAAAATGCGGCCATATGGGCGGCAAAGTACTGGTGCCCACGCAGGAAGGTATTCAGAAATTAATAGCCGCGCGTCTTGCAGCGGATGTTGCCGACGTCCCGACCATTGTACTGGCGCGCACTGACGCCAATGCGGCGGACCTGCTGACCTCCGATTGCGACGACCGGGACAAGCCGTTCGTGACCGGCGAACGTACGCCGGAGGGGTTTTATCGTGTCAGGGCGGGGCTCGATCAAGCTATCGACCGCGCACTGTCCTACGCCCCCTATGCGGATTTACTCTGGTGTGAAACCGCAACGCCGAGCCTGGAAGAAGCGCAACGTTTTGCCGATGCCATTCATGCCAAATTTCCGGATCAATTGTTGGCTTACAACTGCTCGCCCTCTTTCAACTGGAAGAAAAACCTCGACGACGCCACCATCGCTAAATTTCAGCGGGAACTGAGTAACATGGGTTACAAATATCAGTTCATTACGTTAGCTGGCATTCACAACATGTGGTACAACATGTACGATCTGGCCCACAGCTATGCCCGTGGGGAAGGCATGAAACATTATGTTGAGAAAGTGCAGGAGCCGGAATTCGCCGCAGCCAGCCGCGGTTACACGTTCGTTTCCCACCAGCAGGAAGTAGGCACCGGTTACTTCGACGATATGACCACCGTGATTCAGGGTGGCAAGTCTTCGGTAACTGCACTGACGGGTTCCACCGAAGAAGAGCAATTTTGATTAACTGATTATCCGTTATATAAGGCCGCCTCCGGGCGGCTTTTTTTTTGCTTGTGACTTTCGTTGCGATGTATGCAAGGTTTCGCTATTATCAAGACACTCAATAGAAAATTATTGTTGTGCATCCAGCCGATCAGAACAGGCAGTAACCAGCGGGGAACATAATGAAATTAATGTATTTCCATCTCATGCCCTATATGGACCTGCCAGAGGATTTTGCCGAAAAACATGAATCGGTGTGGGTGGATGTAAACTCGAAATTATTCGATCCACGCAAAGCCCACCATATGTACCACGAATTTATCAGCGAACTGGAACACGCGGATGCGGTCGGATTTGACGCCATCTGTGTTAATGAGCACCACTCCAATGCCTATGGCATGATGCCCTCGCCTAATTTATTGGCATCTACCCTGGCGCGCTCCACCACGGATGCCGCGATATGTGTAATGGGTAATTCTCTGGCCCTGTATAACCCACCGACGCGGGTCGCGGAAGAATTTGCGATGCTCGATTGTCTGTCCGGGGGCCGTTTGATAGCGGGCTTTCCAGTCGGAACGCCCATGGACACCTGCTATGCCTATGGGCAAAACCCAAGTCAGTTGCGACAACGCTACCACGAAGCCCACGATTTAATTATGCGCTGCTGGACCGAAACTGATCCCTTTGCTTTTCATGGTCGTTTTAATCAACAGCGTTACGTCAATCCCTGGCCGAGACCAATCCAGCAACCCCATCCACCGGTATGGATTCCCGGTGGCGGCGCGGTGGAAACCTGGCGCTGGTGCGCCGATGTGGATTACGTCTACGCCTACCTGTCCTACTACGGTTACCTGGCTGGACAAGCTACGATGCAAGGGTTCTGGCGGGAAATGAAAAATCTTGGCAAAGAGCCCAACCCGTACCGCGCTGCCTTTTTACAATTTGTGGGCGTCGCCGAAACCGAACAGGAAGCTCTCGATCTGTATCGCGAACCGGCGGAGTATTTCTACAACCGCTCTCTGAAAGTGTCCCCCAAATACGTTGCCCCGCCCGGTTATATGACCGAAGCTACCCTGCGCGCCCGCGCCCAATCCCAGGTCGCCAAACTGGCCGGACAAACTGCTGGTGCCGACGCCGCTGGTGCCGGAGCTGCAAAAGTTGAAAGTGGCGGCGGCCCGCCAAGCTTCGAAGAAATGGTTGAAAAAGGATTTGTGGTGATCGGCTCCCCCGACCAGGTGGCGGAGAAACTAACCACCGCCATCAAGGATTTGCATTTCGGCAACCTGATGGTTTTGCTCCAGTACGGCAATATGCAACGGGATCTGGCAACCTACAACACCGACATGTTTGCCAAATACGTACGTCCACAAATCGAACATATTTTTGAAAATGAATGGGAACATCACTGGTGGCCCAAACCCATGCCGATGGCTGACAGAGCCGCGGGGAATTCCCATGAATAATGCCACCTTAAAAACCTCCTTTGTCACCGTCAATGGCGCCCGGCATCGGGTGTGGGAAAAAGGTTCCGGCAAGCCACTGGGTTTCCTGGCGGGCATCGGTGGACGGCCGAAGTGGTTACCGCTGTTCGATCGCCTCGCACAACACTATCGCGTAGTGGTGCCATCTCTACCGGGCTTCCCCGGCGCGGAACCGGGACACCTGTTGCTCGACGATAATTCGGACTGGATTTGTGCGACCCTTGATTTACTGGAGCAATCTGGTCTGACCGGCGCGGATATGATTGGTGCCTGTCTCGGCGGCAGCCTGCTGGCAGACGTTGCCGCGCACTCGCCCCGTAGTGTTGGACGGCTGGCGCTTATCGCACCCTTCGGGCTGTACCACGAAACCCATCCCTTACCGGATTTTTTTGCGCAAACTTTTTCCCAGCAGAAAAAATTATTGTGTCATCGAGAGCACGCGTTTGACGAAGCGTTTGCGCCCCCGGAGGATGAAAATGATAAGGAAGAATGGGAAATTCTACGTTATCGCGGCATGGAAGCGGCGGCGCGTTATCTATGGCCGTTTGGCGATCGCGGCCTGGGAAAACGACTGCACCGCGTCACACATGACACACTCTTAATCTGGGGCAAAGAAGACAAGATCATTCCTCCTCCTTATGCCCAGGCTTTTGCCAACGGTATTAAGGGCGCCACGCAAACCCTGCTAATCGACAACGCCGGACACCTCGCAGATATCGACCAGCCAGACACTGTTGCGCAGGCGTTGTTAACGTACTTTAATTCCGCCTAGTCAGAGGACACCAGCTCAATTTTTTGGTAGCGCCTTCACGGACACCACCACGCCATTACTATCTGCATACACGTGCTCTCCGGGCCTGAAGGTCACGCCACCAAATGTCACGGGGATGTTGAAATCACCGAGGCCCCGTTTCTCTGTTTTTAGCGGGATTGCAGCCAGCGCCTGCACACCTAAATCGATTTGCGAGATCGCACTGACATCGCGAATACAGCCGTAGATAATGACGCCTTCCCACAGGTTTTTAGCCGCGCTTTCAGCAATCATATCTCCCAGTAACGCTCTGCGTAGAGATCCCCCGCCATCCACCACCAGTACCTTGCCCTGACCTGGGGTACCCAGTGTTTCCTTGACGAGGGAGTTATCCTCAAAACACTTCACCGTCACGATTTCCCCGCCAAACCCCTCGCGCCCACCAAAATTGGATAGCATTGGTTCCAGCACGCTGATCAGCTCCGGATGGCGATCACATAAATCCGGAGTGATATCGCCAATGGTAGTTGTTGCGCTCATTACTCGACTCCGGGCAAAAAGATGTGTGGTCAGGGTGATGTTCAAACGTTGGAATTATACGGGAAAATGCCCGCCGTTTAACCGCCGATAAATGTCATAATCACGACCAGGTATGTCCCTGTAACCATAGTAACGAATATGCTTGATGACCGACATTCAGGATTTCCCCTACCCCGCTAATGCCGCGCAGGTGTTCGAACAAATTCGCACGCTACCCTCCCCGGTGTGGCTGGACAGCGGCAAACCACGTTCCCTGCAGGGACACTTCGATATCATCAGTGCAGCACCCCAGCAAATCCTCGAAACACGCGACGGCATCACCCGGATCGGCGGATCACAAGCGGCCACTACAGAGTCCTCTGCAGATCCCTTTATGCTCGCACAGCAAGTTCTGGACAGCATCGAACACTCGGTCTACCAGCCTGGTTCGCTGCCTTTTACCGGAGGTCTGATCGGCACTTTTGGTTACTCATTGGGCCGCACAAACGTTTCAACACCGGCAGCAATTGATGTGGTTGATTTTCCCGACATGCGCCTCGGATTGTACCTGTGGGGAATTGTTATTAACCATCAAACGCGCCAGGCGTGGCGCGTATTCCATCCCGCCTGTCCGGCGCCGTTACGCGCTGCAGTAACGGCCTTAACCGGACATGATTTACATAAAAAAATCCAGCGTGGCGGGGAAAACTCTGCTCCAGATTTCTGTCTGACGGATAATTTTCGTCCCGCTACGGACAAGGCCACATATCTGAAATCGTTATCCCGTATAAAACGTTATATCGCTGACGGGGACTGTTATCAGGTCAATTACGCGCAACATTTTAGCGCCGCTTACCAGGGCGATCCCTGGTGTGCTTTCCAGCACCTGCGCAGCGTATTACCGTCCCCCTTTAGCGCCTATCTAGAATGGGGCGAGCAGGCTGTGCTCAGCTTTTCGCCAGAGCGATTCCTGAAAGTCGCCGGCAATATAGTCGAAACCAAACCCATCAAAGGCACAGCGCGTCGGGGTCAAACATTACAGGAGGACCAGGAAGCCGCTATTCGGTTACTGAATAGCAATAAGGACCGGGCCGAAAATCTGATGATTGTGGATTTATTACGCAATGATATTGGTCGCTCCTGTAAACCTGGCAGCATTCGCGTGCCAAAACTATTTGCCCTGGAAAGCTTCGCCAATGTTCACCATCTGGTGAGCACGGTGACGGGTAGTCTGCGCGCAGGCGAGACGCCATTGCATCTATTGCACAACTGTTTCCCCGGTGGATCCATCACCGGCGCGCCGAAAAAACGTGCCATGGAAGTGATTGCCGAGCTGGAAACATTAAATCGAAGTCTGTACTGCGGCAGCATTGGCTATATTTCCAGCAACGGGCGGATGGATACCAATATTGTGATTCGTACCCTGTTAGCTGACGGTGAGCGCATGCACTGCTGGAGCGGTAGCGGTATCGTCGCCGACTCCGACCCCGAAGCCGAATATCAGGAAACCATTGCTAAAGTGGAAATGCTACTTGACGCGCTGAAGAGCTTGTAGCCCGCATATTCGCTTAGAGGGTCAATTCCCGCTCGCTGGCGTTAATAAACGCCTGCTTTAAATCAGCGTAGCCGTATACGGCCGGAAATTGCGGAAACTCTGCCACCACATTATCCGGTGCCGAAAATAGAATACCCGCGTCGGCTTCACTCAGCATGGTGGTGTCGTTATAGGAATCACCTGCGGCAATAACCCGGTAATACAGACTCTTAAACGCCAGCACCGCCTGACGTTTTGGGTTCGCCTGCCGCAATCGATAATCAGTCACCCTGCCATCACTCGCCACGGACAGCTTATGGCACAGCAGCGCAGGGAATCCCAGCTGGCGCATCAATGGCTGGGAAAACTCATAGAAGGTGTCGGACAAAATCACCACCTGGAATCGCTCTCGCAGCCAGTCGACGAATTCAACCGCGCCGTCAAGGGGTTGCAAAGTGGCTATCACTTCCTGAATCTGTGGTAGCCCCAAACCATGTTCGCGCAGAATCTCCAGCCGTTGTGACATTAATACGTCGTAGTCGGGAATATCGCGAGTAGTGGCTTTCAGCGCGTCTATTCCAGTCTGTTCCGCGAAGGCGATCCAAATTTCCGGAACCAGCACCCCTTCCAGATCAAGACAGGCAATTTCCACGGCTAGTTCCTCGCAGCACGAAAAAGAGCGCTACTTTACCGGCTTCACCTGGCCCGCGCAAACCTCCCAACGGTACCGCATTGTCGATAAATACGTTATAAGAATATAAATGCTAATTCTTTTTGCTCTTTAAATTCCCTTGCTATAGTCCGCGCCACAAACCTGCCCGCTCCGGGTTGGCCGCCTTCAGAACTTTCAGAGATTGACGTCATGACCGCGAAACCAGCGAATTTACCGGTGTACGATATTGAAACCCAACTTGCGTTGGAAACCCCGCAAGCGATTTTGAATCATGCGCTGCAACAGTTTGACAATATCGCAATTTCGTTTAGCGGCGCAGAGGATGTGGTGTTAGTGGATATGGCCCACAAAATACGTCCCGACGTACAGATTTTCTCCCTCGACACCGGGCGTCTGCACCCGCAAACCTACCGTTTTATCGAAACGGTGCGGACCCACTACGGTGTCAGTATCGAATTGCTGTCACCGGATGCCCAGGCGGTGCAGACTCTGGTACGGGAAAAGGGATTATTCAGTTTTTATCAGGATGATCATAAGGAATGCTGTGGCGTTCGTAAAATTGCTCCGCTGCGCCATAAACTGCAAACGCTGGACGCGTGGATTACCGGACAGCGCAAAGACCAAAGCCCCAACACCCGCGCTGAAATTCCGGTTATTCAGGAAGATAAAGCGTTTGCCAATCCCGGCGGACAACTCACCAAGTTCAACCCTCTGGCCAACTGGACCTCAGCTCAGGTATGGGGCTACATACGCGCCAATAACGTTCCCTATAACGAACTTCACGACCAGGGATTTATCAGTATTGGTTGCGAACCTTGCACCCGCCCGGTTGGCCCTGGCCAGCACGAACGCGAAGGCCGCTGGTGGTGGGAAGAAGCCACCAAAAAGGAATGTGGTTTACACGCGGTTAATCTGGGCGGCTAGCAACGCCCGCCCACTCGATTTCCGCCCCCATACTGGATTAGTACTCCGGTAATTCGATGGGGGCAAAAAATTTATCGAGTGCTTCCCGCGACGCCAGTGCCGTTGCTTTATCCACCACATCCCGGGTCAGGTGCGGCGCAAACTGCTCAATAAAGTCGTACATAAAACCACGCAGATAGGTTCCGCGGCGAAAGCCAATGCGGGTTACACTGGATTTGAATAAATGTTTGGCTTCAAGGGCCACCAGGTCGTCATCAATCCCGGGCTCATAGGCCATATGGGCGATAATGCCTATCCCCAATCCCAGCCTGACATAAGTTTTGATCACATCCGCGTCCGTGGCCGTGAATACCACCTTAGGCGTCAACCCTTTACTCTTGAACGCATCATCCAGCTTGGAGCGTCCGGTAAAGCCAAATACATAGGTGACTATCGGATACTTCGCCACCTCTTCGAGAGTCAGGGCCGACAGTTTGCACAGGGGATGGTTACGCGGCACGAGGATGCAGCGGTTCCAGCGATAACAGGGCATCATCAGCAAGTTAGTAAACAAATCGAGTGCTTCAGTAGCGATGGCAAAATCGACGCCCCCATCGGCGGCCAGTTCAGAAATTTGCACCGGCGTTCCCTGATGCATGTGTAGCGCAACCTCCGGGTATTTACTAATAAATGATTGAATCACCGGCGGTAGCGCATAGCGCGCCTGAGTGTGAGTGGTAGCGATCGACAAGCTTCCCCGATTCGGCGCGCTATGTTCCTGGGCAAGCTGTTTGATACTTTCCACTTTACCCAATATTTCCCCCGCGATTTTAAGTATCTGCTCTCCGGCGGGTGTCACTCTCGTTAGGTGTTTACCGCTGCGGGAAAATATCTCGACCCCCAGTTCATCTTCCAGCAAACGCATTTGTTTGCTGATACCGGGCTGGGAGGTATAGAGGCTTTGCGCGGTGGCAGAAACATTCAGTTCGTGGTGGGCGACTTCCCAGATATAGCGCAGTTGCTGTAGTTTCATAAAACTCGACCGTCTAGATGACAATGGTATAAAAATATAAAAAACTATTACTTTCAAGAATAGATCGAAATCTCTAAAGTTGCCAGCCTATTCACGCAATTTTATGCATTTCGCGGTCATGGAAATAGTACCGGACATCTTACTGTACATACTGTCGGGGGCAGCCGTCGGGCTCGCCATCGGCCTCACGGGAGTCGGTGGCGGTTCGCTGATGACTCCTCTGTTAATCTTGTTCGGCTTCCCCTATAACGTCGCCATCGGCACGGACCTGCTGTACGCGGCCCTGACCAAGGCGGCCGGGGTGCGCGCTCATATGCGAGCCCGTAGTGTGCGCTGGGATATCGTCGCCTGGCTCGCAGCTGGCAGTATTCCAGCGTCTTTGTTCACCACATTGTTACTCCATACTTTGTTTACCGACGCCTCTGGATACGAACCTATCCTGACCAGAAGTCTCGGTATAATGCTGATACTGACCGCTGTTGTGATTCTGTATCTGGGTATTTTTCGGTCAGCGCGCCCGCTTACTGCCATACCTGCTAGCGGGGCCGGTCGGGCCTACGCCACACCGGTGACAGTAGTCGCTGGTCTATTCCTGGGGATCTTTGTGACCCTGTCTTCGGTTGGGGCCGGAGCATTTTGCGCGGCATTACTGCTGGTACTGCACCCGCACCTGCGAGCGCTGACGGTGGTGGGCACCGATATAGCCCATGCAGTACCGTTAACGCTGATAGCGGGGCTCGGGCATCTGATTCTGCTGGGTAACGTCGATCTCACACTGCTGGCTTGCCTGCTCACAGGCTCCCTGCCAGCCATTCACCTGGGAACGCGCTTAGCTGCCAATCTACCGGGCGGCCTCCTGCGCCATCTACTGGCATTACTTCTGCTGGGCATGGGGATTCGCTTTGCATGGTATTAACGAACTGGATACTTCAGTCCCACCCATAGTCAGGGTTCGTTGGCAACGCCGTGAGGTACGTGACCAGTGGCGACGTGCTGGGTAGCCGATTCGCAATGTTGTTGCTGGTCGTCAAAAAAAACATCCGCCCCGTAGGCTTTAAGAAATTCCCCTTTGTTTAGCCCACCCAGGAACAGAGATTCGTCGATACGTATTTTCCACTCCCGCAGGGTGCGCACGACCCGCTCGTGGGCTGGCGCAGAGCGCGCCGTGACCAGTGCCGTGCGAATGGGACTGCTGTCCGCAGGAAACTCCGCCTGCAAACTGTGCAACGCCTGTAAAAATTGCTTGAACGGACCGCCACTTAATGGTGTTTTAGCCGCAGCCTTCTCACTGTCGGCAAACGCCTGTAAACCTCGTTGTTTGTAAATTTTCTCTGCTTCGTCGGAAAACAGTACCGCATCCCCATCGAATGCGAAACGCAACTCGTCGTGACTGTGTTCGGACCTGGTGGAGGGTAACAAGGTTGCCGCGGCAACTCCATGGGTCAGGGCGTTGCGAACATCTTCGGCGTGAGTGGAGAGAAACAGGTGGCAGCCAAAAGCGGCGACATAGCGGTAAGGGCTCGTGCCTCCACAAAATGCCGCTCGCGATATATTCAGTTGGTAGTGTTCAATGGAGTTAAAAATACGTAGTCCAGTATCCGCCGAATTGCGCGACAACAAAATAACTTCAACCCGCGGATCACCGCCCAATTTTTCGTTGATACGCAGTAATTTTTGCACCAACGGCAGTGCTTCGCCCGGCGCTAACACTTCCTCTTCTCTTTCTATTTGATACTGTGCGTAAGCTGCCAGCCCTTTTTTTTCGTAGACCTCGTGGCTATCTTTCAAGTCAAATAAAACTCGAGAAGAAATCGCGATTACCAGTTTGTCACCAAAACGTTGTGACACTTAATTTATCCTCTGTGCACGCAACCAGCTTTATATTTTCCATTAGTCTGGTATACCAGCTTTCCAGAACGGATCATGAAAAATCGTCCCAACCCTCAACTAGTGAGGATTCGGAGCCTTCCCCGCCTCGTCGAAATAAGATTTTGTTAAACGGAACACTACCGGACTCAACAGTAGTAGCGCAATCAAATTAGGAATCGCCATCATACCGTTCAGCGCGTCCGACATTTTCCACACCAGCCCCAGACTCATTTGCGTACCAGTAAAGATGCCAGCGATCCACAGTAACCTGAACGGCAATATGACTTTCGGCCCCATCAGGTATTCGGCGCAGCGTTCCCCGTAATAACTCCAGCCGAGCATAGTGGTGAAAGCAAATAATACCAGGCACAGAGCCACGACTTTGTCGCCATAGGGCAGAGTTTGATTAAACGCGGTGGCCGTCATCACCGCACCTTCGGTCGCGCCGTTCCATACACCGGAAGTAATCAGTACCAGACCGGTCATTGAACAGACCACAATGGTATCGATAAAGGTGCCGAGCATCGCTATCGTCCCCTGACGCACTGGACTGCTGGTGGCCGCCGCCGCGTGGGCGATAGGGGCACTGCCTAGCCCCGCCTCATTGGAAAAAATACCTCGGGCCACACCCATTCTCAGGGCAAGCATGACACCGGCACCCGCAAATCCCCCGCTCGCTGCTACCGGAGAAAACGCGCTCTCGATAACCAGCAACAACGCCGCCGGAATCTGAGTAAAGTTGATGGTTAACACTACCAGCGCCGCGCCCACGTACAACAACGCCATAAAGGGCACCAATTTACCGGCGACGTCGGCGATGCGTTTGATACCGCCCAAAATTACTGCCGCCACAAGAATCGCCAACACAATGCCAGTGACTAGTGTCGGTACGTTAAAGCTGTCTTTCATCACCTGGGATACCGCATTGGACTGCACTGTATTCGCCAGACCAAAACCCGCGAGGGTGCCAAACAGCGCGAACAAAAAGCCGAGCCAGGCCCAGGACCTCCCCAACCCGTTTTTAATGTAATACATCGGACCGCCCACTTTCTGTCCGAGCTCATCGGTTTCTCGGTAATGAACGGCGAGAACAGCCTCTGAATACTTGGTCGCCATACCCACCAGAGCGGTACACCACATCCAGAATAGCGCCCCCGGGCCGCCAATGGCGATTGCGGTTGCCACCCCGGCGATATTGCCGGTGCCGACGGTGGCGGACAGCGCCGTCATCAGGGCATTGAATGGCGTAATCTCCCCTGCGCCCTGATTACGCCGCCCGGAAAACAACTGGCGAAACGCGTAGGGAATATTGCGCAAGGTGATGCCCCGCAGCCCCACCGTGAGATAACAACCGGTGCCCAGCAACAATATCAACATCACCGGGCCCCACACAAAATCGTTTACCAGGTCAATCAGTTGCTCGAACATATTTTTATAAGACTCAGTATTTTAGTTGTGTGACGGCACATGGTATCCCAGTGCATGTCGTTGCGCGAACAGGCCAAATATGCCGCCGGTGTGAATAAACACCACATCTGACAGGTGAGAGAAGGCGCCGTGGCGAATTTCCTTCAACATGCCGTGGAACGCCTTGCCGCTATACACAGGGTCGAGAACCAGCCCCTCCAGCGCGGCTACGTCGCGGATGGTGGCGAATACTTCCTGTCCGGCCCTGGCATAACCGGGGCCGATGTAGGCGTCGTTAACAATAATCGCCAGACGATCAATGTCGATCTCTACCCCGTACAGTTGTCGCCATTCCTGCAGATCTGCGTACACCTTACGCCGGAAATAATCAGCGTTGTCACACACCGCCATACCCACCACCGGGCAGTCGAGGTCGTATAGCGCAGCGCCCGCTGTCAGTCCAGCCTGAGTGCCACCGGAACCCGTGGCATGCACAATCGCACCCGGCTGTATCTGCAGACGGGCAAAATCATTTTTCAGTTCTTGCGCACAACCCACATAGCCCCACACGCCGGTGCCGTCGCTGGCACCGGTGGGGATGTGGTAGGGCTTGCGCCCCTGTGATGCGTAGTGGTCTACCCAATGGGCACACAGTTGGGCGAGCTGCATCTGGTACTGCCGACGAGAATAAACCGACACAGTCGCACCGGCCAAAAAGTCGAGGAGCAAATTGCCGTCCGGAGTTTCTTCCGGCGTGGATCCAGTGTCCTCGTCCCGTAAAATCAAATGCACGTGCAGTCCCAGGCGGGCGCCCAGAAGCGCGGTGGCGCGGCAGTGATTTGACTGCACGCCACCACAGGTAATAACCGTGTCGCAGCCCTGATCAAGGGCCCTGGCAAGAGTAAATTCAAGCTTGCGGATTTTGTTGCCGCTGGCGACGCAGTCGGTTAAGTCGTCCCGCTTAACCCATATCCGCGGACCGCCGATATTAGTAGATAGGCGCTCCAGACATTGCAATGGCGTTGGCAATTGCGCCAGATGCAAGCGTTGTGGATAGTCGGGCACACGCCCTCCTCAACTCTTCCGGAGTCTGGTCAGATAGCTTTCAGCGTGCCCTTGGGTAGCACCGCATGTACAGCCGAGCGTTGGAATTTCAACGCCACCGTATCTGAAACCTCCAGCACCAGATAATCCCCCTCAATTTTACCAATTTTGCCCAGTATGCCACTGGTGGTCACCACCTCATCACCCTTGGCGAGGGCGGCGACCAATTGCTGGTGTTCTTTCGCCCGCTTACGCTGAGGGCGAATAATCAGCAAATACATAAACACAAACAGCCCGGCAAACATTAACAATGTTACCAGCGGATTGGGTTCGCCGGCGGCCGCAGCAGGAGCCTCCGCAAAAGCGGGAGAAATGAAAAATGACATATTCAATTACCTCTTGATTACAACGTTAACAACGATAGTTTTTTCACTCACACATTCAACGGCACACAAGCCCCCATGTATTCAACCTGGCATTGATAAGCCCCTGGCATTCGCGTTGCACGCCGTCATTTCAGGTGCTCGCGAATCCAGTCTTGCACGTCCTGATGATGGGTTTTGGTATTTACCTTGTCAATGACGTGCCGTAGGCGACCCTCGCGATCGATAATAAAGGTCGTGCGCACAATACCCATATATTCGCGACCCATAAATTTTTTCAGGGCCCAGACACCGTATTTGTCCGCAACGGCGTGATCTTCGTCGGACAGCAAATCAAACTGCAATTGATGTTTTTCTACAAATTTTTCCAGGCGCTTGACCGGGTCGGGGCTGATCGCCAGAACCACCGTATTCAATTTCGCAAATGCCTTGCGACTATCGCTTATACCGCACGCTTGCACCGTACAACCCGGCGTCATGGCTTTTGGATAAAAATACACAACAACATTTTTCGCCTTGCGTAACGTTTTTAGATGTACGGTTTCGCCCCGTTGATTCAAAAGCTTAAAATCAGGCGCCAAGTTTCCAATTTTCGCTAAAGCCATATGCTAGACCCTTATGGTTTCCGTTTGTAAAGAGCCCGCTGCCCAATCAATGTCTGCAACTACCTCTGGCCAGAAAATCAGGGCAACAGGTGTTTCACTGCATCCCGTTCCTCGCGTAATTCCTGCGCTGTAGCATCCATTTTTCCACGGGAAAATTCGTTGATAGTTAATCCCTGTACTGCCTGCCAGTCGCCGTTTTTACACACACAGGGCACCGAGTAGATCAAACCCTTATCTATACCATAGCTGCCGTCACTGTAGACACCCATACTAACCCAGTCGTTGTCGGCACTACCCAGCACCCAGGTGCGCATATGGCTGATCGCCGCGTTCGCGGCAGAAGCCGCACTGGAAGCGCCGCGCGCCTGAATAATGGCAGCGCCACGCTGTTGTACGGTCGGTATTAAATGGGATTCGTACCAGGCCTGATCCACCAGACTCAAGGCCGGGGCACCTCCGATCAGTGCATGGTGAACGTCCGGGTACTGGGTCGCCGAATGGTTACCCCATATGATCATCTTGCTCACATCATTAACTGACTTGCCTGTTTTCAGCGCGAGCTGGGTTAGCGCCCGATTGTGATCGAGGCGTGTCATCGCAGTAAACTGACGCGGGTTGATATCCGGCGCGTTGCGCTGAGCAATCAATGCGTTAGTATTGGCCGGATTGCCCACCACCAGCACTTTGATGGTGCGCTTGGCTACCGCGTTAATGGCCTTGCCCTGCGCAGAAAAAATTGCTGCATTCGCTTCCAGCAAGTCCTTGCGTTCCATACCCGGGCCGCGCGGCCTCGCACCCACCAACAACGCGTAATCCGCATCCTTAAAGGCCACGCTGGCATCATCCGTGCAAACCATTCCGGTCAGCAGCGGAAAAGCGCAGTCTTCCAGTTCCATGGCGACACCCTGCAACGCACCCAGAGCCGGCGTGATTTCCAGCATCTGCAAAATAACCGGCTGATCCGCTCCCAACATTTCGCCAGCGGCGATTCGAAATAGCAGGGAATAACTGATCTGACCGGCCGCTCCGGTCACGGTGACGCGTACAGGTGATTTCACAGGGGCTCTCCGTCTGGTGGAAGTGTGGGTAACTGAAAGGCGGTCATTATACGTATTTAACGTAGAATTTCATCGCCGATCACGCTCGCTAAGCGGTACTTTCGTGGTAACGAGTTTCCAGCGCCAGATACAGGGCATCCTTGAACCGGGGACTGGACGGATCGAGCGTCGCAACCACTTCGACGAGGTGCTCATTGTCCTCCCGGCCAGACCACTGTTTAACGTATTCGCCGGTTTGATAACCGTTGTTCTGACGAAACAAATTGAGGATATTTTTACCGACATAGCGGGTATAGAGCTCATCGAAGCTCAACCCGATACTGGCCATTAAACGGTTAAAACCCCGTATAGCGAAATCTTTGCTGGCCAGAGTGGTTAAGGCAAATGCTTCCAGTTCCTCGGGGAATGCATTTTTCGTGACCACGGGAGTTAAGAGTTCGCCAATTATCTGCTCCAGTAAGTCGTCGCGATCCACGTCGCGTAAGAGCAACAAACTCAGGCCAAAATGCCAGATATCCACCAGCTCGAGCTGTACCTGCTCAATATCCGGTGTCTGTTTTTTCCACCACTTCCACCCGTAGTGCTCAAGCATCTCCGCGCATTCAACCCAGATCGCACGGTACCACTGGAAGTTCCGGGTGGTCCAGTCGGCGGCCACTTTGGTGTTCATCGCCTGCTGTAGATCAAGCATGACTACCAGTTGTTGGCGCAGGATGTCTTGTGTATGCCGCGACTCGGGTTTCACAAAAACTCCCTAGGCCTGGACAAACGGGTTGTTGTATTTTTCATCGCCAATGGTAGTGCTGGGTCCGTGCCCGGTAATCACCGTGGCCTGCTCGTCGAGAGTATAAAGTCGTTCGCGAATAGATCGGGTTATCTGATCGTAGTCGCCTCCGGCAAAATCCGTGCGCCCGATACTACGCTGAAACAGGGTATCGCCGGCCAGCAGCAAATTACTGTCCGCAAACCAGAAGCTCGTAGAGCCGGGCGTATGTCCCGGCGTATGAATAGCCACGCCACCGCAACACCCCAGGTCCTGGTCGTCCTGCAAATAGTGATCCGGGTTGGGTAGAGCCTTATAGGGTATGCCAAACATCGCGCATTGCTCCTCGACGATATCCCATAAAAATTGGTCGTCGCGGTGCAGATAAATGGGCGCGCCGGTCGCATTCTTGATCTCCCCGGCGGCGAGAATATGATCGAGATGGGCATGGGTGTGAATGATCGCCACGACCTGTAATTGCAACTCGGCAAGCAATCCGAGGATGATATCCGCGTCACCACCTGGATCAACCACCAATGCCTTACCGGTGGTTAAATCACCCACAATTGTGCAATTGCATTGCAATGGGCCCACTGGAAAACTTTTGTGCACTCGCGTTTCTTTGGTACTCATAGGTGCCCCGCTCAGGAAACAATTTTACCGTCAATGTTAACACAGGCCGTTGCCGGGATCGGCCCAAACAGGCGTTCAAAATTAGCCGTGGTAGCCTGTGCCAGCTCAACCAGAGATAGACCACGAATGTCTGCCAACGTCGTTGCGACCTCGACCACATACTGGGGTTCGTTTTTACGACCCCGATAAGGTTTCGGCGCCAACCAGGGACTATCTGTTTCAACCAGCAATCGCTGCAATGGAATTTTTTTTGCCACCGCCCGCAAGGCACTGGCATTGTTGAACGTTAAAATGCCAGAAAAAGAGATGTAAAAATTGAGATCGAGGGCCGCTTTTGCCATGGCCCAGTCTTCCGTAAAGCAATGCAGGACGCCGCCCACCTCCAGGTTAGCGTGCTGGCGTAAAATTTCCAGAGTTTCGGTGCGCGCTTCCCGCGTATGTACGATAAGTGGTTTCGCCAACTGGTCGGCAGCAAAGGCATGGCGGACAAAACTCTCGCGCTGCCAGTCGGCTGTGTCGGGACTGTAATGGAAATCGAGCCCGGTTTCACCAATAGCTACCACCTTTGCAGCACCACCCAGCGCCACTAATTCGGTCACTTCGGGAAGAGGCTGAGGATTGTTCTGCAGGGGGTGGGAACCAACAGAAAGCACCACGTCTGGATGTGCCTGCGCCAGTGTAACGAGACGTCGCGATGATTCAAGATCGACACCGACACTCAAGAATCCCCGGACACCACGGGCTCGGGCGGCGTCCAGCAACCTGCGCAGTGACCCGTTGTGGGTTGTCAAATCAAGATGGTCGAGATGGCAGTGGGAATCTACCAGCATAGGGAGTATTTATGTCTGGAGGGGAAAACGTTACAGCGTATGAGTAGGTCGCGTAGACTGCAGTAATCCCGCCAGATAGGTTTCGATTTTGTTGATTAAATCTGCGTTACTTTCGGAAAACTGAATGCCTACACCACTGCGCCGACTACCGCTGACGCCCTTGGGGGTCACCCAGACGATTTTTCCAGTGAGGGGTATTTTATCCGGCTCGTCCATGAGTTCCAGCAGCACAAAAACCTCGTCCCCCAGCATGTATTGCTTACGTGTGGGAATAAACAACCCGCCACCGGCAATAAATGGCATGTAGCATTCGTACAATTCATTCGCCTCTTTCAGCGTTAAATTGAGAATACCGTTGCGTAGACCGCCACTAATCGCTTCCATACACTATTTGACCGCAGCCATTACTCGGGCCGAAGATTACCACACACCTTTACTTGCCGCCACCCGCCACCTGACGCCAGTCCAGGAAAAGCTCCTCCCACAGCAACTGACGATTGGGGTTGGCCGCACTTAGCAAATTGCGTTTTGCCGCAGTGACGCGGTCGAGAAAAATAAACGCCTGGCGATGGCGGCGCGGGGATGTAAACCGTTGGTCGCGTAAATGTCGGTACAGATAATTTTGCAGCCATTCAATAGTTTCGCTATCGGGCAATTGAAGACTGGTTTCGGCAGCGTTTACCACCGACAACTCGCCATTAGCGACCGCATCCAGCAGGGTTTCAAATTCTTCCATCTGGCCCAGCATATCGCTTTCAAGCAGCCGCAAAATACGCAACGGTCTGCCTGCCCCTTTGGCAATGGTGCTGTCGGCAACTTCGGCAATGCCCATGGTGCGCTGTAGCCAGGGTATCACCAGACTTTTGCCGGGCAACGTAAACGGCATCACACGACAGCGACTGCGCACTGTGGCGAGCACACCGCTGGTATTGTGACTCACCAGCATCAGTAATGTTTTTGCGCCCGGTTCTTCAAGGGTTTTTAGCAGCGCATTAGCAGCGTTAGCATTCATCGCTTCCGCCGGCTGAATCAGGATAATACGCCAGCCACTTTGCTGGGCAGTGGTAGCAGACAAACTTTCCAACGCCCGGATGGCGTCGATCTTGATCGCTTTACCAATCGCGTCCGGCTCGAGTACCGACCAATCCGGATGTGTCCCCGCCGCCATCAAATGACAAGCTTTACACACGCCACAGCCGTAACCTGCATCGGGAGATCGACATAACATACGCTGTGCAAAGGCTCGCGCAAAGTGGCGTTTACCGATCTCCGAGGGTCCGGCCAGCAGTAAACTATGGGGCATCCTGTCGGCCGACAACATACTTTCCAACAACTGCCACTGTGCCAGCTGCCAGGGATAAGGTTGCAATGTGTCACTCGGAGAATTCATTGATTCCGCTGTATAAATTGATCCAGCTCCCGGCGCAGATCGGCCTGGATTGCGGTCAACCCTCGCGCCACATTAACGACTCGGTAGCGTTGCTCATCCATAGCCGCACGCGCCAGATATGCGCTACGAACCCTTTCAAAAAAATGTAACTGCTCCTGCTCGAAGCGATCAAACTCGCCGCGTTGTTTAACCCTCGCCAAACCTGCTTCAGGCTCGATATCCAGAATAATCGTGAGATCCGGCCGCAGATCGCCCTGCAATAAATTCTCGAGCATCGCTATGCTTTCGTTCGGAACACTTCTGCCGCCACCTTGATACGCGTAAGTTGCATCGGTAAAGCGGTCACACAATACCCACACACCACGCGCCAGCGCGGGCTTGATCACGCGCGCCAGATGTTGCGCCCGCGCGGCAAATATCAATAACAGCTCCGCGTAATCATCAATTGATTCACCGTCGCGATCCAGTAGCAGTGTGCGAATTTTTTCCCCTAGCGACGTGCCCCCCGGCTCCCGCGTAACCACACACTCGATGCCCAATTGCTCCACGTACCTTTTTATAAACTCCAGGTTGGTGGTTTTACCCACCCCTTCAGAACCTTCCAGCGTGATAAACTTACCCTTCATTAGCGATTCCATCACATCACCTGGGCGACGAGCGATAATCGCTTTTACGACGCAATTGATAGCGCCGTACCGCCTCATTGTGTTCCGCCAGCGTAGCAGAAAAATAGTGGCTGCCGTCCCCCTTGGCAACAAAAAACAAGCTGTTCCCCGGGCGCGGGTGTAGCGCAGCGTAGATCGCGGCCTCTCCGGGGTTAGCTATTGCAGTGGGTGGTAAACCATCGATCAGGTAGGTGTTGTAGGGCGTCGGCATCTGTAAATGCGCGCGCGTCAGGTTGCCACGATAAGCGTCACCCAGCCCGTAGATCACCGTCGGATCCGTCTGCAAACGCATACCTTTGCGCAGACGTCGTACAAATACTCCGGCAATTTCGTCTCGCTCCTCCGATATCCCGGTTTCTTTTTCGATGATGGACGCCATCACCAGCGCTTCTTCGGGAGATTGGTAAGGCAAATCTTCCGCGCGCTGCTCCCACTGCTCAGCCATGATAGCTGTCATCCGCTCATAAGCGCGCTGCAAAATTTCAATATCGGAATCTCCACTGCTGTACACATAGGTGTCTGGCGCGAACCAACCCTCTAATCGGTCGGCACCATGGTCCAGTATCGTAGCCAGTTCATTGCGAAAATTGAGCGACAAACGCCGGTCGATGTTAGGTTGCCCATGCAATATGCCCAACCATTGAGCTAACGTCAGTCCCTCCGGAATGGTAACCTTGTACTGCACGGTCTGACCTTTCTGCAGCTTGTCCAGCAGGGTTTTTATCGTATCCCCCGGCACCAGTGCATATTCACCAGCACGCACCTGATCTCGATCGGTAATTTTTGCGTACAACCGCAAGGCGATAGCGTGCCGCACTACCCCGGCTTCCTCAAGTTTATAGGCAATGCGATACACACCATCCCCCTTGCCTGCAACAAATTGATAGCCCTCCTCCGGCACCGCCAGGGGCTGATTGAGAGCGCGATCCAGCCACCAGGTTCCGACCAGCAAGCCGAGTAAAGCCACAATTCCGACAACGATTAACTGGCGAAACATGACATCCGCCTGCTCAGTTCGTCCTGTACGCGACGAGTTTCAACGCCGCCCGCAGGCCATTCACCGGTACCAACAATCCTGGTCACTGGACGAATTCCGACCACGGAATTACAGATGAATATTTCCTGCGCGCTCAGCAGACTATCCGCGCTGATATTTGCCACCGCGACCGGGCCGCCGGGTAACCCTTCGAGCATATCGATTAGATAATGGCGCATGACACCGGCCACGCCACAACGCTTTAGATCCGGAGTTAACCAACGCCCCGTGGCGAAAACAAATACATTACTACTCAAGGCTTCGACAATATTGTTGCGTGTATCGAGCAACAACCCATCCACCCCTTCAGTCAGATGCTCATCCAGCTCTAATGCCGCCAATACCTGGTCGAGGCGATTCAAATGTTTAAGTCCCGCGAGCGTCGGATTATCGGATAACCGATAGCGGCAGGGTTGCAGCGTAAGCGGCCCGGAATCAGGTGGAGGCAGTGGAAAACACTGCACCACATACTGGGCCGCTAGCTTGCCAACACGACGATAACCACGCCCCTCGGCGACCGCCGTTACAGTTAAGCGCACAATCGCACCCGCCGGAAAACTGGCCAGTGCTTGCGCAAGATATGCATCGAGAAGTTTCAGATCCAGAGGTATGCGCAACACTCGCGCACCTTCCTGGAGACGTCGTTTATGATAATGCCACAGGGGTAAATGCCGGTCGTGCAGGCGCATGGTTTCGAACACACCGTGCCCGTATTGAAAACCTCGATCCGTAAGGGGGACACCCGTACCGAGTTCGCCATTTATAAAGCTGATGTGCTCTGTCATCATCCGCGATTAAAGCAAATCGTCGAGGCTTTGGCACAGAAGCCGAGTAGCAAAAACGCAAAAGCTGCCCCGAGCACTGGCAGCTTTGCGTGCAAACTGAAAAAAAATCAGTTCAGATTTGTATTGATATAATTAATCGCATCCTGAACCGATGCCAGTTTTTCGGCATCTTCGTCGGGTATTTCCGTGTCAAATTCTTCCTCAAGAGCCATGATCAACTCGACAGTGTCAAGTGAATCAGCACCGAGATCTTCGACGAAAGACGAATCAGGTTTCACGTCTTCTTCTTTGACGCCTAGTTGCTCGGCAACCATTTTAATGACACGTTCTTGAATGTTACTCATGGTGTTCGTTACTCCTGTTGAGATAAGATATTTATTCTCGTGAGCTGAGCCGCCGACGGCGACGGTCTGTATATCAGGGTTTTACTATGCAACGGTCGCGCATTTTACCTGAAAAAATTCAATGCGTAACCGGTTTTGTTAATTCAATAAAATATTCTTTAATATCATGAAGTTACCCCATGTACATACCACCATTTACCTGGATAGTTTCGCCGGTAATATAGCCGCCTCCGTCCCCTGCGAGGAATGTTACCACTGCGGCAATTTCCTCTGGCTGACCCAGTCGCGCCAGGGGTATCTGACCCAGCAGGGAATCCCGGTTCGCTTCTGGCAAGTCCCGGGTCATGTCCGTATCAATAAAACCCGGTGCAACGGTATTGACGGTAATGTTGCGCGAACCCAATTCTTTGGCCAACGCCCGCCCAAATCCTGCGACCCCGGCTTTGGTAGCCGCGTAATTCGCCTGCCCTGCATTACCCATGGAGCCCACCACCGAACTAATATTGATTATCCTGCCCCAGCGCGCTTTGGTCATACCCCGTGCACAGGCCTTGCACAGACGGTAAACCGCGCTCAGATTAGTCTCTATCACATCCGACCACTCGTCTTCTTTCATGCGCAGTAAAATGTTGTCTTTGGTAATGCCTGCATTATTAACAAGAATCAGTGGTGCACCAAACTCCTGACTAATGCCATCGACAACAGCGGTAATTGCAGCAGCATCTGTAACATTAAGCGCAACCCCTTTGCCGCGAATACCCAACTTCGCGAAACGTTGAGCGATGGCCGCAGCACCCGCCTCGGTGGTGGCCGTGCCCACTACCACCGCTCCCGCCACGCCCAGCATATCAGCGATAGCTGCCCCAATCCCTCTGCTCGCGCCAGTGACCAGCGCCACTGTATTTTCAATCGGCATAACTTATCCTCAGTTTACCCAACCTGTAAAACATTCTGCCTGCATCCCCGCTCATCGGCTAAACCCCGCTCAACGCATGGTTAAAACTGTCATTATCGTCAGTTGCGAACGAGGTGAGTTGAGCGGAGATGCGTTTGTTAAGGCCACCCAGCACTTTGCCCGCGCCACATTCGACGGCAAACTCTATCCCGGCCGACACCAGCTGGTTCACACAATCCACCCACAACACCGGCTGATAGATTTGCTCAATCATCAACTGTTTGATCGCCAGGGGATCAGATTCGGGCCGTGCAGTTACGTTATGGATAACTGGAATTTGGGGGGCGTGAAATTCTGTTGCAGTAATATGTTCAGCCAGACGCCGAGCGGCCGGTTCCATCAGCGTCGTATGAAATGGGGCGCTCACTGGCAACGCCAGCGCACGTTTTGCCCCAGCATCCTTACAGGCTGCGATGGCGCGCTCCACAGCCCCGGTGGTCCCGGCAATAACCACCTGACCGGGGGCGTTAAAATTGACAGGTCCAACAACCTCTCCGTTTGTTGCCAGATTGCAACAAGTGCGGATGACTTCGTCATCCAGCCCCATGATCGCCGCCATGGCGCCCGAGCCTGCTGGTACTGCCTCCTGCATATACTTACCTCGCAAGCGTACTAACGCGACAGCATCGGTAAATTCCACCACCCCCGCACACACCAGTGCGGACCATTCGCCAAGACTGTGACCAGCGAATATTGCGGGCCTGGGACCGCCGGCCTGCAGCCACAGACGCCACACCGCAACGCTCGCAGTCAACAAGGCGGGTTGCGTCCGCTCGGTCAGGTTAATGGTGTCCTGGTCGCCGTTTTGAATTAAATCCCACAGATCGTAGCCCAGCGTTGCGGATGCCTGAGCGAAGGTTTCGAGGATTGCAGGCCGTTGCGCGGCTAATTGCGCCAACATGCCGATTTTTTGTGAACCTTGACCTGGAAATAAAAAAGCCAGTTTGGCGTTTTGCATTAATTATCCGCCTTTACTTACCCTTGCGTACTTGCCCGCGCCCCGCTGTAACCATTTGAGCACCGCACTGCTCCCAATAAGTTAACGGTGAATCGCATCTTTTGTGACGACACAGCGCCCGGCTGCGATCAAGGTAATGAGTCACGAACGATGAGCGCTGTATCCATCCACAACCGAGCAGTTGGGCCACCGGGGACCACAAATTCATTCGTCGTTATTAGTATCGATGACCTTGCGACCGCGGTAAAAACCGTCCGCTGTGATATGGTGACGAATGTGTTTTTCGCCGCTGACGGAATCTACGGACAGTGTCGCACCATTACCCAACGCATCGTGGGAGCGACGCATACCCCTGCGCGAACGGGTTTTACGATCTTGTTGTACGGCCATACTATGTCTCCTGAAAACTTTCGACTGTTGTTGACTTGTGATCAGCGCGCAAATACGCGCACCAATCGATTAACCAGTTTTTTCAGGTGCTCGAGTCCGCAACGCACCCATTTCGACCTTTCTGTTACCGCAATCCTTACACTTCAATCCTTAAATTTCAGCGCCTTAAGCACCTTGAACGGATTTTCGTCGGGCTCGTCTTGCACTGCGCTCGTTGTATAGCGACTGTTACCCTGGCACTCGTCCAGCGCATGGAAAGCTATCATCGGCAGCGCCAGTAATAACTCTTCTTCAATCAGTTCAAACAAGTCGCCACTTTCCTCCGCCACAATCCAGGGTTCCAGATCGCCGTCAAGTATACGGGCCTCTTCATCGCTGGCGACTACCCCTACCGCCACCTGTGACGTTAATTGGACCGCGACGGGTAGCAGGCATCGTTGACACACTAACGTCACATCGCAGTCCACCCTGCCGTCCAATCGGTCCTGACCACTCTGGTCTCGCGCAAAACTGAGTTCGACCTGAGCATTCGACGGTTCACCCGCCACTGCTTCACTCAAGCGCGGCAGGTCCCGAGCGGTAATTTCGCCCTTCACCAACATGCCTTGACTGGCCAATTTGCGCGGGTCAACAAGCCGGGGCAGAGAGCGACGAACCGGGGGTCTCGACATAGGCGCGCCATTTTATGGATATGGCCTTGATCTGTCAAAGAAAAATCGCTGATGATAGCGTCTTGTCAAAGTTTCCCTGCGGACACCACCATGGCCATCGTACTCGCGTCGTCATCCCCCTATCGCAAAGCATTACTGACGCGCTTACAGGTGCCTTTTTCCACTTGCACCCCCGATATAGATGAAACACAACTATCCGGCGAGAGCGGATTTGAACTGGTGGTGCGACTCGCCCGCACCAAAGCCGAAGCAGTCGCGGCGAGCTATCCCGACGCCATTATCATCGGTTCTGACCAGGTTGCAGTCCATTCTAATGGCGACATCATTACTAAGCCCGGCGCATATTCGCAGGCTGTCCGGCAATTGCGGGCGGCCTCGGGCAACACACTAATATTCCATACCGGACTCTGCGTGTATTGCGCTCAGACCGACCGCGCCGTAACTGACGTGATTACCACACAAGTTGTTTTTCGGGACCTCAACGACGCGCAGATTGCAGCCTACCTGGAACGCGAACAACCCTATGACTGCGCCGGGAGCTTCAAAGCCGAAGGACTTGGAATTTGCCTGTTCCGGGCCATCCATAGCGACGACCCGACTGCTTTGGTCGGGCTACCCCTGATTCGACTGACAAGTATACTCAGTGAGGACTTTAACCTCGAAATACTATAAATATATCTTTATAACCTATTATTTGTATTGAATAAAATCTATTATTTTTTCGAAATCGTCTACGCAGCCCAGCGGCCTATAAGGCAGTAGTCGATGGCGCTCGTGCGCTCCGTAACTAACCGCCAGCCGCGGCATATCGATGCTGTGGGCCATTTGCATATCGTATTCCGTATCGCCAACCATCAGCGCATCGGCGACCGGTACGGCGAATTCATCCAGCAGGGTGCGCAGCATTTTCGGATTGGGCTTGGACGCGGTTTCGTCAGCGGTGCGCGTGCTGTGAAAGAACCCCTCCAGAGCGGTGGCCTTCAAAACTCGATCCATACCCTTGCGTGTCTTGCCCGTTGCCACCGCCAACAAATGCCCGTTATTGCGTAATTTCTCCAGGGTATCCAGCACCCCTGGGTAAAACGAGCAGGGAATCTCGTCCTCGCGAACGAAGTGCCGAGCATAGCCATCCCGCAGCGCATGGATCTGGTCGCGGCCAATGCCCGGGAACAAACGCTCCGTTGCATCGTATAACCCCAGTCCGACAATGTTCTTGGCCGCTGCCATACTCGGCACCGGCAGTCCAACTTCCCGGGAGGCCAGGCGCAGGCAGTGAGCTATGCGATCCAGCGAATCGCTCAGTGTGCCATCCCAGTCGAAAATCAATAACCGCGCCACTATGTCCTCTTTGGACCCAGCCTCTCGAGAATACGATTCAGCTCCGCCGGCTGCGGTGCGCACACGCTGATCTTGTCTTCGCACCCTGGCAATGCAAACACTACTTCAAAGGCGTGCAGAAACATCCGCTGTAACCCCAGCGCCCGCAGACTGCTGTTAAACGCTTCATCGCCATACTTGGAATCCCCGGCCAACGGATGCCCGACACTTTGGCAATGCACCCGAATCTGGTGGGTACGGCCAGTTTCAAGCCACACATCGAGCAAACTCGCGCCAGCATAGGTTTCCAGCAAGGTGATCAATGTGCTGGCAGGTTTTCCGGCTTTATCCACCCGCACCAGCCACTCGCCGCTGGGCAGAGTGTTTTTTGTCAACGGCGCTTCTATGTGGGCAAGCTTGCGGGGCCAGCTACCCCGCACTAATGCACGATAGTGCTTATCGACGCGACCCTCCCGAAACTGCGCTTGCAGCGCCCGTAGCGCAGAGCGTTTTTTGGCCACCAGCAAACAGCCGGAGGTATCCCGATCTATACGATGTACTAATTCAAAATATTTTTGCTCTGGGCGCATCTGGCGAAGCGCCTCGATTAGCCCCAGATTGATACCGCTGCCACCGTGAACCGCGAGCCCCGCGGGTTTATCCACCACCAGCAAGTCCTCGTTTTCATAAATAACACTAGTGGCGAGCACTTGCCTCAATCCCGTTCCAGCCACTGGTAATTTGGGAGGTTGCGCGGTGCGCACCGGCGGAATACGCACCATATCCTCCGCCGCCACCCGATATTCGGGTTTTATTCTCTTTTTGTTGACCCTCACCTCTCCCTTGCGTAGCAAGCGGTAAATTCGCGATTTGGGCACCCCTTTGAGGCGTGAGCTCAAAAAGTTGTCGATACGCTGTCCCGCCTGGTCCGCGGATACCTGAATAAAGGAGACATTGGCAAACAAAGGAGAATCCTGGGGCATATCGGGTGTTGCTACGTTTAAGGCAGCCAACATTTTAACAGCTCGCACTGATTAATGCTTTTAATTGAAGGAGTTATTAATAGTTGCTATATTAGCCCCCCAGTCGAGTGGCGCTGACCGCAAAATAGTTTGCGTTACATTGAGATCAGAGCTCGACGGGAATACGCTGGGGACACCCCCAATGATTGATTTAGCAGGTTGTTTGCAAAACCCCGGAGTGGGATTGCAGGCCCCTGAACACTAACCGCGCCGAGGCGTGGAAGTTGCAAACTGACAGACGAGACCGAGAGCAGAATTGATTGTAGACGCAGCCGAGCTTAAATGCTGTGCGGCTGCCACTGGCGAGAACCCGGACCAATGATCCGAACGCTCACCGTAAATGTCGACAACAGGTTACCCTTAGAACATTGCACTTTAACGAAGAATTCGAAGTAACAATGAACCTACGGACAGCGATAGATACAGGTATAGCGCAGAGAAGGATGCCCCATGGGCGTCTGGCGTTACCTGCTCTACACGATTCGCGGTAACAGCTCCTCAAGTCTCGTCCCAGCAACTTCCTCTGCCTGCGGCTTATTGAAAACGCAGGAATAGTAACAAATGAAAAGAATGCTGATTAATGCCTCCCAGCCAGAAGAGCTGCGCGTGGCCCTTGTCGACGGCCAACGTCTCTACGATCTGGATATCGAAAACCGCACCAAGGAACAAAAGAAAGCCAATATCTACAAGGGTGTTATCACCAGGGTCGAACCGAGCCTGGAAGCCGCCTTCGTCAATTTCGGCTCCGACCGACACGGTTTTTTACCCCTTAAGGAAATCTCCCGCGAGTACTTCAAAAAAAACCCCTCAGAGAATAAGGGACGCGTCAGAATTCAGGATGTGATCTCCGAAGGCCAGGAAATTATCGTTCAGGTGGATAAAGAGGAACGCGGCAACAAGGGCGCGGCCCTCACCAGCTTTATTAGTCTCGCTGGCCGTTACATGGTGTTAATGCCCAACAATCCTCGCGCCGGTGGTATCTCGCGTCGAATTGAGGGGGACGAGCGCAATCAACTCAGGGACGCCATGCGCGGCCTGACTATCCCCGACGGCGCCGGCGTCATAGTGCGCACGGCCGGTATTGAGCGAACCACTGAGGAATTGCAGTGGGATCTCGATTACCTGATGCAACTGTGGAATAACATCGCCAACGAAGCCAAACAGACCCGGGCACCGCACTTTCTGTTCCAGGAAAGCAACGTCATTATTCGCGCTATTCGGGATTACCTGCGCCCGGATATCGGCGAAGTGATCGTCGACACCCAGGAGGCCTATCAACTGGCCGCCGCGTTTATTCAGCAGGTGATGCCGAATTACCACAGCAGAGTGCGCTTCTATCAGGACAATATCCCCCTGTTCAATCGCTATCAGATTGAAAACCAGATCGAAACCGCATTTCTGCGCGAGGTCAAACTACCCTCCGGCGGCTCCATTGTTATCGATATAACCGAGGCGCTGGTATCCATCGATATCAACTCCTCGCGCGCCACCAAGGGCAGCGATATTGAAGAAACTGCCCTCAATACCAACCTCGAAGCCGCCGATGAAGTCGCGCGCCAATTGCGCTTGCGGGATATTGGCGGGCTGCTGGTGATCGACTTTATCGACATGCTGTCCCCCAAAAATCAACGGCTAGTGGAAGAGCGTATGCGCGTCGCCCTCGAAGTCGATCGCGCCCGCGTACAGGTTGGACGTATTTCGCGCTTCGGCCTGCTGGAAATGTCCCGTCAGCGTCTGCGCCCTTCACTTGAGGAAATGACCTTTAAAATCTGCCCGCGCTGTATGGGTCAGGGTACGATTCGCGGGACTCGTTCCATCGCCCTGTCTATTCTGCGCCTGGTGGAAGAAGAAGCACAAAAAGAAAATAGCGCGGAAATTCACGCAATTACGCCGGTACCCGTTGCCACGTTCCTGTTAAATGAGAAACGCGCCGAAATTCAGGCCATCGAAAAACGTAACAAACTGCGCGTCATAATTCTGCCTAATCCAGAAATGGAGACGCCCCATTTCGAAGTCACTCGAATTCGCGATCAGGATGAAGGTGCCGCAGGAGAGTATAGCTATCGCCTCGCCGAAGCCGTCGTCAACGAAGAAAACAGCGAATTGATCCGCCCCGAACCGATCGCGCCGCTGCCTCTGCCCGCGGTGCAAAGAACACCACCAAACAGCCCGGCGCCGACTGCTCCCCAGCCGTCAAATAATGTGGCGCCAACCTCAGCGACCGAAGTGGTTGCAGTCGTTGCCGCGAAACCCGGGTTATTCCGTCGCGCACTTAATGCCTTACTGGGCAGCTCAAGCGCTCCCGAAGTGGAATCAGTGGCGGCGAAAAAAGCCCCCGCACCACAACCTGCTGATAAAGATACCGCGCGCCCGGCTAACCGTAATCGTAATAACAACCGGCGTAGACCCCGCAATCGCAGCTCTGAAAACGGCGAGCAGCGCCAGGGTCGCGCCCCCAATCGCAGTCACAATCAGCGTAACGAGCACACCGCTAGCCAGGATACTGCCACCGGCGCACAATCGATCGCCGATACGCAAACTCCTGTCATAGCTGGCGACGCCACAGATAAATCCGTACAGGAAACAGCGACCAATCAGAACCGACCACAGCAGCGCTCTGGCGGCGGACGCCGCAACCCTCGGCGTCGCCGGGAACGCCAGGCAATGCCGGCGAATCGGGAACACAACAGGACCGCATCAGGTCAGCAAAAATCACCTGCACAGGTCAGCAATATTGCCGAGGAAGTGCAAACGACTCCGCCAGGTGGAAACGTTACTGACAGCACATCAACTGAAACCCGGAATGCGGAACCCACTGCCAACGTTGCGCCGATCAAGGCCAGACAAACCGATGTTCTCGAAAACACCACGACAAAGGAGCAGATGGTAGTGGTTGAAGATTCTTCTGCCACTGATGTACATGCCAACGCCGGTGAGCCCGACGGAACTGACGAAAAACTGAGCGTTCCCGCGCTGACCATCACACGCGATGACAATCCAGAATCAGCTGTCGTCGGTGGGCAACAAAGCGATGTTCCACCCTACGACGAAACCCAGGACATCGCGGTGCCGGTATCAGCCAAGGTGTATTCGGATATCAAAGATAGCGATTGGGACTCGCAGGCAGACACCCCGGCGCAAAACGACCCATCCAAAGCGGCCCCCGTATCCGCGCAAACCAGCACCTCGCCTTCCCTTTCTTCCGTGGTCCCGACCCCGGCGGTACAGACGGTGGAAGAATCCGCCGTAGAAGAAAGCGCTGCTGTTATCACCTCAGTCGCAGCCGTGGATAGTGCTCCAGTGGCCACAATCGCGCCACAGGGTGGGCCGGAAGCCACAGGGCAGATCACCTCTTTGGACGAGATAACACCCGCAACAAGCTCGCGCGCGATTAATGATCCTCGTCGCAAGCCCAAGCCAGTCACGGCCATTGCCATCCAGACGCTGCGCCCGACACCGAGCGTTTCCGCACCCCTGCATACGGATCAACCGCCCCCGGTGGCACAAATTCACGTAGAATTTCGACGCCCAGCTAACGACCCCCGGCTAAAAAAGCAGGTCGACAGCCAAAACAGCAGTGCTAACAGCGCTCAATAGCTTGTTTACCTTGTACGCGAAGGTATAATTCGCGGCTTCACGGAGGGGTGGCTGAGCGGTTGAAAGCACCGGTCTTGAAAACCGACGTGTCGAAAGGCACCCAGGGTTCGAATCCCTGCCCCTCCGCCAAACCGACAAAGGGTCACCGCAAGGTGGCCCTTTTTTGCTTTAAGCCAGGACCATACCACTTCAACCAGGGTGTTACGGCCGGGGTGTTACGTGATAGTTCAGAGAGTATTCGGTACGGAACCAGGTCGGTACGTTTAAAGCAGGATTTTGCGTAGACTCGCGGATCACTTATAGTCCATCACCGAGCTTTAGACGCCAGCCGCGGCAAACGTGGCAGTTGCGACCCTTGCAGGCACTACAAACAACGCTTCTAATAAACATTTATAACAATACAGGGTGGCAATGGCATGAGCATTCTTCCCAATATCAGTAAACTGGTGCGACCCGACGGGGGCGTTCAGGATCGACGTATTTATTACGATCAGGATGTTTACGACATGGAGCTCGAGCGGATATTCGCCCGCTCCTGGTTGTTTTTGGCGCAGGATTCCTTGATCCCCGAAAAAGGCGACTTTCTCACCACCTTTATGGGCCAGGATCGGGTGATTGTCACCCGCGGTGAAGATGGTCAGGTAAAAGCTTTCCTCAACGCCTGCTCCCACCGTGGAAATATTATTTGCCGGGCCGACTCGGGCAATGCCAAAAACTTTGTGTGTAATTACCACGGTTGGGTATTCGGTTCCGACGGGCGCGTGTCGGATATTCCTCTGCAAGACGAAATTTATCCCAAGAATTTTGATCGTTCGAGTGTGGATTTGAAGCAGGTGCGCGTGGAGAGTTATCGCGGGTTTATTTTCGGCACCTTTGATGACAGCGCACCTTCACTAATCGACTATCTCGGCGACATGGCCTGGTATTTTGATACCTTTATGGATGTGCCCGGTGGCTCTGAACTATTGGGCCCACCGACCAAAGTTCGCATTAAAGCCAACTGGAAGTTTTTTGCGGAAAATTTTGTTGGTGATTTTTACCACGCCGGCTGGACTCACGCCGCAGCCATCAAAGTTATCGGTGGCCCCTTGATGGGTATCCTCGGTAACCAGGCTACTCCCCAGGGCGCTGTTCAGTTTGCCACCAAATACGGTCACGGTTTTAATGCCGCACCGGGTACCGATGAAGTGTTTCCGCATATCCATCAAGGACACATTGCCGAAATGTGGGAAGACTGGGTACGCCAGCGAACCCCCGTATTGAAAGAACGCCTCGGCGACCAGCGGGCAATGCTGTACAACGCCATTTGGGATGGCTCAATGTTCCCCAATACCTCTTTTTTACGGGGTATTGATACCTGGAAAGTTTGGCAACCCCGTGGACCCAGAGAACTCGAAGTCTGGACCTGGACGCTTGTCGAACGGGATATGCCGGAAGAACTCAAACGGGGTATTCGCCACACCAACGAAAAAACGTTTGGGGTCGCCGGTATTCTGGAAGGTGACGACGGCGAAAACATGGAAGGCAACACGCACTCTTCAGCCGGCTGGGTGACCCGCAACCAGCCGCTGAATGCCGAAATGGGGTTAGGCGCGGAACGACTGGATTCCGAAATGTTTCCGAGCATGATGTCTGAACCGGGAGATAACGAAGCTGCGCAGCGAAATTTTTTGCGCATGTGGGAAACCATGATGAGCTGCGATACCTGGGAAGAAATTATGGCTCGCCGTACCAGGGAGCATAAAAAATGAGCGCCAAAGCGCCAGGCATGCTGGTGCCTCTCGAATTACACTATATCGTTCAATCGTTTTTATTCCGCGAGGCGCGGCTGCTGGACGACGAACAATTTCGTCCCTGGCAGGCCACCTTGACCGAAGATATACATTATTGGCTGCCCATACGGGAAAACCGTTTTCGTAAAGATAAGCGACCGGCACCAACGCCGGAAAATTCTTCCTCGGTCTATAACGATGATTACACCGATATTGAACACCGCATTCAGCGCTTCGAGACTGGCCTGGCGTGGATTGAAGATCCCCCCGCCCGGGTGCGACGCATCGTATCCAACGTTGAAGCGGAATATACCGAAGACGAAAATGAGCTGGCGGTATTTTCCAATATTATTCTGTATCGCAATCGTCGCCAGGATGAGGAAGCCTGGTTTGTGGCGGCGCGGCGCGACCGTTTGCGCAATGTGAATGGTCAGTGGCGACTGGCCCGGCGACATATCATATTCGACCAACACGTAGTCCTCGATGAAAACCTGTCGGTATTTATGTAAAACTTCGCCCCGATAAGATAGCAACAGCCGGGCACGGATGTCCGGCCTGTTGATTCAAATTAGGCAAGTCATAACCATTATTTGTAGCTGAGAAAAATTATGGAATACACGCGAGCGGAAGCCAAACAGTGGGCGCAGAAAAATTTACGGGGATTTTACGATGCACCGTTAACGCCTTTCACCAAGGATGGCCGACTCGACGAACCTGCCATGCGGGACAATATTGAGCAGTTTGTCGCGATGGGCATGGACGGCATTGTGGTCGGTGGATTTATCGCCGAAGCCTGGAATTTAACATTGTCGGAATGGCTGAATTATCACGAAGTGATCGCCGATGCGGTCAGGGGCAGGATTGATATTTCCACTATCATTCTGGATTTCAGCGCTCGCCAGGCACTTGAAAAAATGCAACTTGTCGAGAAAATGGGGTATCGCACCGCCGAGGTGATGAACCCGGCGGTGCAACTTAAAACCGACGACGAAATTTTTGCGTTTTATAAATACCTCGCGGCTAACACCGATATGGCGATGATTCTGTATCGCACGCCGGTTTCGGGTACGGTGCTGAGTTTTGACCTGGTAAGACGGCTGGCGGATATCGATACCATCGTCGGCGTAAAACAGGGCAGTCTACGACGCTCGGACACCTACAAATTGCGCCGCGAGTTGCGCGAGGACTTTTTCGTTAGCGAGCCGATGGAACAATATTTCTACGACGATCTGCGCGCCGGTTACCCGTTTATCCAGTGGGCTGCTTTCCACTACACCGTGTTTGGCAAAAAGCGTGCGCAGATTCAGGAATATAAAAAACTGGCGGAAGCCGGCAAGATGGACGAAGCGTACCAGGTATGGAAATCCCTGCGGGACGTTTCAGATTTTGTGGAAGACCAAACCGTGTGGCATATCGTCCAGACTGCCAGTTATGCGTCGGCATTTGCGTTACTCAAGCCCTGGTACGACGCCATTGGCCTGAATGGTGGTTATATGCTGCCACCAGTGGACGACGTGTCGGCACAGCGGCGCGAGTGGCTGGTGGATAATTTAAAACGACTGGGCGTGGCCTGAGTTCGCTGCATAGACTCACCCTTGGGCGAATTTGGCCCAAGGGTGTTTACGCAGAACTGATAATACCCCCTCAAATTGCGCCAAAAGAAAATACCTCTCAGAGCCCCGGTTCTATTAACCACTATAGTTTTCTGTTAATTTCCCTAAATAACGTACACTATCCCTCCAGCTAACAGCTCTAGCTGACCCTTGACCACGACCGATAACAACAGGGAGTTGCGCATGCAACAGTTTCCAGAATTGGGTTTCTATGCCCTGCCCGGCCATGCCGTTAATCCCCAACAAATCTTCGAAGACGTACCCATTGGGGACAGCCTGGGTTTTGGATCCGTCTGGCTTTCGGAACGCCTCAGTAATAAGGAACTGGGGGTCCTGTCCGGCATTAGTCTCGCCAAGTCCCCGAACATGGCAATTATTGCCGGCCTGATTGCCAACCTCCCGGCCCGCAATCCACTTCTGACCGCCGCTTATGCCTCCACCATGATGCTAATGTCCGACAATCGTTTCGCTCTCGGTGTTGGCCGTGGCTTCAACTCGCTGGCGGACAGGATCGGCATTCCCCATATGAATTTTCGCCTGTTTGCCGATTATTTCGATATTCTGCGCCGCCTGTGGCGAGGGGAAGCGGTAACCTATAAGGGTCCGGCGGGCACCTTGACCAATGCCAAACTTGGTCTCGAGCTGGAAGTGATCCCGCCAATTGTTATGGCCGCCATGGGGCCAAAAACCCTGTACTGGGCCGGCCAGCATGCCGATGGCGTGGTACTGCAACCGCTGTGGAGCACGGTGGGCGTAGCCGCTTCCATTGAGATCATACGGCGCGGCGCCAGTGACGCCGGGCGGGATCCGGACAGCGTGCGAATCTGGCCAATAGTAGTAACCGCCAGCGACGTGGATGAAGAGAAGCAACTGGAATACATCGTGCGCCGCATGGGCACCTACGCAGTGCTACCTCATATTCTGGAAGCCGTGTGCGCCGTCAACCAGTGGTCTCTAGAGGAAGTACTGCCGGTTCGCGAAGCCATTATGGCCGGCATGAGTCAGAACAAGGGCGGCAATATGGGAGACGAAGGGGTCACCCGTGAATACGACGAACTACGACGTCAGCGGGATCTGTGGCCGGAAAAATGGCTATACGAAGGCAACGCCCTGGGCACCGCAGAACACTGCGCCGGTCGCCTGCGAGATTATTTTGCCGCTGGCGCCGATGGTATCGTCTTGCACGGCAGTCGCCCCGGGGATCTGGCCAGCCTGCTGCAACTTTGGCCCGACTATCGCGAGGCAGCACGTTTCGCTGGGCGCTCGGTGAACCCTGGACTATAGCGCGGCGGGCGCTCAGGGCGTATCTGGTGCGTCGTACACCAGAGAATTGACGATCACACTCATGAGCTGAGCGCCCCGCTCAATGTCGTCAATGGAGAGCTTTTCGTCGTCCCCGTGCACGCCGTCGCGCTCTTCGTTGCTAACAATAATTGGCGAAAAACCATAGGCAGCGATACCACGTTCGCGAAAGTAATGGCTGTCCGTAAAACCAGCGGCAACTTTCGGCAATACCAGCGCGTCCGGAAAATCCCGCTGCAATGTTGTTTCAATCGCCCGATAGGCCGGATCATCCGTAGCGGATACCCCCGCACCAAAATTCAACAATGTGGTAACGGACACCTCAGGATCATCCACCACCGCGGTCAGCACCTGCAACACCTGCTCGGGGTCCTCATCTGGCAACAGGCGGCAATCAAGCTCCGCGCTTGCCGTGCCGGGAATGGAATTGATTTTTTCGCTGCCTGCCAGGCGGGTCACAGCACAGGTGCTGCGCAGCAACGCATGTAAACGATGATCGTGGTCATGCAATGCTTGCATCTGCTGTGTATTCCCCACCATCTTCTCCGGATCAGAAAAACGTTTGCCCCAGGGTGGCGGTGTGATGGCGGCGATACCTTTTAGATACTGCTTCACCGGCGGAATCAAACGCGGGGGAAACTCAAACCCTTCGATCCTAGCCAACGCGCGCACCAGTCGATTCACTGCACTATCTGTGCGCGGGGTAGCGCCGTGCCCTGGTTCCCCTCGGGCCTCTAGACGCAACCACAGCGGCACTTTCTGGGTAACTTCCACCGCAAAGGTCAGGGTGTCACCGTGCAATTCGCCGTAACCGCCCTCATTCAATACTGCCCCTACTCCATCCAGCAGTTCCGGGCGATGCTCAAGCAACCAGCCAACCCCCAATGCGCCGCCCGCCTCCTCATCCGCCGTGGCTATAAAAATCACATCCCGATTAAGGGGTTTGCCCGCCCGGTGTAGCGCTATAAATGCCCGTAGATGAAAGATGCCCAGCGACTTGGTATCCACCGTGCCCCGCCCATGCAGGAAGCCGTCCGCCACCTCGGCGCCAAAAGGATTATGTTGCCAACGGGCCGGATCGGCAGGCACCACATCGGTATGGTGCAACAATATCAGGGCCGGTTGGTCGCCACCGGACAAGCGCGCCCTTAAATTGCCCCGCCCCGGCGCGGATTCCACCGTTTCAAAGGCAATACCCTCGGCCGTGAGAATCTTTGCAAAAAATTCCACTGCGCGACTTTCATTGCCCGGCGGATTGCTGGTATCGACGCGCACATAATTTGCCAATAATGACAACGTATCCTCTTCCTTGGCGATCTCGCCGAGGGACCCCGAGGAAAATAGCACGCTCATCGCCACGACTGCGGGCCAGAGATTTTTGATGACATTCATTTGCATACCGTTTTAAGCCAGATGAAAAAATTGACCAAGACTGGTTACGCCGTGAATTGTTTGGCCATTTATGTCCCGCGTTTCCGCCATCTCCACCAGTTCGTAGTAGACATTGCGTTGGATCAGCCCTTCCAGGTTTTTACGTACCAGCACGTAGGGCGACGGTTCACCGGTGGCCTGGTTAATAACCACTCGTATGGGGTTGTTCGGCCCCGCTATAGTTTCATCGCCCGTGCGCGTGGTAAACACCAACACCTGTTCCCCACTCCGTTGTTGTGCAGCGACCGCGATCACCGCGAAAGGTACATCGCGCACCTGAATACGCCATTTTTCTACAGGGGTCACCAGAAAATACTCATCCCCTTCCCGTTTTAAAATGGTCGAAAACAAACGCACGAGCGGTTCGCGTTTAATTCTTACGCCTTCGTGAACCCAGTCGCCGTTGCGTTCAACAACAATATCGATGTCCCCGCTCAGGGGTGGGTTCCAGCTATCCACCGGGGGCAATTTTTTTACCGCTGCCGTCTGATTATCGAGCAAATCCTGATACAGCTGCTCCAGTTCACCAGTGCGTTGCGGCGGTTTGTAATCCGTTATCTGTTTGTCCGTCACCACGCTGCTCCGCTCGCGCTACTACTTACGCAACTGGCCGCGATTGCCCATCGTGACACCGATATGGGCGATAAAATCCAGCAAATCCGTTTTGTCGTCGAACTGATCGGCAAAACCCTTGTTAAAACAGACTTCCACCGCACCCTGCGCCAATGCCCAGCAGGCCAGATAGTGATAATGGGGAGGCACATCCTCCAGCAAACCCCGTTTAATCAGTTTTGCCACCATCTGGTTCAGAGCCTGCGCAGTTGACCGTCGCACCCTGTGTACCTCGGCCATCTGTGCGCTTACCTCCGGGCTGTTTTCAAGCCGGGCCTCCAATTGTTGCACCAGCCGATCCAGCGCCGGATTGGACAGTCGGGAACGAAAATAGGCCTTTGCCGCGGCACCCGGGTCGCCGCGCTCCGTCGCCAGGATACCGGCCTGGAGATTCGCGCCAATATTCTGCTCGTAGTCGAGCATAATACGCATCATGATCTCGGCTTTGCTCTGAAAATGCTTGTACACGGTACCTTTGCCGATACCCGCTTCCTTCGAGATCGCCGACACCGTCACCTGATCAATCCCCTGCTTGATTAACAGGCGCAGGGCGGTATCGATAATGCGTTGCTCGCGCTTAAGGAAACGGCGCTTCTTTTCACGAATTTTGTCGGTACTCGATGCAGTCACAACATCACCTGTCCGTCGGTTGAGCCGCCTTAAGTATGGCACCGAATCCACTTTTTGACCAAACTTCTGCTTTTAGTCACCTAACTGACCGAATCGAGTTCTTCCAGACCGGGCAGGGACGCACCGTGACCTGTCCATTAAGGATATAACGACCGAGCTGGCCTGCGCGGATTTACAGCACAATTCGCAGTGCTATAATGCGCCCGCTCGTTTTGCGGGCAATCGGAGAGTAGCTCAGCTTGGTAGAGCACTGCGTTCGGGACGCAGGGGTCGCAGGTTCAAATCCTGTCTCTCCGACCAATAATATTCCCCTGACCTGATCAATCCATAAATCCCCCGGAACTGGGGCGGTCGAGCTTATTTTTACCGTTTTTTATAGCAAAAAATGGAACACCAGTACCTGTACGCCACCGATCATAAAACCGAGCAGTGCACCAAACCAGGTAATGTGTCGAAACTGTTTGCGGGAAAAACCCATCACCAGCTCTTCGAGGGTAGCTACATCCAGATTATCGATTTTATTCTTAATTCGTTGCTTGATCGCATCACTTTCCTGACCCATTTCCGCTGCGACCTTGCCGATTTCATCGATGAGGTAAGAACCGGCCATATTGCGCGCCATGCCCAGCATCATTTCATTAACATTAAGTAAGCCACCCAACTTTCCGATCAGCTCGTCCACCTTTATTTTGAGCTGGGCCTTAACCTTATCGGTCAGGAATAATTCCGCCACGTCGTCGTGACTAAACACATGGGCCACAAAAGTATCAGCGATTGATTCGGCGATATGGTGCCGTTCGCGCGGGATCAGACCCGGCGTAAAAGGCACCCGCCACTTGCCGATATGCCGCGCCGCATAGGGCCTGAACAACATGCGAATAGCAACGTCGTTAGTCAGGGCGCCAATAAAAGCACCAATAAGCGGGGGGAGTATATAGGGGAACCAAGTGGCCATAATTGCCTTATCTAATACGTACGGGGAATTCGGATGAGGTGTTAGTCCGCACTCAATGTCGTACGCTCAGCGCCAATAATATCTGCTTTACCACCACCTCGACCAGTGTTTTCATAGACTCAGTAAAGCCCACTACAGCGCCTGCTGGGCTGCGGACAGAACCCAGAAAAGTTGTGATATCTTACTCTTTGGGTAGCGTTGGGCCTCGCAAGACTGTGGCTCTGTCCATTTTTAGAGTTGTTTGAGGTGACTATGAGGTTCCATGCGAATATCGGCTAGTTGCTTACCTGACCTTTCCATCCGGCGTAACGCATCGACTTTAAACTCACGAGGTCTTTTTTCTGCTGACCTCTGGAATAGCGCTTTGCAAACATATCCGATAAAGCTGGGCAGGTTCTTGTCGTTAATTTTGAGCATCGGTTAAGATGATGGCGGTTTAGCCTGATCCCGCGATCTCAACAAATCACGAAGGCCTGATTTTCTCATAAACAAGCAATATCCCAACATAATGAACAACTGACTTATTATCTCCAAGGGAATTTTAATCTTGATTACTAAAAGCAAAAGGAAACCAAAGAATCCAACAACTGCCGAATAGGTAAAGTCAACAAACAAGCTTCTAATATTTTCCTTTCTTAACAGGGCGGACGGAATGAAAAACATTGACGAAACAAACATCGACAAACACAATGTTACATACGAATCACTCATAGATCATTACAGGCTTCGGATGCACCACCAATAGCTCCTTTAACTAATTTTGAATAAATTCCGACAACCAAAGCTGCCAATTTATCTACTAGATTTTTTGGCAATTTTGCAAATGCGAAAAGTGATACTGTCAAGGCCCAAAGTAAATCTGACACTGCTTCAGGACAACCATTCTCTTTAATCACCAAGTCTGTTTGTAGCAACGTTACAAACAAATGGAAAATTGCCAAGATTGTTATAACCACCCCAAAAAAGGCTGCCAGTGGACCTGCATAAAATGGCGTCAATAAAGCCAGCGCCAAAAAAATAAATCCTACTAACTCGGAGTCATAATTATCTAAAAAACTCCCATTCCCCCCACCTGCAATCTTATACGCCCCTGCTCCAGTCTCCGGGTCAATAATAATATAGCCCTCCCCGATCCAGCCGTTGAAGTTGATCTGGTACTGGTGGGTAGTGATTTGCATCCCCGCATAAGCGGCATTTCTGATTTCGGTTTCCGTATCAGGGCCGAGGATGATCGCCCCCAGGGCGGAT
>JBFIKF010000001.1:0-536391 GCA_041600415.1 Porticoccaceae bacterium | reverse complement strand
GATATCACCCGTTTTAACCTTACCCTTGGTATAAGCGTCGATGGACAGCAACTCTTCCGGATAGGCTTTGCTGATGTCGCCGGTATTACCGATCAGAGGCCACAGCGAGGTTAATACCCCGGCACCCATGGCGCCCTTGGCGCCCTTGGCCATTTTGTCCATAAAAAAGCGACGGCCGTAGTCAAAATCGTATTTTTTAATATGCATATCTAACCCCTCCCAATTGAATCAAATGAACCACCCTTAACGTTATGTTGCTGGCTTTCCCTGCCTGATGCTCACCCTTGTTAATTCGTTATCAGTCTATACCATTCCACCCGGGAACTGTCGTTTGGACACCTGGTGCCCAGACCCGTTCCCCGCGAGTTTACCCTACTTGTATGCCTCGTCGCCGCCGGTGTAATCCGACAGATCGACGCCTTCGCCTACCAGCAGATCCTTGGAGGCGACAAATTTGGGCTTAATCAACCACACCAGCAACGGCAGCACGATCAGCGCGATTACCATATTGATCAACATCACCATTACCAGCAGCAAGCCCATGTCGGCCAGGAACTTCAGCCCCGACAGGAAGTACCAGGGCAGAATACTGATCAGTACGATAGTAGCGGTAAAGAAAATCGCCTTGCCGGTGGTGGCCACCGCCGCCAGAATGCCGAGACCATAATCCTCATGGTCCTGATATTCCTCACAAATCCTGCTCAGCAGGTAAATACCGTAGTCGATACCCACGCCGATGCCAATAGCCGCGATTGGCAGGGTGTTCACATCCAGACCAATACCCATGGTGACCATCACCGCCGCCAGGAACATATTGGACAGGTTCACCGGGATCAGCAAAATAATTCCTGCGAGGAGCGAGCGATAGGCGTAACCACAGGTAATTAAAATTGCCAGATTCAGGAACCCGAGAATAATCCATTGGTATTTATCAACCGTGTCGTTGATGGATTGCTGCAGGGCGATGGTGCCGGTGCCGAGGCGAATTCTGAAGGTTTCGTGATCGAGACCTATTTTGTCGAGAATCCCGCGCACCTGAGCCAGCGCCAGATCCACCGTCTCCTGCTTGTTGTCCTTGTACCACAGGGACACCGTACCGTTTTGTTGCACAAAGTCGCTGACGTGCAGATACGCTTTCGGGCTGGTGCCAAACAGCACCGCTCCCGCCGCCGCTTCTACAGCCGCGTTATCCAGGTCGAGGGGCGCCCATTTGGGGTTGCCACCACTAAACAGACGGTTAGCTTCCGGCAGGTAATCGCCGAAGGACAACGTCGCTTCCGGCGGCACGGCTTCGCTTTCGATCATGCGCTGAATGGCCAGCATCTTAAAAATGGGGTCGGCCTGGCGCACCAGTCGGTTGGGGCTTTCGGGATCTTTCGCCTCAAATACGATCTCCAGGGTATTCAACCCGGGGAAATGCCGATTGATCTGCCCAACCGCAACGTTGTACTCGGAGTCATCCCACAGCAGATTACTGCCCTCCACGGGATTACCCACTTTCAAATCCAGCGTCTTGATAAAGCTAAAAATGGTGACTACGATCAAAACGCTAAACGTCACCCGGGCATTTTTACCGTAGCTCACCTTCGCCAGCCGTTGCAGCAGGTGCTTGATGCGCGCGTGCACACCCCTGTGGTTATCGTCGAGACCAATCAGCTTTTTGACATTTTTTGGTTCTGGCAACATTGACAGCAGCAGGGGCGTCAAAAACACATTCGCCGGAATCATGGTCAGCGCCCAGAAACCACAGAACAGAGCGAACCGCTCCATGGCGGGGATCGGCGCCACCGCGATCAAAAACAGGCCCACAGAGTCCGTGATAATACCCAGGGTACCTGGCGCCATCATCACACTCAGGGAAATTTCTGCCGCTTTCTTCTTGTCGCGTACGTGATAATAGATTTCATAATAACGTTCGATCACCTGTACGCAGTGACTGAAGGAGCGAGCGATCAACAGCAGCGGCACCACCATAATCAACGGTTCGATGGGGTCCCCAATCCAGCCAACGAAACCAAACCCCCACACCGCGCCAACCGCGCTGGTGAGCAGGGGCGCCACGACGCCGACTATGTTGCGCATGTACAACACGAGTGACAGGAGCAGCGCCAGACCAGTCAGACCAAAGATACCGATCATTTCTTTTTCGTAAAAATATACCCAGCCAGTTAGTATCGGCTGCCCGGCGACATAGACATCGTGGTGCTCATCCCGGGCATTGCGCACCAATTCCTGAACACTTTCAGAGACCACCCCGTAATCCAGCAGGCGCTCGATAAACGTTGCACGGATTAGAGTTGCCGAGTGGTCTTCGGAAATAAGAAATTTTTGCGTTCCGGGGGATTTCTTGACCCGGGAAATAAAGTCTTCTATCTCCTCGTCCGTGGTCGGCGCATGGTCTTCCATGAGTGGCTGGGAATCGATCCCGAACGGCGTCGCCTCTGCATAACGGGCTTTTTCTGTGGTGATCGACAGAATCTGGTCGTGATCCACACCGGCGACCAAATCGATGTCCCGGGTCAGGTCCCATACCTTGGCCAGGGTGTCCGGATTATAGATATCCCCATCCTTGCGCTTGACCATCACGGTAACAGTCAGCGGATTACCAAAATTGGGATGGTCCAGATAAGTTTGCACGAAGGGATGGTTCTTCGGCAGCAGGTCGGTAAAGATAGTTTTTAGCTCGACATTTTTCAGGCCGTAGCCAAAAAACGCGGTGAGGGCGAACAACATAGCCAAAGTGGCCCAGCGATGCGTCATGGTCAGCGTCGCCAGACGGTAACGTAAGGTCTTCAAAACTGTTCCCCCTGCAAGGATTTAGTCATGTAAAAACGCCGCGAACTCTACCATACTAAATTCGGCCAATCCACAGCGTACTGGCAAAAATATAGTGCGCACCCAACCAGCTGCACAGAAGCTATCTAACGAGAACTTGGCACGCAGAAAGCGATACTTACAAACCTCTCAACGACTCTTTTGGTCAGGCATTAAACACGCCTGCGTTAGCACCCCGACTTCCCGTCCCTCGCTACAGAGTAATTAAGCGATAACACTGTAAAAACAGCTCCAACTGCGCAATGCTGTGCTTGAAAGACGCCATGCGCGTCGCAACGATATTCGCCATGAACCCTGAGGCACAATCTCGTGGTCACGGGATTGTTTACGCGGCAACGGAAGGAGTGTGTCAAAATAGGACAGTCAGGCCTTACGGAATACCCGGCGGACGACAGGATTACTTGTGCTTTACGTTGGGCTTAAAGAAGGTGTTGCGCCCGGCGCCCCAGATAAAAATTGCGCAAAATATAAATAGTGCGACGTAGTAGCCGACGTATTTCCCATAGCCGACACTGCCCACGCTAAATGGAAATACAGAGCGGTAACTCAATCCAGAACTTTTGTGGTGTGCATTGACAATACCCACATAGCGACCGTCCTCGGTGAAGTTGTACCGAACATTCACCACTCCACGAGAATAGCGGATGGGATCGACATAGAAAATCGAGGCTTTTTCGATGGCCTCTGTGCCGCCCAGGTCCTCGTAGGTCGCCGTAATACCGATATTGTTAACGTCCTTAATAATTCTGAAGTCGAACTCCATTTCCCGTAATTCGTCGTCGATAAAGTCGATCACAAAAACACTTTCCGTTGCCACCGGAATATCTTCACAAAATTCCTGAGTGGCCCGCTCCCTCGGCAGGTAACCGGTGAAATGAGCCTTGTAGCGACCCACCAGAATAATACACACGTCGTCTTCCATGGAAACACCGCCATGAGCCAGCGCGTCGGAACCACCACAGGCGGCGACAACCCACAGGCACCATAACAGTAACGACCGGCCGGCCGTCGACGGGGTTAAGGCTGCTACCTTTATTTTTTTCATATCGACATCTTCATGTGCTCAAAAGAACCGGGGCAAAATTGCGCCACCGATTTCCTGAAAGAAGCGGTTACCGCTCTCGTCGTAATAGAACAGCATTCCTGCAAAACGACTATCCGGGTCGTAGATCAAGCCGGTCATACGGTATTTTTCCCACAGCGCGTCTTCGGCTTTGAGAACCACCTCCACCTCTTCGCCCGGCGCTATGACATCAACCGATACACTCAAGCCGTCGGCCGCCACCATCTCTTCACCCGGGAAAATAACGGAATCCGACGACGCCTCACCATTGATAAAACGGATATTGGCGGTGACAAATTCCGCAATGCGCAGGGGACTCGTGCCAGTGTTTTTCATCCGGGTGCGCATCTCCAGGCTGCGCCCCGTGAGCTCGTATCGGGCACTTTCAACATCGATCTGCAGTCCGCCGGTGGGTACCGGATAACCCAGAACCTCCACCTTGCCGGTTTGCAAGGGAATGGTAATCGGATGCTCGCTCTCAGCCCACAAATACCCGCCCATAATGATGGCCAATGTGAGGGTGAAAAACCCACCGGAGACAAAAAAGTCCTGCCGGGTAATCAGGCTATTTGCGTTGTCATTACCCATATTGGCAATGCGCATATAACGCGGAATAAAAACTTCCTTCTTCAGCACTAACCAGTAAATCAGGAAGGCCAAACCAATAATCAGCCACACCACATGGAAAAACTTGACCGGCTCGAGACCGTAGGTTTCGAGATCGATCACGTCGCCCTGCATGGTAGTGATCTCGTTAACAAAAGGCGCATCACCATCAGCTTTCGCGATCTCTACCCAGGCACCTTTGCCCACCAGAGTTCCAGCATCCTTGACGTTGATCAGGGGGTGGATGTGGTAACGACCAGGCACACGGGCGCGCGCCACGACCTTGAATTCATACAGCTCACCTTGCTTCAGTGCAGTGGAGCGAATCATTGGCACGCCGTTGATTTCAGAATGCACGCGCACAAATTTGGGGCCGGGAACACCAATATTAAGAAACACCGTATCTTCTGTGTTTGGCAACTGTTCGGGCCAGTGTACCGACGGGACAAACTTGCCGGTCAACACGACTAAATCTCCAACTTTGGCATTTAACGGCTCAACCTGAATGTCAAACCAGTGCATGGTACGCATACGCATGCTGGCCAACTGCGCACGCTCACCATGGGCGAATACTTCGCCCGACATCACGGCAAGCAGTGCGACAACGCCCAGCAGCCTTAATACTCTTGCATTAGAACTCATAAACGACACCTGTAACTGTAGGTTTGTTGCAACGCCCCGCACTGTGCGCGACACAGCGATTAATTTAAGCGATGCGCCGCGTATAGCGACCCGCATAGTTATAAATTGCCGCACTGATAATGGTGAATAAAGCGAACACGATCACGCTGGCAAACGCTGCGAATACGGCCGTAAGGGGCGTAACAGAGCCACCAAAGGTGCGCAGTGTGGATTCTTCAATAATGCGCAGGTATTCAGGGGTAGTGGTGCGCACGTATTCATAGCCCATCAAGTCGGATACTGAGAGCAACATCCCGCCGTATTCCACCGGAATTTTATAGGCTGCGAACAAGGGCCAGTTTAGTGGCCAGATCAGGGAAGCGAATAAAAACGCACCCGCAATCGAAGTCATAATGATACTGCGGGTCATTACCAGAACGCAGTCCATCAGAATACCCAGAGCGATATAGGTGGAGGGAAACACGAAACTCATGGGGAAATCGGCGAACAGGTAAAAATTGTAGTAACGGCTCACCCAGGACGCGACCGCCAACAGCAGGGTAACCGCAGTAGCAATGATTGGCAGGCGGAAGGCGCGCCACACGGGATACATAAACCCACCAATAAAAATCATCAACGAAATCGGTGTGACCAGCGGCCACCAGCGGCGATCGCGCCAGTCAATCCAGTAGTCCCAGTCACCGGCGGTCAATGAATAATGCAACATGATACCGAGGGCAATAAAAGCAAACAGGATAAAAATAATAAGTCCGTCGAAGCGTTTGTAAATTTTATACGCCATCGGATTGTCGAGGGCCGACAAATCAAATCTCTGAGCGGTGGTGATTTTATCGGCGGGTAATTCCATATTCATAACAGATGACCTCAAACTATAGGGAGCCGTTTAAGCCTGCACCACTGAAACCAGCCCTGCGCCAAAGGCGACGTGGGCACTGTCAGATACGGTGGAGGAGTACGGATTTTCAAGCATCTTAACGCACCGCCCCCGCGAAAGTGTAGTTTCGCGGGGGCGGCCTGTCTACCAAATAACAGATTCTTACTGCTTCCCGTATCGGTGTACTGGAACTTTAGACTGTTACGTTTTGCTCTTTGCTGACTTCGCCAATCAACTGTGCCATGCGCTGAATCATCTGAATGGCCAGGGGTACCAGGAAGAACAGCGACCAGCCCAGCACTACAAATCCGTAGTGAATCGGCGCGGCAAACAACTCCTCGGCGTAAAAGAAGGTGTGACCCCACTCGTTGAAGCCGTAGTTGGGCATAATCATGAAGATGCCACACACCACCGCCAGAAACGGGATGGAGATCCGATTCATGAAAGCCGGGATTCGCGTGTGGGCCCAGATGAAGGTGGGCACCAGAATCGCCGTCAACAGCGGAATGGCAAAATAGAAGATGACGATATGGGTAGGCGTAAAGTCCGTATCGCGGATGGTGACCTGGTGCCAGGAGGCGTCCGACTCAATCGCCAGTGCCGCCACTGTGCTCGCCCATACCGCGATTACACAAAGAATACCCAGCAAGGTGAAGTAACGTTTTAATTCGAGCCGTGGACTTATAGCGGAGGCGTCCGTTTCGCGGGTCAGCCATACGTACACAGAGCTGATTACGCCGACAGCGGCCAGCACGACAACCTCTATATACAGGAGAGACATCCAGTATTTCTGGAAGTCCGGCTCGTAATAATCGGTGCCGACCGTAAACGACATAGCGTGCTGGTAGATGCGAATCGCAATCGCCAGCGCCAGCGCCACGGCGCCGCCCACCCAGAATATCCGGTTGCGGCGAAAATGAGCTGCCACGCCGCCGCCGTGGGATATCTCCTCCGAATAAGCAACTGCCTTTACTGCTTCCATAACAATCACCCCTGTCTATTTACTGGTTAAATTCTCTACTCGCCGCCGCACCCTTGTCGACTAACCCAAGCTGCACGCAGGTACGGCGTCACAATTCTATCGTACGACCTATCTAATCAGACCTTGCACCCCGAGAGCAGCGCCAAAAATGACAACCCTATAGCCATAACTGACACCGGAGTAGCACACATTTCCGTCGGAAACCGGGTTGCTCAGCCACAACGGGCGCAGGATACTATATAACCAGCCATTTTTCTAACCATGCGCCAGGGGAATACGGGCCGATCAACGAGTGGGTCACAGAACCGAAGGAAATAACCAAGGCCGAGTTAGCCAGACCAGTGGGCGCTGGCCTTTGACCAGGTTTCAGCCATCGGCCGGCAAACCGCAAAATGCTTCCTTAACCTGTTATAGTTAATCGCGGTGAGACCCGTTGATTCAGTCCATGAGCAACATTTTCCCAAACTTTGTCAGTAAGGCATCAATCGCAGGCCATGACCCAAAAAGAGCGTAACTCGGCACAGGAACCTCAGCGCGATCCGCATGCGGAGGGCTGCTTAATAGCCTCCAGTTATATAAATCTTGTTTTTCATACCCTCGGCGGGTCGACCGAACTTATGGACTGCCTGAACAAGCACGGCATCACAGCAAAAACGCTGGGAGAACCTTGCGCACAGGTCGAGTTTGACAAGTTGTGTCTCGCGGTATTTGACATGATGCGCATACTCAACATGCCCAATGCGGGTCTGTCCATCGGTGAGAAAATGCATATTTCCACCCATGGCACTGTGGGCATGGCCGTCATTAGCAGTGCAACAGTCGGCCAGGCTATCGAAGATCTCGCCAGGTACTACCAGACTCGCATTACTTTTTGCGATCTCAATGCCTATTACGAAGGCTCTTCCCTGGTCATGGAACTCACCGAAACTCACCAGAATCCGGAACTGCAAGCGACCATCGTCGAAACCATGATGCTCGCCCTGCAGAACGCCGTGGAATTCGTTAGCGGGCGGCCCCTGTCGGACAGCAAAGCACTGTTTGCCTTTCCGCCGCCGGAGTACGCGGAGCAATACGACAATTATTTCTCCGGCGACGTAGAGTTTAATGCCGACAAGCACACCATGATTCTGCCGGCGGCGCTGTGTAAACTGCGGTGCATCACCGCGGATCAGCAAATCCACCGTCTCGCCGAAGAGCAGCTTCAGCAAAAGTTGCAGGAAATACGCTCCAGCAATCTTACCGTGCAACATATTCTGGCGCTGATGCGCCAGCGTCCCAGCGATATTCCCGGCCTGGAGGAACTGGCCGAAGGTTTTAATATTTCATCCCGCACATTAATTCGATATCTGCAGGCCCAGAATACGAATTACCGGGAACTACGTAATATCGTGCACAGACAAATGGCGATGGAATCGCTGCGCAACACGGACAATTCGGTGGAATCACTGGCCCTCGATCTGGGCTACAAAGACACCGCCAGTTTTCGCCGCGCTTTTAAACGCTGGTGCGGATGCTCACCTTCAGAATATCGCGACAGTCTTAAAAAATAGGGCAAGGCGTGCCATTAAACGGCTATTCAAACCTGCCACTTTAGTACACCGCCAGTCGGCCAACTACAAACCCCGAGCACACTAAAAAAAGGAGTTCGAGCATGTCAGCAACATCGGTAGGCATTTCACTGCAAGGTAAAGTCGCTTTGATTACGGGTGGCGCGCGCGGACTGGGCGCCGCCATTGCCACGACATTGGCAAGTGCCGGCGCCTCAGTGCTGATTACCGATATTCTTGAAGAGCGGGGCGCGGCCACCGCTACCGCAATTAACAACTCCGGGGGCTCCGCCGTCTTTTTTCGCCACGATGTGACCAGCGAAAAAGACTGGGAGAATGCAGTGGCCAACGCGGTAAAAACCTTTGGCGGCCTGGATATCGTCGTCAACAACGCCGGTATCGAAATCTGCGCCCTGGTGGAAAATACCGACTTGCAACAATTTCAGCGTATTCTCGACGTCAACGTCACCGGCGTTTTTCTGGGGCTAAAACACGGGGCGAAGGTCATGCAGCCGGGCGGAGCGGCGGGCCGAGGGGGTTCCATCATCAATCTGTCTTCCGTAGCCGGATTACGGGGTTACGCGGCCCTCAGCGCCTATTGCGCCAGCAAGGGTGCGGTGCGCTTACTGACCAAAAGTGCTGCGGTTGAATTCGGCAATCTGAAATATGGCATTCGCGTCAATTCCATTCACCCCGGGCTGATTCAGACCGATATGGGAGCCGCCGTGGTCGAAGGCTTTATCGCCACCGGTCTCGCTCAGGATCCCACCCAGGTGATGGCCGCATTTGAGCGGGGCACACCACTGGGCATGACCGGCACGCCGGACGATATCGCCAAAGCCACGCTGTTTCTGGCCAGCGATCAATCGCCCTGGGTCACCGGATCGGAAGTGGTGGTCGATGGCGGCGCCACCGCTGGCTAACGCCAGTCGGCTACCGAGTTCGGGGCGCCAATTCAGGCGCAATACGCTAATGCGCGGTATAACCACCGTCGATCACCAGCTCGGAACCCGTCATATAACGGGATTCGTCGGATGCCAGGAACAGTATCCCCCAGGCCTGATCAATGGCCTCGGCCATATGGCCAATGACTATTTCCCGCTCAATGCGCGCCGCATCCTCTGCCGTGAAAAAATTAACCGCCGCGTCGACCATGGGCGTTTGTGTGAAGCCAGGGTGTACGGAATTAACCCGAATGTTGTATTTTTTCTCCGCGCAATACAGTGCCGCAGATTTGGTGAACAGGCGTACGCCGCCCTTGCTGGCGTTGTAAGCCGCAAACTTGGGATCGCCGACAATGCCCTCAATTGAGGAAATGTTAATGATGCTGCCACCACCGGTTTTTTTCATCTGCCGAATCGCGTTTTTGGTGCCCATAAACACCGCTTCCATATTGACGGCGTTGACGAAGCGCCAATGAGCGAGGTCGCTTTCTTCAAGATCCGTCGGCACACCGACGCCAGCGTTGTTCACCATGATATCGAGCTTGCCGAAGCGTTTGACCGTTGCCGCGATAACTTCCGGCCAGCGCTCTTCACTGGTTACATCCTGCTCCGTAAACGCCGCATCGTAACCCTGATCCCGTAGCGCCTGCGCTGAGGCCTCGCCCTCGACAGGGCGCAGATCCGTCAACATCACACTGCCACCCTCCTTACAAATCAACTCCGCCGCCGCATACCCAATACCTGCCGTCCCGCCGGTGATTAATGCTACTTTACCCTGTACTCTACCCATGCCCTTCTCCACTATTATCGTAAAATTATTCACCCGCCATGCCTGGCGAGAGTTAACTAAACCGCGGTCCCCCACAGATCGTACTCATCGGCCTGTTCGATTTTCACCTGGACCCTGTCCCCAACGTTAAGTCCAGCTCCATCATTTAAAAAGACATTGCCGTCGATATCGGGCGCATCCGCCCAACTGCGCCCGATTGCCCCGTCGCCATCTATTTCGTCGATCAGTACCTCCAGCGTACTCCCCACTTTTTTTGCAAGGCGCGTAGCGCTGATTGTCTGTTGGGCCGCCATTAATCGCTCCCAGCGCTCCTGCTTTACCTCTTCCGGTACAGCTCCCGGCAGGGCATTGGCGCGGGCGCCAGCCACCGCCTCGTATTTAAAACACCCGACCCGATCCAGTTGCGCCTCCGCAAGCCAGTTCAACAGGTGCTGAAAATCTTCTTCAGTCTCACCGGGAAAACCGGCGATAAACGTGCTGCGCAGGCTTATCTCGGGACAAATCTCCCGCCAGCGGGCAATGCGCTCCAGGGTTTTTTCCTGGTGGGCCGGGCGCTTCATGGATTTTAATACGGAGGCACTGGCGTGCTGAAACGGTATGTCGAGATACGGCAGAATTTTACCGTCGGCCATGAGCGGAATGATGTCGTCCACGTGGGGGTAAGGGTACACATAGTGCAAACGCACCCACACCCCCATAGCGCCAAGGGCCTGACACAATTCCAGCATACGGGATCTGACCGGCTTGCCCTGCCAGAAACCGGTGCGGTATTTAATATCCACGCCATAGGCGCTGGTGTCCTGGGAGATAACCAGCAGCTCCCGCGTGCCCGCTTTGACCAGACGCTCAGCCTCGTCGAGCACATCCCCCACCGGGCGGCTCACCAGCTTGCCGCGCAGATCGGGAATAATGCAAAAGGTGCAACCGTGGTTGCACCCTTCCGAAATTTTCAAATAGGAATAATGCCGCGGCGTCAGCTTGACCCCCTGCGGCGGCACCAGGTCGACAAAGGGATCATGCTTGAGATTGGGCGGCGCCCAGGCGTGCACCGCATCCACCACCGCCGCATACTGCTGCGGCCCGCTGACGGCGAGCACTTGCGGGTGAATCGCGCGAATTGCGCTTTCGTCCTTACCCATACAACCGGTGACGATCACCCGCCCGTTTTCGGCAATGGCCTCGCCAATGGCTTCCAGAGATTCCTGCTTGGCGCTGTCGAGAAAACCGCAGGTATTGACCACCACCAGGTCCGCGTCCTGGTAGGTGGGCACCACGTCGTAGCCTTCAATTTTAAGCTGGGTAAGAATACGTTCGGAGTCCACCAGCGCCTTGGGACAGCCCAGGCTGATAAAACCCACTTTTGGATTGGTCATGGTTACTATGGCCGGTTACGGTGCGGATGATAAACCGTCTGTGATTGGGTGTAGTTAAAGACAGGTACCCAGACGTCATAGGCCGTCATTCTAGCAGATCACTGGCATCAAGCGGGTCTAACCGGCGCCACGCAAGCCGCCGCGCCGGTCAGCACCGCTGCGGCGCTTAGAAAATATCGAGCCTCAGAATGGATAAACGATATAACGGGGCAGTACGGTGGTATCGTAAACGGCCTTTTTACTCTTAAATCTCGCACCGCTGCCGTTAATCACCACTTCGTCCTGGTACACCCCGGCCACCTGTACATCGGAACGGCCGGATTCGGGGGTATAGATAATGGAAAAATTGGTTTCCACCGCGTAGTGGTTATCGCCCATTTTTTTGCAACGGGTGCGCTGAATAAAATGGCGAGTGCGGTAGTCCTGGTAAGTCCCGGACCAGATTTTTTCAATAAACGTTATGCGGTCTTCAATGCGTTGGCGAGTGTCGTCGTACATCAGCGCGATAGGCAGGTTGTTATCGGCATTCTCCGCAGCGATACAGAAATAAGCGGTATCCGGCGCGGTGTCAAACGTATCCACCCAGCCCTGAAAGTCTCTGTGGTCCAGCGCATGAATATAATCAGCCTGGAGCGCGTCAATCTGGGCAATCACCTCTATCGACACCCCGCTCATGACTGCGCCCTCTCAAAGCCCATTACTTTACGGTAATACTCCCAGCGGGCCAGATTGCCGGTTTCATCATTTTGCTTGATATCGTCCGGCAGCGCATCGAAGGATTTGACGCCCTTCTGAAAAATCGCATTGCCGGGGGTACCACTGCCGATATGAATGCGGTGAAAAATCGAGGCATCTTCCATACTGATCATGCCGCACGGTCCGAGCAAATTGGAGGATTGACGAATACGGTGCTTGACCATGTTCTCATCATCGTCCTCGTGGCAAAAGTAGGCGTAGTGTACTTCGGTATCTTCGGGGCCGCGGGCAATGGCAAAACGAATATTGAAAATATTGAGATGCCGGGTGATCACCATAGTGGGGAACAGCTGAATCAGCCGCGAACCCATATTGGCGGGGTCGCCCTTGTATTCCACCAGGCTGTGGTCCTGGATCATGTCGGACTTGGGCACCGGCGACAGATCCGCCTCGAACCCAAGATGCCCCCTGACCTGGTCTGAATATTGCCGGCCCTGGCCACCCTGCCAGTTGAGCAGGGTAAAGGCGGTATGCAGCAGCGGCGCATGGTAACCGTCATTGTCGTTGTAACCCTTCCAGTTGGTTTTATAGCTGACCTTTTGATAACCCAGTAATTTCAGGCGACCGTCGCCCCCCATCGCCTGCCGGAAGGTCGACTTAACGTCGCCCAGCCATTCGTCCAGCGGCGGCGTCTCCGCGCGCATGGTCACGAAAATAAGGCCGCAGAATATTTCCATACGCGGCTGCGCAAGGGGGTAGTCTTCGCGCTTAAAGCCCGGGGAAAAATCTTTGCTGTTCGGACACCCGATCAACTCGCCCCTGGGATTAAACAACCAGCGGTGATAGGGACACTCAAATTCGGTTTTGTTGCCAAAGGCCGCCGTTTCCAGCTGGTTGGAGCGGTGGGAGCAGGCATTGTAGAAGACGCGATACTCGCCATCCTGACCATGGGTAATTAACAGCGGCACTGTGCCCAGGGGGTATGTTTTGAAGTCCCCCGGATTAGGTAACTCACCCACATGTGCGACGGGATGCCACTCGGGACCGCGGAAGATTCGCTCCTGCTCGACCTCAAACAGGTCTTTGCGGACAAACACTTCCTTGGGTACTTCGTTTATATTTTTCGGCCACAGGATCCCGAAATTGGACAACTCAGTCATTGCTTTCTCCACCGCACCACTTTAAATTAACATTCTTATCACTATGGGTATTTATACTGCCGTCAGGGTAAAAATGCAACGCAGGAATAACCCAATAACAGCCGGGTGACGCGCCCGACCCGCCTCTGGCACAGGAAATTTCACCGTTATAATCCACACATGGGAACGTAACGGGTGTTATGGACAACTGGCAACGCTACCTGGCTGTAGCCGTCAACGCTCTGTGATACTCACTTGCGGCACCTGAGGAGTCAACTAATGGACACGCGCCATCTCACGCCATCCGCCCTGGGCTATTTCGTTTTTAGTGCCAGCAACCTCGACGCATGGAAAACCTTTGCGGTCGACCTGATTGGTATGCAGCCCGCCAGCAACACCGATAAAAACACGTTAGCGTTAAGACTCGATAATCAAACTCAACGGGTGGTGATCGAAAAAAGTGACAACGACGACCTGGCCGCAGTGGGCTGGGAACTGGACTCCGAGGAAACCCTCGAGGCACTGGTGGCGCACATCCATGCACAAGGTGTACCGGTGCAACTGGCCGACCGCGCGCTGACGCAACAACGCCAGGTGGAAAAGCTCTATTGTTGCACCGATCCGAACCAGGTCACTCACGAACTGTATTTTGGGCCGACTACGGTACCCCTCAGCAACGCGTTTCGCTCTTCCGTACTACAGGGAAAATTTGTCGCCGACCGCCTCGGCGCCGGCCATTACGTTGCCATCGGCCAGGATGCGGATGCCACCAGGCGGTTTTACCGCGAGATACTGTGCCTAAGACTGAGCGATTATATCCGCGGCGAAGTTGCACCGGGTGGCCCGGTACTGGACGCCACATTCATGCACGCCAGGACCGGCCGCCACCACTCGGCCGCGTTTGCCGTCATCCCATTTCCCAAAAAACTACATCATTTCATGGTCGAGGTTGCCGACATGAACGACGTCGGATTAGCCTTTCAGCGCTGCAAAGACGCGGGCGTGCCATTCATGCAGGAACTTGGCCACCACCCCAACGATCAAATGTTCTCTTTTTATGTACAGACCCCCGGCGGATTCGGCCTGGAGGTGGGTTGGGGCGGCATCATTATCGACGACCACAACTGGGAAGTTAAAAGTTATTCGCAATTAAGTGACTGGGGACATCACCACCCGCAACCATAGTTGATCCGATAACCGCAGCGCGCTGTTAGAGGATGGAGACGCCCGCCAGCCACGGATGCACGACCACCAGGGCGGCAAACACCAGAATTGCCAGCGCGGGTTGTAGCCAGCCGATTTCGGCCCAGACCTCACGCAGACTCCCCGGCGAATGGTTGCGCCCCCACCAGGCCGCAAACGGCAGATAGGAGGTCCGCTCGAGAATCCGCCTGTAACGCTCCCCGTCCAGTCGCAATTTCTTGCGATCCATGGATAGCGGCCCAAGCAGTGCCAGCGTGGCGAGTGCGCCGAAAAAAACAATCGCAGCACTGTCGCCATTGGCCAACAGGTGCATCAGCGCCCACAACCCCAGGCCGAGCATGGCGGGGTGGCGGGTGATACGCAGGATGCCCCTGACTTCCACCCTGCCCTCCCGAAAGGCCCTTTCTGTCAAAATCGAATTGGGACTGGGAGTGAGCGCGCCGATGACCAGCAATAACACGGCAACCAGGTTGCCGACGAAGAACACCGCTAGAGGCAGTATTTGGGGGCCCCAGAGAACGACCCTCTGCGCTTGCGTATAACCCAGCACCATCACCACAAAGCCGACCACCGCCATAGCAGAAAAAAGCTGGCGGAACCCTTTTTCCCCCAGCCGTGCCACCAGGCCGTCCCGCAGATGGGTGCCCGCAATCACAAAGTGTATACCCAGAAAAAAGACGCTTGCGCCAATCAATACCAGCATTTAGCACTACCCCCCTGTCCAAATGAGCGCGCGGGCGGGAACCCGCCATGTCCGACCGCGTCCCCCGTAACACGGCAAATTTCACCGAGAACTTGATCAAAGTCAATTCCGCTGACCGTAACTCCCATTAAGATCGCGTTGGTGATAGTTTTATCAATTCGCCGTAACAGCGACCGTAAAGGGTAGTCAATGAAGCCACTGCACGAGCTAGTTCAGGACCAGGGCGCCATCCAGGATCGCTCCATTTTCTGGAGTGAGGATATTTACCAACGGGAACTGGAAACCATCTTTGCCCGCTGCTGGTTGTTCCTGACCCACGAATCCCTGATTCCCAAGGCCAATGATTATCAATCGGTTCTGATGGGCGAAGACAATGTGATCGTGGCGCGGCAGGCGGATGGAAGCATCAAGGCGTTTATCAATTCCTGCACCCACCGCGGCAACGCCGTCTGTTTTTCCGACGGGGGCAATAGCAAAGCCTTTTCGTGCCCGTATCACGGCTGGGTCTTTGGCATGGACGGCGCGCTGAAAGAAGTGCCCCTGGAAGACACGGTCTACTACGGAGACATCGACCGCTCCAAATTGGGACTGAAACAGGTAGCCAGGGTGGAGAGTTACAAAGGGTTGGTATTCGGCACCTTTGATGCGGACGCACCCAGCCTGACAGACTATTTGGGCGGCATGGGGTGGTACATGGACTCGTTTCTGGACGTGCCGGGCGGCGTCGAACTACTGGGTCCGCCGATGAAATCGATCCTCGATTGCAACTGGAAAAATCCCACGGAAAATTTTATCGGCGACGGCTATCACGTGGGCTGGGCGCACGCCGCTGCCCTCAAGGTGGCAGGCGGGCCGTTGGCCAGTGTCGGTGGCTTGGGATTTTTCGACATGGATTCCGGACTGCAGATCACGGTGCCCGAGGGACACGGCTTCGGGGTGATCTGGAATGCCGCCGCAGCACTGCACCCCGGCCCCGTCGGCGCTGCTTACCAGGCGTGGCTGGATCAACGCGCGCCCCATGTGCGCGAACATAAGGGCGAGTGGCAGGAGAAATTCTATCGCGGCCACTGGAACGCCAGTATTTTTCCCAACTGCTCGTTTCTGTACGGCACCAATACGTTCAAGGTATGGCAACCCCGTGGACCCAACAATATCGAGGTCTGGACCTGGACGCTGGTGGAAAAGGAAATGCCCGACGAGCTGAAACAGATGATCGTCATGGACAACATGCTGACCTTCGGCACCGCCGGTATTCTGGAAAGCGACGACGGCGAGAACATGGAGCAGTGCAGTCAGGTCAATCGCGGACTGGTTACCCGACAGGGTACCGTCTACCTTGGCATGGGCAAGGGCAGGGAGCGCAGGGAACCTGGCCTGCCCGGCATGGTGAGCGACGGCTGGATGTGTGAGTCCTCGACCCGCGGGTTTTATCGCCGCTGGGCAGAGCTGATGAGCGGCGACAGCTGGGCGACACTCGCTCGGCGCGCACAGGAGGCGGCCTGATGAATACCACTGCGGCGGCGAATGCCACCACCCTCGCCGGGCAACCAGTCGACCCCGCCACCCATTTTGACGTGGAGCGTTTCCTGGTGCGCGAGGCGCGGGTGCTCAATGACAATCGCCTGCGCCAATGGCTGCACGAAATGGTGTGCGAAGATATTCACTACTTTCTGCCGGTGCGGGAAGTGCGCTATCAAAAAGATCAAAAGCCGATTGGCAGCTCCCCGGGGGCGGCGATTTTTAACGACAACTATCAGATGCTGGATATACGTATTCAGCGGGTGGAAACCGGCATCGCCTGGCCCGAAGACCCGCTCAGCCACCTGCGCCGCTTTATCACCAATATCGATGCCGAGTGGTCCGATGTGGACGGGGAGGTGACGGCCTATTCAAACATTCTGGTGTATCGCAACCGGCGCCAACGGGATCAGGTGGTGGTGTACGGCGGACGCCGCGATAGATTGCGCCTTGTGCACGGCAAATGGCGCCTGGCGGCCCGCCATATCACCATCGACCAGCGCGTCGTGCTCGACAAAAACCTGTGTTATTTCATGTGAGTCGCGAGCAGTTTTCAGTGAACGGAGCAGCAAATGAATATTCCAATTAAAAATTTGATGGACCCGTCCTGTTACGTGGACGACCGAGTCACCGAAGGCGTTTGCCGGGTGGATCGCTCCATATTTACCGATCCAGATTTATTTGAACTGGAGATAAAACACATTTTTGAGGCCAACTGGGTGTACCTGGCTCACGCATCGCAGGTGGCCAACCCCAACGACTTTTTTTCCACCTGGATTGGGCGCCAGCCCGTGCTGGTAACCCGCAACGCCGAGGGCGAGATAAAAGCTTTTATTAACGCCTGCGCCCACCGCGGGGTCACTCTGACCCGCGAGGATCGCGGCAACAAGACGGAGTTTTCCTGCCCATTCCACGGCTGGATGTTTAATTCCAACGGCGACAACGTGGGCGTCATGAACGAGCGACGGGGCGGCTACCCGGATTCTTTTTGCAAAAAAGATATGGGACTGACACCGTTGCCGCGCCTGGCCTCTTACCGGGGCTTTATCTTTGGCGCCCTGAGCGACACCGTACCCGGCCTTGAGGAGCATCTCGGTGACGCCGCCCGTATGATCGATATGATGGCGGATCAGTCTCCGGACGGACTTGAAGTACTCCCCGGATACTCTACCTACACCTTCGCCGGCAACTGGAAAGTACAGGCGGAAAATGGCGTCGATGGCTATCACGTATTCGCCACTCACGGCAATTACGTCATGACCACGGAACATCGCAAGCAATTAAAAGCGGAAGAAGACGCAGTTAAGGCCATGGAGGTCGGAGGGGTCGGTCGCGCTGAATCAGGATTTTTTGATTTCGGCCACGGCCACGTCACCCTGTACGCGGCCTGGCCGAACCCCAGCGACCGCGCCATCTATCCCAATCTCGACAGCTATAAACAGCAGTTTGGTGAAGAGCAGGCGAACTGGATGGTGGGTTATCTGCGCAACACATTGCTCTACCCCAATGTATTTTTGATGGATCAGATGTCCTCGCAAATCCGGGTGTTCCGACCCCTGGCTGTGGATAAAACGGAGGTCACGATCTATTGCATCGCGCCGGTGGGTGAAACCCCCGACGCTCGCAATCACCGCATTCGGCAGTATGAAGATTTCTTTAATGCCAGCGGTATGGCCACCCCCGACGATCTTGCCGAGTTCAATGCGGCGCAGGACGGGTTCAAGGGTACCGTGGCGCGCTGGAACGATTTGCGGCGCGGTATCAAGCATCTGTCACAAGGACCCAATGACGCGGCGCGACGCCTCGGCATTAACCCGTTGACCAGCGGCTCGCAACTGGAAGACGAAGGGATCATGATCGCGCAGCATCGTTACTGGCGCGACTGTATGCAAAAAAATTCAGGGGGCTGACATGGCGATGGCTGTAAAACTGGAAGCGACTGTTTCATCCGATAAATATCACGCGGCGAGCGCGCTGCTGTTTCGCGAGGCGCGCTTTATCGATCACCATCAGTGGGACGACTGGATCGCCCTGTTTGACGCGGACGCCGAGTACTGGATTCCCAGCTGGGACGGGCAACACAAACTGGTGGACAACCCGCGCACCGGGATATCCCTGATGTACTACGCCGACCGCTCGGGCATTGAGGATCGTATCTTCCGCATTCGCACCGGGCTGTCCTCGGCGTCTACACCATTGCCGCGCACCGTGCACAGCGTTACCAATATCGAGGTGGAAAACCTTGATAAAGGTGAATTATTTGTGCGCTCCAACTGGCAATGCATGAGTTATCGCTGGAAAGAAACGGTGGTGTTCGCCGGTCACTACGAACATACGCTTAAACCCTGTGACAATGCGGGTTATGTGATTGCCGGGAAAAAAATTATTGTGAAGAACGATCTAATCTCCATACCCATGGATATCTATAACGTTTAATTCGACGGGTTCGGTCACGAGCTGAACCAGTCCCGCTAACTACTCGTCAAGTTATGTTCTTGCCGGAGGAAACCGCAATGGGTGTACTACGCAACGGTAAAGTCGCTATTCGGGTGATGGATCTGGAGGAGGCAGTCACACACTATCGCGACTACGTGGGCCTCTACGAAGTCGCGCGCGAACCGGGCCGCGTCTACCTCAAAGCCTGGGATGAGTACGATCACCACAGCCTGATTCTGCAGCAGTCTGATCGCGCTGGCATGGATCACGTGGGCTTTAAAGTGCGCTTTGCGGCGGATCTGGACACAATTGAAACAGGCTGTCAGGCGTTTGGTCTCACCACCAGTCGCACGCCCGCCGGGGCGCGCCCCGGCGAAGGTGAAACCCTGTGCACCACCCTGTCGTCGGGACACAATATAGAGTTTTATCACCACATGGAGCGCACCGGTATCAAAGTCGGCAGCACCAATCCGCAACCCTGGCCCGACGATGTGCACGGCATGGGCGTGACCCGTTACGATCACGTGCTGTTGACCTGTGACGACGTGGCAGAAGCCACCCGGTTCTTCGTGGACGTGCTGGATTTTCACCAGAGCGAACGCATGCTGACCCCGGATGGTCAGGAAACCCTCGCCTCATTTTTGCACATCACCAATAAGGCCCACGATATCGCCTTTATTAAGGGGCCGAATGGTAAATTGCATCACCTCGCCTTCGCGCTATCGGCCTGGGACGACGTGTTACGGGCGGCGGATATTCAAAGCCGCTACGACATCCCCACCGAGCTGACACCTTCGCGCCACGGCCTGACTCGTGGCCTGACCACGTACTTCTTCGACCCCTCGGGCAACCGCAACGAGACCTACTGCGGCGGTACTTTCCCCTATCACGATGACGAAGTGGTCACCTGGAGCGCGGACCAGGCGCCCAAAGCGATTTTTTACCACGGCCGGGAAATGATCAGTTCCTTTGCCGAAGCCGTGACCTGAACAGCGCCACACCAGGTAACTGCAACACCTACACCACCGGGAGCGACCGGCCAACAGAGTCCGCGCGCGCCCACCACTGGAGGAATTACCGCTTGTCTACAAAGGAAGTTCAGCGCACCCCGTCAGCGCATACTGTGAGCCAGCTGCCCGACACCGGCACCATGTACGACTGGATTGGTGGTGAAACAGCCTTGCGCAACCTGGTGAATCGCTTTTATGACGTGATGGACAGCGCCGACTACGCGACCACCATTCGCGCCATGCATCAACCCGATCTGACGCCCATGCGCGCCAGTCTGTTCGAGTACCTGAGCGGCTGGCTGGGAGGGCCGCCCCTGTACGTGGTAAAACACGGTAGTCCCTGCATCAGCAAACCCCACGCACCCTTCGCCATCGATCAGGCGGCCAGCGACGCCTGGATGCGCTGCATGAACCAGGCGTTACTCGATACGAATATTCCCGAACAGTATCGCGCGCTGCTGACACCGGCATTCGAGCGCATGGCGAATATGTTGATTAACCGACGCTAAGCTCTCAGCCGAGTAGCTAATTCACGCTTGGCTTTTTTCGGTTATGGCACCCCACGCCAACGGAGTAGCGACTGGGCATCGCAGCGCCGCAACCCTCGTATGGGCTCCTGAACAAACAATTTATCGGATCACATGCCCATCTGTTCGCGATAACGCTGCCACAGACTACGGATTGATGCCTCGGTTACCAGATGATCACCAGAAGCGGTATCGCGGCCATCCATTAAAATGACGGACGTCTTTGCACCGTCGCGAATTATTGCGTTCTGTACCAGTTCGACCGCCTCCCCATCTTCCATGGAGATCAGTCCCGCCGGGCCGATCAGGTTTTGTTGTTTCAGGCGAATATTACGCAGCTCGTCGTCGTCATCTGCATAGCCAAAAAAAGTCCATACAAGTTCAAACTCTCCCGGTGCTTTGGGCAGTATTTGCCGACAGGCCAGGGTGTTCTGAATCTGTTGTACCACCAGACTGGGAAAGGCCGACAGAATGACTAAGGTGATGCCATCCGCAAATTCCTTACGCCCGGCCAGCAGCGACATATCCTGCAGGGTAAATCCGCTTTCCAGATAGGTGCGCAAATGCGCCTCTCTCGTTTCAGCCAGCGCCGCCTGGCTGTCGGTTCCCGCAGTGGCGTGCAACACACTGTGCCAGCCGTTGTTGCAGACCCCACCCTGTTGCGACGAGCGATACAGCCCGAAGGTCATGTGAAACAAGTGCAACAGACTGGCGTGGTACGGGTCTTTAATATTCTCGGTATAGATTTTCCAGTTGCCGCGAATATATTGCCGAGTGTGCCCAATAACCTCCACCGGCCGATTGAACACCCGCTTAAAGTGGGCGTTAATGTCTTCCCCCAAATAATCTCCGATCTCCGGCGTCTGGTCATCAAAGGTACCGAATACGACACCGCAATGGTTGACCACCCGCACTGGCTGTAAATTGTGTTGCGCCTTGTCAAAGTCCCTGGGCATACCGCCGTGGCCACCGAGGCCGCGCTGAAAAGGCACGCCGAGAAGCTGGCCTTTACCGTCAAACGACCACTGGTGATAGACGCAGGTATGGGTACCATCGGCCGAGTTACCCCGTAACTTGCGGCACACCTGCGCGCCACGGTGGGCGCAACGATTAACCCAGGCGGCAATTTCCCCGTCGTGCGCGCGGGTTACCACCACCGGCGTATCGCCGATGAATGTGCTTTTAAAGTCGCCGATCGCAGCCACTTCGTTCTCCAGGCACAAATAATTCCAGGTCGGCCCGTGGTACAGGCGTTCCTGCTCCAGATCGTAGACGCGGCGATCGCTAAACATACTGTAGGGCACCGCAGTGCAATCAGCGCCCTCCGGCCATTTCAACTCGCTAACCGCAATATTCATTACCTGCTCCTTCGGGTCTATCGATCGCGCAATCCCCATTAAATCGGAATCACCATCAGTGTCTCGATACGGTGGGTATCGTAGGTCACCACGCGCTGTTTGAATTTTAACTGGCCGCCGTCCCGCACGATCAGGTCCCGGTACTTGCCCACGCTGAATATGTGGGACGAACCATCGTTACGGGTCTGAAATACGGCGTAATTGGTTTGTGTGGTAATGCCAGCTTGTGCATCAACATTCACAATACGGGTATTGCTGACCAGATGGCGCAACCACTGGCTGGGATAAATATTGGCGTTGCGTAGCGCGACAATGCGATCAACCAGCATGGCGCGACTGTCACAAAATACGGCGGCCGAGGGTAATCCGGCATCGACATTTTCCCGGGGAATAATTTTGTACAGGCATTTTTCGGTGAAAAAATCCGGCCATTTTTCCAGCTCGTCATCGTCGATACACTGCACATAGGCGTGAATCAACTCTTCGACCTCGCGGCGCAGCACCTCTCCGAGCGGGGCAACCATATTCATAAATATCAGCCGTGATGATAATCACCGGGGAGTCTAACTCGCGGCATCAAACGCAAAAATGACCGAGATCAATTGACGTACAATACCGCCCTACTTACCTCGACCCGGCGCCACATCGGAATCCACCCCATGGCACTCAAAGCAACCATCTTCAAAGCAGACCTGCAGTTATCCGACCTGGACAGGAACTACTACGCCAGTCACAACCTGACCCTGGCCCGGCACCCTTCGGAAACCGACGAGCGCCTGATGGTGCGCCTGCTGGCCTTTGCCCTGCATGCCGACGAGCATCTGGAGTTCACCCGGGGACTGTCCGCCAGCGACGAACCAGATTTGTGGCAAACCAGCGCCAGCGGCGAAATCGATTTGTGGATCGACATTGGCTTGCCGGATGCCAGCCGCATTCGCAAGGCCTGCCATCGCGCCCGGCAGGTAGTGATTTACTGTTACGGCGAGCGTACGGTACAGCCGTGGTGGCAGCAGCTGGATGGCAAACTGACCCGCTTTGAAAACCTGACGGTGCGACAGTTACCGCCCGCGTCAACTGCCGCGCTGGTCACATTGACCGCACGCACCATGCGCCTGCAATGCAATATTCAGGATGATTTAGTGTGGCTCGGAGACGAGCGCAACGGGTTCAGCGTCGATTACCAGACCTTGCTCGCAGCCCAACCGCAGGCGTCAGTCGCACGCCGGTGACCAGGGCTGCACCAGCACCCAGGGCTTGACCACCACCGACCAGACCAGCGCATCCAGTGCGAGCCAGTCTCGGGCCAGCTGATCGCCCACGGCCGCGATCGCGCCCTCTTCCAGCCAACTTGCCACCTGCGCTTTATTATCGGCGGCCATCTGACAGGCGACGTCCACCAGATCCAGCTCCAGTGCCACCTGGATGACCGAACCAGCGGCAAAATAGCGCTGCAATTCCTGCCACGGGATCACCGCCGTCTGGGCGTTGAGCTCGAGCCTTAGCGTCGCCAGCGGTTCGTCCGGCAACGGCACTGGTTGGGACTTTTGAGGGATAGTCGGGTCGTTCATTTTATCTCTCCGATTGCGCCCTTTAGATCCGCATCGTTACCTGTATCACAGGCCGCTACCAACGTCAGTTTTTGCGCGCGGGTCATTTTTTTTATGGCGCTTTCCCGCTGACCGGCGGCGCTGCGGGACAGTCCGTTTTCGCGATACACCACGGCCACCGGCCGGCGCCCGCGATTAAAGTATTTGGCCCCGGTAGGTCCACTACTGTGCTCCAGAAAACGCCGTTCGACGTCGAGGGTGATACCGGTATACAGGGAGCCATCGCTGGCGGCAATGATATACACCGACCACAGCGCCAGCGAGTGACTGCACATGCTAAAGCCCCCCCTCCATCTCGCTCAGGGGCGTAGCGCGCAGCGTTGCCTTGGTGGCGGCATAGGTGGCCGCATCAAGCTCGGCGAAGCGCGCGGCGCGCGCAATGGCAACGGTCTCCACTTCCTGGGCAGCGTGCACTTCGTCAACAAAACCCACGTCGACAGCCTGGAGGGGCGTATACATAGTGGCCGCCAACGTTGCGCCGAGCAGATGCCGCCTCGCCAGGCGTTCCTGGGCGAGACGCACACCGAATTCGGGAAATTCAATGCCAATGGCCACTTCGTTGAGGCCGATACGAAAATCCCCCGCCGCGGCAATGCGGTAATCCGCGGCGAGTAAAAAGAATGCCCCCAACGCAACGGCATGACCCGTTGCCGCCATCACCACCGGTTGAGGATGCGCGGTAAGACGGGACATGAATGCCGACCCGGCCGCCACCAGACGGGCGATTTCGGCGCTATCGCCGCCACGCAATACCTTTAGATCAAACCCTCCGGACAAAACGCCCGGCCGCCCGACGATAACGAGCGCACGGGCTTCCTGCGCGGCGCGATCCAGAGCCTGATGCAGCGCTTCAAACAGAGCAAAACCCGCGGCATTGGCTTTGCCGTCGTCCATAGTGACGACCGCTACCTGGCCCTGTTGTCGATAGACTGTGGTGTGCGACATGGCATTTTCTCCCCGATTCTGTACGGAAGCCACCGCTAGTTACGGCATTATTAGTGAGGGTGCCCACCCGGGCCGTGCGCATGGCCGTGGGCCAACTCTTCAGCAGTGGCGGGGCGCACGTCGACGATGTCCACCACAAACGTCAGCACCATTCCCGCCAGTGGGTGATTGGTATCCACTTCCACCATAAATTTCCCGACCTTCACGATCGTCACCTGGCGAGGGCCATGCTCGCCATTGACTGCGACGACATCGCCGGGTCGCGGTTTTTTCTTGCCGCGGAGATGTTTTAGCGGAATACGTTGTACCGAGTCCGGGTGTTTTGCACCGTAGGCCTCGTGGGGTTCCAGAGTCACACTCACCTGATCGCCCACCGCCCTGCCCTGCAGCGCTTTTTCCAGGCCCGGTAACATGCCGCCAGCCCCGTGCAGATACAGGGTAGCATCCTCTGCGGATGCTTCGAGCTGCTGACCCTGATCGTTGAGCAATCGGTAGCGAAATGCCACTACCGCGTTTTGGCCAATTTCCATGTTTATCCTTAGTCAGTAAAATTCTGCCCGCTGCCCGGCACCGGCTGTCCCTCGAACCGCACCTCATTGCCACAGTAGCGGCAGTGGTAACGGCTCTCGCCGCGCCCCACTTTGCGATGACGGCGCGTGGATAGCTGGTGCTGCCGACAGCCACAATGATAAAAAAATTGCCGCTGGGTGCGTAGCGGAATTCCGCTCAAATCGTAATTCGCAGTGCGGCTCGCGTCGACACCAAAACTTTCCATCAGCGCCTGCCACTGCGTCCCATGAGGGCGGCATTTGCGCCGGCCGTAGAGCCTGTCCACGACATAATGAGCGACTTCATGGGGTACGGTCACCGCCAGATTGTGAGCAAAATATTTGGCGAAAATATAGGGGTTATAACGGATTTCTCGCACGCGTCCGCTAACCCGGTACATACCGCAGGCACGGCCCGTTAAATCGAATGTCACCGGTAGCATGGGGATCGGTTTACTAACTATCTGCGCAGCGCGCGCAATATAAATTTGCGTCTCCGACACCACCTGGGCACGCTGAGTGGCGTTAATCGGTGTCACTATGCCGTTATTCACAGCCCGCAAATGTTCCTGATACAAGTTACATGTTGCGCCACCGACAAACACACCGGATGAGCCACCTCGCCATACTGCCCACTGGTGCTGCAAGGCGTAACACTGGGGCTGCGGGGCGTAGACGCCGGATTAATTACAGAAGGGTTATACTGTCTCACGATGACTCTCGCCGCTCTGGCCCATGCCAATGATTATTGATTTACACACCCATACTAGCGCATCTGACGGCGTACTGTCGCCGCAGGAGCTGGTACGCGAAGCGCGCGCCGCCAACGTTGCCGTGCTGGCCATTACCGATCACGACACGCTGGCAGGTTACCAGCAGGTATCCGGTCTGGAACCGGGAACGATACAACTGATTTCCGGCATCGAATTGTCGGCCCAGTGGCACAAAACCGGGGTGCACGTGGTCGGTCTGAATATTGACCCCGACAGCGACAGCCTGCGACAAATTATCGCAACGCAACAACAGGCACGCCGCGCACGCGCCACCATCATTGCCGAGCGCCTGGCAAAGCGGGGACTGGGAGACCTGCTTGAACAGGCGAACCAGGCGGCCGAACTCGGCAATATCGGGCGACCACATTTCGCCCACGCGCTGGTTACTAACGGCATCGTGCGCACTTTTAGCGAGGCCTTCAACAAATACCTGGGCAGCGGAAAAATAGGCGATGTCCCTCCCACCTGGTTGCCGCTCGATAATATCGTGCAGGGCATCAGGGAGGCGGGCGGTGTGGCGGTGCTGGCCCATCCGGACAAGTACGCCATAACGCAAAGTAAACTAGCGCGTCTGATTGATGATTTTCGAGCGGCGGGCGGTCAGGCTCTGGAAGTGATTTCTGGACGGCAAACGGCTTCACGCACCCGGGAACTGGGGGCGCTGTGTAGCCAAAAAGGTCTGCACGCGTCCTGTGGGTCAGATTTCCACAAACCCGGTCAAAGCTGGGCGGATCTGGGCCGCCACGGTCTGCTGCCGGACAACTGCCGCCCGGTATGGGACATCTGGTAGGGCGTTGACCCGAAGCGCTTCCAGCAACGCTTTATAGATCACCGCGTCGCGGCACGCTCAACATCCCCTGTGCAGCGCTGACGCCCGCCGGCGTCGCAAGACGCCACCGCGCGCCCATCCGTTCTCTTCCTAAAGTTCCCGGTCAAATAACCGATACAGGGGTACCGACACTGTCTGCCTATACGACAAGTACCTGTGCACGCACCCGGTTACGCGACACAGCGCAGCAGATCGGTTCGCCACCCGTAACTACAAATAGCCGCCCACCCACCGGGGCCTCAGGAGTATGCCGAACATGATTGAACAGGACAGCACACTGCTCGCCCAGCTCGCCGCAAGAGACGAAACTATTCAGGGGTTATCCGCTGAGTTGAGCGACCTGAAGATGCTGGTCAATTCTCTGGATGGCATCCTGTGGACCATGGATCCGGACAGTGGCCAAATTCTGTATATGAGTACGCAGGTCGAACGCATCCTCGGTTATACGCCGGATCAGGTCAAATCGACGTCCCGTTTTATCGACAGCAAGATAGTTCCCGAAGATCTCGAGCCTGTGCGCCAACAGTATCGCCAGTTCAGTCAACAAAAAGATAATTTCCAGATTGAATACCGCATGCGTAATGCTACCGATGAAATCGTCTACATCCGCACCATCTATTCTCTGGCTCGCAACGAAAATGGCGAAGGCACGGTGGTGCGCGGATTCTCCACAGATGTCACCCAGTACAAACACATGGCGGAGCGCAACCGCTCCATGGAAGTGGAACTGCGCCAGGCCCATAAGCTGGAAGCCGTTGGTCAACTCGCGGCCGGTATTGCCCACGAAATCAACACCCCAACCCAGTTTATCAGCGACAATCTGAACTTCCTGAAGGACGTCATGGCCGATGTCAACGATCTGGTCGCACTGTACAGCGAGCTTGCCGACGCCGCCGCTGCCCACCCCGGTCAACAATCTATTGTCGAGCAAATTCGCAATTTCAGCGAAGAGATCGATTATGAAAACACCATCGCCGACACCTTGTCTGCCATTCAGCAGTCGCTGGAGGGCACCGAGCGCATCAGTAGTATTGTGAAATCCATGAAAGAGTTTTCCCACCCGGGCGGTACGGAAAAAGAAAGTGTCGACATCAACAAGGCTATTCAGAGCACCATCAACGTGGCGCGCAATGAATGGCGGTATATTGCGGAAATGGTTACCGACCTGAGTCCCAATTTGCCACTCCTGCCGTGCTATCCCGGCGAAATAAACCAGACTATCCTGAATCTGATCGTCAATGCGGCCCACGCCATCGATGAAAAAACCCAGAAGGAAGGGGCGACGGAAAAAGGGACAATAACCGTTTCCTCCCGCATGGACATGGGCAACATCGTGGTGACCATTACCGATAGCGGTTGTGGAATCCCAGCGGAAAATCTCGACAAAATATACAACCAGTTCTTTACCACCAAAGCGGCTGGCAAGGGCACCGGGCAGGGATTGGCGATGGCGTACGCCTGTATTACCGAGCGGCACAAGGGCAAGCTGGAAGTGGACAGTACTGTGGGCGTCGGCACCACGTTCACCCTGACCTTTGATATTGGCCCGGATATGGACGACGACGATGGACTGTAACCGACCATGTTATCCAGGCTCCGCTGGTAACGCTGGCATCGCAGTGCGTTCCTTGGACGCGTAGACGCTACCACTGTACACCCTTAACAATCGGGACTAATTATCCATGTCAGAACAGAAACTATTTCCGGCGGCAGATCAGTGTGCCACTCAGGAAACACTCGCTGACCGATCCAGTCCAGAGAAAACGGATGTGACCACTATCGTTTTTGTGGATGACGAGCCCAATGTGCTGAGCGGCTACCGCCGCATGTTGCGGGGCAAACGCAGTACCTGGAATCTGAACTTTGCCAACGGCGGCGACGAGGCGCTGGAATTCCTGAAAACCCACAATGTCGACATTATTGTCAGCGATATGCGCATGCCCGGCATGGGGGGCGGCGAGTTGTTAACCCGCGTAAAACAGGAATACCCGCATACCATTCGCCTGGCGTTGTCGGGCTATGCTGAAACCGAAACCGAGCTGGAGTGTGCCCAGGTCGCGCACCAGTTTCTCCTCAAGCCCATAGAGGCGACTAGCCTGATTGAAACACTGGAACTGGCCCTCAGTCTGAGATCATTGTTGTCCGATAAAGGTTTGCAAAAAACGGTGGCGGGATTGAGCTCCCTGCCCAGTCTTCCCACCCTGTACCACCAGGTGCTTAAAGAGGCCTCCAGTGAACACGGCTCGATGGTCTCTATTGCCGAGATCATCTCTGGCGACATTGCCATGACCGCCAAGATTCTGCAGTTGGTTAACTCTGCATTTTTTGGCGTGCGCCGGCACATCACCGAATTGCACGAAGCAGTGATGATGCTCGGTATCGACACCATCAAAAGCCTGGTGGTATCGGTACACCTGTTTAGCAGCTACGAGTCGCGCACCAGTGGCGGCCTGGATTTACAGCAGTTGACCACTCACAGCCAGCACGTGGGCAATCTGGCCAGCCGTATCGCAAAATTTGAAAAATTACCGAAAAAATTATGTGACCTTTCCCTGCTGGCGGGCATGTTGCACGATATCGGGCGGCTGGTTCTGGCCAACAGTTTTCCCGACGAATACCAAAAGGTAATAACCCTGCATAACACTGAGAATCTGCAAAGCTGGGAGTGTGAAACCCAGATTTTCGGCGCCAGTCACGCGGAAATTGGTTGTTATTTGGCGGGACTCTGGTCGCTGCCCAACCCGATTATCGAAGCACTGGCCTACCACCACCAACCGGAGCGCAGTCCAGCGCGGGAGTTTTCACCTCTCGCAGCGGTACACATTGCAAACGCACTTTATCATCACCTGCAACAATCCGACGCTGATCCCGTCGACAACCCTTATCTGAGTCGCACCTACCTTCAGGAACTCAATGCCGAGGGTCATCTACAGGACTGGAATAAGATTGGAATGGCATTTTTAGAGGAACTTACGCCGTGAATACAAAAGACAAAATTTTGCTGGTGGACGACGAGCCCAATGTTCTGGATGCCTATCGGCGCACATTGCGGCGTAAATTTGCCATCAGCACGGCCCTCGGCGCCCAGGAGGCCATCGAAGTGATTAAAACCCAGGGGCCGTTCTCGGTTCTGGTTACCGACATGCATATGCCGGAAATAAACGGTGTGCAGTTGCTGACTTTTGCCAAAAAACTGGCGCCCAACACCGTGCGCGTCATGTTGACCGGTAACGCAGATCAACAAACCGCTATCGACGCCGTAAACAAAGGGGATATTTTTCGCTTTTTAAACAAACCCTGTTCACCTGAAAACCTTGAGAACACCTTAAACGTGGCACTCAAGCAGTTTCACTTGATTAACGCCGAGAAGGATCTGCTGGAGAATACGCTCAGGGGCAGTATCGAAACCCTGACCGAAGTTTTGTCGCTCATCAATCCACAACTATTCGGCAAAACTACGCAGTTAAAAAATCACATAAAAGAGTGTGCCAACGCGTTAGGACTGGCCAATGTGTGGGAGATGGAAAGCATCGCCATGCTCAGCATGCTCGGCTACGTCGCGCTACCCGAAGAAATTGTCAAAAAGGCCACTTCCCTGCAAACTTTGACCGCAGAGGAGAGTGCACAATTTAGACGTCACCCGGAGCTCGCGGCGGAATTGATAGGGAAAATACCCCGCATGGAGGCCATCGCCAAAGCGGTGCGCTACCAGCACAAACATTTCGATGGCACCGGCTTTCCGGAAGATGAGGTCAAGGGTCTCGACATTCCCCTCGGCGCGCGGATCTTAAAGCCGATCCTCGATTACCAGAATTATTTAAGTTCAGGTATGGACCACGGGCAGGCTCTGGACCAGCTCGACAAACACGCGCCCCATTACGACGCACGGATTCTTAAAGTATTTTCAAACCTGAGTAATCCGCAATCCCAGGGTACTGTGAAAAATTTACCGGTACAGCTGCTGACCCCCGCTATGGCCGTGGCGCAGGATGTGTACGTACGCCGTGGCACCTTGCTGGTGTGCAACGGTCAACTGTTGACCCCGTCCCTGATCGAACGGCTGATTAACTTTTGGCGCAATGGAGAAATTGCTGAGAAAATTGCGGTCACTATCCGTCCTGAAGAAGCTTGATGGAGCGCCGGCCATTGGGCGCACGGGCGGCACACCACAGGCAAACTCGTATTTTTCGGTAAATTTGTCCCTATTCAAAATCGGATTGCACATTGCGCACCGCTCTATCAGAAAATAAAATATATACCGGCAGTGAAATATTTTAATGAACGAGCGCTGCTTAAACAGCGTTTTGCAACGGGAAGCAGGAACTTCGCCACCGGGACAAAAATTCTTCCTGCGTACGACCGTGCACTTAACACCGCATTGCACTCCCATCACTCAACAGACAAAAGCCAACAAATTACCCAGGACAAAAAAAGGCGGCCAAAAGGCCGCCGAGTATGGATGAGTATAACTACGATAGATCAGGCAAAGCGTTTGATTTCGTCTTTAATATGGTCCGCCGTGTAGGGTTTGGCGATGTAGCCGCTGCCGCCCTGGCGTTCCGCCCACATGCGGTCAGCGCGCTGATTCTTGGTGCTGACGAAGATTACCGGAATAGCTTTGGTGACGGGGTCTTTCTTAAGTTCGCGGCACGCACTGTAACCGTCAAGACCTTCCATAATAATGTCCATGAAGATAATGTCCGGCTGCTCAACGCGGGCCACCTCGATAGCGTTTGCACCTGAGGTGGCGGTAACGATTTTGGCGCTGACACCTTCGACCGCTCGCTTTAAATACAGCAGATCGGCGGGGGAATCATCAACCAGTAATATTTTGCTGATAGTCATGTCACTTCTCCATTCCAAAACAGTCTTTTGAAAACTTGCTTGCTAGTGACAGTAATATCGTCACGGGATGGGAATACTTTAGGGAAACGCCGGCGAAAAAAGTATGGGACAAAGTCCTATCCTGTGAGTAAAAAGTCCCAAGTGTTTGTTTTATATTGATTTTATAATTTTACACTCGGAATTCTGACCGCGGAGGTTTGTGATGCGGTTCACACTTTAAGGCTATCTTCGCCGGGAGCCGTTAACGACCAAAACCATTCACGACGCCGCGCTCGCTACGCTAAAGGCCCAACACATGGGATTAACAAGCCAGCCGCGATGGTTTTTTGACACCCGACTATAGCCCGGCGGCCGGGCAACAGGTGCGCTACGACCTGGCGGCATCCATATCGCTGTCCCCGGCACCAGCGGTCTTTGCAAACGCGCTACGCCGGTTTGCAAAATCCTGCAAGCGGCGTTGCACGCGACCATTGACGCTATTCGCTGGATATTCGCCAGCACCGTCCGCCTCACCGGCAGGGATGCCCGTCAACAATGCGATGGCCTGGTCGACATTCGACACGGGGAAGATATGAAAACGTCCCTGACTAATCGCGTCGATCACATCGTGGCGCAGCAACAGGTTCTGTACATTATTACGCGGAATCAATACACCCTGCTCGCCGCTCAACCCTCGCGCCTGACAAACATCAAAGAAGCCCTCTATTTTTTCATTGACCCCGCCGATCACCTGCACCTGACCGTGCTGATTAATGGAGCCCGTCATCGCAAAACATTGCTTGATGGGCGCCCCGCTCAATGAGGACAACAACGCGCACAACTCTGCCAACGAAGCACTATCGCCATCCACACCACCGTAGTTTTGCTCGAAGGCCAGGCTTGCATTAAAGGATAGCGGTGCCCGCTGACCGTAGCGCGCGCCGATAAAGCTGCTGAGAATAAATACACCCTTGCTGTGGGTCGGGCCACCCATATCGGTTTCCCGCGCAATATCTATCACCCTGCCGTTCCCGAGCCGGGTGGTCGCCGTAATACGCGACGGCTGGCCAAAGCTGAAATTACCCATTTGTAGTACCGACAGGCCATTCACCTGACCCACGACCTCATCGGTGGTGGCGATCATGATCGTATCGCGCAGAATATTTTCCTGTAGTCGGTCGCGCACCCGGTCTACCCGTTCCACCTGGGTAGCAATCACTGTGTGAATATCATCTCCACTCACCAGGTCGCCGCCACGCTGGCGGGCCCAATAGTCGGCTTCCACGATCAGGTCCGCAATACTACTCATATGGGTCGAAAGTTTTCGCGTGTCCGCTTCAATGCGCATACTTTGTTGAATAATTGCCGCTACCGCTACCCGATCAAACGGCAGTAATTTCCGCTCCCGCGCGATCGTGGCGATCATACGTGCATATAACAGATCATTTTCCGGACTGCGATCGATGCCCGATTCAAAATCCGCAGGGATTTTAAACAGTTCGGCAAAGTCCGGATCGTAGGCGTAGAGCATGTAATACAGGGCGCGATCCCCGTATAAAACCACTTTGACGTCGAGAGGAATGGATTCGGGCTCCAGCGACGCCGTACTGGCAATACTCAACACCTGCTCCATGGACTCGATACGAAGCTCTCGGGAGTACAGTGCCTGTTTCAACCCCTCCCAGGCGTGGGGCTGCATCAACAGCTTACGCGCTTCGAGAACCAGATAACCACCATTGGCACGGTGCAAAGCTCCGGGTTTGATCAAAGTGAAATCCGTGGTGAGGGCGCCCATAAAAGCTTTATTTTCTACCCGGCCCAACAGATTTGGATAACTGGGGTGTTCTTCAAATACCACCGGTACGCCGGAGACATCCCTCTGATCTATCAACAGGTTCACCTGGTAACGGCTTAGTCCGTTGTGCTCAACCTGGGGCATCGGATGCGCGGACGCTTCCTGTGGCGCGAAATCCCGCGGATTGGCGATTACATCTTTTTCCACGTCCTCCAGATAGGCAAGCACCTCGGGCAGCTCGGCATGCCGCTCCCGTAGACTGTCGATAGGCAAGGCAACCGCTTCCCGAGTGATACGGTGGTTCAGTTCGCGAAACTGTTCCCGTGTGCGTTTGCGCCACTCTGGAATTCTCTTTTGCATGATATCACGCAGTTGCTCACGCAATTGCGCAACAACTTTTTCAAGACGCTCCTGCTCTGTCTTGTCCAGTTTTTCAAAGCTCTCGGGCGTGATTTCTTCACCGTTTATCAGGGGAATAAACGTAAATTCAGCAGGGGTCTGGTACATTTTTATACTTTGTTTTTTAGCGGTTTCGTGCAGCTCCCGAAAGGCACCTTCTTCTTTTTCCTGCAGTTGGCTCTGTAGTTGCTGTGCACGCGCTTTGTAATTGTCGCTCTCAAATGCAGCGGGAATGGCGGTTTGCAAATCCTCAATCAGCTTATGCATGTCGTTGCGCAGCCCGGCACCCCGGCCGGCGGGCAAGGTGAGCAAATGCGGTCGATACGGGTCCTGAAAATTATTGATGTAACACCGATCTGGCGGCACCACACCCTGTTTGGCTTTGGCGTTTAAAAAATGCTTGATGGCGGTAAATTTGCCGACACCGGGCGGGCCGAGGGCGTACAAGTTGTAGCCATGATGACGTATGTCGATACCAAAGCGGATCGCTTCGAGGGCGCGGTCCTGACCAACGATTTCCCTCAGTGATTCGAGTTCTTCGGTGGTAGCGAACGCGAATTGCTCAGGATCGCAGCAGGCGGGCAACTCGGCCACAGTCAAAGCGAGCGACTCGCCCGCTTTCATATCCGTTCCCGCGGTAATTTTTCCAGCGACCATTAACTTCTCCAGTAATTACATGGCACCACTCTCAACTCGGCAGCGCTAGAGCCAGACGCTATTTTATCTAGACCTCATAAAGTATTTTTTTCTGCTTTGGTACTAAACGCGGCTAACTGCTCAGGGCTGGCTGCTGTCTGAAATTTGTCCTTCCATTCAGCATAAGGCATCCCATAAATAATTTCCCGGGCAGACTCGTAGTCGATTTTTTCACCCTTTTCCTGGGCAGCCGCGACATACCATTTCGCCAGACAATTGCGGCAAAAGTCAGCCACATTCATTAACTCGATATTCTGCACTTCCTTATGCGCGTCGAGATGCTCTAACAGGCGGCGAAACACCGCAGCTTCTATTTCTACGGCACTCATATGTCCTCTCCCCTGGCTGTGTAAAAACTCATCCTGACACTTAACATTAAGTCGCGTCTTGTGTTTATTCCAAATTTTCACTATCTGCGATCATTAAACTGGAATAAATCTAACTGACCGTCTCCCCGTGCGCCTGTTTATCCGCATGGTATGAGGAGCGCACCAGCGGCCCGGAGGCAACGCGCTTGAAACCTATACTGGTCGCGTAGTCAGCATAGTCTCGAAATTCGTCCGGGTGGACAAAACGCTCTACGGGCAAATGGTGTTTCGAGGGCTGCAAATACTGGCCTACGGTCAGCATATCAATGTCGTGTTCACGCATATCATCGAGTACGCGCAATAATTCGTCCCTGGTTTCCCCCAGGCCGACCATCAACCCGGATTTACTCAGCACGTGCGGATTGCGGGCCTTGTATTCCTTGAGCAGTTTTAAAGACCACTGGTAATTAGCACCGGGACGTGCCATGCGATACAGGCGCGGCACCGTTTCCAGATTGTGATTAAACACATCTGGCGCTGTGGCACCTAAAATGGCCAGCGCGGGCTCCATACGCCCACGAAAATCCGGCACCAGTATTTCAATTTCCAGGTGCGGCACGCGCTGTCGACATTCGCGAATACAGTCCGCGAAATGCTGGGCGCCACCATCGCGTAGATCATCCCGATCCACCGAAGTAATCACCACGTAGCGCAACTGCATTTCTGCAATTGCGGCTGCCAGGTGCGCAGGTTCGTCGCGGTCGAGGGGATTCGGTTTGCCGTGCCCCACATCGCAAAACGGACAACGGCGAGTGCAAATATCCCCCATGATCATAAAAGTGGCGGTGCCGCCGCCAAAACATTCCGTAAGATTTGGACAGGATGCTTCTTCGCACACTGTAGCGAGATTATTTTTGCGCAATATTTTCTTGATGCGATCCACTTCCGGGGAAGCGCGCAGACGAACGCGCAACCAGTCGGGTTTGCGCGGCATGCTTTCCGTCGCGATAACTTTAACCGGAATGCGTTCTACCTTATCGGCGCTGCGCAATTTTTCGCCCTGCTGTAGTCGTCGCGTACGCTTCACAGGCACAACATCTATTTCTTTCATTGCCGAGCTCCCGCAAGCAGCGCCGCGGGAGGGCCTGAGTCTTCGCGCCACGTCTGAAAACCGAGATTGGCGACCAATCTGGCTAACAGCGCCTGTTCTACATCGGCGATCGGCACCTCACAATGAGCCGGCAGCAGATCTTTAATTTGCGTCATACGCAACCCCTGATATCCACACGGATTTATGCGTTCAAACGGTGTTAGATCCATATCCACATTGAGCGCCAGGCCGTGATAGCTGCACCCTTTGCGCACCCGCAAACCGAGGGAAGCAATTTTGGCATCACCCACATAGACCCCCGGGGCACGCGTACGCACTTCAGCCTGTATGTGGTAACCGCGCAACAGCTCGACGATACTCAGCTCGATGGCCGACACCAGCTGTCGCACGTGCATTCCCATACGTTTAAGGTCGATCAATGCATAAGCGACCAACTGGCCTGGGCCGTGGTAAGTCACCTGTCCACCGCGATCAGCCTTGATTACCGGAATAGCACCCGGTGTGAGAATGTGTTCGGCCTTACCGGCCTGCCCCTGGGTAAACACCGGTCGATGCTGCACAAACCATAACTCATCGGCGCTATCGCCGCCGCGGCCATTGGTATAGTCGCGCATTGCAGCAAATACCGATCCATAGGACTGCTCTCCGAGGCGACGCACCAACAGTGGCCTGTTCACGGTGACTTACAACACCATTTTAACCAGCTGGCTGGTTTTTAAATCGACAAAAATAGCTTGCAGTTGTTGCTTGCCGGTAGCGACGATGGTCACTGTCAACGACTGATAATTACCGTTACTGCTGGCCCTTGTGGTAACCGAGGCCGCGTCAAATTCAGGTGCGTGGCGCGCCATCACGGTCATCACATGCTGGCGAAACTCCGCGCAGGCATTCCCCATCACCTTAATCGGATAAGAACACGGGAACTCAATTTTAGGCGCTGATTGATCGGTCATCACAATGCACTTGATACAAAATCCAACAAAACTTTATGTAAAAAGATTCAGGAAAAAAAGTTTGATCCCGTCCCAAATACGTGAGAAAAATCCGGCCCGGGCAATTTCGTGATCTGCCACCAATGGCTGATCGAGAAGTGTTTCACCTTCGTATTCCACTTTCAGACGACCCAGTTCCGTAGCAGTGCTCAACGGAGCCTTAATCACCGCATCCACCTGCACGGTCGCCACCAGCTGTTCGCGACTGCCTCGCGGAATGGTGAGAAACACATCGGTCGGCACCACCACATTGACTGCGTCCTCCTTGCCGTACCAAACTCGCACTTTTTCCTGAATGACGTCGTTGGCGGCATATACTTTGGCGGTCTCGTAGTAACGGAATCCATAGGACAGCAGTTTTTGTGATTCACTAGCACGAGCTTCCTCGCTCGTCGTGCCCATCACCACGGCGATGAGCCGCATACCGTTGCGCAGAGCGGACGAAACCAGGCAGTATCCGGCCTCTTCTGTATGCCCCGTTTTGACACCGTCGACGGTTTTATCGCGCCACAACAGCAAATTGCGGTTTGGCTGGCGAATACCGTTGTACTCGTAATATTTTTCCGCGTAGAACTGGTAGTGCCCCGGGTAATCATTGATTAATGCCCGCGCCAATAACGACAAATCCCGTGCCGTGGTGACATGTCCTTCCGCTGGCCACCCGGTCGCATTGACAAAATTAGTGTTGGTCATACCCAATAGCGTCGCCTGCTGGTTCATCACATCGGCGAACCCGTCTTCACTCCCCGCTACGTGTTCAGCCAAAGCAACGCTGGCATCATTGCCGGACTGAATAATCACACCACGTAGTAAATCCTGAACCGCAACTTCGGTGCCCTCGCGAATAAAAGTCTTCGAACCGCCCATTCGCCAGGCGTTGACACTCACCAACACCTTATCCTGTGGCGCTAACTTGCCCTTGTGAATTTCGCCTGACACCACATAACTGGTCATTATTTTGGTCAGACTGGCTGGCGGCAACTGCTGATCCGCGTTTTCTTCGATCAGCACTTTACCCGTATCTGCATCCATCAAAATCCACGACTTGGCCGCCAACTGTGGTGGTGCGGGAATCAGTGTCGGTGCGGCCGCGAGGACTGTGCTGGCCACACAACAGCCGAGTAAGCCTGAAATTACCAATTTTTTTAGCATATTTAATCCTGTCGTTTTTGGAGTCAGCAAAGCGTCCTGGGGACAACGAGCGCGCCCGGCTCGCGATAAATAACATAGAAAATATCTCATGCACTCACGGCCGCAGTTTAACACGGCCGCGACCGGTGACCGACCACGCCGCGTCAATCGGGCAGGAGTGCGTCGTAGACCACGAATGGCGACAGCCGTTCGGTTTGCTGCAGATGGCTACGCAGTGCCACCAGCCGGTTGTGGTCGGTCACCGGGCCGACCAGCACTTTAAACAGGGTGGCCGCGCCGGTATGGGCTACGCGTACCGCAACCGGATACTCGGTTACCTGGCTGACTCGCGCCCGCAGGGACTGCGCCGAGCTTTGCGAACCGAAAGCGCCAATCTGCAAAAAAGTATTGTCTGGCAGCCTGCCTGCCGTGCGCGCACCAATCGCGGATGGTACGCGCGACACAGTCTCTATTCGCGGAATTTCCACGGACGTGCGCTGGTAATTACCTGGATCAATCGCCGTCACCTGGACCCGTGCCGTTCCCTGATCCGCGTACCCTAATTTTTTGGCAGCGGCGTACGATAAATCGATGATGCGGCCACCGTGAAACGGTCCGCGGTCGTTAACGCGCACGATAACACTACGGCCATTCGCCAGATTAGTGACCCGCACGTAAGAAGGGATCGGCAGGGAGGTGTGTGCTGCTGTCATTTCGTACATGCTGTAATCTTCGCCGTTGGCGGTTTTACGCCCGTGAAATTTGGTGCCGTACCAGGACGCTGTACCCACCTCGCGGTAACCTCGGGCCGAGGGCATCACATGATAGGTTTTACCCAGAATTTCATAGGGACTTTTGTTGCCCGCCCGTGTGATCGGCTCATAGCGAGGTACGGCATCCGGAATCCCGCTGACGTCGATATCGTCCCGGGGCGCCCCATCGCGAGGTTCAGGTCTGATGCTACTACCGCCCTGGCACCCAGCCAACAGCAGCAACACCACGCAAAACGCGCGTTTAACCCTCGCCATCACCCAGACGATCCGCAATTGCTTCGCTGAGCTGATTCACCGCCATGGCATACCGGTAGCTGTGGTTGTAGCGGGTAATGGCGTAGAAGTTGGGCAGGCCCAGCCAAAACTCCACCCCATAATCCCCAATAAGTTTGAGAGGAATGGCTCGCGTGTCTTCGGGCAAACCCTGCATAACGGGTACGAACCCCTGTACACGTAATTCCGCCAGGGTCAGTTCCGGCACCAGCAACTTATTGACCAGGGCGTCGTTATACTCGCCATTGGTGCGCGCGCGCACCACCACCCCCTGTCCCGGCTGCCAGCCGTGACGCAGCATATAATTGGCGACACTGCCAATGGCATCATCGGGATTCTCCCAGATATCAACAATGCCATCGCCATCGAAGTCGACCGCGTAGGCCCGATAACTGCTGGGCATAAACTGGCCATACCCCATTGCACCGGCGTAGGAACCGGTAAGCGTCATGGGGTCGCGCTGCTGCTCCTGGGTGAGGATCAGGAATTGTTCGAGTTCCCGGGTAAAAAATTCACTGCGCTTGGGATAATCAAATGCCAGCGTGGCGAGCGCGTCAATAACTCGATAGCTTCCGGTGATTCTGCCGTAGTGTGTTTCCACGCCGATGATCGCCACAATCAGCGCTGGATTGACCCCGTATTGCTGTTCCGCGCGGGCCAGCACGGCCGCATGGGTCCGCCAGAAATCCACACCCTCATTGATACGTCTTTCAGTGATGAATATTTTGCGGTACTCACCCCACTCTTTGACTTTTTCAGCAGGGCGCTCCATCGCATCAATAATGGATTGTTTGTACTCGACCTGCGCGAACTGACGGTCGAGCTGCGCGCGGTCAAAACCGTGTTCGGCGACCATCTTGTCGATCAGCGCGCGGGCCGCTGCATGGCCGCTATAGCCAGTAGTTACCGGACTGGGACTCGCCGCCAGCGAACTAACGGCCAGTAGTAATAATGCTATTGCCCACTTTCTCATAAAGGCTAAACCAACCGTTTTTTCTCAGTGCTGATGGCCATCAGCATACCAAAGCCCAACATCAGGGTCACGATCGCGGTGCCGCCGTAACTCACCAGCGGCAACGGCACACCCACAACCGGCAACAACCCCGACACCATACCCATGTTCACAAACACGTAAACAAAGAACGTTAACGTGATACTGCCAGCCAGCAGACGCCCAAACATCGACTGCGCACGCAAACTGATAATAACACCCCGACTGATAATCAAAACATATAACAGTAACAGTAACATGACACCTACCAAGCCAAATTCTTCTGCCAGCACCGCAATAATAAAGTCCGTATGGCTTTCCGGCAAAAAATCGAGATGCGATTGGGTGCCTCCAAACCAGCCCTTACCGTGAATTCCTCCCGAGCCTATGGCGGTGGTGGACTGAATAATATTCCACCCCGCACCTAATTTATCAGACTGCGGATCTAGCAGGGTCAGTATGCGTTGTTTCTGATAATCGTGTAGCACGTAACTCCAGAACAGCGGCGTGGCCACCAGCGCGGCCAGCGCCACACCGAGAATGTAGCGTTTACCGAGCCCGGCCAGAAACAGTGCAAATAATCCCGAGGCTGCAATCAATAACGCTGTACCCAGATCTGGCTGAGCAATCACCAGCGCCGCTGGCATGGCCGCCAGCAGCACCGCCAACACGACGTGCACAAAACGCGGTGGTAGCAACAGTCTGCCAAGGGAACTGGCAACCATGAGCGGCACCGCAATCTTGAGTATTTCGGAGGGCTGAAAGCGCACAAAACCCAGGTCGAGCCACCGGCGCGCGCCCTTCGCCCCATCGCCGAACAACAACACCGCCACCAGCAACCCCAGCCCCGCTAAGTAGGGCAGAATCGCCCAGCGTTCCAGAAAACGCACCGGCACCTGCGCCACCACCACCATAACCCCCAGACCAATCAGCATGTACACCAACTGCCGTTCGACCAGGACCAGGGTACGACCACTTGCACTGTACAAAACCGCCAGCCCCACACCCATCAACACCAGCAGCAGTAACAACAACACGTAATCTATTTTTTTGCCGAGCCAGTGCCGCCGTTCGCCATAGACGCCAGACCCGTGCTCTTTCATGTGACGTACGAAATCATCGCGCTGCAACGTCACCCCCTTCGAGCGGATAATATGCAAAGTAAGCATCGATAAGTTGGCGCGCCACCGGGGCTGCAGTGGAACTGCCATGTTCGCCGTTTTCAACGATGATACCCACCGCTATGCGCGGATTTTCCACCGGCGCGAACGCGATAAACAACGCGTGATCGAGCTGTAACTTGGCCAGCTTGGTGGCATCGTATTTTTCATCCTGCTTGATGCCAACCACCTGGGCGGTCCCCGTTTTGCCGCCCATTTCATAGGCCATGCCGATCCCCGCCTGGCGCGCGGTGCCACGGCCATCGTGAACCACCCCGCGCATGGCATCAAGCACCGGGTTCCAGTGGCGCGCAGCAATGTCCAGCACCGCGTCCGGCGCCACCTCGTGATACACCTCGTCGCCGGCAGCGCGTACCAGGCGCGGCCGACGCACCTGGCCGCGAGTGCCAAGCCGTGCAGCCGCCACCGCCAACTGCAACGGTGTGGCGAGCATAAACCCCTGTCCAATGCTGGTGTTTACAGTGTCCCCCGGATACCAGGCAATTCCATACGCACCGCGCTTCCATTCTTTTGAAGGCATAATGCCGGTGGATTCGGAGGGCAGGTCAATACCAGTCTTCTGTCCCAGTCCAAATAACGCGCCGTAATGACTCAGGCGATCCACCCCCATACGCACGCCAACCGTGTAAAAAAAAGTATCGCAGGATTGCACGATGGCATCGTATAGACCGATGCGGCTACCGTGGCCACCCTTTTTCCAGTCCCGGTACTTGTGTTCGCGATTCTCCAGTTGAAAGAACCCGGGGTCATAAATTTTGTAATTCTCGGAAATAATGCCGCTATCGAGAGCGGCCAGTCCGAATATGGGTTTTACGGTGGAACCGGGTGGGTATTGCCCGCGCAGAGCGCGATCAAACAACGGGCGATCCGGCGATGTAGTGAGCAGCCGATAATTTTCATGGCTGATACCGGTGACAAATAAATTCGGGTCAAAGCCCGGCGCACTCGCCAGCGCCAGCACACCACCGGTGTGCGTTTCGATGGCAACCACCGCACCCTTCTCTTCCCCCAGCGCCGCAAACGCTATTTCCTGCAGACGATTATCGAGATAAAGGTACAAATCTTTGCCCCGCTGTGGGTCAATTTTTTCGAGTACGCGCATCACCCTGCCACGGGCATTGGTTTCCACATATTCGTACCCGGGATTACCGAGCAACGCATCTTCATAGAAGCGCTCGAGCCCGGTCTTCCCCACCATGTGCGTACCGCTGTAGCGCTTGCGGTCAAGTGTTTCCGTTTCCTTTTCGTTGATGCGTCCCACGTACCCCACCACGTGGGCCATATGCTCCTTCTGAGGATAATAGCGAATCAATTCTGCGACGATTTCGGCACCGTCCAGGCGATACTCATTAACCGCGATGGCGCCCTGCTCGACCTCATTCAGATTGTAGCGCAGCGGTACTGGCTCGTAAGGGTGACGGCGTTTCAATAATTTTTCGAACCGCTCGATTTCCTCGTCGGTTAAATCCAGCAACTGATCCAGGTCCCTCAGCAGCTGTTGCAGATCCCCCGCGCGCTCCACCACAATCGACAACGTAAAACCGGTACGATTATCCGCCAACAGCACGCCGTTGCGGTCAAAGATCAACCCCCGCGGTGGTGGAATCGCGCGCACGTGTACGCGATTATTTTCCGCTTGCGTAACAAAGTCCTGATAGCGCACCACCTGCAGCTGGTAGTAACGCCACACCACCACACCCAGCAACAGCGCCACAACCAGCATCGCAAATACCATGCGGCCAAAAAAAAGACGGGCCTCCCGGAAGGGATTTTTCAGGGTGCGGTCAGCGTACATGGTGGCCGGCGGGCTGCGTGATCGGTTGATAGTAATCGGCGTAAATCGGGGTATCACAAACACTGCGGGTATCAACAGCTCGCACCGCAATGGCGGCGTTGCAATCTGGCTTTACTTGACCTGTTATACAGTGGTTCATCGGGTCGCCGCTACACCTATCGATGGTAGGGATGTCCGGTATTAATGGTCCAGGCGCGATAGAGTTGCTCCACCAATATCACACGCACCAATGGGTGCGGCAGTGTCAGGGGCGAGAGCGACCACCTGCTGTCCGCGCGCGCCAGGCAAGCTGGCGCCAGCCCGTCGGGGCCCCCAATCAGCAGACTATAATTATCCCCGGAGTTTTGCCAGGCCGCCAATTCAACAGCCAGTTTCGGGGTACTCCAGGATTTCCCCTTGACGTCCAGCGCGACGACGCGATCCCCGCTGGCAATGGCCTTGAGCATGGCTACCCCTTCGCTGGCCATGGCGCGACCTGGTGGTTGATTGCGAGTGCGCTGGCCCAGTCCAACCTCCAGCAGCTCCAGGTTGAACTCAGTCGGCAGGCGCTTCGCATACTCGTGCCAACCCATCGCAACCCACGACGGCATTTTTGTGCCAACAGCAATCACGCGAAGACGCATTGCGTCTTACTCTTCAGTGCGTGCCGGGTGCGTGGTGCGCAAATCATCCGGACGAATCGACCACAGTTTTTCCAGTTCGTAAAACGCGCGGGTGGCGGGCGTCATGATATGTACAACGACATCGCCAAAATCCACCAGCACCCACTCGGCGCTGTCCTTGCCTTCTACACCCAGGGGTTGAAATCCCGCTTTCTTGCCCCGCTCTACCACATTTTCGGCCAGTGCGTTTACCTGCCGGCTCGAAGTGCCGCTGGCGACGATCAGGGTATCCATAACGTCCGTTAAACGCTGTACGTCCAACGTTACAATATTCTGTCCCTTAACATCTTCTAGGGCGTCAATAATCAGACTGGTCAATTGGGTCATCGGGATTCCTGTTGGTAAAGATGATGTCTTTTGATGTATTCGATGACGGGGTCCGGCACCACGTAACGCACCGAGCGCGCGCTCATCAGCTGCGCGCGAATCCAGGTAGCGGCAATCGGCAATAACGTCATTTCCGCCACCAGTACGTGGCCAGACGGCGAGTCGCGCAACATATCCGCGCTGTTGACTAGCCGCTCCGCCAGCAGCCCGGCCACCGGCCCGGATTCCGGCAGATGCCAACCCGGACGGCAGGCGACGACAATATGCGCGAATTTGACAATATCGCACCACCGATGCCAGCTGTGCAGATTGACCAGAGAATCCATACCCAGGCACAAATACAAGGCCGCATCGGGTCCATATTCAGCGCGCATCTCCCGCAGGGTATCGATTGTGTAGGACCGTCCGCCGCGCTGCATTTCCCGGTCGTCGGCAAGCAGCCCGGGTTCGGCAACCAGCGCACGCTGCAACATGGCGAATCGGTGTTCGGCGCTAACCGCCGGTTGATCGCGATGGGGAGGGTCGGCACAAGGTAGCAAATGCATTATGTCCAGACTCAGCAACTGGCGCAGTTCCACCGCCGTGCGCAGATGGCCGATATGCACCGGATCGAACGTCCCACCAAAAATGCCAATGGCTTTCAATGCTTACTCGCGGATATGCCCATCGCCGAACACGATGTATTTTTGACTGGTTAACCCCTCCAGGCCCACGGGACCCCGCGCGTGCAGTTTGTCGGTGGAAATGCCAATTTCCGCGCCGAGTCCGTACTCAAACCCGTCAGCAAACTGGGTCGAGGCGTTGACCATCACCGAGCTCGAATCCACCACCGCGAGAAAATGCCGCGCGCGGGTGTAATCCTCGGTGACGATACTGTCCGTGTGCCCGGACCCAAACATCTCGATGTGTTCGATGGCCGCGTCCATATCCCGCACCACGCGCACCGCGAGAATTGGCGCCAGATATTCGGTGCGCCAATCTTCCTCGGTGGCTTCCTTACAGGTATCGATCAGCGCGCGGGTTTGCGCGCAACCGCGCAACTCTACACCCCTGTCGCGATAGGCCTTACCCAAACGCGGCAATAAGGCGGCTGCCATACTTTCGGCAACCAGCAGCGTTTCCATGGCGCCGCAAATGCCGAAGCGCCGTGTTTTGGCGTTAAGCGCGACGTTATAGGCTTTTTCCAGGTCCGCGGCATCATCGATATAGACATGGCAAATACCGTCGAGATGCTTGATCACCGGGATTCTGGCGTCGCGACTGATTCTTTCGATCAGGCCCTTGCCACCCCGTGGGATAATAACGTCCACGTACTCGGGCATGGTGATCAGCTCTCCAACCGCCGCCCGATCCGTGGTGGTCACCACCTGCACCGCATCAGGTGGCAGATCCGCGTACCGTAATCCCGCGCCAATGCAGTTGGCAATGGCCTGATTGGAATGAATGGCTTCGCTGCCGCCGCGCAGGATCGTCGCGTTACCGGATTTAAGGCACAGGCTGGCCGCGTCGATGGTCACATTGGGCCGGGATTCATAAATAATGCCGATTACGCCCAGGGGCACGCGCATTTTGCCCACCTGAATACCGCTGGGCCGGTAGTTCATGTCGCTAATCTGACCCACTGGATCGGGCAGGGCCACAATCTGGCCCAGACCTTCAATCATCGAGTCGATGCGTGCCGGCGTCAGCTCCAGGCGGTCGAGGAGAGCCGCATCGAGCCCCTGTCTGCGCCCGTTCTCCATATCCTGCTGGTTGGCTTGCGTCAGCTCTACACGGCATTCCGCCAATGCGTTGCCGATAAATGTCAGCGCATTATTTTTTTGTTGAGTGCTGGCGCGCGCCATCACCCGCGCCGCCGCGCGCCCGTTGCGCCCTACCTGCAACATATATTCTTTAATATCCACTGCGTCAGCCCGCCGTCCCAGTTCGCCCAAAATCCACGCCATTATAGCGCCCACTCTCCCGCAAGTCCGCCGCGATATTTGCGCTTACCTGACCGCACCCGCGCCTGAGCGCCGGATGTAATCGCTCGCTGGCCGGCCGCTGGGTATAATTTCCCCGAATTCCGGCAGTTAACGCGACACGAGATTAATATGAAAAAAATCGGCGGAGGATTTTACTGGCAGGATCTGACGCTGGGCGATCAGTTCGAAACCTGGGGACGCACCGTGCTGGAAAGCGATATCAGCCAATTCATCAATTTGATTGGTCTACACGAAGTAGTCTTCACCGACCGCGAGTTTCTGGCGCAACATTCCGTTATTAAAAAACCATTTGCCCCTGGCGCGTTGGTATACAGTTTCGCCGAAGGCCTGCTGCTGCCTACCATGCAGGGTACCGGCATGGCGTTTCTCAATATGGAGCTGGATATTAAACAGCCCTGTTACGCTGGCGACACTATTCATGTCGAGCTCGAAGTGACGGATATTCGGGCCACCCGGGAGGGCAACCGCGGCCTGGTGCGCACGTTTAACAGGGTGGTTAATCAGCACGGCGAAACCGTACTCACCTATACACCGCTGCGCATGCTAAAAGGGCGACCACAATGATCGCAGTAACGCCCCGACGGGACTCAGCGCTGACTTAACGCCACCACCCAGGCGCGCACACGGGATATACGTATCGCCGGGTCGTCTTCCGCTAACAGGTCGAGCTTGGCGGTGCGCTCCACCGGTAGCAAATCCGCCAGCCGCCAGGCGAGAGAGACGTTCGTCAACCCCTCTTCGATATACCACTGAGATAAACCTGTCTGGGTGGCCAAACTCATTAATAAGTCGCCGAGGTCCGCATCACACTCATCCACCGGGCGCTCGCGATCGGCGGGTTGTAACACCACATCTGCCCTCGCCAGGCCATCGTCCTGCGTCCAGCTGCGATCGATACGCACCCGCTGCTCGCCCTTAACCACGATACCCAACAGGCCGTTGGGCAACTGCGACCAGTCACAAATACGCACGGCCGTACCCCAATGATGAATCTCCGGGGTAGCACCCACTTCCCTCCCCGCAACAATCGGAACCACGGCGAACGCCTGATCGCCGGACGACGACGCTTTCACCAGATTTAGATAACGTTGCTCGAAAATTTGCAGCGGTAGCGAGACGGTCGGAAACAGAATCCGTTGCAACGGAAAGAGGGGCATTACCTGCATTGGCTGATCGGTCATAGCTAACCTCCACCCTTGAATCGACCTCTGCAATCACGAGCGGCGGGCTCGGAAAAACCATAGTGCATTAACCAGATATAACAGACCACCGCTCAACATAAACGCTTCTGGAAAATGTGGGAAACGCAGTATCTGAGGGGTGATACCCACCACCACAAAATATTCAGCGGCGCCTACACCGACCAGAATCGTCGCCATTAAAACTCGCAGCATGTAGCCCACCGTTATGCCTTTCACCAGGACTATTCCTCGGTAAGTACCTCAGACCATGCACGCTGGACTCACGTACATAAATACCACCAGACCAGTATAGGGCGTCGATCGATGCCCGTCAGCCGCGGCGCGCTTTTGTGGGACTGCGCGAACTTGTCTTACTGCCGCCAATCGCGATGGCCATTTACGGGAGAATGCACTTCCAGTAAGATCGGTCGTTCCAATATAACAATAGCCAGGAGGAATATCGTGGAAGCAATGAACCCAGCACTCGTCGCACTAGCCGGCTTTGCCGGATGGACAGTATTACTGACCTTCGGACTGGTCAACGTACGACTCGCCAATGCTTTTGGTGGGGCTAAAATACCCCTTAACCAGTTCAACTCATCAGGGGATGACCTGCCCGGTTTCGGCAAACGCTTTACCCGGGCACACCTGAACTGCCTGGAATCGCTGCCGATTTTTGCGGCACTGGTTATTGCAGCGGGTTTATCCAACCAGCTAAGTATTATGGAAGGAACCGCGATGTACGTGCTGTACAGCCGAATCGCCCAGTCCGTGGTACACATGATTTCCACCAGTGTACCAATGGTACTGGTACGCGCCACGCTGTTTACGGTGCAAGTCGTTTTGATGCTGTATTATTCGTACCAATTACTGTTCTAAGCGGTCTTTGTAAAAGCGACATCGGTAACGCAGATACCCCGGAGCACTAATCGGCCCGGGGTATCTTCTACTTTCACCCCCCCACCCTGCTCAACGCTCCTTAACACACCGCCCCGTCGATTGCCCGCGGCCACGCAAATAACTCAATGCCCGGCCCCGGTGCTGTGGACACGGCACAACCCGCGTGAACGTATTTACTCCCTGTTCGCTTAGCGTTTGTTTTGCATCAAATCCCGGTTGTGGTTAATCTGAAAAAATTCCCAGGGGCGCTCATATCGTCATTGCCCACGGAAATCGTGCGTATATGCGCTGAACTCATTTGCGCTGAACGCAGAGTAACTGGAACATTCTGAACGGGACGTCGAGTAGCCACATTGAAAAAAACCATTGTCGTACTTCTGCTTCTCGGCCTGGCGGGTCTTGCCTATTGGCGCCTGGCCGCGGTTGAACCTGTCGTCGTGCGCCTGACCACCGTGGAACGGGGCGACGTGGCATCCACAGCGGCTAATACCCGCGCGGGTACCATCAAAGCCTGTCAGCGTTCGCGCCTGTCCCCGCCCATGGGTGGCCAGGTGGGCCAACTGCTGGTGGACGAGGGTGACCGGGTGCAACAGGGGCAGGTGTTACTGGAACTCTGGAACGAAGATCAGCAGGCCCGGGTGTCCGAGGCCAGAGCCAAACTGACAGTCGCCAGGGCTGCCGTTCAGGAAGCCTGTTACGACGCCGCGCTGGCTCGGCGTGAGCTCAAACGGGTGCAGGGCCTGGCCGCCCGTAAACTAATCGCGGACGACAGCGTGGACAGCGCACAAACCCGCGCCAGCATAAGCGCCGTTTCCTGCCGCAAGGCCGAAGCTGGCGTGGAAGTCGCCGACGCCTTTGTCGAACTACAGCAATCCCTGTTTGCCAAAACCCGTTTGACTGCCCCCTTTGCGGGGATTATCGCGGCAGTAAATGGTGAGGTCGGCGAATATATTACCCCGTCTCCGCCGGGGATTCCCACGCCCCCCGCAATCGATCTGATTGCGGATCACTGCCTGTACGTATCCGCGCCCATCGACGAAGTTGATGCCGCCGCCATCGCGCTGGATATGCCGGTACGCATCTCCCTCGATGCATTTCGCGGCACGAGTTTCGCCGGCCGGGTGAGCCGTATTGCCCCCTACGTACAGGAACTGGAAAAACAGGCACGCACCGTGGATGTCGACGCGACATTCGACACCTTGCCGGAAGATATTCACCTGCTAGTTGGCTACAGCGCCGACCTGGAAATAATATTGGAACAACACTCGGAGGTGTTGAGAATTCCGACCGAGGCGATCTCTGACGGTAATCGTGTGCTGGTGTATAACGGGCAGGATCATCGACTCGAACCGCGAATATTTACCCCGGGAATCAGTAACTGGACCTATACCGAGGTCACCTCGGGTCTCACCGAGGGCGAACAAATACTGCGATCCCTGGATACCCCCGGTGCCATCGCCAGCGCGAAAGTCGAACCGCAGGACGACGTAGCAAACCCTGCGCCATGATTCAGTTACAGCAGTTGTGCCGTACCTTTTTCGCTGGCGATCAGGCGGTTCACGCCCTCGATCACATCGACCTGGTCATAGCGCGCGGCGAATATCTTTCCGTAATGGGCCCTTCCGGGTCGGGCAAATCCACACTGCTCAATATTCTCGGCCTGCTGGACGGGCCTAACTCCGGCACCTACCGTCTCGGCGGTGTCGAGACTACTACTCTCAGTGAAGAATCGCGGGCAGGGTTGCGTCGGCAACAGATAGGCTTTGTGTTTCAGAGCTATCACCTGATAGCCCGTCTCAGCGCCTGGGAAAACATTGAACTGCCCCTGGTGCTGGCGGGCGAACCGCCGTCGTCTCGGCGCAGCAAAGTGAATGCTATTGTCCAGCGTCTGGGACTGAGCGAGCGCGCCACCCACGCGCCCCATCAGTTGTCCGGCGGACAACGCCAACGAGTGGCCATCGGTCGCGCGATCATTATGAAACCGCAGTTGATACTTGCCGATGAACCCACTGGCAATCTGGACTCGGTATCCGGTGGAGAGGTCATCGCGCTGCTGGAGGAACTGAATCGCGAGGGCATCACCCTGCTGGTGGTCACCCACGACGACGCCATTGGCGCCCGCGCACAACGGCGTCTGAAAATGCTTGATGGCCGAGTGCATGCGGATTCCGGGCCGGCGCAACCATTGCCCGGAGCTGACTCACCCACACATCTACCTGAGCGCGAAGTCGATGCGCGCCCTTGATCTGTTCAACTTCAACCTGCAGGTTATTTACCGCCAGCCAATGCGCTCGGCGATGCTGCTGGTGGCGATTGCCATCGGCGTTATTGCCATCAACCTGCTCACTGGCCTGGGGGAAGGTGGCAAACGTTACGTCCTTGGGGAATTCGATTTTCTCGGCAAAAATGTTCTGATTATTCTGCCCGGCAAAAAAGAAACCACCGGCGGTATGCCGCCGGTCACCGGGGAAACCCCCAGAGATCTTACCCTGCAGGATGCCGCCGCCTTAAAACGCTTGCCGATGGTTAGCGATGTGGCGCCCCTGATTGCCGGTAAGGCACAAGTTTCCCGCGACGCGAGCAACCGCGAGGCCTTTACAGTAGGCACCAACCGCGCTTTTTTTCGTGTTCGGCAATTACATATTGCCAGCGGTAAGGCATTACCTTCACTCCCGCTCGATCAGGCCGAAGCGGTCTGCATTCTCGGCCCGACGTTGCGTCGGGAGCTATTCGGCACCCAGCCCGCGCTGGGCGAGTGGGTGCGCGCCGGGGACCGGCGTTTTCGAGTTATCGGTATTTTGCAACCCGAAGGTCAGGGCCTCGGGTTCGATATGAACGAGGTGATGATTATTCCAGTTGCCAGCGCCCAGGCCCTGTTTAATCAACAGGGCCTGTTTCGTATTTTTGTCGAGCTGCGCTCCCTGGACAACCTGGCTGGCAGTCGCGCCATGCTGACTAACTTGCTGCGCGAGCGACACGGTGGCGAGGAAGATGTCACCCTGATTACCCAGGATTCCCTGATATCGGCATTCGCGGGGATACTCGATGTGATGACCTTGGCGGTCGCCGGTATCGCCGCTATCAGCATGCTGGTAGCCGGTATTCTGATCATGAATGTCACCCTGATTACCGTCAGTCAACGCACCGAGGAAATCGGGCTGCTCAAGGCTCTGGGAGCTCCAGAATCCACGGTACGTTTAATTTTTCTTGCCGAAGCCGGAATGATGGCTTCCTGTGGTGCAGTGTTTGGCCTGGTAATCAGCAATATACTTCTATTCGTGGCACGCACTGTGTACCCCGCCATTGCGTTCACCACACCCGCCTGGGCGCAAATCGGTTCATTACTGCTAGCGCTACTCACTGCGCTACTGTTTGCGCTGTTGCCAGCCCAGAAAGCCGCGCGCCTGGCCCCACTCGAAGCACTGCAAAACAAGCGAGCGGCGTGACATGGAGTACGCGTTGATGAGTGGGCAAATATGAGGGGGCAGGATGCGTTCAAGCTGGTGTGGAGCTCGGTTGCCCACAGCCTGAGCAAAAGCTTGCTGACGGCGCTGGGTATCGCCATCGGTATCACCGCCGTCACCCTGCTGACCGCCATCGGTGGCGGTATAGAGCAGTACGTGCTCAATCAATTCTCCCAGTTTGGCACGCGCATCATCGCCGTCCATCCCGGCAAAAATGTGACCCACGGCGTTGGCGGATTATTATCCACCGTGCGTCCGCTGAGTATTGCGGATGCCGACTCTCTGCGCGCCCTTAGTGGCGTTGAACAGGTGGTTGGCGTGGTGCAGGGCACGGGCACAATTGAAGCGGCGCAGCGCCAACGCACCAGCGACATTCTGGGTGTGGGCGCGCAAATGCCTGAAGCCTGGCGTTTCAAACTTTCCCTGGGACAATTTTTACCCGACGATGAAAGCGGTCGCAGCCGTCCCTATGCGGTACTCGGTTATACCCTGCGTCAGGAGTTATTTGGCAACCAAAACCCCCTGGGTGAATTTATACGCGTCGGTGGGTTGCGCTTTCGCGTGATCGGTGTGATTGAGCAAAAGGGTCAGATGCTGGGGTTTGATATGGATGACATCGTCTATATTCCGGTTGACCAGGCGTTGCAGATGTTCAATCGCGAAGGCCTGATGGAAATCGATGTGACATTTTCCGAAACCAGTTCCTCCGCCGCAGTGGCGCAGGCAATCACCCGACAGCTGACCGAACGTCACGGCGACGAGGATTTTACCCTCACCACCCAGGACGAAATGCTCGACACGCTGAGCAATGTGTTGTCGGTACTAACTGCCGGTGTGGCGGCGCTGGGGGCGATTTCTCTGGTGGTCGGCGCGGTGGGTATTGCTACCATTTTGACCACGACCGTGCGCGAACGCACCGGCGAAATCGGCCTGCTGCGCGCCCTCGGCTCGAGCCAGGGACAGGTACTGGGGTTATTCCTCGGTGAAGCGGTGGTGATTGCGTTACTGGGGGGCCTGATGGGAATCGTGCTACTGGGTATTATTCTGGTTGGGTTCAGTCTGGTGGTGCCCAACCTGCCATTTTTAATCAGCCCCATGTATCTGATTATCGCGCTACTGGTAGCGGCTACAATCGGTTTGCTCGCCGGAGTCATTCCCGCCCGCAGCGCCGCCCGGCTTAATCCGGTGGACGCTCTACGGGCCGAGTAGCGTACCAGTGCCGCACTACCAGGCTGTACACCGCCAGATTGATGCCCGTTGCAATCACACCCAACAGTAGCTGTAGATCCCGGGTCAGCCCTGCCGGATAAATCAGCGGGCTTAGATAGTGCTCGATAAAGCCACCATCGTAACCCGCCTCGCCACCCGCGATACGCAGATTATTTTCCAGTGGCGTTAATGGACACACCCAGCCAAAAAATTCGATCAACGAAATCCACACCGCCATGGGTACATGGAGCACCAGCAGCCATTTGCGCCAAAAATACAGCAGCCCACCCAGCAACCCAAAGATAATCAACAGCAAATGCAGGACGAGCACCCCATCAGCTAACAATCGATACAGCATAGCAGCGGACTCCAATAGCGCAGCACCTGCGCACTGTGGGCTGCTCTTCCACTATAATCAATTTTCGATTAAGTGTGTTCTACTCGCACATCAGGGCTGGATATAACCACTATTTCTCTGCTAGGAGGCCGCTATGCACAGATTTACGTTGCCACAGATGCTGTTACTGGCACTACTACTCAGCACGACAGGAACCCTTACCCGGGCCCACGACGATGGAGCCACGGGCGCCATCGAAATACCCGAAACGCTTGGCGAAGTGAATTTTCCAGTCAGCTGCAAAGCGGCCGCACAAACCGAATTCAATCGCGCCATGGCACTGCTGCACTCGTTCTGGTACAGCCCCGCACAGGCGTCTTTCGCAACGGTGCTGGAACTTGATCCCGAGTGCGGTATGGCCCATTGGGGCCGGGCTTTCGCGTCGATGGGCAATCCCTTTACCTGGTCGTCTAACCCCGGTGCGGCAAAACTTGGTGCGGTACACGCGCAACGGGCACAGGAAACTGGTGCAAAAAGCGCCCGGGAAAGAGACTATATCGCCGCGCAAGGCGTGTTCTTTCGCGACTGGCAAACCGTCTCCTTCGGACAACGGGTTGCCGACTACGTGCGCGCCATGACCAGCCTCGCCGAACACTACCCCCAAGATGACGAGGCAAAAATCCTGCAGGCGTTAGCGATTAATTTCGATATCGATCCGGCGGACAAGACGTTTGCAAAACAATCACAGGCCATGACCATTCTCGAGCCATTATTCGTTAAATATCCCAGGCACCCTGGCATCGCCCACTATGTTATTCACACCAATGACTACAGTGAACTCGCCACCAAGGCACTTCCCGCCGCCCGCACGTACGCCGACATTGCGCCGTCCGTACCCCACGCGCTGCATATGCCTTCCCATATTTTTGCCCGCGTCGGGCTGTGGCCGGACATGGTCACCAGCAACCGTGCTTCCTATCTTGCTGCCCGCGCCGAACTCGACGCTGCGACACTGACCCTGGGTAACTACAACGCTCTGCACGCCATGGATTACATGTTGTTTGCCCATCTGCAGCAGGCTCAGGACCGCGCGGCCCAGGCCATTCTGGAAGAAACTCAGGCGATCCAGAAAATTCAGGTGGAAAATTTTGCCGCCGCCTATGCGCTGGCCGCGATTCCGGCGCGTTTCGCCCTGGAGCGCAAGGACTGGCCGCAGGCCGCGGCACTGATGCTATCTCCTGCCGACATGGGCTGGGAAAAATTTCCCCAGGCAGAATCCATCCTGGTGTTCGCACGGGGTTTGGGCGCAGCACGCGGCGGGAATATCGATGCAGCGCGGAAGAGCGTGGCACGGCTGCGAGCTCTGAACGATCAGATGCGCGCAGCCAATCTTGGCTATTGGCCAACGCAAACGGATATTCAGATTCAGGCGGTCAACGCCTGGATCGCCCTCGCCGAGGGCCAACCCGAAGTGGCGCTGGGATTGATGCGCGCGGCCGCTTCTGCGGAGGATGCCAGCGACAAACACCCGGTCACTCCAGGTAATGTGGTGCCCTCGCGGGAACTGCTGGGCGACATGCTGCTGGAACTACAACAGCCCGCTGCGGCGCTGGATGAATATGTGCGCTCACTACAACGCGATCCCAACCGTTACCACGGGCTAGCTGGCGCGGCGCGAGCCGCCGCGGCTTCTGGCACCGATCATTTAGCCCGCGAGTATTTCACCCAACTGCAGGCACAAACCGTCGATAGCGACAGCGCACGGCCGGAACTGGCGGAAGCCCGGCGCTTTCTTGCCGCCCACTGATCAGCACCGTGCTTAGGCGCCATCTGATCGATCGGCCCCGAATGGTTTAAAGGTCAAAATTAATTTCGGCAGTAGTGTCAGTGATCCCAGCAAGGCGGCCAGCATCGCAACGCCCGTCAACAAACCAAAGTACACCGACGGAATAAAATTCGACAACGCTAAAATGGAAAATCCGACGATGATGGTAATTGCCGTGTAGAACAGTGCACGGCCGATGGTGGCATGGGATCGGTGCATCGCTGCCACGTAGTCTCTGTCCACCACAAATTCGCGGGTGAAACGAGTCAGGTAATGAATGGCGTGATCGACGCCGATGCCCACCGTAATCGCGGCGATGGTAATCGTCATCATATCCAGGGGGATGCCGACAATGCCCATGCCGCCCAGCACGATGGAGGCCGCCAGCAGATTTGGCAGAATGGCAATCAGGGAGATTTTTAACGACCGAAACAGAACCAAAAACATTAGCATAATGCCGAAAAACACCGCGCCCAGCGTAACGATCTGTGAATAGAACAGGCTTTGCAGCATATTGTTATACAGCACCATTAACCCGGTCAGTCGATATTGATCCGGCGCCAGTTGCAAATCTTCAACCAGAAAGTTCTCAATCTCGGCCAGTAGTTCCGCGCGCCGCAAATCACCCTGGGTTTCCACCGTGCGCATGGTAACGCGGGTTTGATTCTGTGCGTCGTCAATGTAGGGCGCGATCAGAAAATTATTAATTTCCGGTGTCATATTCTGGCGCATTACTGCCAGCTCAAAATCGTTGAGGCGATGACCGGTTAAATCATTGGCCACATGAAACGCCGTCACCAGGGAATTGACCTTGCCGATCTCTGGCAGAGATTCGAGAAAGGCGTGTAATTTTTCCAGATCGTCCAGTCCCGCGGTGGTAAACCAGTAGCTGTTCTGCGGCGCATCCTCTGCGTCGTCGCCAAACGCATCACCAAATGCGTCGTCAAACGCATCGTCCCCATCGCCGTAGCTATCGTCGAACGCATCGCCACCGCCGTAAGGATCGTCCGCGTCGGCAGCTATATCCAGCGCTGGCGCGTCAAAGCTCGGCGCCTGAATAATAATATCGAGGGGCGTGGTGCCGCCCAGATTGGCATCGATAACCGCCAATCCCTGATGAATTTCGGTATTCGCACGAAAATAGTCGATAAAGCGGTTATCCACTTTCAGCAGCGTCACACCGTAGCCCGCGACTAATGCTATGGTTAACGCCAGCACCAGCAGGATATTGCCATGGCGTTCGGTAAATCGAGAAAAATGCAGAGTCAGGGAGGCGGAATTATCATCGCCATCGTTGTTGACACCCTTGCCAGTTAACATCATGCCGGCTGGGATAACCAGAAAGGCGAGCACCAACGCCAGTGTCAGCCCAATGGTCATCATCCAGCCAAAATCTATCACCGGTCGAATATCACTGACCACCAGGGACAGAAACGCAACGATGGTGGTGAGCACCGTGTACAGACAGGGCCGCGCCATGGACGACACGGTTTCTCGCACCAGATCGATCAACTCGTCCGCTGGCCGATCGCGGAGTAATTCTCGATAGCGTACGATCAGGTGGATGGTGAGAGCGAGGGTAGAAATCAGTAGTAACGCGACAAAGTTGGATGAAATGACCGTCAGACGCCAGTCGATCCAGCTCAACCAGCCCAACACCATGGTCACTGACAACACGCACACCAGCAGCGGCAGAAATACCCAGCGCACCTGACGAAAAATTACGGCCAACGTCGCGATAATAAACAGAATAATACCAATACCGAAAATCCTGAGATCACTCTTGATAAAATCAATCATATCGGCGGTTACCATGCTCGGTCCGCCCAGGAACAGCTCGGCCTTATCCCGGTATTTATCGAGCACGGCGCGCACTTCCTGCACCCGTCGATGTTCGACAGCGGCGCGCGCGGTGCGGTAATCCAGAAACTCCTGACTAACCCGATCCAGTTCCTGCTGTTCCTGCGGGGTGACCCCGGTCGTATCCCTTTGCAAACGCAGCGCGTCCCGTTGTCGCACCAGTTCTGTATAACGTTGGTCCAGCTGAATAGTCGCCAGTACGGCGGTGGTCTGACCGTTCGGCCCCAGAATGAGGTTGCGGTAAATCGGACTCTCCAGAAATTCCCGCTTGGCGAGCTGGCGGTCCGTGTCGGGGGTCAGCAGTGTACGCGGCTCGTCCTTGAGTTCAGCTACTGTCACCTTTGGGCTATACAACAAAGGGACAGTGATTATGGAGTTAACGCCCACCACCCCATCTATTCGAGACAAATCTTCGGTGAGAGATTTGAGCGTTTCCAGTGCCGCGTCGGAAAACAGATCCACGTTGTGCGGCGTAAAGGTCACCACCAAAAAATCGCCGCTACCGTAGTGCTGGTTAACTTCGCGGAAGTAGTCCAGATCGGTGTCGTGCTCAAGGGTTAACGAATCTGCTGAAGCATCGAGCTTGAAGTTCGGCAAACCAAACGCAAGTACTGCGGCTGCAATAAATACAACCGTCAATACCAGTACCGGATGACGTAACACCATTGCTTCATGGAGTCGCAGTAATCGCTGTGACATGAAATGTTCCCTTATTGGTGATTGCCCTGGCGCCGTGCGTGAACCACGCACAACCCTGGTTTATGGTAATTGTGGTTAGTTTGCGCTACCTGTGGGTTACAGCACGCCGACAAACCTGACAGCTATTATGCGAAAAAACCGTTGCCGAAACTACCGAGTAACCTAGCGATCGAGGTGTCCCAGTTCACGATCCGGCGCGATCAGATCCCTGACCCGCTGTTTCAGAATTTTGGCATCGGGAAAACCACCGTCGCGGCGACGCTCCCAGAGCAGTTGGTCGCTGACCCAAATTTCAAAGGTCCCGCCGCGCTCGGCTGGCACCAGCGCCACCTCTCCGACTGTATCGGCAAACGTGTGCAGCAACTCCTGCGCCATCCAGGCGGAGCGCGGCAACCAGTTGCAGCGGGGGCAATACACAATTTTTATACGCGGTTTATCGGGAACCACCGAGGCGCTGTCGGTCATCGCCTTCTCTCCAGATTATGTGCGCCGTTCAAGTACTGGCCCCGACTTGGCTATTGCGCACCAAACACGCGGCGCAATAAATCCGTAGTTTGTTTCGCCGGGTTGGCGCGAATGGCTGCTTCCTCCTGCGCGAGATAATGAAAAATTCCCGCCAGGCTGTTATCCAGCACATGTTGGGTCAGGTCCGCTTTGACGTCGGGCACGAAGGGCAGAGCGCGATACTGACCCATGGCGTTATCCAGGGTCTGCACGGCGCCCACGTCAGCGAGGGTACTCTCGACCATTGGCCGCATCTCTTCCATTAATTGCGGCGTCATTTTGCCCTGGAAATAGCGGGTCGCCGAATCCTGCGGCCCGTTATAAATAGCCATAACATCCTCAAACGTCATGGCTTGTATTGCCTGCGTGAACAGCGCCCCGGCTCTGGGGGTCGCCGCCTCTGCGGCCTCATTAAGCTTGACTTCGAGCTCATCCATGTGCCCGGACATCCCCACCGTGGCCAGTATCTTTTTAACCTTGCCCAGCTCTCCGGGCAGGGGAATATGTACCGCGGGATCATTGCTAAAGCCACCGTTTTGCCCCAATTGCGCCACCACGCTATCGGTACCAAGTTGTAACGCTTCCCTGAACGCATTGCCAATATCATCGGTACCGACAGCGTTGGTCGACGTGGACGGCGCCGGACTCTTGCCAAATGCCCCCAGTAGTTCGCTACCTTTCTGCCATAAACTGCCTTCCGCTGCAGCGGTTCCCGGGAACCCCGCCACCACCGTCGTCAATACCAGCACCAGGCCACGACTGCGCCACGGACAATACTTCGCGACGCGGCGCGTTTGCGGGGCGAAGCAGATGCGTTTTGCGAACCTGTACGCGTCGAATAATTGTCCCATGGTAAAAATCCTCAGAAGGCGAGCGGCCAACCATTGGCACCGCGCCGCTGTGTATTCAACAAGCGATGACCTGACTGGGTAAGTCAGGTGCCAAGCCTGCGAGTAATCCTGCTAGCACTGTTGCCCGCGCGCGCTGGCCCTATTATGCCAACTGGTAACCATCGCCAGTCTACCAGACAATGACGCACCCGGCTGGTGGGATACACCGCAGCGACGCGCTCGGCCACGGGAGCGTGATTTGTAGTTACACGGCTCGATAGTCATCCCGTTCTATTCACCACCAGCTCCACGCTGCCGCGATTATTGCTATAAAAGTTCCAGGCATCATTCGCAAAACAATAGAGGTAACCGGATTTACTCGCGGTCCAGCTACATCCGTCCTTGATCGGAATAATTTCGTGGCTCGCCGGGGTACCGTCGGCATTTGGATTCGCCCCGTTGGCAATTACCCCCACCAAACAGAACCAGGGTAGCTTTTCTTCGCGGCGCGAACCGCGAAAGTCGGCCTCCTCATTGCCGCTGAGCTTCTTGAAGCCGGTCTCAAGTTTGCCCCACAGCGTACCGGCCAGATGGACAATTTCCCCCGGGTGAAACTTGCCGTCCGTAGTGCCCGCCGGACCGCACTTGATTTTGCGGTCGAGCCACTGCCCGCTAGCGGAAAACTGATAAGTCGCCCCCCCGTGAAGGTAAATGCCCGTGTCATTCCAGGGCTGAGAAGCGAATACGGTACAGCGCTGAGTCGCGCCCGGACCCAGATTGATGGTGGGGCGATAAAGCCCCTGAGTAATGGGCGGATTGCTCTGACGATCGAGAATTGAGTCGTGCAGTGCCGAGCCGGATTTAAGCAGTGGCACACTGCGTGGCTGGGAACGCATCACCTTGAACAGACCGTTGCGGGAATCGTGCAACAACCCTCGGCAGTCCGGTACCACCTGGCCATAAAGGCCCGGGTGGAACCCCAGACCCTGACTATGCGCTTCATCCATCATCCACTTTAAGGCGCCGTCGGACAGCCCACTCTCCACATACCCGCCACCCACGTCGCTGTGCACACCGGGAAACCACAACTGTTTAACATCCGGGTGGCTATCCGGGTTATCCCACAGCGTGGGCGCGAAACTGGCCCGCATTTCATCGGCGGCCACCGCCTGCCGCGCATGGTGCACTCCGTGCCCCAGTGTAGTGTCGTGAAACGCGTAATCGTCAGTGTCGTCGAGCAGATTGAGAACCGCCATATCGTTGGGTATACCCAGCGCTCCCACGGTGTCCCAGACCCCCAGAAAATGCACGGGCACATCAGTCGGCACACTGGCGCTGGCAGAGTGAAAAGCCCAGTCCTTGCTCCACTCAGAACGCGTCTGGCTTTGGCCATAGCCCCTGGTAAACGCCGTTTCCACTCGTTTCCACAGGTCGTTGTCAGCCAAACCCCTGGTATCGAGCAATCCGACCTGACCGAGCATACCCGCCAGGCTGCGCACCGTATAGGCGCCGCGGCTGAACCCAAACAGATAGATGCGATCACCGGCTTGATAGTGGGTTGCCAACCAGCGATAGGCGCTTTTAATGTTGTCACTCAAACCTGAACCAGTGGCACCTCCCGCCAGTTTCTGCCACCAGTTGCCTTCGGTGCCGACTCCCGGGTGGTAGTAGGCCAGTTGCGTAACGCCGTCGGCGTTGGCGGGTCGGGCCAACGCATTGTAGAGGCGCACCACATTGGTGGGTGCTGGAATACCGTTTTCCTCCTGGTCGGGCGTGTTCCAGGTACCGTCGCAGCAAACAATAAGATTGCGCATGGTGTTGGTTCCTCCCTGTTTATTTAAACCGTCTCTAACATCTGCCTGACAGCATCCGCCTATCGCGCTTCGATGCGCTCGGCCACCTCCAGAATCAGGCTGGAGGTCAGGCGCGAGCGCTCGACCGTACCAATAAAAAACCCTTGCGTGTCCACCACCGGAATGGTGTTGACCTGCAGATGATCCATCTGGCCGAGCACTTCGCGCTTGCTCTCATCGGGGGTCACCGCCAGTTGCGCAGCGACAAAGCCGGGTAATTTTTTCAACCGCTCTTGCGCGCTGGTAGAAGCCTCGTTGAGCCATTTGGCAAAATCCCGGTAGGCGCGTTCCTTTTCAGCGCGAAAATACACTGCCACATCCAGGGCCTGATAGATGCCAAATAATTTGCCGTCATCATTTAAAATAATTAAATACTGCAGGTAGGAGCTGGCATACAGTGCGTCGAGATAACGCTCTATGGCGGGACCGTAATAGCCGCCGTGACCGAGCCTGAACACCAGCGCCTGGGTTTTTTGTTCCACCAGCCGCGGAATATCCTGCACGCCACCCTTGGCAGCCATTTCCAGTAGATTGACCACCTCTTCTACACCCGGCGCTTGCGTATCCGCCACGTCGGCGGCGATACCTGTCCGCGCGGCGTCGGCAAACAGTTCGGAAAAATCGGCTTTTACCCCAAATGCATCCAGCATTTTCAGCTTACCCATCACCAGCAAGACCAACAACAGGGGCAAAACCAACAACACCAGATCCAGAGTTTTCAATTCAAACTTGTCGCCAAATTTGACCCGCGCCAGCACCGCACCTGCCACCAGTACAATGCCAAATACCAGCAACGCAACAACCTGCCATTTTTGCATTGGACACCCCTCGCAACTCGACAGGCATGACGCCGGTCGAGCGGAACGAAATTTTTGTAACGCGGGAGAAAACCGTCCAGCCATCCCTGCTCTGTTTAGCGTCGAGTCAGCGCTAAACTCCCGTTAAGGATAGTTGCGTTTTTATGTTTTGCAAGTTTCCCTCCAGCTCAACCTTCGGTGGGCAAGAGTAGATTCCGCAGCGGATAACGGACCACGTCGCGGGGAGCATCGGGATTGCCAACCAACAACGTCGGTGTTGCAAAATGCCGGTTGACGATACTCCGTTTCGTATCGAGGGTGGACGCGGTAATGCCCGCCAGATCGGCAATCGAGTCGATCAGATAGGCGATACTGTAGGGGCGATGGAGGCATTCCTCGTCGATGGCACCGTTACTGGCCCTCCAACTTGCCGAGCGCCACAGAATGAACGGGACGGTATACATCGCCGCCGTCGGCGCAGCTTCGTCGCGGCCGACAAACGCTCGCTCCGGGTCATCGTAAACCTCCTCCCCGTGGTCGGAAAAATACAACAGAAAACCGTTGGGGTCTGCTGCCTTGAAGGATTCAATCAACGCGGCGACAACGCTATCGTTATACAGCACGGCATTGTCGTAGCTGTTGTACATCGCCTGTTCATCGCTGGTGACCCAGGCCGGAATACCTGCGCCGTCTGTAAATCGATCAAATGTCGCCGGATAGCGGTAGCGGTAACTCATGTGCGTGCCGAGCAAATGCACCACGATAAACTTGCGTGTGGCGGGATGGCCCAGCGCCTGCCGAAAGGGTGCCACCACCGCGCCGTCGTATTGCTCCGCGTTCTGCGTGCGATTGTTGTTCAGATAGGTCTGGTGGTCAGCCTGGGCGGAAAAGAACGTCAGCATCGTATTGCGCCGGGTCATGGTTTGCTGATTGGTGATCCAGAACGTTTCGTAACCCGCCTGCTGCATCAAGTCCACCAGCGTGGGCTGGGAGAGTTCGGCCAGAGGATGGCGTTGCTGACCCATGATCAACGCCTGCTGCAACGCCTCAATGGTATAGGGTCGCGGAGTAATGACGTTGTCGAACACCATCAATTCGTCGCGCAGGGCGTCTAATTTGGGCGTAGTTTTGCGTCCATAGCCGTACAGACTCATCCTCTCGCGATTGGTGGATTCACCGATCACCAGCACCAGCGTCACCGGCTTATCGGCGTTGTGATCGACCAGATTTGCGAGCTGCGCCGCAGCCCGGTTTTTCTCCAACAAAGCATTTACGCCATTCAATTGTTGCCGGTACTTGGCGTAGCCGATAACCATCTGCCAGGGGGTGGCCGGTTCCAGTCGCGTGGTGAAATGATCGAAGGCATTGGTGAACGATGCACCTTTTAGGACCGGCATCACCAGCGAATACAGGGTCACGGCCGCACACAACCCCGCTGTCGCCAGACGCCGACGCGGAACAAGTCGCACCGGCTGCACCTGCAACCAAAGCCAGATCGGCAGCGCGGTGTACAGGGCAAACACTAATAGCATCCACCACTGAAAATAAACCTGTAAATATTCGCTCGACTCAGCGGCGTTGGATTCAAACAGCGTAAAAATGACACTTTGCGAGAATTCCTGTCCGTATACCAGCATGTAACCCAGGGCCACCAGTGACGCGGCCCACAGCAACAACCCGACCATCGCCGTAATCTGGCGAGTGAAACGCGGCCATAACAGCACCGGTATCAGCCACAGGGCACTCATGTAGATGGCCTGGCGCAATCCGGTGCTACTGTGCCCAGTCGCCCACACGCTAGCCTGGTAGACGCCGGAAAAATAGAAGAAAAATAGATAGATTAAGGACATATTACACGCTTGTCCGCGAGGTTTTTCCGGGTCAGTGTCTAAAACGGTGTTGTACCTGCTACGCATCAAGGGGTGCCTGGCCGAATGATATAAGCACCGTTGGAGACTCTGTGTTGTGATTAGTTCCACGCTAAGAATTAAAGCGCCTGGCACGTAAGAAAGGGACTTGTTAATCTGATGCGCGCAATAAACAATAAGCGCGAGTAATAATTCGATGAACAGTGGGACCGGGTTCGACTGCGAGCCACTGGACCGTGGCATGGCGCCGTAAACGTTTGCGACAAAGTGCCCGTCAAGTTCGTGCCAAACCGATCACAGACCTGCACCACAGCTTGTTACTGTCACCAGGAGTGCGTCCATGACCAGGGTTCGTCCAGCCGTATTCATACTGGCATCGCTGTTCACAGCGCTATGCAGCGTAGCCCTGCCCGGCGCGGCGGCTACCATCCCCGACGAGTTGGCACAATGGGCACAATGGGTAATGAAGGATGAAAAATTACACGCCTGTCCGCGCCTGTCCCACACCGCAAAGGAACAACCCGAGCAACGCCGCTGCGTATGGCCGGATGAACTAACCATCGACATGACTCAACAGGGGGCGCACTTTGCCCAGCGCTGGACTCTGTATGGCGAAGGCTGGATTTATCTACCGGGCAACAGCAAACACTGGCCACTGCAGGTCACTGTCAATAACAGGGCCGCCACAGTCCTGGAACACCGTGGCCGACCGGCGCTGTTTGCGACACCCGGGCGCTACGCCCTAGAGGGGGTATTGCGCTGGGCTCAACCGCCACAGTATCTACCGGTGGCCTCCGACAGCGCGTTGATCAGGTTGCTGGTGGATGGCAAGCAAACGCCCGTAGATATTGATGTGGAGGGACGCCTGTGGCTACGGGACCGGGACACCAGCGACGCGATCGCAGTGCAAAATGACACCCTCAGTATTGAAGTCTTTCGACTACTTAGCGACGATATTCCACTGCTACTGGAAACCGAATTGCGCCTTACTGTATCCGGCGCCCCCCGGGAAATACTCGTCGGCCAATTGTTGCCGGATGGTGCACAGCCCATTGATTTTATGTCGCCGTTACCCGCCCGTATCGAAGCGGATGGACGTCTACGGATTCAGGCCCGGGCCGGTGAGTGGCGGCTGCGTCTCGCTGCGCGCTTCACCGCAGCGCCCAACAAATTTACCATGCGCCAGCTGGATAAGGACTGGCCAACCCAGGAAATATGGAGTTTTCGCGCCAACCCATCCCTGCGCGGCGTACAGGTCGAAGGCGTCGCGGCAGTCGACCCGTCGCAACTGGATTTGCCGGAAGAATATCGCAATCTCCCCACCTACCTGCTGGGTCCCGACGATACCCTGACCCTGCAGGAACAGTATCGAGGGGACGCCACACCCGCCGCCAATCGATTGTCCCTGCGACGCACCCTGTGGCTGGATTTTAGCGGTGAAGGTGCCACCGTCCGCGATCTGATCAGCGGCACGCTGACCCACAACTGGCGCTTACGGGCGCAGCCCGAACTGGCCCTGGGCAGAATCGTCTCCGGGGGCGAACCGCAAGTGGTCACTCGCCTGCCGGGAGAACAAAACGCCGGCATTGAAATACGTCAGGCACAGGTTAACGTGGAAGCAATCAGCCGTATTGAGCCCGCCACGGCGCTTGCTGCCAGCGGCTGGCAGCAGGATTTTGAAGGGGTCGGCGTGGAATTGCGGCTGCCCCCCGGCTGGCACCTGTGGCACGCCGCGGGACCCGATCGCGTCCAGTCCTCCTGGCTGTCGAGCTGGGACTTGTGGGACCTGTTTATCTGCCTGTTGATAGTTAGCGCTCTGGCAAGACTGCTGGGGTGGCAATGGGGGTTGCTGGGCGTCGCCGTGCTCGCCCTTACCTACCACGAAAGCCACTCACCGCTGTGGAGCTGGGCGGTACTGATTGGGGTATTACCGCTTATCCGCGTGTTACCTGACGGGCGCACGCGACAATGGGCACTGTGGTTTGGCTACGCCGCCCTGGCGGTACTGGTGCTGATCATCCTGGCGTTTGCGGTGCAACAAATTCGCCAGGGACTCTACCCACAGCTTGAACAGCAGCGCGCCATCAATACCTCCCCCTATCGTTACGCACGCCCCGCCGTCGAGGCCCAGGCACCGCAGACGCTGAAGGAAAGCACTGTGGCGACGCTGGATAGTATAGAAGTCAGAAAAGACGCGGCTGAGAACCCCCCGCGCGAACGCTATCGGCCCACCGATAACGTGCAAACAGGCCCGGGAGAGCCCACCTGGCAGTGGCGCCAGATACAGTTAGACTGGAGTGGTCCGGTGCGCGCGGACGAACCGCTGAAGCTGTACCTGAGTCCGCCCTGGTTGACCCGACTACTTAAATTTATTCAGGTGGCGCTAGGCGCACTGCTGCTGTTCGGTCTGGCACGCGCCGTGCTGGGCGCCGGGGCTTCAGGGGGCGGGGGCCCTCTCGCAAAAAACTCCGGCCCCGCTGGCGTAACCACAACAGCACTCCTGCTGCCGGTGGTGTTGGCCCTGACACTCGGTGGCTATACCCCCGCGGCCAATGCCGAATCGTTCCCACCCAAAACATTACTGGACGAATTGCGTGCTGAACTGACCCGTGCCCCCACCTGCGCCCCCCAGTGCGCTGCTATACAGGCCGTGCATTTACAGCTCGACGATAACCGCTTACTAATGCGGGTTCGCGCCAGCGCTGGCGCGCGGGTCGGCCTGCCCCTGCCGGGAGATAAAAGCTGGCAACCGCAAACTCTACTGATCGACGGCCAGCCCGCCCCCGTAGCGCGGGACGGGGACCGGCTGTGGGTAGCCCTCGAAGCGGGTAGTCACGACCTGGTGTTGAGTGGCACCGTAACTGGCGCGCAAATAACACTGTCCTTTGCGTTGACTGCGCACAACGTCTCCGTAGTCGCGCCGGACTGGAACGTTGAGGGCCTGGTAAATGGAGCAGTGCCGGGGGGCTCGTTACAATTGCACAAACGGGAGCAAAAACAGGCGGCCGAGACCCTCGCCCCCAACCCCATTGCACCGTTCGCGCGGGTCGAACGGGAATTCATATTCGACCTGGACTGGCAGGTGCTGACCACAGTGACCCGTGTCGCACCAGGCCTGGGACCACTTAATCTGCGCGTTGGACTACTGCCCGGCGAGTCCGTAGTGAGTTCGGGACTTACAGTAGAAAACCGCGAGGTGCTGGTGGCACTGGATGGTCGCCAGACTGGTTTTCAATGGCGTTCCACGCTGCCCATTACCGCACAGCTGACCCTGACCGCTGCCAACAACCCTGCCTGGGTGGAGCAATGGCGCGTCAACAGCTCACCCCGCTGGCATGTTGTCAGCGAGGGGCTGCCCCCGGTAAAAGCCGCAGATTCTTCTCAGGGCGCGCTGCCGACCTGGCGTCCCTGGCCGGGAGAATATCTCACCCTCTCCGCCATCAAACCTGAGCCCATTGCCGGACCAACCACCACGGTGGAAAGCGCGGCCCTCGACTATCGGCCCGGCGCACGCAGCGCGGCGCTACAGGTTAGCCTGGCAATTCGCTCCAGTCTGGGGGGCGACTATACCGTCAGCCTGCCGCTGCCGGGCAAACTACAACGCCTGACAATAGATGGGAACGAGCAAACCCGCTCCATGGACGGCAGTACCGTAACAATCCCCCTGCGCCCCGGTCTGCAGACTGTCGATATTCAATGGGCGCTCGACACCGGTGTCGCGACAACCATGGTCACACCCGCGTTGGCGCTGGCCACACCAGCGAATAACATCGACCTCAAAATGGAATTGCCGCACTCGCGCTGGCCGTTGTTTATCAGTGGTCCGGACATTGGCCCGGCCATGCTGTACTGGGGCGTACTGGCAGTCATTATTGCCGTGGCCGTGGCGCTGGGTGTGGGCACGAGGCGCCTGGGACTACTGATACCAGTTAAAACCTGGCAGTGGCTGCTGTTGACCATCGGCATGAGCACGGTAAATATGGTGGGCAGCATACCCGTCGTATTGTGGTTCTTTGCCATGGAGGCGCGCCGCCGCCGCTCTGCGGGGGTGGCGAATCTCGTACAGATAGGGCTCATCACGCTATCTGTCGCGGCGCTACTAAGCCTGTTTTCTACCATTCCCCAAAGCCTGCTATCCGCGCCGGATATGCAAATTACCGGCAACGGCTCGAGCAATTACCTGTACCAGTGGTATCAGGACCACAGCGCCAACATTTTGCCCCAGGGTCAGGTGGTGAGCGTACCCCTGTGGGCCTATCGGGTGGCGATGCTGGCATGGTCGTTGTGGCTGGTGTTCGCACTGCTAAACTGGATCAAATGGGGATGGCAGTGTCTGTCCATGGGTCGGTTGTGGGAAAATCCGCCACCACGAGTCAAACGGACTGCGGCTAGCCCGGGAGAGAGTTATACGGAACACAAACCGTGAACCACACCTGAGGTTATGATCGTAAACCAATGTGCCGGCGTAACCGCATTCCTTACGTGGATTCGCAGAGGTAACAATCGTGAGTGACCATCGCAAGAACCAACGTCGGCACCTGGTTGCCCTCGCACAGGTCAAAGACCTTGAGTGCGGCACGGTCCTTGGTTACATCGAAGATCTGTCCACGTCGGGGCTCATGTTGCTTACCGACAAAGCATTTATTCCGGGTAGTACAAAACGTGTAACCATCAGCTTTCGCAACCCTCAACAGGGCCAGATGAACATTGCCGCGACGTTGCGCATCGCCTGGCAACAACTGATCTGGAATAGTAACGAAGAAACTCGCGCGCAATATAAAATGGGCTGTCAGATTGTCGCCATCGCCGACACAGATCACATCGCGTTATTACAGGCCGGTAGCGCCTACGGGTTGGTCAGCGGGTAGGGAGACGCCCATGCATTGGGCCACAGGTTTACCGAGCGCGCACTCTAGATATTTATAATCCGTTACTCACCAACAAATAGTTACCTGGCAACACTCGGCAGTCCCGAGCGAATATGTAAATCTCGCTGCGGAAAAGGGATCTCAATGGCATTATCGATCAATGCCTTATGGATAGCTAAAAGATAACTGGACCTGACCAGGCCCGGTCGCTTGACGTTATCGCCCTTAAGCCACACCACCAGATCAAAATCGAGACTGCTGTCGCCAAACTCCGTCATCACAACAGAGGGTTCGCGACGTTCCCCGCTCAATGTGAAAGACACTTTTTTAATTTCTGCGAGCACCACTTCCTGTACTTTCTGCGGGTCGCTACCGTAAGCCACGCCAAAGGGTATCAAAAAGCGCCGCTCGTCATCGGACAGCGTCCAGTTGTTTACCCGATTATTGATAAACTCGGAATTGGGTACCAGAATATCGGCATTATCCAGCGTTCGAATTAGCGTGCTGCGGATATTTATTTCCTTCACCTCGCCGAGTAATCCCGATTCAAGTTCCACGAAATCGCCGACACGCAGAGACTTTTCAAACAGAATAATAATGCCCGACACAAAATTATTGACGATATTTTGCAGGCCGAACCCGATACCAACGCCCAGCGCCCCAATTACCAGCATAAGCTTGTCGGTGCTCAGCCCCAGCATACCAAGGGACAACAACACGCCAACCGCAAGAATTGCATAGCTCAAAATACGGTTAAAAGTATACAGCTGCATCGGCGAAATACGGCTGCGGGCGGTAATAATGCGCGTCATGTAATTGCTGAGATTACGCGACAGCAAAATCGCAACCAGCAGGATGGCCAGCGATGATGCAAGCTCGACTACGGTGAGCTGATAGCCCGCCACATCAATTAGACGAAACTCCAGTACTGCCTTGAATTTTTCCATCAATGCTTCCTCAAGTAGCATTCAGAAAAAATGATTTACATGGCATACGCGCTACAGCCATTTTTTGCGCTTAAATATTACAATCAAGCCCACCGCCACGGTTAGCATAACCGACAACAGGACGAAATAGCCCCACCGATAGTGTAGCTCCGGCATCACATCAAAATTCATTCCATAGACACCGGCCAGAAAACTAAGCGGCACAAAAATCGCCGTCAGCACCGTCAACACCCCCAACTTCTTGTTCAACGAATGGGAAGACAGGGACAAATATCCCTCTATCAAATCTCCTGCCAGGGAATAATACAACTGACTCAGGCTATGCAACCGTTCAAACTTGTCGTAGACCTCGGTTAGCCGTGCGCGGATCCACGCATCGGCCACCGTGTCCTCGGGAATATCATCACACAGGTGCTGAAAGAGTTTTTCCTGATAACTGAAAATGCGCCACAGTTTACGCAGGCTGGTGCGATATTCGATCAGTTGCGCCATGGCGTCGTCACTCGGCGCCAGGAGCAAATTATCCTCAAGATCACCCAAACGTGGTTCGAAATCCAGCAGTAAATTGAGATAGCGCTGGGCCACCGTGCTCGCTACCCGTAGACACACCGCCATGCTGCCCCGGGCGAGATGCTCGCTGAGTTCGGTGGACTGCAACCAGTGATTGATGCTTGGAGACTCCCCGCTGCTGCGCGTCACCAGACAACGCTCCGCGCAAAAAAATGCCAGTTGAATGGTGCCCACGTCCAGCGACAGACTTTCCGCATCGAGACCACGTAACAGGACAAACGTGTAATCGTCGTACACGCGATATTTTGGCGGTTCCCGATTTTTTAAGCCGTCCTTAATGGCGAGGGGATGAAAGGCAAAACGTTCCAGTTGTTCACGTTCAAACGCAGGCTCTTCGCCCCACATATGTAGCCATAATTGTGCCTCGGGCAGTTGCTGCCACGTGGCAATTTGCTCGACTCCTCCACGGCGCAGTTCCGTTTCCCCTGCAACCCACATTACGCTTGTAATCATCATCTCCGCCGACGTTATTGACCGCTAAACAGGTTAGAACATTTCACTCCCCGTGGCGAGTGGCAACAATCAGGCAAGGTGGCAATTGCACAGCGATTCGGAGCAGAGCAGTATTACTCAGATGAGATCATGTTGGCGCAACGCCTCCGGCCACGGCTGCATATAACAGGAACGCTCAATATAGGGATCAGGATTTTTTCGAAAATGATGGCGCAACAGGGTGATGGGCGCAATCAGTGGTACCTCGCCACAACGGTACTGCTCAATCAGCTCTCCCAGCTCGCATTTATCCTCCGGCTGCAGTTCGCGCTTGAGATAGCCCTGAATGTGCTGCAGGACATTCACGTGGTTACGACGACTCGCCTGCGTTTTCAGGAGAGTCATCGCGGCACTGATGTATTCTCCAGCCAGTCGATTCACATTATATTGAGCACCATTGGCAAGCAATTTGCCCAGCGCACGGGTTGCGTCTTGGTGATGACTCATAAACAGTAATTTATGCCGAGCGTGAAATGTGGTCAACGCGTTATGGCTTACCCCCTGGGCCAACAACTGTCGCCAGCGGTGAAACACATACACGCGCTGCAGAAAGTTTTCCCGCAAACCCGGATCGCCCAAACGGCCTTCTTCCTCCACCGGCAGGAGGGGAAAGTTGGCCATCAGCCGCGTGGCGTACAAACCGACGCCATTTTTTCGCGGATGGCCATTAGTGTAGGTCTTCACCCGTTCCATACCGCAACTGGGCGAATCTTTTTTAAGAATGTAGCCGCACAAATCAGCGTGCCAGGATTTCTGCTCCTGCGCACAGCGATCCAGCTTTTCGGTGACATCCAGAGAGGTATCCTTTACTCCAACAGCGCGCACACCGCCGTCCACCGCAACCAGGCGAATGGCCGGACGGGGCACGCCCATGCCAATATCCACCTCCGGACAAAATGGGACAAACTCAAAAAACTGTCCGAGGGTTTTTTCGATATAGTCGTTGCGTTTGTGGCCACCGTTGTGACGCACCGGTGCCCCCAACAGACAACTGCTGATGCCGATTAAAATTTTCTGCGCACCCCTGTCGCCCATACCGATTACCCGGTAGATGTCTTAATCAGGTCGCGATAACCACTCTGATAATCGCCGTAACGAAATAAATATCCCTGCTCGGTTACCTTGTCATTGCGACAACGTTTATTCTGCGACGGCGAGGGGGACGTCGCCACCCGCGCCGGCGGCGGCTCGCAATCGAGTTGCCGTGCGAGCCAGGTCACCACTTCTCCCAGGGGGACAGGCGCATTGTCACTCGCGACATAACAGTTCTCCAGCTTAGTGCCCGCCAGACGTTGCGCCAACAGATATGCCAGCAGGCGCACACAATCCTCGGCGTGAATACGATTAGTGTAGTAATTCGGCTGGTACTGGACCGGGTTTCCCTGTACTACGGCGTTGATCAATCCGTTGCGGCCGGGCCCATAAATACCAGCGAACCTGACCACAGTAGAGCTGTAATCGTGCTCGTGCAGTAATTTTTCCGCCTGCAACAGACAACGCCCGTTAAAAGCCCGCGGTAGCGTCGGCGAATCTTCATCTATCCACTCGCCGCGGCGCTGGCCATAGACGCTGGTGGATGACACAAATATCCAATGAGGTGTGGCACGACGCCCACTCGAATGCTCTTCAATGGCGCGGGCAAAATGCCGTAGCACATTTTTCAGGCCAATAATAAATAAAGTGTGATAGCAACTTTCCGTGCGCTCGCCCGGCGCCAGAATCACAAACACCTGGTCGACCTCGCGGGGAATGTGCTGCACCTGATCGGGCTGAGTGATATCGCAGGCCAGGTAGCGCACGCCAGGCAGAGCCTTGTGGGGCGCGCTCCGCTTCACCGCGATAACCTGGTGTCCTCGCGCCACCAGAAGGGTCGCCAAACCGCTGCCTATGTCGCCGCACCCCACCAGCAATACCCGCGCCAACTCAACCAGCTCCCCGATCGCGGTGGGCAGCGACCTCTGCCAACTGGTGGTCGTGCCATCGCGCCAGTGCTACCTGCGAGCTTAGCGCCCCGAGCAAGGCCCACAGCATGTCCCACTGGGCATCCCAAATATCTCCCTGCACACCGAGAAACTCGATGCTGCCGTCGCCGCCGAACACCGCCGCCCACCACTCGATCAATTCGTAGAAAGCGCTCAGCGCCAGTGCAAAGCATGTCACCAAAAAGAACAACCAGGGACCACGGGCCAAGACCCGGTTGCCCAATAATATTTCCCGCGCCACCAGAGCGGGCACAAAACCCTGGGCAAAGTGCCCCAGACGGTCGTAGTGGTTACGGCTTAGCTCAAACAGATCCTGTACCCAGAAGCCGACGGGCACCCGGGCATAGGTGTAATGTCCGCCCACCAGCAGTAGTACCGCGTGCAGGAAAATCAGATAGTAGACGAGACGGGTCAGCGGAAACCGCTCGCGGGTGAGCCACACAATTGGCAGCGCCAGCAGCACTGGCAAAGTCTCCATCCACCAGGTGAGTTGGTCAAAGGGCTCGCTCCACGACCACAGTGTGATCGCGCCAATCAATGCCAGCAACACCAACAGCTCCCGGTTACTGGCCATCCCGTCGCTCCGCGCCATCCCCGACTCGCCCACGGTGGTGAAGTTGCGCTAACCGAGCAAGTAACCGACCCTGAAAACCGCTGAACCCACCGTTGCTCATAATCACAATATGCGCGCCGTCCCCCGCCGCTCTCAAAGTCTCTTCGACCAACTGTTCCATGTCGCTCACCACCTTGCCCGGCACATCGGCACCCTCGACCATTTCCCGTAACGACCAGTCCATACCGGGCGGCTGGTACCACAACGCAAAATTTGCGTCCTGCGTCGCCGTTGTCAATGCAGCGCGATGCATACCCATTTTCATAGTATTGGAGCGCGGTTCGATAACAGCAATGATTTTTTCCTCGCCGACTTTCTTGCGCAAGCCCTGCAGAGTTGTAGCAATCGCCGTTGGATGGTGGGCAAAATCATCATAGACGTGAATATGCGCAAAACTACCGAGCCATTCCATACGCCGCTTGACGCCCAGAAAATGGCTCAACCCCGCGCAGGCCTGCGGCGCTGCGACCCCTACGTGGTGAGCCGCGGCTACCGCCATCAAGCCATTTGCCACGCTGTGATCGCCAGTTTGTTCCCAGTCGACCCGGCCGACAACCGCGTCGTTGAGCAAAACGTCAAATACACTGCCGTCTTTGGCCAGTAGATTTGCGCGCCACTGTCCGTTGCCTCCCGTGGTTTGGACAGGGGTCCAGCAACCGCGCTGCAGCACTGCGGCCAAATTGGTATCGTCCTGGGGCACCACCACCAGACCCTGCGCGGGAATGGTGCGCAGCAGGTGGTGAAACTGGGTCTGAATCGCCGCCAGGTCCGGAAAAATGTCCCCGTGATCAAATTCCAGGTTATTCAGTACCAGCGTACGCGGATGGTAGTGTACGAACTTGGAACGCTTGTCAAAAAATGCCGTGTCGTATTCGTCTGCCTCCACCACAAACAATGGAGTTGTACCCAGGCGCGCCGAGACGCCAAAATTCCGGGGAACGCCACCAATCAAAAACCCTGGCGAGCGGCCTGCGTATTCCAGAATCCACGCCAAAATGCTTGCCGTGGTGGTTTTGCCGTGGGTTCCGGCAACCGCCAGCACGTGTTTGCCGGGTAAGAAATGCTCTCCCAGCCACTGCGGTCCCGAGATGTAGGGTAAGCCGGCGTTGAGCAGGTATTCCACGCACGGATTGCCCCTGGACAGGGCATTGCCCACCACCACCAGGTCGGGTGCCGGCTGGAGCTGCGCCGCGTCGTAGCCTTCGGTAATTTCAATACCGGCCTGAGCCAACTGCGTACTCATGGGCGGATAGACATTGGCATCGCTACCGGTGACACGATGGCCCTCGGCAGCCGCCAGTTGCGCGAGGCTGCCCATAAAGGTGCCGCAAATACCCAGAATATGAATGTGCATGCCACGACCGACCACTAATGCTGTGCCCGGATTATCACACCAATACCCAGGCGCCGCCATTCCAGGGGGTATCCGCCATGCATTCACGCAACGATTCCAGTATCATGCCTCGTCCGAATTAAACTGCGTCCCGCGGGGAAAGCATGGCAAAAAAGAACGCGTTTTACGCGCAATCTGGCGGTGTGACGGCGGTCATTAACGCCAGCGCCTGCGGCGTCATCGAAACCGCGCGCGCCAACCGCAGTAAAATTGGCAAGGTTTTCGCCGGACGCAATGGCATTATTGGCGCGTTGCGCGAAGAATTGATCGACACCTCCCGGGAGTCGGCAAAAACCGTCGCCGCGCTGCGCCACACACCATCCGGAGCTTTTGGTTCCTGCCGCCATAAACTGCAGGATCTGGCACACAATCGCGCTGAATTCGAACGACTTATCGAGGTATTTCGCGCCCATAATATCGGCTATTTTTTTTATAACGGCGGCGGCGACTCGGCCGATACCTGCCTGAAAATTTCGCAGCTATCGCACACCATGGGCTACCCCATTCAAGCCATTCATATTCCCAAAACCGTGGACAACGACCTGCCGTTAACCGACACCTGCCCCGGATTTGGCTCGGTGGCCAAGTACGTGGCAGTCTCCACCCGCGAAGCGAGTCTCGATGTTGCCTCCATGTGCGCTACGTCCACCAAGGTATTTATCCTCGAAGTCATGGGTCGACACGCCGGCTGGATCGCGGCGGCAGGTGGTCTCGCGGCGCAGAGGGCAGGGGATCCGCCCCATATTATTCTGTTTCCGGAAATCTCTTTCGATCGGGCCAAGTTTCTTGCCGAAGTGCGGCGCACCGTAAAGCGCGCGGGTTACTGCGTGATCGTCGCTTCCGAGGGGGCGCAATACGCCGACGGTACGTTCCTGGCGGCGACGGGCACAACTGACGCTTTTGGACACCAGCAATTAGGCGGGGTCGCACCCGCTCTGGCGGCGCTTATCAAAGCCGAGCTTGGCTACAAATACCACTACGCACTGGCGGATTACCTGCAACGGGCCGCGCGCCACATTGCCTCCGCTACCGATGTGGAACAGGCTTATGCGGTGGGGCGTGCCGCCGTCGAGTATGCGTTGGCGGGCAAGAATGCCGTGATGGTCACCATCCAACGGCACGCGGGCAAAAAGTATCGTTGGTCTCTCGGGGAAGCACCGCTACAGCAAGTCGCCAACGTCGAAAAGAAGATGCCCCGTTCTTTCATTACCCGCAACGGTTTTGGCATTACCGCGCGGGCGCGGTCTTATCTCGAACCATTGATTCAGGGGGAGGACTATCCGCCCTACAAAAACGGTGTACCCGACTACGCGCGCCTGGAAAATGTACTGGTGACAAAAAAACTGAAAACGACTTTCAGTATTTAACAGGCGCTAAGCAGTGGGTGGCACGCGCAGCAAAAACGTCACCGGGCCGTCGTTACACAGGGACACCTGCATATCCGCGCCAAATACTCCGGTGGCAACAGGCTGGTGCACTGTCTCCAGTTGCGCCACAAATCGCATATACAATGATTGCGCCTGATCCGGTGGTGCTGCGCTGGCAAAGCTCGGGCGCAAGCCTGTACCAGTATCGGCGGCCAGGGTAAATTGTGGTACCACCAAAATGCTTCCGGCGATATCCACAACGCTGTTGTTCATACGCCCCTGGGGGTCGGAAAAAACCCGGTAACTGACGACTTTTCGCGCCAGCTTGTCGCATTCGGCCGGGCCGTCACCGCGCTGCACGCCGAGGAACAGCAGCAAGCCCGGTCCGATCTCGCCGACCACGGATCCGGCCACCGCGACCGACGCGTGGGTGACCCTCTGGATCAGTCCCAGCACTACTTTTCCCGCGCGCCAATCAACCGCGCCATCCTGTCCGCGGCCCGCACCAGCGCGTCGACGGTACCGGCTTCGCTGGACGCATGACCCGCGTCGCGAATAATTTCCAGCTCCGCCTCCGGCCACGCAGCATGTAGCGCGAAGGCCTGATCCACCGGACAAACCACATCGTAGCGGCCATGAATAATAAATCCTGGAATGTTACGCAACCGCTGAGCACCCTCCAGAATACTGTTCGGCTCCAGGAATATTTTATTCACAAAGTAATGCGCCTCGATCCGCGCCAGGGCCAGCGCCGTGTGAGGGTTGCCAAAGCGGTTCACCACCGCCGGAGCTGGATCTAATGTGGCGCAACGCCCCTCCCAGAGCGACCAGGCTTTGGCGGCGGCCATACGCTGAATTTCATTATCGCCGGTCAGCAAACGGTAATAGGCACCGACCATATCGCCGCGCTCTGCTTCGGCAATGGGTGCGACGAAATCGCGCCAGTAATCGGGAAATACGCGATTGGCACCATTTTGATAAAACCAGCAAATATCCTCATCGCGACACAGAAAGATGCCCCGTAGAATCAGTCCCAGCACCCGTCCCGGCCAGGTTTGCGCGTAAATCAGACTGAGCGAAGAGCCCCATGAGCCGCCAAATAACACCCAGCGATCTATGCCGAGATACTGCCGCAGCGCCTCCATGTCGGCGACCAGCTGATGGGTATCGTTGTCCACCAGGCTGGCATGGGGGGTGGAACGGCCACTGCCACGCTGATCAAACAGGACGATGCGATAGAGCTCTGGATCAAAAAAACAGCGGTCCTGCTCCGTGCAACCGCCCCCCGGCCCGCCGTGCACAAATAACACCGGGACGCCGTCGGGATTCCCGCACTCCTCCACGTGCAGGGCATGCGTCTCGCCGACCGCAAAGCGGTGCGTCTGATGCGGTCGAATTGCGGGGTAGTGCGTGCGCATCCTGCTACTTCCATTATTATTGGCAGGGGGCTACGCTAAGGCAGAATACAGGAAAACGCAAATGCCAGAAAAACAACGTTGCGCCTGGTCGGGCTCTGACCCTTTGTATCAGACTTACCACGATCAGGAGTGGGGCGTTCCCTGTCGCGATGACGGCAAATTATTTGAATTTCTGATCCTCGAAAGCGCGCAGGCTGGGCTCGCGTGGATTACCATTTTACGTAAACGGGATAACTACCGCCGCGCGTTTGCCAATTTTGACGCGCCCAGCGTCGCACGCTTTAATCAGCGCAGCGTCTCACGCCTGCTTAACGATGCCGGTATCGTACGCAACCGCCTGAAAATAGAAGCGGCCATCAGCAATGCCCGTTATTTTCTGGAGGTGCAGCAGGAGTTCGGTTCGTTTGCAAATTATTTATGGGCATTCGTGGACGGCCGCCCTATTCAGAATAACTGGGCGACCCCCTCCGCAGTACCCGCCACCACACCCCTCTCGGATGCCATCAGTAACGATATGAAATCTCGCGGTTTTCGCTTTTTCGGCAGCACCATATGCTACGCCCACATGCAGGCGATGGGCATGGTCAACGATCACACGGACGACTGTTTTCGACACAAGGATTGCCGTCTGTTGGCTAATGAAGGCTGAGTCCACTTGGCGCGCGAGGCCTGTCGGTCACCGTATGCGGTTCGCCGTCGTTCAGTGTCGCTATCAAGTTGGCAACACCGCCACAGCTCGCCAGGCTGGTTACGCGCACATCAAATGATACCGCCACCTGCTTACCACCATGCTCCAGGTACAGGGACGATAAGAGTTTTTGCAACCGCTGCTGGACATGGTAAGCGGCGTGCTTGTTCTGACCCTCAAGCACAATAATAAACCGATCGCCTGCCCATCGACCAATACCCTGGCCGCTACGCAAAACCCGTTGCAACACATCCACCACGTGGCGCAATGTTTCATCGCCAAATTCGCGACCGAGCTTTTCGTTGTGCTCCGACAAATTTTCAATCACCACCATTACCACTGCACAATCCTCGCCGTCGGCATCGAGCCCTGCCGCCAGTGAATGCAAATGTTTTTCCATAGCATCCCGCTCAATCAGGCCGGTATGTGCATCGCGCTGAACTGCAATGGCGCCAGACACCCGCTGGCGTACTGCTGAGTGCGCGCGCGACACGCGAAACGCGTAGTCCTGACCCACGGTAAACAGGAACAGTCCCGACAGGGCCGCGAGAAAACGCAGCTCGACGGCAGGCTCGAACATGCGGGCAGGCCAGGGATATAGGTCAAACCAGAAAATAACCGCCAGCACCAGTATGATCAGAGGTGCCACATAACGCGCGCGCGGATAGCCCAGAATGGAGACGATGCCGGGAGAAAAACCCAGGCACCAGTACAAACCGGTACCGGATACCCCGCCATTCAAAACCAGGAAGAAGAACAACGCGATCAATAACAGACCGAAATACCACTGTAGAAATTCGCTGACCCCGGTTAGCACAAGGACAGTCAGCCCAATAAATACCGCGGCAGAACAGGCAAATAAAAACGAGGCGTAAAAAAGGTCGCCGTTATAGTAATCGTAAACAGCAAATAGCAGGCAGAACGCGCCGACAATAAGCATGGCGTAGGTCAAAAAACCCTGTTCGTACCAGAGCTCCATCTGGGAGCTAATTGAGCGTTTTGCGGCCCGGCGCGCCGCGCCATTTTTTCCCTGAGTCATCGCCACACCCACAGCGTCCATTCCCCTGAAAATATAGCTCGACATTTGAAACTTCGCCAGCGGCCCGCAACGGAGCCGACTGCCGGTCAGTTATGGGGCCCCAGCGGTCGCTCAGGCGGCGGGTTTAGGTGCTCGCTTACGCTGGTTTTCAGTGAGCAGCTTTTTACGCAGGCGCACGTGGTGGGGAGTCACTTCGACCAGTTCATCTTCTTCGATAAACTCCAGCGCCTGTTCGAGACTGTGGCGAATGGGGGGTACCAGGGTCAGGGCCTCATCCGTGCCCGCGGCGCGAATATTGGTGAGCTGCTTGCCCTTGGTGGGATTAACCGCCAGGTCATTATTGCGCGAATGGATGCCGACGATCTGCCCCTCGTAAATATCCACGCCATGGCCGAGAAACAACCGCCCCCGCTCCTGTAAATTAAACAGGGAATAGGCCAGAGTTTTGCCGGTTACCATGGAGACCAGCACGCCGTTTTTGCGCGCGCTACTGACCCCCGCTTTAACCACGCCATAATGGTCAAAAATACTGGTCATCACCCCCGAGCCGGAGGTCAGGGTAAGAAAGTTGCCGCGAAAACCGATCAGTCCCCGCGAGGGAACAATGTACTCCAGCTTAACCCGACCGGTGTTATCACTCTGCATATCGGTCATATCCGCCTTGCGATTACCCAGCTCTTCCATAATCGCGCCGCGATGCCGTTCTTCGATATCCACCACCAGTTGCTCGAAGGGCTCGTGCAGCACCCCGTCGATCATTTTCTGAATCACTTCGGGGCGCGACACGCCGAGCTCAAAACCCTCGCGCCGCATATTTTCTATCAATACCGAAAGATGTAGTTCGCCACGGCCCGAGACCTTGAATTTATCGGCGGTATCACCCTGCTCGACGCGCAGGGCCACGTTGTGAATCAATTCGCGCTCGAGACGCTCCTTGATCACCCGGGAGGTCACAAATTTACCATCGCGGCCCGCAAACGGAGAATCATTGACCAGGAATGTCATGCTCACGGTCGGCTCATCCACCGACAGGGGCGTGAGCGCTTCAATATTTTCGGGATCGCACAGGGTGTCGGAAATACCCAGGCCTTCGATACCGCTGATACAGACAATATCTCCAGCGTGCGCTTCTTTAGCTTCGATTCGCTCCAGACCCAGATGGGTTTTAACGCTCAACACGCGACCCTTGCGCTGCTTGCTGTTGGCGTCCACCACGACGACCGTCTGCCCGGCTTTGAGACTACCCCGCGCAATACGCCCGATACCGATAACGCCGACATAACTATCGTAATCCAGTGCGGATATCTGCATCTGTAATGTTCCGGCGGGGTCGACGTCTGGCACTGGCACCCGGTCGACAATCAATTCGAACAGGGGCGTCATGTCCGCCGCCAGATTATCCGCATCGAGGCCCGCCACGCCGTTCAGCGCAGACGCGTAGATGATCGGAAAATCCAGTTGCTCATCGGTGGCGCCAAGACGATCGAACAGATCGAACACCTGATCCAGCACCCAGTCGGGGCGCGCGCCGGGACGATCGACCTTGTTGATCACCACAATGGGTTTCAAGCCGCGCTCAAAGGCTTTGGTGGTGACGAATCGAGTCTGGGGCATAGGCCCATCCACCGCGTCCACCAGCAGCAACACCGAGTCCACCATAGACAATACGCGCTCCACCTCGCCGCCAAAATCGGCGTGCCCGGGGGTATCGACGATATTGATATGGTAGCCGTTCCAGTCGATGGCGGTATTCTTGGCGAGAATGGTAATGCCCCGCTCCCGCTCCTGATCGTTTGAATCCATGATGCGCTCGGCACCCTGACTTTTGCGGTCCAGAGTTCCCGACTGTTGCAACAACCGGTCCACCAGGGTGGTCTTGCCATGGTCGACGTGGGCGATGATCGCGATATTGCGCAGCTGTTGTAAGGACATGGGGCCGACCACGGGGAAAAATGAGGTGCGGATTATAGAGATTTCGCTTCCCTAAGTCACAGTATTATTTGTACAGGAATCAACCAATTAATCCGCGTGGTCGCGGGGATGGGACAACACCCTATAAAAATTTATCGCGATTGCTCAGCGCTCAACTGTTGCTCAAGTTTGGCCGCGTCACCTGCATTGCCAAACAGGTAGCCCTCAAAGCGGTCGCAGTCGACCGCGCAGAGCAACCTGAGCTGCTCTTCGGTTTCTACCCCACCGGCCACCACCTGCAGGGACAGCTCGTGGCACAGGGAGATAATAGCGCGCACCACATTGTCCGCGCGCTCGCCTTTACCGAGGTCCGCAATCAGATCCACCCCCAGTTTGACGGAACGAATGGGTAGCGATTGCATGGCGGACAAGCTCGAATAACCGGTGCCAAAGTCATCCAGGGAAAACCCGAGGCCCAACGCCATCAGATGATTGACCTCTACCTCTGCGGCGTCGAAATTACGTACTAAACTGTGCTCCGCGATCTCGAATACCAGCGCCTGGGGCGGGACGCAGTGGCGACTCAGAACCGCTTTTACCGCAGCGGCAAAGCCCGGTTCCGCAAGTTGCCGGTGACTGATGTTGACGTACATCGCCATCGATTCCCGCCACACTCCGGCGGCTTTCCAGGCGGCTATGTGTTGGCAAACGCGCTCCAGGACCATCACCCCGACTGCGTGCATCAACGGCATGGAGGTCAATGCACCAATAAATTCCCGCGCTTCCACCAGCCCCACGCCCGGACGTTGCCAACGCAATAATGCCTCGACGCCCACCAGATGTTTATCCCGGTCCACGATCGGCTGATAAAGGACAACAAACTCATCATTATCCAGCGCCAAGCGCAGCGCCTGAATCATCTGGACGCGGGCCTGGACTTCGGCCCCCATGGCTTCCGCATAAATCTGGTAGCCCCGACGTCCCGCATTTTTAGCCTGATACAGGGCCAGATCGGCTTTTTTCAGCAATTCGCCCACATCTTCCCGATCACCCTGAAACAGGTAAATACCGGCGCTGGCGTCAACTTCGAAATTCATCCCGTCTATTTTTTCAAGATGGTGACCCACGTCGAGAATCTTCTCGGTAATGGTGGTCGCCGCATAGCGAGCGCCGTCCTCAAACGTACCCAGATCCTCGCACAACACTACAAATTCGTCCCCGCCAAAGCGCGCCACCATATCGTTGTCGCGTACCGCGGAGCGCATCTGACTGGCGAACTCCCGCAGCACCAGATCGCCAATATGATGGCCCTGGGTATCGTTGATATCCTTGAAATGATCCAGGTCGATAAACACCACCGCGCCGTACTGTCCAACCCTGCGGCTGCGGACCAGCGCACGTCCGACCTCTTCCAGCATGCGGCGTCGGTTGGCCAGCCCGGTGAGCGCGTCGATTCCAGCGTACTCCTCAATAGTCCGCTCGGCCTCGATCCGTGCTGTAATATCTTCCGCAAAGGAAATGACGCTCTCGAGCACGCCGCCGCGATATATCGGCGTATTGAACCATTCACAGATAATTTCGACGCCATCCTTGCGCAGGTTAGTGTTGATCTGCTTGTAGCCTCCTGCATGATTTTCAATTAACCCCCAAATTGCCCGCACGTCGCTTTCCGCATCCGGGGCAAGCAACGCGTCGGCACTATTGCCAATCATCTCCGCGGCGCTATAACCAAACATCTTTGCGGCCCCCGGGCTCCAGGAAAGCACTTTAAAATCGGCGTTCCACTGCACCACCGCCAGGGGAGTATTTTCCCAGTGCTGCTGATACAGATAATTTGCGTCCTGAGCGCGCCGCGCCAGGCGCTCCGACGCATGGCGGCGCCGGTAGTTTTCCTCTAACAAGGAACTCAAATCCCGATAGCCCATGCCCAGGACAAAGAGCAGGATCGCCCCCAGTGCCGCCAACACAGAGCCATATTCCCAACCTGAAAATGCGGCGTAAACCACAAAAGCTCCCAGGGTGAGCAGCAAAAATATATTCGCCGACGAGGGGTAGTAAATGTAAATAATCATTCCACCTGCGGCGGTGCCGACGACCAACCCCAGCAGGATCCCATGGTAGAGGTCGTGAGCAACAAACAGTAAAAAGATGGCGAGCATCCACGCCAACCCGGTAAGGCCAGCAGAAATCCGCATCAACCACAAGCGATTATCGGGACCCCACACAGACGTGCCAAGCTGCTCGAGGTAAGTCAGCTCGCGGAAGAGCAGCAGCGCGTGCGCCAGAGTCACGCCACCGGCGAACCCTCCCCATACCCACACCCGCCAATGCGCCACCACGCCCCAGAACGCCACGGCGATGACCACCGCTGCCGCCCCGGACAGCAACATGCCGTAGCGCAGCCGAAAAATGGTGAGGGCGAAAATTTCCTTATCGTACGCAGGCGAAAGATTATGCTTGGGACTGCTCATACTGGGCCATAGCTACGCCTGACAAGTTACTCGCGGTCGAGTCTAGCATTGTATAAATTGATTTTGAACGCTCAGTTGTAAAAAGTACTGGGCGGTCATTTTCGGCCCGTTTAACCATTACGGGCGGTATACACCGACACTGGTAAATCCGGACGCAAGCATCAGCTCGGCATGTAAATGACTCATCACGCCCTGCTGGCAATACAGCAGGTAGCGTTGTTGCTTGTCGAATTCGGCTGCGCGCTTTTGCAGTGCAAAGAACGGAATTTCCTCCACCTGCACACTGCCCGCGTCCAGGCGTCGTAGCGCGGTTTCATCCGGGTGGCGAATATCGACGATCACCGTATTCGGCTGCGGCGCCGCAAAAACCTCTACGGGGTGCAACTGCGGCATCTCCTCAAGCACACTGTCGATACTCTGTATGTTGGCCGCCGCAATCGCGTCTTCCAGAATACTGAAGTCAAACCGCGCCTCTTCGCGGGCAATCACATGGGGATGGGCGCGGGTAGTCGGTTTTACCGAAATGACACCGCAGTATTCCGGCATATTGGCGGCAAAGACTTCCGTGCCAATATGGCGGGCAATATTGATAATGTCATTTTTGTCCATGGTGATCAGGGGTCGCAACGTCAGCCGGTCGCATACGGAATCAATAACTGCCAGATTAGGGAGCGTCTGACTCGAGACCTGACCAATGCTTTCGCCAGTCACCAGCGCTTCAATTTGTAACTGTGCGGCGACACGACTGGCGGCGCGCAGCATCATGCGCTTGAGAATCACCCCCATTTGGGAATTCTGCACCTGGGTGAGAATTTCCGCGACTACCGCCTCGAAGGGCACCGTGACAAATTTGACCGGGTGGGACGCCCCGTAGCGGTTCCATAAATAATGGGCCACTTCTTTGACCCCCACCTCGTGGGCGCGGCCCCCGAGATTAAAGAAACAATAATGGGTAATCAGGCCGCGCTTCATGGTCAGAAAGCTGGCCACAGAGGAATCGAATCCCCCCGAGATCAGGGACAGGACCGGGTCCTGTGTTCCCAATGGATAACCCCCAAGCCCGGGGTATTCCTGCTCCACCACAAACAGGCGGTCGTCGCGAATATCGAGGCGCACCGTAACATCCGGCCGGGTCAGGTCAACTCCCGCTGCTGCGCAGTGCCGCATCAGATGTGCACCCACTGACCTTTCGATATCCATGGACGAGAAGCCGTGCTTGCCGGTGCGTTTCACCCGCACACAAAAAGTTTTGTTGCGCAGCAACGGTCCGTAGATTCCACAGGTTTTATCCGCGATATCGGCAAAATCCCCCAACGGGTAACTGCTGCCACGGGCAAAGCTGCCGACTCCCGGGGTGTGCGCGAGGAGTGTCGCGATTTCTGTCTCGCGCCGCGAATCCTCCCCCTCGGCGATGAGTTGCACTTTCTCCCAATCGCGCTCCAACTCCACCCGATAACCCAGGCGTTCTGTTAAGCACCGTAAATTGCGCTGTAACTGCTTGATAAAGCGCCGCCGCACCGGAGGACTTTTGATGATAATTTCGGGGAACAATTTGATAATAAAGTGCATATCGCGCAACTGCCATTCGGGTGCCCTGGGTGCATACATTATACGCAGCCCAAACATCTACGTGCGGGACAGCGTAAACTTCGCTTCCCCTTAACAAAAAAAATAAGGCACAATAACCGGTCGATTGATTACCTATCGCATAGCGCACCAATATAGAGCATTAAAATATGCTTCTGCTTTGTTTTGGCGCACGACCGTAAAGGGTGGTGATAAGAAAATACGCCCGGGGCGGTAATATTGCCGGAACAAGCCAGATGGCACAGGTCTTGCAGTCACTACCCCGCTAGCCTGGCGTAAACCGATATTTCGACGACAGCGAACGAGACCTACCGAGACACACCAGAACATTCCGAGTTGGAGGAAACAATGTCCGAACAAAGCATAAAACTGATAAAAGAAAACGAAGTGCGCTGGGTCGACCTGCGCTTTACAGACACCAAAGGCAAAGAGCAGCACGTCTCCATTCCCAGCAAGGAGGTGATGGCGGAAGACTTTTTTGAGAACGGCAAAATGTTCGACGGCTCGTCCATCGCTGGCTGGAAAGGCATTAATGACTCCGACATGGTGCTGATGCCGGACGATTCCACCGCTGTTCTCGACCCGTTCACCGACGAGCCCACGGTGATTTTGCGCTGTAACATCGTCGAACCTACCACCATGCTGGGCTACACCCGCGATCCGCGCTCGATTGGACAAAGAGCACAGGACTATATGGTCTCCACTGGCATCGCCGATTCCGCGCTGTTTGGTCCCGAGCCGGAGTTCTTCGTGTTCGACGATGTTAAATGGGGTGCGAACATCAGCGGCGCATTTTACAAAATCAGTTCTGAGGAAGCGGCGTGGTCTTCCGAACACCATTTCGAAGACGGCAACATGGGCCACCGCCCGATTGTTAAAGGTGGGTATTTCCCGGTGCCGCCAGTGGACTCCCTGCACGACCTGCGCGCCGCGATGTGCGCGGCGATGGAGCAGATGGGACTGGACATCGAAGTCCATCACCACGAAGTGGGCACTGCGGGTCAATGCGAAATTGGTGTGGGCGCCAACACCCTGACCAAGAAAGCAGATGAAGTTCAGATTCTCAAATACTGCGTGCACAACGTGGCACACGCCTACGGCAAAACTGCGACCTTTATGCCCAAGCCCCTGGTCGGCGACAACGGCTCCGGCATGCACGTTCACCAGTCGCTGTCCAAAGGCGGCAAAAATATTTTCACTGGCGATGTCTATTCCGGAATGTCCGAAACTGCACTGTATTACATCGGCGGTATTATCAAGCATGCGCGCTCGATTAACGCCTTCACTAATGCCTCCACCAACTCCTACAAGCGTCTGGTGCCTGGTTTCGAAGCGCCGGTCATGCTCGCCTATTCGGCCCGCAACCGGTCCGCGTCGATTCGCATTCCCTACGTGGCTAACCCCAAAGCACGACGCATTGAAGTGCGCTTCCCGGATCCTTCGGCTAACCCGTATCTGGCCTTTACCGCGATGTTGATGGCAGGCCTCGACGGCATTCAGAACAAAATCCACCCCGGCGATGCGGCCGATAAGGATCTGTACGATCTGGAACCGGAAGAAGCTGCGGGCATTCCCACGGTTTGCTCTTCACTGGAGATGGCTCTCACTGCACTAGATGAAGATCGCGACTTTTTGAAAGCGGGCGGTGTTATGAACGACGATATGATCGACGCCTATATCGCGCTCAAAAAGGCCGATATCGAGCGGCTCGCCATGACCACCCATCCGGTGGAATTTGAGATGTATTACAGCGTCTAACTGTTACCTCTGTGTAAAAAAAGCCCGTCATTCGTGGAATGGCGGGCTTTTTCTTTGGTCAAAGTCGCGTTACCCTTTGCTGGGAACAGCACGACGAGCACTGTCGTGCAGAGTGTCCCGTGCAAGTGCGCCACCCGACCCGCCTCCAGGAGGATTTCTACATGACGCTCTTTAAAACCGTTTTTGTATTAATTTCTGTCGCAGCACTCGCGCTACCTGACACGGCACTGGCACAGGTATACAGAGTCGAAGATGACCAGGGCGAAGTAACCTATACGGATTCCCCGGCGGAAGGCTCCCGGGCCCAGAGCGTTGAACTGCCACCTTTGAATACGCAACCCGGACTACCGGTGCGGCAACAATCGAAACCGGCGGCAGCGGAGCCCGGTCAGGGCTACACAACAGCCTACATTCTGCAACCCGAGAATGACTCCACCGTCCCGCCGGGGCAGCTGGATATCGTCGTGCAGGTAGCGCTGGAACCGACGCTACAAACCGGACACCTGTTGCAATTATATTTTGATGGTCAGCCCTACGGCGAACCTGTGGCGGGCACTGCGTTTTCAATCGGCGACTTGACTCGAGGCTCCCACAGCATACATGCCAAAGTGCTTAACGCCGATGGCGAAGTCCTGACGACCGTCGACCCCGTTGTTGTTTTCGTCCACCGGGCGGCTGTCGGTGCCGCACAGAGCGCGTCATCAGGTGGCAACTAACAGCGCGTCGCACCATAACGGTGCACCCTTGCTCTGACTCCGCTATACTCCCCCCCATTCCAGCTCGCCCCAGGCCCATTTTCACCCAAAGCCCGTTGGCCCGCTAATTGCTTGACCTCCTGTTGTAAAGAAGGAGCGCTGCCCACCAGCAGCTGGCACAGCCATGAACCTCAAAGATTCCAAACAGTCGCTACTCGACAATCTCAGCACTGCGGTGCTGATGCTCACTGATACCCTGACCATCGCGTATTTGAACCCCGCAGCAGAGAGCATGCTGGCCATCAGCAACCAACGCATTCACGGCACGTCCGTCAGCCATCTGTTTGGAGATTCGGCCGCCCGGGTCAACACACTGCGCGAAGCGCTGGTCAGCCAGCGTCCCTACACCGAGCGCAAGGCCACACTGGTGCTTCCAGAGTTGCGGGAGATAACCGTCGATTACGCAGTTACACCCCTGGTCTATGGGGGCAACGACATGTTACTGCTCGAGATACAGGCGATGGATCGCATTCTGCGCATCGACCGGGAGGAGGCGCTGATTTCCGCCAGCAACACTTCGCGCAATTTGACCCGAGGTCTTGCCCACGAAATCAAAAACCCCCTGGGGGGGATCCGCGGCGCCTCACAACTGCTGGCCGGGGAACTGGAGGGCAGCGAGCTGAAAGAATACACCGACATTATCATCACCGAGGTGGAACGGCTGAGCAACCTGGTCGACCGCCTGCTCGGGCCCTCGCGCCCCCCCAAATTCTCGGCGACCAATATTCACGAAGTAACCGAACGGGTTGCCGCATTGGTAGAGGCGGAAACGCGGGGCGCGGTCGATATTGTGCGCGACTACGACCCCAGCATTCCGGAAATTCAGGGTGACCAGGAACAGCTGATTCAGGCCGTGCTAAACGTGGTGCGCAACGCCATGCAGGCCCTGGAAAGCGCCGGTCAACTGGGCAACGGCGGCTCTATTACACTGCGAACTCGCGTACTCAACCATTTTACCATTGGCAAGGTTCGCCATCGGGTGGTGTGTCGACTCGATATTATCGATAACGGACCAGGCATAGCGGAAGAAATCAGCGATCGAATTTTTTACCCGATGATCAGCGGGCGCGCCGAAGGCAGTGGCCTCGGGCTGCCGATCGCGCAGTCCGCCATCAATCTCCACCAGGGTTTAATTGAATACATCAGTGAACCCGGCAACACCCAATTCGCCATTTATTTGCCGGTCGCTACGCAACCTTCCGGTGACAACCACAGTGGTAACTAAGCCCATGAACACCATCATCAAACCGAACGTCTGGATTGTCGACGACGACCGCTCTATCCGCTGGGTGATGCAAAAGGCACTGGAGCGCGCCGACATGAATGTGCGCAGTTTTGAAAATGCCGACGCACTGCTGGCGAGCCTGAATCGCGAGCACCCGGATACCATTATCAGCGATATTCGCATGCCGGGCATGGACGGTCTGCAACTGCTGGAAAAAATTCATAGCGAAACGCCGCAGGTGCCGGTGATTATCACTACCGCCCATTCCGATCTGGACAGTGCAGTGGCGGCCTATCAGGGTGGCGCATTTGAATACCTGCCCAAGCCGTTTGATATCGATGATCTGGTATCGGTGACACGCCGCGCGCTGGCTTTTTCTCAGGAAAAAGCCAGCGCGTCTGCGGAGCACAGCGCCCGGGTAAAAACGGAAATTATCGGCGAAGCGCCGGCCATGCAGGAAGTGTTTCGCGCCATCGGCCGTCTCTCCCACTCGCATATCACGGTGCTAATCAACGGCGAATCTGGCACCGGCAAGGAACTGGTTGCCCACGCGTTGCACAAACACAGTCCGCGTAAGGAACAGCCATTTATCGCCCTTAATATGGCGGCAATTCCCCACGATCTGATCGAATCTGAATTATTTGGCCATGAGAAGGGCGCGTTTACCGGCGCAGCGCAACGGCGCGTCGGCCGTTTTGAACAGGCCGACGGCGGCACGCTATTTCTCGACGAAATCGGGGATATGCCCAAGGAGGCACAGACCCGTCTATTGCGCGTGCTGGCGGACAACGAATTTTATCGGGTGGGAGGACACACGCCGATCAAGGTCAACGTGCGCATCATTGCCGCCACCCATCAAAATTTGGAAACCCTGGTGACTCAGCAGCGCTTTCGCGAGGATCTTTTCCATCGACTCAATGTGATTCGTATCAACCTGCCGAAGCTGGCCGATCGCAGCGAAGATATCCCCAGACTGATTCAGCTTTTTTTCAGGGAATCCGCCCGCGAACTCAACGTCGAGCCCAAAATTTTAAGTCCCGAGGCGGAGCAATTTTTGTGTGCACTGCCCTGGCCCGGCAATGTGCGCCAACTTGAAAACACCTGTCGCTGGCTCACGGTGATGGCGGCCGGGCGGGAGGTGTTGTTAACGGATCTCCCCCCGGAACTGCGCGACACTCCAGCCGGGCGATCGACAACCGGTCCAAACTGGGAAGTCAGCCTGCAGCGCTGGCTGACCAGTCAGTTAAAAGATGGCAAGCAAAATATTCTTGCGCAAGCGGTTCCAGCTTTTGAACGCACGGTCATCGCAGCCGCCCTCGAGCACACTGCGGGTCGCAAACGCGACGCTGCCGTACTCCTGGGGTGGGGACGCAATACATTAACCCGCAAGCTAAAGGAGCTGGGGCTAAGCGACAGCGACTAAATCTGCCGTCGTTAAGTGTGTATCCAGGTACTCGATCAGAACCGGGGTTGACAGGCTCAGTGGGATTTATCCCCCGCCTTCGGGCCCGCGTTTTTCCTCGCTTCGCTCACAGCTTTTTGAAACAACGCATCGAAACTGATGGGCGGTAAATGCAGCGCCGGAAAGCTGCCTTTGGTCACAATGTTGTCGATCACTTCCCGCGCGTAGGGAAACAGTATATTCGGGCAGTGGGTATTCAGTAATTGAGTCAGCTGCATACCCTCGAGTCCGTCGATCTTGAACACCCCGGCCTGTTCGACTTCCGCAAGGTACGCGATTTTATCCTGTTCCTTGACCTCCACGGTTACCCGCAAAACCACTTCGTAAAGACCGCCGTCCAGTTTATTGGTTTTGGTGGCGATGTCCTGATTGACCTGGGGTTTCCACTGTTTGGTAAAACCCGCAAACCCCATCGGCACCTCAAAAGAAATATCTTTTAGATAAATACGTTCAATCGCAAATTGTACCGGCGTACTTTTATCCTCGTTGGCTATTGGAGCGTCCGGATCGGCGGGTGCTTCACTCATACATTAATCCCTTTGGTCATCATTGGCTTTCGAGCCCTGTGATTGGTGGCGCATTCGGCTCCCGCTGCTCACAGTTAGCTGGTATCTTTGCCAACAGCGTATCCAGCTCGCCGGAGGCATTTATCTGGCGCAGCTCAGTAAACCCACCGACATGTACATCACCCACCCATATCTGTGGCACTGTACTTTGCCCGCTGCGCGCCAAGACTGCGTCGCGCAATTGCGGGTCGCCGTCTACAGCAATATCCTGGTAGGCAATATTGCGGGCGCGCAACAGCGCGCGTGCGGCAATACAATAGGGACAGAAGCGCGTTCCGTAGAGCACCACGCTCACTGTGAAACCACCGGCAAACGTTGTGCCAGCCACTCCCCCATGCCGCCCTGCAGACGTCGTACCTGAAACCCGAGACGCCGTAGTTTACGGCCTACCACCGAGGCCTGCTGACCCATCTTGTCGGTTACTACAATTATTTTAGCGCGATGCTTTTCCAGTTCGGCAAGCCGCGTATCGAGCGCACCGGCGGGAATATTCATGGCCCCTGCGATATGGCTGAGCTGAAAGTCCTTGGCATCGCGCACGTCGAGCAAAATCGCCTCGTCGCGATTGATCAGTGCCGTGACCTGATGGGTGGAAAGCGCCTTGCCCGCCTTCATCTGCTCGGACAACATAAAAATATAGATAAGCGCCAGCAGGACACTCACCAGTATCCACTGCTCACTGATAAAAACAAAAAAATCCACGTGCGCAACACCTCGGCAAACAGTTTGAAATGGGGCAGCCAATTACAGGCCGGGTAGTATACACAAAGTTATTTGGGCCGTCGCAGCCGCAAGTAACGGCCTATAAAGGTCGTGCCGCCACTTTCCGCGTCGCACTCATCAATGGCCATTGGCCACACAAACGGGTACCATTTGCACTGATTTACAGCCGCTCTACGAGGATCCCTCCACGCCATGACCGAAGTCAAAAAAACCCTGGCGCTGATTATTCTGGACGGGTGGGGATATAGTGAAGAGACGTCTGCAAACGCCATCTATAGCGCCAGCACCCCGACCTGGGACAGGCTGTGGCGCGACTGCCCACACACACTGATATCCGGCAGCGGCTTGGATGTGGGCCTGCCTGACGGCCAAATGGGCAATTCCGAAGTCGGGCACATGACCCTGGGGGCAGGACGCGTCGTTTACCAGAATTTTACCCGCATTAATAAGGCTATCGCCGACGGTAGTTTTTTTAGTAACCCGGCCTATGTCCAGGCCATTGACACCGCAATCGCCACCGACAAGGCAATTCATATTTTTGGCCTGCTGTCCCCCGGCGGCGTGCATAGCCACGAACTGCACATAGCGGCAGCGCTAAAAATGGCGAGTGAACGCGGCGCCCGTAAACTTTATGTGCACGCTTTTCTGGATGGCCGCGACACGCCACCGCGCAGTGCCGACAGCTCCCTCGCGAACTTTATGACCACGTTGGTGGATTCTGGGGTGGGGCGCATCGCATCCATTACAGGTCGCTACTACGCTATGGATCGAGATCAACGTTGGGAGCGCACGCGCCTGACTTACGCTATGCTCACCGAGGGGAGCGCAGATTACCGCTATGAAAACCCTATGGAGGCGCTACAGCAGGCCTACCAGCGCGGTGAAACGGACGAATTTGTAAAGCCCACGGTAGTGGCTGGTGCAGGCGAACAACCCGCCCTGGTAGCCGACGGCGATGTGGTTTTGTTTATGAATTTTCGCCCCGATCGGGCGCGCCAGCTTACCCAGGCGTTTGTCGAGTCCGCGTTTAATGGCTTTAAGCGCCGCACCGTCCCCAGGCTTGGCCAATTTGTCACCACCACCGAATACGAACAATCCCTCGACGTCGTTTGCGCGTTTCCGCCAACAGCGCTAACCAACTCCCTGGGAGAATACTTATCCAGCCTGGGCAAAACCCAGTTGCGTATCGCCGAAACAGAAAAATATGCCCACGTGACGTTTTTCTTCAACGGCGGTCGCGAAGACAGTTTTCCTGGAGAAGACCGTATTCTGGTACCCTCACCAAAGGTTGCCACGTACGATCTGCAACCGCAAATGAGCGCCCCGGAGGTGACCGACAAACTGGTAGCTGCCATTCAATCGCGACGCTACGACCTGATCGTTTGCAACTTTGCCAACGGCGATATGGTTGGGCACACCGGTATTTTTTCGGCCGCGGTACAGGCGGTGGAAACTCTCGATCACTGCCTCGCCAGAATTACCGATGCGCTTGCAGCGGTGGATGGAGAATGTCTAATCACCGCCGATCACGGCAACGTCGAAAGTATGCTGGATGACACCACTGGGCAGGTGCTCACTGCCCACACGTTGATGCCCGTACCACTGGTGTACGTGGGACCTCGCAAAGTTTCGATGGGCTCAGGTGGCTCCCTCGCCGACGTGGCGCCAACGCTGCTGTATCTGTCGGGAACCACCCAGCCCGCTGAGATGACCGGGCGCAGTCTCGCGACCGTAGAATAACCCTTGGCAAGGCACCTGCCGTGACTATTGCTTCCATCGCACTCGCGCTGTTGATTGCCCTGGGCGCGACCACGACACAGGCCGCGGATAAAACGCAACAAAGCAAGCTCGACGCGCTGAAGACACAAATTTCAGGACTGCAAAAACAGTTGCTCCACACCGGCGGCGAACGGGAATCGCTAATGACCGCCTTGCGCGATGCAGAGCTGCGCGCGATATCCATTCGCCAGCGCGTGGATCACCTGCAAACCCAGGTCAAAACGCTCGAATCAGAACTAAAAACCCTGGACGCCCAGCGCACTGCACTGCAGGACGTCCACGACCGGCAGGCGCGACGAGTTGCCAGCGAGATTAGCTCGGTATACCGTCTCGGCCGCCAGGAACCGATCAAGTTGTTGCTCAACATGGAAGATCCGGAACTGGTCTCGCGCACCATCAAATACTATCGCTATTTTGTCGCCGCCCGTAGCGAAAAACTGGCTCGATATCAGGACACTCTGGCAGAGCTCAACGGCGTCAAAAAGACTATAAATTTACGTCAGGCTCAACTCGATAACGATCGCAAGCATTTAGTTCAGGAGCAAGAGACACTCAAAAACCAGCAGCAGGAGCGACGCACAGTGCTGGCGAAAATTGATTTACAACTGAAAGATCACAACACCCGGCTCGCGCAACTGACGCGCGAACGCCAGCAGCTGGAAGCAGTCATCAACAACCTCGCACGATCACTGCAGCAATTGGAGATACCTGATAATCAACCCTTTGCCAAACAGCGTGGCAAGCTGCCCTGGCCCCTGAATGGCCGGGTCGTGCATGCTTTCGGCGCGCGCCGCGCCGCCAGTCTCAACTGGACTGGGTGGTTGTTGCACGCGGCCGAGGGTAGCCCGGTCAACGCGGTGCACCATGGCCGGGTGGTTTTTTCCGACTACTTGCGCGGTCAGGGACTGTTGTTAATTATCGATCACGGCGAAGGTTATCTCAGCCTTTATGCCCACAACCAGCTACTGTTGAAAGAAACCGGCGATTGGGTAAAGCCCGGCGAGGTGATTGCAAAAACCGGCGCAACAGGGGGATTGTCCCGCAGCGCCCTGTACTTCGAAATTCGCCTGCGCGGCCAGCCACTGGACCCAAAACCCTGGTTGAAGCCGCGGGCGTGAATGACACCCCTTCCCATACAACCCTCGCCACCCCTACACTGAGGGTAATTTACGAGAGAACGTTGCCATGAATTACGCCACCCGGACCCTCTGTTTTGTCGTATTACTCTTCGTCGCACTAACGGTCGCCGCGGAGCAACAAGCAGTGGATGTAGATACTGACGCCCGTTTGCCACTCGAAGAATTACAACTCTTTGCGCAGGTCTTCGAGCAAATTCGTAACGCCTATGTCGAAGAAATTGACGACCGGACCTTACTCGAAAAAGCCATCACCGGAATGCTTGGAGAACTGGATCCGCACTCCGGTTTTCTACAGGAAGAAAGCTACGAAGAATTGCAAGAGCAAACCACGGGTGAATTTGGTGGCCTGGGTATCGAAGTGGGAATGCAGGACGGATTTGTTAAAGTAGTCTCGCCAATTGACGACACACCCGCGCAACGGGCTGGCGTGCAGCCGGGGGACTTGATTATTAAATTGGACGACGAAGCGGTACAGGGTATGTCCCTGGAGGAAGCTATCGTCAAAATGCGCGGTCCGAAAGGTTCTGCCATCACGCTTACCATAGCCCGGGAAGGCGTCGACACCCCCCTCGTAATCAAGCTTGTGCGCGACGTAATAAAAGTTGAAAGCGTGCGCAGTCGTACTCTGGAAAACGCGTTCGGCTATGTGCGCATTGCCCAGTTTCAGGTGGACACCGGCACAGAGTTCGTCAAACACCTGCATAAACTCAGGAGTAACACGCCCGAATTAAAGGGTGTTGTACTCGATCTGCGCAATAATCCCGGCGGGCTATTACCGTCGTCCGTTGAAGTGGCGGATGCGCTTCTGGATCAAGGCCTGATCGTCTACACCCAGGGTCGTATCCCCTCCTCCAACTCGCGTTTTTCCGCAACCCTGGGGGACGAGTTGCAGGGCGTACCACTGGTAGTATTGATCAATGGCGGTACCGCTTCCGCGTCGGAAATCGTCGCCGGGGCGTTACAGGATCATCACCGCGCTGTGATTATGGGTTCTACCAGCTTTGGTAAGGGCTCTGTGCAAAACGTATTGCCTCTGCAGGATGGTCGCGCCATCAAGCTCACGACCGCGCGCTATTACACCCCCAGCGGGCGGTCGATACAGGCGGAAGGTATCGAGCCGGATATTCGCGTGGCCCGCGCCGAAATTCGGGTCATTGAGGGTCTCAGCGGTATCAAGGAGGCAGATTTGAGCGGGCATCTGAGCAACGGCAACGCCGTTAAGGGGGGCGTCTCAGACAACGAGGATAAAACCAACGACGTTACCGATAATCAACTCTACGAGGCACTTAACCTTTTGAAAGGAATAGATATTTTAGGTAAAAAATAGGATTGCTCTGGCTTTCACTCTCTGGTATAAATGCAGGTTATGGGCGACATGCTCGAAGGGTCTGCGCAGCGCTCGCGGTGCGTCGGATCGAAGACGCTGGAATTCTGGACGTGATGAGATTGTGTATGCGAAAAACTGCTAGTGGATGGAGTGAGCGATGAACGGAATAATCGCGTTTAAACGCGCCAGCGACCTGCCCGAGGCACCAGGCTCGCGCTTTCGCAGTGAGCGCTTTTTCAAACTCTCTAACTACTGGTTCTTTGGCACCCGGGAGGGTGTCACCATGGGACCGTTCGACTCTCTGGAACTGGCGCGACGGGGGATCGACGAGTATGTCTCCTTTGTGTCGTCCGCATCCCCACGCACTCTCGACCTGCTCTCTCAGGAATCCCGTTTCTGCGCCTGAATCAGATGCCGAATTAAGGCGTTTCGGCACCCGCGCACCAGTTGGCGACTATATCAGCGTATTTCGACGCGTTGTTCCGCCATGAACGCCTTGGCATCGGCAATACTGAATTCCTGAAAATGGAAAATACTCGCGGCCAGCACCGCGTCTGCCCCACCCTCGAGAATACCGTCTACCAGGTGCTGCAACGTTCCCACCCCGCCGGATGCGATCACCGGTATGTTGATCGCATCGCTAACAGCGCGCGTTAACCCCACATCAAAGCCATTTTTGGTGCCGTCCCGGTCCATACTGGTCAGCAAAATTTCACCCGCACCCAGCCCCTGCATTTTGACCGCCCAGGCCACAGCATCTATACCCGTCGGGCGCCGCCCCCCATGGGTGAATATCTCCCACCGCGGAGTCTCTCCCTCGGGGCTGACCCGCTTGGCATCAATGGCCACGACAATACACTGGGAACCAAATTTTTCCGCAGCGAGAAACACCAGCTGAGGGTTCTCCACCGCGGCGGAGTTAATACTCACTTTGTCCGCACCTGCTTTTAGCAATGCTCTAATGTCATTTAGTGTACGAATACCACCACCTACGGTGAGGGGAATAAACACTTCGCTGGCCATGCGCTCCACTGTGTGAATCGTGGTGTCGCGGCCTTCGTGACTGGCGGTAATATCCAGAAATGCAATTTCATCGGCCCCTTCCTGATCGTAGCGCTTGGCGATTTCTACGGGATCCCCCGCGTCGCGAATATCCAGAAACTTAACGCCCTTAACCACGCGCCCCTGATCCACGTCGAGACAGGGAATAATACGCTTCGCTAACTTCGACATTGGCACTCCACATGAGAACTGGAAAAGCTTTGACCGGCGGCGTTACCGAACCAGCAATTACCCGAATAAGAGCGTGCTGGTAAGGGGCGACATTGTAGCCCCTGATCAGTGCGAGTAAAGAAGCAATGGTAAGCGGCCCGCCACAGCCGGATTTAACACCACGCCGAATTGTGTTACATTCTTGACCGTTCGTTCGCTCATCATACTGAAAAAACTTCCAGCGGAGTTTCCATGAGTCAAAACGTGTTTACGCGCGGCGCCAGTGTCGTGCTCGCTCTTTGGCTAGGCATCAACGCGGGGGTTGCCTCAGCAGGTGGTGGCTATTTTGTCCTCGGCTATGGCACCTATGCTAATCAGATGGCCGGGGCCTCCACTGCCGCAGGGCTGGACGGCTTTGCAGGTTCCTCCAACCCCGGCAAGCTGTTTGCCGCCGGCGACCGCATCGACGCTGGCCTGAAATTGTTTTCGCCCCATCGGGAAATCGAACGCACCGGCGCCAGTGACAGCATCTACGATATAGACAGCACCAGCCGCAACAGTATTTTCTTCCTGCCGGAGGCTGGCATTGCGCGCCGCATCAACGATGAATTTTCGTGGGGGGTCACCCTGTATGGCAATGGCGGACTCAACACCGAATACAACGATGACAATGGTGTACCCGGCAGCAACTTCAATCCCGCTGCATGTGGCGACGCGCCGGCCAATTTTCTGCTGGGCTGCGGCAAACTGGGTTTCGATCTCGCGCAGGTGATCGTTGCCCCCAGTCTCGGGTGGCAGTTTGCGCCGCAACACAGCGTGGGCATCACCGCGCTGCTGGCGTACCAACGGGTCAAGGTTTACGGACTACAGGCCTTTCAGGGCTTGTCAGCGCACCCCGACTCAGTCACCGATAACGGCTATGACCAGGCATTTGGCTTTGGCGTGCGCATTGGCTGGTACGGACAAATCACGCCCTGGCTGGATCTTGGGGCAGCTTATTCGACCCGTGTTTATATGCAGGATTTTGACAAATACAAGGGCTTGTTTGCCGACGGTGGTGCATTCGATATTCCGTCAAACTACAGTGTCGGAGCTGCTATTAAACCCGCCACCGGCTGGCTTATCGCGCTGGATATACAGCGAGTTAACTGGGGAGAAATCAACGCACTGCACAACGGCAACCTGAACTCACTGAGCCCCGGCGGGAGCCCGCTGGGCAGTAGTAATGGCAGCGGCTTCAGTTGGGACAGCCAGAATGTTTACCGCCTCGGCGTCGAATATGCCGCCACCCAACGCCTCACCTTGCGCGCTGGTTACGCCTATGGCCGCCGGCCCAACGACAGTGAGGACATTAACACTGTAACATTCAATATGCTGGCGCCGAATCCGACCGACCAATACACCCTGGGTTTAAGCTGGGCGCTTGACCAAAAATCTGAACTGCATTTCGCCTATGGAAAATTCGTGGAAGCCGAATACAAGGGCCCATCGGCAACAGCAGGACTGGGAATCGGCGGTGAGGAATCTGTTAGCCCCTACGTGGATACGGTGTTTATCGGCTGGAGCAAACGTCTTTAGCGACGGCGATTTGTCAGCGTTATCCTAGTGCTGGCAGCCCTCCACCAACGACAACGTTTCGATTCGCCGACTCGCGCTATCGCAACAGGCTGCTACCCGCCGTCGCGCGAGGGATGGGAACACTGGCGTTCAACACTAATATTTCTTGCGCAGCACCATCACACCGGACTGTTCGCTGATTTCGACCTTACTCAAAAAACTGTTGCCCAGTAATATTTGGGTAGGGTGATCACCCAGAACCACCGTCGCCGCAATATCGTGGGCGGTAATGCTGCCCACACTGACCTTGGCCAACGTTACTTGTAAGGTGTCTACGATTCCGCCGGCCGTGTTTGACATGCCCGGCTGGCCGCGCTTCAAGTCGAGTCCCAGACGCCGCGCCTGATTTATATTCATGGCGATCTCTGTTGCACCGGTATCAACCATAAATGCCACCGGATAACCATTGATGCTACCCGCCGTAAAATAATGTCCGCCCTGGCCCTTGGGAATCTGCACTTCCGCCTGTGCCGCCGCGCTAAAGTGGGCGGCGATATGCTGTGATAACAACAGCTCCTCGCGCCGACCATTGGCCTGCACCACGGCCCTGCGGCTATCGCTACTGACCAGCGTTACCCCATCCTGAGTATCCCCAACCTTCATCAAATGGCGCTCGCCGTTGATGGTCAATACCGCCCTGTTTTCAAACAGACCATCGACGAAAATCTCAGTTTCCGCCTCCGCCGAGCTTGGCATTGCCGCCAGCATCCCCAGCGTCATCAAAAAATATCTCATGTCGTTACACCATCAAGCCCGTCATTGCGATCAGGGTTAACACCCCCCAGGTCAACGCCCCTGCCACCAGATCGTCGAGCATAATACCCAGCCCGCCTGTGACGTTTCTGTCCAGCCAATTAATCGGCCAGGGTTTGACGATATCAAAGAATCGGAACAGGACAAACCCTGCCAGCAGCCAGGGCCAGGTGGCGGGGAAGGCGGTCATGGCCAACCAGAAGCCCGCCAACTCGTCCCAGACGATGCCCCCGTGATCGTGTACACCCAACTTGCGCGCCGCATAACCACAGATAGCGACACCAGCGATCACCACCACCAGTAGCATCGACAGGTACAAGCTGAGGGGCAATAACGCCAATAACGGAAAAAATCCTGCAGCGATCAATGTTCCCGCAGTGCCCGGCGCTTTTGGCGACAATCCACTGCCAAAACCAAAGGCCAGCAGCAACAACGGATCGCGCAGCAGTTGTCCGAAAGTGGGTGTGGATGAACCCATGGGAATCAGGCCTCAAAAATGGCGATAGCCGGTGCTGGTCGCAACATTCAGTTTACCGTCGCCGTCGCGCCAGCTCACACCACTGCCGGCGACCATGGTACCGATCCTGGTAGCCGTCAGCTTCCCCCGGTCGATTAGCTTCGTCAATTGAGGAAGCTGCCGTTCGGGCACCGTGAAACACAGTTCATAGTCATCCCCCGCACCTAGCGCCCACGCCAGCGCCTGATGTCGCCCCGCCATATTTATCAGGTTTTCGGACAGGGGCAGCAAATCTCCCTCAATCTGGGCACCAACACCACTAAGCCTGGCGATATGTCCCAGATCCGCTAACAACCCATCTGAAATATCGATGGCCGCAGAGGCAATGCCGCGCAGCAGCTGCCCCTCCGCCAGGCGCGGAGTTGGCCGCCAGTAACAACCTAGAAGATATTCTGTAAGCGAATATTCACTTTCGTGCTTTACCGAGTTTATTTCAGTAGATAGTATGGAAAGCCCCGCCGCCGCATCCCCCAGGGACCCGGTCACGTACAGACTATCTCCCGCCTGCGCACCGCTGCGAGTCAACCCCGTCCCCAACGGTATTTCACCGATCGCGGTAATAGTTACAGAGAGGGGGCCGCGGGCCATATTGCCGCCTACCAATACACAGGAAAACTGCTCGGCCACCGCAAACAACCCAGCACTGAACTCGGCTAACCAGGCTGGATCGGCACTGGGTAACGTCAGCGCCAGTTGAAACCAGCGCGGCTGGGCGCCCATCGCTGCCAGATCGCTCAAATTGACCCGCAGTGACCGTTGACCAATTTCGCCGGGGGCGCCCGAGTCAGGAAAATGTGCGCCGCCCACCAGCGTATCCGTGGTGATCGCCAGCTCCATGCCCGGTGTGGGGGACAACAGCGCGCAGTCGTCGCCGATACCGAGCACAACCCCGACATCGGCGCGCTGATGCCGGGCAAAATAGGTATCGATCAGACTGAATTCATCTACGACCATGGTGCGCCTTGCCCCGGTTAGCGCGGCTCCCGTCAGCCGCGCGCCCGACCCGCCGACAATTCGACGCGCCGCGTGACGCGAGCGACTTTGTCGAGAATGCCGTTAATGTATTTATGTGCCTCGGTCGGGCCAAATGTCCTGGCCAGATTGACGGATTCATTAATGACAACTTTATAGGGAACATCGATGCGAAACATCAACTCATAAGTGCCCAGGCGCAGCACGGCCCGGGAAACGGGGTCGAGACTATCCGTCTCGCGATCAAGAAACTGGTCGTAAGCGGCGTCAATTTCTGCAAGGTTCGCGGGAATACCATGCAACAGCTCCCCGAAAAACTGCGTGTCTACCTTGGTCATACTATGGTCGGTGTGAAACTGCGCTTCGATGGTGGCAATATCTTCCTGCGCCAGGTGCCATTGATAGAGCGCCTGCACTAACAGATGACGCGCTTTCTTGCGGGTGGATGGCAGGGGTGCGGCAGCCACCGATCAAGTCTCCAACCATTTGCACAACGACACCATTTCCAGTGCGGTAAGCGCCGCCTCTTCGCCTTTATTCTCCTGCCCCTCTCCAGAGCGCTCCTCTGCCTGTTGCAGGTTGTCCGTGGTCAGTACGCCAAAGGCTACGGGCAGTTCTGTCGCCAACGCGACTTCGCCAATGCCCCGTGCACACTCGCCACACACATACTCAAAATGTGGCGTCCCGCCCCGGATAATGCAGCCGAGGGTAATGATCGCCTGATAGTTACCGCTGTCGGCCAGCTTCAGGGCTGCCAGTGGCAATTCAAACGCCCCGGGGACGCGCACCACCTGAATACACTCCTCGGTAACACCGTGGCGCGCCAGGGCGCGCAACGCGCCGGCGAGAAGATTCTCAGTAATATTGCCATTCCAACGACTGACCACAATCGCGAAGCGCGCATTGCCTGCCTCGAAGGAACCTTCTATCGGTCGAATTTCACTCATAACATATCCAGGTTAGGCCCCGCAGCACACTGTAAAAAAGCAGCCCGCGAGCTCAGGGGCACTCAATATAATCGACGACTTCCAGATCAAAGCCGGAAATTGCATTAAAACGAAACGGCGCGCTCATGACGCGCATTTTTTTTATACCCAGATCCCGCAATATCTGCGAGCCCGCACCAACCTGCAAATACACCATCTCTGCCGCGCTTCTGACCTTACTCTGATTGGCCTGTAGTGCATCGAGTTCCCCTTCGATCTCTTCAAAGGTTTCAGCGTGATGAAGCAATACGATCGCGCCACAACCCTCTTCAGCCACTTTTTGCATGGCTTTGTGGATCGTCCACGTTGGGTACGGCCCAGTGCGCTCCACTGACAAAATATCCCGTCCGGTGCTTGGAATATGCACGCGAATGGGTATGGGTTTATCGGCGGAAATTTCCCCCTTCACTAACGCAAAATGCTTATTTTTCCGCGCCGTATCCAGATAGGTTTTAAGGGTAAACTCACCGAACGTAGTGTCAATCTGACGTTCACCTATGCACTTCAGAGTACGCTCGTTAACCACCCGATAATGAATCAGATCGGCGATGGTTCCCATTTTAATACCGTGTTGTACGGCAAATGCTTCCAGATCGGGCCGCCGCGCCATGGTGCCGTCGTCGTTCATAATCTCCACGATGACCGAAGCCGGTTCGTACCCGGCAAGGCGCGCCAGATCACAACCCGCTTCGGTGTGTCCCGCGCGACTCAAAACGCCGCCTTCCTGAGCGCGCAGGGGAAAGATGTGGCCCGGCTGCACAATATCGTCGGGGGTGGCATTTTTGGCGGCCGCCACCTGTACGGTAAGTGCGCGATCCGCGGCTGAAATACCTGTGGTAACACCTTCCGCAGCTTCGATAGATACCGTGAAATTAGTACCGTGACTGGCGTTGTTGCTGGTCACCATCAATGGCAGCGCCAACTGTTTGCAACGCTGCTCCGTCAACGTCATGCAGATAAGACCGCGCGCGTACCTGGCCATAAAATTAATATGCTCGGCGCGCACGCACTGCGCGGCGATCACCAGATCACCTTCATTTTCCCGATCTTCGTCGTCCATCAGGATGACCATCTTCCCCTGGCGGATATCGTCGATCAGCTCTTCCACGGTATTGAGTTTCATCACTTCAACCTTCATAACAATTTGCGGAATGTGCCGCTACGGCGCCGAATAGTCGCTGGTCGCCTTGTCGTTCCCCAACAAGCGCTCGAGGTAGCGCGCGATCACATCCACTTCCAGATTCACCTGCACCCCTGGCTGATAATCCCCGAACAGGGTGTGCTCCAGAGTATGGGGCACGATATTCAGTTCAAACTCCGAGCCATCGACGCGGTTGACAGTCAAACTGACGCCATCCACAGCAACGGAGCCCTTGTGGGCAATATAGCGAGCCAGATGAGCGGGGGCGCGCATGCAAAAGCGCACCGAGCGGGCGTCCGCGTGCCGCGATACCACTTCGCCCACGCCATCGACATGACCGCTCACCAGATGCCCGCCGAGGCGGGTAGTCGGCGTTAATGCTTTTTCCAGATTGACTCGCATACCGGAGTGCCATGCGCCCGCGGTGGTCAAATTCAGTGTTTCCACGGACACGTCGGCAATAAACCCCGCGCCCGGTAAGTCCACCACCGTCAGGCAAACGCCGTTGACCGCGATACTGTCACCCAGTCTGACGTCCGTAAGATCCAGCTCGCCAGTGTCGATTCGCACCCGTAGATCGCCGGCCCGTCGCTCGCTCGCGGCAACAACTCCGCGCCCTTCAATAATACCTGTAAACATTCACTGTTTTCCTGGTAGCGCGGTGACGCGCCAGTCCTTACCGACGGCGCGCATATCCGTGATAGTTAACGGGATGCTCTCGTCCAGCCCGTCGAACGGCAGCTGCGCCATCGGCAAGGCGCGACTGCCCAATAACCTGGGCGCCATGTAGACAACTATTTCATCGACCAGCCTAGAGCGCAGAAAAACACCGCTCAATTTAGCCCCCGCTTCTACCAGCACGTCGTTGCAACCGCGGGTCGCCAGGAGTGCCAGCAGGCCGCGCAAATCCACCTTGCCGCCCCCGTCGGGCACCGCACACACTTCGACATTTGCACCACCGGGAGCGACTCCGTGCGCGCCAGCAGTGGCCAATAACACCGCGCCCGGGGGTTCGAGAATGCGCAGGCCGGAATGGGTGCGCAAGGTGCTGTCCACAATGACCCGCAATGGTTGCAGCCGCGCCACCCCTGCCGCATCGGGAACATCCAGTTCCGAGGCCCGTACGGTAAAGGCAGGATCGTCCTGCAACACCGTGCCGATACCGGTAATCACGGCATCGCTCTGGGCACGCAAACGTTGCCCATCTCGACGCGCTTCCGGCCCGGTGACCCAGCGACTTGCGCCATCGGCCATAGCAGTGCGCCCATCCAGACTGATTGCCACTTTGAGGGTCACTCTCGGCAGCTGTTCGCGGCAACGTTTAATAAATCCCGGATTAAGCGCCGCCGCCTGATCTTCCATGCACGGCCCAACAACCTCAATGCCTGCCTCGCGCAGGGTCTGCAGGCCCCCGCCCGCAAGACCATTGGGATCGCGCATGCCATACACCACGCGCTCCACCCCTGCCGCGACCAGCGCCCTGGAACAGGGTCCGGTGCGTCCCTGGTGATTACAGGGCTCAAGAGTGACATAGGCCGTTGCGCCACGGGCCTTGTCGCCCGCGGCGGATAATGCGTTAACTTCGGCATGGGCCTCGCCCGCACGACTGTGCCAGCCTTCGCCCACCACCTGGCCGGCGCGCACGATAACACATCCCACCCGCGGGTTGGGTCGGGCGGTATACCAGCCGTTTCTGGCCAGCTGCAGAGCCCGCGCCATATGACGATGCGCATCGCTCCCGCTCACTGCTCGTCCTCGGCAAACCCCTGTTTTTCCAGGCGATCCAGCTCGGCACGAAACTCATTTAAGTCCTGAAAACTACGATACACGGAGGCAAAGCGCACGTAGGCCACCTCGTCCAGCTTGCGCAGTTGTGCCATGACCTGCTCACCAATCACCCGCGATTGAATTTCACGCTCTCCGGTTCCCTGTAACAACCGTTTGATCTGGGAAATAGAAGCCTCCACCGCTTCGACACTTACGGGACGTTTTTCCAGGGCGCGGTGCAAACCGGAACGTAATTTGTTTTCATCGAAGGGCTCACGGGTACCATCCTGTTTGATAACCCGCGGCATCAGTAACTCCGCCAATTCGTAGGTGGTAAAGCGTTCCTTGCAGGACACACACTCGCGACGGCGGCGCACCTGGCCGCCCTCGGCGACCAGTCGCGAGTCGATTACCTTGGTGTCATCTTTGCCGCAAAAAGGGCAGTGCATGGTGGACGGCCAATAATCGTTTGAAAAGGCCGGGAATTTTAGCACAGTTGAAGCCGGACCCTCGCTTCCCTGCCAACCATTACATCACGCACAGGATAGATTCCCGGTTGAACCAATCCTGTTTTTACGGCACCTTATTCTCTGTACGTTTTTTGGCAAACTTATGCCGAGCCACCTTCCCTGAATATTTGATCGGAGTAACCCATGGCCAGCGGTAAAAACACCGGAAAAACCAGCACGAAGCGGTCGACCGCAAACACAACCACACAAGCTGGCATTCTCGCGGACGTACCGCCCCTGTCCCGCTACCACTGGTTTGACCTGGTGCCCAACGCCGATCCCCGCGGGGCACTTAAAGCGTTGGCTAAACTTGCCGATGGTTCAAGATTGGTCGTCGGTATTGGCCAGGCCCTGACGCAGGCCCTTGACGGTGAAATTAAGGGATTGCGACTGTTCCCACGGCTGTCGGGTCCCGGTTTCGATATTCCCTCCACCCCGTCCGCCCTGTGGTGCTGGTTGCGCGGCGACGACCAGGGCGATCTGTTACACCGTAGCCGCGCGCTGTTACGCACCCTCGCGCCCACTTTTTTACCGTCGCAAACCTTGGATGGCTTTGTGTACCAGGGTGGCAAGGATTTAACCGGATACGAAGACGGCACGGAAAATCCTACCGGAAAGCAAGCCGTTAACGCCGCGATTGTCGCCAACGCCAGCCCGGGACTTAATGGCGGTAGCTTTGTCGCCGTGCAGCAGTGGGTACACGATCTCGACACCTTCGACGCCATGCCCCGGCGAACCCAGGACAACACCATTGGCCGACGTAAAAGTGACAACAAAGAATTCGCTTCTGCGCCGATTTCCGCTCACGTCAAACGCACCGCTCAGGAAAGCTTCACTCCCGAAGCCTTTATTCTCAGGCGATCCATACCCTGGGCCAACGCTCAGCAAGCGGGACTGGTATTTGTGGCGTTCGGCAAATCCTTCGACGCCTATGAAGCACTGCTATCGCGCATGGTTGGCATTGAAGACGGGGTCAGCGACGCGCTATTCAATTTTACCCGTCCGCTGACTGGCGGCTATTTCTGGTGCCCGCCCATGGCAAAACAACAACTGGATCTGCGCGCACTTGGTGTTTAGCTGGCGTTCTCCGGCCATACCCTCCGCAAGTCAACCGCATTACCGCTACCGCTTTACTGTCAGTTTGCGCCTCAGCGTTGGCCGTTAGTGTATTGATGGATAGTCTGACCACGCTAGTAGACTCGCCTACTTCGTCACCACTACTGGAATTGGCGCAACCCACCCACGGTTTTCACGGTTTTCACGGTTTTCACGAGGAGTTTGCCATAACATGAATATGTCTTTTTATTGTCGTCTGTTATTAGTTATCAGCGGTTTGTCACTGGGTACAACGGCCTTGGCTGACCATCCCTCCATGGCGTTTGGCGCCGACAACACTGGACCCATCAACACCGTATCCGCAAGTGTTCTCCCCGAGGGTGGGTGGTCTGGCGGACTGCGCACCGAAATGACCGATTTCGACGGGTTTAGCAGCAACGAGCTTGCCCACTTCGCAGAAAATGGACTGGAGGGCGTGCACAGCGTGGAGCGCCTGACGAAAACCACGCTTTCCCTCGCCTGGGGCATCAGCGAACGCCTGACTGCCAGCCTGCAGATACCCTATATCGAACGGCGCTCTATCAATGAAGCGGAAATTGAGGACGATGTGGCCGAAGCACATCGCCACGGCGGTTCGTCGGGGCTGGGCGACCTGGTGCTGCTCGGACACTACCAGGTTGTCGCTGGCGACAACACCGATGTTGCCCTGCTGTTCGGTATCAAGGCCCCCACCGGTGAGACTGATGTTAAAGACAGCGGCGGGCACCGTTTTGAAACAGAGTTCCAGCCGGGCTCCGGTTCCCTCGATTACCTGGCTGGTGTGGCGGTCAGCAGGCGGCTGACAGCGGTAAACCTGCACGCCAATGTGCTGTACCACGCCACTAACGGCGGTGCCCAGGGCGCGGAGATTGGTAACGCGCTATCCTACAACGCCGCTCTGACCTATCGACTGGCCGCACCCCATCAACACCATGCGCAACACCACCAGGATCACCATGGGATGCTGCACAGCAACGGCATGCGGTGGGACCTGGTACTCGAATTGAATGGCGAAACACGCGGCAAGGATAAAGTGGCGGGCACGGCCGACACCCACTCAGGGGGCACGAAAATTTATTTTGCGCCGGGTATCCGCCTGTCCCTGACCGATAACTGGAGCGGCTATCTGTCCTACGCCATACCCGTCGTGGAAAACCACAAGGGCGAGCAGACAGACGTGGACCAGCGCATCGTTGCGGGTATTTCCGTCGGTTTTTAAACCGTTACCGGGTCGCGCGGATTAATCCCGCGCGACTCATCAGACTAGCGGTAAACCGGAAAGCGTTGGCAAATTTCTAGAACCTTCACTTTGACCTCGGCGATCACCGGCTCGGCATTGCCCGCTTGCAGGCCATCCAGTACATCACACATCCAGTGGGTCAGCTCAATGGTTTCTGCCTCTTTGAACCCACGCGTGGTAATGGCCGGAGTCCCTACCCGCAATCCGCTGGTGACAAAGGGCGAGCGCGGATCGTTGGGCACGGCATTTTTATTGACCGTGATATTGGCATTGCCCAGGGCTTCGTCCGCATCCTTACCGGTGTAGTCCCGACCAATCAGATTGACCAGCATCAGATGGTTGTCGGTGCCGCCGGAGACGATATCGATACCCCGTTCAATAAAGGTTGCGGCCATGGCGCGGGCGTTTTTGACCACCTGCACCTGATATGCCTTGAACTCCTCGCTCATCGCCTCCTTAAAGCTAACCGCCTTGGCGGCTATCACGTGCATCAGCGGGCCACCCTGCCCGCCGGGGAATACCGCTGAATTAAACTTTTTCTCCAGCTCCGGATTGGCCCGCGCCAGAATAATGCCGCCGCGGGGACCACGCAGGGTTTTATGGGTGGTGGAGGTCACCACATCCGCCACCGGCACCGGATTTGGGTAACAACCCGCCGCCACCAGACCCGCCACGTGCGCCATATCCACCATCAGATAGGCACCCACTTTATCGGCAATATCGCGAAACCGCTGCCAGTCCATCACCCGCGAGTAGGCGGAGAACCCGGCGATAATCATTTTGGGTTTGTGTTCCAGCGCCAGCGCTTCCACCTGGTCGTAATCCACCTCGCCCGTGGCCGCCACTAAACCGTATTGCACGGCGTGGTAGGTTTTGCCTGAAAAGCTCGGTTTGGCCCCATGGGTTAAATGCCCGCCATCTGCCAGACTCATACCGAGCACGGTATCACCCGGCTCGCACAACGCCTGATACACCGCCGCGTTGGCCTGGGAACCGGAATGGGGCTGCACATTGGCATAGTCCGCGCCAAACAGCTGCCTGGCCCGCGCGATGGCCAGTTCTTCCGCCTGATCCACATACTCGCAACCACCGTAATAGCGCTTGCCAGGATACCCTTCAGCATACTTGTTGGTAAGCACCGTGCCCTGCGCGGCCATCACCAGCGGGCTGGTGTAGTTTTCCGAGGCGATTAGTTCGATATGTTCTTCCTGGCGGCGCTCTTCCTGTTGAATAGAGCGCCAGACGTCCGGATCGAACTGGGCGAGGGTCATTTTTTGATCAAACATGGTATGGGCACTACGTCGAAATGAAGCGCGAATTTTACACAATAGGGACAGTCGATCCTATGCTTTCAACCAGAAAAAACCCCTGTGTTAATTATTGTGCGGGAATTATTTGTTGCGCAGGATGCGTTCCACAACCAGCGGCGCCGATCCGCAACAGGGTCGGTTGAAGTAGAATCCCTGGAGTATGCAAACCAACGCGCCCTTTGTAAAAAAGTTCCTGCAAATTACCGGCCTGTTACTTACTCTGTCGGCATATTCGCCGTGATGGTTTTTTTGCGCTTGTTGCGCTGCACTGTCATGGAAACTTTCTCGCCTTTCTCGTAGCTCATCAGGATATGCATCACCTGCCGCGGCGTACTCACTTCCCGTTCACCACAGGACAGAATGACATCCCCTGGACGTAGACCCGGAATACTTTCCTCGCGAATATTGACCACCAGCACACCTCGGTTGACACCAAAATACTGCCCCAGCCCCGGGTTCAATTCCGCCAGCTCCAGCCCGTTAATCAGCGTCTCCGGCAGCACGGTGATCGGCTCCCTGCGGGTTTCCAGAAATGGCAGCGAGCGAATAGCGTTTTCGATATTGGCTTCCAGGTCAGGAATTATCATCGCCAGTTCAGTGCCGATGTCCCGCGGAATATACGGCCGACCCCGTTCCGTTCTCGGCCGCTCGTGCATAATCGAATCGCAACCGGTGCCGCGCTCACAGAACAGTTCCAGTTTGCGGGATTCCGCCACGATACGCCGTTCAATCTGCTGCGCGCCACGTTGCAGGGCAAGTACAATTTCCTCCCCCGGCTTGACCTTTTCGAGCAACTGGTAAGCGTTGTGCAGCAACATTTCGGCATCTGCTGGTGTAAGCACACCCTGATTGTCACTTGCCGTGCTCTTATTTCCGTTATTTCCGTCGCCGCCGCGCTCGCCATCCGCGTCGCCGGGCAGGAGAAATACGCCGTTAATGGCGCGCACAATATCCCCCTCCCTCACGTCCGCGCGCTCCGCCGGGGCATCCGGTAACGTGCGGATCACCTTTACACCAAGCGCTTTATCCGGCATCAGGATAATGCCGAGAAAGCCCCGTTGTGAATAACCTGATCCCTGATCTTCCATGACCAGGGCCAGGTTGGTACGCGCCTTGTGCAGCTCCCGTCGGGCTTGCTGCAACTCTTCGCGCGCTTTGCCGAGCTCCGCATCCCTTGCGGATTCCCCCTCGTCAACCGCATATCCCGGTGGTGCCGCCAATGCGGTGAACACCAACAGCAACACCGGGAAAATCCTGTTTTCAAACCGTCCCATGCTCACATCCTCAGAACTCGTAGAGGGTAACGCCAGTCTCATAGCGCATGCGCACCAGTTGCTCGAGCAGACGCACGCGGTACTGCCAGAGGGTGCGCTGTTCGGTGGGCGCGGCGTACAACATGGCCTGTTCAACGCGCTGCAACTCATCCTCCAGCAACGCATCGCGAACGGCTTCATCGCCGCTGTACAAATGCCGCGCATAACGTCCCTGCGGCTGACTCGTAGCGCGCACCGTCGCGCTGCCCGTATTTGAGTCGCCCGCTGCACCCTCCGCTAATGTCGTCGCAAGTGTCTGACGAGGTGCCGCATCATCTGCAGGTGGCGCAACGCGCATCACAAACAGCGCCACACCCACCACCAATAGCGCTGCCATGCCCCAGTGGACCGGGCGGCGCCATGCCGACGCGGTAATATCGCTTTCATCCACCGCCGATAATTGCCGTTCGAGGCTCTCCCACAGATTTTCGCGGGGCGCCACTTGTGGTAATTGGGCCAGCATGTCGTCAAGTTCCTGATCAGTCATTGTCATCGTCTGCCTCTCCTGCCAGATTGTCTGGCATCGCTTCATTCGGGGCCCACCAGCGCCGCAACTGGCGACGGGCGCGCATCAATTGCGATTTGGAATAGCTAGGGGTGTAATCCATCATTTCGCCAATTTCACGGTGTGAATAGCCCTCCACCGCATACAACCACAGCACCGCTCTGCGCTCCGGAGCCAATCGCGCGAACAGCGTTTCAATATCCCGCTCTACTCCCATACCGTCGCTGCGATCTTCCGTGACATCGTCAATCAGCACCTCCGCCCACTGCTCTTCCCCGTTGCGTCGCAGGTGCATGAGAGCGGCATTGGCCACCACCTTGCGCACCCAGCTCCAGAACGGCGCTTCGAAACGGAACTGCCCAATGCGCCGAAAAATCATCAGCATGCTGTCCTGCACCACATCCCGCGCCGCGTCGTGACACTGGCAAATGCGGTAGGCCAGGGTGTAGGCCGGTTTTTCAAAGGCCTCGTAGATCGCCTTGAAAGCCCCCTTGTCCCCCGACTGCGCCTGGCGTATCAACCCCAGATCAATTGCGATCGCAAATGCACTGCTCATATGAATAGGATGCGGTGGAAACAGGAAGGGTCGCAACTTTTTTGTTATAAGCGGGCCGGGGGCGTTACATGGAAACCCCTTTAATTCCGCGGAAATGATCTTAGTCTTATGTTTTTAAACAATTTTATATTCATTGCGCCCTCAGCAGCGGGCCATCAATTTTTTGTCACTTTCCCGTCGCCCCCGGTCCCGCAACCTGCCGCCCGCTCGCCTGCAGGACATAAAGACCAGCGGTTAGCGCCAGCAGCCAAACATGTTCCCTTTAACAGGGCGAACAGTTACCATTAGTAAATTCATATTACCAATGAGTAGCAAAGAGGTTTTGCATGGGCATCGACAGCACCGCCACAATCGAATCAAACAGTCCCGACACGTCCGGGGAAGCCCGAAACCCCACCGTCATTGTTATCGGAACGGGCCTGTCCGGCGTGGTGATGGGCATGCGCCTGATGAAGGCTGGATTTTCCAATCTGACCCTGTTCGAGAAAAGTCACCGCATCGGTGGCACCTGGAACTACAACGACTACCCCGGCCTGACCTGCGACGTGCCTTCCCACTATTACCAGTACAGCTTCGAGCCGAGTGGCAGCTGGAGCCACCGCTTTTGTGGCGGCCCGGAAATTCGCAATTATTTCGAAGATATGGCGAAAAAGTACGATGTATTTTCCCGCATCAAATTTAACAAAGAAGTTACCAACGCCACCTACGCCAACGGCCAGTGGCGCGTCGAAACTACCGACGGCGAAACCGCCACTGCGGACTTTCTGATTTCCGCCTGCGGCATTCTGGTGCGCCCCAAATACCCCGACATCAAGGGCATGGATACCTTCACCGGCACCACCGTGCACTCCGCGCGCTGGGATCACGGTCTGGATTTAAACGGCAAGCGCGTGGCCGTTATCGGCAACGGTTCCACCGGCGTACAGATGATCGCTCCCATCGCGAAAGTGGCATCAAAGCTGGTAACCTTTCAGCGCACGCCGCAATGGGTAATCCCGGTGCCCAACCGCCCCTACAGCAAATTCGAACAGAAACTCGCCACCCACGTGCCGGGACTGTCCAAAATGTTGTACCGCACCTATCGCTTTATGATGGAACAAATGATGGGACGGGGCATCATCAAGGACGGCTGGTCGCGCAAAATCGTCGGCAAGGTATGCCGCATGAATCTCAACAGCGTAAAGGATCCCGAGCTGCGCAAAAAGCTGACCCCTGACTACACCCCCATGTGTAAACGTCTGGTGATGTCTTCCAGCTTCTATCCAGCCATGCAAAAAGAAAATGTGGAACTGGTCACCTGCGGCATCGACCATATTGAACCGCAAGGCATTGTCGACAACGAGGGCAAACTCCACGAGGTGGACATCATTGCCCTCGCCACCGGGTTTCATGCCAACGAATACATGCTGCCCATGAAAATGACCGGCGAAAATGGCCTGACTCTCGACGAAGCCTGGAAAGACGGCCCGGTGGGCTACCGCACCGTTGCCATGCCCGGCTTTCCCAACTTCTTTATGATCATGGGGCCCCACAGCCCGGTGGGTAACTTTTCACTCGCCTCCATTGCCGAGACCCAGTCAGAATACATTCTGCATTTGATCGAACAATGGCGCGCCGGAAAATTCAGGGCCATCGCGCCCCGGGAAGACGCCACCCAGAAATTTAATGACGACATGAAAGCCAATATGAAAGACACGGTGTGGCTGACCGGCTGCTCCAGCTGGTATCTCGACAAAAACGGCGTGCCCGGCTCCTGGCCATGGACCGCCACCAAGTTTCGCCACGACCTTAAAGACGCGAAAATGGAAGAATATCGCGTCGTTGCCGAGTAGCACGTTCTCCACCTCCGGCCCGTATCAGCGGGTCGGACACCTCTTTAGCAATCTTTCAAGCGATTATTCCGGGGGCCTCGGAACGGTGCACCCCCTTGCCGCTTCTCTCCGCCTGTGGGACGATTCCCTTCCAATTTCTGGAACAACTGGTCAGATAGCCCCTGACTATCTAATGTTTTTCACGAAGGCCGTAGCGCCGCTCAGCATAAAATTATAGGAGAGGAAACATGTCGGATTTACTGAAAGACAAAGTGGCCATTGTCACTGGCGCCGCACGGGGCATCGGGCGGGAATATGCGCTGGGCCTTGCGGGTCAGGGTGCCAGGGTGGTGGTCGCGGACATTCTCGATGGCGCCGAAACCGTGGCCATGCTCGACAAAGCCCATCCGGGTTGCGCCATTGCAGTACATCTGGATGTCACCGACTCCGACAGCACTCAGGCCATGGCGAAGCAGACCGTGGACAAGTTCGGCAAACTGGACATTCTGATCAACAACGCTGCCATGTTCGGCAAAAGCGCGGTTAGCAAAGGCGCTACCATGAAGCCCTTCGCGGAAATCGATGAGAAGGACTGGGACCAGATGATGAGTATCAACGTCAAAGGCGTATGGAACTGCATCAAGGCCGCCTACCCCTATATGAAAAAACAGGGTTACGGAAAAATTATCAACATCGCCTCCACCAGCGTTTCCATGGGCGCGCCCTACCTGCTCGATTACGTCACATCCAAAGGCGCGGTGGCCGCCATGACCCGCGCCCTGGCCCGGGAACTGGGTCCGGATGGCATTCGCGTAAACAGCCTGGCCCCCGGCTTTACTTTGTCCCAGGCGTCCAAGGATTTGCTCGCGGACAGCGGCAACAACACCCTGGCACCAAACATCGTTGCCATGACCTGCCTTGGCGAAGCACAGACGCCACCCACTCTGGTAGGCACCGCCATTTATCTGGCGTCGGAACTGAGCGACTTTGTTACCGGACAAATTCTGAATGTGGATGGTGGAGCGAACTTCACCAGTAATTAACGTGTGGTGGACCGCAACCAATATAAACGAAACGTTAGTTTGATCTAATGGGACACTAACCGAAAATAAGGTCACCCCGAATGGACGCACTACGTTACTTGCTACCCGCCAGTTTTATGCTGGTCACCAGCTTCGGCGTTATCGGCGGCGGCATCGCCACCTGGTCGGGGCTGGTGCTATTTCCGCTGGTCGCCTTCGCTGAATATTTTATGCATGACGATCTGCGCGTGCGCCACATGGGCACGTTTGCCGGCCTGTTTATGCTCTATTTTCAGCTTATCCCGTGGATATTCATGTGGTACGCCCTGTGGTATTTTCTCACCACCGACTACACCTGGTGGCAATGGTTGGGCACCTTTTTGTCGGTCAGCACCATCACCGCCGCGATTGGTCTGCCGGTCGCCCACGAGCTATTTCATCGCCACGACAGCGTGTCCCGCTTCGTGGGCAATCTGTTCGCGGTCACGCTCATGGCGGGGGACGTGGACAAGGAGCACCGCATTGGCCACCACATCGAAACCTCCAGCGTGAATGATGTGGACACCCCTTATCGCGGCGAATCCGTGTACGCGTTTATTCCAAAGCTGCTGATTTTTTTTCACACCGCCCCCTGGCAACTGGAAAAAAAGCGCTACGCCAACAAAGGCGCAAGCCACTGGAGTATCTCGAACCCGCTGCTGTGGGCGTGGCTGGGTTTTGTCGTACTGGTTGCGGTATTTGTCATCACCGCCGGCTGGAAGGCCGGCCTCACCGTGATAGCCATCTCCAGTTTGGGTCAGGCCATTGTCTGTATGTTCAGTTACGTCCAGCACTATGGCCTGATTCGCGTGCCGGGCACCCCCATCGAAAACCGCCACGCCCTCAACCATATTCGTCCGCTGTCGCGCATACTGACCTTTGAAATCGTCACCCATTCCCAACACCATACCGATCCCACCACGCCTTACTGGCAACTTACCCCCTATCGGGATGTGATTCGGCCGGGCAGCGCCTTCGGGTATTTTTTGCTCAGTTTCCTGCCACCACTGTGGCATAAAGTGATGCGAAAACACCTGGCGGAATGGGATGAAAAATACGCTGACCCCGCCGAACGCAAACTTGCCGAAGAGGCCAACCGCCGGGCGGGCTGGTCGAGCTAAAGGATTAATATTTTTCATTCACCCGGTTTTTTTATATCCCTAAATCACTCATGGAGAAAAACAATGACAACGTTATATGACCTGACCATAGGCACCTATGGACGCGTGCTAACCACAACTATCGCCGTGATGGAAAAAGGCGCCGTTTATTTTGGTGAACAGGGACTGGATTTGAACGACGTAGTCGAGATGCGCCTGGCCCCCGACATGGCGGCGTTCCCGTTTCAGGTCAATTCCGTGCGCCACCATTCGCTCGGCGCAGCGCACGGCATGATGGCCGGCGAGTTTGGCCCGCCCCCCGAGATTCCCGAACTGGATTATCGCGGACTGATCGCGCTGTTAAGCGAGGCACTCACCGAACTGGGCACCATCAAAGCGGGCGACATCGCCGCCGTGCAGGGCAAGGCCATGCATTTTCGGGCAGGGAGTTTTGAACTGCCCTTCACCACCGAAAATTTTGCCCTGTCGTTTTCCCTGCCCAATCTGTATTTTCACGCCACCACCATCTACGATATGTTGCGCATCAAAGGCGTGCCGCTGGGCAAGCTGGATTTTCTGGGCAAGATGCTGGTGGGATTGCCGAAAGCCTAGCATTTGCGAATCATCGAGGCGAGGGTAAAACGCTAACTGAAAACGGTATTTTTTTCGTTAGCTTTGACTCCGACCGCAAATATGAAGTGATGCCCCGGGATCGCTACACTAGGTGACCGCCCCCATGTATACTCCTGGACCAACTTTGAAGATGATATGTTCCCGAGGGTGCGCGTACGATGCCAGATAAAAGTTAGCTGGTAACTAAATTCGGGGAAGAATTAAAAGTCGCCACCAGAGACCTGCCATGCCAGAAGATAAAAAACTACATTTCGGCGCCTTTATGCGCCCCGCCAGCATTCACACCGCGAGCTGGCAGTATCCGGGTCAGTTCGCGGACGCGAATTTTAATTTTGCCCATCAGGTGCGCTTTGCCCAGACCCTGGAGCGCGGCCTGTTTGACGCCATGTTTATGGCGGATCATCTGGCGCTGCTGAACATACCCATGGCAGCGCTGCAACGCAGCGCCACGGTGACTTCGTTTGATCCGATGACGCTGTTGCCCGCCCTCGCCGTGGTGACCAAACATCTGGGTTTAATTGCGACGGCGTCCACTACCTACAACGAGCCCTATCACGTGGCCCGCAAGTTTTCGTCCCTGGACCATATCAGCAACGGCCGCGCCGGATGGAACCTGGTGACCTCGGCCAACCCGTCCGAAGCCCCCAACTTCAATGTCGAAGCCCATATGGAACACGACACCCGCTATCGCCGCGGGCGGGAATTCTACGACGTGGTGACAGGCTTGTGGGACAGCTGGGCGGATGACGCCTTTATTCGCGATCAGGAACGCGGCATTTATTTTGACCCGGACAAACTACACACCCTCAACCACAAGGGCGAGTTTTTCTCGGTCAAAGGTCCCCTCAACGTGGCCAGACCGGTACAGGGCTGGCCGGTGATTGTGCAGGCGGGCGCTTCCGAGGCGGGGCGTCAACTGGCGGCGGAAACCGCCGAGATGGTGTTCGGCGCCATGAGCCAGCTATCCGCGGCGCAACACTATTACGCCGACGTAAAAAAGCGCATGAGCGCAGTGGGTCGGTCGCCAGAGCATATGAAGATACTGCCGGGCTGCTTTGTGATTACCGGCGACACGGTGGCCGAGGCGAAAGCCAAAAAAAGCAAACTGGATAGCCTGGTGGATCCGATTAGCGGCATGGCGTCGCTGTCGGTGCAACTGGGTTGCGACGCGTCGCAATTTGAACTGGACAAGGTGCTGCCGGACATTCCCGAAACCAACGCCAGCAAATCCGCGCGACAGAAACTGCTCGATCTCTCCAGAAACGAGGGCATGACCGTGCGCCAGCTGGCGCAGATGATCGGCGGCAGTTTTGGCGTGCTGGAAATGATCGGCACCCCGGCCACCATTGCCGACCAGATGGAAGAGTGGCTGATGACCAGCGCCTGCGACGGCTTCAACATTATGTTCCCGTTCCTGCCTGCGGGCATGGATGACTTTGTGGACAAGGTGGTGCCCGAGCTACAGCGGCGGGGTCTGTATCGCACCACCTACGAAGGCAAAACCCTGCGGGAGAACCTGGGAATTCCGCGCCCCGAAAACCGTTTTTTTAAAACTGCGTAATACCCCACGCTTTTTATTACCACTATTCAGGAATTCGAATATGACAACCTATGTGATTGCTCAGGCCACTACCAAAAATGCGGACAAACTTGCGGCCTACGGGAAAGCTGCGGGCGCCACCATCGCCGCATACGGCGGGGAGTACGTGATGCGCGCGCCGGTTCTGGAAGTGCTGTGTGGCGACGCCGATTTTGAACGTTTTCTGCTGATCAAATTCCGCGACGCCGACACCGCCCGCGCCTGGTATAACAGCGCGGCTTATCAGGCACTGGTTCCGATGCGGGACGAAGGCGCAGACGTGACATTGATACTGGTGGAAACGGCAGAATAACGCCCGACCGAAAACGTGTCTGGTTGGACTCTTGTTGTCATTTAAACTAGATGCGCGCATAACGTACTTACCAAAACTGTACCCCAACACTCTGGAGACAATTATGTTTGCCGAAAATAAATTTACGTTCCTGTCCATGTTTATCGTATTGGGTCTTTTCACGCTACCCGCCGCCGCGCAACTGGCGGATAAAAAAGTTGTCGACCTGAATGGAGCCAAAACCATCGCCGCCGCCGGGGAAGCGGAGGCCAAACAACTCAAACTGAACGTGGTGATCGCGGTGGTGGACGATGGAGGCCATCTGATTTATCTGCAACGGGCTGACGGCGCACCCACCGGCAGCGTCGATGTAGCTATAGGCAAGGCCCGCACCGCAGCGGCATTTAAACGACCGACCAAAGTGCTCGACGATATGACCACTACACGGCCGGCAATCGCCTCGCTGCCCAACACGGTATTACTTGAAGGCGGCGTGCCAATTATGGTCGGCCAGCAGGTGGCCGGCGCGGTTGGGGTGAGTGGCGCGTCCTCGCAACAGGACGCACAGATTGCCGAAGCCGGTATTAGCGCCCTGAAAAAATAGGGCGCGTCCTTTCGTTATCGAAGCGTGCCAACACAAACCGTGTTTAAGGCGCTGCTCGTAAAATACTGTGGCGAGTTGTGCCGTTTATATTGTTGGCGCGGGCAGCCGCGTCGTGCACTTCAAGCCACGACCTGTAATCTGACAGCATCAATTTTCAGGCGGCCCGCCAATCATCGGGTCCCACTGCCCCTTGCCAAGTAACGCGCGGCCCAGGGCTTCGTAATTTTCTTCACTCACGATGCCATGCTGGATTCCCGTGTAGATATCCCGCAGGCACCGTTGCAGGGGATGGGGTTTATACAGCGCCACCCCCGTACCGTAACGGTAGGCGAAGGTCGCCACCTCCGCCGCAACCTCGGTCACGTAGGCCATGGCCGCCCGGCACTCGCCCCACTTGACCAGAGACAGAGGTTCCCCGTTACAGGTGGCTTCCCACACCTGATTCAGAATATCCAGAGAGTACGCCCGCGCGCCCGCAAGTTTGCAGGTAGTCACCCCCAGCTCCTTGTGAAACGCACCCCGATCCCCTAAGGTGACGCCACTAATTCTGCGTTTTTTGGTACTGGCCAGGGCGACAATTTCCGCCAGGGCGCGCTTCGCCACCCCCAGTGCAAACCCGGCATGACAGGCCGCCACATAGCCGTACATTGGCAGGCGGTACAAAGGGCCACCGCGCGGCGGCGGATTGTTCTGTAACAAAAAATCGTCGGACACAAAAATATCTTCAATACGATAGTGCGAACTGCCCGTACCGCACAGGCCGGTAGAATGCCAGTTATCTTCGATCACAATGTCCCTGGTGGACACCGCAATCATGCATGTCTTCGGCGAGCCGTCCGGCAACATGACCGGCTCACCATTTTTGGTAACCACCGTTGCAGTCGATACCCAGTCGGCATGATGAATACCACTGCCGAATGCCCAGCGCCCGGTGACGCGATAACCCCCGGCAACCTGTTCCGCCTGCCCCGAGGGGACGATGGTGCCAGCACCGCGGGGAATACACCCATCCTTAAACACTTCGGCCACCGCCACATCGCTGGTCATACTGCCAAGCAGCCCCACGGCGGTGGCGCCGATAAAACAACACCAGCCCGCCGCACCATTGGCTTCGCTGATCGCCTCGTATACCTCTACCTGGGTCATGGGGTCCGCTTCCAGCCCACCCAGCGAGCGCGGCGCGCACATCGTCAGTAGTCCGGCCTGATACATGGCGTCTACAGAGCTCAGCGCCAATGTTCGATCCGCCTCACTCTGCTCCGCATCCCCCTCAATAATTGAGCGGATAGACCGAGCGTTGGCAAGTAATTCGTCTCTTTCGGGGATTTGTAAGGGGTAGTTCATAGGGCAGATATACTCCGGATTATTATGGATGCACCACAGGTCGCTGCTTTTAATGCCGCCCCGAGTACGCGCTGTGAGCAGACTATCACACCCGTACCCCATCCTGAATTGGTGGTTTGAATCCCCGGGAAAAGGGGTGGGGCGAGTTTTCTAATCTAAGCGATTTGAAGTTTACAGCGAGCGATTTACAGGTATCGGCGAAAGAGATTTGTGCGGCAGGGTATGAGGCGGTTGTCGGGCTGATATTCCTCAAGCTCAGCGTTGGCGGTAACCGGTCTCAAAATAAGGGGAAGTGTCAGACTGGATGAATTCATCCAGTTTTTTTAGCGTATCTTCAAACTCTCTGCCGCTACGTGTCGTACATTCCCAGATAACCGCCACACGCCACCCCTCGACTTTGAGAAGATTCAACGTGCGCTGATCACGTTGCTTATTATCTGCAAACTTCTTCTTCCACCTGGGAGAAAAGTCCCGGTCAGAATAGGCTAATTTGCAGTGCTCATGCTGATGCCAGTAGCAGCCATGAACAAATATAGCCACCCCGTGACGCCGCAACACAATGTCAGGCTTGGTCCTGCCGATCTTGCTATCGAGTCGAAATCTGTATCCGCGGCGATGCAAAGCATGGCGTGTGCGAATTTCCGGCTTGGTATTGCTCGATCGAATGCCGGACATCATCCGACTGCGGGTTTTACTGTCAACTACATCTACCAATTACTAACCATTCATGCTCAGCGAAAATTGATGTACGTGAGCTTCTTGTTCGTCTTTAAGACACATAATATGCGGCTTCATGATTCTCGCGATTTCTTCAATGACTGGCACAACAACGGAATTGCCGAACTGTTTATATGATTGAGTATCAGAAACCGGGATTTTAAAAATCGCTTCACCCGGTTTGTCGTATCCCATCAGGCGGGAACATTCGCGCGGTGTCAGTCTCCGCGGATTACCGGGTCCCCTGGATACCAGTATTTCGGAACCATCCTTGTAATATCTTGCAGACAGCGTACGCGCCACACTCTTTTTCGTGACCAGACCATAACCAAAACCATTACCCTTGGCTTTATGCTTGGCTGCATAGCCATACAAATAATTCCATAATTTGTCACTCAGAATATACTTGTCCTGCACCTCACCTTTCCGCCCCATAATAAAGCGTGAAAGATTTTCATGCCCCGCATCCTCAATACCATTTTCGGGATGTAAAATATCTCCCATAGTCATACTGTCAGGCTTTTTCTGGCGAAAGGCATCCCATGAAAAGTCCGTATCATCGATGTAACCAACGATGTAAATGCGTTCACGATGCTGCGGTACAAAACCCTTACCATCCACCACTTTGGGGAATATTCGATAACCAAGCTCCTGCTCCAAGGTCTCCTTGATTACATGAAAAGTCTTCCCGCCATCATGGCTCATTAGATTTTTGACATTTTCAAGCAGAAAAGCCTTTGGTTTTTTCGCCTGAATAATTCTTGCCACATCAAAAAACAGCGTACCTTGAGTCTTGTCCTGAAATCCATGCTGCCGACCTAGAGAGTTTTTCTTGGACACTCCGGCAATGGAGAATGGCTGACATGGAAAGCCGGCAAGCAACACATCGTGATCAGGGATTTCATCTACAACAACTTTGGTAATATCTCCTGCAATCTGATGATCGACCTTAAAGTTCTCGCAGTAAGTTTTCACCGCATATTTATCCCATTCACTGGTAAATACACAATGCCCCCCGTGTTTTTCAAAGCCTTTGCGAATACCACCAATCCCGGCAAACAGGTCAATAAAGGTGAAATCTCCCCCTTCACGGACACTGGAGTCATTACCGAACAATAACTGCTGAAATTGGGGAACCCGGTACTCCGGCGGCCCGTCTTCTCGAACCTCCCATCCCCGTACTGTTTTAGCCGTTACACCCAGCTTTCTGGCAACGTCCGCCTGCGAATAACGCGCAAGGGAGAGGGACAGTAGTTCGCGAGAAGAGACCTTGGTATCCATTACTTTTAGCCATTTTCCATCCGGGAATTAATAGGGAAATTATTTCCCTTTTTTCTCCCTTTTGCAACCATTTTATTACACGGGTCTTGAGACGAGACTATGCTTCTCAGAAAAGTTTGTTTTGATCGACCTTGTACTCAGGCTGTAATTCGGAAACTTTCATGCCCCACCTAGCCATAGCGGGATCCAAATGGTGCTTGAAAAAGTTTTCGAACGAGATGACATTATTAGCTAAATTATAGTGGTCAATTTCAGTAAGCAGGGATTCGGGAACGACCATATGCACTTTATGGGTCGCCATCTGTTGAATTTGGTTTGAGGTCACCTTGCTGTCAATGGTGGCCAGAAAGAATCCGTAACCTGTATTTGCTTCGGTAACCACTTGGCGCCATCTTTCACGCAATGTCCTCTTCGCCGTAAAGATAATACTCCCCAACGGATTCGCTCTGAGGTATTCCTCGCTCGGCAATACAAAATCTGGTTTAGCGCCCTCGATATTTACCTGAGTAGAAAATGGGTAGCCAAGACGAGCAAACAACTCCCGAATAATGAACTCGAAAGCGCCCCCCGCCCTCGACTTCCTAGACTGGAATACTGACATGTAGAAACTATCAAGCTCGTCATAAAGATTATCCAATCCAAAGGCTATACGATTTTCTATAACCTGTTGCCCTGTTTTGGATTGAGCCTCAAGATATTTGCTGTAAACCTGCCGATTTAATTCAGCGATTAAATTAGAGAAGTTTGTCTTGATATAGGCACTATCATGACATCTCAGGTAATCACTTGCCGCCGCCTCACACAATTGTGCATTGGTCGGCATATCTTCCTTAAACCTTTCGTAGAGTTCCATAATAATTTACATGAGGAAATTCATCGAAAATTTATCGGTATCACGCCGAGATGATACACCTGTTACAAGGGCCCAAGCACAGTTAAAGTCCGACAGAAGCCGCTTGTAACACCTTTGAAGTACCAAGAATGCCACATATTCTCCCATGGCTACACTCTAACCCATCCATCAAAACGCAATTATTTTTAGTTGACTCTTACTTGTCGCCATCAAAAAACCGCTGAATACTCGAAAAATCCAGGTCGCTATTATCTTTATCACCTGTGTTTGCATAGAGATTGTACAGGTTGCTGGCGAGTGCGCCCATGGGGGTCGCGGACTTGCTGGCGAGGGCTGCTTCCATGGCCAGGCCCAGGTCCTTCTGCATCAGTTTGACCATAAATCCACCGCTGTAATTGCGACTGGCGGGCACGCCTTCCATGACGCCGGGGTAAGGGTTGTATTTTTCCAGGGACCAGTTGCAGCCGGAGCTTTTGAGCATAATCTCCGACAGGGTTTTGGGGTCGAGGCCGTTATTAACGCCCAGTTGCAGGGCTTCGGCGGTGCCGATCATATGCACGGCCAGCAGCATGTTATTACAGGCCTTGGCGACCTGCCCCGCGCCGCTCGGCCCGGCGTGAAAGATGTTAGCGCCCATATGCTTGAGTACTTCTTTGGCGGCTTCCACATCGGCGGCTTCACCGCCGCACATAAAGGCCAGGGTACCCGCTGCGGCGCCCGCGACACCGCCCGACACGGGCGCGTCGATGGCGCGAATGTTGCGTTTTCTGGCTTCCGCGCCGATCCGCCGCGAGCTGGAGGCGGCCACGGTGGAACAATCGATCAGCACGGCGGACGACTCCACCAGATCGAGCAGGCCAGCGCCGTCGATATACAAAGCTTCGGCAATAGCCCCGTTGGGTAACATAGTCACAACAAAATCCGCGCCTGCAACCGCGTCTTTTTCACTGCTGGCCGCGCTGCAACCGTCGGCCACGGCTTTTTCCACGGAGGCGGGCACCAGATCGAACGCGCTGACGGAAAAACCCGCCTTGACCAGATTGGCGGCCATGGGCCCACCCATATTTCCCAAGCCAAAAAATGCCACTTTCTTTGCCACTTTCTTTGCCATAGTCTTTGCCATGATGGTTTCCTTTGCGTGGCGCCGCGATCAGCGCGCGTTATAAGTCGGCCAGGGGATGCGCGCCGTCCGCCCAGGGCGGGATTAAATACTGCTGGCGAATCTCGTCAGTAAGTTCTGCAAGCGTGGGCGGCTGAAAATGCGGCGTGTTATCTTTTTCAATAATTTGCGCGCGCACCCCTTCGCGGAAGACCCCGTATTTCGAACAGTTAAGGGTTGCCACCAGCTCCAGTTGCAGCGCCTCGCGCAGGGACAGATCCCGGCCTCGGCGATTTAATTCCCAGGCCAGAAATATCGACACCGGACAGCCTTTTTTGTGGGTTGCCACCGCCCGGCTCAACCATTTATCGTCGCCACTGTAGGCGCAGATGGCGGCGGATATTTCTTCTACGCTGGCGCCGGAGGTGACCTGCGCAATCCAGGCGGCGTGCGGCTCTAATTGCGCAGCCGGCAATAACCCCTGGTGCTGCGCCTGAAGTTGCTCCAGCGCGGCGCCAATTTTTGCGCGATTATCCGCGGCACTGTCGCTCCAGGTTAGCGTGCTCAAAACATCCAGCATGGCGGCTTTTTCACCGTGGGGGATAAATATATCCGCCAGCCCGATATAGATGGCATCGGTGGCGTTAATTTGCGCGCCGGTCAGGCCCAGAAACAGGCCGGTGTTATCGCGGGTCTGGTTGAGAAACCAGGTGCCGCCTACGTCAGGCAACAGGCCAATGCCGATTTCCGGCATGGCGATGCGAGTATTTTCGGTGACGACGCGAAAGTCGCCTCCTTCGAACACCCCCATGCCGCCGCCCATAACAAAGCCGTTACCCCAGGTAATGACGGGCTTGGGAAAATTATGCAGCCGGTAGTCGAGACGATATTCCCGGGAGAAGAAATCGCTGGCGTAGGCGTTGTGGTTGGTGCCGCACTCCACCATGGATTCGTAGAGCATGCGAATATCGCCACCGGCGGCAAAAGCGCGATCGCCCACGCTGTCGATCAGCACGCAGACAATACTATCGTCGGCTTCCCATTTATCCGCCTCGGCACTGATCAGATCGACCATTTCCAGGCTGAGGGAATTGAGGGATTTCTCCGCATTGAGGGTGGCAATTGCAATTTTTTTCCCGCCGTCGCAACCCTTCAGGCTGAACAGTACGGGGCTTTCCAGGGCGATATCAGGCACGCGTTACTCCAGCGCAAACCAGCGCAAAGTTAAGTCGGGGCGTTAGTCGGTAGCTCAGCCGTTTTTCCACTCGGGTTTGCGTTTTTCCACAAACGCGGCCACACCTTCTTTCTGATCCTGGGAGCCCCACAGGTCCATAAACGCATCCCGTTCGAACTTGAAACCACTGTTGAGGGGGCGTTCGCGGGACGACATGGTCAGGGCCTTACAAATACGTACGGATGTGGGACTCTGGTTTTCTACCTTGGCCGCTAGCTCCAGGGCTTTTTCCAGCCCCTTGCCGGTGGGTACCACTTCCTGCACCAGGCCAATCTGTTCGGCTTTGGCGGCCTTGACACGCTCGCCCAGTAGAATCATACGCTTGGCCCAGCCTTCGCCAATCAACCAGGGCAGGTGCTGGGTACCCAGGCCACCGGGCAATAAACCCACGGTACATTCCGGCAGCGCCATTTGCGCCTGCTCTTCGGCAATACGAATATCGCAGGCCAGCGCACATTCCAGACCGCCACCCATGGCGAAGCCAGTAATGGCGGCGATGGATACGCCCTGATAATTGGCCAGCGCTTCATAGGCAGTGCCAAACGCTTTGATAAAGTCGAACGCCGCACCGCTGTCGTCGTGATTAAACCGGGTCAGGTCGGCACCGGCACTAAAAAATTTCTCGCTCTCGCTGGTGAGAATCAGGGCAAAGTTTTCTTTGTCCCCATTGAGCTCGGCTACGACCTGTTCGAGGTAGGCAAGACTCTCCGGCGTCCAGGTGTTGGCCGGTGGATTGTTCATGGTGAGAATGGCCGTGCGGCCGCGTTTTTCTACTTTCAGTAACTCAGTCATGCAAACTCCCTCGTCGATCGTTGGCTCATCAATAGTTCGCTTCTCGAATGATCTCTTATCGAAAAATCTCTCATCGAATGATCTGTGTTGCCCCTTCCTCAAGAATACGGCGCGCCACGATCACCCGCATAATTTCGTTGGTACCCTCCAGAATCTGATGCACCCGCGCATCGCGCAAAAAGCGTTCGATGGGGTACTCCCGCAGGTAGCCATAACCGCCATGCAGTTGCAGCGCTTCGTTGCATACCTGAAAACCGATATCGGTGGCAAAACGTTTGGCCATGGCGCAGTAAGTGGTTTTATCCGGATCGTTCCCATCCAGTTTGCTGGCGGCAAGGCGCACCATCTGCCGCGCGGCCACCAGTTCGGTGACCATATCCGCGAGCTTGAATTGCAGGGCCTGAAAACTGGCCAGTGGTTTATCGAATTGTTTGCGTTCGAGAAGATACTGCTGGGCGTGGGTCAATGTCGCCTGGGCCGCGCCGATGGAACAGGCGGCGATATTAATGCGCCCGCCATCGAGCCCCTGCATGGCGATTTTAAAACCTTCGCCTTCCCCACCCAGCCGATAGCGGGCGGGAACACGCACACCTTCAAAGGTAATGGTGCGGGTCGGCTGACTGTTCCAGCCCATTTTGATTTCGTTTTTGCCGTAACTGATGCCGGGTAAATCCGCCGCTACCGCGAAGGCAGTGATTCCCGCTGCGCCGGAATCCTGACTGCCAGTGCGGGTCATTAGCACCAGCACGTCGGTAGCACCCGCGCCGCTGATAAATGTTTTGCCGCCGTCGATAATATAGTCATCGCCATCGCGCACGGCCCTGGTGCGAATCGCCGCCGCATCGCTGCCCGCATTGGGTTCGGTCAGGCAATAGGACGCCAGCTTTTCGCCGCTGACCAGTTGCGTACAAAACTCTTTGTGTACCTCTGGTGTGCCCCAGGTGCAGGCCATCCAGGTGGCCATATTGTGAATGGAAATAAATGCCGCCGTGGAACTGCAGGCGGCGGCCAGCTCCTCGAGAATAATGGCGGCATCGAGACGCGACATACCCATACCGCCAATCACTTCGCCAGCGATTTGTTCGGGACTGTACATGCCACAAAAACCCATGGCGCCGGCGGCGGCGATGGTCTCCCGGGGAAAGATTTTTTCTTCGTCCCAGCGTGCCGCCTGCGGGGCCATTTCCCCCTGGGCAAATGCACGCGCCGCTGCCTGAAAGGCCCGTTGTTCGTCGCTGAGATTAAAATCCATGACAGCAGGGCCGCTTATTTGAGACTGATGGACATGTTGGGACCAGCGGCCACATCGTCGTCAAACCAGCGCGCGGTAATGGTCTTGGTCTCGGTATAAAAGCGCACCGCCTGTTTGCCGTAGGCGTGCAGATCGCCGTGAAAGGAACCCCGCCAGCCGGTAAACGAAAAGAACGGCAGGGGCACGGGAATCGGCACATTGATGCCCACCTGACCCACCAGTATTTCGTGCTGGTATTTGCGCGCCGCACCGCCGGACGAAGTAAAAATGGAAGTGCCGTTGCCGCGAAAATCTTCGTTGATGGCTGCAATCGCCGCATCCAGGGTCGGCTCGTTGAGCAGGCACAACACCGGACCGAAGACTTCGTCTTTATAGATACTCATATCCCGGGTGACATTGCTAAAAATCGTGGGGCCAATCCAGTTGCCGTCTGGATAGCCTTCCACTTCACAGTTGCTGCCGTCGAGCAGACAGGTTGCGCCGTCCTTCTTTGCCTGAGTAATGGCCGCGGTAATTTTTTCTTTTGCCGCCGCGTTGGTTTGTGGACCGTAGGCAGCGCCCTTGTCAGACCACACGCCGGGGCGAATTTTCTGCGCAGCCGCCTTGATGTCGTCGGCCCAGGCTGCGGCTTCGCCCACCAGAATCACATTGGGAATGGCCATGCAACGCTGGCCCGCGGCACCAAATGCCGAGCCGATAATATTGTTTACGACCTGACTTTTATTGGCATCGGGCATCACCACCATGTGGTTGTTGGCGCCGGTCATGCACTGCATGCGTTTAAGATTTTCCGTGCCCTTACGGTAGATGTGCTTGCCCACCGGCACCGAGCCCACAAAGGAACCGGCGCGAATGTCCGGGTGTTCGAGCAGGTAGTCCACCTGGTGTGCGCCGCCGTGAATCACCTGCACTACCCCTTTGGGCGCACCCGCTTCTTCGAACAATTCCACCAGCCGGGTCGGGGTCAGAGGATCGCGCTCGGAGGGTTTGAGAATAAACGTATTGCCGCACGCCACCGCCAGTGGAAACATCCACAGGGGAATCATCGCCGGGAAATTGAACGGGGTAATACCCATACACACGCCGATGGGCTGAATATAAGAATAGGTGTCGATACCACCGGCGACATTTTCCACGGTTTCGCCCATCATCAGACTGGGAATGTTGGCCGCGTGTTCCACCACTTCAATGCCGCGCCACACGTCGCCTTTGGCATCTTCAAAGGTTTTACCCAGCTCGCGGCTAATAATTTCCGCCAGCTCGTCGTGGTGTTCTTTCAGTAAATGCTGGTAGCGCAGCATCAGCCGCGCCCGTTGTGGCACTGGCACTTCCTTCCAGGTCTGGAAGGCCGCCCTGGCCGAGGCAACCGCCCGCTCCATTTCGTCATCCGTGGCACAGGGCACTTCGGTCAACAGCTGTTGATTGGCGGGATCGACCACCCGGGTAAAGTCGCTGGTGCGGCTTTGCACCCATTCGCCGTCGATAAACAGGGGAACCTTTGCAGGAAATTTCATCGCATATCTCGCTGGTCTGTACGGGTGGTCGGAATCAATTCTGGCGCCCCGCGGCCGCGCCGCCGGATGGCCATTGTACCGCAGGTTTAAACCAGCTCAACACGACGCCCCTTCGCCCATGTCCGACGCGCTCACTCTCTGGTATGGAGCAGCGTCAGCGCGATCTGTTACGCTGACCTGGCGACCGTACCAATACGGTGCAACGACGCAACAGTTGTAGTGCAATAGATCGTAAAAAACGGGGGCAGCGATGGATTTGAATCTTAACGGCCAGGTTGCACTGGTGACCGGCAGTCACCGCGGCACCGGGCAAATTATCGCCCAGCGTCTGGCCGAGGAAGGCGCCTGTGTGATTGCCCACGGGTTCGAACCGGATAGCGCACAACATGTGGTGGCCAACTCCGCGGTGAGTCACGGGGTGTGGGGCGATATTCTCACCGACGCGGGCGCAGAACAGGTGGTGGCGCAAGCGCTGGCACTGACCGGCAAAGTGGACATTCTGATCAACAACTACGGGACGGCTGGCGAAAAAAAGTGGGCGACCGCCACCACTGACGACTGGTTACATATGTATCAGGTCAACGTCCTGTCCGCGGCGCGCATGATTCGCCTGCTGACACCGCAAATGCGCGAACGGGGTTACGGGCGAATTATTCAACTCGGCACCATCGGCTCAACCCAGCCCAACGCCCTGCGCCCCCACTACTACGCCGCCAAGGGCGCGCTCGCCAATATCGCCGTCAGCCTCGCCAAGGATCTGGCGGGCACCGGGGTGACCGTCAATACGGTTTCGCCAAGCTATATTCGCACACCGGAAATTGAGGCAGGGTTTCGCGCCAAAGCGCGCCGCGAGGGTTGGGCGGATGACTGGCCCAGCATAGAGGCGCGCATTGTAGCGGAACGTTTTCCCAACCCGGTGGGGCGCATCGCCACGCGGGAAGAAGTCGCCGATCTGGTGTGCTTTGTCGCCAGCGGCCGCGCTGGTTTTATCAACGGCCAGAATATCCGTATCGACGGCGGCGCAGTGGATATCGTGCAATAAAAAATTCCGGTTAACGCGACAATTATTTTCACTTCGCGGGGGCAGCTACCCGGTGGTGAAAGCGCGTTCCTCGGGTATGATAACGCCTTTATTTTAGAGACCTTCACCCATGGAGTGGCAAGGAATTTTTGTGATCGCCCTCACCGTCGGCGCGCTGGGGACACTGGTATTTACCCGCATCAGCACACACCTGGTGATGATGACGGCGCTGGTGCTGTTGAGCGCCAGCGGTATTCTGATTCCGAGCGAGGCACTGGCGGGCTTTAGCAATGACGGGTTGGTCACCGTGGCCGCGTTGTTTATTGTCGCCGCGGGTATTCACGCCAGTGGTGGTATCGACCTGATTATTCACTGGCTGCTCGGGCAGCCGCGCACCGTGCGCGGGGCGCAATTGCGCCTGTGTGCGCCGGTTATCCTGTTGAGCGGATTCCTGAATAACACTCCCATCGTCGCCACGTTGATTCCGGGCATCAACGCCTGGGCCAGAAAGTTGGGGATCGCCTCCTCCAAACTGATGATCCCCCTGAGCTACGCCGCCATCCTGGGGGGCACTCTCACTCTGATTGGCACCAGCACCAACCTGATCGTCAACAGCCAGTACCAAACGCTGACGGGCAACGCCGGGTTTTCGATTTTTGCCATTACGTTGATTGGCGTACCTGTGTGCCTGGTGGGGCTAATGCTGATGCTGTGGTTGTTCCCCCGCTGGTTACCGGATCACCGCGACGGTGCGCTGTTTAGCGATGTGCGGGAATTTACCCTCGAAGTGGCCGTCGCTCACGACGGACCACTGGTGGGCAAGACGGTGGAGGAGGCCGGGCTGCGCCGCCTGGTAAAAATTTACCTGGTGGAAATTGAGCGGGATGGCAGTATCGTCACCGCGGTATCCTCCGAAGAACATTTGCGCGGCGGCGACCGGCTGGTCTTCGCCGGAAATACGGAGGCCATCTCCGACCTGCTACGGATCAAGGGGATCGTGCCCTCCACCGTGGATGATCGACCGGTTCTGAGTCAGGCGCGGGAAGAGCGCTGTCTGGTGGAGGCGGCCCTGTCGCCCCACTCGGAATGCATTGGCCAGACTATTCGCGACTCCCGGTTCCGCGACCGCTACGGCGCCGTTATTCTCGCGGTCGCGCGGGGCGGAGAACGGGTTTCGGGAAATCTCGGCACCATCAAACTGCGCGCCGGGGACACACTGCTGCTGGAAGCGCGGCCGGCGTTTTTGACTCGCCAGGCCTATAACAAGGACTTTCTGTTAATTAACGATCTTAATCAGGAGCAGCCGCGCCATAATCGCGCGTATCTGGCCTGGGTCATTCTGCTGGCCATTGTGATCAGTGCCTCCACGGAAATGCTGAGCATGCTAAATGCGTCCTTATTAGGCGCTGGCGCTATACTGGCGAGCGGCTGCTGTTCCCTGAGCCAGGCCCATAAAAGCCTCGATTTGAACGTGTTGATTACCATCGGCGCGTCTTTTGCCCTGGGCGCGGCGATTTACAAAACCGGCGTGGCAACGCAGTTAGCGGAACAGGTGTTATCCGTTAGCGCCGGGCAGGCGTGGCTGGCATTGGTGCTCGCCTATATGTGCGTGTCGGTACTCACCGAAATCATTACCAACAACGCGGCAGCGCTGATGATGCTGCCGATTGCACTGGAAATTGCGGAAAAATCCCATAGCGCACCGGAACCTTTCGTGTTCGCGGTGATGATGGCGGCTTCCGCCAGCTTCGCCACGCCCCTCGGCTATCAAACCAATTTGATGGTATACGGACCTGGCGGCTACCGGTTTCAGGATTTTCTGAAGGTTGGCATACCGATGAATATTATTATTGGCATAACGTCGCTAATAGCCATCACGCTGATCTGGCCGCTGTGAGGGACTGCAAATAATTCGCGGCGAAAAACCGCACCACCGATTGGAATCTTTCGTGTGCTGAGGCTTTTTCGCTACAATGGCGGCCTCATTCCAACTCCCGTATAACCCCATGGCTCAATACGTTTACACCATGAACCGGGTGGGCAAGATTGTCCCGCCCAAACGCGAAATTCTGAAAGACATTTCCCTGTCATTTTTCCCCGGCGCAAAAATTGGCGTGCTGGGGCTGAATGGTTCCGGCAAATCGACGTTGCTGCGCATTATGGCGGGCATCGACACCGATATTATCGGCGAAGCGCGCGCCATGCCCGGCATCAAGATTGGCTATCTCGCCCAGGAACCCGCTCTCGATCCCGCCAAGGACGTGCGCGGCAATGTGATGGACGGGGTTGCGGAAGCCGCCAATGCCTTGCGGGAACTGGACGAGGTCTACGCAGCCTATGCCGAACCCGAAGCCGACTTTGACAAGCTCGCCAAACGCCAGGGCGAACTGGAAGACATTATTCAGACCTGGGATGCACACAATCTGGAACACACCCTCGACGTGGCCGCGGATGCTCTGCGCCTGCCACCCTGGGACGCCGATATCAAACGACTATCCGGGGGCGAAAAAAGGCGCGTCGCGCTGTGTCGACTGCTATTGTCGCGCCCCGACATGCTGTTGCTCGATGAACCGACTAACCATCTGGACGCCGAGTCCGTGTTCTGGCTGGAACAGTTTCTGCACGATTTTCCCGGTACTGTGGTGGCCGTAACTCACGACCGCTATTTTCTGGACAATGTGGCCGGCTGGATTCTCGAACTGGATCGCGGCCACGGCATTCCCTACGAAGGCAATTACACCACCTGGCTGGAAACCAAATCCCAACGCCTGGCTGGCGAACAAAAAGCCGAAGCCGCCCGACAAAAATCCATTCAGCAGGAGCTTGAGTGGGTGCGCAAAAATCCCAAAGCGCGCCAGGCCAAAAACAAGGCGCGACTGCAGCGGTTTGAAGAACTGAGTAGCCAGGAATTTCAGGCGCGCAATGAAACCAACGAAATCTATATTCCCCCCGGCCCCCGCCTCGGCGACAAGGTCATCGAATTGACTAACGTGAGTAAGGGGTTTGGCGACCAGTTATTGATCGACAATCTTAGTCTGAGTATTCCCCGGGGCGCGGTAGTGGGTATTGTCGGCGGCAACGGCGCGGGTAAATCCACCCTGTTTCGCATGCTTGCTGGCACGGAACAACCCGATCGGGGCGACATCGTGCTCGGCGACACCGTGCGCCTGGCGTTTGTGGAACAGAGCCGCGAACACCTGGACGACAGCAAGACCGTGTGGGAAGCCATCTCCGATGGCCAGGACTTATTGCGCATCAACGACTACGAAGTCGGCTCGCGCGCCTACATCGGGCGCTTTAATTTCAAGGGCGGCGATCAGCAAAAAAGGGTTGGCGATCTGTCCGGCGGCGAGCGCGGCCGCCTGCACCTGGCCCATACCCTGAAACAGGGGGCCAACGTGCTGTTGCTCGACGAGCCTTCCAACGACCTGGATGTCGAAACCCTGCGGGCCCTGGAAGAAGCGCTTGAGGCATTTCCGGGTAATGTGCTGGTGATTTCCCACGACCGCTGGTTTCTGGATCGCATCGCGACCCATATTCTGGCTTTCGAGGGGGACAGTGAGGTGGTGTTCTTCACCGGCAATTACGCGGAGTACCACGACGACCTGGTGCAGCGCAAAGGCGCGGATACGCAACCCACGCGGGTTAAATACAAACGCCTGAAACAGTAGGTCGCGGTGGAGAGGGACTATTCCGACGGCTCCATGATGGCCGCCAGCGGACGCACCCAGTAATCGTTCACAGACGGGTAGTTACGGGTTTCCTGCTGCCAGGCCGCGCTCGCCTCGGCCGCAGTATCGAACTGCCCCCACAGTAGCACGCGCAAGGTGCGACCACTGGCGGTGGTAGCGACGCCCTGCCAATAATCTAACCCCGCGAGGTTGCGCTGTTCCACAAATTCAGCCAGTTGCGCGGCGTTGCCGAAGGCGCCCAGCTGCACGGTATAGCCCCCGCGGGACTGGCTTGTCGTGGGCGGTGCCGAAGCGCTGTCAGGGCGCGACAGCGCAGGTGCCACCGCGGCCGTAGACACTGCTTCGGCGGAATCTGCCTGGTCTGAACCTCCCTCCACAGCGCCGTTGTCAGCGGGATCACCACGGCTTTTGTCCCCCGCCTGATCTGCCCAGCTCGCAAAAGCGGGTTCTGGCTCAGGAGTCACTCGATTGTCCTGCCGGGCTGGGGCGCCGGTTGCCTGCTTCGCTGGCACCGCCGCCTCGACAGCGCTCAATCCCGGCAACTGTTCACGCCAGTTTTTTGGGCGCACACCGTTTTCAAATATCACCACCGTGGCCGCGCGCGGCTCAATTTTGGGGGTGGCGTTGGTGTGTTCAGCATTGTTCGCCGCCGCATCGCCGGATGACTGGTCAGTATGGTCAACGACAGCCCTGGTGGCGGCGCCGTTGCGGAATTCCCGTTGCTCACAGCGCCAGTTGTCGCTGTTTTTTTGTCCGCTACATTGCCAGCCAACGTATGTCTGTTCGCCCCCATCCCCGGCGCAGCCACTCACCAGGGACACCACGATCGACACCACAAATATCGGTGCGCACACCCGGGCAGCGGCGGGGCGTTGCGATTCTCCTAACTCTATCACCGCTAGACCCCAAGCCCCGCCAGTAGATTGACCAGCCGCCGCAGCATCGCCGCCAGGCGCGGGTGGTCAAAGTCGAACTCCAGGGCTTTGCTTTCCAGTCGTTCCAGCAAATCGCGATGTTCCTCCTCGACAATCTCCTCCCCCGACATCAAATCCACCACTTCGGTCAGCAGGTGGCCGACCAGATCTTTTTCTCCACGCTCAACTTTTACAGCGCGCTCCAGCTCGGCATGCAAGTCTTCCAGTTGCGCATGTAGCTTATCTTCGACCATTGAAACACCCCCGCGATGCCGTTAGTGATAACTCATAGTAAAACAACTTAAGCACGATCAGCGCCACCTGGCGCCAGTTTATCCGCAAGCTTTTTAACGCCGCGCCACTTATTTAACGCTCCGTCACTGGTGCACTCACCGCAGAATCTGTGACCCCTCGCACGTTCACTGTAACGCCCGCGCCACCGTCCAGCCACCGATAGCGATAAATCCCACCCCAGCGATTAGCGACAACATTTTCGGGTTGATATAGGTAGACACCCACTGACCGCCCAAAACCCCGATCGCCGTCGCCACCACCAGTGCCGCCGAAGCGCCACCAAATACCAGCCATTTACTGACCGCTTTATCGGTCGCAAACAGCACCGTTGCCAATTGGGTTTTATCCCCCAGTTCGGCAAGCAGAACCGTCCAGAAGATTGTTAACAGTATTTTCCACTCCACTTCACTTTCTCCGCCCTACGGGCCATTATAGCCCCTGAAAAATCCGGCACCCCGCTCTGGCGCGCCATGCGCTGTTGCTGTTGCTATAGCAACCAGATTAGTTGTTAAACTGACAGCCTTCGCACCCTCCGTCGAGGTGTCCGTCAGGACTATAGCCAAAACTGCGGCTACAGTGCCTGAACTTGAAAAATAAAGCCCGCTAATGGTAAACGAACTGATAAGGTTAAACGCAAAAAAAGCATGCACCCTGAACAATCAAATGTATTAAATACGCTAAACTAAAGCCGTGTGAGACGCATGGCGTCCCGGTACGCGCCACCGAGCGCTAAAACGATAAAGAGGGTTATCCTATGTTGCACAAATTACGTCACCACACTCCGCCGTTACTGGGTCTGGCCCTGCTATTACTGATGCCGACCATGGCCCATGCCGAGGGCCTCGACGGTGCCAATACCGCCTGGATTTTAACCGCCACCACCCTGGTGCTGTTTATGACCCTTCCCGGCCTGTCCCTGTTTTACAGTGGTTTGGTGCGCTCGCGCAATGTATTGTCGGTCCTGATGCAGTGTTTCGCCATTGCCTGCGCCGCGTCGTTGGTGTGGATAATCTGCGGTTATAGCCTGGCGTTCACCGATGGCGGCGGTGCGAATAATCTGATCGGCGGGTGGAGCCAGGTCCTGCTAGGGAATCTGAGTGAAGATTCCCTGTCCGGTGACATTCCCGAAAGCGTATTTGTGATGTTTCAAATGACGTTTGCCATTATCACCCCGGCGCTGATCATCGGCGCATTCGCCGAGCGGGTTAAGTTTTCTTCCATGCTGGTGTTCAGCATGCTGTGGCTGCTGGTGGTCTACGTGCCCATTACCCACTGGGTGTGGGGTGGGGGCTGGCTGGGCCAGATGGGTTTGCTGGATTTCGCGGGGGGTACTGTCGTGCATATTACCGCGGGGGTTGGTGCCCTGGTCGCGGCCCTGACCATCGGTAATCGGCGCGGTTTTGCCACCCAGGCGATGCCGCCCCACAACCTGACCATCACAGTGGCGGGTGCGGGAATGCTGTGGGTTGGCTGGTTCGGGTTTAACGCCGGTTCCGCCCTCGCCGCGAATGGCGACGCGGGCATGGCAATGCTGGCCACCCACGTCTCTGCCGCTGCCGGGTCGCTGGCGTGGATGATGATGGAGTGGCTACGCCACGGCAAACCGTCAGTGCTGGGGATCGTTACGGGCATGGTGGCGGGACTCGGCACTATTACCCCAGCATCCGGTTTTGTGGGTCCAGGGGGCGCACTGGTGATTGGGTTCAGCGCGGGAATTATCTGCTACTACGCGACCCAGGCGATCAAACAGAAATTCAAAATTGACGATTCCCTCGACGTGTTTCCGGTGCACGGCGTGGGCGGCGTACTCGGCACATTACTGGCCGGCGTGTTCGCTTCCGATCAATTGGGGGTATTCAGCGGTCAGGGATACAACGAGGGGATGACTATGAGCTCCCAGATGGGGGTGCAGGTTATCGGCGTCATCGCCACCTTCGCCTACACCGCGGTTGTGACCTTTGTTCTCCTGAAAATTGTAACCGCCATGATGGGCTTCCGGGTCGACAGCGACCAGGAGACCATGGGCCTCGACCTGGCGCTGCACGACGAGAGAGGTTACGACCTGTAACGGAGTGTCACCTCCCACAAAAAACGCCGGGCTGGCAACAGCTCCGGCGTTTTTTATACCCTTTCAATTGCGCTGGAAACCTGTCCTGACAACGGCCCCCACTCTAAATGGCCGTGGTTAAAATGCAATTCGTCTAACCACTGTCGGTCCTTAAACCAATGCCAGCCCTGCTTTCGCGCGGCCCACTGCCCATCGCTCCACCGCGACAAACAGGCCACCGTACAGCAATGTGGACAGGAGCGTGGTGTGCAAAAACGGCAGCGCAGCGATAAAACAGGCCAGCAACCCGGCACCCGATAAGGGATACAGACCCCCGCCAAGCCAGACACCCAGGTTGCTGACGACAAAAAACAGGAGGGATCCACCCACTGCAGCACTGGTCAGCAACCAGGGGCCACGGCGCCTCCCCAGCCAGCGCCCACCTAGCACCACCAGCGCCATGGCTACATAGACAAACACCATGGTGCCGTGGAAGCCGAGCAGCAGGTCGGACAGCAACATGGCCGCCAACGGCACAATTAACGCCAGCCGCCGGTCCGCCAGACTCGCCCCGGCGAACAACGCCATGGCAATCACCGGGGAAAAATTAGGTGGATGGGGAATCAACCGGCTTAGCGCCGCCAGCAGAATGGCGCAGATTATGGTCACAGTCGCTTGGTGTTTCATCAGTAAAGCACTCCGTTAAAAATCATAGCTCAGGGTCAGCATCCCGTTGCGTTCCGGTGAGGGGTATAGCCCTTTGGTAAAAAAGAAGGTAACAAATTCACTGTACTCTTTACCAGTAATATTGTTGATACGCGCCTGTAACGTCCACGCCTGCCAATGCAGGGTAGCGGCAACGTTAGCCACCGTGTACCCGCCCAGGGTTTCCGCCGCGTTAGCCAGGTCCAGGGTTTGGGAACCGGTGTACACCAGCTCGGCAAAAATACTGGCGGCTGGTGTGATGACATAATTGGCATTCAGTTTAATCAGCTCCCGCGCCACGTCCGGCACCCGGTTACCGTCGTACCGACCGTCCATAAAGCGCGCATCGATATAGGTATAGGTGCCGCGCACATCCAGATCCGTCGTCGCCTGCCAACGTACTTCTGTAGTGAGACCACGGCGGCGGGTATCGTCAAAATTGGTATTCGCTCCCCACAAACCCGCAGCCGGATCAAAACCAATTTCATCGCTGTTATTTTGTTCAAACAATGCGATATTCAGCTCGAGCGTCTGCCACTGGCGCGAGCCACCTAGCTCCCAGGCCACCCCGCGCTGTACCCGCAGCGGGTTGATTACACCAAAAAAATCGACATTTTCATCCGCCAGAGGGAAGCGGAACGTTTCGTCCCGATTAAGATGTATGCGCCAGTTGTCGCCCCGCCACAGCGCTCCCAGCTGCTGCACGGTGGCACCCTGATCGTAGCGAATGCCAAATGGCTCCACCCTGGTATCCAACATGGCGTGGCGCACTGCTGCCATCAGTTCCAGGTTCTCAAGGGGCGTGTACAGTAGCTGCGCATATTCGCTGCGCTTATGATTTTGATGACTACTCCCGGAAAAACCAAAACCAAAATCCAGGGCAAAATCATAATCCACCCGTTCGATATCACTGCCGACAGTCAGGCGCACCTTGTCACCGGTCAAGATAATTCGGGGATCAAAAGATTTCACTCGCCGGGACTGCACGGTCACTGTGTCACCAAACCCGGACGTGGCCCTGATCAGCACATCCTCGTCCCGGTCGCTGTAGGTCGCCAGTAGCTGTATCCCATCGCTGAATTGATGGTCAATGCCAGCGCGAAACGCGCGGGTATCCGCTGCGTAGTTGTTGAAACTGGAACCCGCCTGGCGGCGGTCGTCGCGCACGGCAGCGGCGGACAGGGCGCCCGTCAGGCGATATTCGCTGTCGGTGTGACGACCGTCCACAAACACTTCGCCAGCCCCGTAGCGGTAACCCGCCGCGGTGGAATAGTTTTCGTAGTTCACATTGCTGTCATCCCGGTAACCATCGCTGCGGTCCAGGTCCGAGGCCAGGCGGTAGTACCAGCCGCTATCCAGCGCACCGCTGTAACTGGCGCGGTAGTTTTCCCCGTCGTAACTACCCCGGCCCACCGCCACCTGCCCCTGGCGTCGGTCGACTTTGCGGGTAATGATGTTGATCACCCCACCCACAGCCTGGTCGCCGTACAGCGCCCCGGCGCCACCCTCCAGTATCTCAATGCGCTCCACATCGCTCAGGGCAATGGCGGTGAGATCGGGGCCCCCCAGATCAGAGTTGTTCAGCTTGCGTCCGTCCACCAGCACCAACGCATTGGCGCTGGCCCCAAACCCGCGCAGGGACAGACTGGCATCGCGCCCATTTCCCATGCTGTCGCGCACCTGCACCGTGCCCTGGTTGCGCAGCAGATCGGCCACATTGCGCGCCGCGCTGTTGTGAATATCTTCCTGGCTTATTACCCGCACCGTGGCCGGTACGCGCTGAATACTGTAGGGAGAGCGGGTTGCGGTAACGACAACTTCTGCGTCAATTGCGTCCGCTGGGGTCTTTTGCACGGCGTTTGCGTTATCTGCCGTTAGGGCACTGCCGAACACCGCCAACAGGGTCAGCGTGGATAATTTTCTGATAAACATAGTATGCCTCTGTGATAACAACCATAAACAGAAGCGGGGAGTCACGGGAAAGGGACTAAAAAAGGGACCGGTCACTTCGCGCTAACAACACCGCTGCCACTAAACAAGCGTTGCTATCGCGGACCACCGCCCATACGGCGGTTCGCCTTCAACAGTAAACCCGACCATTGAAAAACAACGCCGCTGCGGCAGGTCTCCTGGCTCTCGGGTCGTCGAAATCACCCGCCTTCCCGACCGAAGTCAGTGGCCTGGAAAACCCTGTCCAATTCAAAAAAATCGGTCAGACGTTTCCCCGTGGGGTTTCTCGCCGGATACAGTTGCGGGATCAGCTTCAGTTAGCCGTTCGCAGTAACGCGAACTGCCTTGAATTCCCTCTTGGCCCCCGAAGGGGACCACAGCGCGGGAGCATTGTAGCGGACTTCAGTACAGCGCTTCCAGCGCTTCGGTAATTTTGCGTACTGGCACCACTTCCATGCCCGGAATTTTTTTCTGTGGCGCATTTCCAGCCGGAATAATGGCGCGGGTAAAGCCGTGCTTGGCGGCCTCCCGCAGGCGTTCCTGACCACTTGGAACCGGGCGAATCTCCCCCGCCAGCCCAACCTCGCCAAACACCACCAGATCGCGGGGCAAAGGGCGATCGCGAAAGCTGGAGACGATGGATAAAATCAGCGCCAGATCCGCACTCGGCTCCAGCACCTTGACCCCACCAACAACGTTGACGAACACATCCTGATCGCCAACCATAACCCCGCCGTGGCGGTGGAGTACCGCCAGCAACATCGCCAGGCGATTGTGCTCCAACCCCACGGCAACCCGCCGCGGATTACCCAGATGGCTGTCGTCCACCAGCGCCTGCAACTCCACCAGCAACGGGCGGGTACCTTCCCAGACCACCATCACCACACTGCCGGAGGCAATCTCGTCGCTGCGTTGTAGAAAAATTGCCGAGGGATTCGCTACGTCCTTGAGCCCGTGCTCGGTCATGGCAAATACGCCCAGTTCGTTAACCGCCCCAAAACGATTTTTGTGACTGCGCAGGGTGCGGAAACGATTGTCGTGGGAGCCCTCCAGCATCAGCGAGCAGTCGATCATGTGCTCCAGCACCTTGGGGCCCGCCAGCGATCCCTCCTTGGTGACGTGGCCAACCAGCAGCAGAATAGAGCCACTGCGTTTGGCGTGGCGCACCAGCAGGGCCGCGCTCTCCCGCACCTGGGAAACACTGCCTGGCGCAGACGCGATATCGTCGCAGTGCATGACCTGTATCGAGTCCACCACCAGGATTTTCGGCGCGTATTTTGCCGCCGTCGCACACACCACCTCGGTGCTGGTTTCCGCCATGATCTGTAACTTGTCCACCGGCAAGCCCAGACGTCGGGCGCGCATGGCGATTTGCTGGGGCGATTCCTCACCCGTCACGTACAGCGCCGAGTGGCGCGCGGCGAGGTAACACATGATCTGCAGTAACAACGTGCTTTTCCCGGCGCCGGGATTACCGCCGATCAAGACACAGGAGCCGGCCACCAGACCACCTCCCAGCACCAGGTCGAATTCACTGGCCCCAGTGGCGAGGCGCGGCAGCTCGTCCACCTCAATATCCGCCAGAGTATTGATGTTGCCGTCCGCCGTACCGGAAAAACCGCCCAGTGCCGCTGCGCGGCCGGTACCGGATCCAAGCCGTAGCTCAGTTAAAGTATTCCAGGCACCGCACTCGGCACACTGCCCCTGCCACTTGGTGAAATCGGCACCACAATCGTTGCAAACATAGGCATGCGCTTTCTTTTTAGCCAAGGGAGTTTCTACTCTGGTTATCGGGTTAACGGCTCAGGCGCATCCTACCGCGAGCCCGTGGTCACCACAAACTGCGTTGCTGCTCTTAGCACGCCCGCAGATATCTGCTAGAGTCCGGCTATGCCACTGATCTTCGAAAAACCCCTGGTTTTCTCTCCGCAACTTGCCGCGACCCTTGGTCTGGAGCAGGCCATCCTGCTGCAAACGCTGCACGATGCACAGCTGCATGGACAGCCCGAGCAGCGCAACGGTTTTGTGTGGCTGGATATCGGGGTGGAGCAGCTGCTGCGGATTCTGCCATTCTGGCGCGTCGCGGATATTCAGCGCATTACCAGCGATCTGCGGGATCAGGGCGTACTGCTGATCGGCTCGCCGCCACTCAATATCGGCGACAGTCTGCGCTTTGCGTTTAATGACACGACAGTGCCCGTAGCCGCGCCGGTCGCAGCAACGCCTGCGCCACGGCCACGCAGCGCCAACACCATTGCCACCAGCTGGCAACCGGAAAAAGACGTGCTCAGTCAACTTGCGCTGTACAGCATTCCGCGGGAGTTTGCCCTGCAGCAGGTCCCTGAATTTGTGACCTACTGGAACGAGCGCCAGGAGCCACGCTATAGCTGGGGATCGCGATTTATCAAGCACGTGCTGCGCCTGTGGCGCGAGCAGGAAACCCAGGTGGCCCGCAAGGAGCAGGAGACAGGCATCCCACAGGATTGGCGCCCTTCCGCCGACGCCATGCATATCCTGACCCGCCAGGCTGACATTAATAGTAACTTTGTCGAAGACGCCATTCCCGAATTTATTCTCTACTGGCGGGAGCGGGGCACCGCATCCAGCACCTGGAACACGCAGTTTATTCAGCACGTAAAGCGGCAATGGGCGCGTTATTCAACGACCATTGAGCACGACAGCGAACCGCGCCCGATTGATCCAGACTGGCAGCCGGCGCACACCGTCTACGAGGTATTGGCACTGGCCAACATCGAACGCCCGTTCGCGGAAAATATCGTACCGGAATTTATTCTGTACTGGCGCGATACTGGCCATGCGTCCAACGCATGGAATACCAAGTTTCTGCAATACGCCAAACGGCAATGGGCTTATCATCGCGATTACAGTTCAACAGTGAGTAACCATGGCACACAGCAAAGATCCAATCCAGGACGCAGTACACGACATCGTGACATCGCAGAAGAACTTAGCGACCGCAGCTGGGCCAACTGACGCTCAGCCTTTCGATCAAGCGCTGGTTGACACGATTAACCAGGTTTTTGCTCTGTTTCGCATCAACTACCACAACCAGTTCTACGCCGCGTTTGCCGATACGCAGCTACTTAATCAGGCCAAACGTCTGTGGCTGGAATCCCTGAAACTATTTACGCCCGAGCAGATTCTCGACGGCGCCAAAATTGTTATTGAAAACTCCGACTACCTGCCGACCTTACATAAAATGCTCAGCGCCTGCCTGAGTTGTGGCACCCACTACGGACTGCCGGATGTACGCGACGCCTACGCGGAGGCCAGTAACGCCCCGAGCCCCAAAACCGCACAGCAATGGTCACACCCCGCGGTGTACCACGCTGGTAAAAAAACCGGTTGGCACAACCTGGCCAGCCAGCCCGAAGGGGTCTCCTGGCCAATTTTTCAACGCCACTATCTTGCACTGTGCCGCGATGTGGTTGGCGGCGCGGAATTGACCATTGATGAGCCACCTGCTCTCGAACAACAGTCTGAAGAACCCATGACACGAGAAGAACGTCAGCGCCGCCTGCAAGCCTTGCGCGAAGACCTCGATTTATAATCCCTGCCTGGCCAAATTTAATATGAGCGTACAAGCTTCCATGCGCAACAGCAGCGCGCGCCGCATGGCCAAGACCATTCACAATGGCTTTCACAGCTACTTCGCCGAATTTCACAACATCACCATTGGCGCCAAAGCGCGCTTTGAGAAGGCCGACTGGCATGGGGTACAGAGTGCCAATCAGGAGCGTATTGAGCTGTACAAGCGCAAGGTCCAGCAGACAGCGCTGTTGCTTGAGACAGTAACCACCAAGGACATTACAAATTTTGAACTTTGGCGACAGGCCAAACTTATCTACACTCAACTACTGCATAACTCCACCAACTTCCAGATTATGGAAACATTCTTCAATTCCGTTTTCGGCCACATTAACGACCACGATAAAATCGATAACTCGTTGATTTATGTGTTCCCTTCGCAACGGCGACAAGATCCTGAAAGCGAATATAGCATTTACGTGCGCTACCAAACCGATGCCGACGTTGCGCCCACTTTTCGACAATTATTGACAGAATCAGAGTTTTCCATTCCGTGGGAAAACCTGGAAAGGGACGTGCGCAATATCGCTAACGCCTTTGCGGAAGATATTGGCACACTGCACCGGGACGGACTCAACGATGTGAAAATTGACGTGCTGGAATCAATTTTTTATCGCGGCAAAGCCGCTTATCTGGTAGGTCGCATAGTCATCGATTCGATGCACATCCCCATGGTGCTGCCGATCCTCAACAATGAACAAAATGGACTATTTGTGGATACGGCACTTTTTAACAGGGAGGAAATGAGCGTTGTCTTCAGCTTTGCAAGAACACATTTTATGGTTGATGCGCCGACACCTTACGAGTACCTGCATTTTTTAAAATTATTACTGCCGCACAAAGGCGATTATGAAATATACACGTCGCTGGGTTTTCCGAAACACGCAAAAACCGAATTTTATCGCGAACTGGTGCACCACCTGGAAAACTCAACCGATCAATTTGTCATTGCCCCCGGAATTAAAGGCATGGTGATGAGCGTGTTTACCCTGCCATCCTACGATATTGTCTTTAAGGTGATTAAAGACAAATTCGACCCCCCCAAGGAGGTCACACACGAAATTGTGCGCGAACAGTATAAAATAGTTTCCCGCCACGACCGTATAGGGCGGATGGCCGACACACAGGAGTTTCACAACCTCAGCTTTCCACTGGATCGATTTTCCACCGATGTGCTCGAAGAATTGCGCACCCTTGCGCCGTCTTTATTATTATTTCAGAGCAACAAACTGGTGATTCGCCATCTATACACCGAACGTAGAATGACCCCCCTTAACATCTACCTGCAAGACGCCAACCCCCAGCAAACTCACGAGGTGATGGACGAGTACGGCAATGCGATCAAACAGCTCGCCGCAGCCAACATTTTTCCCGGCGACATGTTGCTAAAAAATTTCGGCGTCACCCGCCATGGGCGCGTGGTATTTTACGATTACGATGAAATTTGCCCACTCACCGACTGCCACTTCCGACATATTCCCAAACCCCAGACCGAAGAACAGGAAATGTCAGCTACGCCCTGGTATACGGTTGCGCAAAACGACGTTTTTCCGGAACAGTTCCGACTGTTTTTTTCCGGCAACCCACTGGCTAAAAAGGCATTCGAGGAACTACACATGGACATCTACGATCCGGTATTTTGGCAGGACATACAGCGTGAAATCCGCGCGGGGAAAATTGTCGACGTATTTCCCTACCGCCGCAAACGGCGTTTCTCCCGCGCGGCAGCCGCTAGCTGATAACAGGTACCTACGATAATTTGGAAAAAAGCGGGGAAACCACAGTCCATATTTGCGTCAACCTGCATTGCCGCGCCTAAAAAAATGGCCTGCTAAGCTGGCCATTGCATAAAACACCGTTCGGTTATTATTCCCAGAACTTCCACCACTTACGGCTATGCTGTTCGCGCATCTCCTGACCCTGCTCCGAACCACGACCTAACTCTTTTTGTTCCTGATCCATTTTTTTATCGTGCTGCTTGTATAATCCAGACGCCCCGTCGCCCTCGTCCCGACCATGCATATTTTCCCGCTTATTCTTGTGCTTGCCATTGTATTCGTCGTCATCCTCTAAAAAATCATCCGCATGATCTTTTTCGTGGTCTTGTTTTAACTTCTCCTCTTTTTCTTTTTTTTCGTCCGTGTAAATATTCCTGCCGTCCTTACCGCTAACATGGCGTTCCACTTTGTCCCTGGTTTTTACATCCTGATCCCCCGGTTGTTTTGCCATAACCAGAGATGTTGCACTCAACCCTACAAGCAGGGCCGCCAATGTCGTCAACTTTAATCCTTGCATCACAGCATCCTCTCATTCGAATTAATTTACGTCCAAATACGTTCAACCGTCCTTCAGCCCAGCACTCCCGCTGGACACACGCACCTCGCGCTGCGGAAAGGGAATAGTAATACCTGCTCTATCAAAATTCTTCTTGATGGCCTCGGTTAAAGCAAAGTGGGTTGGCCAGTAATCGGGCGTTTTAACCCAGGGGCGAACCACGATGTTAACACTGCTGTCCGCCAGCGTATGCACCCCAATAACCGGTTCCGGCTCTGCCAGTACTCGCTCGTCAGCTGTTAAGACTGCCATCAAAATATCCTTGGCCTGATCGATATCGTCCCCATAGCTTATCCCTACCGTTAAATCTATACGACGGGTGTCGTTGGCCGAAAAGTTGGTAATGGTTCCCCCAATTACTAACGCATTGGGAATAATCACTTTCTTATTGTCCGCGGTTTTCAGTTCAGTGGTAAAAATCAAAATCTTTTCCACTGCCCCGGAAACTCCCGCCAATTCGACAACATCACCAACCCGGAATGGGCGAAACACCAGAATCAGAAACCCCGCTGCCAGATTGGAAAGCGAGCCCTGCAACGCCAGACCAATCGCCAGACCCGCGGCGCCGATAAGCGCTACGAACGAGGCGGTCTGAATACCTACCTGACCGAGTGCCGCAATGACAACAAACGCCAGAAGCCCGTAGTACACCAGGCTCACCGTGACGTTTTGCAGCACCGGATCTACATTTTTTTTGCGCATCGCGTTGCGAGTCACGGCACTCAGCCACTTCGCAATGCGAGTCCCCACCAGGATAATGACTAACGCAACAACCAGCTTTAGTCCGTAAATGGTGAGGAACTCTGTCACCACATTTAACTTTTCAAGCATTCTTTACACCTGATTTTTTATCAAAATTTATGACAAAAACATCGACACTGCGTCATACCACCTCAAACAACCCGGCAGCGCCCATACCGCCGCCAACACACATGGTAATCACCACGTACTTAGCCCCCTGGCGTTTACCTTCGCGCAGAGCATGACCCACCATACGCGCACCGCTCATGCCGTAGGGATGACCAATGGAGATGGCGCCACCGTTAATATTCAAGCGCTCATCTGGAATTCCCAACTTGTCGCGACAATAAATTACCTGCACTGCAAAGGCTTCGTTGAGCTCCCAGACGCCAATATCATCTATTTTCAAACCGTGCTGCTTAAGCAATTTTGGAATGGCAAACACCGGTCCGATCCCCATTTCATCGGGCTCGCATCCGGCCACAGCCATACCCCGATAAATGCCAAGGGGCTGCAACCCTCTTAGCTCGGCTGCTTTACTGTCCATCACCACACAGGCGGCGGCCCCGTCAGAGAGCTGACTGGCATTGCCAGCGGTAATACAACCGTTCTCGATTACAGGTTTAAGTGCGGCCAGCCCAGCCGCACTGGTATCCGGGCGATTTCCTTCGTCCTGATTCAGGGTTTTTTCCACCAGACTGATTTCTTTGGTGGCCTTGTCCACCACACCCATGGTGGCGGTTACCTGAATAATTTCGTCGTCGAATTTGCCAGCCTGCTGGGCGGCCGCGGTGCGCTGCTGCGATTGCAGGGCGTAGGCGTCCTGTTGCTCGCGACTAATACCATACCGTTTGGCCACCACTTCGGCAGTCTGCAACATCGGCATATAAATATCTTTGTGCAACTCGACCAGCCGCGGATCCACGCCGCGGTGGCGATTCATATGTTCATTTTGTACCAGGCTGATTTGTTCCAGACCAGCGCCCACCACCGTGGTCATGCCGTCGTGCATGATTTGTTTGGCGGCGGTCGCAATAGCCATCAACCCCGAGGAGCACTGACGATCCAGGGTCATACCACTGACCGTCACCGGTAACCCCGCGGCCAGCCCCGCCATACGTCCAATATTGGACCCAGCACTGCCCTGGGTCAGCGCGCACCCCATAATGACATCGTCAATTGTGGCGGGATCGATACCGGCGCGTGCAACCGCCGCTTCAATCGCCCAACCACCCAGGGTAGGCGCTTCCGTGTTGTTGAAAATACCCCGATAGGCTTTGCCAATCGGGGTGCGTGCAGTCGCGACAATGACAGCTTCTTTCACGATGTACTCCTGAGGAAAATGAATTTGGTTATACGATTCCCGGGTTTAACCCTGGAGCTCGATACCTTTGCGCATAAATTTCTGGATCTGCTGCCCGGCGCCGGTCATCACCTGTTGCCCTGCCTCGGCGTCCAGTTCCGCCCAGCGGGCAATAACTTCCTCCGGGGTTTGCGCACTCGGCGGCAGGCTGACGCCCTCGGTTTCGTAAATATGTGTGCTGGCGTATCCGCCCGCGCCGCAACACAGAATAAAACGATTGGGCGCGTCGTCGTGGCACAGGGTCAGCAGCCCGGCGGTTACCGCTTCGGCCGTCATCAGCTTGGCGGCACTGGGATCGGGCATAATATCCTCCGTCATGCGGGTTAGCGCAGCGGGCGCCAGCGCGTTGACCCTGATGCCGTATTTCTGCCCTTCCAGCACCAACGTGTTCATCAGCCCCAGCACCGCCATTTTCGCCGCGCCGTAGTTGGACTGACCGAAGTTGCCATACATGCCGCTGGCGGAGGTGGTCATCACAATCCGCCCGTACTCCTGCTCGCGCATCAATTCCCACACCGCCTTGCAACAGTGCATGGCGCCCATCAAATGCACATCGACTACCGCTCTAAAATCGTCGAGGGACATTTTCGCGAAGGTTTTGTCGCGCAAAATTCCCGCATTATTAATCAGAATATCGACCCGGCCCCAGGTTTCGCGCGCCTGCGCCACCATAGCTTCCACCTGCGCGAAATCCGCAACGTTGGCACCGTTGGCCAACGCATCACCGCCGCGCTCCTTGATCAAAGCTACCACCTCCTGCGCCGCCGCGCTGGATCTGCCCAACCCGCTACGGTCACCCCCCAGGTCGTTGACCACTACTTTGGCGCCACGCTCCGCCAACGCCAGTGCATGGGAACGCCCGAGGCCATTGCCAGCGCCCGTTACGATGGCCACTCGGCCGTCAAATCGTACTGTCATCTCGTTGCTCCAGATAGTTACCGGTTACCATTGCCAGCCGCATCCAGCTGACCCCTAAATCATTCGTGAATTCACGCGAAGATCATGGACAGCCATTCCGCCATCAGCGCAGGCTTCTCTTCCCCTTCAATTTCGATGGTCACTTCCAGCTTAAACAGATATTGCCCCGGTTTTTTTTCGGTCGCCTCAAGTAATTTCGTTTTTGCCCGTATGCGACTTCCAACCTTGACCGGTTGCAAAAAACGCACTTTGTCGAAACCATAATTCACGCCCATGGTGCGGTTGGGCACATCGACCCCGACCCCCGACTGTAAAAAGTGGGCGAGCAGGGACAACGTTAAAAATCCGTGGGCAATGGTGGTACCAAACGGCGACTTCGCGGCTTTTTTCGGATCGACGTGAATAAACTGGTGATCCAGTGTGACATCAGCAAATTCGTTGATACGCTCCTGGTCAATCAAAAACCAGTCAGAAGGTCCAGCTTCCACGCCGATCTGTGCCTGTAAATTTTTGACGTCGATTGTGATGGCCATAACGTACTCCTGTTTGTTGTTGTAAAAACCTGTGCGATCTTTTACAAAGCTGGAAAATTAATCTCGTCAACATTTTTCGCACGCCCGGTCTGTGCAAAAAATGTTCTTCTCTTGCCGATCAGTAACCCGACAGCTCGGCGAAACGCTGCAGATGATAGCGATGGTCGCCATACAGTTGTTCGGCAACCCGCGCGCGTTTGATAAAAAAGCCCAGATCGAGCTCGTCGGTCATGCCAATGCCGCCATGCATCTGAATCGCCTCGTTGGTGGCCAGCTGCGCAACTTGGCTAACTTTCGCTTTGGCGACGCTGACTTGTCGCGCACTATCGGGAGAATTTTCCTGCAAGCCCTGTAACGCCCGTAGAACCACAGATCTGGCCTGTTGCAACTCACTGAACAGATGAGCTGCCCGATGTTGCAAACCCTGAAACGAACCGATTATCACACCGAACTGCTTGCGCTCCTGCAGGTACTTAACTGTTCGCTCAAATACTTCCAGAGAAATGCCCAGCAGTTCCGCCGCGAGATGCGCATTGCCAACATCCAGAACCTGCTGCAACAGCGTATAACCACCGTGCAGTTCGCCGAGTATTGCTTCGCGATTCACCGCCACATCGTTAAACCTGAGCGTGGCGCTATTGCGACTATCGGCCATGTTCACCCGGTCGATCTGCACGCCTTGCGCCGCGGCATCCACCAGAAATAACGTCAGCCCCTCGCTGGTGCCGACGGCGCCATCGGTGCGCGCACAAACGATAAGTGTCTGGGCACTATGGCCATCGACCACAAACTGTTTTGCTCCGTTTAAAACGTACCCGGAAGACGTTTTCCGCGCCGCCATCGCTAAAGCCAACGGGGCGTGGCGCGGCCCTTCGTCCACGGCCAATGCCAGCAGTAACTCCCCGGCACTAATTTTCGGCAACAGTTTTTTTTGTTGCTGCTCGCTGCCAGCCAGTGAAAGCGCGCTCGCGCCAAGCACGGCGGAGGCAAACAGTGGTGACGCGGTCAGGGTGCGGCCACAGGCCTCGCTAATCTGACCCATCCCCACGTGCCCGAACGCCAGTCCGCCGTATTGTTCCGGGATCAAAATACCGGGCCATCCCATGTCGGTCATTTGTTGCCACAAGGGCCGGGAAAACCCGTCGGCGTTGCGTTCATCCCGCAGTTTACGCAGGGCCTCTACGGGGGCGACCTCCTGTAAGAATCCGTCTGCCGATTCCTTCAGCATTTGCTGTTCTTCGTTCAGTATCAATGCCACCTGCACACCCCTTGTTACCGCGCGATAATTTTTTGCAACACAGAGCCGCGACTAGTGATGGTGATCACCGAACACACCGTCGTTCAGCCCAGCCCCAGAATACGTTTGCTGATCACATTCAACTGAATTTCCGAGGTACCGCCTTCAATGGAATTGCCCTTGCTGCGCAGCCACTGACTGGCCAGCAAACCGTTGTTGAAGGCTTCTCCCTCCCACGCCAGCGCATCCAGGCCGTGAATACCGAGCAACAATTCATAGCGCCGTTTGTTAAGCTCCGTGCCGGCGTACTTCAGCACCGACGACGCGGCACCCACCCCCTGGCCCGCTCTGGCCTCATCCATGACCCGCTCCGCGGTAAGTTCGTAAGCGCACATATCCACTTCCCAACAGGCTACCGCCTCCCGCAGCGACGGGTCGCGCAATGCGCCGCCGTCCACGCCGATAGTGGCGACTGCTAATTCACTCAAGCTCATCGCTCCCGCGGTATTCTTGCCAAGGTTGCCGATCATTTCGCGCTCGTGGGTAAGCAGGTACTTGGCGATTTCCCAACCCTTGTTAATTTCGCCAACCACCTGGCTTTTTTCCACTCGCACATCGTCGAGAAAAGTTTCGCAAAATGGTGATTTTCCGGAAATCAATTTGATGGGCCGGGTGGACACCCCTGGTGTTTGCATATCAAACAACACCAGACTAATGCCGAGATGCTTGGGTGCGACCGGGTCGGTGCGCACCAGGCAGAACATCCAGTCCGCCTGGTCCGCATAGGAGGTCCAGACTTTTTGACCGTTGACGATAAAATGATCGCCACGGTCCTCCGCGCGGGTCTGCAAACTGGCCAGATCGGAGCCCGCGCCCGGCTCACTGTAACCCTGACACCAGCGTATTTCACCGCGCACAATCGGTGGTATATGCTGTTTTTTCAGAGCATCGGAACCGTACTTTAAGATTGCCGGGCCGATCATCCATAGCCCGAAACTGCTGAGTGGGGGGCGCGCGTCAATGCGCTCCATTTCTTCCCGCAGAATTTTCGCCTGTCCCTTATTGAGTCCACCACCACCATATTCCAGCGGCCATTCCGGTGCGGTCCAGCCACGCGCGGCCATGCGCTCTAACCAAACTCGCTGGTCGTCGCTGGCGTACACACAGCGGCGCCCACCCCAACAACGATCGTCGAAGTCTTCCAACGGTTGTTGCATGGACTGGGGGCAGTTGCTCGCCAGCCACTGGCGAGCCTGCGCCCTGAACTCATCGGCGCTATCTGCTTGCACACCGCGGCTGGCATCTGCAAGCGATTGCGTTTTTGTCGTATCCAAAACTACCTCCTGTCTGACGAGCGACGGGTATCTAGTGGCACCACGGCGGGTGCCCGGTGCGTTCGCGGCGAGCGAAGCAAGTCCTGCGGCGCTCGATTCACAACTCGAAGCTATTGGGTATAGTACGACAACAGGAAAAGAATTTAACCCACCGGTAACATTGAAGAAACGATTAACCGTGACCGCTGATTTCTAATTTTTAGCGCTGACAACCACGCGATCGACTTTTTGCAGCCCGCGCGGCAGCTTGCTGCCCCTGCGGCCCCGCTCGCCGCGGTAGTACTCCAGATCCTTAACGCCGAGGTTCAACTGACGCTTGCCGGAGTGCACAATTAGTTGTTGGCCCTCGCCAACCACAGCCACGGCCAACATGTACTCTTCACGCGCCTGTAGCCGCGCGGAGGGAATACCAATAATTTTATTACCCTTGCCCCGCGCAAGCAGTGGCAGGTCAGCCAGCGGGAACACCAGCATACGACCCTCGTTGCTAAGGGCGACCACCACACTGTTTTCCGCATCGCTGGTCACCACGGGGGGCAACACACGGGCGCCTTTGGGGACGCTGAGGCAGGCCTTTCCGGAACGGTTTTTGGTGTATAGATCAGCGATTGCGGCCACGAAGCCATAACCGGCGTCCGTGGCAAGCAGCACTCTGGTTTGATTGTCTGCGAGCGCCAGGCCGCAGAAGGTAGAGCCGGACGGGGCGTTCACCCGTCCGGTAACGGGCTCGCCCTGACCCCGCGCCGATGGCAACGTGTGTGCGGGCAGGGCATAAGTGCGCCCGGTGGAGTCCAGCAGGATAACGTGCTGATTACTCTTGCCCCGCGCGGCCGCCAGTAGCTGGTCGCCGGACTTGTAGCTAAGTGCAGCCCCATCGATATCGTGTCCGCGGCCCGCGCGAATCCAGCCTTTTTCCGATAGCACCACGGTCACATCTTCGGAGGTCAGCAACTCTATGTCGGTGAACGCCTGAGCCTCGGCTCGCGCCACCAGCGGTGAGCGGCGCGGGTCGCCGTATTTTTCGGCGATCTGTTGCAACTCCGTGGCAACCAATTTCTTCAACTGTCGCGTCGAGCCGAGTATCTTCTCCAGCTTACTGCGTTCGGCAGACAACTCGTCCTGCTCGGCGCGCAATTTAACTTCCTCCAGTCGGGCGAGCTGGCGCAGCTTTAAATCCAGTACCGCATCGGCCTGCAGCTGGCTGAGTCCGAAGCGAGCCATCAGCTGTTCCCGGGGCTGATCTTCGCTGCGCACAATGGCGATCACTTCGTCGATATTAAGATAGGCAATCAGGTAACCGTCGAGCACATGTAACCGCGCCAATACTTTCTCGAGACGAAACTCCAGGCGCCGCCGCACCGTTGCCATGCGAAACTCGAGCCATGTGCCGAGGATTTCGGGCAATGTCCGCACCCCGGGACGTCCATCGAGGCCGATCATATTGAGATTGATGCGGTAGCTGCGCTCGAGATCTGTGGTGGCGTAAAGATGCCCCATCAGGGCTTCCAGGTCGACGCGATTGGAGCGCGGCACAATGACCAGTCGCGTGGGATTTTCGTGATCCGATTCGTCGCGTAAATCCACCACCATGGGCAGCTTCTTCGCCTGCATCTGCTGGGCGATCTGCTCCAGTATCTTGGCGGGCGACGCCTGATAGGGCAGGGCCGTGACGATAATATCGCCATCTTCCCGGGTCCAAACGGCACGCATTTTTACCGAGCCGCGCCCGGTTTCGTAGGCAATGATAATCTCTTCCTGCGAAGAAATAATTTCTGCTTCGGTGGGGTAATCCGGCCCCTGAATATGTTCGCACAGCTCGCGCACGGTAGAGTTCGGCGCTTCCAGTAACCGCAGACAGGCACTCACCACCTCCCGCAGATTGTGGGGCGGAATATCCGTGGCCATGCCCACCGCAATGCCGGTCACGCTGTTCAATAGCACATTGGGTACCTGGGCCGGCAATACCGTTGGCTCTTCCAGAGTGCCATCGAAGTTGGGCTGCCATTGCACAGTGCCCTGGTCCAGCTCGGCCAGCAATAAATCCGCATAAGGGGCCAGCCGGGACTCGGTGTAGCGCATGGCGGCAAAAGATTTGGGGTCGTCTGCGGAGCCCCAGTTGCCCTGTCCGTCCACCAAAGGATAGCGGTAGGAAAACGGCTGCGCGATCAGCACCATCGCTTCATAGGCAGCGCTGTCCCCATGGGGATGGAATTTACCAATCACATCGCCCACCGTGCGCGCGGATTTCTTGTGCTTGGCCGTGGCGTGCAGGCCCAACTCACTCATCGCGTAGATAATGCGCCGCTGCACGGGCTTTAGCCCGTCGCCGATATGGGGCAGTGCCCGGTCGAGAATGACGTACATCGAATAATCGAGATAGGACTTTTCAGCGTAATCTCGCAGCGCTACGCGCTCTTCCGATAAATCAGTCGTGGTCATTTGATCTGCGCCTGTTGCGATAATGTGTTACTTAACGGGTGTTACTTAACGGGTGTCACTTGGCTGCACCGTGCGAATTGCGGCCACCCCTCGGGATATCTACCGGGCAACCCACGCCACCTCCAACTAGCCCACTTCGGCCAAACTGCCCTTTTCTTCCAGCCAGGCCTTGCGATCGCCAGCACGTTTTTTGGCCAGCAACATATCGAGCAGTTCATCCGTATTATCTTCAGATGCCAAAGACAATCGCACCAGACGACGGGTGTCCGGGGCCATGGTGGTTTCGCGCAACTGTAACGGATTCATTTCCCCCAGCCCTTTGAAGCGCGTCACCTGCACTTTCCCACGCTTTTTTTCTGCTTCGATGCGATCCAGGATACCCTGCTTTTCATACTCGTCCAGAGCGTAAAACACCTCTTTCCCCGCGTCGACGCGAAACAACGGCGGCATCGCTATGTAAATATAACCGGCGCTGACCAACGGGCGAAAATGGCGTAAAAAAAGTGCGCAGATCAACGTTGCTATATGCGCGCCATCGGAATCGGCATCCGCCAGAATGCAAATTTTATGGTAGCGCAACCCGCTTAAATCGGGGCTCCCGGGGTCGACGCCAATCGCCACGGAGATGTCGTGCACCTCCTGCGACGCGAGAATATCCTGGCTGTCGAGCTCCCAGGTGTTTAGAATTTTTCCGCGCAGCGGCATGATCGCCTGAAATTCCCGGCTCCGCGCCTGTTTGGCCGAGCCACCGGCGGAATCGCCCTCCACTAAAAACAGTTCTGATTGATCCGGTGCATTACTCGAACAATCCGCCAGCTTGCCGGGCAGAGCCGGGCCGGAAGTGATTTTTTTGCGCGCCACGGCCCTGTTGGCGCGCATGCGGCGCTGCGCATTCCCGATACACAGCTCGGCCAGCGTTTCCGCCTCTTCAATATGCTGGTTAAGCCATAAACTGAAGGCATCCTTGACAATTCCAGATACAAACGCGGCGGCCTCCCGGGAGGACAGACGCTCCTTGGTTTGCCCGGAAAACTGTGGCTCGGTCAGCTTCGACGAGAGCACGTAACAACACTTGTCCCAGATATCGTCCGGGGCCAGTTTGATACCGCGGGGCAGCAGGTTGCGAATTTCGCAGAATTCCCGCATCGCCTCCAGCAAGCCGGAACGAAAACCGTTGACGTGGGTGCCACCCTGCACGGTGGGAATCAGGTTGACGTAGCTTTCCTGGGTTAACTCCCCGCCATCCGGCAACCATTGCACGGCCCAGTCGACCGCTTCGGTCTCCGCCGCAAAACTACCCACAAACACCTGACGCGGCACCGTCTCCCAACCCTGGGTGGCGGCAGCGAGATAGTCCTGCAGGCCATCCGCATAGCACCAGTTTTCCTGCTCTCCGGTATTTTCGTCCCGGAACGACACGTTAAGTCCCGCGCACAGCACCGCCTTGGCTCGCAGGACGTGCTTAAGGCGCGATACCGAAAACTTGATCACATCAAAATATTTAGGGTCTGGATAAAAGCGCAGCTCCGTACCCGTGTTGCGCTTACCACAGGAATCGACCACTTCGAGCTCAGATACTTTTTCGCCGCCCGCGAAAGCCATGCGATACAGGTTGCCGTCGCGGCGAATAAGCACCTCCAGGCGCTGCGATAACGCGTTGACCACCGACACGCCGACCCCGTGCAGGCCACCGGAAAACTGATAGTTTTTATTGGAGAACTTACCCCCCGCGTGCAACGTACACAGGATCACCTCAACCCCGGGTTTACGCTGTTCCGGATGCAGGTCAACCGGCATGCCCCGACCGTCGTCCGCGACCGCCAGTGAACCATCGCGGTAGAGAACCACATCGATGTTGCGCGCGTGTCCCGCCAGCGCCTCGTCGACGCTATTGTCGATCACTTCCTGAGCGAGATGATTCGGTCGGCTGGTGTCGGTGTACATACCCGGTCGCTTGCGCACCGGATCCAGCCCGGTCAGTACTTCAATATCTTCCGAATTATATTTGCTCATCATCACCCGCGTGCTGATTGATAGTTGGTCCCGCAGAAAAATTCCATGATGCCGGGAAGCTGTTGTTCGAAATTCTGAAAACTGTGGTCGCCACCGCGCTCAACCAGCGTTTCGCAAGCGCGGTATTTTTCCAGAGCCAGACGATAATCCAGCACTTCGTCACCGGTTTGCAGCAAAACCCTGACCCGCTCTGGACGCTTGAGGCTCGGGACGTCAAATGCCCGCAATGCCTTGAGATGCCGCGCTTCAAACACGCAACGCTCGCCGGTGTGATAATTGGTTTGCTCGCCAAGTAAATAGTCCCTGCCCCGCCAGGGCGCCACCGCAGGATTGATCAACACCGCCTTACAGGCATGCCGCTGCGCCAGCCAGGTGGCGTAAAACCCGCCCATGGAGCTGCCCAGCAAATACACGTCAGCGCCCTGTTCACTCAGCACTCGCTCCAGACAGGTCATGGCTGCCTGTGGAAACAGGCTCAACGGCGGGCACAGAAAATCCACCTCGGGATAATGCTGCGCCAGCCAGCGACCGGTAACGATAGCCTTGTGAGACCGAGGAGAACTGTTAAAACCGTGAATATATAGCAGTGACGCCATGGCCACCTTCCGCCGCGAACTACGCGCCGATTATAGCGGCACAGCGGCGCTGGACGCGACCTTTAATAGCCGCCGGTGCGATGGTCTACTTTCTGTGGAAAATCCTGCAGATACACAACACCAGTCTCCAGCCGTCCATCGCCGTGCAAATCGATCCAGCGATAGCCGGGAGGGTCATCTGACAGGGCAAAATGCGGGCTGTTGGGGGCAAACTGAAAACAGGTGGAAGGTGTCGTATAAATGGGTATACCAGCCCATTGCAGAACCCGGTGCTGGTGTACGTGCCCAGTGAAAATGCCGCGCACATTCGCGTGCCGTTCCAGCAAGCTGTGCAATGCGTCGGCATTGGCGATTCGCTGTTTATCGAGCCAGTCACAACCCACGGGCAGTGGCGGGTGGTGCATAAATACCACCGTGGGATTGTCCGCGTCATGTCGCAGGGTGCTGTCGAGAAAGGACAATTCCTCCGCCGCCAGATGGCCGCCCACCTGCCCGGACACCGCTGTATTGAGGGATATCACACGCCAGTCCCCCAGCTCCAGCACCGGCCAGTAGGGGGATGCCTGAATACCCTCCTGCATCACCGCAAAATCGTCGTGGTTACCCGGCAGCCAGGCGTAGGGTATTTCGAAAAAAGTGATTTGTTCGGTAAACAGTTGATACGCCTTGTGGGTACCCAGGGCGGCGATATCTCCGGTTACCACCAGCATCTCCGGCGCAGCCCGCGCGGCGGCAACTGCAGCCAGTACCTGACTGAAACTTTCATAGGTACGGATACCGGCCAATGTGTGGTCGCGGGTTTCACCGATATGCGGGTCAGTGATCTGGACAATCCGCCGAGTACGGGTCTGCAATTTATTCTCCTCAACCAGCCCCGTGCACACCGCTCGTGTACCGGGACAAACAGCGCGACAGGAATACGTTTATTCGGTCACTACACTGGGGAAGTCCTGCTCTACAGCGTAACCATGTTCAATACAGTTCGCCAGCCACTCCCCGAGATAACGATTCCATTGATATTTTTCATCCGGCTGTAGCATTCGCTCATTGGGGTACCCGTTTTTCGGATACACCCGTAATTCTCGATCCCAGGCGACGACCTCCGCGAGCCGCGCATCGTGATAGAGCCGCACCTGCATAACCGGCGCCGGCCACCAGCGGGGGCGATCCCCACCCTGAGAGGCGATGGCGAGCAATGTGGTGTAACGGGTTCTTTCCAGTACCGTAATTACCACCATTTCGCCCCGTTTTGCGACGTCCCCCGCTCCGGTCCGCAGACCAATACACCTGCAGTCCACCTGCGCGAGTGCCGGAAACAGCTTGCGCAACCGCATATAATTTGTGGCGCACTCGGCCATAAACCCTTTCAGATCAACTTTGTAACGTAACTTCAATCGAGACTCCACTTCTTACTCACTATTTTGATCAGCCTGTTAAACCGGTTCACCCCAGGTTGCTAAGCTCGTCACTGTGCAAGTGTTCCCGGTGCAACTGCAACCACTGCAAACAGATAATGGTGGCCGCGTTGTCGCAGCGCCCATCCGCTAACGCGGCAAATGCCGTCGCCTCCTTGAGCACGTGAAAGCGAATATCTTCCCCATCCCCCGGCAGGCCGTAGATACCGCCTTTGCCAGCCAGACTGGTTACACCGCAAAATAACGTCATATGCTCGTTACTGCCACCGGGACTGACGAAATAGTCACAGATCGAATGCAGGCTAACCTCTTCTATTCCAGCCTCTTCTCGCAGCTCCCGTTGGGCTACCTGTTCCGGTTCCTCACCGGGATCGACAATGCCTGCGACAACTTCCAGCAGCCAGGGTCCAGCGGGTCTGTCCAGAGCACCGACCCGAAACTGCTCCACCAGTCCCACCAGCTGATGCGCGGGGTCGTACAGGAGCACCCCTACCGCCGGCTCGCGCCGCAACACTTCCCGCGTAATATCTCCACCCCAACCCCCGGCAAACAGGCGATGCTGCAAGCGGGCGCGCTGTAAAGTGAAAAATCCCCGATACAGTTCCTGCAGGTCGTGAACCCGGTAGTCCCCGATTCCGTACTGCACCGTATTATCGTCACTCATCGCTACACTCTCGACCCTGCTCCATCGCGCCGGTTGAACCAGCCTGTCTGCACTCTAGCGGGCAGGCAAATTGCTGTCCACCTAAATGCCGCAGCGGGCGGTGATCTGCTAGACTTGCGTCATATACGCTCGCGAACGGCCCTGCCGCGCTTTACCACCGGCTACATAACGGAACAATCCATGAACAACGTATTCAACCGCGCGTTTTGCGTGATCGTTTTAAGCACGGCGCCGCTCACCTGTGCCAACGCCGATTCCCTTGCGGATATTTACCAGCTCGCCCTCGGCAATGACCCGCAACTGCGCGCGGCGCGAGCCACCTACCGCGCTGGCCAGGAGGCATTGCCCATCGCCCGCGCGGGCTTGTTACCGCAGATCAACGCCTCGGCGGAATACGCCGACGGCGAGGGTGACACCAGTAGCGCGCGGGTGCTCAGCGAAACATTCCGACCGTCTAATAAAGGCGAAAACGACGACGAAAGCGAAACCTACACGGTTTCCCTGTCACAGCCTCTGTTCGACCTGCCCGCCTGGTTTACGTTTAAACAGGGCCAGGCACTGAATCGAGAAGCGGCGGCACAGTTTGCGTCTGAACAACAACAATTAATTCTGCGGGTCGCGGATGCCTACTTTGGCGCGCTGCGGGCCAGCGAGGACCTGCGCTCAGCACGGGCCGAACAGCGGGCGATTGGGCGCCAGCTCGAGCAAACCAAAGAGCGTTTTGAGGTGGGCCTCCTGCCCGTCACCGACGTGCACGAAGCCCAGGCGGTCTACGATGAAGCAGCGGTTAATGCGCTGGAAGCCGCCAGCGCCCTGGATATCGCCTTCGAAAGCCTGGAGGTGCTGACCGGGCAACCGCATCAGAAGCTGGCGGGGCTCTCCACTGGCTTTCCAGTGGTGGAACCGGAACCACGGGACCCGGAAGCCTGGGTGCAATTTGCCCGCGGCAACAACTTCGCCCTGCGAGTGGCCCAATACCGCATGGCCTCCGCTGAGCAGAATGCCAAAGCCACTAAAGCGGAGCATCTGCCCAGGGTCAGCGCCAATTTGTCCTACACCAACAGTCACACAGACGGCGTATTTACCCGCGACACAACCGGCAACCATGAACCTTTTTTTGCGGACAACGAACCCACGGTGCTATCCGTACGAGTTGATGCGCCGCTGTTTAGCGGTGGCCTGATCAGCGCGCAACGCCGCCAGGCCCATCAGCAGTTTATTGCCGCCGAAGAGCAGTACCAGTACAGCACCCGCAACACCACACAACAAGCCCGTTCACTGCATTTGAAAGTGGTGACCGATGCGGCCCGCGTCAAGGCGCGCAATCAGGCGGTGACCTCAGCCCGCAGCGCCCTCGACGCGACTCAGGCTGGTTACGAGGTGGGCACGCGCAACATCGTCGACGTATTATTGTCACAACGCACGTTGCACCAGGCGGAGCGCAACTATGCCAATGCGCGCTACGACTACATTGCCAGCATGCTGCAACTGAAGGAAGTTGCGGGCCAACTAAGCCCGGAAGATATCGGCCAGCTCAACGCGTGGCTCGATCCCGCCCTGGTGGTGGGCAAAGCTAGCGCGGCGCCAGCAGCCCATCAACAATAGTCAGGGTTTTGTTTAGCGCGCCGCGATTGGCGGCAACCACACCCATGGCCGCCTGTCCCATGCGCGCCATGGCATCGGGATCATCCAGCAATTCCATAACCCGTTGTGCAATCTGTTGGGCGTTATGACATATTGCCAGCGCATCCGCGTCCTGTAACACCCGCGCCACCTCCGCAAAATTAAATAACTGCGGTCCGGTCAGCACCGGAATTCCCCAGGCCGCTGGCTCGATCAGATTGTGTCCACCGATGGGCAGCAAACTTCCACCCACAAAGGTCAGATCGCAGGCGCCGAAAAACGACACCAACTCACCCATCGTATCGCCGAGCAACACCTCATCGTCGGCCGTCGGCACTGCCCCCGCGCTGCGCCGGCACACCCGGTATTGCCGCGTTGCACACAGGGTGGCGACTTCATCAAATCGCTCCGGATGGCGCGGCACCAGTACCAGCAACAGTTGTGGCTGTTGCGTGCGGATACGCGCAAACGCATCCAGTATCAGCTCGTCTTCGCCGCGGTGAGTACTTGCTGCCAGCCACACCGGGCGGTGCGACGAGCCCCGCCATTGCTCGCGCAATGCCAGCGCCCGCTGCCGCAGCGAGGTGTCGAGCTCCACGTCGAACTTTAAATTGCCAGTGACCCGCACCGCCGATGACGCTACACCCAGGCGCACAAAGCGCTCGCCGTCGGTATTATTTTGCGCGGCCACCACTGTCAGAGAGCGCAACATAGTCCGGGTGAGCGACCCCCCCTTTTTATAGCCTTGTGCAGATTTTTCCGACAACCGAGCATTGGCCACCACCACCGGAATCGCCCGTTTAGTACACGTGTGAATCATATTGGGCCACAGCTCCGTTTCCATGATAATCAACAGGCTCGGCGCAACGCGACGCAAAAAACTGCGCCACGCCAGTGGTAAATCGTAGGGCGCGTAAGCGTGGTAGACACGGGAACCAAACAGCGCCGCCACCCGTTCCGAACCGGTCGGTGTCATGGTGGTGACCGCCACCACCGCGTGCGGATAGCGTTGCAATAACTTGTTGATCAACGGTCCTGCGGCAACCGTCTCCCCCACCGAAACGGCGTGTACCCAGATCACCTGTTTACCTCCGGCCACTCGCGGCACCCAGCCAAAACGCTCGCGCCAGCGGCGCGCGTACGCCGGCGCTTTGCGCGCCCGCCACAACAGGCGCAGCAGCACTAACGGGGTAATCAGATAAAACAACAGGCTGTAAAAAAAACGCGCCAAAATTGCTCCTTTTTTTTCTCGCGACAGGGCCGCGACTCCGGGTCGGCACCGTAAAACAGCGCCGCAAACCCGGTATACTACCGTGCCACGCGTGAGAATTGTTATGCCCGATCACCAGCGCCCAACTGTTTGTGTCGACATCGCCATTATTGGCGGGGGCGTGGCGGGGCTGTGGCTGCTCAATCGCCTGTGCAGAGCTGGGCACAACACCGTATTACTGGAACACAAAGCTCTGGGTAGCGAACAGACCATAGCCAGCCAGGGTATGATTCACGGCGGCATCAAATACACCCTGGGAGGCGCGTTAAGCGGCGCCTCCCAGGCGGTTGCGGATATGCCCGAGCACTGGCGCCAATGCCTGTCCGGGCAGGGTGATGTGGATTTGCGCGCAGCGCGGATGCTCAGTGATCATTTTTTTCTGTGGTCCAGCGCCAGCGTCACGTCTCGCATGGCGACCTTTCTCGGCAGTAAAGCGACCCGCGGGCGTGTTGAACGGGTGTCCGCCGCCGCACGACCTGCGCTTTTTCAGGAGCCCCGGTTCAAAGGCAATCTGTACAGGTTGGTGGATATTGTGCTCGACGTGCCCTCTGTCGTTGGGGCGCTGGCGGACAACTATCGCGAACGCATTTTTTTGCTGAACTGGCAACAGGCCACCTGGGCGCAATTCGCCAATGGCGACACAGGACTGAACCTGAACGATGGGGACCGGCCGCTGCAGTTGCAGGCGGGCGCGTTTGTCCTATGCGCCGGGCAGGGCAATGCCGAACTGCTCGCCGACCTCGGTGCCGCACAGCCGCGCATGCAACGCCGCCCGTTGCAGCAGGTGATGGTCAGGCACCAGCATCCACACAGCTTTTATGGTCATTGCCTGGGGGTGGAGAGTGTGCCGCGACTCACGATTTCAAGCCACCCCTGTGGCGACGGTAGTCAGGTCTGGTACCTCGGGGGCAGCCTCGCGGAGCGTGGCGCCCAGCAAAACGCCAGCGAACTGATCGCCCATGCGCAACGAGAACTGGCGGAATTAATGCCGTGGGTCGACCTTGGCGGCGCGCAGTGGGCAACCCTCAAAGTAGATCGCGCGGAACCGTTACAACGCAATTTTGCGCGCCCGGATCAGGCCTTCGCCCGCTGGGTCAACGATTGCGCGAACGTGATCGCCGCCTGGCCCACCAAAATGACGCTGGCGCCCAATCTTGCGGATCAGGTGCTAAAACTTTTGGCGGATAAAGGCTGTACTGGATCGGGACTGGCCCCGGTAGACCTGCCACTGGCCGCGCCGCCACTGGCCACCACACCGTGGCAACAGGCGTTTGGAGATCCCCGTTGATTCCCCAACGAGAACTTGGCGCGACGGGTATCGCCGTCAGCACATTGGGACTCGGCACGGTCAAGCTGGGCCGTAATCAGGGGGTAAAGTATCCCAGCGATTTTGCCTTGCCCAGTGATCAGGCGGCCGCCCAGTTATTAGCGCTGGCACAGGATCTGGGTATTAATCTGCTCGACACCGCGCCCGCCTACGGCAGCAGCGAGACCCGTCTTGGCGAACTACTTCAGGGGCCGCTAAAACATCAACGTCATCACTGGTTGCTGTGCACCAAGGTGGGAGAGGAGTTCGTCGACGGCCAGTCGCAGTTTGATTTTACCGTTGAACATACTCGATTTAGCGTGGAGCGCAGCCTGCGCCGCCTGCAACGGGATGTGCTCGATATCGTACTGGTACATTCCAACGGCGCGGACGAAGACATTATTCGCCACCACGGTACGCTGGAGGCCCTGGCGGAACTGAAACGGACGGGAAAAATTCGCGCTTATGGGATGTCCACCAAAACCGTGCCAGGAGGACTGCTGGCGGCACAGCAAAGCGACCTGGTAATGGTGACATGGAACCTGCGGGAGCGGGATCAGGAACCGGTGATCGATTATTGCGCACGCCATCGCAAGGGAGTGGTAATCAAAAAAGCCCTCGCCAGCGGACATCTCGTCAACACCTCCAGCTCTGCCAACTCGGATGCCGTCGCGCAAACGTTCCAGCACCTGTTCGCGCGGGCGGGCGTAACAAGCGCTATCGTCGGCACCCTGAATCCCGAGCATTTACGGCACAACGTCGAGGCGTTAAGCCGCGCCCTGTCAGCGCACAGGTTATGACCAGGGAAACCCTTAAAAAGGACGCGTGGCGGATTGGCATATCCGGTAGTCATTGCTCCGGTAAGTCCACCCTCGCCACAACGCTTGGCGACACTCTGCGGGCCGAGGGCGTGCAGGTCCGGACGTTGGTGGAACCCATCGATGTGTTGCGCCCCCTGCTGGGCCGGACCCAACCTCCACTCGGCGCGGACCATATTTATTATCTGTTGCTTGGTGAGCACCTGCGACGCCTGGAACAACCCCGTAATCAACTGATGATCTACGATCGCACGCTACTCGATTACGCCGCCTATCTGCATACCGAGGGACCCAAAAACCCACACCTTAAGGCGGCAATTGAACAATTGTTGCCCTGGTATTTGGGTCAGTTTGATTTACTATTTTTCCTGCCCGTGGAAATCGCTCTGCAACTGGATGGCAAACGGCCGCACTCCGAACAGCACCGCGCCGATATCGAAGACATGATCGTCAAGCTGGCGCGCAATCTGGGGGTCAAGCTGATCGAACTGCGCGGCTCGGTTGAGGAACGCACCGACAGCGCCATGCAACACATCGCGCAAGTAACACGCGGCAAGGTTCATTAGGAAAAATTTATTGGCAGTGGCAGCCAGCTACACAAAATCTGCGTGTTTAAAAACCCGCTTACAAATATATCGATCGCTATTTCTGTTGGATTTTCTCCACAATCGCGCTGGTGGAGCAATCGTCAAGAAAATCCAGGACCTGTACCGCGCCCCCATAGCATTCGACGATTTGCCAGCCGACCACCTGCTCCCTCGTGTAGTCGCCACCCTTGACCAGAATATCCGGTTTAAGGCTTTCCAGTAACGGCTCAGGTGTGTCCTCGGAAAACGCGATAACCCAGTCAACCGCTTCGAGACCCGCCAGCACGGCCATGCGTCGCCCCTCGCTGTTGATGGGGCGACCAGGGCCCTTTAACCGGGTAACCGATTCATCGCTGTTGACCGCAACAATCAAGCGATCGCCCAGTTTGCGCGCCTGCTCGAGATAACCCACGTGACCGGCGTGCAAAATATCGAAACAACCATTGGTGAAAACAATTTTTTCGCCGTGGGCACGGGCATCGGCGATATCCACCAGCAGTTGTTCGTGGTTAACCACGCCGCGCTCGGACCCTTGCTCCCGTTGCACCGCGCGGCGTAATTCCGGCGCGCTCACGGTTGCTGTCCCCAGTTTACCCACCACAACCCCGGCCGCTATGTTGGCCAACGCAACCGCCTCGTGCAATGGCGATCCCGCTGCGATCGCTGCCGCCAGAACCGCGATCACCGTGTCGCCCGCGCCAGTAACATCGAATACTTCCCGCGCCCGGGCGGGCAGATGCAATTCCGGCGCGTCGCGGCGCAACAGAGTCATACCCAGTTCTCCGCGGGTAATCAGCAGTGCTTCCAGGTGTAACTTGTCAAGCAACGCGAGGCCTCGCTTCACCAGTTCCTGCTCGCCACTACAGGGGCCAACCACCACTTCAAACTCCTGCAGATTAGGGGTCAGTAATGTCGCCCCGGTGTAGCGCGAAAAGTCACTACCCTTGGGATCCGCCAGCACCGGCACTCCGGCCCGCCGCGCCGCGGCAATTAGCGCCTGGGGGTCTTGTAAAGCGCCTTTGGCGTAGTCCGACAATACCAGCACGCCAACACCACCCAGCAGATCCGCCACTTTGGCGGGCAACGCAGCGGCGTCTTCACTCGAGAAGCTTTCTTCAAAGTCGAGACGCAACAGTTGCTGGTGGCGACTGATCACTCTTAATTTAGTGATTGTGGGTTTTACGCTGGAGCGATGGAGGTCAGCATGAATACCGGCCGCACGCAGACGTTCCTGCAACACGCCACCGGCTTCATCGTCGCCCACTACCGCCACCAGCGCGGCACCAGCCCCCAGCGACACTACATTAAGCGCTACGTTCCCGGCACCACCGATACGATCTTCAATCTGCTCCACCTTGACCACCGGCACCGGGGCCTCGGGAGAAATACGCGACGTCATGCCGTGCCAGTAACGGTCGAGCATCAGGTCGCCAACAATCAGAATCTGGGCCTTGTCAAAGCGCGGTAGTGTGCTTTTCACAGGACTACTCCGTTTTATCGCGCAATTTTTGCGCTCGATTTTCCAGTGTTTACGCGGTGCTCATAATCGACACAGTTAAGCAATAATACGCATCACAGGCTATTCAGGTCGGGCACGGAATCGCCCACCGCGCCACTGTGCAACTGCTTTTGCAGTGCCGCCCATACCCGTTGTGGGGCGATACCTTTCAGGCATTGGGCTTGCGGACCGGAACATCCCTCCACCACACATTCGCGCCGGTAGCACGGCATACAGGCAAAACCCTCCGCGCCCAGGTGTGAGGAATTGTACCCGGTTGCACCAATCAGATGGGGATCGGTCGGTCCGTACAGCGTTACCGTTGGCATCCCCAGTGCCGCCGACAGGTGCGCCAGGCCGGTATCGACACAGACCGCGCCCGCGCTAGATTGTAAAATACCCGCCAGTTGTCCGAGCATCAGGCGCGGCAGTACCTGAGCCTCGTCAAAACCCGCGGCAATGCGCAGCGCCTGCTGACGTTCCGCCTCTACACCCCAGGGCAACAACACGCGATACCCGGCCTCTGCGGCCAATGCCAGTAGCTGCCGCCAACTCTCCTCGGGCCAGCCTTTACTGGCCCAACTGGCGTTATGAATAAATACCAGGAAGGGTTCCTCCGGCAGAGCGACATCCGCTGTCGGCCACACCACCTCCTGCAAAGCAAAATCGGGTGGTGTAGTGGGCATCTCGTAGTCGAGAGCGGCGGCAAACAACTGCCGCATGCGGCTGATGGCATGTTGATTTTTGTCCACGGGAATTTTTTTATGGTACGCAAAATGGGCACCCCACTCCCGCACGGAAGCGCTATCAGGTCCAATTTTGTTGGCACTACGGGCCAACCAGGTGACCGCCGCGCTTTTAAGATTAGTTTGCGCGTCGATCACCGCGGCGTATTGGGTCTGGCGCAACGCCGTTAGAAAATCCCCAAGCGCACCGTTGCGCCAGCTGCTGACGGGCTGGCGGCGCCAGCGCCGATGGGCGGTGGCGATCACGCGAACACCCGCCGGATGCCAGCCCGGAATTTCAGCAAACGCTTCGTCCACCACCCAGTCAAAGCGTACGTCCGGCCGCGCCCGCCAGGCGTCGGTCACCGCTGGCAGAGTCTGCACCAGATCACCCATGGAGGACAGCTTGACGAGCAGTGCACGCATAGTGACAGTCACTTGTGTTGGTGGAACGGCCGGCGACGGTATTGTGCTGTGTTGCGCGAAATTTTTCTACGACGACCGTGAAGGGCTGACGACGTAACGACCGTTACGCAACGGTAAAACGCTGATTATTTACGCGTTATTCATTAGCAAAATAGTTTCCCACCCGTCGTATTATTTTCTTGTCCCGGTCATCCAGAGCGGCTTTGTTGGCGTAGGTTAAGTAAAATCTGAGGCGTTGCGTCCTGCTCAGTTGCAGCTTTGCCACCTTGTCCAGACAGGCCAGATCCTTAATTATCCGACGTTTTACCAAACCGCCAGGCCAGAACCGCCCGGACGGGCAATCGATGAAATAGACGGTTGGCGTGGCGTGGCGCGTCACCAGAATATTTCGCCACTTGAGATCGTTGTGACAAAAGTTGTTGTTGTGTAATTTGCGCACCGCGTCGGCCACCTGGCGCCCAACCCCTTGCACCCACGACTGCGATTTCAATTCCGGGCTCCCGCTGCGAGCCAGCGTCGCCAAATCCACCGTGTCAGTCTGTTCGCGCAACACCAGCACGCCCTGTCGTTCGCCATTCAAGCCTCGCTGCTCACCAAAGGCTACCAGTGGCGGTGTGGGAATACCGAGATCGTTGAACATGCACAGATTTTGCCATTCCGCCCGCGCGCGACTGGCTCCCAACCAGCGCCGCAGCCATTTACCGCCACTACGATACCGCTTCACATAATATCCGACACCCTGTACCGACGTGTGCACCACCTCGTTGACTGGTCCCTTACTGACCAATTCTCCCGGCCAGGAGAAAGCCGTCTCGAAATCCACAAAGGGTGCATTGTCCCCACCGCGCATATACTCGGCGGAAAACTCCCATTGCGATCGCCATACCCACTGACCCATGGTACGCTCACCCCTCTTCAACGTTAACCCAATCCGCCGCTATTTGTGTACGCGATTCTTGGTGATCGTTTATTCCAGCTGTGCAAAAAGTGTGTTTTGTTATCTTGCCGCTATTGTAACCTTATGCGCGGCAAGGTAGAAATGCAGCGCGCCAACGAAAAATAATTACCCTTAAACGTTACTATTTTTTTCAGTCACCACGGCTGTTGCTAATCAATCAGGAGTGATTACACTTGCCTACGTCAGTAGCGCGGAGCCATATCCCCAGACCATGGAACGTATCGATCATAATCGCTATCTTGAATTAACCGGCGATGCGACGCTAATCGAAGCGGATGCTCACGGGGACAAGGTGCTGCAGCTAGCCAATGGCAACTACCTGAAGCTGTTTCGCGTAAAGCGTTTATTCAGCTCCGCGCGCATTTTTTCTTACACTCGGCGCTTCGTACGCAACGCCCGCATGCTCGCCGCGCGCGGCATACCGACGGTCGTTGTGGTGGCTGACTATGATATTCCCGCTCTCAAACGCTCCGCCGTGTGTTATCAACCCCTGGTCGGCACCACCCTGCGTAGCATCGCCGCCACACTCGACGCAGCGGCTATCGGACAGCTCGGTGCATTCGTACGCAAATTACACGACAAAGGTATTTATTTTCGCTCCCTGCACCTCGGTAATATCGTGTTGACGCCGGACAACCAATTGGGGCTTATCGACATTTCCGATCTACAGGTGTCCTCGCGCCCCCTGCATCGACGCCGACGTATAAGAAACTTCCGGCATCTGTTGCGGATCGCGAACGATAGAGCTGTGCTGGCAAAATATGCGGATAACCTTGCCGCCGGGTATGGCGATGCACGGGTCAGCAGCGCCATCAGCCACTACTTCACACTCCAGCGCTAGTCCATCGCTCTCAGGCAGATCAGCTTGTGGCAGCCCGCCAAGCAGGGACCGGTCGGAAGTGTTGCTATTTGGTCACCAGCACATCTTCCATAATTAGATACTGCAAATCCGACCCGTAAAACATATTCAGCGCGTCCGTTGGCGAACAAATCATCGGCTCGCCCCGCCGGTTTAACGAGGTGTTGAGCACCACGCCATTGCCGGTCAGCTTCTCCATCTCTTCCATCAGCGCGTAATAGCGCGGGTTGTGTTCGCGGGTTAGAGCCTGAGCACGGGCCGTGCCATCTTCGTGCACCACTTCCGGAACACGCGCTTTCCATTCCTCTGCCACTTCGAATGTAAACGTCATAAATGGCGCTGGATGGTCGGTCTGGAACATCTGCGGTGCTACGCGATCCAGCATACTCGGACAAAATGGTCGCCAGCGTTCGCGAAACTTAATCTGTTCATTGATACGCGCGGCAATACCCGGCGCACTTGGACAGCCGAGGATAGAACGCCCGCCCAGCGCTCGCGGACCAAACTCCATGCGCCCCTGAAACCACGCCACCGGATTGCCATCCGCAAGAATTTTGGCAATGCGTTCGGGCACCTGATCAATAATCTGATAACGTGGTTTCTGTTCATGGCGCTCACAGGCCAGCACACACTCATCGTTAGAGTATTCGGGTCCGAGGTACACGTGCGCCATTTTTTCCGGCACGATACCCCGTTTGACCAATGCGTAGGAGGCCGCCCCCACCGCAGTACCGGAATCTCCAGATGCCGGCTGCACGTACAGCTCCCGGACATCGGGATGGGCAATAATTTTCTGATTTAACTTGACGTTCAGCGCCCCGCCACCGGAAAACGCCAGTTTGCCGGTTTCCCGCAGAATTTCGCCGAGGTAATAGTCCATCAACTTTAACACCACCTGCTCGTACAGGGCTTGAATGGTGGCTGCGTAGTGAATATAGGGATCATCCGCCATATCACCGACCCGGCGCGGCCCCAACCACTCGGTCAACTTATTGCTGAAATAAAAACCGACCCCGTTTTCCTTGTAGCGGCGCAGGCCGACGGTATTGACGTAGCGGGTATTGATAGTGAAATTCTTGCCGTCAAAATCAACCAGGCGCGAAAAATCGTATTTCGTGGGGTCCCCGTAGGGCGCCATCCCCATTACTTTGTATTCGCCGTCGAGCATCTCAAAACCCAGATATTCGGTGATCGCGCCGTACAAACCGCCGAGGGAATCCGGATCGTAAAACTCTTTTATTTTATGAATTTTCCCATTTTCACCGTACCCAAAAAACGTAGTGGCGTACTCGCCTTTGCCATCCACACCCATAATTGCCGTTTTTTCGCTAAAACCACTCAGATGATAGGCGCTGGAGGCGTGTGCCAGGTGATGCTCGACCGGCTCAAACTGAATTTGATTGGGGTCTATGCCCAGTTGAATCAACAGATCGAAGATGCGCTGACGGTAGCGTCGATAACGGCGGTTACCGTTAAAAATTGCATCGAGAGCGCGATCAGGTGCGTACCAGTAGCGGCGTGCGTAATGCCAGCGGGCGGGGGATGCAATTGATATCGGCGCAAAAGGTACGGCCACCACATCGACGTCCTGAGGCTTGACGCCCGCAAACTCCAGACAAAATTTTGCCGCCTCGTAGGGCATCTTGCCCTTCGCGTGCTTGTCGCGTATGAAACGCTCTTCCTCCGCGGCCGCAACCAGTTTCGCATCCACATAAATTGCCGCCGATGGATCGTGATTCAGCGCTCCAGATAATCCAAGAATAATCGTTGCCACTGGCCAACCTTAGTTAGGGGGGAATAACAAGCCTGCGCGCAGCGCAAACGGTTCTAGCAGTTGCACAAAATGTTCGCGCGTTTCACCCTGCCAATTTTGCAAAAATCGGCTCAGATCCCGCTTGTAAGCTGCAATAAATTTGCGTTGCGAGTCGTGCCAGCGCATGGAGTCCAGATCGATGACATGTAAACGGTAGGCAAACACCATAAAATTGGTGGCCTTCATGTCCCCGTGCGTTATATTGCTGTGCCACATAATATCAAATAATCGCACGATTTCCGCGTCGAGCCACTCCGGAATGGATTTCCTGTCGGTTTTTAATAGCCAGGACGCGAGGTTTTCGCCGTCGATAAAGTCAGTCAACAAATACGCCACACGACGCAGTGGCCCCACCCTGTTTTCCCGCAGCGCCACGGGTAATGGTGTCGCCACTCCCAGTAATTTCAATCGGTGGGCATTCTGCCACGACACCCAGGCGCGACTGGGCCGCCAACAGCGGCTGAGGCCGTGCCAAAAACTTTTGATACTGTAAATTTTCAGAACGCGATCCTGGCTCTCGCAATCCACTTTGATTACGGTGGCGGTATTGCCTCTTTTTAAAAACTTTGCACCACCGACTTCAGCGTCCGGTTCGTCCATGAGCCTGGTCAGGCGACGGGTTTCCATGTCCCTGCGCATCGCGATAAAACGGTGGCGATCGATACTGACTGAAAATTCCGTACAGGAGCGCACGGTTTTTTGTAGATATCTGGCGATACGCACAGCGCGCATACGAGTAGTCGCGGCCTGTACTGCTGCGAGAGGCGGAGCGCCCTCGCCATAGGCATCGAGCACATCGGGGATCAAGCGATCGTAGTCCGGCACCATCTGCGCAAAGAACAATCCGATATTGCCCTCGGGGGGATCCTGCAAAATGGAAACGCCACCGCCATCAATAGCCAGTAGCTTGCCGCGGCTGAGCAGAAAATTATCGAGGTGAACATCCGCCTGCATCCAGCCAGCACGATGTAGCTTCCCCACTATGCTCAGCGCGTCGCGCAGCAGCGGTAACAATTGTTTGGCGGACAAACCGGCGTAACAGTCCTGCAAACTCACAGCGTCGTCGAGAAATTCGCAACCGAGAAAATAACTGTCTTCCTCGGAGTCTATCAGCGTCCATATTTCCGCTCCATGGGGAATCCGTGCGGCTGCCATGGCTCGCAGTCCCGCGCGCTCCCGATCAAAATCCCTGGCGCGGAAAAAAAGTTTAACCAGCGTGTCCGTGTTGTGCCAACGGGCGCGAAACACCAGACGCCTGCCGGGTAGATGGCGATAAATTTGCTCGCAATGCAATGTCTCACGCCCGGGTGTGGCGATATCAAACGGCGCCTGCAAACCGATGGGCGCATTTTTCAGCTCGTCAATGGTGCGCAACATTTCCCGTTACCCACAGTGACACACTGATTTATATTACTCAGGCGGGAAATCCCACCAGCAGTCATGCGCGCAACCGCAGAGGAGTACACGGCGCACCACGCCCCAGCGCGTTTCATAATAAGGATCGCTGATTAGTAATGGGCGCAACAACGGACTCGTCCGCCGAGATGCGTATCGCGAGCGCGTCGAGTACCTGTTGCGGCCTCAAATCATTCAGGCATTTCAAATGCCCTTCGGGACACTCTCTCTGAAAGCAGGGTCCACAGTTCACCGGGATGGACAGTACCGCCACATTATCTCCCAGAGGTGGCGTAAAGGCCGGCGAACTGGAGCCGTACACTGCCACCAGGGGGCGCTGCAATGCCGCCGCAATATGCATCAGCCCGGAGTCGTTGCTAACCACTGCGCTGGCCGCAGCCAGCAAATCAATAACATCCTCCAGTTCGGTACGCCCGGCAAGATTGGATGCCCAGGATTGACTCGCCGTCGACAGGCTGGCTATCACCTGGTCGGCTACCGACCTGTCGTTACTCGATCCCAACAGCCAAACCCGCCAGCCACGACCGATGTACTCCTGTGCGACGGCGGCGAAATGGTGAGCGGGCCAGCGCTTTGAAGGGCCGAATTCGGCACCGGGGCAAAGCGCCAGAACCGGCCTGTCGCCCTGTAAACCCAGGCGCTTGTATAGTTCGGGGAGGCGCCCTTTATCCGCGGTTAACTGCGGTCGAGACGTAGTGTCCGGCAACGTTGCGTGGTCCGCGTAAGCCAGCGCCACAAATCGCTGCACCATCAACGGATAGCGTTTTTTGTCGAGTAAACGAATGTCGTTGAGTAACCCAAAACGCATTTCCCCGCGCCATCCGGTGCGCACCGGAATACCGGCAAATAAGGGAATCAGCGCAGATTTAAACGAATTGGGCAACACAAAGGCGCGACGGTAACCGCGGGCGCGCAGGGTTTGCGCCAAACGCCAACGGGCCCCCAACCCCAGTCTGCCGTGACCTATCGGCATCGCAATAGCAGCGCTGACCTGCGGCATGCGCGCCAGTAATGGGCCACTCCACGCTGGCGCGAGCACATCGATGGCACTCTCGGGGAATTGCGTTTTAAGTGCGCTAACCAGGGCCTGGGCCATAACCATATCGCCTACCCAGGAGGGGCCTATGACGAGCAGCCGCGATTGACTCATGGACTCACCGGTCATTGTTTAGCCGGCCACCCGATCAGGCCCATGTGTTGTGCTCCGCGTCAGTCTGCAACAGCCGTTAGCCACTCGGGATGGGCGCCATTGCGCCCGCGCACCGCGTCGAAGTACAGGCTCTGTAACTGCTCGGTAAGCGGCCCGCGCACGCCGCTGCCGATGACCCGATTATCCATTTCTCGAATTGGCAGCACTTCGGCGGCCGTGCCGGTAAAAAAGGCCTCGTCGGCAATATATACTTCGTCCCGGGTAATGCGCTTTTCCCGCACCTCGTAACCGAGTTCCTCGGACAACTGAATAACCGTAGCGCGGGTAATACCATTCAGACACGAAGTCAGCTCCGGCGTGTACAACACACCGTCTTTGACCAGGAAAAAATTCTCGCCGCTGCCTTCCGCGACGTAGCCCTCCGGATCCAGCAGCAGCGCTTCATCGTACCCACATTGCAGCGCTTCGCGCAGCGCCAGCATGGAATTCATGTAGTTACCATTGGCCTTCGCCTTACACAGGGTAATATTCACATGATGGCGCGTAAAGGACGATGTTTTAATGCGAATACCTTTTTCCAGGGCATCTGGACTCATATAGGAAGGCCAGGCCCAGGACGCCACAATCACGTGTGTGCTCAAACCATCGGCGCGCAGACCCATCGCTTCTGAACCGAGGAACGCCATGGGGCGCAAGTAAGCTTCCTTTAAATTGTTTTCGCGCACCACCAGCCGTTGCGCTTCATTTAAGGTGTCGCGATCGAAAGGCAGTGATAATCCGATAATCTTGGCGGAATCAAATAGCCGGTTGGTATGCTCCTTAAGCCGGAAAATCGCCGTGCCGTTATGTTCGGTGTGATAGGCGCGTACACCCTCAAATACTCCCATGCCATAGTGCAGAGTGTGGGTCAGCACGTGTACCTTGGCCTCCCGCCAGGGGACCAACTCCCCGTCAAACCAGATAGTACCATCGCGATCAGCAAACGACATTCAACAGCTCCTCATTTTTTCACGCCACACATTATCCACCACCCTTATAGCGCGCCTAACAAGCGCTCCCAGAGGGCACAGACTACCGCCCGCTGCGCGACAAACTCCTCGGCCGGAACCAGTCCCGGTCGTTGTTGCAACTGCAGTCGGTGGGCGGCCGCCCGATAGTCCCGGTACGCATCCTGTAATTTTACTTTTTCGTCAGCCGATAGCACGCCGAATTCGGCCAGTGCATCGAGAAGTCGAATATTGTCCGTCCAGCGGGTCAAACCGGGATGTTGATGGGACTGGGCCAGAAGCGCAAATTGAACCATAAATTCAATGTCGACGATACCTCCGCGCGCCTGCTTCAGGTCAAACATTCCGCTCGTTGCCTCGCTATCGGCGCCAATCCCCACGTGCTCCAGCAACATTCTGGCGCGCATCTCGCGCACTGCCAATTGTAACTCCTGTGGATCCCGCTGCTGGGTCAATACCGTTTGGCGCAGGCCATTAAACTGTTCTGCCAACCGCTGGCTACCGGTCACCGGCCGCGCACGCACCAGCGCCTGGTGTTCCCATATCCAGGCACTTTCCTGCTGGTATTTAGCAAATGCCGGGAATGTAGTTACCAGCAACCCGGCGTTGCCAGACGGCCGCAGGCGCATATCTACCTCATACAGGACGCCCGACGGTGTGCGCGTGCCGAGAATATGCAGAATGCGCTGCCCAAGCCGCGCAAAAAAAACGCCGTTGCTGACTTCCCGCGGCCCACTGGTAGTTAGATCCGGATCGGCGTCGTAAATAAACACCAGGTCGAGGTCCGAACTATGGCCGAGCTCGATACCCCCCAGCTTGCCGTATCCGATGATCAGAAACGGCACCTCCCCGGGTGCTACATCGCCCGGTTGCCCATGGCGGTCGACAAGATTTTTCCAGGCCAGTACCAATGCGTAATCGAGAATGATCTCCGCCAACCACGTCAGGTAATCACTGACTTTCATCAACGGCACCACGCCGCTGACTTCACAGGCGGCGATGCGCAGGCTCTGAGCGCTGCGAAAGTACCGCAACGCCTCCATCTGGCCGTCCAGGTCTTCCTCCGGAATCCGCAACAACTGTTGTTGTAGCTCCCGCTGCAAAACCGTTTTATCGAGCGGCGTATACAACGTGCGCGGATCGAGCAACTCGTCCAGTAACGCCGGGTGACGACACAGCTCAGCGGTTATCCATGGACTTGCCGCGCATAACCTTACGAGCTGCTCAAGGGCTCCCGAATTTTCTGTCAGCAACACCAGATACGCACTGCGACGCGCCACGCTTTCCACCAATTTCAGGGTGCGCCGCAAAGTCTCCACGCTGTTTTCGACCCTGGCACAGGCGCCGATAAGTAGCGGCATTAATGCGTCCATGCGTGCCCGGGCGTCGCTTTGCATCGCTTTGACGGCCGAGCTGTCCCGTAGCCCACGCAATATTTCCAACGCCTCCTCGGCCGGGTCAAACCCCAGCCTGACCAGCGGTGTCGCGTCCGCATCGCGACTCGACCAAACCTGTTGGGCGCGGCGCAAATCCTCCCGTTGATCATCGTCGCCATCCGGCGCGTCGTCCTCCTGCGCGACGACATCGTCAAATATGTCGCGCACGCACTGGCGATGCCGCGCGAGAGTCAGATCAAAATCCTCCACGCTGTTAAACCCCAGGAGGCGCGCGAGACGTGCCCGCCCGGCAGCATCGCGCGGCAGCTGCTGGGTTTGTTCATCGCGCCAGCCCTGCAGGCGATGTTCCACATTGCGCAAAAAACCGTAAGCCGTTTCCAGATCGGTGGCATCCTTTGCGGTCAGCGAACCTTCCGCCGCCAACAGGGGCAGCATCTCCAGCAACACGGGATTTTGAAAACGCCGGTCCCGCCCACCGCGCACCAGCTGAAACGCCTGCACGATGAATTCCACTTCGCGGATACCCCCGGCGCCGCGCTTGATATCGTCGTGCAGGGCTTTGCGCCGCACCTCCCGGTTAATCAGCGCTTTCATATCGCGCAGGGATTGAATCACACTGAAATCTATGTATTTTCGATAGGTGAAAGCACGCAGCACGGACATCAATCGTGCGGCGGCAGCTGGCTCGCCGGCACCGCTGATCACTCGCGCCTTGACCATCGCGTAACGCTCCCAGTCGCGGCCCTGACTCTGGTAATACTCTTCCAGCGCACCGCAGCTGAAAACCAGAGGGCCACTCTGCCCATAGGGGCGCAGTCGCATATCCACACGAAACACAAAGCCATCAGTGGTGCGTGTATCCAGTGCCTGAATAAGCTTTTGTCCGAGGCGGGTAAAAAACTCCTGATTGGTTATGCGGTCCCTGGCGTGACTGGCCGCACCCGGTTCACTTTGCGTTTCCCCGCCCTCGCCATAGGCAAACATCAGATCTACATCGGACGACAGGTTGAGCTCCCCGGCACCAAGTTTGCCCATCGCGATCACCAGCAATTGTTGCGCCGTGCCACTGGCCCCCCCCACAGGAACACCCAGACTGCGTTCGGTAGCGCGCGCGAGGAAATTCAGTGCCGCGATGATGCAGGCGTCGGCGAGTGCGGTCATATCGCCGGTGGTGTCCCGCAGCGTTGCCAATCCGGCCAGGTCGCGCCACAGGATGCGCACCATCTCCCGCTCGCGAAACAGACGCAGGGCGCGATGCAGACCATCGTCGCTGTCAACGGATGCGAGCGACGCATGCAACCGCTGCGCGTACCCAGCGGAAGATGCCGGCGACGAAAGCTCTTCGGACTCAACCAATTCCCGTAACAGCGCCGGTTTTCTGTGGCACACCGTGGCAATAAATTCGCTGCCATCCCATACCACCTGTAGCTGGCGGGCGAATTCCAGATTTTCCAGCTTCAGGTCGAGCCAGCGCGCGGCCTCCGCAGGCACCCGTTCGCGGAACAACTGCAACTGGTTTGCAAAGGTTTCTCGCAAAGGATTAACCACGGGTGTCACGGGCTGCATGATTAAGGAATTCACTACGCTGTTAGCGCCCGCTGCTGGGCACCACTCGCAGCACCTCCTCAAAAGACGTAATACCAGCGCCCACTTTCTGCGCGCCACCCAGACGCAGAGTGCGCATGCCTTCCTTGATGGCCTGAATGCGTATCGCCGCAATGTCGCAATCACTGGTAATGAGGGACTGGACGGCGTCACTGATCGTCATGATTTCGTAGATACCCTGGCGACCGAGATAACCCGTATCCCGACATTCCAGGCAGCCGCTGGGCCGATACATAAAGGGCGGCGGCGGGGCTTTCCAGGGGCTCACGAGCTGCTCCCAGGCCGCCTTGTCCATATCCACTTTTTCCTTGCAGTGCGGACACAAAGTACGCACCAGCCGCTGCGCCATAATGCCATTAAGGGTCACCTTGATCAGGTGTGCTGGCACGCCCAGGTCGAGCATTCGGGTAATGGCGGTAGGGGCGTCGTTGGTATGCAGTGTCGACAGCACCAGATGGCCGGTAAGCGCCGCCTGAATGGCCATTTCCGCCGTTTCGATATCCCGTATCTCGCCCACCATGATAATGTCCGGATCCTGGCGCAGCAGGGTGCGAATACCGGCGGCGAAATCCAGGTCGATCTGCGGCTGCACCTGAGTCTGGTTGAAACTCTCCTCCACCATTTCAATTGGGTCTTCCACGGTACTGACATTCACGTCTTCGGTGGCCAGCACTTTAAGGGTGGAGTACAGGGTTGTCGTTTTTCCAGAACCAGTCGGGCCGGTAACCAGCACCACGCCGTGGGGGCGGTTGCTCATGGCGTGCCAGCGCTGGTAGTCATCCCCGGTCAACCCCAGTTCGGTAAAGCTGCGCAGCAACACCTCGGGGTCGAAGATACGCATGACCATTTTTTCGCCAAACGCGGTGGGCAGTGTCGACAGTCGTAACTCGACCTCGTTGCCTTTGGGCGTGCGCGTTTTAATGCGCCCGTCCTGGGGACGCCGCTTCTCCGCAACATTCATGCGGCCCAGTATTTTTAAGCGGCTGGTCATTGCCGTCATCACCGGACTCGGCAGATCGTAAACCTGATGCAAAATACCGTCGATGCGAAAGCGAATTCGGCCTTTGTCGCGACGGGGTTCAATGTGAATATCGCTGGCCCGTTGATCAAACGCGTACTGCAACAGCCAATCGACAATGTTGACGATGTGCTTGTCCTGGGCATCCGGATCCTTCAGCGATCCGATCTCCAGTAACTGCTCAAAATTGGTGATGCCCGGACGCGCATCCCCCGCGATTTTACCGGCGCCAAACACCGATTTAGCGAGGGAGTAAAACTCAACCGTGTATTTTTCCACGTCGGCGGGATTGGCGAACACCGGCCGTATGGTTTTGCGTGTCACTTTTTGCAAACCGGCCTGCCACGAGCGCGTATAGGGCTGCGTGGTCGCCACCAGCACCTCGTCGGAGGTTATGTCGGTACACAAAATACCGTGTCGCTTGGCATATTCAAACGACATAATGCTGGCCACATCGGCGACATTTATTTTGAGGGGATCGATGTGCACCAACTCCAGCCCGGCCTGATCTGCCATCCATTCGCTCAACGCCAGCAGGGTCAACGTTTTTCCAGGCCGGCTCGCATCGCTGGGCTGTTGGCTGGCGATATACACCAGAGGATGCTGCAGGGATTGTTCGCGAGTGCGGTTACTGCCGCCCAGAATGTTGGCATTCTCCTGGGACAGCAAACCCGCTGCTACCAGTTCCTGAAGAACCGTCGTCAGTTCCAGTACGCGATCGGGGGCCGCAGTCAGAACCATGATGTTATTCCTTATCGGGTGCGGCAAGATTGTAGCGGGATTTAACCAGCAACAACACTCCGCCCCCTGCCCGCAGCGAATACAGTGGTCAGCGATTGAAATTGCAAATTAACGCCACCCGTTTACACTGCCCGCCATGACGCTTGTTAACATGCTCAGCGCACTGGTTGCCTGCAACTCCATTAGCAGTACCAATCCAGATCACGATCACGGCAACCGCGCCGCCATCGACCTGTTGGCGAACTGGCTGGAAGCCCTCGGTTTTGCCGTCCAGATTATGCCGTTGCACGACCCCCGCAAAGCCAATTTGATCGCCACCCTGGGCCGTGGTCCCGCAGGTCTGGTACTGGCCGGCCACATGGATACGGTGCCGTGCGACGACCATCTGTGGCAGCAGGATCCGTTCAAACTGACCGAGCGGGACGGGCGACTGTACGGCCTGGGCGCCTGCGATATGAAAGGGTTTTTCCCCCTGGCGCTTGAGGCCGCGCGCAGATTTATCGACCAACCCCTGCAACAGCCGCTGATTATTCTGGCCACCGCTGATGAGGAATCTTCCATGGCCGGCGCGCGAGCGCTCGCGGAACGCGGCGAGTCCATTGCGCGCTACGGCGTTATTGGCGAGCCCACCGGCATGAAGCCGGTGGCCATGCACAAGGGAATCCTGATCGAAAAACTCATGATTCGCGGCAGCTCCGGCCATTCCAGTAATCCGAATCTGGGCAACAATGCCATGCACACCTTGCAGCGGGTGCTGGAGGAATTGTTTATCCTGCAGGACGAACTGAAACAACGCTACCGCGACCCATTGTTCGCCGTCGATTACCCCACCTTGAATCTTGGCTGTGTACAGGGCGGCGACAACCCCAACCGCATTTGTGGTCACTGCGAGCTGGGCTTTGAAATTCGCCCGCTACCGGGCATGACTTTGGCAGAATTGCAGCTCATGCTCGAACAGCGCCTGCTACCTCTGGGGCAAAAGGATGGCACCAGCCTGACCATTGAGCACTTCGGCGTGCCCGCGTTTGCCAGCGACCCACAGTCGGAACTGGTAGCAATGTGCGAACAACTCACCGGCTATACTCGCGAAGCGGTTGCGTTTGCCACCGAAGCACCCTATTTACAGGACCTCGGTACGGATGTGCTGGTCATGGGGCCAGGGGATATCGACCAGGCTCATCAACCCAACGAATTTCTGGCGCTGGATCGCATCAAACCCACCGTGGCCACCCTCGAAAAACTGATCGACCGGTTTTGCCGCCAGCCCTTTCAAGCCTGACAACCCCTGTTATAATTCCGCGCTAATCAGGCGACACAAACTGGACTTGCAGCCGTGACCGACGACGTGAAATTTTTTCGCGACACCACCCCGTACATTAATATGCACCGGGGCCGGACGTTTGTGGTCGCCATTCCGGGGGAAGGCATCGGCCACGAGAACTTTTCCCACGTTATTCAGGATATCGCGCTGCTCAACAGTCTCGGCGTACGCATTGTGCTGGTACACGGTGCGCGCCCACAAATTGAGGCGCGGCTGCAACAGGGCGCTATCACATCGAAATTTCACGCCGCGACCCGGGTCACCGACAGCGACACCATGCACTGCGTTAAGGAAGCGGCGGGCAGCATTCGTATTGCTATCGAGTCCCTGCTATCGATGGGCCTGGTGAATTCGCCCATGCACGGCGCGCGCATTCGGGTAGTCAGCGGCAACTTTATCACCGCCAAACCCCTGGGCATTCGCGACGGTGTTGATTTTCATCACACCGGGGAAGTACGGCGTGTGGATCGCAGCGGCATCAAACGGCAACTGGACGATGGCGCCATTGTGCTGTTGTCCCCGATCGGCTACTCGCCCACCGGCGAAGCCTTCAATTTGAGCGCTGAGGATGTCGCGACCCAGACGGCCATCTCTTTGAATGCCGAAAAGTTAATAATATTCAGTGCGCAATCCGGCGTTGAAAATGGCGAGGGCGCTCTGCAGAAAATTATTTCACTGCACGAAATTAGCAGCTGGATGCCTCAGGTTCCGTCGCCGTTGCGCATGGCCTTACAAGCCGCCTACGACGCCTGCCTTAACGGCGTTCCACGCAGCCATATCATCAGTTTCAGCGAAGATGGCGCGCTGCTGAGCGAGCTGTTTACCCGGGAAGGCGCCGGCACCCTGATCGTTAAGGATGGCGCCGAGACCATTCGCCAGGCAAGCATCGACGATGTCGGCGGTATTCTTGAATTGATCACACCCCTGGAAGAACAGGGCGTCCTGGTCAAACGTTCACGGGAAATACTGGAGACGGAGATAGCACGGTTTTATGTGCTGGTGCACCCCGAGGGCATGATCGTATGCTGTGCAGCGTTATACCCACTGACTGACTCGCAGTCCGCCGAACTCGCCTGTGTCGCCACCCACCCGGATTACCATAACCAGGGGCTGGCTTCGCGGTTACTCCTGCATGTCGAGGAGCAAGCTCGTGCGCTGCAACTGGATTCATTGTTTGTGTTGACCACGCAAGCGGCACACTGGTTTATGGAGAAAGGTTTCGAGTCCGTAGCACTGGATGCGCTACCGGCCAGTAAAGCGCAGCTCTATAACTTGCAGCGCAATTCGAAAATATTTCAAAAAAATATTTAAAGCCGCGCGCCAACGCAATCTGCATCTCCGGCTATTGAATTGCGTGCCGTACCAGCAGCGCAGTTAGCTTGGCGACGAATACCAATCTGACTGCACCGCTGACGCTATATTACACTTTCTTATCGAAATACCTAATTGTCGGCGGCCCCGCAACCCAGGCACCCAACTGGCCTATCACGCCGGTTTCTGTGCGCCAGGCAAAATATTTTTCGTAGTGCGCCCGCGACTCCCATTTTTCGATGGCGACGATATTGGTGGGGTCATCCTGATTTTGATGGGCGTAGACTTCGATACAACCATCAAATTCGCGAGTTTCGGGCAACAATTGCGCAAGACCATTTAGTGTATCCTGCACACATTCCGGTTTGACGTTAAGGTCCAGTAATACAGTGACTGCCATACTATTTATCCTCAATGGGTTACTACGGTTAATTAAACTGTACCGGCGCTAGCATTACTCATCACGATCTGATAACTCGCTACAGACGCATAGCGCCAGCCCGCACTTAGCGACTGGCCACACCCCAGTAATGATAGCCCGCGATGCGCGGCGTCGAAGGTAGGTACATACTGTTCAACTCGTCCACACGGAAACCGCCCTCCGCTATTAACTGCGGCATGGGGCGATTGAGGTTGCAACCGCCGCACAACTTTTTCCAGACGGGATTCAGGCGATCCTGCCAGCGCGCCACGCTGCTATCGGGGGCCTTACCGTGCTCGGTAAAAATCAACTTGCCGCCGGGTTTTAGCACGCGACGCATCTGCCGTAATGCAGCGTGCCAATCTGGAATCGTACACAGGGTATAGGTCAACACCACCGTATCGACACTCTTGTCATCCAGGGGAATTTGTTCCGCGTCCAGATCCAGCCATTTCACTTCCAGCGGCGATGCCGCCAGATTTTTTTCGGCTTTTCTGCGCATGCCAAGAGACGGCTCCAGACCCCATATAAATTCGACTTTTGCGGCGTCGTAGAAAGGCAAATTCAAGGCCGAACCCATACCGATTTCCAGCACCCGACCCTGAGCCAGAGGCACGACTTTTGCGCGTTGCCTGCGGATCGGTTTGGTGGCACAGGCGAGATTAATAATCGACGGCAAACAATAAGTATCGTAAAACCCCAACGTCTTGCTCCTTTAAAAAACCTCTACAGAACATCGTTTACAAAAAATGTGCGTCGAGCATACCCCTGCGCAACAAGCGATTCTATATATTTTTACATTCCGACATCACATACCGACATCGGAGGTGCAATTGGGACAACGCGTGGCCTTGATTGGAATGGATGTACAACATTTCGCGCACTCTTTTGTAGTCACTTCCGCGGGGATAGCGGGCTCCTCTCGTTTTGCAGAATTAAGCGCTTTAATCAACATAAATACCGCAAAAGCCACGATCAAAAAACTAATCACATTATTGATAAACATACCGTAGTTGATAGTGACCGCTCCCGCCGCCTGTGCATCTGCAAGCGCCGCATAGGTCGCGCCTTCTTCGGCACCGCGCAACAGGATAAACAAGTTGGAAAAATCGACGCCGCCAAGCAGCAATCCAATCGGCGGCATAATCACGTCGGATACCAGACTTTTGACGATGGTGCCAAATGCGCCGCCAATAATGATACCGACCGCCATGTCCACGACGTTACCACGCATGGCAAATTCTTTGAATTCTTTAATCATAATTTTTCTCCCGTTTATAGTATTAATTTTTCCGGTTTAGGCTAGTGTGGGTAACCGCCGCAACAGGCTGCAGATGATGCGTAAAATAGCGTCGCGGCGGAGCTTAAACTAACCCAGCGCGCAACGTTAGTCCAGCGGCTACCATAACCACAAATTCACTCCGCTCCAGATACGGCAAAGCACTGGCGATAAATATCACGGAAAAGTACTCGATATCAGCGCTTGTACCGGGCATGAAAACTTACCTCTTGTCATTATGACGACGGCGAGCTATTAACGGCTTTTATCGCTCGATGCCACGCGCCGCCTGGTCGTTACAGGCTACGGCTTCATCGCAAAATCTGCTATTCTTCTGGTCCTCGCAACCTATTTTCAATTGCATTTTTTTCCTTCAGTCCTACTTGCCAGGGGAATACCCATGCCGACCTACCGCTCCCATACCACCACCAAAGGCCGCAACATGGCCGGCGCTCGCGCCCTGTGGAGAGCCACCGGGCTGAAAGACGACGATTTCGACAAACCTATTATCGCCGTCGCCAACTCTTTTACCCAATTCGTCCCGGGCCATGTGCACCTTAAGGATCTGGGCCAAATGGTAATCGACGAGATTGCCAAAGCCGGCGGCGTGGGCCGGGAATTTCACACCATTGCCGTAGACGACGGTATCGCCATGGGCCATGACGGTATGCTCTATTCCCTGCCATCGCGGGACGTTATCGCCGACTCGGTCGAATACATGGTTAACGCCCACTGCGCCGACGCACTGGTATGTATTTCCAACTGCGACAAAATTACACCGGGCATGTTAATGGCGGCGCTGCGCCTGAATATTCCCACCGTGTTTGTCTCCGGCGGGCCGATGGAAGCCGGCAAGACGAAATTGTCGGCGGACAAACTGGACCTGGTGGATGCCATCCTCATTGCTTTTGACGACAGTGCTGACGACGAAAAGGTTGCCGAGTACGAGCGTTCCGCGTGCCCCACCTGTGGCTCCTGTTCCGGCATGTTCACCGCCAATTCCATGAATTGTCTAACCGAAGCCCTGGGGCTTTCGCTGCCCGGCAACGGCTCGTTGCTGGCCACCCACGCGGATCGTCGCGAACTGTTTCTGGAGGCCGGTCGTAAAATCGTGGAGATTAGCAAACGCCATTATGAACAGGACGACTACAGCGTGTTGCCCCGCTCGGTGGCCAATTTTCAGGCGTTCGAAAATGCCATGTGCCTGGATATTGCCATGGGCGGTTCCACCAACACCATTTTGCATTTGTTGGCGGCCGCACAGGAGGCGGAACTGGATTTCACCATGGCAGACATCGACCGGCTGTCTCGGAAGGTGCCGCAATTATGCAAAGTTGCACCGAGTACACCGCTCTACCATATGGAGGACGTGCACCGCGCCGGTGGTGTTATGGGCATTCTTGGTGAATTGAACCGCGCCGGATTGCTGCACGGGGACATCCCCACCGTGCACAGTACCACTCTGAGTGAAGCGCTGGCGCAATGGGATATCGCTGGCACCGCCAGCGACAACGCGAGACACCTTTTCAAGGCTGGCCCCGCGGGTATCCCCACACAAACGGCGTTCAGTCAGGATACCCGCTGGCCGAGCCTGGATGTCGACCGCGCCAACGGCTGTATTCGCGATCTTGAACACGCTTACAGTCAGGAGGGCGGTCTGGCGGTGCTGTACGGCAATATCGCACCGGACGGTTGCGTGGTGAAAACCGCGGGAGTCGACGAGAGTATTCTGGTATTCGAGGGTCGGGCACGGGTGTTTGAAAGCCAGGATGCCACCGTAGACGCCATTTTGGGCGATGCGATCAAACCCGGCGACGTGGTGGTGATACGTTACGAGGGCCCGCGCGGCGGCCCCGGCATGCAGGAAATGCTCTATCCCACCAGCCACCTTAAATCCAAGGGCCTGGGTAAAGTCTGCGCGTTGATTACCGATGGACGTTTTTCCGGAGGCACCTCCGGCCTGTCCATCGGTCATGTCTCCCCGGAAGCCGCATCCGGTGGCGCAATCGGCCTGATCGAAGACGGTGACCTGATTCAGATCGACATTCACCAGCGCACTATCAATGTGCAGTTGAGTGACCAGCAACTACAACAGCGTCGCGCGGCGCAGGATCTGAAGGGTTGGCATCCCCAGGAAAAACGAACCCGTAAGGTAACTACAGCCTTGAAAGCGTACGCCAGATTCGCCACCAGTGCGGACAAGGGCGCGGTGCGAGATTTAACGCAGCTTTAGATCCTGAGATGGAAGTGCTTACACTCTGGGAATCCGGCGGAATGCGTTAGTCTGGAGGTCCCGCGTTCGGCACTGGGAGTTCCAGTCCGGGATTGATATCAGGCCTTCTGGCACCCCGCCAGCTTGGCACCGCTTTCCCGCAAGCGGTCGCGGCGATCCCCTTCGCGATCAGCGTATTCGATCCACTGATTGGCGTACCTGGCACTGCGTTTGTCTTTCGCTGCTTCGACAAACGCGCGGCGTGCATCGTCGTAACAATGTAAATTCAGCTGAGCGCTGCCAAGCACCATATAAGCTAAATCGCTACGCTTGAGGCCACCCTTGTTCAGCGCGGTGCGCGCCGACCTGACCGCATCGCCATCCTCGCCGAGATCGAGATAAACACTCGCGAGGCGGGCGGAAATTTCTCCCTTGTCGGACAGGCTGGAGGCCTTTTCAAATACCGTCAGCGCCCGTTTTGACTCCTGCGCCAACTGCCACGCCTGCCCCAGCATTTCCAGGTTTTTCGCGTTTGCCGTTACCACCCCGTCCTTAATCCCCTTGTCGAGCACCTTCGCCGCCAGATAGGGCGCCTGGGCACCAATAAACAGCGACGCCAATCCACGCAGCTCCTGTTCCTTATTGAGATTGCCCACCAGGTAACTTACTTCCATGGCCACCAGTTGATTGAGGTCCTGATCCAGCTCACCGTACATTCCGCCGAGCTGGCGCCAGTAGCTGTACTTGGGGTAGTGCTTGATCATTTTTTTGAGAATCGCGACCACCTGCCGGTAATCTTTCTTTTCATAATAGATGACACGCTGCAAACCCCACCAGTTTTCCTTGGGGGTTTTACCCTTTTTTTCCCACTCGCCAATGGCCTGCTCCACATAGCGCAGCGCCTCATTCTTGCGGTTGAGCTGGTAATACGCCTGGGCCAGCAGCACTTTACCATCGACACCCACGTTATCGGATTCTCGCATCCACTGTTCCAGATATTTGGCAGCGTTGCTGTAATCCTCCAACATAAAATACAACTGGGCGACGGTGTAGCGCGTATTAGTTTTTAACTGCTCATCGGTTTCCGGCTCTGCGATCACCTTGTTATAGGCATTGATCGCATCCCGAAAGCGGTCGCGGGCGTAATACACATAGCCGAGAAAATTCCACACCTGGGATTTTTCGTAACTGGTTTGGCACGCCTTGGCCGGCGCGCTCTCCAGCACCGTTTGCGCCTGCGCCCAACGCTCCGCCTCTATCAGTGGTTGCGCTTCCTCCAGCTTTTTGCCACACACTTGCCCCACTGCATGGCGTTTGCGCGTTTGCACATCCGCATATTTACGATTTTCTTCGTCAGCAGCGTGAGCACGCACTGACAAATAGCCCAATAGTGGTGTATTGACCGGCGGCAAAGACAGTGCCGTGGCGATCACAAGCACCGCGACGCTGGTTGCGCCGCACCGAGCGATAATGTCTGCGAAGCGGTTAATTTTTACCATGCATGCACCGCTATCAGTTCTCTATTTGAAAGGAAAATTTATACAGCACACCCGGTACTTCCACGGCCTTGCCGTCGACGACCCGAGGGTTGTACTTCAACTTGTTCGCCGCCCGCAACGCCGCCGAACCAAACCCGTAGTTCTCCGGCGACTCCTCAATCAAGCGCGGATCCCGCGCGCCCCCGGCGGCGGTAATAATGACTTCCACCACCGCATACCCACTAACACCGCGAGACTGGGCACGGCGCGGATAGGTCGGCTGGGGAACGTAGACCGGAATATAATCGGTGTCCCGTGCAAAACCGCCGCCCAACCCGATGTCGAGAGTGCCGACGACAGCGGGTGCGGCAATGCTCACTGCATCGAGAGGTACGTCAATATCCACATTTTGCTCGGGCAACTCCGGCGGCGGCTGATCCGGCTCGTCGGGTTTCTCCGGCTTGACCTCTTTTATATTCTCAGTCAGTTCCCGCTCGGGCTGCCAGATGTCCGCAATTTTGCGCTGCGCCCGCTCGTCCAGCGCCGTGTTGCTGTTCAGAATCAACACGTACATCAGCACGAATAGCAGGAAGGTAACCAACAGTCCCGGAACAAAGGAGACGCTCAATCTGGAGGCGATATTCATACCACCACTACTCGTTTAATGTCGACACTGAAATATCGAGGATACCCACTTCCCGCGCCAGATCGGCCACTAGCCCCACTTTTTCCACGTAGGCATCGCTGTCCGCCTGTATCACCAGACCACCCTTGGGGTTTTCAGTATAGAGGCGCAGCAACTGCAATTTAACAGCCTCTTCTTTTACTGGAGACTTGTCGATCCATATCTCGTTGTTGGCGTTGATAGCAACCAGAATCCCGGGTTTTTTATTGACCGCCGACACCGTTTCCACCCGCTCGACATCGACACCCGGCACCTTGATAAACGATGCCGTGACGATAAAAAAAATGAGCATGATAAAAACCACATCCAGCATCGGCGTCAGATCAATGGCCTGAGCCTGTTCGCTGGGTTGCTCGTTACTTCTGCGCATTATTTGTCTCGACAGTGTGACGCGCGTGTTAACCGGTGCGCCTGTTAAACCGCTAGTGATCCATCGTCAGGTTATCTTCCAACAGCGCCTTTTCGCGCCTGGCGAAGCGTTCCAGATAAGTTAACCCAAACACCCCGGAAATCGCCGCGACCATGCCCGACATAGTGGGTATGGTCGCCATGGATACGCCGCTGGACATCGACTTGGCGTCGCCGCCGCCGGTAATCGCCATAATCTCAAACACTTTTATCATCCCGGTCACAGTACCCAGTAAGCCAAACAGCGGCGCTAACGCCACCAGGGTTTTGATCAAGGGCATAAACTGGTCGATCTTAAGAGTCACCTCACTTACCAACGCCTCGCGCACATGGTGAGCGCGCCGGGACTTGCGCTCCGGGCGCGCTTCCCACGCATGCACCGCCCGCACCAGGTCGGCCTTCAATGCCGTACGAAAATACCAGAAACGCTCAAAGATCAGGGTCCACAGCACAAATACCAGGGCGGCGATAAACCACAGCACCAGCCCTCCCATTTCCATAAAATGCGTGACACCTTCCCAGGCTTCCAGCAGTGCGTACACGTTCAGTTGCCCTCTACTTTCTGGGCGACGATGCCAGCACTTTGCTCTTCCAGTATGTGCAACACCCGCTGCGCATAACCGTTGACAAAGGTATGCATCAACACCGTGGGAATCGCCACCACCAGGCCAAGCACGGTAGTGACCAACGCCTGAGAAATACCGCCCGCCATCATTTTCGGATCCCCGGCGCCAAATATGGTGATTTGCTGGAACACCACGATCATGCCGGTAACCGTCCCGAGCAGACCGAGGAGAGGTGCCACCATGGCGATAATTTTCAGCAGGTTAAGACCGGTTTCGATGGCCGGCCGCTCCTTCAATACGGCTTCGTGCAAGCGCAGTTCGGTGGATTCCGCATCGGACCCCGGGTGGGCTTCCGCCACTTTCAACACTCTCCCCAGGGGGTTGTCCGTGCTGGCCTCGGGGTTATTAAGTTGGGCATTAACTTTTCGGGAAATCCCCAGCAGCACCAACAACCGCCATACGGCGAGCACAATCGCAAACGCTCCCACGCCAGTAATGATGTAACCTACCTCGGCGCCCTGATGCCATTTTTCAACCAGGGTGGGGGTATCGATCAGCGCGTTCAACAACCCGCCGCCACTGGGTCCGGTGGGATCGATTCCTACCCGAGTGAAACCCTCGGTGGCGGTCTGCAAATCCGCGGCGCCCCCAGTTAACGCGCGCGGTTGCCGGGCCAACTCGGCGAGCACCCCGGTGGTGGGCGTGTAACCCAGGTACTGGCCATCCGCTACCAGATTGAACACACCAATACGCACCACTTCGGTGGTTATCTGCTCGCCCTCGACCGTAATGACTTTGGCCGGGAATTTGACCACCTGCCCGGAAGCGACCATTTCCCGATTGATTTCGTACCACAGCCGTTCGATTTCCGCGAGGGACGGAAGCTTGGTATTGCTACTCATCTTGGCGATAAGGTCATCGAGAAATGCCGTCCTGCCAGGGTACTGAGCGCTGACCACTGACTGCTCCAGGGACGCCCGGGCATCCCCCGCCGCGGACGTTAAATGGCCAAACAACTCTTTGAGCGTACCGAGTCGTTTGTCCAGTTGCGCGCGCAGCACGTCAATGCGTGCTTCGTTGTCCGCAAAACTCTTTTCCAACTGATCGCTGCGGCGCTCCTCAGCGGCTTTTAGACCCTTGGCATTGCTCAACAACTGCGCCTGTTGATCTTTCGCCTTGCGAAACTCCGCTTCCCGCTGACTGTGTTCCCGCGACTCATTAACCTTGGCGCTCTGCACCAGGCGCAACAATTCATCAAGGGATTTGGCCTTGTCTTCACCCCAGGCCGAAGTCGCCGCCAGCACACACGCAAACAATACATACGTTGTATTTTTCATTGTGCGGTCTCCGGTGCCACGATCGGCAGTTTGATAATATCTCGTGCTGCCTGTTTTTTGGCTATACGAATACCGTTGGCGGTGGCGCTGCGGTAGTCACCCGCACCAAGTGCCTCCCAGGCACCGGAGCGCTTGTTCCAGGCACCGGTTTTGCTTTGATCCGACGTTTGATAAAGCAGCGCAACGCGACCGACCCGCAGGAAAGTCACTTGCCGCTCCTGGCCGTCCACTTCGTGAATACCACTGTACTGATCAATGGTCTGACTGTACTGGCTTTCGATATCGTAAAGTTCCAGAATCTGACGAAACTTTTCCGCGCTGCTGAATCGCGCCGAATCCAGATTGCGGCGTACCTGCTCTATGGCCGCGAGACGCTCTGCCCTGAGAAAGGGCATATCCAGCTCGACAAATTGCGTGAGGGCGTCCAGCATCTTTATCGACAACGGCATGATCTGACGTTCAATGACGGTGGCGTTTTCGATGGATTCGTTGATGTCCTGCATGATCTGGAGCTGGTTCTGCACCTGTTTTTCCAGCTGCGAGTTGTAAACCTGCAACCCTTCGATTTGCTTGTTGACGGTTCGAAATTCCTGCAGCAGATCGTAGGTTTTGTCAGCAGTTTGATCAATCCTCTGCTGGGACGCCTTGGCGGCCGCGGTTTTGTCCGCGCCAGCCTTGAGCACCGAGTCTACTTCGGCGGCGACGCTCCACCCGGAGGCCAGCACCCCCATAAATACGGCAGTACAAGCTCCCGCCACGGCACTCGTTTGTCTTCTCATAATTTCCTCGTCTTTAATTGTATCGACACCCTTTACCACCAGACTATCCACCGCGATATCAGCTTATCCTGCAGCGCGCCCTGCGACGCAAACGTATTATCTGCAGAAGGCTTGCACCAAAATCGACCGATAGGACTCTTTATTTACCAAACGGTAGAACCTTCCGCCTTTAGGGATGTAAGCCTAATGCAGCCGCTGACAAAGCGCAATCCAGATTCATGGCCAACATAACTATTAATTATTTTATCAGGGCGTTTTGCGGTCCAGAATCACAAAGGTAAAGGTCGGCTCGTTGGCCAGGGAACGCCCCGTTACCAATGCGGTTTCCCGCCACTCGTCGAGGTTTAAATCGGGGAAAAAGGCATCTCCCTTGATAACCACCGCCACCCTGGTTAAATACAATCGCGAACAGCGAGGCAAGGCCAGCCGATAGATTTGCTCGCCGCCAATAACCATCGCTTCGCCGCCGGCCCGTTCTTCAAATTCACGGTTTGCCAGCGCTAACGCCGCGTCAAAAGTAGGGACAATCGCAACGCCCGGTGGCGACCAGTTTTTGCGTGAAGTTAGCACTATGTTGGTGCGCCCTGGCAGCGCTTTACCAATGGACTCAAATGTTTTACGCCCCATAATGATGGGTTTGCCGAGGGTATGCCGCTTGAAATACCTGAGGTCTTCCGGCAAATGCCAGGGTAATCGATTGCCTACGCCGATAACGCCGTTAGCGGAAAGTGCCGCGATCATCGCCAGGCGCATGCAGGCCCCTAGATCGCGATCGGCGCGGAAATGTGTGGGTGAAACTGATAGTCGGACAGCGCAAAATCTTCGTAGCGAAACGCGAAAATATCTTTTACCTCCGGATTAATGCGTATCTGCGGCAGCGAGTAGGGTTGTCGACTCAGTTGCAACTCCGCCTGCTCCAGATGATTGAGGTACAGATGGGCGTCGCCAAAAGTGTGAATAAACTCCCCCGCCTGCAAACCGGCCACCTGCGCCACCATCAGCGTCAGTAAGGCGTAGGACGCTATATTGAACGGCACCCCCAGAAACACGTCGGCACTGCGCTGGTAGAGCTGACACGACAAACGTCCTTCGGCCACGTAAAACTGAAAAAAGGTGTGGCACGGCGCCAGAGCCATACGGCCGAGTTCCACGTTCTTTTGTGGAGACAGGCTTTCGTCGGGCAGCGCGCCCGGATTCCAGGCGGAGACAATCAGGCGCCGGGAATCCGGACGGGTACGCAGTTGACTAATCAACTCGGCAATTTGATCGATACTGGCGTCGTTCGGGCCCGGCCACGAACGCCATTGGCTGCCGTACACCGGACCGAGGTTGCCTTGCTCGTCAGCCCATTCGTTCCAGATGCTGACGCCATTGTCGGTCAGATAACGGGTGTTGGTGTCGCCCTTTAAAAACCACAACAGCTCGTGAATGATTGACTTGAGATGGGTTTTTTTGGTGGTAACCAGTGGAAAGCCCTGCGCCAGATCGAACCGCATCTGATAGCCAAACACGCTGACGGTTCCGGTGCCGGTGCGATCCGTTTTTTTGACGCCGTGATCGCGCACATGGCGCATTAAATCAAGATACTGCTGCATCGCTCACCCTTGGATTATTGTCAAACTCGCGCCCCGCTTTTTCGTCGCGCCAACCCTGTACCGATGTCGTTTAGAGGCGCCGCCCCGCCCGCCAATAACTCCAACCCAGCATCAGGGTGCCGATAACAATCATCGGCAAACTCAATAGCTGCCCCCGTGTCACCCAGTCAAACAAATCATAGCCGATATGACCGTCCGGCTGTCGTGCGAATTCCACCACAAAGCGAAACAGACCATAAAACAGCAGAAACATGCCGCCGACAGCGCCGACGGGTCGCGGTCGGCGCGAATAAAAAAACAGCAACAGGAACAGTACCCCACCTTCCAGTCCGGCCTGATAAAGTTGCGAGGGGTGGCGTACCAGCTGCTCCGGATCTGCCGGGAACACCATACCCCAGGGTCTGGACGTTTCACGGCCCCACAGTTCCTGACCGATAAAATTGCCGATGCGACCCAGTCCCAGCCCGATGGGGGCGAGAGGTGCGACAAAATCTGCGACGGCGAGAAACGGCTGTTGTATATGCCGCGCAAACAGCCAGATGGCGGCGATCACCCCCAGCAGGCCACCGTGAAATGCCATACCGCCTTCCCAGATACGGAACAGCCACAGGGGATCCGCCAGCCACTTGTCAACATTGTAAAACAGAACGTAGCCACAGCGACCGCCAATGATCACACCAAAAGCCCCGTAAACCACCAGATCTTCAACCTGCGGGCGACGCACTGGCGACCAGGCACGCCCGCTGCGCCGCATGGCAATCAACCAGGCCGCCAGAAATCCCAGCAAGTACATAATGCCGTACCAGTGCACGCGCACCGGACCCACCGCAAACGCCAGGGGATCAATGACGGGGTAGGTCAGCATAACGGCGGTTTCCCAGAGGATTAAAGGCACGGATCATAGACGCTTCAGTCCGATTTGGCCAAACACAACTGCCGCCAACTCAGGGGGCGCGCAAACTGATAACGGGCCACCGCTTACCCATGGCGATCTCCCGCAGCGCGGCGTCCGGGTCGACGGCAACGGGGTTATCCACCGCCTGCAATAACGGCAGGTCGTTGATGGAATCGCTGTAAAAAAAACTGCCCAGTAGCGGGTTTTCCGCCCGCTCAGCCCGGGCGGACAACCATTGCTGTAAACGCACTACCTTACCCTCACCAAAGCTCGGTCGACCAACCACAGCCCCGGTAAACCGTCCATTGCGCATCTCTGGTTCAGTTGCGATCACGGCCTCCACACCCAGCTGTCGACAGATCGGTTCTACCACAAACCGATTGGTGGACGTGATGATCAGCAATTCATCCCCGGCATCGCGATGCCGGTCCAATAACGCCTCCGCGCGGGGCAGCCACATGGCGCTAATCACTTCGCGCATAAACTGAGCATGTAACGCGGCGAGCTCCTGTGGATCAAGGCGTGCCAGGGGAGCCAGCGCAAAACGTAAATACTCGCCAATATCCAGCTTGCCAGCCTGATAATCGGAAAAAAATTGCTGGTTGGCGCGGGTGTACGCCGCACGATCGACTTTACCCGCTGCCACCAGAAACTGGCCCCAAGCGTAATCGCTGTCACCAGCGATAAGGGTATTGTCAAGGTCAAACAGGGCAAGCGGCATACAGGAAACATCCCGGCTGGAACGCCGGATTGTCTCCGGCTGGTGATAATGGCGCTGGAGAATACCGCTATTCCGCACCGGCCTCAACGCACAATTGCTGCACGCCGAACATCTATGGAACAATAGCCCGCTTAAGCAAACTGAATAACTGAGTTGTTAATGGATACGATCGATAAGGACGGGTTTCGGCCCAACGTCGGTATTGTGCTGGCCGATGGCCAGGGGCAGCTGCTATGGGCCAAACGGATTGGGCAGGAGGCCTGGCAATTTCCGCAGGGCGGCATCGACGATGGCGAAAACCCCCTGGATGCCCTGCATCGGGAGCTGTACGAAGAAATTGGTCTGCGTGCGGAAGATGTAGAAATCATTGCGCATACCCGCGGCTGGTTGCGTTACCGATTGCCCAAGCGGTTTATTCGTCGCAACGCCAAACCCCAGTGTATCGGCCAGAAACAAAAATGGTTCCTGCTACGCCTGGTTGGCGCCGAGCACAACATCTGTTTTGATCGCGGCAGCAAAGCGGAATTTGACGGTTGGAAATGGGTCAATTACTGGTATCCCGTGGGCCAGGTGGTGGACTTTAAGCGCGATGTGTACCGCCGCGCCCTCAAGGAACTGGCTCAGGCCCATCGCGAGATCGAACACAAACTCGGCCGCGAGCACTGATCGCCGTGCTCAGCTCACTGCGCAGCATCGTCCAGGAGGTCAATTCCGCTCGAGACTTTAATGAGGTTTTGTCCATTATCGTCAAGCAGGTAAAGGCCGCCATGGGCACGGGCATCTGCTCTGTATATCTGCTGGATGCCGCCAAAACCAGTTATGTGCTGGCCGCCACCGATGGCCTGCTGCCGGATGCGGTGGGCAAGGTGCGCCTTAAAATCGGCGAAGGGCTGGTCGGGCTGGTGGCCAGCAAGGCCGAACCCCTGAATCTGGAACAAGCTGAAAAACACCCCAACTTCGCTTATTTTCCGGAAACCGGTGAGGAAAAGTTCAACTCTTTCCTCGGTGCGCCGATAATCCACCACCGCTCGGTTCTCGGCGTACTGGTGCTACAACAACAGGAACGACGCAAATTCGACGAGAGCGAGGAAGCGTTCCTGGTGACCATTTCCGCCCAGCTAGCGGGCGTGATCGCCCATGCCGAGGCGACCGGTGCCCTGGCCCGCATCACCTCTCCAGAAACCGCGATACCCTTTGGCGAAACCCGATTTCAGGGGATCGCCAGCGCCCCCGGGGTGGGTATCGGCACCGCAGTGGCAGTGTCTTCCCCCGCCGATCTGTACGCGGTGCCACGCCGCATGGCTACTGATGTCGATAGCGAATTGGAGCAGTTTCGCGATGCGCTGGAAGCCACTAAACAGGACCTGCGCACTGTCCACAAAGACCTTGGCGAAAAACTGAGCGCGGACGAGCGAGCCCTGTTCGATGTCTATGTGCGCATGCTGGACGACCAGTCCATGGCAGGCGAAGTGATCGCGCTAATTAACGGCGGCCTGTGCGCGCAAACCGCCTGGAGTCAGGTGATTATTGAGCATATCCGTACCTTCAACCGCATGGAAAACCCCTATCTGCGGGAGCGCGCCACCGATGTACGCGATCTGGGTACCCGCGTGCTGGCGTATCTGCAACGGGTACAGCACGTTATCCGCGACTACCCTGACAACACCATATTAATTGGTGAAGAGCTGGCGGCCGCCAACCTCGCCGATGTGCCATTAGAAAAAATTATCGCAATGGTATCGGTGAGCGGGTCCAGTAATTCCCATATGGCCATTCTGGGCCGGGCAATGGGTATTCCCACCATCATGGGCGCGGTGGATTTACCCTGGACCGAGCTCGACGGTTGTCAAATGGTTGTGGACGGGCACCAGGGACAAATCATCACTTACCCTTCCGAGCCAGTGCTGCGGGCTTACGAAGCTTTGTTCCAGGAGGGCAAGTCCCTCGCCCAGGACCTGGAAGTATTGAAGGATGAGCCGGGCACCACTGCAGATGGTCATCCCATCGCCCTGTGGGTCAACACGGGACTGCGACTGGACACCATGCTGTCGCTGGATCTCGGAGCGGAAGGCGTCGGCCTGTACCGTACGGAAATTCCATTCTTTTTGCGCGAACGCTTCCCCTCCGAGGAAGAGCAGCGACAAATTTATCGCGAGCAACTGCAAATGTTCGCACCGCGTCCAGTGACCATGCGCACCCTCGATATCGGCGGCGATAAGGCTCTACCCTATTTCCCCATCGAGGAAGCCAATCCGTTTCTCGGCTGGCGCGGCATTCGCGTCACCCTCGACCACCCGGAGATATTTCTGGTGCAACTGCGCGCCATGATGCGCGCCAGCGAAGGGCTGGATAATTTGCGCATTCTACTGCCGATGATCTCCAATGTTCCGGAACTGGAAAGCGCGCTGGAGTTGATTTATCGCGTTTACGACGAACTGACCAATGAAGAGGGCTACCGCATCAGCATGCCCTTAATCGGCGCCATGATCGAAGTGCCCGGGGCGGTTTATCAGACCCGCGAGCTGGCACGGCGCGTAGACTTTCTGTCCGTGGGCACCAACGATCTGACCCAGTACCTGCTGGCGGTGGATCGCAATAATCCCCGTGTCGCCGAGTTGTATCACATTTACCACCCCGCTTTACTTAAGGCCCTCGCCATGATTATTGATGGCGCGCGTCAGGAAAACTGTCAGGTCAGCGTCTGCGGCGAGCTGGCTGGCGACCCCCTCGGCGCGGTGTTGCTGGTGGGGCTGGGGTACGACATTTTATCCATGAGTTCGGCGAATTTATTGCGCGTCAAAGCCATGCTGCGCCAGCTATCTTTGGCGGACATCCGCGCCATTGCCACCGTCGCCAGCGAATTACCGGATACGTTTGCGGTGCGTAGCTATCTCGAACAGACGCTGAACCACAAGGACATGGTACGACTCTTCAAGCCCGGCGGCGCCAAAACCGCATAGGGTTAAATCGGTCGCCGTTTCAAGTGGCATCGATGGTAAATCGGTAGCGCAAGGATTCACCGGCAGGCTCTCCGCGCAAAAAATTTTGCTCCTCAAAAACAACTTCGCCGCCACCGCTCATCAGTAACGCGGTGGTGCAGCGGGTTCCGTAGGCCGGAGTGACGATAAACGGCGGCGAGAGGGTACGCTCCATCTCCTGCCCAATACCGGTGGCGGGTAATTGATGGTCGGGGAACATGTGCCGGGAGGCGAGCACCCCCAGCAGGTCGCCGGTGTCGAGAGGAGGCGCGGCCTGCAGCACCCGCTGCAACTCCCGCCTGGCCAGCTCCGCTTTGGGCCAGGGGGTGTCGAGAAAGTCATTACTCAATGTGTACACCCCCGGGGACAGGGAGCGTATGGCTGCCTGACGATTGCTGGCATACACCAGTTCATCCCGAGTTCCCGTCAGCAGATTGAATCCATTGAAATCGTCACCGTGGGCCAGCACCCGCCGGGAATAATCCCCAGGAGACTCGTTACCAGCCAGAAATCCCAAGGGTAATTCGCCACGGGAGTGGGGCGCGGGCGCCAAACCACCTTCTCGGAAATTGGTGACGGTCGACCAGCGGCCGGCACGGCTGACACCAAACCAGGTTCCTCCCGCTTCAAGATCCCGACCCGCCAGAATAGTCGGATGCGCCGGCCAGAAATGCGCATCCTGGGTCGGCCGCGCATAGAATTCATCCCGGTTGGCGACCACGATCAGCGGATAGCCGGGGTGAACTTTATAGGCAAGCGCGAGTAGACACATGGCGGCTTCTCAAAAAAAATCTTGCAGATGCGGGCCCGCTAGTGGAGGCGAAGCACGCCGTTCAAAGTATCACAGCGCTACCTCGCGGCAGCGCCTGCACGACCGGCATCAATCGGTCACAATGGGTTTGGCCAGCGCCATATCCCGCGCGAACAGTGCTTTCAGGTAGCTTGTTTCCGCAATGGCAGGATGAATCGGATGGTCGGGGGCCTGACCTCCCTGGGCAATTACCTGGATTTGGCGACCACGGCGCTGTGCCGCACCGCGCACAATATCCGCCAATCCCCCCATCGGTAAATGCAATGAACAGGATGCGGATACCAGAATACCACCGGGAGACAGCAGCCGAACAGCCAACTCATTAATCTGGTGATAGGCCTTCTCGCCCTGAGACCGGTCCTTACGGCGCTGAATAAACGCCGGTGGGTCGAGCACAATGACGTCGTAGCGCCTGCGCTCCTGAATCAGTTCCTTCATCACCTCTGCCGCCCGACCCGCGCGAGCGGTGACCCGAAATCCGACGCCGTTCAGGGCCGCATTTTCTGCAACCAACGCAACCGCGTCGGCCGACGCATCAATGCACTCTACCGTAGCAGCGCCCGCCACGGCAGCCTCTACACCCCAGCCACCGATATAACTGAACACATCCAGCACCGACTTGCCCGACACGAGACGCTGTAACAGCGCGCGATTCTCCCGGTGATCGTAAAACCAGCCAGTTTTCTGCCCGGTGAGTAACGGCGCTACAAAGCGCACGCCGTTTTCCGTCAGCGGCACCAGCTCCGGCACGTCGCCCCAGGCGACCTCTATCGCTTCAGGCAACTGCTCCACCTGGCGAAAGGCACCCCGATTGTGCATTACGATACCCCGTACGGGGAGTACCTCTAATAACGCCTCGACCACCGTACTGCGACGGGCATCCATGCCAGCCGAGGTCAATTGCACCGACAGCCAGGCGTCAAAGCGGTCCACCACCAGTCCGGACAGCAAATCCCCATCGCCGTATACCCATCGATAGCAGTGCGCGCCGTACAACTCCTCCCGCCCATGAAGGGCGATACGCAACCGCTCGACCAGCAACTCCCGATCCAGCTCCTGTCGCGCATCGGCGCTGTAGATGCGCCCACAGATCAGGCTGGCAGGGTTGACCGTGGCCGCGCCGACGGGTTTGCCACGGGCGTCCTCTACCACCACCGAGGTGCCTGGCAGCAGCCCCCTAAGAGGGGTGGCGGCGGTATCCACCTCATTGCTGTAAACCCACAGATGCCCACCCCGCAAGCGCCGCTCCGCGCCCTTTCTGAGGCGTAATACCGTGTCTGGCATGATGGGTTAAAGCCTTTTTCAGTGCGATTTAACGTAAGTGAATACTTACTCTTTTTCAATCACCTCAGTATAACCTGCGGCATCCAGCAAATCTTCCAACTCGCTCGGATCGGACAACTTCATCTTAAAAAACCAGCCGTCCCCGTAGGGCGAGTCATTAATGGTTTCCGGTGCGTCCTCCAGCTCCTCGTTGATTTCCACAACCTCGCCGGACACAGGCGCGTAAATATCGGAAGCCGCTTTTACCGACTCCACCACCCCGGCTTCGTCCCCCGCGCTGAGGACCGCGCCTACCGCTGGCAACTCCACGTAAACCACGTCTCCGAGACTATCCTGAGCGTAATCCGTAATGCCGATGGCGACGATGCCATTGCCTTCATGCAGCACCCACTCGTGACTTTCGTTGTACTTTAACTCGTTTGGAATTTCGCTCATCGAAGCTCTCCACGCTTATTAATTTTTAATGACGACAACCGACTCAACAACTCTGATAGCGCCACCCTGTTACTCAAAAACCATTACGCCCTTGCGCACAAAAACCGGCTTACCAATCTGCACCGACAACCATTTACCGCGCACCTTCACCAGGGCTTCGCGCGCCGTTTCCAGGGGCACCCTGGCCAGCGCGATACTGTACCCCAGCGTCGGCGAAAAGGTACCACTGGTAATTGCTCCATAGTGTTCACTGCCGGTAAATTTCACTCGCTGACCGCGGCGTAGTACGCCGCCCTTGTGCAACGCCAGGCCCACCAGCTTGCTCGCCACACCAGACTGTAACTCGGCCTGCAATGCGTCGCGACCGATAAAATCCCGCTCGCCATCCCAGGCAATAATCCAGCCCATATTGGCAATCAGGGGCGAGACGGTCTCGTCCATTTCGTGACCGTACAAATTCATGCCCGCTTCGAGCCGCAGGGTATCCCGCGCCGCCAGTCCGACGGGTTCAATCCCGGCAGCGCCCAGCAAACGCCAGAGTGTATCAGCCTGTGGGTTCGGCAATATAATTTCCAGCCCATCTTCACCGGTGTAGCCAGTGCGCGCTAAAACCCGGTCTTTTATTACACAACATCCGAATGAGGGTAAGTCTGCTATCGCCTGGCATTCCAGCGGATTAAGTGCCGACTGAACTGTGCTGATCGCGGCGGGACCCTGCACCGCGATAATGGCCAAATCCGTGCGCTCCGTCAGTTGCAGATCAAAACCATCAGCGTGTCGTTGCAGCCACTGGACTACCCGTTCGCGGGTTGCGCTGTTCGCGACTAAACGATACGCGGTCGAACGCAGGCAATAGACAATCAGATCGTCAATCACACCGCCCTGCTCGTTGAGCAAGGCACTGTACTGGGCCTGCCCGGCGCTGAGCCTGGCAACATCGTTGGCCAGCAGATAACGCAGGTAACCTGTCGCTTCCGCTCCTTCGACATCGATAATAGTCATGTGACTAACGTCAAACATGCCACAGTGACGCCTTACGAGAAGATGTTCCTCAAGTTGCGACCCGTAGTGCAACGGCATGTCCCAGCCGTGAAAATTGACCATCCGGGCACCCAGCTTGCAGTGCATCTCGTACAGGGCGGTGCGCTTCCCCATGGCCGGTCCCCAATACTGAAGACGGCATTCTAAACTGGCCCGGCACAGGGGTCGAGTAATCGCGACACTTCGCTACCTGTCACCGCTTTGCACACGGGAAGAGAGAAATATATGGCGCAAACAACCCGCTTATAACCCCTGTCTTCGATCCCGACCACCCGATCGGCGATTTCGACAGAGAATTATTCTGCGTCGATTGCCGTGGGTTATAGTAAACAAGTTTAGTGAACGGCAGCGCTGTGCATCTGACCACGAGGTAACAAATATGGAGCGACCCCAGGCGATCCCTGATCCGGCGCATCCGCCGCCCCCCGCAGTGGTCAACAATCGCGATTTACAGGTGCGCACCAAAGGCCTGCGACGCTCCTTACTGGGAGACGCGTACTACAGCGTCATGGTGACCACATGGCCAAGATTTTTCGCGGGTGCGGTGATTATTTATCTATGCGTGAATGCCGGATTTGCAACACTTTACTATTTTGGTGGCGATACCATACTGAACGCCCGCCCCGGCTCCTATATTGACGCGTACCTGTTCAGCTTTCAGACCAGCACTACCATTGGCTACGGCTATCTACTGCCCAAAACCGGCTATACCCATGCGGTGGTGATGTTCGACGTTTTTTCCGGACTAATTTTTGTCGCCACACTCACCGGCCTCGTGTTCGCCCGTTTTGCGCGACCTCGAGCCAGCGTGTTGTTCAGCAAGAACGTACTGATTTCTCGCCACCAGGGCAAACCCGCGTTGATTTTTCGCGTCGCCAACGACCGTAAATCCTATATCGTCAACGCCAGGGTCAATGCCGTAATTCTGATGCAGGACAGCGACCCGTCGAGCGTGATTGAGCGCCGTTTTTACGACATTCAGCTGCAACGCTCCCAGGCGCCCATCTTCGCGTTGACCTGGACCCTCGTCCATGGCATCGACGAGCAGAGCCCACTATACGGCCTGCAGGCCGCTGACCTGCAGGCCCGCGGCGCCATTCTTATTGTTTCTCTCGATGGTATTGAGGACTTGCTTGCGCAGACGGTACACACCCGCCATCTCTACGCCACCGGTGAGTTTGTATTTGGCAAACGGTTTGCCGATATTGTGACCAGTGACGCGAACGGTGCCCGAGTGATTGATTACACCCGGTTTCACGACCTGGTGGAACTGCCCAGCGACTAGTCAGGTGCCGCTGCGCCCACACCCATCGCCTGACGAATAATGTCGCGTTTGATCGCGGTAAGCGCGTTCAGACGCGACATACCCACATTACGCAGCACCCGCACCCAGGGTGAGGGTGCCTCAAACAGCCGTTTAAAACCTTCCATAGTTGCCATGGCCGCCAGGTTTTCTGGCTTGCGCTGGCGCTGATAGCGCGCCAGCGTACCAGGATCGTTTAGCGGTAAACCTTTGCCCAGGCTACAGGCCAACTCATCCACCAGTACCCGTACGTCCGCAAAACCCAGATTAACTCCCAGTCCGGCCAGCGGGTGCAAGGTATGCGCCGCATCACCGATCAGAGCGACGCCGGGCTGAATATAATCCACCGCGTGGCGCTGTTGCAGAGGAAAACTCAGGCGCGCAGGCGCCGTCCCGGTTCCAACCAGCGTCAGCTCGCCCAGCGTCCCTTCGCTCGCTCGGTATAGCGCCGCACAAAATTCTTCGTCCGATAACACCATCAAGCGTTGCGCCTGCGCATGCTGTTGCGACCAGACAATGGACGTAAAGTGGCGGTCACCACCTTGCGTTTGCAACGGCAAAAATGCCAGGGGGCCGGACGCGGTAAACCACTGGCGCGCAACAAACGCGTGTTCCTGTTCAGTGCGCAGTGTGCCAACGATGGCGCTATGCCCGTAGTCCCAGGTGCGCTCGCGAAATCCACACTCGCGTCGCACCCGGGAGTTGGAGCCATCCGCTCCCACCAGCAGGCGCGCGCTGATACTGTGATTTTCCAGTGCCAGCTCAATGTCGCCCGTAGACGCGCCACGCCTGATCTCGCTAATCCTGGCTGGACACAACAACTCTACGTTTGGCACTTCGGCCAATTTTTTTCGCATTGCGTTTAATAGCGCGGAATGTTCGACAATATGGCCGAGATTGTCCTGCTGTACTTCGCGGCAGTCGAACTCCATCGCCGCGGTGCCCTCGGCGTCGCGTACCACCATACGCCGGTAGGGACACACCCGCTGTTCCACCACTTCCTGCCATACACCGAGCGTTTGTAACCAACCGCGGGACGCTTCAGTCAGCGCCACCACGCGGGGGTCAAATTGCTCCGCCGCAAAATGCTGACTGCCTGTGCTGGCTTCCAGTAGCGCTATTTTGAGCTTCGCCCCCGCACCCGTTTTGGCGATCGCCAGCGCGCAAGCGGCCCCGGTAAGGCCCGCGCCCGCGATAGCCAGATCGTAGTGTTGCGGATTCACCCGCCGTTCGGTTGCCGGTTTAGGTGTCAACGAACCGTGCCTCCCGGCTGTCTATCCCTGCCCCCAGGCGGGCGATTTTGCCGCGCAGTGGCGGGCACAGATCGAGCCCCACCAAACCGATATTGCGCGCCAGCGCCAGGCCTGGCGCGGGGCTGCCAAACAACGCCGGCAACCGATCACTGAAAAAAATGGTGCGGCGTTGATCCCAGGCCTGCTGGCGGACATAGTCTTCGAGCAATTCCAGGTCCCCCAGGGCGGCACCGCGCCCCACGCCGTCAGTCAACATCGCGCTCAACGCAGCGCAGTCTCGCAGGGTCAAATTAAAACCCTGTCCCGCCACCGGGTGCAGATTGTGCGCCGCGTTACCCATCAAAACCAGATTGCGGCGCACCTGTTCGGCGGCAATCAGGCGCTTGAGGGGAAAACATTGCCGTTCACCAACGCCGCTGAACTGCCCTGCTCGAGTGCCAAAAGCGCGCTGCAACTCAGCCAGGAACTCCGCGACCGGCAGGGTCAGCAGATGCTCTGCTTGCGATGGCGACAGAGACCATACTAACGCCGCCCGGTGGGCATTGTCGCTGTCGGGCAGCGGTAATAATGCGATGGGCCCCTGCGGAGTAAACCGCTCGTAGGCAACGCCGCGATGCGGCTCCGCCAGCGTCAGTACCGCTGCGACGGCGGTTTTTCCATAGGCTTTACTCTCCGCACCGATACCCAGCTGACCGCGCAATCTGGATTGCGCGCCATCCGCTGCGACCAGCAAGCGAGCCGTGACAGGCCGACCATCAACTCTGAGAACCACCCCCGCTGCAGTTTGAGCCTCGATATCCACGGCGCCAACATTCGTGGCGGTAATATGCTGTTGTTGTGCGACAACATCCATCAGCACCCCCATCAGGCGCTGATTTTCCACCACATGGCCATAAGCGGTAAAATGATCTTCGCGTGCCCTCAGTTGCACAGCCCCGAACCATCCGCGCTCGGAGACATGAATTTCCTCAATCGGAGCGGCCTGGGCGGCAATAGCAGCCCAAATACCGATACTGGAAAATATTCGCTGGGAACTCACTGACAGCGCTGTCGCACGGTAATCCAACGGCAGTTTGCCATCGGGTCCAACCTCAGGTGGCGTGTGGGTCAACAGCGAAATGCGCCAGTCCCGACGCTGTGCCGCCAGCAACAACGCAAGACTCGCTGCGGTGGGCCCGCCACCCACGATCATAATGTCCACGGCGACAGGTATATTCGAAGCGGACATCAGTCGGTGCTCCTAGCCCGCCATCAACGCTTCAATATCGGCAACGGTTTTGGGCACATCGCCGGTCAAAACCTGCGCGCCCTGCTTACCGATCACCACATCATCTTCAATGCGAATGCCAATGCCCCGCCATTTTTTCGCTACCTTGCGGTTGTCCGGGGCAATATAAATACCTGGCTCCACCGTCATTACCATACCCGGCTCCAGCAGGCGCCAGTGTCCGTCCACTTTGTAATCTCCCACATCGTGAACATCCATGCCCAGCCAGTGTCCGGCGCGGTGCATGTAATACTCGGTATAGGCGCCGCGGGCGATAAGATCCTTGACCTTGCCCTTTAACAACCCTAGACCCACCAGACCTTCGGTGATCACTCGCACTGTCGCCTGATGCGGGGCATCCCAATGGTGTCCCGCGCGTACGGTTTTGATGGCCTCCAGCTGCGCCTCCAGGACAATGTCGTAGATAGCTTTTTGCTCGGGGCTAAATTTACCACTTACCGGAAATGTGCGAGTAATATCCGCCGCGTAGTGCTCGAGTTCACAGCCCGCGTCGATCAACACCAGGTCGCCGCTAGTGAGAACCGAATTGTTTTCCACGTAATGTAATACGCACCCATTGGCGCCACCGCCGACTATCGACGAGTAGGCCGGGTTGCGCGCCCCCGCGAAGGCGAACTCGTGCTCTATTTCGGCCTGCAGCTGATACTCAAACATGCCAGGCCTGACCGCCTGCATGGCCCGGCGGTGGGCGCGGGCGGAAATTTTCCCCGCTCTGGCCATGATTTTTTGCTCCGCGGCACTTTTGAACAGGCGCATTTCGTGGAGCAGATGGTCCATATCCACAAATTCTCCGGGGGGCACCGCACCGCTACGCGCCCGGGAACGAATATCGTTGACCCAACCCATCAAATGCCGGTCGAATTCCTGATCTTTGCCCACCGCGTAGTACACCCGCTCGCGGCCTTCCAGCAGGCCCGGCAAAATGTCGTCGATATCATCGATGGGAAAAGCGTCATCGGCAGCGTAAATCTCACAGGCGCCTGCGGGCCCGGCTCGATACCCGTCCCAGATTTCCCGCGCGCGATCGCGCTCGCGACAAAACAATACGAACTGCCCGTGCCGACGACCTGGAATCAACACCAGCACCGCTTCCGGCTCCGGGAACCCGCTGAGATAAAAAAAATCACTGTCCTGACGGTAGGGATACTGGGTATCGCGACTGCGGGTTCGCTCCGGTGCGGCGGTGATGATCGCGATGCTGTCGCGCCCCATCATCGACATCAGGTCCCGACGGCGGCGCGCAAATTCTTTGGCGGAGATCATTTAAGCCTCAATATCTAGTGGATATGCGGGGATTCGGTGGCGGCAGCGGGTTGTGCCACGTCCGCGTACACCAGCAATACTGCCATGCGCACGTATTCTGCCAACTCAAAAAAACTGGCTTCGTTTTCTTCGTTCTCGTCCGGATTATGGTCCGCTTGCGCAATGGCCGCGAGATCTCGCAATGCGTCGCTGGTGTCCGCCGAGAGCTGGGTCTCGCCCGCGAGGCCAGAGAGGCCCAAACCTGTCAGAAAGCCCTGACACCAGGCTGCGAGGGATCGCGTACGAATATCCAGAGTTTCGTCGTCGTCCGGCAACAGCGGTTGAAAAATGAACTCACTATCCCGCAATTCGTTCAGAATCAGGGTATTTAGCGCCACCAGGCTGTGCATCAGCGGCTGTGCCAGGGTTTTGTCGATCTGCAGGGTTTCGCATGCGGCGCCCAGCAGGCCCGCCGGTGTGAGCTGCTGCCCCCCGCACAGGCGCCCGCAAAGCATACCGTGTAGTTCCGCGGGGTTGGTCAGCGTGCCGGTCGGCAGCAGACTGAGGGCGAGGGCATCGAAGGTCATCGGAAAATATTCTGTATCGCAAAATGGTTATCCTACCACCCTCCGACAGCGAACTTCATCCCAACCAGGTTAATCCATAAAAATCTTTTTTAATTGTTATGCTAAGGTATTGTTTCTCGAAATTGCCTGAACATGATTGACCCCTTCTACGCGGGACAATATAGTTACCCCACGGCGGAAACAGCAAAACAACAATGAGCGACGAATCCATTAATTCTCTCGAGCAAAAGATTGATCACCTGATCGCTCTTAGCGAGCGCCTGAAACAGGAGAACCTTGCCCTGCGCGAACGGGAAACGGTACTGGTGCGGGACCGCAATCGCCTGCTGGAAAAAAATGACCTGGCGCGGGCGCGTGTCGAAAGTATGATCGCGCGACTGAAAAACCTTGGTACGGAAGGGTAACGTGCAGTGAGCAGCACTGATACCGTCACCATTCGCGTACTCGACAAGGAGTATCAGGTGCATTGCCCACCGGACGAGCAGGGTGCCCTGACCCAGTCCGCACGCCTGCTCGATACCCGTATGCGCGATATTCGCAAGTCCGGCAATGTGATCGGACTGGAACGAATTGCCGTAATGGCTGCACTCAATCTTGCCTACGACCTGATGACAGCAGAGTCCCGTGCCCGCTCGGACGACAGCAGCCAACGGGAGCTAAAACGTCTGGATCGTAAACTGACGAAAGTGTTAAACGATCTGGAGCGACCCAGCACCAAGTAGGGATTTCCCGTGGGGCGCTGTGCTGGGCTATAATCCAGCCACCCTGGGGTGTTGGCCAGTCAAAAAGTTCTTGAGCCGATAACACTAAACCGGGAGTTTCCCGTGGCGCTGTTGTGCATATCCGCTCGACGGAAAGCCTGATGCATCACGGAAGTTCCCACCTTGAGCCGTTGGGTTCAGGGCCACTTTGGCAGCGGCACTTTGGGGCCTTTTTCGAGCCACGGGAGCTGACCCCACGGCCAACCCCTCCAGCCAGGTTACCCGCCACACATGATCCTGCAACTGCGCCGGGACCTTCGAGCACTCAGACGCAAGCTCACCGCCAGGGAGCAGGAATATGCTGGCCGTGCACTGCTGGATGTTATGTCGCGACTGGCGCAGTATCGACGCGCAAAGAGACTCGCATTTTATTTACCCAACGACGGTGAAATCGACCCAACCACCCTGCTGGAACACTGCGTACACGGGGGTAAAACCTGCTATTTGCCGGTAGTTCACCCGACCGGACAGAATCGCTTGCACTTTGTGCGCTATGACCCGGATGCGCCGTTGGTGATAAACCGCTTTGGCATTGCAGAACCTCAACTGGCGCGCAACCGCATCGCACCGATCTGGACACTGGATATTATTTTCCTGCCCCTGGTGGCATTTGATCGCTGCGGTACCCGGCTCGGCATGGGAGGTGGTTACTATGACCGCAGCCTCGCACATGTTGGTGCCAACAGGACACAAAAACCGTTGTTGATTGGCCTTGCTCACAGCGGTCAGGAAGTGAGCGTTTTGCCGCGCGCGCCCTGGGATGTCCCAGTGCATATGGTCGCGACCGAAACAGAACTGATTATCGCCAACCCGACGAAATAACGACCCCCTGGTCAACTCACTGAACTACCACACGAAACCACCATGAGAAAAACCAAAATTATTTGCACCATCGGACCGGCCACCAGTTCCCTGGATATGCTCAGGCAGCTGGCAAAAGCGGGGATGAACATCGCGCGCCTGAATATGTCCCATGGGGATCACGAATCCCACGCCGCCGTAATCGCGGCCATCAAGACACTGAATCAGACGCTCAATCATCCTATCGCCCTGCTGGTGGACACCCAGGGACCAGAAATTCGCACCGGTGATCGCGCCAACGACCTCAATCTCAATACCGGGGACGTGGTATCTGTGGTGGCCCGCGGTGCCAGCGATGTTGAAGCCAGCTCTATTCAGATCAATTATGCAGACCTGATTCACGATGTGAATGTGGGCGACAAAATCACTGTGGATAATGGTCTGATAAACCTGGAGGTACTGGAAAAAACTCCTCCCGTCATGACATGCAGGGTAATCGACGGCGGCGTACTAAAAAGTAAAAGACACGTGAACTTGCCGGGAATACGCGTCAACTTGCCGGCAATTACCGAAAAAGATAAAAGAGATATAGAATTTTCCATGGCATCCGGGGTGGATTTTATCGCACTTTCCTTTGTTCGGAATAAAAGCGATATCGACGAATTACGGAGTATTTTATCTGCAAATGGCAGCAAAATCAGGATAATTGCCAAAATCGAAGACCAGGAAGGACTGACCAACCTCGAATCCATCATCGACGCCGCCGACGGCATCATGGTGGCCCGTGGGGACCTGGGAGTAGAGATACCCCTCGAAGTACTCCCGCGGGTGCAGCGGCGCATCGTTCGGCAGTGCGCCATTCAGGGGCGACGGGTTGTTGTCGCGACCCATATGCTGGAATCAATGATTGAAAACCCGACGCCAACCCGCGCGGAAGTGACGGACGTGGCCAACGCCGTGTACGAAGAGGCCGACGCCATTATGCTGTCCGCCGAAACCACCATCGGTAAATACCCGGTGCGCTGCGTCGAGATGCTCGACCGCATCGCGCGCTCCATCGAAAACAGCCGCGGGTTGCTGTTTACCGACAGCCTCAAACTCGACACCGATAAGCAGGAAATCTCCGCCGCGGCGGTGAAACTGGCCGAATCCATCGGCGCCAGGGCGATAATCGTCCCCACCAAAGCTGGCCGCATGGCCAACTACCTGACCAACTGCCACCCGCAAACGCCGGTGATCTGCGCCTTTACTTTTGACGCGCAGATTCAGCGTCAACTGGTCCTTAACCGCAATGTGCTGAGTTTCCTCATCGACAACCACGCCGCCCCCGAACAAATTCTGTGCGAAGCAGCCAGGATTTTGCTCGCCCGAAAAGAGTTTGTGGAAACAGATAAAGTCGTAGTGATTTCCGACACCCTGAGTGGGCCCGGTATCGACGCCGTGCAGATTCGCCACCTCGGCGAATTACAAAACCCGTGATAAATGCGGCAATGCGCGACTAACTCAGGAAAAATCGATAGGCGTCGTTGGTAGATTCCTCGCGATAGCGGTAGTGCATGGAGTCGAGGAACAGGGGCACCTCCCGCCGCTCCCCGGGCGGCACCTGCAGGCCCACCAACACCCGGCCGTAGGCAGCACCGTGGTTGCGGTAATGGAACATGGAAATGTTCCAGCGCCCCCCCAGCTTGCCCAGAAATCCGGAGAGCGCACCGGGCCGTTCCGGAAACTCAAAACGGTACACTACCTCGTTGTCGATTTCGGGCGCACGACCGCCGACCATATAGCGAATATGAAGCTTGGCCATTTCATTATCCGTCATATCCACCACCCGATAACCTTTGAGCACCAGATCTTTGACCAGAGCCTCCCGATCCTGGTCGGAAACGACCTGCACGCCGACAAAAATATGTGCCTCGCGATTGTCAGCGTAGCGGTAATTGAACTCAGTCACCATGCGTTGACTGAGCGCCGCGCAGAAACGGCGGAAACTACCGGGCTTTTCGGGAATAGTGACGGCGATAATCGCTTCGCGCTTTTCGCCGATTTCGGTGCGCTCGGCAATATAGCGCAACCGATCAAAATTAATATTGGCACCACTGTCTATCGCCAGCAGGGTTTGGCCACTACAGCCCGTTAACTCCACGTGCTTCTTCAGCCCGGCCACAGCCAGCGCCCCGGCGGGCTCGCTGATGGAACGGGTATCGTCGAAAATATCCTTGATCGCCGCGCAAATTTCATCCGTGGAGACGGTTATCACTCCGTCAATTGTCTTGCGCAGTACACGAAAGGTTTCCTTACCGATCTGCGCCACGGCGGTACCGTCGGCAAACAGGCCCACATCTTTGAGGCGCACTCGACGCCCTGCCTTCATGGCCGCATCCAGACAGGCAGCGTCCTCAGACTCAACAGCATAGATTTTGACACTCGGGCGCACATACTTTACATAAGCGGCGACCCCCGCACAGAGCCCACCCCCCCCCACCGGGACAAAGATGGCGTCAAGGGCGCCGGGCCGCTGCCGCAAAATTTCCATGCCGATGGTACCCTGACCGGCAATCACATCCGGATCGTCGAACGGATGGACGTAAACCATGCCTTTCTCGGCCACCAAATTTTGCGCAAAAATCGATGCTGCGTCGTAGGTATCCCCGTGTAGCACTACTTTGGCGCCACGGGCGCGCACCGCATCAACTTTTATCTGTTGCGTGATTCGCGGCATCACAATGGTCGCCTTAATCCCCATTTTGCGCGCGGCCAGCGCCAGACCCTGGGCATGATTGCCCGCGGAGGCTGCGACTACGCCTTTGCGACGTTCTGCCTCAGTGAGGCTAAGTAATTTATTGTAGGCGCCGCGCAATTTGAAAGAGAACACCGGCTGCAGGTCTTCCCGTTTGAGCAACACCTCGTTATTCAGCCGCTGGGACAATAACGGGGCATCATCGACAGGCGTTTCCACAGCGAGATCGTAGATGCGCGCGTCGAGAATCCGTTTTACGTAACTTTTGGGCATGGTCCCCGGTATCCTTATCAATTCAAATTGCTGGTGACTGTTGTTGGTGACTATAGTAGCGGTCAATCAGCCCCGATAGCGATAAATCCGCTCTACAGCAGATAGTTTTAGCCTGGAGGTGCCGGTAAAAGCCATTGCTGCACCGAGGGTTATGGTAAATAGTCGCCTGCCATAACGCCAGCGCGGCGAACATAACTGGTGAAGCGCCACAGCTTTCGTATAATTGCTCCCCTGACAAGCATGGGAATCTGCGATGACCCAGGAACAACTCAAACAGGCCGCGGCCCGCGCGGCCCTCGATTACGTGTTGACCAAAACTGGTTTTGACAGCATTGTCGGCGTCGGGACCGGCTCCACCACGAATTGTTTCATCGATCTGCTCGCGGAAAAAAAAGGCCGTATCGCGGGCACGGTCACCACATCGACCGCTTCGGCACAGCGCCTGCGCGAGCACAAAATTCCGGTCTACGATTTAAATGCCGTCGACAGCGTTGACATTTACGTGGACGGGGCCGATGAAATCGACCCCAGGCTGGAGATGATCAAGGGCGGTGGCGCTGCTCTCACCCAGGAAAAAATCGTTGCGGCGGTTGCCCGCCAATTTGTGTGCATCGCCGATTGCAGCAAATGGGTCGATCACCTCGGCGCCTTCGCGGTTCCGGTCGAAGTAATTCCCATGGCCCGCAGTTATGTGGCCCGGGAGCTGCTCAAGCTGGGCGGTGGACCGGTGTACCGGGAAGGTGTGGTGACGGACAACGGCAATGTGATTCTCGATGTACACAACCTGTACCCCATCGGCGCACCTCGCGCCCTCGAAGAAAAACTGAACAATATTGCCGGCGTAGTCACCTGTGGCCTGTTCGCGCTGCGCCCGGCCGACCTGTTACTGCTTGCCGGTAGCGATGGCGTACAAACCATCCGGCCTAAAAACTAGCTCTCGTCACAACTATCGGTCAAACCGCCACCCACTGGATAACTGAGCACTCACCGTGAATGTAATTGAGGCCATTGAAAGCCGTATTTCCTGCCGCGCATTTCTCGATACCGCGGTATCCCAGGACACTGTCAGAGAGATACTCAATCTCGCCCGACTGGCTCCCTCTGGCGGCAACATTCAGCCCTGGCATGTACATGTCGTTACTGGAATGAAGCGCCAGGAACTGGTGGATCGCGCCATCGCTTCGTTCTCCGCCAACCCCGACGGCGAGCAACCGCGGGAGTATCTGGGTTATCCGGTAAAGTGGGTTCAACCCTATAAAACCCGCAGATTTGACGTGGGCAAGGCGCTCTATGCTGCGCTGGGCATCGACCGGCGAGACAAGGACGCGCGCGCTGAACAAATGCTCAGAAATTTTTATTTTTTTGATGCGCCGGTGGGCCTGATGTTTACCATTCACAAAACCCTGTGGCCGGGACAGCTCAACGATCTGGGCATATTCATGGGTAATGTAATTTTATTGGCGCGGGAATTCGGCCTGCATACCTGCGCCCAGGGCTTCTGGCAAAATGTGAATCGCACCGTCCACGAGGTGCTGGAGATTCCCTACGACTACATTATTTATTCGGGTATGGCGCTCGGCCATATGGACCCGAATCACCCCGCCAACCAGGTAAAAAGTGGGCGTGGTGAGGTGGATGACTTTGCGACCTTTATGGGCTTCGACGACTAAACGAAAACGCCAGGCCAATGCTAGGACCCGCCAGACATTCAATGTCGTGCCACGGGAAATATACGTTTTAAAATTTATCGATTACTCGTTTCGATAAAGCTGCGCGAAGCGCGCCGCATTGAAGCCATTCATGCGTTTGTCATCGATCAGAATAATCGGCACACCGCGACCACCCAGACGCTCAAAATCTTCCCGACCCCGTTGCGAGTTTTCAACATCAAATTCGCTAAACGGAATGCCGTTATCGACAAAATAGCGCCGCGCTTTCTTACACACGCCACACCAGACGGCACTGTACATAACGACACTCTTGCCGCTGGAGTTGGCCTTGTCGATCCGTGCCTGCTCGCGGGCGTCGAGGAAGTCCGAGGGAGTCACTTCGATACCGTTAAATGTGTTGATGCGGTTATCAATCACCTGGGTCTGAACTTTTTCAGGCGCCACCTGCTCCGGCATTTGGTCGCTAAAATGCACATTGCCATCCGCGTCTACCCAGCGATGCACCTCCTCAGCACACAGGAGCGGGCTGACACTCAGGAGTAGCACCATTACCAGCGTCAATATCCGCATATTCTATCCATCTCCTAATCATCCCCTCGCCGTTAGCAAGCCATAAAAACCATCGCCACACAACAATCGCCATCCGTTTGATTTGGCCTTCCGTCCCATTGCGACTACCCCAACAAGGTGTAAATAAGGCACAATTAGCCCACCAGGGAGCGATCATGGCCGAACACAATTACCGTTTAATTCTTTCCTGCCCGGACAGCGTGGGCATCGTCGCCGCAGTGAGTTCCTTTTTTGCCGACGAAGGTGGGCTGATCGTCGAGGCTAATCACTATCGGGATCCGAACAGCAACTGGTTTTATACCCGCCAGGTCATCGCCGCCGACTCCTTGCGTTACGGCCTGAGCGAATTGAAGGCGCGCTTTGAACCGATCGCCAGTCGTTTTGATATGAGCTGGCAAATTGCCGATACCGCGACCCCCAAGCGCGTGGTAATTATGGCCAGTAAACAGGCGCACTGCCTCTCCGATCTGCTCTACCGCTGGCGCAGCAAGGAACTGGTATTTGATATTGCCGCCGTCATAGCGAATCACGACGATCTGCGCAGCTACGTGGAGTGGCATCAGTTACCCTACCACCACATTCCCGCGCCGCCAGACAAAAAACAGCAACACTTTGATGCGGTCACGGCGTTGCTCACCAAACTGCAACCGGACACCATTGTGCTGGCCCGCTACATGCAGGTTCTGCCGCACACCATCTGCGCGCAATACCCGGCGCGTATTATCAATATCCACCACAGTTTTTTACCGGCCTTTGCCGGGGCAAAACCCTATCATCAGGCCGCCGAACGGGGGGTAAAACTGATCGGCGCAACCTGCCACTACGTCACCGAGGAACTCGATGCTGGCCCCATTATCGATCAGGACGTAACGCGCATCAGCCATCACGACACGGTGGATGACATGGTGCGCAAGGGCAAAGATATGGAAAAACTGGTGCTGGCGCGGGGCCTGCGCTACCACCTTGAAGATCGGGTATTGGTGCACGGCAATAAGACCATCGTTTTTGAGTGAGCGGTCCACGCGTCAACCCGCGACAACCATCAGTCCAACGTCACAGCAATGTTAGCGGCGGCTGCGCCAGCGCGGCGTACTGTTCTCGCAATTCCATGATGTGCTCGCCCCAGAACCGCTCCGTATTAAACCAGGAAAAGGCTCGGGGAAAAGCCGGGTCGTCCCAGCGCCTGGCGATCCAGGCGGTGTGATGCAATATGCGCAAGGTACGCAGCGCTTCTATCAACTGTAATTCGCGGGGATTCAGCTCAGAAAATTCGTTGTAGCCCGCGACAATTTCCGAGAGCTGCACTATCTGCTCCGTTCGCTCGCCCGAAAGTAACATCCACAGATCCTGAATCGCTGGCGCCATGCGCGCATCGTCAAAATCCACAAAATGCGGCGTGTCGTCCCGCCACAAAATATTGCCGATATGACAATCTCCGTGGGTACGCAGCAACGGCACATCCGCCAGGGACGCTAATTTTTCCTGCAATGCCTGCAGTAAATCCGTGGCGATGGCCCGGTAGGAAGCGCCCAGTGACGCCGGGATAAATCCCTCGCTAATCGTTGCCACACTCTGATAACCGTAGCTGTCGAGATCCAGAACGGGGCGGTGCAAGAACGGTTTCGCGGCACCCACCAGATGAATACGTCCCATCAATCGTCCAATCGTAAATAAACTGTCCAGATCCCCCAGCTCCGGCGCACGACCGCCGCGACGAGCAAACAGGGCAAAACGAAAATCACCGAACCGGAACAAACTTTCATCCCGCTTATTTTGCCAGGGGGGCACGACCGGCAATTCGTGGGCAACCAGTTCAAAACAAAATTGATGTTCTTCTTCTATCTGCAGGTCGGTCCAGCGTTGCGGGCGATAAAATTTGGCGATAATCGGCTCGCTGTTTTCGATACCAATTTGATACACGCGGTTTTCGTAACTGTTGAGCGGAAAAAAACGTCCGTCGCAGAGCAGCCCCTGACTCTCGATTGCGTCAATCAGAAAGTCTGGCGTCAGGGTGTCAAACGGATGGAGGGGCTGCGAGGTCATGCCATGTATTACCATTAAACCGCCGCTACAGCGTCAGGCGGCGAAAGCGCCCAGCTTAGCACTGTTTTACTGTTGCACGGCGAAAAGCATTTAAAGCCAATGGCGGCTTACAAAGTAAGTCAACGGGGCATTAATAAATTACCACCGAACGAATACTTTGTCCGGAATGCATCAGATCAAACGCGGTATTAATGTGTTCAAGCGACATGGTGTGGGTAATGAGATCGTCAATATTGATTTTGCCTTCCATGTACCAGTCGACAATAGTCGGCACATCGGTACGACCGCGGGCACCGCCAAACGCCACGCCGTGCCAGGATCGCCCGGTGACTAGCTGAAAGGGCCGCGTAGATATTTCCTGCCCGGCGCCTGCGACACCAATAATATAAGATTCGCCCCACCCCTTGTGGCAGCACTCCAGCGCCTGGCGCATAATGTTGACATTGCCAATGCATTCAAAACTGTAATCCGCACCGCCGCTGGTAACGTCCAGTATTGCTTCGACCACCTCGGGTGTATCTGTGGGATTTATAAAATCGGTCATACCAAATTTTTGCGCCAGCGCAACTTTATCAGCGTTGAGATCCACTCCAATAATTTGCCGCGCCCCGACCATCCGCGCTCCCTGTATCACGTTGAGCCCGATGCCCCCCAGCCCAAACACCACCACCCGGCTACCCGGTTTTACCCGGGCCCGGTACACCACCGCACCGATCCCCGTGGTAACACCGCAGCCGATGTAACACACCTTGTCAAAGGGGGCGTCCTTGCGAATCTTGGCTACGGCGATTTCCGGTAACACCGTGTAATTTGAAAAGGTGGAGCAACCCATGTAGTGCAGAATTTTTTTGCCGCCAAGCGAAAATCGGCTACTACCATCGGGCATCACACCCTGGCCCTGGGTCGTGCGAATGGCCTGACACAGGTTGGTTTTGGGATGCAAACAATAATCGCACTGGCGACACTCTGGCGTATACAGCGGTATCACATGATCGCCCGGCTGTACGCTGGTGACGCCCGCGCCCACTTCCACAACTACTCCCGCGCCCTCGTGCCCGAGAATGGCCGGAAATGCGCCCTCCGGGTCATCGCCGGAAAGAGTGAAGGCATCGGTGTGACATACACCCGTGGCTTTTACCTCGATCAGCACTTCGCCGGACCTGGGCCCGTCGAGATCCACCTCGTGGATTTCCAGTGGCAGCCCCGCCCTGACCGCAACCGCCGCACGGGTTTTCATCAACCAATACTCCTTGTCATTTATTCTCTGTTGGCCCTGCCTGGTTTAAATCAATGCGCTGGCCCTGGGTGGCGTTGCGCCTGTTTATCCCAGAACATCTGCAATAGATTTGCGCAAGCGTTCGATAAACAAATCGATTTCCGATTCCGAAATCGTTAAGGGCGGCGACATCACCATACTATCGCCCACCGCCCGGCACAGCAGCCCGTTCTCGAAGCACCGATTATGTACCGGCACGCCAACGCCGGTGGGGTATTTCTCTGGGTTGGGCGCGAAGGTGATCGCCCCCAACAAACCGTAATTACGAATATCAATCAGGTGTGGAATATCCCGCAGACTGTGCAACGCATTTTCCCAGTATTTACCAATGGGACCGGATGCCCGAGTCAACAACCCCTCCCGCTCATAAATTTCAAAGGCAGCCAATCCCGCCGCTGCTGCCACCGGCGCTCCGGCATAGGTGTTGCCGTGAAATATTTCTGGCACGCCCTGCGGGGCGGCATCAAAAATGGTTTCCTGAATCGCTTGCCTGATAAAAACGCCACCCATGGGCACCGTGCCGCCGTTGATAGCTTTGGCGGTGGTCATAATATCCGGTGTGACGCCCAGCTCTATGGCTGCAAACGCTGAACCGCTGCGGCCAAAACCGGTAACGACTTCGTCGAAAATCAACAGAATATCGTGTGCGTCGCAAATCGTGCGCAGCATCTGTAGATAGCCGCGCGGTGGCGGCACCATACCGCCGGCGCCGACAATCGGCTCCACTACGACCGCGCAAATATTTTCCGCGCCGCGGCTGGCGATAATTTTTTCCAGCGCACGGGCCTTATCCGCACCCTGTTGCGGCAAACCGCGACTGAAAGCGCTGGCAGCAATGTCGAGCATATCCGGCAGAAAATCCACAGTATCGAGAGTAGGAAAACCCTTGCGGTTGTTGGGAATACCCTGCAGGGACGTACTGCCGATATTCACCCCGTGATAACCTCGCTCCCGCGCCACGAAGCGCGTCTTGCTGCCCTTGCCCCGGGCGCGCTGGTAGGCGAAAGCAATTTTCATTGCCGTTTCTACCGACTCGGAACCGGAATTGGTGAAGAACACACGATTCAGTCCCGGCGGCGCGTGTTCCACCAGTTTCTCGGCAAAACGAAAGGTAACCGGCGAGCCGAACTGGAACGGCGGCGCAAAGTCCATGTGCATCAGTTGTCGGTGCACCGCGTCCGCTACTTCTCGACGACCATGTCCGAGGTTAGCGCACCACAGTCCGGCCGTGATATCCAAGATGCCGCGACCATCTGGCGTATAGAGAAAGCAGCCCTCAGCGCGCTCGATCAAGCGTGGGTTAGCGCGAAACCCGCGCACATTGGTGAACGGTTGCCACCAGTAGTCGAGATTAAGATCGGACATGGTTTACTACTCTGTTGTCTGCTCTGAATTTATGGCGTATCAGGCCCTTGCCGGTGAGATTTGCTGAATGAGATACCCATTGTGCTATAGACCTCGCAAACTCGGCAAATAATGACTCGTCCGGAGATATTAGTGCGTTTTAGTATTGGCAATAGAGCGTTATAGCAGTTAATATCAAAAAAATTATAAACCCCCTACAACCTCCTGATATTTATAGTGGTTTTTGCTCATGGATACAGTATTCAAAGTATTGCCTGACACGGAAGGGGACGCGCACAGTGACGTGCTTCCGGAACACGGTGATCTGATTATTGCGTATCTGGAACAACTGGGGGTGGAGTACGTTTTTGGTATACCCGGTGGCGCGATCGAACCGCTGTACAATGCTCTCGCCCGCAGCGAACGGCGCGCTGGGCCGCGCTCCATCACCGCGCGTCACGAAACCGGCGCCGCCTTTATGGCTGACGGCTATTCCAGTAACACCGGAAAACTGGGCGTATGTTGCGCGACCACCGGACCGGGAGCCACGAATCTCCTGACTGGCGTGGCGTCAGCCTTTGAAAACAACGTGCCGTTGCTGGTGATCACCGCCCAAACGGCGCTTGCAACCTTTGGCCGGGGTGCCTTTCAGGAATCATCCTGCACGGGTATCAACACCGTAGCGCTGTTTGAGAATTGCACCCACTACAGCACACTGGTATCTCATCCCGCCCAACTGGAGGGCAAGCTTGCGTCCGCGATTATGAAAGCGTTCGAAGCCATGGGGCCGGTGCATCTGAGCATTCCCCTTGATGTCATGCGCGCACCCTATCTTCTGCCCACACCGCGCTTCAATCTGCCTCACCTGTTGCACAGACCCGCTTTGTTAGACGTAGACGCGGTAAACCAGCTGTACTGGGAGCTGTTGGCGGCCAAACGCCCCGTATTTTTGCTTGGCGAAGAAGCGGGGGGCGCGGCAGATTTAATTTTGACGCTGGCGCTCATGATCAACGGGAGGATCGTCACTACGCCCCACGGCAAGGGCCTGATCAGCGCCTACCATCCGTCCTTCAGCGGCATACTCGGATTTTCTGGACACGACGAAGCGCGGCGCGTGCTGTTCAGCCCCGAAGTCGACCGAATATTTGTGGTGGGCGCCAACCTTAGCGAATGGGCCAGCAACGGCTGGGATCCGTTCCTGTTTAACCAGCGATTGATCCACGTGGAATCCAGCGCCGCCAATTTGCGACGCACGCCCATGGCCGCCATGCATATTAAGGGAAATCTGGAAACCATTTTCGAAAAAATACTGTCCCGCTACAAACGGGACGCCATGGAATCGCCGCGCGCTGTACCGGACCGACTCCCCGGCCCAACAAAAATAGAAAAAGATGGCCCCATACGAAATTTTTCACTCGATCAGGAACAAAGTTATTGTAGTAATGCCACACCCATCAAACCACAGCGCTTGATGCGCGAATTGCCGCGCATCTTTCCCCCCAACACCCGCTATCTGGCGGACACCGGCGCCAGTTTCTCCTGGGCAATCCACTACCTGCACGCCTATGATCGCCGCCTCTCGGGACGCCGGGATTACCGCGGCGGGTGGTTTCGGACCACGCTGGAGTTTGCCTCTATGGGCTGGGCCATTGGCAGCGCCATCGGCGCGGCTTTTGCGCGCCCCGACGATCCGATTGTCTGCATTACCGGTGATGGCAGCATGCTGATGAGTGGTCAGGAAATAACAGTTGCGCTCGAGCATCAACTGACGGTTATTTTTGTCGTCCTTAACGACAGCGCCTACGGCATGGTGAAGCACGGTCAGAGAATGACCCGGGCGGAGCAAATAGGCGCATTTTTACCCAGGGTTGATTTCGCGGCTTTTGCGCGGGCCATGGGCGTTACCGCCCATGTGATCGAATCACCACAGGATTTGCTCCATCTCGACACCCGATACATCTGCGCCCACCGCGGACCAACACTGCTGGATGTACGTATCGACCCCGACGAAGCGCCCCCCATCGGTATGCGCACCAACACACTGAAGCAGGCAATATGAGCGAAAAAAAAAACGAGACAATAACCACCAAAATCTGGCGGGAAACACCCGAGGACGATAACCCATTTGCGGCATCCGCCTGTTATTGCGCCGGCTATGATGTCTACGGCGATCTACTGGGCAAAATCAGTCTGGTGGAATATCTGTGGCTGCTCTTTAAACTCGAACCTCCGACCAAAACCGAAACGCTATTGCTGGAAGGACTGGCCGTAGCGTTGGCCAATCCCGGCCCCCGCGACCACAGCGTCCACGCCGCCATGAGCGCCGGCGTCGGCGGATCGACCCGGGCATCCGCATTGATGGCAGCGATCGCGGTCGGCGCGGGCAGTCTCGGCGGCGGGCGCGAAATCTATACTACAATCCAGTACTGGCAGCAGTGTGGTACCGACATCGATGCCTGGCGCGCAATGCTTCAAAATCCGCCCCGGGAAGAACGGGCCGATGTCTGGCCGGACATGGAACACAGCCCCGGGTTTGACCCCAACGGGGCAAGTTGCCCCACACCAGTCAAGCAAGTTCTGGCTTACCTCGCCAGCACCAGCACAGGTGATGTGTTGCCCTGGCTACAGGATAATCGCCAGGCCCTTGAAATACTGGCCGATTCGCCCCTGGCAATGTCCGGGGTCGCCGCCGCCACCTTGCACGAACTAAAGTTTTCACCGGAACAGGCCGAAATACTCTTTATCATGCTGCGCTTGCCCGGAGCAGCGGTACATGCCCTTGAGCAGGAGAAAATCGGCTGGAACCGTTTTCCGTTTTTTTCCGATGGGCTAACGCTGACTAACGATCCCGGCCCTGTTAATCGCAAGGAGTCCAATTAATGAAAGGCCCGGAATTACTAAAGCACTACGAAGATAACTGGGTTACCGATATGGGCGCCTGGTTTCCCGGTGAGAGGGTGGTGCTGCGCGGCAAAGACGTGTTTACGGAGCTAAATAACCATACGTGGATGGAATATTTAGTTTATGCAGTAACAGGGAGGGAATCCCCCAAAATAGCCCGTTTGATGGAAGCGTTGTGGTCTATAACAACAAGCTACCCAGATCCAAGACTCTGGAACAATCGAATCGCAGCTTTAGCAGGCACGGCGAGGTCTACAGGGGTACTGGCAATTGCGGCAGCCACGAGTGTGTCAGAAGCACAAATCTACGGCTTAAAACCCATCAAGGGCGCCACAGATTTACTGTACCGCATGTACGCCAAAAAGAGCGCTGGTCATTCTATCGACCGACTGATCCAGGAAGAACTAAAACAATATAGATCAGTTTATGGTTATGGCCGCCCGATTATCAAAGCGGACGAACGCGTCGAGCCGCTCATGCAATTTGCACGATCAATTGATGCTGCCGATGGACGCTACATAACGCTTGCGTTTGAAATTGAAGATTATCTCAAGAACTCAAGACTGAAATATCAAATAAACATTGCTGCTGTTGCCGGTGGGCTTGTGGCGGATCAGGGGCTAACTGCCAACGAATTTTATCACCTAGCGACACTCTGTTTTTCGGCAGGGATGTTTCCCTGCTATTTAGACGCAAAGGAATCTGAAGGATGCTTTTTCCCTTTACGCACAGAGAGAATTAATTATATTGGATCAAATTCGATCAATAAATGGGGGGGGAACAATGGCGACCTGTGAGCGGTCTATTATTTTGTCCCTAACGTTGTTTTGTTTGATAGCTAACGCAAAAGGTCAAACGGACGAGAGCTTAGCCGCAATATATGGAGATGAGGAATTTGTCAGCATCGCTACTGGCATCTCCCAGCCCGTATCTAAAGCACCCGCGGTAGCGTCAGTCATAACATCTTCTGATATTAGAAAAATGGGGGCGCTTGATATCGATGATGTTTTAACAACAATCCCCGGACTGCATGTGGCTAAAAGTAACATAGGTTACAACCCCATCTATGTTTTCAGAGGAATCTATTCGGATTTTAATCCCCAGGTTCTTATTTTAATAAACAATATTCCTATCACGAATTTATTCCACGGTGACAGGGGCCTCGTCTGGTCGGGAATGCCTATTGAAGCTATATCTCGCATCGAAATTATCCGCGGACCAGGTTCAGCCATCTATGGTGCCGACGCGTTTGCTGGCGTCATTAATATCATTACTAAATCTTCTATCGAGATTGAAGGAACGGAGGTGGGAGGACGAGCTGGATCGTCCAACACTGGCGATGGATGGCTTCAGCACGGTGGATATTTAGGGGATTTGCACTACGCCGCCGTCATCGAAGCGCATCATACGGATGGTCATGAAGAGAAAATAACAAGTGACTTTCAAACATTCCTCGACGCGATCACAGGCACGACAGCATCTATTGCAGATGGGCCGGCTAGTATGGAACGAGATAATTTGGACGCAAGAATTGAACTTGCATACCAGGATATAATCCTGCGTGTCGGCACGCAAATAAGAGATGGCAGCGGAAACGGCGCAGGTATAGCACAAGCGCTAGACCCAAATAACAGGTTCATAGGGCAGCGCTGGAATGCTGATCTTAACTACGTCAACGACAGTTTTTCTGACAACTGGGGTGTCAAGGCGCAAGCTAGCGCGTTTTTTACTAGCCAAGAAGTTGACAAAGATCTTATCTTGTTTCCTCCCGGTTCCACCGGCCCTTTTCTTGATGAATTCGGGCAGCCCTTGTTCGGCATTTTTCCAAACGGTATTATCGGTAATCCCGAAGTCTTTGAACGTCATTATCGTGGCAACGTGACTGGTAACTATCGCGGTCTTAAAGACCACGATATTACCATCGGCACCGGATATTACTTTGGCGAGATATACAAAACCAAGGAAGAAAAGAACTTTGGTTTTAATCCCCATACCGGATTATTGATTGACCCCGCCGGCCCTTTGGTCGACGTTTCCGATACGCCTTTTGTATTCCTCAACGAGAACGAGCGGGAAAATACCTTTGTTTTCGTGCAGGATGTCTGGCACTTCGCCAACGACTGGGAGCTGACTTCAGGGGTACGGTTTGATCATTACTCTGATTTTGGCGATACGGTTAACCCACGTATCGCGCTGGTATGGTCAGCGCGCCACAACATGACCATTAAGGCGCTGTACGGCGAGGCATTTCGCGCGCCGTCGTTCGCTGAAATGGGGGAACAGGCCAACCCCTCCTTTCTTGGCAACAACAGCCTGGAGCCAGAAACCCTGAAGAGCTATGAGCTAGCCGTCAATTATCGCCCTGCTCACAATCTGGTGATGGACTTTAACGTGTTTAGTTATAAATGGAGCGATATTATCCAGTTTATTCCAGACAGCAGCGGCACCAGCAGAACCGCCCAGAATGCGGGGGAGCAAACCGGATTTGGTTTTGAATATGAAGCCAAATGGTCTGTGACCGATACCCTCAATGTGGTCGGCAACATGGCCTGGCAAAAATCCACCGACGAAGATGCGGATGAAGATGCGGCCAACTCGCCAGAGAAACAGATGTACTTCCGGGTAAACTGGGATTTTCTGCCAAACTATTCAGCTAATATTCAAGCCAACTGGGTGATGGACCGTAACCGGGATTACCGGGACCCCCGCAAGGCTATTGACGACTACGTATTGGTTGATCTGACGCTGCGCCGCACCAATCTGTTCGGCAATTTTGAGCTGGCGTTACTGGCAAAAAATATCTTCGACGAGGATGCCCGCGAACCTACCCCCAACGGTGAGCCGGTGCCGTTTATTCCCAATGACTTGCCTCTGGCCGGGCGATCTCTGCTCGGTGAAATTAGATACAAATTCTGAAGCTGACCTTCGCATGGATTATGACATGACAGGGACGATTCAACAGCCACGCACGGCACCTGCACTGATCAGCCGACGCGGGAAGCGCCACCTGATTACCTGTTTTTTTTCTACGCTGGTGATCAATAGTTTGTTAGCCGCTCAGGCGCTCGCCAGTGATTTGTTGATTGTTTTCCCCGAAGCGCCGTCACCTTACTCGAAAGTATTTGAAGATATGATCAAAGGCGTATCTTCCCAATACACAGGCACGATACATCGTCTGCAGACAAGCTCTTATTCAGATGTCGCCTACGTTCGGGAACGTTTAGAAAGTGACCGTCCGGATATCATACTTGCGCTTGGCGCAAAAAATATTGCTATGTTAGCTACTATGGACATCACTATTCCAGTCGTAGCAGGGGCTGTACGTGCCAATCCCACCGACACACCCGGAATCAGTATTTTTCCGGACCCCGTGACCGTTATGCAAAAATTGTTGTTGTTGTCTCCCAATACCGACAGTGTCTTTGTCGTGACCGCTTTAACTGCAGAAAATGGCTATCTCGAGGAAGCGCAAATACATATGGCTGACCGGGGTAAAAGCCTGGTGATTCATCGGGTAGCTGATATCCGCGCCGCGGCTAATCAGTACCTGGAAGTATCCTCGGCTGCCCGAGCTTACGATGGTATCTGGATACTTCCCGGCGAAACAGCTATCGATAACGCCATTATGGGTCAGCTTCTGCAAAGCGCCTGGGACAAAAATATAGTATTGTTTTCCTCTAATCCAAACGATGTTCGCAAAGGTACGCTATTTGCTGTATATCCCGACAATGTGAATATGGGCCGGGATCTGGGCGTTTTGGTCAACAAGAAATTGGCGGGGGACATTGTCGAACCGCGTTTTGAGCCGGTAAAACAACTTCATCTGGCAGTAAATCTCAGAACCAGTCGACATTTGGGGTTACAGTTGTCAGGTAAAATCAGAAGTGACATCCACCTTGAACTGTAATGGTAGAGAAGGCGACAAAGGTCCATGAAACGCAAGCGGCTTTTTAAAACTCACTCATTCAAATTCAGACACCATTTGATAGGTTTGTTTGCAATCGTTCTGGTACTACTTGCAGCCGGTATGTACTTTGCGGTTAACAATGTTTCTAATCGCATCATATCAGCCTATCTGGTCAAACAAGGTTTACAACTGACCGACATAGTAAGCAACAAAAGTAAACTTGCGCTCCTCTATCAAAGTAAGGAGCTGGCACAGGAGGCCGCGCAGTCCATTTCTGAATTTCCCGATACCACCGTGCTAGCGATTGCTGATGCCGATGCTACAGTTTTGTATCACGATACCGTATTTGATAACAAATCCTACCCCGGGTTGCCACACAGTGTCGATTCGTTGACAACATTTGAGCAGGATAACTCATGGGTATTTGTTACGCCCGTTTATACAGAGTCGAAAAACAGTGAGGAATGGGACGGCAGCTACGGACAACAGCCTGTCAAACCGACTCTTCTCGGTTACGTAACCGTCGACTTATCCAAAGAAACTTTGCGGCTAATCCACGGCAAAATACTTAGAGATTACCTTATTGCGACTCTGATCATATCGCTACTTATTCTGGCGGCCATTATCGGCGTATCGAGACGTGTTACTAAACCCATGGAACGGCTCGCGAGCATCATGCAACGCGCCCAATTGGGCGACCGCGAAGTACGAGCTCAAATCGAAGGACCAGAGGAACTGACAACCATTCAGAAAACCTTTAACACCATGATGGAAGTGTTAGAAAAGCGTCAGCTCCAACTTAGCACGGCTCGGGATGCCGCGCTTGCCGTTGCTCGCGAGAAAAGCGAATTTGCATCCAACGTTACGCACGAACTGAGAACACCTATGAATTCCGTGATTGGTATGCTGGACATTCTGGAAGGTATGTCCATGCCAGAAAAACAACGGGAGTATATATCGGTAGCCAGACAGTCCAGCGAGGAATTGCTACGCCTGGTAGACGATATTCTTGATTTTTCAAAAATGTCCTCTGGGAGATTCACTCTCCACAGTACTGAGGTTTTTTTACCGGAATTTTTCGACGATATTATAAAACTATTATCGACACAGGCTTTCAAAAAAAATATTGACATAGGATATTCGTGTGTTGCCAATCTGCCGGATTACATTACCTTCGATCCACAGAAATTAAGGCAGGTTCTGATCAATGTAGTTGGCAACGCCGTAAAATTTACTGAAGCAGGTGAAGTGGGCATTTATATATCCATGTCGTCGGGTGATGAACCCAGGCTGAATATAGAAGTTAGAGACACTGGTATTGGCATTTCAGGCGAACATAAAAACAAAATATTTGAGGCGTTTGTGCAAGCGGATTCATCCACCACCAAACGATACGGAGGGACAGGATTAGGCCTTGCCATATGCAAACAAATTATAGAGATAATGGACGGGAATATAACCGTCGATAGCAACAGCGATCGTGGGTCAAACTTTGTTATATCAATCCCGATTACGAACCCCGTACAACACGATCTCAGACTAAACGCACCACAACATTATGCGGCACGCCTGGAGCGCGTCTGTGCTTTGGTAGTGTCTGCCTCACGCATCGTCGGCGAAGCGCTCGCTGCCCAAATTATTAAGCACGGCGGCAGCGCACATACAATTGAAGCTTCGGCTTTCGAGCACGGGAACCCCATTCACGGAATAACCGAGGGAAAACAATATACCCATCTACTGATAGATGAGCACATATACCAATCTCGACCAGAAATAGGCCGACAATTTTCCAGGCAAACCGAAAACACAAATCCGGATGCGTTAGTGTTGATGGTAAACCCAATAACTACCACCCATCACGAATATGCCTCCGTGATTTACAAACCCATTACCTCTAAAACTTGTACCTCCCTGTTCACCAGTCAAAGCTATATACCCGTAAACAACCAGCATGGGCAAATTCGGGACGCTGCGCCGCATTCCGGGGCTGCCGAGCATTCCCTGGTACTGGTGGTGGATGATAATCACTCTAATCGACAGGTGATGTCGGCACTACTGGAGGCAACTGGGCACACATGCAGCGTTGTCAGCAACGGTCAAAGTGCAATCGAATTTGTGCGCGAGAATCCCGTTAGCCTTATTTTGATGGATTGTTTTATGCCCGGAATGGATGGTTACGAGACGACCAGCCACATTCGCCGCCTTGGACATACCGAAATCAACTTGCCAATAATCGGAATGAGCGCAAATAGTAATGCGGCAACTGATGCTGGCGAATCCGCGGGCATGAATGACTTTGTTGTAAAACCGATAACCCGTAAAAAACTGGAAAGCATATTAGAAAAATGGCTACGTCGTGAAGGATTATCCGCCGATATTCAGTCAGACCATATTTTGTTTGACAAAAATGTAGACCAGAAAAGTTACGATCCGCTATTTTTAAAACAACTTTTTATTGATGTCGGCGAAGTATTGTATCAGATGATAGACGCTTTCATCGAAGACACTCCAATCTACATCAATTCATTAAAAAAAGCTTTTGGACAAAAAGATGCAAAACTTTTGCGCGAAATTGCACACACTATTTCGGGCAGTGCCGCAATATTCGGCGCTTTCAGGGTTGTTAATACTGCGAAACGCCTGGAGCGCGCGGGAAATACCGGTGACATCCTGGGCGCACGAGCTCTGATCGATGAAATCGAAAATGAATATATACTGCTAAAAAAGGATATACAAAACGGTATATTATTTGACGCGCAGAATGAACTAGCGCGGCACCCGCACAAATTACTGCTGATTGATGATGACCGCTCCATACGTCTGGCACTAAAAGGTATTTTTTCTGAGGAAGATATTCAGGTGGAGGAAGCCGCGGACGGCAGCAAAGCAGTTGCTATCTGCCGCTCATCGATGCCGGATGTCATTCTTATTGACGCGATGATGCCTGGGCTTAACGGCTTCGAAGCGACCCGTCAAATACGCGCGCTAGAGAATGGCTCCGACGTCCCCATCCTTATGGTAACTGCTTTGGACGACGACGATGCGATCTCACACGCGTTTAATAGTGGCGCGACGGATTATATTACCAAACCGATTCATTTCTCAGTGTTAAAACAACGCGTGCTCCGGCTCATCAAAGCTGGTAAAACTGAGCAGCACGTAAGGCAACTGGCGTATCACGATACGCTCACCGGACTCCCCAATCGCGCCAAGCTATTACAAGAGTTGCGTATAATTTTAAACCGGGGCGAACTCGACGATCACAGCATTGCCATATTGTTGCTCGATCTCGACAATTTCAAAATTATCAACGATTCATTAGGTCACAACACTGGAGATTTGTTGCTTAAGGAAGTAGCGCTACGACTGAGAACCTGCGTGCGCGATAACGATTTAATTGCCCGTCTGGGTGGTGACGAGTTTGTAATTATTCTGGAAGGTATTGATGATCGTTCTGCGATATCCAGTATCGCGACAAAAATTTGTTCTACGCTGGCCAAACCGTTTTCGTTTTTGCAACAACATGTCTACGTTACCGCAAGCGTTGGCATTGCCATTTTTCCAGACCACGGTCTCGACATAGACACGCTTATGAAACACGCTGATTCAGCAATGTTTCGGGCCAAAGAAACACGCAATAACTACTGCTTTTATACCGAAGGCATGGAACGCGAGGTAGCTGCTCGGCTGGAACTCGAACACGAATTACGTAGTGCTATCGACAACGACGAGCTTATCCTTTACTTTCAACCACAAGTAAACGCCAGCGATGGATGCTTGGTGTCAGCAGAGGCGCTGTTACGCTGGATTCATCCAAAACGTGGACTGGTTCCTCCCTTCGAGTTTATTCCACTAGCAGAAAAAATTGGGCTGATTACACTGATCACCGACTGGGTACTCGATAAAACCCTGCAACATATTCACGGGTGGCGCGCACAGGGCTACAACGTCAAGATATCCGTAAATCTTTCGGGCAAGGATTTACAGGAATACGGCAAACTAACCACAACCTTGTCGGATTTGATTATAAAACACAAGGTGCCAGCATCTGCACTCGAACTCGAAATCACAGAGAGTGTTCTCATGACTGAGCCACAGCGGGCACGTAGCGAATTAATGCGCCTTAAGGAAATGGGCTTCTCGCTAACGATAGACGATTTCGGCAGCGGCTTCTCGTCCCTTAACTATTTAAAAATTTTGCCCGCCAACGCGTTAAAGATAGACCGCTCTTTCGTAATTGAAATTGAAAAGCACGGAAGTGACCGCGCGATTGTCGGTGGAATAGTTGCATTGGCAAAAAGTCTGGGGCTGACCACTGTCGCGGAGGGTGTGGAAAATTCTGAACAGTTCGATGTACTAAAGAGTATCGGCTGTGATGTAATGCAAGGCTACCTGATTAGCAAACCTTTACCAAAGGAAGAATTCGAACGTTTGTTTTTGGTGAACGATTATCACTTCGACAATACAGCAAAAAAAGAGGTCAGCAATCTGGTCACACTACCAAAAAGGTAGCAGCTACGGCAGGCAACCTGGTGCCAGGTAACACTGAATCAAAACCACTCGTTGCGCATATCAAAACAAACTGTGTTGCCTGATCGCAGTAATTCGCATTGTGCGTCAATAGCGGGCAACTCCCACTCCATATAGTAACGAGCGGCCTGAAGTTTGCCTTGATAGAAGTACTTATCCTCGTCAGCATCAGCAAGTAGCAAACCCTGCTCGGCTTTTATCGCCTGCTTCACCCACATCCAGGCGGCGACAACCCGTCCGAACATGTCGAGATAAATCGTGGCGTTAGCCATCCCCAGGTCCACATCCTGCGCGGTCTGGATCAGTAATGACTCGGTGGTTTCATCCAGCACATTTTTCGCGCGCCGTAACGGCGTGGCAAATTCCCGCGTCGTGGCACGCCCATTAGCCATATCGATATCTGCTTCTAGCGCTGCCAAAAATACTTGGTAGCCCGCGCGATTTTTCATTGGCACCTTGCGGCCGAGCAAATCGAGACCATGTATCGCTTCGGCGCCCTCGTGAATGGGGTTGAGGCGCTGATCCCGATACAACTGCTCCACGGGATATTCGCGAATATAACCTGAGCCACCTAATACCTGAATGGCCATATCGTTGGCAACGCAGCCATATTTGGACGGCCAGGATTTAACAATCGGCGTCAACAGGTCCAGCAACAGAGCGGCCCGCTCCCGCTGTGACGCGTCAGGTGCAGTATTCTGATCCTCGAACAACGCACTGGCAAACAGGCATAACGACAGCGCTCCCTCCGCATAAACTTTTTGCGCGAGTAACAGCCGCCTGACATCCGCGTGCTCCACCAGCATGATTTGCTTTGACGTGGGGTCTTTGTTGGAAGGCAAGCGTCCCTGTGGCCGCTGGCGGGCGTATGCCAACGAGTGATTGAATCCTTGATACGCCAGCGCAGCCGCGCCGAGACCGATACCGATCCGAGCCTCATTCATCATTTGAAACATGTAGTTCAAACCCTGGTGTGGCTCGCCAACCAGATATCCCACCGCGCCGTCTTTTTCACCGAAACTTAGCACAGTATTAGTGGCGTTGCGGTAACCCATTTTGTGGTTTAACCCAGCCACCGTCACATCGTTTCTGATGGTCGGGTTACCCAGCTCATCAACCAGATATTTAGGCACGATAAACAGGGATATTCCCTTTACGCCAACCGGTGCACCCTTAATTTTTGCCAGCACCATATGTATGACGTTTTCAGTGATATTGTGATCGGCGCAGGAAATAAACATTTTCTGGCCAACCAAACGATAGGTGCCGTCGGCATGCGCCACCGCGCTGGTTTTAATATCGCCAAGAGCCGACCCCTGATCGGGTTCGGTAAGCGCCATAGTACCGTTACTTTTACCACCCATGATAAGCGGTAAAAATAAGTCTTTTTGCTGTTGTGAAGCAAAAGCACGCAGTAAATTTGCAACGCCAATTGCAACAAACAGATAGGCGGCGGTACCAATATTCGCCGCGCTGATATAGGCAACCACCGCACGCACTACAACTTCAGGAAACTGTAGCCCGCCTTCATCATAATCTGGTTGTGCCGCCATAAACCCGGCATCAACAAACGCATCCCATGCCATTTTTGTTTCTTCGATGACATGCACTTCACCGTTCTCGAAACGGGGTTCGTGGGCATCGCCTTTGGCATAGTGATTCGCAAAATATCGCTCGGCGATACCCCTGGCAGTAGCCAATGTGGTATCAAATATTTCCCGAGAATGATCCTGGTAGCGTGGTCGTTTCAGAAGCGCTTCGGTATCGAGTACTTCGTACAATTGAAAGATCAAATCGCGTTCGTTTAATAACGGAACCGCCATGCCCACCCCAGCAATTGCTTACCGACTCGATGATCACTACGCAACGTCAAGGTCCAGCCCGTCCTTCGAGCGCCCGCACCCCGCGTTGAAAAATTGTGTTCATCTAGTCGAGTAGTTACGCGTAAGAATAGTCCTTAAATTGATCCCTGAGATCTTTCTTGCTCACCTTGCCGGTCGCGGTGTGGGGAATTTCCTCGACAAAAACACAGTCTTCCGGTATCCACCATTTCGCAATTTTGCCATCCAGAAATTGTAGTAACTCGTCCTTGCCAGGATTCATCCCCGGTTTTTTTACGACTACCAACAATGGCCTTTCAGTCCATTTGGGGTGGGGAACGCCGATTACGGCCGCTTCCGCAACATCGGGGTGTCCCATGGCCGCATTTTCCACGTCGATGGAGCTGATCCACTCCCCGCCAGACTTAATCACGTCCTTGGTACGATCGGTGATGGCCATATATCCATACTGATCGACAGTCGCTACGTCACCGGTGTCAAACCAACCGTCGGGCAGGTGGGCGTCGGATTTATCCAGCTTGTAATACCCCTTGCACACCCAGGGCCCGCGAACCTGTAATTGCCCAGAACTCTTGCCATCCCAGGGCAACTCTCTGCCAGCCTCATCGACAATACGCAAATCGACGCCGTAAATCAGGCGACCAGCCTTAAGGCGATAGACATCCTTTTCAGCCTCCGGCAAATCGTGCATCCACGGTAGCAACGTGTTGTAAGTTCCCAACGGGCTCATCTCAGTCATACCCCAGCCCACATGCATCCACACGCCGTAGTTGTCCATCGCCTTCATTAACGACAGAGGACAGGCGGAGCCGCCCACAATAACGCGCCGTAGCGACTCGACTGTCTTGCCGGAGGACTGCAAATAGTTGACCAACGCCAGCCACACCGTCGGTACGCCCATGGAATAGGTGACTTTTTCTTCGTCAATCAGCGCGGCCAGCGTTTCACCGTCACCCATTTTGGGACCAGGCATGACCAGCTTGGTACCGGACATGGCAGCGCTGTACACGGCACCCCATGCATTGACGTGAAACATGGGCACCACGGGCATTACCGTTTCTTCACTCGACATGCCGAGAACATCTTTGCCGTTGGCGGCCAGGCAGTGGAGAATCAACGCCCGGTGCGAGTACAACACGCCCTTGGGATTTCCCGTGGTGCCGGAGGTGTAACACAGGCTGCACGCGGAATTTTCTTCCAGTGTGGGCCATGTGAATTCTTCGGACTCTTTGGCAATCAGAGTTTCATAACAATGGGCATTGCGCAGTGTCGTCTGCGGCATATGCGCGGCGTCAGTCATCACCACAAACCCTTCGACATTCGGTAACTGATCCTGCAATTTTTCCAGCAGGGGCACGAACATGACATCAGTACAAATCCAGCGATCTTCCGCGTGATTGGCGATATAGGCAATTTGTTCGGGAAACAGCCGAGGATTAATGGTGTGGCATACGTACCCTGAGCAACTAATGCCGTAATACAGCTCAAAATGGCGATAGTCATTCCAGGCCATGGTGGCCACCCGATCGCCCTGTTTAAGGCCAAGCTTGGTCAGCGCGTTTGCGAGTCTGCGCGACCGCTTGAAGGCGGCGCCGAAGGTCGTGCGGTGACGGGGACTATCCGCCGTTACCGAGACCATTTCCACATGGGGAAACACCTTTTCCGCAAATTTTAAAATCGAAGTGATGGTTAACGGGTCGTCCATCATTTGGCCAAGCATATTATTACCCCTCTCGTTTGAATGCTGGTGCAAGGGCACCAGCAGATTCTCTGTCGACACTGACGCGATGCTTGCGTCCACTGATGGCCTGTCATCCGCGCTATAACATACTCCCCGAAAAGTTCTCGCTCGGCCAGAGCTGCGTAGCCCGAAAAAAGTGCCGGGCTATCCCCGGTATGGAGCGGGTGATGGGAATCGAACCCACACTAAGAGCTTGGGAAGCTCCCGTTCTACCATTGAACTACACCCGCGCTATCTACCTCTTACCGGCTATTCTGGCGGCGGCAACCAGGCGTTACTTTCTCAGCGTCCAGCTGGGCTCGCGATTATACCGTGAAGTAAGGAGATGTTAACCGGTCCCGGTCAACCTGCGGGGAGCTCTACTGCCCCGCTAGTTCGGGCAAAGCACTCATACTGATTTTTTCAAGGTAATCGAGGTCCGGGATGCAAACGCGCTCCGCTTCCAGACTAACCTCCGATAGCACACCAACCCCGGGGGCCGCTTCGCGCACCGCAAAAAACGCATCCTCTTCGGATAGCCGCACTGGACTGGGCAAATCCTGGATTACCAGCGCGTAAAAACCCCGTTCGGTCGCATCGGCGACCGCATTGCAGATCGCTATCCGGTCTGTATCCTCCAGTGTAGCGGGCACCCCACCAACTGCCGCTTCGTAGGACATGAGGGGAATGTGTTGGTCCCGCCAGGAAAACCAGCCGTACAACCAGGCGGGGTTGCCGGGATGGGTGGTCAAAGTGAGCCCGCGCGCCGGAATAATCTCCGCTATCGCCGCCATGGGCACCAATAGCGGGGCACCAATAACAGGTAGTAACAGCGCATCGACCGTGGCTACAGGTTTTACCGGCTGCGCCCGCAATGCACGACTCACGCACTTTGCCCCAATGGCTGGCTGGCGACATCAAATCCGGCCGTACTGGCAAAGCGTCGGGCGAGTTCGTCCACGCCTGCGGTAAATTGGCTGGCCTGTGCACCGATTACCGCCTCTGGCATGGAAGGTGCCATACAGGTTCCTGGATCCTGGACCCACACTCGGCCGCCGCGACGGCGCAGTAGCCGCGCACCAATCACACCGTCATCCCCCATACCCGTAAACACGATCATTCCCCCAAATACGCCGTATTGACGGGCCACGTCACCGGCGACATGGTCGATACTTGGACGATAATGTCCGTTCCAGCGCTCGTCGAGCACACGCATCATGCCGCGATTATCGATATGTAATTTTTCCGCTGGGGACACTACGGTCACAAACCCGGCCGGTATGAAATGACCATTTTCTGCGAGCCGCGCCCGCCACTGACTGGTTCTGGCAATCATGCGCACCAATTGCGGAACCTGCGCGCTCTCTATGTGCTGCACGTAAACAAATCCCGTGTCGTAAGCCAGCGGCACCTGCGATAGAAATTTGCTGACCATCTCAAGTCCACCGGTGGACGCGGCTAAGACCCACACTTTCTTGGCCCGTACCACCAGTGTCGATTGCAGATGTTTCCCAACCAGCTCCACCAAGCGTCCACGCAACCGCTCTTTCCACGGGCCAAAACTGGGGCTCACCAATGTCGGGACATCCTCCCTGATACACAATACCTGATGTTTCTTGCGGTCGATAAAGGATAGTTGGTTAACCGCTTCGCCCTCTCCGACCACCACCCAGGCTTCAACCTCCGGCAGCGTTTTACCAACAGCGCGCCGTTCGAGATGGGGATTGAAACACACGATTTCGTAACCGAGCTCGGTGATCGCCGTTTTCAAAGAATAACTCTGCGCCGAACTTTGCGGCGCGATAATGCCAACTCGCAACGCCATGCTTTAACCTGCAACCTGCTGCGTACGTAATAACTGGTTTACTTCTTTAAGCAGCACCTCTTCCTGATAGGGTTTACCCAGGTACTTGTTAACCCCGGTAGCCAGCGCTCTTTCCCGATGTTTTTCGCCGGTGCGCGAGGTAATCATAATAATCGGCAGGTGTTTAAGCCGTGACGACGAGCGCACCAGACGCGCCACCTCGAAACCGTCCATACGGGGCATTTCAATATCGAGCAACATCAGGTCGGGCACCGTATCCTGCAACAGGCGCATCGCATCGACACCATCTTTGGCGGTTACCACGTGAAAACCTTCACGCTCCAGAAAACGACCCGTCACTTTGCGCACCGTGACCGAATCGTCAACCACCATAACGGTTTTAATCCGATCATCCGCACCAGCCACTTCCGCTGGAGGTGTAACAGAAGGCGAGCCGGAGCCGGTCGCCGACACTGTAGCCGGTGCGCTATCCGGCTCCCCGTCGACTGTTTCCGCGAGCTCCTCCGCGCCGTAACGCTGAGTCAGAACGGGTACCGATTCCTGCGCCCGCAGCAGGGTTAACAGATCGAGAATGACTACCACACGACCGTCGCCAAGGACCGTCACACCCGACAGACCCATCACATCGCCAAATTGAATACCCAGGCTTTTCACAACAATTTCCTGGCTGCCCTCGAGGCTGCCGACATGCACCGCATAGGCTTGCTTGTCACTGTGTACCAACACCAGAGGTACCGAGTCGGTGATTGTATCCAGCGGCGGTTTGGCCTGACTGTTAAGGAGCGTTCCCAGGTAACAAATTTTGTAGTCCGTGCGTGCATACTTGAACCGAGCGTTCGGATCCTGGTAATAATGCGCCAGTTCCTGCACGTCCATTTTCACGACGCCGTTAATCGTGTTCAGGGGCAAGGCATAGAGATCGTCGCTGTTGCGAATCATCAATGCCCGATTCACGGACACCGTAAACGGCAGGCGAATAATGAATTCAGTACCCATATCCGCTTGTGAGTGAATACTGATAGTACCGCCTAACTGACGCACCTGGCTGCTAACCACATCCATTCCCACACCGCGCCCCGACACCTGAGTAACTTTGCGTGACGTGGAAAAGCCCGGTTGAAAAATAAACTGCATGATTTCCTGATCGCTGATCTGGGCTTCTGGAAGCAGCAGTTGCCGGGCAAGCGCCTGTTCGCGAATCGCTTTGATATCCAGGCCGCGTCCATCATCGGCGAGGCGCAATACAATATCGCCGCCCTCACGTCCGAAGGTTAGCTCGATATTGCCATCGCGCGACTTACCTTTTTTCTCGCGTTCATCCGCCGCCTCAATGCCGTGATCGATGGCATTGCGAATCATGTGCTCGAGAGGAGCAATAATTTTTTCCAGCACCGTGCGGTCCATTTCGCCCTCGACATTGTCGAGTTGCAGGTGCACCGGCTTGCCGAGTTCGTTCCCCACCTGACGCACAATACGTCGCAGTCTTGGTACCAGCCGAGAAAACGGCACCATGCGCGTGCGCATCAGACTTTCCTGCAAGTCTGTGTTAATCCGCGACTGTTGTAATAGCAACGCTTCGGCATCCCGCGACTTGTCGAGTAGCGTGCCCTTCAAATCCTGTAGATCCGAAGCGGACTCCTGTAGCGCCCGGGACAATTGTTGCAGCTGGGAGTAACGATCCATTTCCAGAGGGTCAAAGTCGGCGATATGGGCCGACGCTTCGATTTGATCGCGGCGAAACACCACCTGCGCTTCGGTTTCTATCCCCAGCCGCCGCACCTGATCCTGCAGGCGCTGAATGGTGCCTTCCATCTCATCAAGCGAGAACCCGAACTCGCTAACCTGCTGCTCGACCCGACCGCGGGCAATACTGGTCTCCCCCGCCAAATTGACGAGTTCGTCCAACACCGGAGCCGCGATTTTTATCATTTCCTGGGGTTCGGGGCGCGGCGGTTTATTCCCGCGTGTTGTGGCGGCAGGTCGCTCTCTGGACGGCGCGTCCTGCACGGGAACCACCCCGCCGGTAAAAGGCAGTACATCCGCGGTCGGCCACCCCGGCGGTAGCACTGGTGGTGCACTCGGCGACTCTGGTGGTGGGTGCTGCGCTTCGCTTTCAGCGTCCAGTGGCGCTGTCAACTCGGCAGTCGGTTCCTGCGGTGTCGGCACGTCCACGGCTCTGGCCGCAATTGCATCGTCCCCGTACAGTACGCGCACACGATCCATCACCGACAGTAATCTGTCCTGGCGAGCAAACAAATCGTGAAAAAATTCCGGGCTTTTATCTTCGCGCCTGCTTTCCGACTCGATAATTCGCGTTTCAAAATCATGACTAATATTGCCAACGCCCGCCAGCCCGGCGACGCGCGCGCCGCCCTTAAACGTATGCAGTGCCCGTTTCAGGGTATCGACCTGAGCGCGATCACCTGTATTTTCCTGCCAGATGTGAATGGCCTGATCAATCTCTTCCAGTAACTCGTCAGCTTCCTCGAGAAAAATATCGATAATTTCCTTGTCCAGGTCGGCCTCGACCTGCAGATCCGGCTCGTGTGGTGCCGCCGACACCGGTGCCGAAGACGCCGCGTCCGCTGAGGACATATCCTCCGCAGCCATTGGCAACTGCTGCTCAGGTTGATGGGATTGTACGTGAGATGTCTCTTCGGACTCCGCAGCGCCGTCGTCGTTGCCTCCCCCGGTCTCCAGCGACGCCTGCGTCGGTGCCTCGGATTCTCCTGTTTCCACCGATTCGCGATTATCACTGGCACGCTGCTGCAGCGCTTCACGGGCGGCTTCGCGCTCAGCGAACTCGGCCATCAGCAAACTGGCGGCACTAATGGGCTCCAGTTGAGCATCCGGGGTGTCGTGTTCTACTGCCAGCGGCACGTCGGTTACCTGTTCAACGGGCCGCGCCGGGGCGATACTTGCGATCGCCTGCAAGCGGCTATGCAGCATTTCGGAAGCGTCGAACACATCTTGATCGGCTGCAACCCGATCCATAATATCCAATAAAATGTTTTGCCCCTGATTGAGGGCGTTGAGGATTTCGGAATCTGGATCTAGCTCGCAAGCGACAATATTGCCATAGGCAGCTGCAAGGCTGCGACACACGCGCGCCAACGGCGCGATACCTGCTCGCTCCGCCGCCGCCGCCAATTCAACCAGCTCATCCACCATATCAACCAGCAATTCGTCCCGCCGCGATGGTGATTCCTGCCATGCACGTAAGGCTACATCCGCATCGAAGACTTTTTGTAGACCGTCCATCATCAACGCGTTCAACAACCCTGGCTCCACCTTCGGTTTGCCAGAGTCGACGGGCTGCGCCCCGCCAAAAAACCGTTCCCGCTGCAGTTCCACTCGGCCAACCAGTCGGTCCACGCCGACAATTTCGCCGCCACCACCAACCCGCAGGTTTTCAATCGCCAAACGCAACGCGCGCTCGATATCCTCCAGCAATTGCAAAATTGCGTTGTCCACGGGTTTTTTGAAATTAAACATATCTCTGGTTAAGCGCTCCAGAGGAGTCACGAGCTCGCCTATGTGGATCATCTCCGCCATCGACGCGCTGCCTTTGAGCGTGTGCAGCGCCTGCTGCAATACCGCTGCCGGGGGCGCATAGATCGGCGCTGCGTCGCGGGCCTTGATCAGATAATCGGCAACTGCCTGTAAATAACCCTCTGCCTCACTGGCGAAAATCTGATGGAGTGTATCCTCTGGGGTCTCAGCTTCCGGTGCAGAATATTGGTCAGCAGCGAATTCGTCATCTTTTAACGAAAGGCTATTCCCGTCGACGGGCCCAGGTTGAGCAGCCTGACTGCTGTACTCTGTTTCGGCAGCGCTAACCGCATCTTCGTAATTCGCTAAAGCAAATTCGTCCTCGAGCTGCGCGGGTAAAACCTCACGCTCACCGGATCCGACCGTATACCGTTGAACGTCCGGCCCATCACCCTCATCCCAGTTAGTTACTGCGTACGCCTCTTCTGCAGTGGACGCATCACTCCCCAAATCTACATCACCTTCGCCCTGTCCGGTAGCTTCCTCGGCGGAAACTGGCTGCTCTACGCTGTTGGCATAAATGCCAACCTCCAGTGGCGAATCTGGAGTGGAAACAGGCCCTGGATCTGCGGCTTCGCCCTCCGATTCAACTGCTGTTATCGCAACTTCTCCAGGAATATCTGTTCCCTGAGCACCTGCCTCGGCGCTTCCCGGCTCCGCCATCCCTGCGGAAGGGGACATCGACGTTTCGGTCACTGCAACATTGTCCGCGCTAGCGGACGGGCTGTGAACAGCAGCTTCCTCGGTCGCGCTCTGTGCCGTCCCGACCGTATCGCGGTAGGGCAAAACGGGTTCTATCTCTACAGCGCCAGCCATGGTCCCGGACGCAACATCTGCGCCGGGGAAATCAACAGCTGTTTCAGTTGCAAGGTCCGCTGCACTGTCGATCGAGCCTGTATCCTCGGCAGTGCCCCTTTCCTCATCCACTGCTGCCGACACCTGCGCAGGCAGCTCCGGCTCGGACGCCGCCAATTCTTCCGTTGACGCCTCCACGACAGGCGACTCACCAACAGATAAGGAATCTACTGACAGTTCGGTTGTGTCTCTTTCAGTATCAGGCGCAATATCGACCGGGGCGGGCGCCATCTCTGCAAGGGATTCTGGTTCACCGGGGGTAATGGAAACTGCAGGATCCAGCGGCTCCATGCTGGACCGTTTATCCCGCCCCGCCACCAAGGCGTCGGCGGCCCCGCTAAGTTCAGCCAGTTTTTGCGCATCGTTCCAGGGCATAGCCTGTTCGTAGCGGTCGATCATTGCGGGCAGAATCTGCAGGGTTCTCGCAACCGTCTCGAACACCTCGCTGGTTGCCTCCAACCGCTCGTCAAGAACCCGGTTCAACATATTTTCAATGGACCAGGCGAGATTACCGATGTCCGCGGCTTTTACCATTCGCCCACTGCCTTTAAGCGTGTGGAACCCTCGACGAATTTCCACCAGCGCGGCTTTTGCATTGTCCTGCGCCCATTGGGGATAGCGTTCATCGATGGTGGCCAGCACCTCACGCGCTTCTTCGATAAATATCTCGCGAATTTCCGGGTCGACTTCTTCCTCAGCCTGACCCTCCGCGGGGCTGTCAGCGCTCTGGTCTGCGCCAGACTGCGGTACAAGCGCGGTGGCGGATTCGACCGCCGCTGCTATCTTCGGAGTTTCGGAAATATCCTGCACAAGTGGTTGCCCGGTTAACCCAAGCGATTCTGAATCCGGTTCCGGTGCTAACTCCGGGATAGCAACTTCCAGACTGACATCCGCCGGTGTGGGCGCGAGATCCCGCCCGGCCACAAGCTCCAGATCGGGTGCCGGCGAAAGCTTTTGAAAGTCTCCAAGATCCGCCAGCGCCTTTTCCGCAATCGTCAAGATCGCTGGTTCTTTTTCGGTATCACCCGCTTCCAGAGATTCAAGATAGAATTCAATACTGGTGATGGCGTCGGCCAGTGCATCCAGGCGACCCCATTCGGGTGCCTTTTCCTGGGGCAGCAACACCAGGCTGATATAGTCCCCACAACCCTTGACGACGTCCGCTGGACGATCCAGCCCCACCACCGCAAGCGCGCCGTGAATTTCCCCCATGGTCGCAGGCGTATCCTGCAAGAAGCTTTTATCCCACTGGGACGAAATATAGCCGACGATGGCTTCTTTTACTTTTTCCAGACTGTTGCGTACTTCTCGCAACAGGGAGTGCTGCGCGCCGTCCAGTGCCTGCGCCACGTCAGCCGCCAAGGCGGATGTGGAATCGCCGCGGCGATAGTCACGCGCCCAGGCCAACAACGACGCCTCCAGATCCACCAGCCGCGACGCAACGGGCATCAGAGCTTCATCGCCGACCTGATCGGGCGCGGCGCAGAGGCTCTTCAGCTTTTCCTGCGTTTCAATGATCCCCTGGCGAAGCTTGGATTGCCCCACCATGGCCAGGGTGTCGGCGATACGTTTAAGAATCGGCTGGACCTGCAGCAGAATGTCGACGGCGCCCTCATCTTCGGCGATATAGCGGTCGATCAGGTCCTTGGCGGCCCCGATCTCATCGGACAACGCGGCGGATATCGCTTCAACCACACCCCGGTCATAGCTCGGCATCAAGCCACCCTTGGTGTACTCAAGAGCGCCCTCGGGCAGCGCCAGATGCAATTTGAATTCATCCCGCACTAGCTTGATACGCGGGGTTTCGGCGGTTGCCACGCAGGTGTAATACAGCAAATTTTTGAGCAGCCGCTCCGGATACGGCGCTTCCAGGGCAACCAGTCCAGATTGTGCCAACGCCCGCAATTCTTTATCCAGATCACGCAACAACAGTCGCACCGCGATACCCACTTCAATCGCATTACTGGCAATGCCTTCGGTAACGGCACCTGAAACCTGCCACAGTTTTTCCCGTCGCGAACCTCTGCATAACTCCTTCATCCGCGCGAACACTTTATCGAGATTGACAACATTTTTTTCGACGTCGATACCCTTGAGTATTCCCAACAACGCATACTGAAACATCTGGCGCAATTTCTTAGCCAGATCAAGTAATGCCTGGTGGTTGGCAATATTCACCCGCGCCCGATTTGGCTTATCTGCCAAGATGGACATATCGGGGGCAAACAGGGAGGTCTCCGTGACCAGTGGTTCAGCGCGAACCGCACGCAAGTCGTTAAGTAACGTCAACAGGGTGGCGGGCTCATCGTGGCGCCGGGCGATAATGTTGTTCAGGTAGGCAGGCACTTTGAGAATAGCCTGCACCAGCACGTCACAGGCTTCGGCCACGTTGCTTACCGAACCTTTCATCAGCGCGTCGACAAGGCCTTCCATTTCTTCTACCAGCAAGACGCCGCCGTAACACTCAGCGATCTTCAACGACCCGTAAACCTGGTGAATATGCCCCAGACAAAATCTGAGCTGTGGCTGGTCAGTGGGATCGTTGAGATAGGTCTCAAGGGCGTCGTAGGCTTGCGTCAGGCTGGCCTCGACCTCATCGATCAGCCACTCGAGTCCACGTAAATTTTGATTATTGTCCATTGCTCACCCCGAGCGCCTAATCAACACGGACATAGACCTGAACGCCGGGAGACTCGTCCCGCTTCAAGTTTTTGGGGTGCCAATCTGACAATTCACCAGGACCTACCACCAGGCACCCGTTGGGTTTCAGTCTTTTGACCAAACGATTGACGATGTCCCGACGCCGCCAGCGCTTAAAATAAATCAGCACGTTCTGGCAAAAGACCACATCCATTTCTTCGGCAAATGCCGCATCGTTCTCGTCCAGCATATTGTCGATAATAAAACAGACTTTTTGCGTCACCGCATTTTTGACACGCACCTGGCGATTATCGACAGGCTCAAAATAGGTACGCAATTCATTGTCGCTGATACCGCCGAGGCGAGATTTCAAAAAAGTTGCATTGCGCGCAAACGCAATAGCGCCGCGACTGATGTCGGTACCAATTACACCGAACACCGGCTTGCGACGGGCCTGGCGGAAACCTTCAAATGCGGTAATTGCCAGCGAATAGGTTTCTTCGCCGGTCGAGCACCCCACACTCCACATATTAAACGGACCATCTAATGGTTGCCGTTTCAGTTGTTTGATTAAGCGTTCGCGCACGTAATCGTGGGACGCCCGATGCCTGAAAAAGCGGGTTTCCTTCACCAGCAATCGGTCGAGTAACAGACCCCATTCCACAGTGCCGGCAATCGTTTCCAGTACTTCCCTGAAGTAAGTATCCGCGTCACTCAGCCCCAACTCCACCATACGTCGGCTTATCTGCCCGCGTACATAATCATCCCGTTCCGCCGCAATACGCACACCCGTGCGGTTTTCCAGCATCTCGCTCCACAGGCGATACTGCCGGTCGCTGAGCACCGGCCCGGATTCACGTTGTTGCCATACGGATGCTTTCGGAAAAGTAGACACGGACACCCAGCGCCCCTAACGCGAATTAGCTATGCAGTGATGAATTGGCATCGAGTTAACCACGTTGTGAGCCGGAGCTGGATTGATCGTCCAGGTCCAGATCAAATTCGTCGAGATCAATGCTCGCCAACTCATTTTCCAGCTCACTCGCGTAATCCGGCGTCGCGTTCTCGGCGGCCAATTCTTGATCGATAGTCGTTTCCTCGTCCAAGCCAAAATCGGCGAGCGCTGCGTCAGCCTGATCATCCATTTCATTCAGTGTCGCGCGGCTTTGCGCCAATGTGGACGCATATTGCTGGGGCGCGGGCCGCGCGCCCATGGAACCCAATGAAGCGTCCGGACTTTCGTACGCCTCGAATTCATCAACTTCACCCGTCATCGCCAAGGACCCGGCCGCGGCAGGTGCTACGCTTTCGCGCTTTGGCGTGACAGCAACGGGCGGCGCTTTGTGAGCGGGTTTCACCGGCGCCACTTTTAAAAGTGTGCCGGGACCCGCGTCGGGCAGCTTGAAGCCCGATACCGATTCGCGCAGCTCCACAGCAACTTCTGCGAGTTCACCAATAGAGGTCGCCGTGTTGTTGGTGCCCGCCAGTGTTTGCGAGGTGATGTCCTGAATGACATTCATAGTGTTTGAGATGTGACCGGCCGTAGTGGACTGGTGGCGGGCTGCGGTGGAAATATCCTGAATCAATTCTGCCAGATTGGCCGAAACGCTTTCGATCTCACCGAGCGCAACACCCGCGTCCTGGGTCAAGCTGGCACCTGCCACCACTTCTGAAGTGGTCTGTTCCATGGAAAAGACCGCCTCGTTGGTATCGGTCTGAATGGTCTTAACCAACGCCGCGATCTGCTTGGTCGCATTGGCCGAGCGCTCTGCCAGGCGCTGTACCTCATCCGCAACCACTGCAAAACCGCGCCCGGCATCGCCAGCCATGGACGCCTGAATCGCCGCGTTCAACGCGAGAATGTTAGTCTGATCGGCAATATCGTTAATCAGCGATACGATATCGCCAATTTCCTGAGAACTTTCACCGAGTCGCTTGATACGCTTGGATGTGTCCTGAATTTGCTCACGAATATTATCCATGCCTTTGATGGTATTGCGCACTACGTCGGCACCTTTCTTGGCGATGGATACCGAGCGTTCCGCTACCGCAGCGGATTCCGCCGCGTTGGCTGATACCTGGTCAATCGTGATAGCCATTTCGTTAATGGCTGCGGAAGCGCCGGCAATTTCTTGTGCCTGGTGTTCCGACGACTCCGACAGTTGCAGCGCAATGCCGCGGGTTTCGTTGGCGGCGGAGTGAACATTTTCCGCGGTATCGCCGATCCGCGACACCAGTTCCCGCAGCTGCACGATCGCGTAGTTGATCGCGTCGGCAATGGCGCCTGTAAAATCTTCGGTAACGGTTACCTCGGCAGTTAGATCCCCTTCCCCGAGCCCTTCGATTTCATCCAGCAGACGTAAAATGGCTTCCTGACTTGAGCTATTGGTTGCGGCCGTTTCACGTAACCGTTGTCGGGTTGAAACGAAGAAGACCAACGCCAGGGCAGCTAGTACAGCTAACAGACCGAGACCGGCCCAAATCGCGGTCTGGCTGTTGGCGTAACGTCGGGCATCGCTGCGCGACAGCCCGTTGATCACGTCCGCCAGACGGCTCCCTTCCTCGATCAGTTGCGGCGCGTCTCCCGAAATGGCGTTGGTGGCCTTGCGCGCGCTGATCAACGCTGGCGTTGCAGCAAAAATTTCGGCGGCGGCAGTTTTCACCGGGATAAACAATTCACCGACGCGACTCAATCCGGCGCTCGCATCGCGGTCAGTCACCCGGCTGATACCGAGCCCGGCATCCCCCTTTTTCATGCCCTGCAACACTCGGTCAAACAACTGTACGTCCCGATAGAACTGATTGGCCACCGCCTCGGAATCGCCGCCGCCGTTGAGCATTTTGTCGAGATTGCGCGCAATGCGCTCGGCGCGCCAGGACTGCGCCTGGGCGACTGCAACCTGATCGGCTGGCGCCCGTCGCGACAGCAGCGTTTCCACCAGTTGTCCGTACTCGTTCTGTAACTCGGGCAGCGACCCAATCAGGGAGTTAGCCGCCTCGTTTAACTGTAGCACTGCCTGCCGCTCGGCAACGATCGTTTGTGCATTACTCTGGACGGCGTCCCACGCGGTATTGAAGCGGGCCAATTGGCCCGTACTCAATTCATCACCATAGTTGTTGCGCAGAAGATCCCAGTGAGCCTGCATCTGCTGGGTAACCTGACCCAGCTCCGCGAAAGCGGACTCCTGACCACTACTTGCCTCTCGCGCCAGACCGGAAAGTCGGTAGGACAGGGCGCGCATATCGAACACCAATTGCACGCCGACCCGATCTTTTTCGCCGTCCCGGACAAGGGTAAACAAGTTGTAACCCAGGTAAATCACCAAAATCGTCAATACCGACACCAGGAGGAATATGGGCAAGCCGATCCTGGATTTTCCTGCGCCTGTTTTCATTACAAATAACTCCCGACTTTAATCGCCGTCTATTTTAGCTTGATCATTACGCGGTGTACGATCGTCGCGTCGCACGCCCCACTCACACCGCAACATTCATAAACATACTATCGCCAACCAGGGTATGAGGGTCGAATAGCAGCCAGGCTGAGTCATCATCCCCGGCGAAACTGCCAGCGACATAGCGACTCAGCGACTCTGGCACACCGCCTGGCGCCTGCTGGTAGCGGTCGACCCGGAAGTGGCGCATGCCCTGAATGTTGTCCACCTGCAAACCGACGAAAACCCCCTGGCTATCAATAACCAAAATGCGCTGCTGTTTGGGCGGAGATACCAGGCGACCGCCAAGATAGGCCGGGAAGTCGATAACCGGCAGGAGCTTCCCGCGCACATTCGCCACACCTCTAACCCATGGCTGGACGCGCGGCAGGCCGGTGCAACCCGGCACTTCCAGCAACTCCGACAAATCGTTCAGGGACACTGCCAGGTTGTGACCAAGCACCGAAAAGCAGACCGCCGTTTGGACCGGGGTGAAATCGACTTGCGCAGGCAACGGCCGAGCCCCCTGTACAAAACGTTGGGCAAGGGCATGGAACGCCGTAAAAGCCTTATTTTCCCAATCCACGACCCCCCCGCTTATTATCCCGCGACCTGCCGGATCGTATTCAGCAAATCTCTCTCCGTAACCGGTTTGGTCAGGTAGGCCTTGGCACCCTGCCGAGTCCCCCATACGCGGTCCGTTTCCTGGTTCTTGGTGGTGACGATAATGATCGGGATGTGCTCGGTTTCTTTTGCTTTGGTCAGCTGACGGGTAGCCTGAAAACCGTTAAGCCCAGGCATGACAATGTCCATCAGAACCACGTCCGGCTGTTCGTCCTTGGCAACCTGAATACCTTCTTCGCCGCTCAGGGCGGCAAGCACGGTAAAGCCGTTTTTTTCCAGCAGCCCGGTCAATTTGTGCGTCTCCGTCTGGGAATCGTCAATAATCAATACTTTTGCCATACGCTTCTCTCATCTTATATTTCCTTGTTGCGGCTTCCATGGTGTGGCGGATACCTGCTACACAACAGGGGATTCGGGACTATCCGCCAACGGCCGGGATGAAAATTTTTCAAGCATTTCGAATAATTCATTTTTACTAAAGGGCTTGGTCAGGTACTCATCGGCACCGACTATGCGCCCCTTGGCCTTATCAAACAGCCCATCCTTGCTGGACAACATCACTACGGGGGTACTTTTGAACTGGCTATTGTTTTTTATTAGCGCACAGGTCTGGTAGCCATCCAGCCGCGGCATCATAATGTCGACGAATATAATATCGGGCTTGAAATCGGCTATCTTCGCCAGGGAGTCAAAGCCATCCACTGCGGTGACAACCTCGCAACCGGCCTTGGACAACAGCGTTTCCGCAGTGCGTCGGATGGTGTTGCTGTCGTCGATCACCATGATTTTTAATGTATCCGGGCTCTCCCCCATGATCACCTATTCCTGACTTAACTTCGGTTATTAACGGCCTGCTGCAAAGCATCCGCACACTTTTAACACAATCTCCAGATATTATCCATAACCGGCGGATTCAATGGAGAATTACATCGCTAAATACACACAATTTCGTCAACATGGTTGCCTCGCAGCGCTGTTCACCGTACCTTAGACTGCGATACCAACCATTTCACTGGAGAGCCACGCGCCACGCGCGTGAGCGAGACACTAACCCGGGTTGCAAACATGCCAATTACGCTCGGGGTCATCATGGACCCTATCGCACACATAAATGTTAAAAAAGATACCACGTTAGCGTTGTTGCTGGCCGCACAACAGCGTGGCTGGTCGCTGATGTATATGCAACAGCAGGATCTGTTTCTCGCCAACGGCACTGCCTCGGCACGGCAAACCCCTCTGCGGGTGTACGATTCCACAGAACACTGGTTCGAGCTTGGCGAACCCATTACGCGCCCCCTTGGCGCCCTCAACAGTATCTTGATGCGCAAGGACCCGCCGTTCGATAGCGAGTACATTTACACCACGTATTTGCTCGAAGCCGCCGAGCGCGCTGGCGTATTAGTGGTAAATCCATCCCAGAGCCTGCGCGATTGTAATGAGAAAATTTTCGCAACGCAGTTTCCGCAATGCACGCCACCGGTTCTGGTCAGCCGCGACCCGGTGCGCCTGAGAAGTTTTTTTCGCGAGCACGACGACGTGATATTTAAACCCCTCGACGGCATGGGCGGAACTGGAATATTCAGGGCCCGGCCGGACGATCCCAACGTTAGCGTGATTATCGAAACCCTGACCGAACTCGGTACGCGCACTATCATGGCCCAGCGCTACATTCCCGAGATTGTCGATGGCGACAAGCGCATACTGGTAGTGGACGGGGAGGCAATACCTTACTGCCTGGCCCGCGTGCCTGCGGTCGGCGAAACGCGGGGTAATCTCGCGGCGGGCGGCAGCGGGATTGTGCAACCGCTCAGTGAACGGGATAAATGGATTGTTGCCGAGGTGGCCCCAACCCTCAGGGAAAAGGGCTTCCTGTTTGTAGGCCTGGACGTAATTGGCGATTATCTCACCGAAATTAATGTCACCAGCCCAACCTGCGTGCGCGAGATCGACCGGGAACAGGATACCCGCATCGGCGAGCGGCTGATGGACGCCATCGCTCGGCGCATCGAGTGAAAGGGAGTTATTGATTAACGATGGGTATGATCTCGTCCAGCTACAGCGAAGACAGCGACCGCCTCGGATTCGGGCTGTTCCTGGCGGTGGCGGTGCACGCCATGCTGATTTTCGGGATCGGATTCCAGTTTCAAAAATCCCCCCTGCGGGCACCGACCCTCGAAGTAACCCTTGCCCAGCACCATAGCGAAATCGCGCCGGAGCAGGCGGACTATCTGGCACAAAGCAATCAGATTGGTAGCGGCGCGGCGGTAAAAAAACAGGAGATGACCAACGATCATATCCCCGATGTTAGCGCATCACAGATGCTCGATTCGCAACCCATCGCCCCACCAGTACCGCAACAGATCGCCGCGCAGCCCGGCGCAACGCTGGTTACCACGGTCAACACAAGCCGCACACAGGCATCCACGGAAACTACTGACAACTCCGGGGAGTTCGCCCCGCAGACGAACCAAATTCCGCAGGCCCTGGTCCGGGAAGTTGCCAGCCTGCGCGCTAAACTCGACAGCAAAAAAGCCGAGTACAGTCGCATGCCACGAGTGTTGAGACTAACCGCCGCCAGCACGCGGGCCGCCGACCAGGCAGCCTACCTGCGCTACTGGGTCGATCAGGTAGAGGACGCAGGCAACCGCAATTACCCGGAGGAAGCGCGCCGCAAACAGATCTTCGGCGATCTACGCGTGGCGGTGACGATTCTGCCGGACGGCTCCGTGGACGGCGTGGAAATATTATTGAGTTCGGGGGAACGGGTGTTAGACCAGGCAGCAGTACGCATAATTCGTCTGGCCTCGCCCTTCGCACCGTTCCCGCCGGAAATGCGTGCCTGGGACAAACTTGAGATTATTCGCACCTGGCACTTTGTGCCGGGGGATCGGTTGCTGACAAAATAGTCAGCGTGCGGCGCTTGTAATCGCGGTGATCCACCCCAATACTAGACCCATGGCCAGCCAGCATTTTTCCGAAGAAACGTCCTTTTCCAGCTTGCGCAACCAGTTACTGATTGCTATGCCCGGCATGCTGGATCCACGTTTTGCGCGTACCGTCGTTTACCTCTGTGAACATTCCGAGGAAGGGGCGATGGGGTTAACTGTCAACCGCCCCACCGGCGCGCCTGTCAGTAAAATTTTTCAACAGCTGGATCTCGACTACCCCTCCACGCTTGGGGACAAACCCCTGCTCGCCGGCGGGCCAGTGCAACTGGAACGAGGCTTTGTACTACATCGCCCCGGACCCAAAGCATGGGAGTCCACACTCGCCACGGGCAACGAAATTAATCTTACCGCTTCGCGGGATATCATCGTCGATATCGCCGCTAATCAGGGGCCCGACAGTTTGCTCATCTTTCTCGGCTATGCAGGCTGGGGGCCAGGTCAACTGGAGCAAGAACTGGTCGAAAATGCCTGGCTCACCGTGCCCGCCGATCCTGAACTACTATTCGACACACCCGCCGAACAACTCGCCAGTCTGGCCGCCGCACGTATCGGTGTAGATCTGCGGCAACTCAGTTACATCGCCGGTCACGCCTGATCCACTCCATGCCTTCGGTTTCCATTCTGGCGTTCGATTACGGCACCAAGGTGATCGGCGTGGCCACCGGCCAGACGCTGACCGGCAATACGCAGCCGGTCGCCGTAATCAGGGCCCGGGATGGTCAGCCGGACTGGCGCCAGTTAACCGCCCTGGTAGAGACCTGGCAGCCGACGTTGTTGCTGGTAGGCCTGCCACTCAATATGGATGCTTCGGAAAGTGAATTGAGTGCACGGGCACGCAAGTTCGCGCGACGTCTTCAGGGCCGGCTCGGACTACCGGTTAAAATGGTGGACGAGCGACTTTCTACCCTGGAAGCGAAAGAAATTGCCGGCGTGGGCAACACCTACAACCGCCATAAACCCGTGGATGGCATTGCCGCCGCGCTAATTCTGCAGACCTGGTTGGCAGACCCTTCATGTGAGCGCAGCCCCTAACCGGAGACTCTAGAACACCCGGCCCACTGGCCAGCTCTATTCCCGCTGGAACAAGCGAAAGCGATCCCCGCTATCCTCTTCCTCCATTTCCAGGTCATCGGCCGCGTTAGACAAATAGTTTGCGTCCGTCTCGGATTTTAGCTTAATCATCAGGCGCAAATCATTTTTCGAATCCGCATGTGCAATTGCATCTTCGTAGGTGATTACGCCCTCGTCGTAGAGGCGGTACAGGGCCTGGTCAAATGTTTGCATACCGAGCTCATTAGAGCGCGTCATCAACTCCTTAAGTTTATGCACTTCGCCTTTACGTATCAAATCGCCGACCAGCGGCGTGTTAATCAGAATTTCGATGGCGGCCCGCCGCCCCTTGCCATCCGCCGTGGGAATCAATTGCTGGGCAATCATCGCGCGCAGATTGAGAGATAAATCCATCCACAACTGGGAGTGCCGTTCCGATGGGAAAAAATGCTGAATGCGATCCAGAGCCTGGTTGGCATTGTTGGCGTGCAATGTCGCCAACACCAGATGTCCAGTTTCCGCGAAGGTGATGGCGTGCTCCATGGTTTCCGGCGAGCGAATCTCGCCGATCAGAATGACATCGGGAGCCTGGCGCAGGGTATTGCGCAGCGCGACTTCAAAGGATTCCGTATCGATGCCCACCTCTCGCTGAGTGATGATACACCCGCCATGGGGGTGAACAAATTCGATCGGATCTTCCACCGAAATAATGTGCCCCTTGGAATTATTATTGCGATAGCCGATCATGGCAGCCAGCGACGTGGATTTACCAGTGCCGGTGGCACCAACAAAAATAATAATCCCGCGCTTACTCATCACCAGTTCGTTGAGAATATCGGGAATCATCAATTCTGCAGTGGTCGGGATCACGGTTTCGATACGACGCAGCACCATACCCACATCGTTGCGTTGATAAAATGCGCTCACCCGAAAACGTGCGCTGGGAACCGCGGGGGAGGTAATGGCGAAATTAAGCTCCTTTTTTTCGTTAAATTCCGTGCGTTGTTTTTCGTCCATAACCCCTTCCACCAGCTCTCGCGCTCGCTCGGGAGAGAGCGCGGTCTTGCCAACCGGAATAACCTTGCCGTGTATCTTGATGCTGGGCGGCACGCCACGGGTCACAAATAAGTCGGACGCTTCCTTGTCCACCATCAGCTTTAACAACGTATCGAGTTCCACGGCGTGTTCTCCTCAGCAACAATTTCTTCGCAAACAATAAACGGGCCGAATTATGCGGTCGTGACGGTTAGAAATCATCGGGCATTTTGGCTTTCTCCCGCGCAGCTTCGCGGGAGACAATTTTTTGCTGAACCATACGCTGTAAGCATTGATCCATGGTTTGCATACCGTGACCCGCTCCGGTCTGTATCGCCGAATACATTTGTGCGACCTTGTCTTCGCGGATCAGATTGCGAATCGCGGGCGTACCAATCATGATCTCGTTGGCCGCAGCGCGCCCCCCTCCGATTTTTTTCATCAGGGTTTGCGAAATCACCGCCTGCAGTGATTCCGACAGCATGGCACGCACCATGGATTTTTCCGTGGCGGGGAACACATCTACCACCCGGTCGATAGTCTTGGCCGCCGATGTGGTATGCAAGGTGCCAAACACCAGGTGGCCGGTTTCGGCGGCGGTCAATGCCAGCCGGATGGTTTCCAGATCGCGCATTTCCCCAACCAGAATAATATCCGGATCCTCCCGCAGCGCGGAGCGCAGCGCTTCCGCAAAGCCATGGGTATCCTTGTGCACTTCGCGCTGGTTCACCAGACATTTCTTGCTTTCGTGGACAAACTCAATGGGGTCTTCGATGGTCAGAATATGGTGGTAGCGATTATCGTTAACATAATCCACCATAGCCGCCAGCGTGGTGCTTTTACCAGAGCCCGTGGGTCCGGTCACCAACACCAGCCCCCGCGGAAACATGGAAATATCGCGAAACACCTGGCCGAACCCAAGATCCTCCAGGGTCAATACTCGCGACGGAATGGTACGGAACACCGCCCCTGCACCGCGATTCTGGTTAAAGGCGTTAACCCGAAATCGAGCGACCCCCGGGACTTCGAAGGAAAAATCCGTTTCCAGAAATTCCTCAAAGTCGCGGCGCTGCTTGTCGTTCATGATTTCATAGATCAGCGCGTGTACCTGGCGGTGATCCATGGCCGGTAAGTTGACGCGACGCACATCGCCGTCGATACGGATCATCGGCGGCAGGCCAGCCGAAAGGTGTAAATCCGACGCCCCCTGTTTGGCACTAAACGCCAGTAATTCTGTAATATCCATTACTCGATCCCATTTTTATTGATGGGCCGCCGACCAGTGCGGCCAGTAGCGCCCACAAGTATATGCCTAATATTACCCACAACATCAACGAAGTCACCACCCGGTTGCAAAAAAACGCGGCCAAAGCGGGTAGAAATGCCAATGCCATCAACCTTCTCGCGGTCAGCAAGGGGCAGCCCGTCGTCGCCGTAGAAACCGCCTGGCGCGCGGGCCTGCGGCATTTTGGTGAAAATTACCTGCAGGAAGCGCTGGCAAAGATAGCCGCCACCGCGACACTCGACATCGAATGGCATTTTATTGGTCATGTACAAACCAACAAAACCCGCCTGATCGCCGAGCACTTCGCCTGGGTGCACAGCGTGGATCGACTTAAAATAGCCCAGCGGTTATCCGCCCAGCGCCCAGCCCACTTACCACCACTGAATATCTGCCTGCAGGTCAATATCGACGACGAGACCAGCAAGGAGGGGGTTGCCCCCGAGCAGATCCCGGCGCTGGCGCTGGCCGTCGCCGCGCTGCCACATCTAAATTTACGCGGCCTGATGGTGATTCCTGCGCCCACCACATCGGTTGCAGCCCAACGTCGGCCGTTTCGCCGCACCGCGGACCTGCTCAAACAATTGCAATGTGTTTCGCCAGCGCTGGCGAGTTTGGATACACTGTCCATGGGGATGTCCGCAGACATGGAAGCGGCCATCGCGGAGGGCGCCACCTGGATACGAATTGGTACCGCCATCTTTGGCACACGATTGACGTAATACAGGAACAGGATTTGAGTAAAGCGACACTGACATTTATTGGCGGCGGCAATATGGCCAGCAGCCTGATCGGCGGGTTGCTGGAAAAAGGCTATTCGGCCACTGCCATTACGGTGTGCGATCCGATCCCCACTGCCCGCGAACAACTTGGCGCCCGATTCGGCATTCATACAACAGATGACAATATCGCCGCGGCACAAACTGCTCAGGTGGTGGTATTGGCAGTCAAACCACAGATAATGCAGTCCGTCGCACGCGCACTACAAACGGCTCTGACACACAATCCCCTGGTCATTTCCATCGCCGCGGGAATCGGAGTTGAGACGCTGCAGGGCTGGCTCGGACCGCAGGTTCCCATCGTGCGCTGCATGCCCAACACGCCGGCACTGGTACAAAGCGGAGCCAGCGGGTTGTACGCTACCCCTCTGGTCAGCGCCCCGCAACGGCAGTTGGCGGAGACTATTCTGGGCGCCGTTGGCTGTGTATGCTGGCTACAAAGCGAAGACGAGATAGATGTGGTCACTGCGCTGTCAGGCAGCGGCCCGGCCTATTTTTTCCTGGTCATGGAGGCCATGACTTGTGCCGGTATCGACCTCGGGTTAAATCCGCAGGTAGCGCGGCAACTGACTTTGCAAACCGCGCTTGGCGCAGCGCGTATGGCCCTCGCCAGCGACGTCGACAGCGCTGAGCTGCGGCACCGGGTGACCTCCCCCGGGGGAACCACCGAACGCGCCATCGCCCATCTGCAAAATGGTGGCCTGGAAACACTGTTTGCCGACGCCATCACCGCCGCCTACCAGCGCGCGCGGGAGATGGCGGAAGAAGCAAAAAATTGAACGCCTTAAAAAAACTGAACACTCTGTCAGGTAACCGATGAATACCATGGTACAAATGAGCACTTATTTTATTCAGGCTATTGCCGGCCTGTATCTGGGCATAATTCTGGTACGCTTGCTGTTGCAGCTATCCCGCGCTGATTTTTATAATCCAGTATCACAATTTGTCGTTAAGGCAACGGCGGCGCCCCTTGCGCTATTGCGTCGCGTTATTCCGCCGATTAGACAATTCGATACCGCCAGCCTGGTGTTCGCGCTGTTGTTACAGTGGTTAGTGATACAGGTCACGGTGACGATCAATGGCGGCGGCATGATCAACCCCCTCTATTGTCTGGAGTGGGGATTGTTGGGTATCGTTTCCCTGACCCTCGACCTGTATTTCTACGGTTTGCTGGCTGCCATTATTATCAGTTGGGTGGCCCCCCAGAGCCGTCATCCGCTGGTGTCTCTGGTGTGGCAAATTATGGAACCCGTAATGGCCCCCTGTCGGCGGGTTATACCGTCTTTTGGCGGCATTGACCTGTCCCCCATACTCATTTTCATCGTAATTAATATGTTGCGCATTTTCGTTGCCAATCTGGCCCGGGCCGCCATGCTTCCGGCAGGCTTTGTTCCAGGTATATAACCGCCTGAAGGCGCTATGCCTGGAAAGTGCCGCACAGTGATTCGCTGCCTGTGCATCGTTTGCGAGAATGCTCGGCGCGCGACGCTAACTGCCAGTGATAAAACCCTTTTCCTTGCGCCGCAAGCCGCGCATCTTTAGACTCTCTATGTTGCTCGCGAACCGCTTCGCACGCTTTGTCATACCTATTCATGATCAGCACTTGAGATTGTAGATGCCAGACGGTTTCCCCGAAAACTCTGTGGGGTTGGTAGTACCCCAACAATTTCGCTTCGAGGAACCCCTTGAGCTCAGCTGTGGGCGCACGCTGCTGAGCTACGAACTGGTGGTTGAAACCTACGGTAAACTCAACGCCGAGAAAAGCAACGCCATACTGATTTGCCACGCACTGAGCGGCCATCACCACGCGGCGGGTTTTCATTCCCCCGACGACAAAAAACCCGGTTGGTGGGACGATTACATCGGCCCCGGCAAACCCATCGATACCCGCCACTTTTTTGTAGTGGCCCTGAATAATCTCGGTGGCTGTCATGGCAGCACCGGGCCGACCAGTATTAACCCCGAAACCGGCAAACCCTGGGGCAAACATTTCCCGCCCTTACGCAATCGCGACTGGGTACACAGTCAGGCGCGGCTGGCGGATGCCCTCGGCATCGAACAGTGGGCAGCGGTAGTGGGCGGCAGCCTGGGGGGCATGACCGCCATGCGCTGGGCAGTTGAACTACCGCACCGCGTGCGGCACTGCGTGGTTATAGCCTCGGCACTGAAACTGACCGCACAGAATATCGCTTTTAATGAAATTGCCCGCCGCGCCATTCGCTCGGACCCGGATTTTTGTGACGGGGATTTCCTCGAACAGGGCAAAAGTCCCCGCAATGGCCTCGCACTGGCACGCATGATCGGCCACATCACCTATCTGTCCGACGAAGTGATGGGCGCCCGCTTTGGTCGCGAACTGAGCAGTGGCACTTTTATGCGCGGACTCGATGCACCCGTGGAATTCCAGGTGGAAAGCTATCTGCGTTATCAGGGCGACCAGTTCGCGGACAAGTTCGACGCCAACACGTATTTACTGATGACCAAAATTCTCGACTATTTCGACCTGGCGCGGGATTGCAACAACGATCCGATCGCCGCTTTCAGAAAGGCGCAAAGTAAATTTTTGGTGGTGTCTTTTTCCAGCGACTGGCGCTTTGCGCCTGCGCGCTCGCGGGAAATTGTCGACGCACTGATTGCCGCAAATCGGGATGTGGTCTACGCGGAAATTGAATCCACCATGGGCCACGACTCCTTTTTGCTCCCTAACCCTCGTTACGAAGCAGCGTTCGGAGCCTATATGCGGCACATTGCCAGCACTATCGCAGCGGGAGGCGATGCCCATGCTACGGGTTGATCTCGACATTCTGCAGCAGTGGATAGCACCCAATAGCCGTGTGCTCGACCTCGGCTGCGGCGACGGCACCCTGTTACAAAGCTTGCGCGACAATCGCAATGTGGAGGGCTACGGTCTGGAAATTGACGCGCAGCAAATCACCACCTGTATCGAGCGCGGCGTCAACGTGATCGAAACCGATATCAATCAGGGGTTGGGTAACTTTGCCGACAAAAGCTTTGACAGCGTGTTAATGACCTACTCCCTGCAGGTGCTGCGACGACCCGATCGAGTCATCGACGAAATGTTGCGGGTCGGCAAGGAGTGCATTGTCACGTTCCCCAACTTTGCCAATATTCGGCCGCGCACTTACCTGATGTTTCGCGGTCGTATGCCAGTGACCAAACAGTTGTCGTATCAGTGGTACGACACCCCCAATATTCATTTCTGCACCATTCGAGATTTTGAGAGCCTGTGTCGCGACAAGAGCATCGCCATACTCGACCGGAAAGTGGTAACCGAACACCGCCCCGACAGGTATTTCAAGGGATTGTGGCCTAATATGTTCGGTGAGACCGCCATTTACCATTTGAGTAAATAGCGACGAGCGCCATTGGCAATAAACGCGGGGAGATATGCCATGACTAAGCTAGCGATACTGGGTTTAACGCTGGCGTTCGCGGTTCTGGCCACGGCCGCAGACACGCAGCACCACAAGACTTTTGCGCACCACACCGTGCACTACAGTGCATTCAACAGCAGCTTTGTGCTGCCAGAAATTGCCAGCGCCTACAACATCGCCCGCGGCAAGGATCGTGGGCTGGTCAACATCGCGCTGATTGAAGAGGGCCGTAGCGGCGGCCGACCGGCCAGGGTGGAAGGCACCTATGCCAATATGCTGGCGCAGAAATGGACCCTGGAATTTGTTGAAGTCCGCGAAGAAAACGCGGTGTATTATCTCGCGCCTTTTAAATTCGAGAACGAGGACTCACTGACGTTTAAAATCAGGGTCACGCCGATGACGGATACCCAGACGGCTAGTCCGGCAGCCACCGAACAGACCCCCTATGAACTGTCGTTCCAACGCAAGTTTTATCACGATAAGTAACCCGCCACCCATGTCCCAAACCGTCGTACTGGCCAGCAGTAATCCAGGCAAGCTGCGTGAATTTCAGGAGCTGTTGTCGCCGCATCGGTTCGAGGTAGTTGCTCAGTCCTTTTTCGCCACCACGGATGCAGAGGAAACAGGCCTCAGTTTTGTGGAAAACGCCATTATCAAAGCCCGCCATGCCTGCCAGCATAGCGGACTGCCGGCCCTCGCGGACGATTCAGGCCTGGAGGTGGAGGTTCTCGACGGCGCGCCCGGTATCCGCTCCGCGCGATTTTCCGGAGCGGGTGCCACCGACGCCCGCAATATCGAAAAATTATTAACCCTGATGAAAGACGTACCGGAGGAAAGGCGCGCGGCGCGCTTCCAATGCCTGCTGGTATTTTTACGTCACGCCAAAGACCCCACCCCACTAATCTGCCAGGGAACCTGGGAAGGACGCATATTGACGGAACCACGGGGTGACAACGGCTTTGGTTACGATCCGGTTTTTTTTGTTCCCGAAACCCAATGCAGTGCAGCCCAATTAACCCAGAAGCAAAAAAATAACCGCAGCCATCGCAGCAAGGCGCTGGCAGGCCTGTTGGCTGCGCTCAGCTCCCACAGCATGTTCACTGCCCGCTAAGCGACCATGCTCAAACTGCCGCCCCTGTCTTTGTATATTCATATCCCCTGGTGCGTACGCAAATGTCCCTACTGCGACTTTAATTCCCACGCAGCGGATCCCGACAATAGCGGGCAGCCACTGCCGGAAAAAGCCTATGTTGCCAGCCTTATTCGCGACCTGAATAACGATGAAAGGCTGGCACAGGGAAGAAAACTGTCGTCAATTTTTTTGGGTGGCGGCACGCCCAGCTTATTTTCGGCCAGCGCCATCGCCGCAATACTCGACGAAGCCAGTCGCTTATTCGGCTTTACCGACGACATTGAGATTACCTTGGAAGCCAACCCCGGCTCCTTTGAACAGGAAAAATTCCGAGACTATCACCGGGCTGGAGTTAACCGGCTGTCTATCGGTATTCAGAGTTTTAATAACCAGCATCTGCACAATCTCGGACGCATTCACGACCGCGCCCACGCCATGACCGCCGCCGCCGCCGCCCGAAATGCGGGCTTCGATAATTTTAATCTGGATTTGATGCACGGCCTGCCCGGACAATCGGTACAACAAGCCCTGTCCGATCTGCAACAGGCGCTGGATCTAAAACCCACACATATTTCCTGGTATCAATTGACCATCGAGCCGAACACCGCGTTTTACAGTGCGCCTCCGGTGTTACCCACAGAAGAAATACTTGACGCCATGCAAGCTCGTGGCCACGGACTACTGGCCCAGGCCGGTTACACCCAATACGAAATATCCGCCTACGCTCAGCCGGAAAAACAGTCGCGCCACAACACCAACTACTGGCAGTTTGGCGACTATCTGGGGATCGGTGCCGGCGCCCACGGTAAAATCACGGTGCACAGCGAGCAACATATTATTCGTACCCGTAAAACCCGCACCCCGCAGGATTATTTAGCCCGCTCGGCGAATTTTTTGGCGGATTCCCGTAGCCTTAACAACGAGGAGTTACCACTGGAATTTCTTATGAATGCCCTGCGTTTGAACAACGGCGTACCCGCCCATTATTTCCAGGAGCGCACCGGACTTTCTTTCAACAATATTGCGAGCCACTGGTCGAACCTCGCCGCCAACGGCCTGGTGGAACCCGCCGGCGACAATCTCAAAGCCACCCCGTTGGGTCTGCGCTATCTCGACACCGTTCTTGGGGATTTTTAATTATTTTTTCGTTACACAAAACTATTTTTCTGCCGCGACAACCTAGTTACTGCCAGATCCGCCAGGACCGTTTTGGCACCTAACAACAACTGGCGCTACTATCGCCACCGCTTTGCGGTCCACCTTTAGTTTCCGTTGCCGGACGCAAGGTACCCGTCGGTTTGCAGAAACCGCCAAGGTTAACGGGCGCAGGCGGCGCGAAGCCGATAAAATCGTTGCGGTAGGGGCCATCGACAATCAGTTCATAGGTGCGCCGGGAAATGGCGATGCGCTCCCCGCGCGGATAGGTGTTACCGAGGTCGTCTCGCACCTGGGCATAGGGGCCCTTATAGAGCACACCATGACCGCCATCGTATAGATGTTCCCGGGAAGGTTTCACCGCAGTCAGTGTCACTGCGCGAAACTCTATGCCTTCCACCACCTGCCAGGGCGCGGCGTCCCACTTGTCGTAGCTTGCCGCGACAAACCCGGCATCAGTGAAAACATCGAGAAGTTCTTTTTCGTGAAATGCACCGGAGATGCAGCCGCTCCACAATTGCGGGTCATCCCGTAGATGTTGCGGTACGATTTCGTCGGCCACGATATCGGAGATCGCCACCCGTCCACCGGGTTTGAGCACACGAAAGATTTCCGCCGCCAGTTGCTTACGATCCCGTTCGGCCACCAGATTAAGTACGCAGTTGGATATAACCAGGTCTACGCAGCCGTCGGCCACCAGGGGGCGCTCCTGGCGTTGCGCGTGCTGCCAGGCTTTCAGGGTATCGAGTGACGCCACGTCGGTAACGGGATGAGCGTTCAGGTAATGCTCCAGTTCCGTTACGTTTAGTGCTAAATCCTGAATATAGCCTTTCTTGAATTCAACCCGGTCGCCGCCGATTTTTTGCGCCATCTCCACCTGGTATTTTCGTGCCAGAGCGAGCATGGCGTCGGTCATATCCACGCCGATCACGCGACCCTGTTCACCCACCAGTTGTGCGGCGATATAACAGACCTTACCCCCGCCGCTACCCAGGTCGAGCACCGTATCCCCCTCCTGTACATAGCGCGAGGGATCGCCGCACCCGTAATCCTTGTCGATAATTTCCTGGGGTAATTTTTCCAGCAGACGCGGGTCGTAATCAACCGGGCAGCACAGCGCCGTCTGTTTTTCTGCGGCGCCCTGGGCGTAACGAGCGCTGACCTGCTGATAGGTGTTTTCCGGTGCGTTCATAGGGTTTTTAACCTCGCTTCCAGCGGTGCAACAGGGCGACCACCCGCAATAGCCTGCGGGGAACGTGGGCGCGTTTCCAGTTGCCCGCCACAAATTTATTGGCCTCACTGACGGTGGGATAACTGTGGATGGTCCCCAGTATCTGGTTCAAACCCAGCCCGTGTTGCATGGCGGTCACGAACTCGGTCAGTAACTCCCCGGCATGATAGCCTACAATGGTGGCCCCCAGCACGGTGTCCCGCCCCGGCGGGGTCAGTACTTTTACAAAGCCCCGGGCGGCGTTATCGGCAATAGCGCGATCCAGATCGGCCAGGTCGTAACGGGTAACCTCATAGGTAACGCCTTTTTCCCGTGCGTCACTTTCGCTTAAACCCACCCGTGCCACTTCCGGGTCAGTAAACGTTACCCAGGGAATCACCCGATAATTCACCTTAAATTTCTTAAAGGTGCCAAACAGGGCGTTCACTGCGGCATACCAGGCCTGATGGGCAGCCGTGTGGGTAAACTGATAGGGTCCAGCCACATCGCCACAGGCAAAGATGGTTGGAATGCACGTGCGCAGATACTTGTCCACAGCGATAGTGCCGGTGGGGGTGGTTGCTATGCCCAGCGCCTCCAGGCCCAGGTCCGCGGTATTGGCGCGTCGTCCCACCGCCACCAGCAGTTTTTCGAAGGGCAAGCGCAGGTTAGCGACACCGGCGCCGGCGATGCTTTTAGTGTTTGCAACCGCTTCGAGTACCGCCACATCGCGCCCACCGTCTTTCTCAAAGGCGATCGTTTTATGGCTGGTCAGCACGCGAATACCCTCGGCGGCAAATCGTTCGGCAATATGGGTGGACACATCTTCGTCTTCCCGTGGCATCAGGCGCGGCAGCATATCCACCAGGGTGACGACCGTGCCCAGTCGTTGAAACGCCTGGGCAAGTTCACAGCCGATCGGCCCGCCCCCCAGAATTAACAATGTGCGGGGTTGCGCTGTAAGCTGCCACAGATTGTCCGACGTCAGGTAATCCACCGCATCAATACCCGGAATCGGCGGCACAATCGGACTCGCGCCTGAAGCGATAACAATGCTTCTGGTGGTCAGTACCTGCTGTCCGACACGTACCTCCCAGGGAGAGAGAATAGTTGCCTCGCCCGCCATGCAATCCACGCCCAGCTCGGTATAGCGTTCGATACTGTCGTGGGGCGCGACCTGGTCAATGACCCGCTGTACACGGGCCATAACTTTCGCGAAGTCGACCTGCGGCGCACCCACCTCAATACCCAACTCTGCAGCGGCGCGCGCCTGGTGGACCGCGCGCGCGGCACGAATCAACGCCTTGCTGGGGACACAGCCCGTATTCAGGCAATCGCCACCCATTTGGTGTTTCTCAATCAACGTGACTTTGGCCTGCACGGCACTGGCGATGTACGCCGTGACCAACCCGGCGCTACCAGCACCGATTACCACCATATTGGTGTCAAATCGGCGCGGCTTGGGATGGCTGCCAAACCGCCGACGGCGGCGCATCGCCAGCAACAGGCCCACCGCAATAGTCAGCAATACGGCGTACACTGCGAAATCCGGCCACCCTGACTGTTCAACCACTTTGCCACTCCCGATTATCTGGACGGTGAGCACGATCGACAACCCCGCATCCACGGGCTGTATACATAGGTCGGTGCACCTGCCGTTTGGCGACGGTTCGATGCTCCACACCGGGTGTCGGTCAGTGCGTGACCGCTAACGCAGGCCTGTAGTGTAGGCGAAACGTGGACAGATTTAAGCAGGCTATTTGTTAGTCAGTGGAAACGGGTGTTATTATGGCGTCCATCCTCTTGCCACCCTCGTTTTGTTCACTGCCCTATTCGGAGATGTTTTATGAGCGACAATATCGTTCACGCCACCGACGCCAGCTTTGAAGCTGACGTACTGTCCGCTGATACGCCCGTTCTGGTGGATTTCTGGGCAAGCTGGTGCGGCCCCTGCAAAATGATTGCGCCGATTCTTGAGGAGTTGTCGGATCACTACGCTGGCAAAGTCAAAATCTGCAAGATCGATGTCGATGCCAACCGGGAGATTGCCGCCAAGTACAATATTCGCGGTATTCCGACACTGATGTTGTTTAAGGATGGCGCGCTGGAGGCTACAAAAGTCGGCGCCCTGTCCAAGCCCCAGCTGACTGAATTTATCGACAGCAGCATCTAAGGATGCGGACCAGGCCAGCAGATCGGGAGGGCGGTTTCTGCACCAACTGAGTGCTGGGATCAGCGCCAGAAGCCATTAAAAAATTGTTTGCCATTTAGCGCCCGACGGGTATACTTCGGCCAGCAGTTCGGAACCTTTCCTGGTTCAATCACCGAAACCCCACAGCCTATTTCTTCCGTCGGACCCATAAGAACGATACGGAAACGTTAACAACCCTTTCGATGTTGCGCGTACCGGCACCAGGCCCGGCGGTTTCAATAATCCATCTCAATCACCTACCCAAACAAAATATGAATCTTACTGATCTGAAAACAAAACCCATCGATGAGTTAATCAAAATCGGTGAGGAAATGGGCCTTGAAAACATCGCCCGCTCCCGCAAACAAGACATTATCTTTTCCATGCTGAAACGCCACGCCAAAAGTGGCGAGGATATCTACAGTGAAGGCGTACTGGAGATTCTCCCCGATGGCTTTGGATTTTTACGGTCAGCCGATGCGTCCTACCTGGCCGGACCCGATGATATTTACGTATCCCCCAGCCAGATCAGACGCTTCAATCTGCGCACTGGCGACAACATTGCCGGCAAAATTCGGCCACCAAAGGAAGGTGAGCGCTATTTTGCCCTGCTGAAAGTGGACGAGATCAATTTCGATAAACCGGAAAACGCCCGCAACAAAATTTTGTTCGAGAACCTGACGCCATTGTTCCCCGACGAGCGCATGGTGCTGGAGGCGGGCAATGGTAGCTCGGAGGACATCACCGGCCGTATCATCGACCTGGTGGCGCCCATCGGCAAAGGTCAACGCGGACTGATTGTCGCACCCCCGAAAGCGGGTAAAACCATCATGATGCAGCACATCGCGCAGGCGATTATTCGCAACACCCCGGATGCCTACATCATCGTATTATTAATTGACGAGCGCCCGGAGGAAGTGACCGAGATGCAGCGCACGGTGCGCGGCGAAGTGGTGGCCTCCACATTTGACGAACCACCCGCCCGCCATGTGCAGGTGGCCGAAATGGTTATCGAGCGGGCCAAGCGCCTGGTTGAACACAAAAAAGACGTAGTCATTCTGCTCGACTCCATCACCCGTCTGGCACGTGCCTACAACACGGTAATTCCATCTTCGGGCAAAGTGCTTACTGGCGGCGTGGACGCCCATGCGCTGGAAAAACCCAAACGCTTTTTTGGTGCCGCACGCAATATTGAACACGGTGGCAGCCTGACCATTATCGCTACCGCATTGGTGGATACGGGGTCCAAGATGGACGAGGTGATCTACGAAGAATTCAAGGGCACCGGCAATATGGAGTTGCACCTGGACCGCAAAATTTCCGAAAAACGCATCTATCCCGCCATCAATATTCGCCGCTCCGGTACCCGTCGCGAAGATTTGCTGATGGGCGAGGCGGAGTTACAACGGGTGTGGATTCTGCGCAAGTTACTGCACGACATGGAAGATCTCTCCGCCACGGAATTCCTGGTGGACAAGCTCAAGAGCTTCAAGGACAACAACGAGTTTTTCTCGGCCATGAAGCGTAAATAGCAGCACGCCTAAATTATTAGGCGCTCTCTTAAAGTACAAAAAAACCCGGCCATCGCCGGGTTTTTTTGTCGCCGTGAATGTCAGCCAATCTCGCGTCCAACAATGGATACGAAACTCACGCAACGGCCGGGCTGGCCACCCAGGTTGTGGGTGAGCCCGAGTTTCGGATTGATTATCTGCCTGTCTCCCGCTTCACCGCGAAACTGTAACCACATCTCATACATCATGCGCAAACCGCTGGCGCCAATCGGGTGGCCAAAACTTTTCAATCCGCCGTCGGGATTGACCGGCTGGGCACCATCGCCGTCAAAGCGGCCGGCGAGGACATCTTTCCAGCCTTCGCCCCGCGGGGAAAAACCCATATCCTCCATCAACACCAGCTCCGTGGCCGTAAAGCAGTCGTGTACTTCCGCCATACTGATTTGTTCGCGAGGATCAGTCACTCCGGCTTGCTTGTAAGCATCCTCCACGGAGGCCGACACCTCCTGAAAGGTGGTGAAGTCGTAGTCCTCGCTGATAAAGCCTTCATTCGGTCCCGCGGCAATGGAAAACGCTTTTAGATAAACCGGTTTGTCCGTGTATTTATGGGCATCCTCCGCACGGCACAAAATGGCTGCCGCGGAACCATCCGCCACGCCGGAACAGTCAAACACGCCAAACATGCCAGCGATGGACGGCGATTTACAGATGGTTTCCATCGGCACCTCCTTGCGGAACTGGGCCTTCGGGTTTTTTGCTCCGGCAACATGGTTTTTCCAGGCGATGCGCGACAACACATCCTTCAGCTGACTTTCCTCGACCCCATATTTCTTGCAGTAGGCTGGCGCCAACAGGGAAAACATCGCCGGGGCCGTCATACTCGATTCGGTCCCATCCCCATCAGGAGTGGGTACCACCAACCCGGAATAACCACCATCCTTGAGTTTTTCTACGCCGATAGCCATCACCAGATCGTAGGCACCGCTGGCTACCGCATACGCCGCATTGCGCAGGGCTTCGCTACCGGTCGCACACATATTTTCCACACGGGTGACTGGTTTGTAGGGTGTTTTCAGCGCTTCTGACAACATCATGCCGGAAATGCCACTGGCAAACGTCCCCAGCCAGTAGGCGTCCACTTCATCGGGTTTTACACCGGCGGACTGATACGCTTCGCCAGCCGCTTCGATCAACATGTCCGAGGCATCCCGGTCCCAGTGTTCGCCAAACTGGGTACAGCCCATGCCCACGATCGCCACTCTGTCTTTAATCCCGTTACTCGCCATCGCCGATCTCCTAGCGTTGTGGTCTCGCTTTCCAGAAATAATTGTGCACGCCCTGCCCGGTATAGAAGCGACGGAACGTCATTTCCAGTCGGTTGCCAATTTTTACCGCGCGCGGATCGCCGTCCGTCAACTCACAGGCAAGACGTCCACCTTTGTCAAAATCCACCACCATGGACACCACCGGCGGTTGTAAACTGTACGCCAGATGATCGAGGGTAAACGTGGTGATTTTACACGGATCATCCGCATAGGATTCCGGTGTCATTTTGTCTACCGCCCGACACTTAACGCACACCCGTTGCGGTGGTAAATGGCCCTGACCGCATTCGCAGCGAGATCCATAGAAAGCGTATTTCCACTGTTCGTGGCGTTTCATAATCGGTGCTGCGGGGCGACTCGGGTCCGGACGGCGGGGCGGCTCGAAGGGTAAAACTCCGCGCCACTTCAAATAGGTATTGTAGGGAAGATCATTACTTTTCGACGCCAGCCACTGGGCGACCGCGCGCCTCGGACGACCCTGAAGAATGGCCTCGGTCACTTCCAGCACTACCGCATCGCAACCATCGACGGTAGACAATACCAGAATAAGATCCCCCGGTGCCGCCGTGTCCAGTACCTGCGCCAGTACCAGGCCAGGGTGCGCTGCGCCAGTGCGGCCGACGGCATCGCCCAGCATATCGACCAGTTGTTCTGGTTTCAGGTCCAGTGCCCGCGGAATACCGGCAACGTCCCGTTTGTTGGTTGCGTCCAGTATCACCGCCGCCAGGCTATGCGGCGCGACGCCGGCATTTTTTAGCGCGCGCGCTGCCGTGTCGATGCTGACTGGCCCCAGCACCTCAACACCAAAACGCTCCTCCCATTGCCGCGCAAAACGATCCGTAGGCAGGCGCCACACGTCGAGTATCTCCGTAGTACTGGACGCATTGCCACGCACCTTCGCTATGGCATTTTCATGAGGGCCTGTGACAAACGCTACTGCCGCGTCACCGCCGTCCCGTTCGCGGGCACCACCGGGCGCCCCGACCACCACGTCGCCACTGCACACCAGGGAAGTACGCCCCGCCTTGCCAAGATCCGCAGCCAGTATCAGGGCGGCCAGACCCATGCGGCTATTGCCACCCAGTTCCATACTGGCCACCGTCGACGGCAAATCGAGCGCCACGGCGATGGCTGTGGTATTGAGCTTTTCGGCATAGGGCGGACTTGTGGTCGCAAAGATAACGCTATCCAGCTTCACATCTGACCCGCTCAGCGCCTCGCGGCCGGCCTCCACCGCCATGGATACCGCATCTTCATCAAAGCTGGCAACTGCTCGCTCTCCTTTGCCACCGCCCAACGCCTGTCGCGTAAGACGGTAATACGGAAGATAAGCTCCGTAACTTAAAATTCCAGACACGTTAAAGCCCCCCCAGAAAGGTGTATACAAATGTTCAGCGCGCCCCATGTTACCGGGCGGTATAGAAAATGCCAAACGGTATACGCAACAAAATAACAACACAATCTGGCGGCAGCGCGTCAAATCTGTATGCCCTTCAACGGGCAGGTTAAGCGCGGCGCCAGGGGGTACTGATTCGTGGAACCTGAAGAGAAAACTGGGCCAGGGTGGCGTCAGCGCAAGACTATAGTTTTATGCCGTAGTGGGTCAACGCGACCATCATCAAACCATAGCTGGCGGCGGTAATCCCCGCTGCGAGGCCCAGACTAATGTAAAAGTTTAACCCCTGCCTCAGTAACAACGGCAGCGCAACAAACAGGGCGAGAGAAGGCAATACTAGCCAGAACACACTGGTGGCAAGCGCGCTGACCCTGTCCACATCCCTGGTTTCCACGTAAAGCCAGATCATGGCGAGCACCGACACGAGCGGCAGCGACGCCAGCACACCCCCGAGCAGCGTGCTGCGTTTGGCGATTTCTGAAATCGCCACAATCAGTCCTGCGGAGATCGCAATTTTAACCAGGTAATAGGCCACAATGATTACTTGTTTTGCAGGGCATGCCACATAAGCATCACTGTGAATTCTTGTCCGTTGCGTGAATTTGTTTGTGCAATTGCACAGGCTGTGTGCGATTTTTGCGCATACGGATGTTTAACATTTCTACCGCCACGGAAAAGATCATCGCGAAATAGATGTAACCCTTCGGCACATGCACGTCGAAGCCTTCGATCATCAATGTCACACCCACCAGAATCAGGAATGATAACGCCAGCATTTTGATGCTGGGGTGGGCGTCGACAAAATCGCCGATTGATTTTGCAGCGAAGAGCATCACCAGTACCGCCAGTACGATCGCAATAGCCATAATGGATACTTCATCGACCAGACCTACGGCGGTGATAACTGAATCCAGCGAAAACACAATATCGAGCACCGCTATTTGTACCAGCATGGTGCCGAGGCCGGTGACAACCATCCCTGCGCCGCCACCTTCTACACCTTCCAGGCTATTCCCTATTTCGTGGGTGGCCTTGGCCAGCAAAAACAGACCGCCGCCAATCAAAATGATATCCCGCCCCGAGATGGCATTGTCGAACACTGTAAACCAGGGGGCGGTAAGACCCATAACCCAGGAAATGGAAAACAGCAGCGCAAGGCGCGCGAGCATAGCCAGACCCAGCCCCACTCGCCGGGCGAAGTTGCGCTGATGCTCTGGCAGCCGGGCCACCAGTACTGAGATAAAGATAATGTTGTCGATGCCGAGGACGATCTCAAGGGCCGTAAGGGTGCCAAGTGCAATCCACGCTTCCGGGCTTGCCAACCATGTAAACATTTATAGTCCTGTCCTGTCGGTAAAGGCGCGGATGATACGATATTCCCTGTTCCCCGCCCAGACAGGATTTACCCCGCTAGCCCGGCGACAAAATCGGTCCGCGGTACGAACCTTCTCCATGTCCCCGCCTAGTAGCGATCACCTTCCGCAATCGGCAGGTTGGCACGTATCTCGTTCAGCTCATCGGCACTAAACCGCACTTCGAGTGCGGCAAGGTTTTCTTTTAAACGCGACACCTTACGGGTACCCGGAATGGGGAAAATGTCATCGCCCTGACTGAGCACCCAACCCAGCGCTACCTGGGCTGGCGTGACTCCCCTGGCGGTAGCAATGTCGTTGACGATCGCGATAAAGGCCTGATTGCGCGCCATGGCCTGTTCCCCAAAGCGCGGGTTCAACAAACGCCAGTCGTCGCTCGCCAGGGCATCCCGAGAGGGAATGCTGCCTGTCAAAAACCCCCGGCCAAGGGGACTATAGGCCACAAATGCAATACCTAAATCGCGACAGGTTCCCAATATTTCATCCTCCACATCCCGGCTCCACATTGAATACTCGGTTTGCAGGGCGGTAATGGGGTGGACTTTGTGAGCGCGGCGTAATTGTTCTGGCGTCGCTTCACTAAGACCGAGGAAGCGCACTTTGCCCGCATTGACCAAATCCAGCATCGCGCCGACGGTATCCTCAACAGGCACATCGGGATCCATACGATGGGCGTAGTACAGATCGATGGTATCAACCCCCAGACGACGCAGGCTTTTCTCGCAGGCGGACTTTACATAATCGGGGCGACCACTAATACCCGTGAACTCTCCACCCTCACCCCTGAGAATACCGAACTTGGTGGCCACCACCACATCGCGCCAGCGGCCCGAAAACGCCTTGCCAATTAACGTTTCGTTGTGCCCCGAACCGTACATGTCCGCCGTGTCGAAAAAATTTACCCCCAGCTCCACGGCCTGATGCAAGGTTTTGATGGACTCCGCATCGTCCGCAGCGCCGTAGAACTCCGACATTCCCATGCACCCCAGGCCAAGACGACCCACCTGCAGGTCACTGCCACCTAACTGCACTTTTTTCATAATTGGTCTCCCGGTTTAGTAAAAATTTCTCGGATTATGGGCAGTCCCGATAGCCTTAAGGGACGGGTTATGCGCACTGCCCAATATTCTTAAGCGCTGGTTTAGAACGCCATTAAGTCGCAACGCCTTATATATTTTGCATTCCAGTAGGGTTACCGTACCATTTTCCAATCTGAATGCCACGGCGAAATTATGCACCACACGGATTTGCGTTCTTTTATGACGTTTCTGGAAAAACGGGGCGAACTCAAGCGTATCGCCGTGGCCGTCGATTGCCACCTGGAAATTACCGAAATTTGCGACCGGGTGCTGAAAGGCGGTGGCCCCGCTTTGTTGTTCGAAAATGTGAAAGGCCACACCACGCCGGTGCTGGCGAACCTGTTCGGCACGACCACCCGGGTGGCCCTGGCCATGGGGCGAGAGAATATCGGTCAATTACGGGACGTGGGCAACCTGTTGGCCTATCTCAAGGAGCCAGAACCACCCGCCAGTTTCAAGGCACTGTGGGCCCAGCGCGATACCTTCAAGCAAGTGCTGAACATGCCGGTGGACGAAGTTAAACATGCGCCCTGTCAGGACGTCGTGCTGGAAGGAGAGAAAGTCGATCTCACCACGCTACCGATTCAGACCTGCTGGCCGGACGACGTCGGACCTCTGATAACCTGGCCGCTGGTGGTGACCCGCGGGCCGCATAAAAAGCGGCAGAACCTCGGTATTTACCGTATGCAGGTGCTCGCAAAAAACCGCGCCATTATGCGCTGGCTGCCCCACCGCGGCGGGGCGCTGGATTTTCGCGACTGGCAGCGCGCCCATCCCGGCACAAACTTTCCGTTGGCGGTGGCGCTCGGTGCCGACCCTGCGACCACCCTCGGAGCCGTGACGCCAGTGCCCGACACTCTCTCCGAATACGCCTTTGCCGGGTTGCTGCGGGGGCAAAAAACCCGGGTCACTGCCTGCCTCGGTAATAATCTGCAGGTGCCCGCCAGCGCCGAATTTATTCTTGAAGGCTATATCGCCCCCGGCGACGATGCGGACGAGGGGCCGTTCGGCGACCACACCGGCTACTACAACGAAGTAGAACGCTTCCCGGTGATGACCATCGAGCGTATCACCCACCGCGACACGCCGATTTACCACAGCACCTACACCGGCCGGCCACCGGACGAACCGTCCGTACTGGGCCTCGCCCTGAACGAGGTTTTTATTCCCCTGCTGCAAAAACAGTTTCCGGAAATTGTCGATTTTTACCTGCCACCAGAAGGCTGCTCTTACCGGGTAGCGGTAGTGACCATTCACAAACAATACCCGGGGCACGCCAAACGGGTGATGATGGGGGTGTGGTCTTTCCTGCGTCAGTTTATGTACACCAAGTTTGTTATCGTGACCGACGCGGATATCGACGCGCGCAACTGGCAGGATGTGGTGTGGGCACTGAGTACGCGCATGGACCCGGCGCGGGACACCGTAATCGTTGACAACACGCCCATTGATTACCTGGATTTTGCGTCACCCGTCTCGGGTCTCGGCGCAAAAATGGGGCTGGACGCCACCCATAAATGGCCCGCGGAAACTCAGCGGGAGTGGGGACGACCGATCGCCATGGACAGTGCCGTCAAGGCGCGGGTGGACGAGCTATGGTCGCAGCTGGGTCTCTAGGGGATTGGGTTTTGTTCATTTAACGGTGGAGTTAATCAGGGTTCGAGCAAGTCAACCGTATCGCCAACCGCGATGGGGCCAGGAGTGATCACGCGACAGCACACTCCCCCGCGCCACTCGGGCCGCAGGGCAGCGAGTAGCCCGGGATGGGATTGTTCCATGCGTGAACAGGGATCGGTTTCCCGGGTAATCAACAACGCCAACTCGCCGATTTTCAGGGTTTTACCCACCTGGGACTGGTCAAAACGCAGTCCGCTGACCAGTAAATTCGCCCGACGCGTCGTCCACGGCAATTCAGTAGCGGCTGCCGCGCAAGCATCCTGCCAGGATTCCAGACTCAGCACCGTGACCTGTCGTTTACCCGGCGCGCCGCGAAAATCATTGGCCACTCCGCCATCCGCTGTAACTGCGCACCCGTGCAGTTCGCGCATCGGCGCCCGCGACGCGGCGCGATAACAAATTCCCTCTAACCTGGCCATAGTGATTATCCTGTCGTCGCGCGGCACGCGGCACGCGGATTGGGGAAATTATTGGCGATGTTTTACCACGGGCGGGTGGCGACTACAAATGCCACACCTTGAACCCCACGCCTTGTTGTACCAACAACCAGTTGCTAGCATGGTCCATGCTCTGCAAATTTCTGACCTTTAAGGCAATGGATTATGACGATCAAGGTTATTGGTGCACCGCTCTCTCCGTATGTACGCAAAGTCCATATCGTGTTGTCGCTCAAAGGGCTGGAGTACGAGATGGACCCGGTCTCCCCGTTCAATCTCCCGGAAGGCTATGAAAAAATTAATCCCCTCAAGCGCATTCCTGTGTTATTGCACGCCGGCCACTATATTCAGGACTCCGCCGTTATCTGCCGCTATCTGGAGGACGTTTTTCCAGAGCCCCCGCTGATTCCCACCGATCCGCTGCTAAAAAGTCGCGTCGCCTGGTTCGAAAAATTCGCCGACTACGAACTATCCGGAGCGATCTCCGCCACCGCGTTTCGCCACCGGGTAGTGTTTCGCTCCCTCGGCCGGGAATTCGATGCAGCCAAAATTGACGCCATCATTGCCGCCAAGGCGCCACCACTTTTCGACTACCTGAACGCAGAAATTGGCGACCTGCAATATCTGGTGGGCGATACCCTGACCCTGGCGGACATTGCCGTCGTCTCCCAGTTTATCAACGCGTCCATGGGTGGCGAAACGGTGGACAGCGGCCGCTGGCCGTATCTCGCCCGCTATGTAGACCAGCATTTTGCGGCACTGCCTTTTGCGCCGATTATTCAAAAGCAACGGGGCATTGTGGCAAAAATGCTGGCTAGAGCAGGGTAACCCCGAACTTACCTCCCGGCTCGCCAATCCAACTTGTTTGGCGCCGGCGAAAAACACCAGCCGCTGCATACAGACAACTACCTGTTGCCCTGATCAAAGCATCCGTTACACTATCGCCACCGCAACCAACGAGCTGTGAAAACAATGGCGTTGTATCTCATTGAAAACCAGTATGGCCAATTGCTCAGCAAGGAGCTGACGTGGATTGATGCCAGCGAGGCGGACACGCTGTTTTACAGCCCGCACAAAGACCAGGCCATTAACCAGTTGGTTGAACTAAGCTCCAAAGATACCTCACTGCGCGGCAAGATTACCCACTGTGCAGTCGATGACCGCGGTCGACCAGCATTGGCCCAACTCACTGCAACAGCGGACTAACAGCGCCCTGCTGTCGCCTTCAGGCGCTGCCCCCATGAAAAAATTCTTGTCGCCGTTTACTTCACCTGAACACAGCGCCTTGTTAAAAGGTATTCGGCGCGGCATTGAAAAAGAAAGCCTGAGAGTTACGCCGGAAGGGCAATTGGCAACAACCCCGCACCCAACAGCGTTGGGTTCGACCCTGACCAATCCATTAATCACCACCGATTATTCAGAGGCGTTGCTGGAGTTTATTACGCCGCCTCTGAATTCAGCTAGCGCAGTGCTGCAAACCCTGGATAACATTCATCGTTTCACTTATCGCCACATCGGCGACGAACTATTGTGGGTCAACAGCATGCCCTGCGTGCTCGGCCGGGATGCAGATATTCCCGTGGCCCGCTACGGCAGTTCTAATATCGGCAAAATGAAAACTCTGTATCGAGAGGGCCTGGGCCATCGCTATGGTCGCCTGATGCAGACCATCGCCGGGATTCATTACAACTGGTCATTGCCGGACGAGTGCTGGACGCTGTTACAACAACATGCGCAGGACACTCGCCCGTTAAAGGATTTTAAAACCGAGCGTTACTTTGCCCTGATTCGCAATTTTAAACGGCATTTCTGGCTGCTGCTGTATCTGTTCGGCGCCGCTCCGGCAGTGTGCCGCTCTTTTGTCGCGGGCCGTGCCCACGGCCTGGTTCCGTTTGGCAAGGATGATCACAGCTTGCACATGCCCTACAGCACCTCGTTACGTATGGGCGACCTGGGATACCAGAGTGATGCCCAGGCGTCACTTATTGTCTGCTACAACGATCTGCGCAGCTATATTAATAATCTACGCGGTGCGTTAACCAAACCATATTCAGCTTACGAGCAAATCGGACTGCGAGATAGCGCGGGCAATTATCTGCAGCTTAGTACCAATCTACTGCAAATCGAAAACGAGTTTTACAGCGCTATCCGCCCCAAGCGCACCACGCAGGGCAACGAAACTCCTCTTAAAGCTCTGTGGGAAAGGGGCGTCGAGTACGTCGAGGTCCGCTGCATCGACCTCAATCCATTGCTACCTGTCGGTATTGATGAGGCGCAAATCCATTTTCTCGACAGCTTTTTATTGCACTGCCTGTTGAGCGACAGTCCTCTCGCCAGCTCCCAGGAGTACCGCAATATTCTGGAAAACCAGCGGCGGGTGGTGTACCGGGGCCGGGACCCCGCGCTGACACTAATTGACGGCGATGGCGATGTTGTCATGCGCGGCTGGGCCAGCGCGTTGTTAAGTGAAGTTAGCCCGGTAGCGGCACTGCTGGATACGGCCCACGGCGGCAACGTCTACAGCGCCGCCGTGAATAGCGCGCAACAGCGGGTGACCAGCCCGGAATTGATCCCGGCCGCCCGCATTCTCGCGCAGATGGCAGAATCCGGGAACACCTACTTCCAGACCGCTCTCGGTCACGCACGCCAGCATCGAGAATATTTTCTCGACACGCCACTCGACCCCGCGATTGCCGAGGAGTACGCCGCCATGGCGGCAGAATCTCTTGCCGAGCAGCGCGCACTGGAGGCGGCAGATACCCTGAGCTTCGACCAGTTTCTGACCAACTATTACGCCCAATACGATTTCGACATGACATGAACTATCTCGCCCATATTTTGCTCTCAGGCGATGACCCGCACATGCAAGTGGGCGGACTGCTGGGTGATTTCGTGAAGGGGCCGCTGCGTGGTCACTATCCCGCGGGAGTCGAAAGTGGCATTCGGCTGCACCGCAGTCTCGACAACTACGCCGACAACTTACCCGACATCAGCGAACTTTTTATCCACTTTCCCGCGCCGTGGCGGCGCTATGCGGGCATCGTTATCGATGTCTGTTTCGACCATCTTTTAGCGTGCAATTGGCGGCATTACCACGACCAACCCCTCGACGAATACTGTGCCGATTTTTATCAACATCTACAGACCTGTCAGTCGTGGTTACCGGATGGCGCCTACGACTTTAGTGTTCGCGCACCACAAATTGGTTGGCTGCAACGTTACGCCGAACCGGGCGCGGTACCCGGTGTGTTGCGCCAGGTAGGGGGGCGTTTTCGCAACCCGGTACCCCTCGAGCAGGCCTGGGCGGCAGTGCAGCCCGAACAGGCGAGCTTGGTGGCCGCCTTTGGGCCAGCAATGGAAAAGTTGCTGCGGTTTTCTGCGCGCTACCAGAAACTTAATCGCCCGCAGCGCGGGGCTATCGGCGGTTGACGCTGGCACTGCCGAACTGAAACCCTTAACCTCAACGCTGGCACCACGCGCCACCATTTAACCAACAAAAAAGCCACACAAGGAAACTCTGCCATGCTATCGCCGCGCAACACCAATCTAGCGATCGCCCTCGCCTGTGCAGGTCTGATTGCTGCGGCACTGTTTCTACAGCATGTGCTGGATTTGAAGCCCTGTTACCTGTGTATCGTGCAACGGGTGCTGGTCATCGCCACCGGCGTTATCGCCATGCTGGCATTTATTCACCATCCTGGTCGCACCGGTCAGGGTATCTACGCAGGGGCAATCGGCATTAGTGCGCTGACCGGGGCTGGTTTCGCCCTGCGGCAACTGTGGTTACAAAGTTTGCCCGAAGATCTGGTGCCAACCTGTGGGCCGCCCGCCGATTATCTGTTCGACGTATTTTCCTTTGGTGAAGCGTTACCCATGCTGCTCAAGGGGGACGGTAATTGCGCGCAAGTGCAGTGGACTTTATTAAACCTTAGTATCCCCGCCTGGACCCTGATGGCCTTTGCTGGCCTCGCCCTGTTGAGCCTGTGGCAACTGTTGCGCAAAACCTGATCGCCACGGGTAAAGGGCTGGCGGTGCTCATTGCCTTTCTGTGGTGCGGGGAGGGCGTCGCGAGCTATACCGGTGCACCGATTCCCGGCGCCGTGCTGGGAATGTTGCTGCTGTTCGCCGCGCTGCGCCTGTATCCCGGCACCACCCCTGTATGGCTGGTGGATACCGCGCACCGGCTTATTGCCATGCTGCCAATGTTTTTTATTCCCGCCGGCGTCGGTATATTTTTTCTACCCGACGGGTTTTCTAATCAAGGGCCCGCCCTGCTTGGCGCCATTGTTGTCGGCACTCTCTTGTCCATCACCCTCACCGGTCTGGTATTGAAAACCCTGAGCGCAAAAACTGCGTCGACATTAGACAACTCTGAGCGGCACCGTTGATGGTAGCTGACCTACTGCAACACGTGCTGTTTATGGTGCTCACCGTTAGTATTTATCTACCCTGCCTGTGGCTTTTTCGCCACTGCCACCAATGGGTATTGCTACACCCCCTGTCCAGCGCCTGTGTACTGCTGGCGCTTTTGCTGTGGGTCCTGGATATCGAATACGCCGATTACCAGGGGGGAAACCGGCTGTTTTACTGGCTGCTGGGGCCCAGCACCGTGGCGCTGGCCATCCCCTTGCACCAGCAATTCGATCGCATTCGCCAGATGGCCCAGCCCCTGCTGCTGACACTATTGTTCGGTCTACTCGCCGCCCCCTTATGTGCACTTTCTGTAGCCTGGCTGCTGGGTGCACAACCCGGTACATTGTTGGCGATTGCGCCAAAATCCGTCACCACGCCAATTGCGCTGGGTATTGCCACGGAAATTGGTGCGATTGGCGAACTTACCGCCGGTGTGGTTATTTTTACCGGGGTCGTCGGCGCACTCGTCGGCCCCGCGTTACTGGCGCGACTGGGCTTGCGGGATCCGCGTCTGGTGGGATTTACCCTCGGCATCAATGCCCATGGCGTTGGCACAGCCAGGGCCTTTGAAATAGACCCTCTGTGTGGTGCCTTCGCCAGCCTTGCCCTGGGTCTGACCGGAGCCATTACCGCGTTGACCCTGCCCACGGTCGTGCTGTGGCTCGGACATTAACTAAAATAGCTCTCCACTTGTGTCGCGACGCCGGGTTGCCTATCCTTGCCGTCCGCAAGGGACAAATCAGGTAGCGCACCATGTTGGAAAATTGTCGTAATGCAAGGGAACGCTGGGGTGGGGTAAGCAAACTAATCGACCGTTGGCTACTTAGTCGACAAAACCTGCTGATTATTTACAGCGACCTGGCGGCCATCAGCGAATTCCACGACGACGACCCGGACCACGGGGAGCGGGTTCTGGAATTTTCCGAGCAGCTGGTAGACTATGTGTCAGCGGGGCATTTTGAAGTCTACGAACAACTGTTGCGCGAGGGGCGCGAGTTCGATGAAAAGGAAGGGCTGAAAGAGGCCAAAAAGCTGCTCGAACAGATCGGCGACTCCACCGAACAGGCGCTGGATTTCAACGATAAATACATGACCCCTGACGATCTGACTTCGCTCGCCGACGATCTGTCCGCCCTGGGCGAGGCGCTGGTTAATCGCTTTGAAGCGGAAGACCGCATCATAGCCGTGCTGCACGACAGCCACCGCGAAAACAAAAAAAATTCTTCCTGATACACACAGCATCATCCAGCGAACCCATCACCTAACGCCTTCAGTAAATTCGGGAGACGCAAGTTTTTATTTGACTCCGGCGACATGGTACCAACAGGCTGTACACAATAAAAAAACGCCGTATACGCTACCATTAGAGTTTCTAGCTAGTTATATGGCCGCAGTCTTGCGGTAGTGTAAAGCTTGTTACGGCCATTTTGTTACTCTGCGCGCTGCCTCGCAACTTGTATCAGTATCTTCGCGGCCTTATCGAAGGCGCCAAACTGCTTCTCGTATTCCAGGCCATGATCTCGGGCCATGCTTTTTCCAATCTGCGAAGAAAAGTGCCAGGTTTGGCCAAAGGGATTGGTCTCTGCGACGAAAAGTTCTCCGGTGAGCGCGTCCTTCATAACATCAATACCCAACACGGGGATATTGGGAAAACAGATCGTGGCAACCTTTTCGGCAAAAGACTCTATCATCGGGTCTCGAACAAGCTCCCTGTTGGCGCCCCTAGCGCTTGCAACTATGTTATGCCCCCCGACTTCACCAAATTTATTGGGCCCTGAAAGCTCATGCCCACAGTTGGAGTTTCTACTACACTCGAGATACAGCACTTTTCCGAATAAAGTCAGAGCGCGATATACTACCGGCTCTGTCCCTGTATACACAAATGCCTGAACAATGTACTCCTCCCCGTCATAATATTTTTCGCCTTTGACTCTTCCAGTTTTCTTAATTTTAACGCCACGCCCACCTCGCCCACTGTTGGGTTTAACGACCACATAATCACCCCAGTCTTGCCGGGAAAGGCGAGTACTCGCATTGATAGATTCCCATTTCGGCGTGGAAATATTATTTTCCTCCAGACGCCGATACTGCTCAGCTTTGTTCATCTTCACACCGCCAAGCTTGCAACCCCTCAAAGGGTTGAGGCGCTTTAACGGCCGCGTAGCCACGTAGAGAGTAGGCCTGCCAGCATACAACCATTTTTTCCAGCTCAATTGCCGCGGTAGACAAACATACGGGACAACATCTTGGCAAAGCGCACGGATTTTTTCTGCGATTTTATGGAAATCCTGCGGGTCGTGATTATGTGTGTCGGGGACGAGAACTAAATTAATTTTCCTTTGCATGTCACTAAAACAAAGCCAGCTAGGCACTGCCGGTCAGATTGTTGTTAGGTAACAGTGAAAAATGTGTATGTACAGCTCGCCACCGGTCAGCCGCATCCTTTTGAAGTACCGTCGTTGAACGGCCCTTGCGATCAAAATGGCCACCGCTCCCATCTACTCCGTTACCCGACCACAGCGCCGCTATCACAGCCAGCTTCGGTGCCGAGGGGTGATCGCACCATACGTTGCTACTGTCCCAATCGAAAGTAAATCCTTCTGTCTTTGGCCACACATTGCACCATTGGCTGACCACCAGATTATCCAGCCCAACCATGCGGTCTGTCCAAGTCCCATAACCAACCACTTCCTCTAGAAACATATCGCGACCACGCTCAAAGTCCCTGTTCCGCACACAGCTGGCAAATTCCTCCAGCCATGCTTTCAACGATCTCTCCACCCGTGCATGCACATCGCTCTCCCTATATCGATTGATGACGTCTCCGCTTTCCTCCCCTTCCTATTGTGCGGATAATAACCAGCCAAGCCTAGTCTAGGTCAAAGTATTCTGCATAGGACTTTAGCCGTCAAGCAGGGAAAAAAATATGGATAACACTGTTGGGAATGAAATCAAGGTCGGCAAACTACGGTTGGACTACAAACAAGGCCTGTATACCGTCTCCGCCCCGGTCGATGGACGTACACTCTGGTTTCAATCTAGTAATCACAGGTTGCGCCCGGCGCCAGAAGGGTTTGCCGGAGCGTTATTAGTGGCTGCATTACACTTGCGCCGGAATCTAGTTTTTGAAGACTCGTTGTGTCCTGTTTGGTTGAAAAACGCCCAAAATTTAATGGCCATTTACCAATCCTGGTGGGGATGGCCGCCAATAAAAATTTGTTCACTACGAAATGGCCCGCCATTTCAATATGAGGGTAATTTTACCGCGTTGTGTTTTTCTGGAGGGGTCGATTCTTTTCATTCAATTTCTACCTATCCCAAGCCTGTTCACCATGTTGTAACCGTCCACGGGTTGGACATCGCTCTTGACGACGATGGGGGCGCTGCCGTAGTGTTTGGTAACGCGCAATATGTAGCCGCAAAATATAATGTAAATGCTGTTAGTATCAAGACCAATCTGCGTCAACATCACATTGCCCGTAAGCGCTACCGCGAATCATTTGAGGGTGCACTTGCAGCACTTGGTTATTTGATCGACGGGGTCGCTACCCAGGTCATTTCCTCTGATTACAGCCGCACTGCTCTGCTCAACTTCCACCATGGCTCTCACTGGATGACTGCGCCACTACGTTCTTCTGCCGACATTAAAATTGTTCATTACGGTGATCAGTATTCCCGCGACGAAAAGCTTCGGCAAATAGCGGACAATCCCTTACTGTCCAAGCATCTCAGGGTGTGCCAAAAAAATCTCACGAACGAATTCGATCTGGCACTTGGCCATCTGAATTGCGGTACTTGCGACAAATGTTTGCGAACATTAATTCCAATAATGCAAACCGTTGGCGATATTCCCTTGGTCTGCTTTAAAAATACCATTAATCTGGACAAGCATATTAATAAAATCGTTGCAGTAGACAATTACAGCTGCAGCACTTACGAAAAATTTTGCAATATTGGCGTTGAATCTTCAATGGAAAAAGCTATACGCGCTTTAATTTGGCGCAGCAACTTTTTACATAACCGTCCCTGGCTGGGCCGCAAAGGCAGGAAACTCGTGGGCTCGTTTCTTAAGCTATTGAGCACACTAAAATATTAGTACGTAGCTCGACTATACGAGCATACAATTCCCGTAATCGCGTGCTCGTATGACAACCATGTCAATTTCTGCGAACGGCAAAAAATATTCCGACAGCCATCAGCAACAAACCGCCGAACCGTTGCCATGAAACCGGAAATTGGGGTGCGCCCAGTAAGCCGAAATTGTCGATCGTGGCCATTGAAATTAACTGTCCCAACAACACAAATGCGATGGCGTTGCCAACGCCAAATTTCGGTACGATCCAGGTGACCGCAAATACATAAAACACCACGCATAGACCGCCCAGATAAAAATGGATGGGTATGGCGTCGGAAATCACGTTTTTTGGTACGCCCTGAATAGCCAGTAAACCACCAACTGCCACAATAATGGCAACCACAAACAGTATAGTCGAAGCCAGTATTGGATTCTCTAACCTGGCACCTAACCCGGCGTTCAGGGAAGCCATTACGGGTATACCCAAACCGGCGATTAACATGATTGCGGCATAGAAAACGGGATGGTTAATGCTATTCATCGTTGCTCCTGTAGTCTGACAGCAATTCAGCGCTGGTTGGTGTAGATAGCTTTTCGCACGGATAAGGATCTGTTAACCGGGTGATCGATAGACGTGTATCGTCAATATATTGAATCTACCAAATAAATCAACGGTTATAATTTTTTCAACCAAATTCTCACTACCCATACTCCCAACTATACTTAAGAAGTGGATCGGCTGTTGACTAACGGCTAACCGGAAATGACCTGGTGCCGGTTATCATCAGCCGTCATACTATTTAGCGGCCCCGGCGTTCGTTGCATTCGCCAGGTGGTAGAGTAACACTATGTTCAGCGCGCGCTGCCTTCCACCCGAGCCGGAGTTGCGGAAGCTGCACCGCCATTGCGGACCATCACGTTAAAAGACCATCTGCACCATCTGTAATATTCATAATTAAAATGAGGCAAACCATGGAATTCTTTAACTTACTTGCAGAATGTGCCATTACCCTGGCAGGTTTTTCGGCGATACTTGCTGTCCTTCAAGGTTCCACCGGGCCGCGCGGATCGATGCGTGCCTCGGTTACTTTCAGCGCTAGTGCCGTAGTGTTTCTGGTCAGCATCTTTCCGCCCCTGTTCAGCCTGGTACAGATCTCCGAAACAGTACTGTGGCGGACCTGTTCAAGCGCTGCTGCGCTGTGTGCATTGTTATTAATGATCTTTATCAGAGGCATGGACCAACGTTTGTCTGCTCGCGGATTTCCGCCGCAACGAAAACATGGCGCCAAAATTGGAATTGCCCTGATGTTTGCGGCCGCGGTAATTTTTGTCGCCAATATCTTTCCCGGTTCTCATACGACCGATCGCTTAATGTACGGCAGTGGCGTGCTGTTGCTCTTCGCTGCACCCATTCACGTTATCGCATTTTCGTTCACGCTTACTCTGCAGGAAACGCTGTTCAGAGCGGCATCGGCATCTCACGATCAAAGCTGACCACAAAAAATGCATTGTCAATTACTGGTCAGTCTTCGCGCGACCGCGATTGTGCCCCGACCGCTTGTTTTATCACGATACCATGCCCATACTTTCCTCATTGTTCGTGAAGGAGAAGCCCCGGTGACCACCATCCCCATTAGCCGTTTCCCCATACCCACTATTGATGATCTACCCGACGATTTACGGGAGCAGGTCCTGGCGGTGCAGGACAAAGTAGGTTTTATTCCCAATGTCTTTTTGGTCCTAGCCCACCGCCCCGACGAATGCCGCGCTTTTTTTGCCATGCACGACGCCCTGATGTTGCGCAAAGGCAACCTGAGCAAAGCGGAAAAGGAAATGATTGTAGTCGCTGTTAGCGGAGGCAACGATTGCCTGTACTGTGTGGTTGCCCACGGCGCTATTTTGCGCATCGTTGCCAAAAATTCTCTGCTCGCAGATCAGGTTGCAGTTAATTATCGCAAGGCCGATATCACTCAACGTCAGCGGACCATGCTGGATTTTGCGATGAAGGTTAGTCAGCATTCAAACCAGGTGAACGACGAAGATTATACGTTACTGCGTGAACAAGGTTTCGACATGGAGGATATCTGGGATATTGGCGCCATCAGCGCGTTTTTTTGCCTGTCAAACCGAATGGCCAATTTCCTGAGCATGCGTCCGAACAATGAATTTTACACCATGGGTCGTTGATGGAGACAACCGCAGAAGATGGTCCAGACGTTATCCACGATGCGCAACGGCAATGTTTCGTCGCTAATCTTGGCCACAGCGAAGCGCTGCTGGAATATACGTTGCTCTCAAATAACGGCATTAACTTTCATCGCACTTTTGTACCGCAAGCCATGCGCGGCCAGGGTATCGCTGAAAAATTGGTAACAACCGGACTAACCTGGGCACAACAACAACGTTTGCAGATTGAGGCGAGCTGCTGGTATGTGCAACGTTTTATGCCCACCTGAAATGCACCCGAATGCCCAAATTACCATCTGCCATTCGCATTGATCGTCTGCTCTCGAATCTGGGATATGGTAGCCGCAGGGAAATTAGTCGCGCATGCCGTGCTGGCGCGGTGACTCTTAGCGGACTGATAATAAGCAAAGCAGAACAAACTGTAACATCGGATCAGGTTAACGCGGGAGCCCTTCTTTTCCATGGTGAAATCATTGATCCTCCACCACCTCTCACGATTATGCTCAATAAACCAGCTGGCTATGTTTGTTCCCACAGGGACGCTGGAGCGCTGGTCTACGATTTACTACCCGAGCGGTGGCGTCGCCGCAAACCGGTGCTGTCCTCAGTGGGCCGACTGGATAAAGATAGTACCGGACAGCTGATACTGACCGATGACGGAAATCTTTTGCATCGCATTATTCATCCACGAACCCATGCGGCAAAACACTACCAGGTAACAGTTCGCAATGCGCTGCGCGGCGACGAAAGTGATCTTTTCTCCAGCGGCCAATTTTGTATCCGCGGCGACGAAAAACCGTTAAAGCCTGCAACCTGGCATTCGAAAAATAATCACAGCGGCGTGATGGTGCTCACCGAGGGGCGCTATCATCAGATCCGTCGCATGTTTGCCGCAGTCGGCAACCATGTCGTCACACTGCATCGGTTCCAGACTGGCGCGTTAGCACTGGGTGACCTTGAAGAAGGGGCCTACAGGATACTCAGCGCAACCGAGATACAAAAGGTGTTCGCATCGACATCCGGTGCGAACCATGTAAAGCCATACTCTGATTAAAACACAGCTCGCGTCGCGTCAGAGGCTATACGCTTACCGCTGGAAGAGTCTTCACTCCTCGCGCCGCGAGCCTGACTTTAATGGAATCCAGGACGACGGACCAATACTCATTGCACAGGCCTGTCGAATGCGGCAATCGACCGGTTGGACACCTGCAAATGACTGACTGCGACCCGACCGCGTCGCTGCCCTGGCTATTTTTTCCCCAACCAATTTATTTTATACAGGTCGCGACGTCGATCCAGGTAGTTGCGCACCGAACCTTCATTTTGCAATTTTTTTAGTTTCTCAAGATCGAGATCCACAATCAGTGTCATCTCGGTATTGGGCGTTGTCTCCGCCATGGTTGCATCGTGCGGGAAAGCGAAATCAGAAGGTGAAAACACTGCGGATTGCGCGTACTGAATATCGGCGCCATCCACCTTCGGGAGATTACCGACACTCCCGGCAATTGCCACATAGCACTCGTTTTCAATAGCCCGCGCGTGAGCACAGCAGCGCACGCGCAAATAACCATTTTTGGTATCCGTCCAGAATGGCACAAATAAAATTTGCATTCCCTCCTCTGATTGTAAGCGCGCCAGCTCCGGGAATTCCACGTCGTAACAGATTAATACTCCGATTTTTCCGAAATCTGTATCGAACACCCTTAGTTCGTCGCCACCTTGCATAATCCATGCACGCTTTTCGTGTGGCGTAGGATGCAACTTGTACTGGGCGTCCTGAGTACCATCCCGACGACACAAATAGGCCACATTAAATAACTCATCGTTTTCGATCACCGGCATAGAGCCGGCCACAATATTTATATTGTATGCAACAGCCAGTTTGGAAATGGCCTCAACAATTTCATCAGTAAATTCCGCCAACGCCTTGATCGCGTCTATAGACGTTTTATGGTTTTCGATGCCCATCAAAGGCGCATTAAAAAATTCCGGGAAAAGCGCCAAATCGCATTGATAATCCGACAGCGCATCGACAAAAAATTCCACCTGCTGAATTAATTCCCCAACTGATCTAAGGGTGCGCATTTGCCACTGCACACATCCTACGCGGGCCGATGAGCGCGGCGCACCAATCAATGGTGTTTTGCTGGGGTCGTAATACAGATTGTGCCATTGTAATAACGTGGCATAACCCCTGGATTCTTTGTCTTCTGGCAGGTAATCCGTGAGCACCTGTTTGACTTCAAATTCATTGGATAATTGAAATGTCAAAATCGGATCGTAAATTTCTTTACGCTTTACACGCTCGATATATTGCTGTGGAGTTAGCTCATCCGCGTATTTTTTATAATTCGGAATTCGTCCTCCGGCAACAATCGCACGCAGATTAAGTCGTTGGCACAATTCCTTGCGCACCTCGTACAGGCGTCGACCCAAACGTAATCCTCTATAATCGGGCGACACAAATACGTCGACACCATACAGCACATCACCCAACGGGTCATGTGTGGTCAGGTAAGCGTCGCCCGTAATTTCCCCGTAGGTATGCTGGTCGCCAAATTTATCGTAATCGACAACAACTGCGAATGCCGCAGCCACCACCTTGCCGTGATCCTCTATACATATCTGTCCCTCTGGGAACACCGTCAACTGAGCTCGGAATTTTTTCTCCGGCCAGGCACCACCAAAGCCCGAGTAAACACGATCCATTATCTCCTTAATGTCCGCGTAGTCGTCTTCGCGTAAATTGCGAAGATTTAACTTGTGTTCTGGTTCTTCTGTCGAAGTGGCATCATGCATAAAAGTAATTTTCCAGGAAAATTTTAGTTGTGATTGAAAATACTGCCACGGGCAGTACAGTATAACAGCCTGCTTGTGTGCCGTTTTGATATTTCCAGTCTGGACATTCCGCCCCGTTTGGACACCGCATATACAAAAAACGGACGAACCGATATGGTTCGTCCGTTATTATCGGCATTAGCACAGTCGGGGCTACATCAGATTCTCGATCAGGGGTAAAAATCCTGCCGCAATGTTGCCCAGCGTCCGGTTTATTCTGCGCTCTCTACGACCGCAGCCTTGAGCAACTCGACTTCAAAAATCAATGTCTGATTAGGGCCGATCAGGCCACCGGCGCCGCCGGGCCCGTAGGCCAGTTCGGGCGGCACCACGAGCTCCCACTTGGAACCTTCCTTCATCAACTGCAATGCTTCTACCCACCCAGGAATCACCTGCGTTACGCCGAACTGAGCAGGCACGCCCCGCTTGTACGAGCTGTCAAACTCTGTCCCGTCAATCAATGTGCCACGATAATTAACCTCCACAGTATTGTCTGCGGTCGGGATCGGGCCAGACCCGTCGGTTATCACACGATATTGCAATCCACTGGGCAATACCGTTACGCCATCTTTTTTTGCGTTTTCCGCCAGAAAAGCCGCGCCTTCCTGACTATTTTTTTCCTCTTGCCCTTTCCTTACCTCTTCCTGTTTCGCCGTTTGTTCCTGCTGGAACGCCTCTATCGTCGCGGCCGCTTCCTCGTCGCTAAGGCGCGGTTCCGCCTCGCTCAGCGCATCCGTTATACCCTGATTAAAAGCAACCAAATCCAGAGTGAAATCATCCGTCTTGAACTGGGACCCGATATTCATCCCCATAATGTAGCTAATTTTTTGCTGCTGAGAACCAAGAGATGCGACGGCCTCACTTTTTTCAGCGGCGCTGTCGCCATCCTTATTAACAATGTTGCTTATCTTGTCGCAGCCCGAAATGGCAAGCGTCAGCACGCTCGCCAGCATTAAGTATCCTGTTCTTTTCATCGCTAGTTCCTTGTGTCTTGCCAATAGAGGGAAAAGCCAGGCGGTATCTTAACCCATTCCCGCAGTGCACAACACAGACAGAATTCAACCTTCAAGCGCTGCCGCTACTAATAATTGCGGTGGTTCACCGTCGGTTCCGAGCATTGCGAGATAAAGCATCAAATTTTGGACGATAGCCTCTTCTGCTGGGGCAACTGGTAACGACGGGCTATGTGTGTCAAACCAGTTCAGCAACCGTGCCTGTTCTTCCCGTTCGGCGTCCAGCTCCTTTGCCAACAGGCGCTGCTTCTCCTGTGCCACGCCCGCTCGACCAGGATCGAGGGCGCGACGACGGCTTCGCAGGGGTTGGGTAACGCGCTTATTCCAGTCAGATATTTCCGCAAGGGCCGCGCGCAGATTGCTGCCGTCCAATCGCCGGCCTCGATTACCCACCCAACACGCAAACAGCACAAGGTTAACATTGGCGCCAAAACGATCCTGCAAGTCGATGCACAGCTGTGCAATGCCCGGCTGTTGATACAGGTTCAGAGAGTAATCCCAGAATGGGTTATCGGTCATGTTGGCTCTGTTCTGCTCTCACCGCGGCCCCGCAGCGACTAATCACTCTGCAAATTAAATCCATCCAGTGTCAGCTAACGCGGCGATACACTAAATCCCAGACACTGTGGCCCAGTCGCTGCCCACGCCTTTCGAACTTGGTGACCGGCCGAAACTCGGGCCTCGGCACATACATTCCTTCGTTTGCCGTATTTTCAAAACCTTCTGCCACTGCCATAACCTCTGCCATATGTTCAGCATAAGGTAGCCAGTCTGTGGCCATATGCAGGACGCCGCCGATCGCCAGCACGCGCCGGACTTTCGCGACAAAAGCCGGCTGTACCAAACGACGCTTGTGGTGTTTTTTCTTGTGCCACGGATCCGGAAAATAAAGTTGCACTCGGGATACAGTTTGCGGTGGAATACATTCGTCCAGCACGTCCACCGCATCCCCCAGATAGACCCGCAGATTGTGTAATTCCAAAGCGGCCGCATTATTCAGGAGCCTACCTACGCCTGGGGGGTGCACCTCAATGCCCACAAAATCTTTTTCCTGCTCAGCAGCCATCATCTGGCACAACGAATCCCCCATACCAAACCCGATTTCCAGAACTACCGGCGCAGTACGACCAAATATTTTGTCCCAATCGGCGCCACCGGAAGTTATCTCGAGCAAATAATTGGAATGCTGTTCAAGGCCGCGGCGCTGCCCAGGAGTCAGGCGACCACCCCGCACCACATAGCTGCGCACGGTTCTACGGCGCGCGGCGGGTAAGCCGGGTGCATAATCCTTAGCTTCGCTCACGGGATATCCGTCCAAAAGCCACACCGAGCACGCCCCAGCCGACCAAAAAAAATACTCCGCCCACCGGCGTCAGCATTCCCAACAGCGGTACCCTCGTCACCGCCAACAGATACAAACTACCGGAAAACAGCACCGTGCCTGCGGCAAAACTCACTGCCACCCCCCCGCGAACCCGGTTCGATATCAACTCCGCGGGCAGTGCGCCCAGTACCAGCAGGGCGAGCGCGTGGAACATTTGATAGAGCACTGCTGTTTGCCATACCGACGCGCCGCCTGATTCCCATTGTTCGGGTCCGCTGAGGCTGCGTAATACATGGGCACCAAACGCACCCAATGTAATCGCCAACAAGCCGAATATTGCACCGCAGCCGACACACATAGCGCGTACATTGATTTGCGTCATAAGTCGTTTTTCTCGATCGCCACCGGGTGATTTGTGTTCCCCAAAACTGTTTATTGCTGAACGCGGCACGCCTGTCAGCGTGGCGCACAGTGCCAGATACCGCTAACAGCCAAGAAAAAAGCCGCGTTAACGCGGCTTTTTGTCAAACCGGTGGCGTGGGTGACTCAGGCTTGCAGGGCAGATCGCATCTTTTTCATGGCATTTTGTTCCAACTGCCTGATGCGCTCAGCGGAAACCCCGTACCTGGCCGCCAGATCGTGCAACGTCACCTTATCGTCGGTCAGCCAGCGTTGCTGCAGAATGTCTCGACTGCGTTTATCGAGACAATCCAGCGCCTCTGTCAGGTTATCGTAATTGGATGTTTCCGAATCAGCCCGCTCCAGTATCAACGCCGGATCGGCACTGTGATCTTCAAGATAGTGCACCGGTGCCTGATACCCGTCTTCGTCGTCATCTGGCGTGGTATCAATTGTGGCATCGCGCGCGGACAGGCGCTGTTCCATTTCGCGAACTTGCGTGACCTCCACCCCCAGATCACTGGCAACCGCGGCCGCTTCATCGTCGGTGAGCCACGCCAGACGCTGCTTGGCTTTGCGCAGATTGAAAAACAGTTTGCGTTGCGCCTTGGTGGTCGCCACTTTGACTATGCGCCAGTTACGCAACACGTATTCGTGTATTTCCGCTTTAATCCAGTGCACCGCGAACGATACCAGGCGCACACCTTTTTCGGGATTGAAGCGTTTGACCGCCTTCATCAGCCCGACATTACCCTCCTGAACGAGGTCCGCCAGGGGCAGACCATAGCCATTGTAGGATCGCGCGATATACACCACGAACCGCAGGTGGGACATCACCAGATGCCGCGCGGCTTCCAGATCATTGTCGAAAAAGAGGCGCTCTGCCAGACTTTTCTCCTCATCAGCAGATAGCACGGGTATGCTACTGACACCCTGTATATAGGCTCCCAGGTTTTCGCCAGGCACCAGCCAATTCACAGTTTGGAGACTTTTGCTCATAGGGACCTCACTTTTGGGGGAGCACAGTTTACCATGCCTGCATTAGATGTCCACAGCCCGAAAAGTTCAATTAACCCCTTGTTTTTCATTGCTTTACTTGATCTAAATCTAGTGCGGCTACTCGGCGTCAATACTCGCTGCGTGGCGACTCACCGCGAGCCAGGCACCCACCAGTCCCAGCGTGGCCCCGAGGGCCGGTAACGCCGCGAAACCGCTGACCCCCAGCCCCTGCAGCACAAACTGACTCTGGTACAGGGCCGCCAGACGCGCTGTTGGCTCCGCGAGCCACCACAGACCCCCGGCGACCAGCAAACAGGCCAGGATGCCACCGCCGGCGCCATACCACAGGCCCGTGTAAAGAAACGGCCGACGCACGTAAGCGTTGGTGCCACCGACCAGCTTCACGACGACGATTTCATCGCGCCGACTCTCTATTGCCAGACGTATGGTGTTACCCACCACCAGCAGCACCCCGAGCGACAGCACCACTCCCAACGCGAATGCCAGTCGGCGCCCGATATCAAGCACGCTGTGCAAACGCTGCAACCATTTCATGTCGAGCTGAATCTCGTCGACCAACGGATCAGCGGCAATGTCCTGAATCCAGCGTTCGGCTGCCACAAAGTCAGCCCGCAAATGTGCGGCGGGAGTAATCAGTATAACGGGGGGCAGCGGGTTTTCGTCGAGCAGGGTCAGGGCGTCGCCAAATCCCGACAACTCCTGAAATTCCCGCAGCGCCTCCTCGGGCGACAGATAGGTAACAGCCTCCGCTCCGGGCATCTTGCGCAGGCGCGCCAGCAACGGCTCAATTGTCGGGGTCTGTGCGTCGCCGCGTAGAAAAATAGTCACCTGAGAATCGGTCTGCACCCTGCCACCCAGCTGCTGCAAGTTGAGCACGGCGACGTATAGTGCGGCCGGCAAGGCCAGCGCAATTGCGATTACCATCCCGGTCATCAGACTCTGCAACGGGGTGCGTCCGAGGCGTCTCAGGGCCTCCGCACAGTTGCCTCCGTGGTGCTGCAGATAACTGTGCAGGCGGTCGCGCCACGCCGCGCTACTTTCACTTGCGCCACTGCGTCCAATCGCAGTGCTGCGTCGCCCGCCCGGCGCAGACTCCCGATCCGGGCGCTGATTAGCCCGAGACATTGTTGTCGCCCTGCACTATCGCGCCAGATGTCAAAGTGAGTACTCGCTTACCCATTCGAGCTATAAGACCGAGATCATGGGAAGCGATGAGCACCGTAACCCCAACCTCATGGAAGTCCTTGAACAGTTGCATGATCTCGGCTGACAACGCCGGGTCGAGATTACCAGTCGGCTCGTCCGCGAGGAGAATCCGTGGTTTGTGCACCACGGCACGGGCAATGCCGACGCGCTGCTGTTCCCCCCCGGAGAGCGTAATCGGGTTCTGCTTCTCTTTGGTTAGGAGGCCGACTTTATCCAGGGACGCCCGCACCCGGCGACCGATATCCCGGGCGTTATATCCCGACACCAGTAATGGCAGAGCGACGTTATCGTACACCGAGCGATCAAATAAAAGCTGATGGTTCTGAAAGACCACGCCTACCCGCCGCCGGTAATAGGGGATTTGACTAACGTGCAAACGATTGAGGTTCTTGCCGTTGATTAACACCTGGCCCCGGGTGGGACGCTCCATCAACATGATCAGTTTAAGCAACGTACTTTTGCCGGCTCCAGAGTGGCCGGTCAAAAAGGCCAGTTCACCAGCGGCGAGTTCAAAGCTTACCCCATTCAACGCTTCGTGCCCCTGTGGGTAGCGTTTGCTAACACCGTCAAACAGAATCACGACTGCACACCGCTATCCAATAGCGCATCTACAAAGCTTTTGGCATCAAAAGGTTGCAAGTCGTCGATACCCTCACCCACGCCTATGTAGCGCACCGGAACCCCAAAACGCCGGCACAGTGAGAATATCACGCCGCCCTTCGCCGTACCGTCCAGCTTGGTTAACACGATACCCGTCACCCCAACGCTGTCGTTGAACTGCTGCATCTGCGCCAACGCGTTTTGCCCTGTACCGCCGTCGAGCACCAGCAACACTTCCTGCGGGGCTTTGCTATCCAGTTTGGTGAGCACCCGTTTTATCTTTTTCAGCTCTTCCATCAAATTGTCTTTGGTGTGCAATCTACCCGCCGTGTCTGCGATAAGCACCTCCACCGACCTGGCCTGCGCCGACTGCATGCCGTCAAATATTACCGAGGCGCTGTCGGCGCCGGTGTGCTGCGCTACTACAGGAACCGCATTGCGCTCACCCCACTCCTGCAACTGTTCCACAGCAGCGGCACGGAATGTATCACCCGCCGCAAGCATGACCGCGTGCCCCTGGCGCTGTAACCCCCGCGCCAGCTTGCCGATGGTGGTAGTCTTGCCCACACCATTCACTCCAACCACCAGAATCACGAATGGTTTTGCCCCGGTAATTTCAAGCGCGCGCGCACAAGGCTGAAGAATGTCGAGCATCACCTTGCCCAGTTCGCGCCGCAGTGCTGCGCCGTCGGCAAGATCACCGCGCCTGGCCCGGCCTGTCAACGCGGTAATTATGTCGCTACAGGTTTCGACTCCAACGTCAGCCAACAGCAGGCGCGTTTCAAGATCCTCGAATAACTCCGCATCAATGGCCTTGCGGCCCAAAAACAGCGCACCAATTCCAGCTCCAGTGCGGGCCAGGGCGCGTCCGATCAGACTTTGTGCGGCGTGCGACCGGGCGGTTGACGACCCCTCGCCTGGTGGGGCACTACCCGTGGCGACGCTCTGTTGGGGAGTGCTTGTATCCGCCGAGCGCTCAGGTTTACGCCAACGGGCGAGAAATGAACGCTTGTCCCGCGCTTCCGGCACCTGTTCCGGCGCACGCTCCGAGTCCGGCTGCGAGTTTTCGTCAGACGCCATTAATCGCTTTTCCCAGTGTCCATTAAAGGCGTGTATCCTACCATTTTTGCCCACTGTCCGGAGTCCAACTGTTGTCAAAGAGCCGCAAAACTCCTGCCACCCGTGGGCGGATTCGCATTATCGGCGGCCGTTGGCGTGGTCGACAATTAACGTTCCCTGCGGCTCCGGGCTTGCGTCCCACCGGCGATCGGATTCGCGAGACCCTGTTCAACTGGCTACAACCACAGCTGCCCGACGCAAACTGCCTCGATCTGTTTGCCGGTTCCGGCGCCCTCGGATTCGAAGCGCTGTCCCGCGGCGCAGCGGCACTGGTGTCGGTGGAGCTGAATTCCTCCGCGGTGCAGGCTCTGCGGGTCAACCTGGCCGCTCTGGGTGAACCGAACTGCTGTATCGTCGCCGCAGACGCCGTCACCTGGCTACAGACGACCCCGCCCCGAAACACCTTTGATATCGTCTTTCTCGACCCGCCCTTCGCCAGCAACCTGTCCCACAGGGTAGCCCACCTGCTTGAGAACAACGGCTGGTTGAATGCCCACGCACTGATTTATATCGAAACCCCCACTCACCATGCACCCGGTGCCCCCGCGGACAAACTCCCCGAGAATTGGCAACCAGTCAAACAAAAAGTGGCCGGAGACGTCGACTATCGCCTGTATCAACGGGTTTGAGGTGTCTGGCTAAATTGTTTACCATCGCCGTCCCACTGAGGAACGCCCTGAATGAAAACGATTGTCTACCCCGGCACTTTCGACCCAATCACCAATGGTCACGTCGATCTGGTGGAACGCGCCTGCAAATTGTTTGACCAGGTCGTAGTGGGCATCGCGAGCAGCGAAAAAAAGAAACCCCTGTTTGATCTGGAAGAGCGCATAGGGCTGGCGCGAACCGCTCTCGGACATATCCCTAACGTCGAGGTTAGGGGCTTTGATTACCTGCTGGTCAACTTTGTCCACGACTGCAATGCCGCTGCTATATTGCGCGGATTACGCGCCGTATCGGATTTCGAGTACGAATTCCAGCTGGCCAACATGAATCGGGCGCTGTCTCCCGACGTGGAAAGTCTGTTCCTGACCCCGGCGGAGAAGCACTCTTACATCTCCTCCTCCCTGGTGCGGGAAATCGCCTCCTTGCAGGGCAAAATTTCCCCTTTCGTGCATCCGGCCGTAGCCGCAGCACTGGCAAAAAAATTCGCTTCCTGACCACGTTGCAATCAGTTTTTCCGGCCAGAGCCGTATATTTCAGCGCTGACAGCGGGTGCAATAAACACTGCTGCGCTGTCCGATCACGACATTTTTTAGCGTCGACTGGCAGACGGTGCAGGCCTCACCGCCACGGCCATACACGTGCAACTGCTGTTTAAAGTACCCCGGTTTGCCATCCCCGCCAACAAAATTGCGCAGTGTTGTCCCGCCCTGCTCGATCGCCTGGGCCAATACCAGGCGCGCAGCGTCCGCCAGCGCGCCGTAACGGGCGCGGGAGATGTTACCCGCGGCTCGCAATGGCGACACCCCGGCCATAAACAACGCTTCTGCGGCGTAAATGTTGCCGACGCCAACCACCACCTTACCATCCATCAAAAATGCTTTTACCGGGATGGCCCTGCCCCGCGCTCGTCGGTACAGATAATCGCCGTCAAAGTCGTCGGACAAAGGTTCCGGGCCAAGATTACACAGCAAATGATGGGCGCTCGGATCTCCCTCTACCCACAGCGCCAGGCCAAAGCGACGGGGGTCGTTGAAACGGACCAATATTTTTCCCGATACGGCGATGTCCAGATGATCGTGCCGACCCGGGGCTGTGCCAAGGGGAACGACTTGTAAGCTGCCGGACATGCCCAGATGCAGCACTAGATGTCCGTGTCGGAACGCCATCAGCAAATACTTACCGCGACGACTTAATCCGAGAATCTTCCTGCCGCGCAAAATCTCAGGTAATAAATCTGGAATCGGCTGGCGTAGTGCCGGGTTACGCACCACGACCGCAGCCACACGCCGGCCCACAACTGACGGGGCAATTCCTCTTAAGGTGGTTTCTACTTCAGGTAATTCCGGCATGATTGGCGCGCATTCGCCTCCGATTAAATTTCTGGCATACTAGGGCAAGTTGCACAATGACACCACTTGAGCAAACGACAAGAAAGCCGCGCCGGTTGCAGTGTGGGGATATACAGCCCTGAGAAACAAATACTAAACCAAAGGGAAGAGTGATATGGCTTTAGGTAGGCGTCGCACTGAAGATGAGTCTCAGATCGATCTGACGCCCATGCTGGATGTCGTGTTCATTATGCTGATCTTTTTTATTGTCACCGCCTCCTTTGTGAAAGAGACGGCCATCGACATCAACCGCCCCCCCACAACGGATCAGCCACCGGATCTGGATAACCGCAATATCGTGTTTCGTGTCACGGAAGCAAACGATATCTGGCTTGAGAGTCGGCGGATTGATGTGCGGGCCGTACGCGCCAACGTGGAACGGCTGCACGCGGAAAACCCCGAGGCCAAGGTCGTTATTCAAGCCCACCCGAAATCTAAAACAGACACCTATGTCAGAATTTCTGACCAGGCACGGGAAGCGGGTGTTCTGGATATTTCCCTGGCGACCAGTGCGCGATAAGGCATTGAACCCTGAGTAAAAAAACCCGGCTTAAGCCGGGTTTTTTGTTTGCGCACCAATCTGTTTATTCGAAACCTGTCTCGTTACAGACCAGGCGCTGACGGTTGCGCATAGCTACTTGATTTTCGCTTCTTTGTAAGCAACGTGCTGGCGAACCACGGGATCGAACTTCTTGATCTCCATTTTTTCCGGCATGGTGCGTTTGTTTTTGGTGGTGGTGTAGTAATGTCCCGTACCCGCGCTGGACACCAGCTTTATTTTGTCGCGATTTGACTTGGCCATTAGTTAACCCTCGTGAACCTGTTAAATTCTTCCCGATTAGATCTTGTCGCCGCGCGCCCGAACATCGCTCAACACCTGATCGATACCGCGCTTGTCGATAATTCGCAAACCCTTGTTGGAGACCCGCAATTTGACGAAGCGGTTCTCCGAAGGCACCCAGAACCGATGGGTATGCAGGTTCGGCTCGAACCGGCGCCGGGTTCTGTTCTTGGCGTGGGATACATTGTTACCACTCATCGGCCGCTTGCCGGTGATCTGACATACTCTGGACATGGTTTTGCCTCTGGCTCAGCTTAAAAATTTACGTCTTTACTCAGGCTGACGTCTTTACTCACGCAGTATTGTCGCAAAAACAGTGGGGGCGAAAACCAATTGCCGCACCACCAACCCCGGCAGCACGCCGGACCCTGCAAACCACCCGCAGAAAATGAGGCGCGATTTATACCAGAGCCGGGCCGCGAAATCAAATCCAGAATCTTTACACATGGCCCCGATCAGCCAACGAAACCGTGTCACCAGCTGCCACCACCAGATGGTCGAGCACGCGAACGTCGATCAGCGACAAGGCCTCCTTTAGCCGCTGAGTAATGCGAATATCATCCCCGCTCGGCTCGGCGACCCCCGAAGGGTGATTGTGCGCAAAGATCACCGCTGCGGCATTGTGGTAGAGGGCGCGCTTGACGACTTCCCGGGGATATACCTGGGCACCATCCAGGGTGCCCTGAAACAGCACTTCATCGGCGATCAATCGATGGCGGGTATCGAGAAACAACGCGGAGAAAACTTCCCGTGATTGGCCCCGCAGTTTGGTGCGCAGGTAGGCCGCGACCGCGCCGGGCGTGGTGAACACCGCTTCCCGCTCAAGCTTTTCGCCCACATGCCGCTGAGCCAGTTCAACCACCGCCTGCAATTGCGCGCACTTGGCCCGCCCCAGGCCCTTTTCGGCACACAGCGTTTTGGTATCACTCGCCAGCAACGGGCCAAGCCCACCGAACCGTACCAGCAGGTCGCGGGCAAGATCCACCGCGGACTGTCCGGCGTACCCGGTACGCAAAAAAATAGCGAGCAATTCTGCATCTGAAAGAGCTGTTGCACCGCGGCGCTGTAGCTTTTCCCGCGGCCGCTCCCCTTCGGGCCAGTTCTTTATAGTCACTGCCACCTCCTGTGTCCCTTCGAAAATCCCTGTACCGGTGTTATCTTAGCGCTACTCGAAAACTATTGCAGACAGTTTATGGTTTCACTGACTAATAAACGTATCGTGCTCGGCGTCACCGGGGGTATCGCCGCCTACAAGAGTGCAGAGCTTATTCGTTGCCTGCAACGGCTCGGTGCCGATATTCGCGTTGTCATGACGCCCGCGGCAACCGAGTTCATTACGCCGCTGACGCTTCAGGCCTTGTCTGGACACGCCGTGCATCTGGAACTGCTCGACACGGCCGCGGAGGCCGCCATGGGCCACATTCAACTGGCGCGCTGGGCGGACCTGATATTGGTAGCGCCCGCCAGCGCGGACTTTATTGCGCGGCTGACCCACGGCCAGGGTGGCGACTTACTCAGCGCTGTATGTCTGGCCAGCCCTGGGCCGGTCGCCATCGCCCCAGCCATGAACCAGGCAATGTGGGCGAAAGCCGCTACGCAGGACAATATCGCGACCCTTGCCAGGCGTGGCGTGCATCTGTTTAACCCAACCGAGGGTTATCAGGCCTGTGGCGATATCGGGCCGGGGCGTATGCGCGACCCCGACGCCCTGGCCGAAGATGTTTGCGGTATCTTTACCACGGGCGCTTTGGCGGGCAAAAAACTGGTCATAACCGCCGGACCCACCCGCGAGGCCATCGATCCAGTACGCTATATCTCCAACTACAGCTCTGGCAAGATGGGTTACGCGCTGGCGCAGGCTGCTGTGGAAGCTGGTGCGCGGACGATTTTGATTAGCGGCCCGGTGGCGTTGACGGCACCCGACCGGGTCACGCTGATTAACGTGACCAGCGCCGCACAAATGCTGGATGCAACCCTGTCGGAAATCGACGGCGCCGATATATTTATCGCCTGCGCGGCGGTGGCCGACTACCGTCCCGTGACAACTGCCTCTCAGAAGATCAAAAAAAACGCGGGCACCCTGTCCATTGAGCTAACCAGGAACCCGGATATCGTAGCCACCGTCGCAGGGCGGGCAAAAAAACCTTTCACGGTGGGTTTCGCCGCCGAAACCGAAAACCTGGAAGCCAATGCCCACAGCAAACTCCTGGGCAAAGGTCTCGATATGGTTATTGCCAACGACGTCTCGAACACGGCTATCGGCTTTAACAGCGATGAAAATCAGGTGTTGATTGTGAGGCCCAACGGGACGCTAGCCCTGCCGGTAATGAGCAAGTCGGCACTGGCCAGCCAGTTGATAGCATTGATCGCCACGCACCAGTTTGAGCAGACACCAACAGGGGATGTTCCCCGCTGACCTCACTCCATATAATGGAACGGTACCCTCCGGGCAACCTACGCTAATTTTCGGGCATCATTTTGCAAAAAATAAAACTATCTGTATCACTTCAACCATTGCTGAAACCGCTGCGTCAACATGCATGGCTAATCGGCGGTGTCGCGGTCATCTTGAGCATACTGGCGATTGTCTGCGGACAGCTCTATCGGGTGATGGTGGTCGAGCCGCGCCTGGCAGAAGTTCAATCAATCACCAGGGCGTACGCGGAACAGCAAGCTGCAGCAGTATCACATTATGCCCGCAACCTGGTGCAACAACTCGGGGAAATTGGCAGCAATCACACCCTCGCCAGCGATCTTGTGTCCGAGAACACTGCTGCTCTCAACGACTGGCGGGCAGTGCTACACCGTAGCTTCCCCAACGCGGTCGACATACAGATTGTTGCTGCCGGCGCAGCGCTTCCCGAGCAGGGTAATAACTTCGCCGCACTGGATCTGCTGCGGCGCACACTCAACGGCGAGGCAACCGTACCCGAGGCCGTCAAGGTAGCGGGCACCTGGTCCCTGTTGGTGGCCACGGCGGTCGGTCGCGACGACCTGGTTAGCGGAGCGGTGTTGGTCAGCTTGCCGATCAGCGAAATACAATCGGCAATCGCTACCGGTACCGCGGCTCAGGCCGGCGTCACTCAGGTATTTCAGTCTGCGCGCGCCGCCGCGCCGCAGGCGTTCGTCGCTGTCGGTCAGGCTCCCGAGGCCATTGCCACCGCCAGAAAAGACACTCTGCTACCAGCATGGCATGTGGTGTTTTCCGCGGCACCGGTGGTGCGCGATCAGGCCCAGGCTGAACTCGAACCTTTTGCTGTGGCCGCTACTACAGCAGCGGCGATTGCGTTGCTGCTGGTGGCATTAATCGTGCGGGTTGGGTTGCGCCGGACCCACCAGAACCTCGTCGTGCCGCCGCGCAGCAAAAATAAAACCGTGGCTACCACACCACAGATTGTCGAACCCGAAGCACCAATCCCAGCCATCAGCGCTGAAACTGTCGCGGCGGATGTCATGGTAAGTGCAGGCACCGAAAAGAATAATCAAACAGCTGGCCACGTTGATCAGGACGATATTTTCGACCTGGACCCGCCGCGCGCTGACGCCATCGCTCAATCTGCTGTAAGTGCGTCAATCCCCAGCGCCGCGCCGCAGCCAATAGTAAAACCAACGTCTCCATCGGAGCCCAATCTGTGGCCGGAATCAGTTTTTAGAAACTATGATATTCGCGGACTGGCAGGCCAGGAGATTACACCCCGCTTCGCGGAAGACCTTGGCAAGGTGCTGGGTTCGCGGGTTTTGAGTCAGGGTGAGGCCGCCATTGCGGTTGGCGCGGACGGACGAAATTCCAGTCCGGCTCTAACCGCGGCGTTAATTCAGGGGCTGCTCAGTACCGGCTGCGATGTGATCGATCTGGGCCAGATCCCGACACCGCTACTCAACTTTGCACTGCACCACCTCAGCCGCGTTAAGTCTGGTGTGATGGTAACCGCAAGCCACAACCCCGGGAAATACAATGGGTTCAAGTTCGTGCTTGCTAACCGCGCTATCAGTGGCGACGACATCACGTTGCTACGACAGCAAATGCTCGATGGCCAATGGGCGCAAGGCCAGGGTGAGCTCAGTCAGCATGCGATCGGGGCCGAATATTCCGCCGCCGTGATCAAGAATGTAACACCTGTGCCGCATCTACATCTGGTGCTGGACTGCGCTAACGGCATAGCCGGACCGATCGCCGTGCCGCTGCTGGAAGCCCTGGGATGTCAAGTCTCCCCGCTGTATTGCGAAGTGGACGGCGATTTTCCCAATCATCCTCCCGACCCCACCGTACCCGCGCATCTGGCGGATTTAATCACCATGGTCAGGCACCAGAATGCTGCGCTCGGTATTGCGCTCGACGGGGATGGGGACCGTATCGTAGCGGTAACGGCAACCGGTCATATTGTTTGGCCCGACGAATTATTGATGATCTTTGCCCGGGATATTCTCAAACGCCACCCCGGCGCAGATGTCGTATACGACGTGAAATCCACTCGACGCCTCAATTCGCTGGTGGCTGGCTACGGTGGCCGCCCAGTTATGTGGCGCACGGGTCATGCTCATGTGCGCAACAAAATTCACGCCACCGGGGCACCCATCGGCGGCGAGTTTAGCGGCCATCTGTTTTTTAACGACCGCTGGTTCGGATTTGATGACGGGCTCTACGCGGCCGCCCGGTTGCTGGAGACCCTTACCCTGCGGGAACAAAGCCTCGACGAGTTGCTAGCAGACCTGGAGCCGTCCGTCACCACACCGGAAATTAAATTAAACATCGCCGATGCCGATAAATTTGCGGTAGTGAAAAAGATCATCGACCACGGCCAGTTTGAAGATGGTAAACTCATTACCATCGACGGTTTGCGAGTAGACTTTGCCGATGGCTGGGGTTTGGTGCGGGCCTCCAATACGACCCCGGCGCTGACCCTGCGCTTCGAAGCGACGACAGAAATAGCTCTGGCAAGGATCAAGCAGATTTTCCGCGAACAACTGGCCGCCGTCGCCCCGAACCTGATTCTTGAACCCTTAATCTAGCAGCAAAAGTCCCGGAGTATGCCGTCCCCATGTCCCTGTCCCGCGAAGGCGCCATTAATACCGCTAAAGTATTGACCGAGGCACTGCCCTATATTCAACGTTTTACCGGCAAAACTCTGGTAATTAAGTTTGGCGGCAACGCCATGGTGGACGAACACCTCAAGCGCAGCTTCGCCCGCGACATCGTGTTGATGAAACTCGTGGGCATCCATCCGGTGGTAGTGCATGGCGGCGGTCCGCAAATTGGCACGCTGCTGAAAGAGCTCGGCATCCAGTCCACCTTTGTCAACGGCATGCGGGTGACAGACACCAAAACCATGGATGTCGTGGAGATGGTGCTCGGCGCTACCATCAACAAGGAAATCGTGAGCCTGATCAACAGCGCCGGTGGTAAGGCCATTGGTCTCACCGGCAAGGATGGCCACCTGATCAAGGCGCGTAAAATGACGGTGTCCCATAAAACGCCAGAAATGGAAGCGCCGGAGATTATCGACATAGGTCATGTGGGCGAGGTCGCCAAAATTAACACCGACGTAATAGATATGCTCACCGCCAGTGATTTCATTCCCGTGATAGCACCGATCGGCGTCGGTGAAGACGGCGCGTCCTACAATATCAATGCCGATCTGGTCGCCGGCAAAATTGCCTCAGTCCTGCAGGCGGAAAAATTATTGCTGCTAACCAATGTCACCGGGCTACTCAATAAAAACGGCGAAGTATTGACCGGCATCAACAGCAGCCAGGTGGATGCCCTGATCGCCGATGGCACCATTCACGGCGGCATGTTGCCCAAGATACAGTGCGCCCTCGACGCGGTGAACTCTAACGTCAAAAGCGTGCACATAATCGATGGGCGTGTTAACCACTCCGTGCTGCTGGAAATTTTTACCAACGAAGGGGTTGGGACATTGATCACCAACCACAGAATTTAATAATACGCCGCGCCCAGTTCTGGCCCCAGCGGGGCCGGCAACCACCCACTACAACCCACCGGCGAGCGTTTGAGACGACAGGACTATGGCAACAGGCAAACCAAAATTACCCCGCCGCCAGCAAATCCTCCAGGCGCTCGCGCGCATGCTGGAAACATCCCCGGGCACCCGTATCACCACCGCTGCGCTGGCGGCTGAAGTGGGCGTATCGGAAGCCGCCCTGTATCGGCATTTCCCCAGCAAAACCCGAATGTTCGAGGGCTTGATTGATTTTATCGAGGAGACTCTGTTTAGCCGGGTGCGCGGTATTCTCGACGACACGCAGACCACGCAGCAGCGCTGCTATCGTATTATCTCGCTGCTGTTAACCTTTGCGGAACGCAACCCCGGTATTACGCGCATTCTTACCGGGGACGCCCTGACCGGAGAGACCGAGCGCTTGCACACCCGCGTCAACCAATTGCTTGAGCGTCTCGAAACACAACTCAGGCAGGTACTGCGCGAAGGGGAAGCGAAGGAAAATATACGCACGGTGCTGGTCACCTCGGCGGCCGCAGCGACCCTGCTGGCGATAGCTGAGGGAAAAATTCGCCAGTTTGTGCGCTCCGGCTTTACTCGCCTGCCGACGGAACAGTGGGAGGAGCAGTGGTCGCTGTTAATGACGGGGTTTTTTCGTTAGCCGGTGACGAACCAGGCTCTGCGGTTGTCTTCTCACTCAGCGGCAGTTCCACAGAATCTGACGATTGCCCGTCCACGGCGTCTGAAGCAACGTCTTCCCCGGCTGTCCCGGTCGCCCCCTGCTCGGCCACAGCAGCTGGCGGTAATCCCTTGAGCTCCCGGAATCTGCGGTCATAGCTGTCGTACAGGGCTTCAGTGTCTGCGTATTCGCGGCGTCGCTGGGCAAGCAATTGCTGACCCTGATCAATTTGCTCGTCCATCTTGCTTAACGTTGCTGTCACCGACGGGGGAATCGCCTGACCGGCACGCTGCAAATTGGCAGCGCGCTCCAGTTCGCGCGCCCGCTGCCGGCTGGTATCGCCCAGATTCGTCTCGACGATTTCGATCTCCCGTGCCAGCTGTTTTAATTTGCGCTCGCGGGCCGCAGTGATTTCCTCCGGCGTGCTATAACTGGTGGTCAAGAATCGATCCAATCGGGCCTGTGCCTCCAGCTCCTCGGGAGATATTGTCGGCGCCTGATCCTCAACAGCCATTTCTTCAGAGGATTTTTGCGCATCCACCACTTCGATAACCTGGCCGGAAGAGTTCAGCACCTCGTAACCGCCAGCGACAAACTCTGGCGGTACTGCATAATCAATAACCAGCACCCCCTCGGCATTACGATAGCGGTAAAGCTCATCGGCGGCAGCGTCGACTGTGCTCAACAGCAGTGCAAACAAAACGCCATGCAGTGGCAGCTTACTGATTTTCATAGATCACTCCATTTACACCTACATCACCCACCAGGGATCTCCACCCAACGACTCAGACGCCATATTTATCCCGGTAATTGGTAATCGCGTCCAACACATCCTGCCGCTCCGTATCATCCTCAAGATAGCTGATTAAATGGTCGATTTCGATGATGCTGATCACGGGGATGGCGTGCTCCACCGCAACTTCCTCGAGGGCCGAACGGGTCGCGCGACCGCGCTCCTTGCGATCCAGCCCTACCACCACACCCGCCGCCGTCGCCCCGTGGGCCGCGACAATGCCCATCACCTCGCGAATTGCGGTGCCAGCGGTAATCACATCATCCACAATTAACACCCGGCCACGCAGCGGGGCCCCCACCAGAGCACCCCCTTCGCCATGGTCCTTGGACTCCTTACGATTAAAACAGTACGGCACATCGCGATCAAAATGTTCGGCCAGGGCGACCGCGGTAGCGACCGCCAGAGGAATGCCTTTATAAGCGGGGCCGAACAGCACATCAAATGCCAGGCCAGAATTCACTATGGCCTCGGCATAGCACCTCCCCAGCGCGGCCAGGGCGCGGCCCGTGGCGAACTTGCCCGCATTAAAAAAATACGGACTGACACGACCGGATTTAAGGGTAAATTCGCCAAACTTCAGTGCTTCTTCGCCTATCGCCAAATCGATAAACGCGGTTTGATATAACGATAGCGCCACCCAGCCTTCCTCATTCCGTATTTGTCTATTCGCCCTATGTTTTTGATAAGGCTATGTTCATGTATCATACACGCTCAAAAACCAAGGGGCGAGAATGCGCATCATCAGTGCTTCCATCGACGGCATTCACCAGGCGTGCCATCGGGGGCTATTTAAATGGCTGGCCGGGCAGGATGCCGAAATTATTTGCCTGCAGGATTTGCGCGCCCGTGCCGCTGAGGTCGAGGACCATCCGGAGTTTCAGCTCGACGGTTTTTTCGGTTATTTCTTTGATTCGGCCCACCCACACAGCAACGGGGTTGCCATTTATACTCGTCACGCGCCAAAAGCGATAATGTTTGGTTTTGGCTTATCCTCTGGCGAAGACATGGATGGCCGCTACCTCCAGGCGGATTTTGAAAATGTCAGCGTCGCGTCCCTGCTGGCCCCGATGGGCAAAGCTGATTCCCCGGAGCAGGAGACCAAAGACCGATTTTTTGACGGCCTGCAGAGCCATTTGCAAAAAGTAACCCGCAAACGCCGCCGATATATTTTGTGTGGTAACTGGCATACGGCGCACACTGACAACGACGTGCAAAATGCAGGAGTTCACCTTACCGAATCCGGATTTTTACCCCGTGAACGGCAGTGGTTTGGACAACTTTACCAGGATATTGGCTACGCCGACGCTTTCCGCGCGGCAAACACCGACGACGACGAGTTTAGCTGGTGGCCGTCCGGTGTTATTGGCGAGCGGGACGGCTGGCGCGTAGACACGCAGATTATTTCCCGCGACCTCGTGCGTCACGTCGAATACGCGGTGCTGTACAAAGCGCAGGCCTTTTCCAGCCATACACCGGTCATTGTCGATTACGATCTGCACGACCTGTGATCACCTGCCTTTAGCGATCTCACCCAGCCTCTGGACGCCCTGTACCGTTATCGGCTGACGCGCACTGAATCAGCCGGTGCCCGGGTTATTGCTGGGCGAGGGCCATCTGCTGTACGCGCACCAGATCGGCGATGCCGCGCTTGGCAAGTGCCAGCATTGCCATAAATTCGCTTTCGGCAAAGGCCGCGGCTTCCGCCGTACCCTGCACCTCGATAAACTTGCCCTGGTTATTCATCACCACATTCATGTCGGTTTCGGCGCAGCTGTCTTCCGCATAATCGAGATCCAGCACCGGCTGCCCCTTGTAAATCCCCACGGAAACGGACGCCACCATATGCGCCACCGGACTGTCCTTGATCATTTTTTTGGCCAGCATATGGGTCACGGCGTCAACCAGCGCGACATAACTGCCAGTAATCGCCGCAGTGCGGGTTCCCCCGTCGGCCTGCAGCACGTCGCAATCCAGCGTAATCGTATGCTCGCCGAGACGCGTCAGGTCAACGCTGGCACGCATTGAGCGCCCGATCAGCCGCTGAATTTCCTGCGTTCTCCCCCCCTGTTTACCGCGCGCCGCCTCGCGACCCATGCGCTCCCCTGTGGAGCGCGGCAACATGCCATATTCAGCGGTGACCCAACCCTGCCCCTTACCCCGTAGAAAGCGCGGCACCCCCTGCTCAACCGTGGCGTTACACAGCACCCGTGTGTCGCCAAACGCTACCAGCACCGAGCCCTCGGCGTGCTTGGTATAATGCCGGGTAATCTTGACCGGGCGAAGCTGCTCGGGGCGGCGACCACTGGGACGACTCATCTGCGAATCCTTTAATTTATAGGGCTGGGCACCGTCTGGCGCACCGCATTGTACCCAAAAGCCCTTCGTAGTGCGCCCCCGCTCTGATACCATGGCCGCTTTTACAATTAGCCTTCCTCGCCCATGCCCCTTAGCATGACCGCCTTCGCAACGACCACAGCCCAGCTAGACTGGGGCGTTGTGACATGGGAGTTGCGCTCCGTCAACCACCGCTTTCTGGAACCCCATTTGCGGTTGCCGGAAACCCTGAAGGAGCTTGAAATTCCCCTGCGCAAACAATTAAAGCAGTTCGTGCAGCGTGGTAAGGTCGATTGCGTTTTATGTCTTGAACCCGCTCGCCACACCGGTTTTTCAACCAACATGGAACTAGCCAGGCGGTACATTGATGCCGGTCAGACAGTCGCGCAGCTGATCGCCGATCCGGCACCGATTTCCCCACTGGATATTTTGCGCTGGCCTGGCGTGCTGCAGGAACCAGAACTGAATCGAGAACAGCTGCGACAAACCGTCGTCGACCTGTTTGACAAGACTCTGCGGGAGTTGGTGGAATGTCGCAAACGCGAAGGCGTAAAACTGGGCGAAATATTGCAGTGCCGTGTGGATGAAATCGGCGCACAGGTGGCGCTCGTGCGGCATGTACTACCCGATTTGCTCACGGCCCAGCGTCACAAACTACAGACGCGCCTCGCTGAACTGAGTGGCGAGCTGGATCATAATCGACTGGAACAGGAGATGGTTTACCTTGCCCAACGCAGTGATGTGGCGGAAGAACTGGATCGGCTCGACACTCACCTTACAGAAATTCGTCGCGTCCTGGGTGGCGAGGAACCTATGGGCAGACGACTGGATTTTTTGTTGCAGGAACTCAACCGCGAAGCCAATACCCTTGCGGCAAAATCCCTCGGTGCGGGTACGACACAGCCGGCGGTGGAAATAAAAGTCCTTATTGAACAGATGCGCGAACAGATTCAAAATCTCGAGTAACCGGAGAAAACCCGACCCATGATGAGTCCCGGAACCCTGTATACCATCTCTGCTCCGTCAGGGGCCGGCAAAACCAGTTTGGTCAACGCGCTGGTGGCCCAATGCCCCGACATTGTGGCGTCCATCTCCTATACCACCCGTAGCCCGCGGCCAGGGGAAAAAAACGGTGTAAATTATCACTTTGTCGATACCGAACAATTTATCGCCATGGTCAACAACGGCGACTTTCTCGAACACGCCAGAGTTTTCGACAATTATTATGGAACCTCCAAAGCCTGGGTAGAGGAAACACTGCGTGGCGGCCAGGATGTGATACTCGAAATAGACTGGCAGGGCGCATTACAAATCCGCCGCCTGCTGCCGGAAAGTCGGGGAATTTTTATTCTACCGCCCTCGCGAGCGGCGTTGCGCGACCGGCTGACCCGACGGGGCCAGGACGATCAGGCGGTTATTGCGAAGCGCATTGCTCAGGCTCAGGAAGAAATGTCCCATTATGTAGAGGCCGACTACCTGATCGTTAATACTGAGTTCGACGTTGCACTGCTGGAACTACAGGCGGTGATCATCAGTCACCGTCTGCGGCTCGACGCTCAGCAACAACGCCACAGCGCCACATTTCGCGAACTATTGTCATAACCCTCTGTTTTTCTGTAGACTTTTTCGCTAGACTGTGCGGCCCGCTCGGCATTGCTAATTGAGTAGGGCACTGCCTGTTTCGGGCAACCATATCAGGCGCTTACGCTTAAACCGCCAGCGATTAACATTCGGAGTTGGAAAAGCACCATGGCTCGTATCACTGTAGAAGATTGTTTGCTGAACATGCAAAACCGTTTTGAGCTGGTTATGGTTAGCGCCAAGCGCGCACGCCAGTTAGCCATCGGCGGCAAGGAGCCTCTGGTTCCTTGGGAAAACGACAAACCGACCGTCGTCGCGCTGCGCGAAATTGAAGAAGGGCTGATTGACGCCAGCATTCTGACCGCCCGGCCCGCGAGCGAAGAGCTACTCTCACTGGAAGAAATGCTGGAAGCTGATTTGACTGCGCCCGCGACCGACGATGACGATACCATCGCGCCGCCATCCGCCGACGAATAAGGCGAGGAGCGCACTGGAGGCGGACCTTGCAGGCCATAGACGCGTTAAGCGATAAGCTCGCCACCTACCTCGACCCGTCCCACGTAAAAAAAATTCGCCGCGCCTACGATTTTGCAGAAAAACGCCACACCGGGCAGATGCGCCAGAGTGGCGATGCCTATATCACCCACCCCATCGCCGTGGCCAATATCCTGGCGGATATGCACATGGATCACGAAAGCATGATGGCCGCGCTGCTGCACGACGTGATCGAAGATACCGCAGCCACCAAAGGACAGCTAAGTCGACGTTTCGGCAAGACCGTCTCCACCCTGGTGGACGGTGTCAGCAAGCTCACCGAAATCGAATTTTCCTCCCGCGCCGAGCAACAGGCCGAAAACTTTCAGAAAATGACCCTGGCCATGGCCAGGGATATTCGGGTGATGCTGGTCAAACTTGCCGATCGCTTGCACAACATGCGCACGCTGCACGTTCTCGAACCGGATAAACGCCGTCGCATCGCCCGTGAAACCCTCGATATTTACGCGCCCATCGCACAGCGTCTGGGGATGAACGACATGCGTATTGAATTCGAGGACCTTGGTTTTGCGGCGCTCTATCCGCTGCGCTACGAACGCATTCAACGGGCCTTGAAAGCCACCCGGGGCCACCGTAACGAACTGGTCACGGAGATCCAAAGCACCATTGAGCTGCAGCTACAGAAGGATAAGATCGCCGCCCGAGTCAGCGGTCGGGAAAAACATCTCTGGAGTATTTACCAGAAGATGAAAACTAAAAAACGCTCCTTTAAGGACATTATGGATGTGTTCGCTTTTCGCATTGTGGTCGACAATGTCGATAACTGCTACCGCGTGCTCGGGGTCATTCACAACCTGTTCAAGCCGGTTCCGGGGGAGTTTACCGACTACATCGCCATTCCCAAATCTAACGGTTACCAGTCTCTGCATACCGTGTTGCTGGGGCTACACGGCGTCGCTATCGAAGTACAGATCCGCAGCGAGGAAATGGACACCCTGGCCAATTATGGCATCGCCTCCCATTGGCTGTACAAGACCGGTCTGGAAAACGCCAAGGGTAATCACGCTCGCGCCAACCGCTGGGTCAAGGGCTTGCTTGAAATTCAACAGCAGGCGGGCAATTCCCTGGAATTTATTGAGCACGTAAAATCCGACCTGTTTCCGGACGAGGTGTATGTGTTCACGCCGAAGGGGAAAATTATTGAACTACCCACCGGCGCCACCGCCGTCGATTTCGCCTACACCGTGCACACGCAGGTGGGTAACACCTGCGTCGCCTGCGAGGTTAACGGCAAGCTGGCGTCGCTTTCCGAGCCCCTCCAAAGTGGGCAACGGGTGCGCATTATCAGCGCGCCGGGTGCGCAGCCCAATCCGTCGTGGCTCAATTTCGTGCGCACCGCCAAAGCGCGCAGCGCCGTGCGGCATTTTCTCAAGCACCAGCAGCACGAAGAATCCGTGGACCTCGGCAAGCGCCTCCTCGATCGGGCGCTAAACAGTTTCGGATCCAGTTATAAACAACTGCGTAAATCACAGATACGACATCTCCTCAAGGAGACCAGTGCGCCCACCTTTGAATCCGTACTGCAACAGATTGGACTCGGCAACAGGGTGGCCTTTGCGGTGGCTAACGTGCTGATGCCGGAACACAAACGCATCAAAACCTCGCCGCAAAACAACGACTCCCCAATCGTGGTCGACGGGGCGGACGGCTTGGTTACCAGCTACGCGCGCTGCTGCCACCCCATTCCCGGTGACACTATCATCGGTCACATCAGCCCAGGGCGCGGTCTGGTAGTACATCGGGACTCCTGTAAAAATATTGCGGAAATACGCGGCAAAGTGGAAAAATGTATCCCCCTTGAGTGGTCGCCGTTAGTCCATGGCGAGTTTTCAGTGGACATTCGTGTCGAGGTAACTAATGAGCGGGGCATTATTGCCATACTCGCCACCCGCATTGCCGAAAACAACGCCACCATTGAGCAAATCACCGTGAACGAACGGGACCCCTATACCAGTGTCGTCAACCTGGTTCTGGACGTAGATAATCGTGTGCATTTAGCCAATATCATGCGTCGAGTTCGCGGCCTGAAACAAGTACAAAAAGTTAATCGCGTCAGAAGTTGAGGAACCCATGACTAACAAGGCAACTGTGCAAACACCGGGTGCGCCGGCCGCTATTGGCACCTATTCCCAGGCCGTTAAAGTCAGCAATACCGTCTATCTGTCTGGCCAAATTCCCCTGGTACCAGACACCATGACTATGGTCGATGGCGCCGTCGAAGCGCAGATACATCAGGTGTTCAAAAATCTTGCGGCAGTGTGCGAAGCAGCGGGAGGAACCCTTGCGGATATCGTAAAGTTAAATGTCTTTCTCACCGACCTGAGTCACTTTGCCACCGTCAATGACGTTATGGCGCAATATTTTTCCACGCCTTACCCGGCGCGCGCTGCGCTCGGCGTCAGCGCGTTGCCCCGTGACGCACTGGTGGAGATGGACGGCATTATGGTGATCTAAACTCCCTGACCATGCCGTTGAGTGCCATTTTTGCGAGAAAAACCCTCGTCGGCAATCAGATCGAGAACGCCGAACAGGTTGTAGTCAACCTGATTGCGGGCGATAAACGTCCGAAAATAGTCACTCACCTGCGCCGCGAGTGGCGCATCAAACTCCAGCTGCTTTGCCAGCGCCAGTACCGCGGCCATATCCTTGCCCGCGATCTGCATATCCGCACCGCGAAAATTTCCCTGCTTCACGGCGGGCAGTAAGAACTCCATGGCGTGGTTGGGTGCCACGCTGGCATCGATTGCAGCCAGCACTTTATCCCGCGCCAGGCCCTCTCGGGCCGCCATCGCCAATCCTTCACTAAGACTACAGGTCAGCGCAAAAAAAACCAGCTGATGACATAGCTTTACAATCTGCCCACTGCCGCTGTCACCGAGATAAAAAATTTGTCGGGCAAATGTTTCGAATACCGGCCGACAGCGCTGGTAGTCCTCCAGCGTGCCGCCGACCATCATTGTCAGGCGCCCCTGCTCAGCCCAGGGCACCGAACCACTGACCGGTGCATCGACGTAGCCAATTCCCGCGGCGGCAGCCCGCGTCGCCAGCGCCCGGGTTTGCGCCACTGCGGTGGTACCGATGTCGACGATTGTAGCCGACGGGGACAATTGCGCCAGCAGTTCGCCAACCACTTTGATCAACGCCTGCTCGGTGTTCATCGACACCAGGACCAGATCGCAATTAGCCGCGACCGCTGCTAGGTCGGCGGCAGGAGTCGCGCCAAATTCAACGGCAGTTGCCATGGCTGCGGCGTTCACATCATGGGCATGGACTCGCAAACCGCTCTCCAGCATGCGCCTGGCAATCGGCAAACCCATGGCGCCCAGACCAATCAAGCCAGTACCCAACATACGCGTCTCCCTTAATGCGTGCCATCAATCCAACGCTGCCCCGTTAACTAACGCGAGATGCAGAGGAGCTCACCGGGCTAAAAGATAACACAGGTTACTCAGATCGCGAGCTCAACGAATTTTACCCACCAGCAGGTAATCGCTATTATGATGGGGAATAACTTTTCTAACGCGGTAATCCACGCTGTGCCCGATTGGTCTAATCCCGTAGCCCAGAGCGCCTTAATTGAAATGCCGACCCTGAGAAATCTTACCCGTGCCGACGCTGGATAATATTCCGGTTACACAACTACGCGGCGTGGGCAGGCACAGCGGCGACAAGCTCGCCCGCCTGGGCATCCACACCGTGCAAGATGTGCTGTTTCATCTGCCCAGCCGTTATCTGGACCGCACGCGGGTTACTCCGATCGGCGCTCTGACGCCCAACGCGTCCGTGGTGATTGAGGGGCAGGTGCGCGGTTGCGACATTGTTTTCGGGCGCCGTCGTAGCCTGATGTGTAAGGTGCAGGACAACACCGGCACCGCGACCCTGCGCTTCTTCCACTTCACTGCCGCACAACGGGCCAACCTCGCGATCGGTACGCACCTGCGTTGCTTCGGTGAGGTGCGTCTGGGGAGCGCCGGGCTGGAGTTGTACCACCCGGAATACGAACGGCTCGACCCGCACCATCCGGCGCCACTGGCGACGCACCTGACTCCCGTCTACCCCACACTGGAAGGTGTGACCCAACAGCGCCTGCGGGCCCTGACTACCCAGGCATTGCAGTTATTGACCGCCGATAATCTCCCCGAATTATCAACCAGCGTGAAAAATATTTATGGCGACAAAAACACCGGGCACATAAGCCTGGCACAAGCGTTAACCCTGCTGCACCGCCCCCCTCTGGATGCCCCCATCGACCAGCTTGCCAATGGACAACACCCCGCACAACAGCGCCTGGCTTTCGAAGAGTTGCTCGCCCATCACCTTAGCCTGCTACTACTGCGCCACAAAGTGCAGGCCCAGCCCGCCCCCAGTTTGCCGAAATGCGCAGAACTGCTGGAGCGCTTCCTCGCCAGTTTGCCCTTTGCGCCGACTGGCGCCCAGCGGCGAGTGGCGACGGAGATTGCTACGGATCTGACCCGACCAGTACCAATGCTGCGCCTGCTGCAGGGGGACGTGGGTTCGGGAAAAACACTGGTTGCTGCCCTGGCGGCATTACAGGCAATCGGCGGTGGCTATCAGGCGGCGATCATGGTGCCCACCGAAATCGTGGCCGAGCAGCATCGCAATAATTTCGAAAACTGGTTGGCACCCATCGGCATCGGCATTGCACTGCTAACCGGAAAATTAACCGGCAAGACCCGCGACACACAATTAGCCGCCATCCACGATGGCAGCGCGCAACTGGTGATTGGCACCCATGCGCTGTTTCAGGAAGGTGTGGCGTTTCACAAACTTGGCTTGTCCATCATTGACGAACAACACCGCTTTGGCGTTCACCAGCGCCTCGCCCTCAGGGAAAAAAGCTCCGCAGGAGATATGCCTCATCAGCTGATTATGACCGCCACCCCCATCCCACGCACCCTGGCCATGAGCGCCTATGCGGATCTCGACTGCTCGATCATCGACGAACTCCCCCCTGGGCGCAGTCCGGTGACCACAGCGCTGGTCGGCGCTGAACGTCGCGCCCAGGTGATAGCGCGGGTGCGCGCTGCTTGCGGGGAAGGGCGCCAGGCCTATTGGGTATGCACACTAATCGAGGAGTCTGAGTTGTTAAACGCCCAGGCCGCGTCCGCCACCGCCGATGAACTACGTCTGGCGCTGCCGGAACTGAGGATTGGCCTGGTGCATGGACGGCTCAAGCCCAGGGAAAAAGTTGCCGTGATGTCCGCGTTTAAATCCGGCAAGTTGCAGTTACTGGTGGCCACGACAGTGATCGAAGTGGGGGTGGACGTGGCTAATGCCAGCTTGATGATTATCGACAACCCGGAACGCCTGGGTCTCGCTCAATTGCACCAGCTGCGCGGCAGGGTGGGGCGCGGCAGTGCAGAAAGTCACTGCGTACTGCTTTACGGCTCACCTCTGTCACGGCTCGCCAGCGAGCGCCTGCGGGTTATGCGCGAAACCAGCGACGGTTTCGTTATCGCGGAGAAGGATCTGCAATTGCGCGGCCCCGGCGAATTCCTCGGCACGCGCCAAACCGGTGAAATGCAGTTGCGCATTGCCGACCTGCTGCGGGATGCGCAGCTGTTGCCGGACGTTAAACGGACCGCCGAAGCCCTGTTGCGCGATCAACCTCAGACCGCCGGCGCCATCGTCAGGCGCTGGCTGAGGGGCGTAGAGCGCTATGCCCAGGTGTAGCGCCATGCTCAGATTTCGGCGCCGCTACGGGGGAGAACCATGTGACAAACGGCGGCACCGACTCTATACTCCCGCTTCGATAATGGAATATAAATATGGCCATTGGTAATCCGCTGTACAACCTGTTTGGCAAATCCCCCATCAAGCCCCTGCAGGAGCATATGACGGCGGTCGTCGAGTGCGCGGAAGCGTTACAGGAATTTTTGACAGCTTCCATTGGCAACGACTGGCAAGGGGCGGAAGAAGTATACAATCGCATCTACACCACCGAACGGCGCGCGGACGAGCTTAAAAAACAGTTGCGGCTGCATATGCCCAACGGGTTGTTTATGCCCGTGTCGCGCACCGATTTGCTGGAGCTGTTGTCCGTGCAGGACCATATCGCAAATCGTGCCAAGGACATCGCGGGCTTGATGCTCGGCCGGCAGATGCGTATTCCGGAAATACTCCAGGACGCCGTCAAGGAATTTCTCGCCGCGTCCATTTCCGCCACGCAGCAGGCCCTCAAAGCTATTAACGAACTCGACGAGCTACTGGAAACCGGTTTTACCGGCAGCGAAGTGACCTTTGTCGAGGAATTGATAGAGCAGCTCGCCGAACTGGAAAACCGCACGGATATTCTGGAGCGCGACATTCGGCACCGGCTGTTCAAACTGGAAACTGCGCTCGCGCCAGTGGAGGTGATGTTCCTTTATCAAATCATTGACAGTATTGGTGAGTTGGCCGATCTTGCGGAGCGAGTCGGTGGCCGCTTGCAGTTACTGCTAGCACGCTAACCCGTCGCACTGGAAATAAGCATGGCGCTATTCGCAGAATTCGGCCAAACCCTGATTATTCTGGCCTGCGTCCTCGGGTTTTTTATGGCCTGGGGAGTGGGCGCCAACGACGTCGCCAACGCCATGGGCACGTCGGTGGGCTCACGCGCGCTAACCATTCGCCAGGCTATTGGCATTGCGATGGTCTTCGAGTTCCTCGGCGCCTATCTCGCGGGCGGCGAAGTCACCTCGACCATCCGCAATGACATAATCGACCCCGCATTACTAATAGACAGTCCCGAACTGCTGGTATATGGCATGCTGGCATCACTGCTGGCGGCGGGTACCTGGCTGTTCTTCGCGAGCATGAAGGGCTGGCCCGTCTCCACGACCCATTCCATTGTCGGTGCAATAGTGGGTTTCGCTGCAGTCGGTATTTCCCCCGCCGCCGTCAACTGGGACAAAATCTGGACCATCGTAGCGAGTTGGGTTGTTTCACCGCTGCTGGCAGGCATTATCTCGTACTTCCTGTTTCGCAGCGTACAGACATTGATTCTGAACAGTGCTAATCCGTTTGCGAACGCCAAACGCTACGTACCTTTTTACATGTTCGGCGTGGGTTTTCTGATTGCGATGATCACTCTGCTGAAAGGCCTTAAGCACGTGTTCAAGGATATCGGTGTCGCCATGAGCTTCGCAGAATGTGCTTTTTTTGCAGCAATAGTTGGTGCCGCAGTTTCCTTGCTCGGCACCGTTCTACTTAGCCGCGTGCAGAAAGACGACGTCGCCGACCGCGTTAACCGCTTTGCCAGCGTCGAGCGGGTGTTTGCCGTTTTGATGATCTTCACCGCCTGTAGCATGGCATTTGCTCACGGCTCCAACGACGTGGCCAATGCGGTGGGCCCCCTGGCGGCTGTCGTTAACGTGGTCAAATCGGGTGCGGTAGCCGGTCAGTCAAGTATGCCCCCGTGGATCCTTTTGCTGGGTGGGCTCGGTATCGTCATTGGGCTGGCCACCTACGGATTCAAGGTGATGGCGACGGTTGGCAAAAAGATTACGGAGCTGACCCCGAGCCGCGGCTTTGCCGCCGAGCTCGGCGCGGCGGCCACAGTGGTCGCGGCCTCTGGCATTGGTCTGCCGGTTTCCACTACCCATACGCTGGTGGGTGCGGTGCTGGGGGTGGGCATTGCGCGCGGTATTGCCGCAATTAATTTGCGGGTGGTGGGCACTATTTTTATGTCGTGGTTAATTACGTTGCCCGCCGGCGCCGCTTTGTCGATAGTATTTTTTATAATATTTAAAGCCATTTTCAGCTAAATATTTTCCGGCTTTTCAGCAGAACATTGGTTCGGCATGGAGTTAACGTCAACGCCCTGACTTCACATCGGAAATTTGCACTACTCATTTAATAAACCAATGGTTTACGGAGGCACGTAGCATGAGCGCAGACACGATTTCCTGGCCGCAGAAGCAACGTGAGTTTCACAACCACCACTTTGATTCTACTGTGTGGAACGATTTTCAGTTTCGCGACGATGATATTGTGATCGCCACCTACGCAAAGTCCGGAACTACCTGGATGCAACAAATCGTGTCACAGCTTATTTTTAATGGCCAACCGGATTTACCGGTAGCGGAGATGTCCCCCTGGGTGGATCTGCGCGTGCCCCCCAAGACTGTCAAACTAGCCGCCCTGGAAGCGCAAAGCCACCGTCGATTTGTGAAAACCCATCTGCCCCTGGATGCACTGGTTTTTTCCCCCCGGGCAAAATATCTCTATATTGCCCGCGATGGGCGGGATGTCCTGTGGAGCATGTACAACCATCACGCCAACGCCAATGCCGCCTGGTACGAAGCCCTTAACGACACCCCGGGACGGGTTGGACCACCCATCGAAAAACCACCGCACTCCATCTCCCAGTACTACGACGAATGGCTGGATAAGAACGGTCATCCGTTTTGGCCGTTCTGGGAAAACCTGCGCTCCTGGTGGGCAGTGCGGGACCTGCCCAATGTTCATCTGGTACATTTCGCGCAACTGCGCAAGGATCTACCCGGAGAAATAGGGCGTATTGCCGAATTTCTCGATATTCCTCGCGCCGAGCTGAACTGGGACGCGATTGTGGAACACTGTAGTTTTGACTATATGAAAAATCATGCTCCCGGCTCGGTGCCCGTGGGCGGCGCCTTCTGGGAAGGGGGCGCGCAGACATTTATCAACAAAGGTACCAATGGCCGTTGGCGCGATACATTGAGCCCGGCCCAAAGCCAACGCTACGAAGATATGGCTATGTCCGAGCTGGGGGCCGAGTGCGCCCACTGGCTGTCCACCGGGGCAGCACCCTGACCAAGGGATAGGCTCACCATAGGCAATCGGGGCGACGCGGGCCTCCCTTACGATCGCCGTTGGTGTGGAGGCGCAGACTATCACCACCCTGCAGACCAGCAAAATGTACGGGGGTGTTCGTCTAATTAATCATCATCCTTTAATACGCCAGCTCTCGACGTCTACTGTAATCATGTGGTGTATTCGTCCCTGTCGGACACTTCATTAAATACCGCTGTGTCCAACAGGTTTTCACTCTTCGCCACCACCGTGGAGACCATACAATCGCCACCAACGTTGACCGCCGTGCGCAGCATATCCAGCAAGCGGTCGACGCCGATAATCAGCGCAATGCCCTCCACCGGCAAACCCACCTGTTGTAACACCATGGACAGCGTAATCAGCCCCACCCCGGGGACGCCAGCGGTTCCGATCGACGCCAACGTGGCAGTCAATACCACCGCCACATAACCGCCCATGGAAATATCTACGTTAAACGCCTGTGCAATAAAAACCGTAGCGACGCCCTGCATGATGGCCGTACCGTCCATATTAATAGTGGCGCCCAACGGCAACGTAAACGCGGCAACTGAATTGTCGATTCCGATTCGCTGCCGCGCTACGTTCAGGGTGACTGGCAGGGTCGCACTGCTCGACGAAGTGCTAAACGCAAATAGCAGCGCCGGACGAATGTTTTTAAGGAGTGTCAGGGGATTGAGGCGCGCCAGTGCTGTAAATAAAAATCCATACACCAGGGTACCGTGGAGAAGCAGAACCAGCACCACCGCCAGAAAATATTTTGCAAGATCCGCAATGGCGCTAATACCCAGTTCACTGAATAGCTTGGCAAGCAGGCAGAACACGCCGTAGGGTGCCATATGCATCAGAAACGACACCATGGTCATAATGACATCGTTAAAGTTCTGAAAAAATTCCAGGATTTTACTTCCCGGTGCGCCGCTGTGGGTAATCGCCAGCCCCATTAAAATCGCGAACACAATAATCTGCAACATATTGCCCTGGGCCATCGCCTGCACGGGGTTGGTCGGAAAAATATCGATTAAAACCTGTTTGGGTGATGGTGCGACCGGCGCTTCGTAAGTACTGGTACTGGTCAGCGTCAGACCTTCGCCCGGATTGATCGTGTTGGCCAGCAACAGTGCCAGAGTCACCGCCAGCGCGGTGGTCAGCAAATACAGGCCTAGGGTTTTCCCCGCCATCTGACCCATGCGCGCATTCACCCCCATGGCGCTGCTACCGCAGACCAGAGATACAAATACCAGTGGTACCACCAGCAGCTTCAGGGAGGCTACAAATATTTGCCCGACCACATCAAACACATTGCTGACCAGCCACCCGGACACCTGGGCTACCTGGGGCGATTGCGCCGACAGAACATTAAACCCAGCGCCCAGCACAACGCCGAGCAACATTCCAAGTAAAATTTTGGTCGAAAGTGTCATGCTTTACTCCGTCGCTAATGATTTACGTAGCTACTGTTCCGCGCCGCGCAACGCCAGCACGGTAGCGTACAAACGTGCCGCGTTGACGTTTTCTGGTTCTAGCGGTTCACCGGCCGCCACTGTTACTCGGCTGCGAAACCGACGTAGTGGGTTTTTAAAAGCACCGGGGCCGCTGTGACTAAAAAAACTGCCCCACAATCCGCGTAGCGCAATTGGCACTACAGGCACTGGCGTACGTTGGATAATACGCTCGATACCCGCCTTGAATTCATGCATCTCGCCATTTCGTGTGAGCTGACCTTCCGGGAAAATTGCCAGCAAATCTCCCCGCGCCAGCCCTTCGGCGATGCTGTTCATCGCCGCGTCGTACACCTGTTCATCTTCGCTGCGGGAGCATATAGGAATAGCGCCACCCACCCGGAAAATAAAATTTAGCACCGGAATATCAAAAATTGGTTTATACATGATAAACCGTATCGGCCGTCGGACTTCACCACTTATCAACAGGGCATCCACATAGCTAACGTGATTGCTCGCAATCAGTGCACCACCTTTTTCTGGAATATATTCCAGCCCTGTGTGGCGGACCCGATACAGGGTGTGGGTCAGTAACCACACCAGAAAACGCGCGGCAAATTCCGGCACCTGCGCGTAAATAAACGCAGCCACCGCGATATTCATCAACGCGAGAACGAGATAGAACTCCGGAATACTGAAATCCGCCATACCCAAAAATAAAATGCCAAACACGCTGGCCAGCACCATAAATAGCGCATTCATAATGTTATTACTGGCAATGACGCGGGCGCGTTTTTGCGGCGCAGTGCGCAACTGAATCAGTGCGTACAACGGCACGATATAAAAACTGCCGAACATACCGATCAGCGCAAGATCCACAAGCACACGCACGCCCTCGGCACGCAGGGCAAATGCCAGAGCTCCGACTAATTCCTCAGTCACCGCCAATTGATAGGCCTGCGCCGCAAAAAAAAGATCAATACCGAATATACTCAACCCCAGGGAACCAAAGGGCACTAATCCCAACTCCACCTTGTGGCCGCTAAGACGTTCGCACAACAGGGAACCACCGGCGACGCCAACAATAAAAGCACTCAATACCAGAGCAATTAGTTGCGCCTCACCATGCAGTACGGAGACCACGAAGTTGGGTATCTGGGTCAGGTAACTGGCGCCAATCAACCAGAACCAGGAAATACCAAGAATCGACAACAGTACGTCTTTTCTTTCGCCAGCCATTTTCATCAATGCCCAGCTTTCCCGTGCCACATTCCAGTCAATTTTTAATTGTGGCGCCTTGGGTTCCGCACGGGGGATTGCCCTGCTGCATAACCAGCCGAGCAACGCCACCGCGATGACGGTGACACCAATCAGCGCACGTGGGTCAGCCAGGCCACCCAACACGCTGCCACCGATCGTGCCCAATAAAATGGCAATAAATGTGCCGCTTTCCACCTGTGCATTACCACCCACTAATTCCGACTCGTTAAGGTGTTGTGGAATAATCGCGTACTTCACCGGACCAAAAAATGCCGACTGCGCGCCCATGGCAAACAATACCGCCAACAATAATCCTGGCAGCTGCCACCACAGCGCGGCGCACGCCACCAGCATAATTACTATTTCCGCCATTTTTACTTTGCGAATAATTGCCGATTTTTCGTATTTATCTGCGCATTGACCAGCCAGCGCCGAAAACAGAAAAAATGGCAATATGAACAGTCCGGCCGCGAGGTTGACCAGCGTATTCGTGTTCACATGACCGACCGCCAGACCGCCACTAACCAGCAGCACCAGCAGTGCGTTTTTGAACAAATTATCGTTTAACGCACCGCTAAACTGGGTGAGGAAGAACGGCAAAAATCGCCTGGATTTAAGCAGCGCAAACTGACTGCGTTCCAGACTTCGGGGTGGGTGTTGTGCCACGCGGAGTGTGCCCGGAGTGGTTATTTATCGGAGTAATTGGCGGATCGTTTTTCCAGAAAGGCGCCGACCCCCTCATCAAAATAGGGGCCGATACACAGCACCTGACCGCGATCCTCCATGGCAATTACCGCCTCCAGGCTACCCGCGTCCTGTGACATGTTCAACCCTTCTTTGGTTAAACGTAAACCCATCGGGGACATGGCCAGCATTTCGTCGGTTAATTGCTTGCCGGTTTCGTCGAGTTGCTGGCGGGGCACCACCTCGCACACCAGACCGATACGCAGGGCCTTGTCCGCATCGACAAAACGCCCGCCCATCATCATTTCCGCCGCGTTGGACGCGCCCACTGCGCGGGGCAGAAAATAGCTGATACCGATATCGCAGCCGGTTAGTCCGATCTTGGCCATGGCGACATTCATTTTTGCTCCCTGAGCGGCGTAGCGTACGTCGGACGCCAGTGCCAGCGCCAGACCACCGCCGGTGGCGGCGCCATGCATCAGTGTCACAATCGGCTGCGGACAGCGACGCATGCGCATAATAATTTCTGCGATGGCGCGTTGCCCGCGTAGTGCCGTGGGTGCACTCGCGGAAATGTGATCGGCATCGTTTAGATCCAGACCCACGCAAAAATGCTTGCCAGCGCCACGCAGCACCACTACGCGCACCGCGTGATCGAAGTACAAATCACTAAAATACCTGAGTAGTTCCGCCGTCATTATTTTATCGATGGCGTTAAATTGCTGCGGGCGATTCAAGGTTACCCAGTCGACGCCATCTTTATGTTCGATGGCCAGTGTTTGATACGTTGAGGACACCGATTTGGCCATGCTCTTCTCCCGCTCAGAATAATGTGGGTATAAGTGATACCAGATGTGTTTGAGTATATGCCAATATTTGTAACAGGCGCCACGCCAGCCGCGTTTTCGTTAGCGTTCACTCTAAAATATTGGCAAGGGCGTATTCTCGCCATGTTGTGGCCAGCCCTGGCTATAGGCCATTTGCTCCACAGCGGTGATGCGCTCAGCGGTAACAGGGTGAGTGCTTAAAAACTCAGGCAACTCCATTCCACTTTGTTGAACTTGTAGCACTCGAAACAAACTGGTGCTGCCACCGATATGGCCGTACAGGGTTACGACGCCCTGTAGTGCGACGACGTCCGCGGCGCGCTCCTGGTGGCGCCCGTATTTGCGCAGCGCTATGTCACCACCCAGATTGAGGGCAATATTGGTCAGGGTAGCGTCGGATGCGCCAGCCAATGTTGCCAGGGCGAGACTCACCACCAATCCTCGGCCAGTGGCCAGTAGTGGATGGCGAAAACGCACATGGCCAATTTCGTGTCCCATCACCATGGCCAGCGCATTTTCATTCGGAAGTTTTTCCAGCAATCCCCGACAGATCACAATATGGCCACCCAGAGTGGCAAATGCATTAACCCTGTCATTATCGGCGTAATGCACCTCAATACTGATGCCCTCTGGCAGCGGTTGGGCGCTAACCAATCGATCGGCAAGGGTCTGTAAATAGGTTTCGATTTGCGCGTGGTTTGCCGCAACCGCCTGACTCTCCCACAGTGGGGTTGCAACACGCTCAGCAATGGTTTGCTCTACAGAAAACGGCACCAGGGGCAGTAGCTTTTGCGCCAACAAAGACAAAGCAACCACCAATACGGCAACGACGGCGGCAACCATAGCCAGCATCCACAAAAAATCCACCAGCGGATGTGCCGCACTAACATTGATGCCCTCCGGTAAATCGCGATTTTGATATTCCATCAGCCAGCTTTTGTTGCTATTAGCGCCGTGCCATAGGCCAGCACCTCGACACAGCCGATCTGATTGCGCGCACCTTTGGTAATCGAGGCCGTCTCCAGTTTCACGTTGAACACCGCACTTGCACCGCGCGCGGCAGCATCACTTTTCATGCGCAATAGCGCTTCGCGACGAGCGCGTTCGAGCAACGACTCATAGGCGTTGATACGCCCACCCAGCAACCCCCTTAGCGCTGCAGAGAATTGTTTAAAATAATCCACTGATATCACCGCATTACCACACACCAGGTGGGTTTCAAGGGTTGGAAGATCGGCCGGTGGATGCCGCGTACTAAATGCCAACACTCCAGCTAACTCTTTTTCCCGTCGCTGAATCGACACAAAATGCCGCGCTTCCTGCCAGCGGCCCACGGCGTAACCGAGGGTCAACAGCACCACAAAAATAAACAGCTCCATGCTGGCTTACTCGACCACTACAGCAGTGCCGTACACAAACAATTCGGCAGCTCCCGCCGCCACCGACGAGGTCGAAAAACGCACGTTGAGAACTGCGTTTGCGCCCATGGACTCGGCTTGCTCCACCATGCGGTCGGTAGCCTCCTCGCGGGATTCGGTCAATAATTCAGTGTATCCATGCAACTCGCCGCCAAACACATTTTTAATACCCGCCATCAAATCCTTGCCGACATGTTTAGCGCGCACCGTATTACCCTGCACCATACCCAGATGGCGCACAATGGTTTTACCAGGCAATGTTTCCAGGTTGCTAATGATCATTCACGGTCTCCTTAAGTATTATTGTCAATTACAGCCGTTGGTTCACGCGGCACTAGCATAGTGTTGATTTTTTTGTTGCAATGCAACGCACCTGCGCGGCCCCTTTCCCTTACCGCAAAAGCCGCATTACAAGTTAACGCTTTTGCCCTGGATACACCATGAACCGGTTATCATTGCTGCCAATACTTCTACTTGCAGGCTGCGTCGCCAACGCGGGAGACGAGCCCTGGACAGTGAACGCTTATTTCGAGAACGATCTGTTTAGCGAGACCGATCAGAACTACACCAATGGCATTCGACTATCCTGGGTATCCCCCGACATCAGCTCCTACGAGACCGACCCACGCCTGCCTAATTGGGTCCGGGAGGTTAACGATAAACTGGATTTTTTTCACGACAGCAACAAGGGCCTGGCTCGCAATTTGGTCATTAGTGTGGGGCAACTGATGTACACCCCGTCCAGTATCGACGCTGAAGAACTGCTGGAGGACGAGCGCCCCTATGCCGGCTATCTTTACATGGGTTTTGCCTACCACACTCGCAGCGACAGCCAGCTGGACACCGTCGAGGTTAATCTCGGCATGGTCGGCCCGGAGGCGCAGGGCGAGCAGACCCAGGATTTAATCCACAAAATACGCGCCTTTGATAAATTCCAGGGCTGGGACAACCAACTGAAAAATGAACCCGCATTGCAACTGGTCTACGAGCACAAACGGCGTCTTTTTAAGGATCTGTTGCTCCCCCAGGGGCTATTCGCAAGCGGGAAACTGAGCACGGTGGAGCAGGATTTTATCGCCCACGGTGGCGTCAGTCTGGGCAACGTCGCCACCTATGTTAACTTTGGCGGGGAGTACCGCATCGGCTACCTGCCCGACGATTTCGGGACCTCCGCCGTACGCCCTGGTGGCGACAACAGTGCGCCCGGGCGCGGTGACCCCCGTCGACGCCGAGGTAATTTTCCGATCTTCGGTTTGCACGGGTTTGTGGCGCTGGACACGCGGCTGGTGGTGCGCGACATCTTCCTCGACGGCAATACCTTTCGCGATAGCCACAGCGTAGATAAGGAGCCGGTGGTCGCAGATATCTCGACAGGCGTCAGCTTTCTTACCGGACACTGGAAAGTGTCCTACGCCTACGTGGTACGTACACGGGAATTTCAGAAACAGCCCCATCATCACCAATACGGCTCCTTGAGCCTGTCCTACTCCTGGTGAAGCACAGCGCCGCGCACGATTCAATTAATGTTGCCATCACCGGTGCGACTATAATGGCGCGCCCACAAGTTGACATCGAAATAGAATTTGCGCCAATGCCCCCCATTTTGGACCAGCCCTTACCGCGCCAGCCCGTCTGGCGCAACGTCCGCGCCCAGGGTCCCGCGACGCTACCCGCCAGACTGCGCCCCTGGCTGCTGGACCGGGGCTCATTAACCCAACGATTAATCGCCGCCAGCAACGGACAGTTTCGCGTGCACGTCCTACAGCAGCGCATTGCGCGACCGAAGCTTTCGGAAATGCGTCGGCTGAACAGGCCCTGCGGCCATCTGGCGTTAATTCGCGAAGTGATTCTCTACGGCGGCGACCAACCCTGGGTCTTTGCCCGCAGCGTGCTGCCCCTGTCCAGCCTTACCGGGAAACTACGGCGGCTGCGTAAGTTTGACGACCGACCCCTCGGCGACTACCTGTTTCGCAACCCGGGATTGCGGCGGGGCGAGCTAGAAATAACCTGCCAGTCCCCCGGCAGTGCGATCCTGCCCAAAGAATTCAGGAAATTGCGCGGTGTGCTGTGGGGGCGGCGTTCAGTATTTTATATGGGCCACAAACCACTGTTGATCAGCGAATTTTTCTTGCCGACCTTTACCCCCTACAATAGCCTCCTCAAACAAATCTGAGCGCCTGGCATGCTTTCCGTTTCGCGCAGAACGGCAGACTTTTTACACCTGATGCGGGTAGACCGACCTATCGGAACCCTGCTGTTACTGTGGCCGACGTTGTGGGCGCTGTGGTTTGCCGCCGGTGGCTTACCGGATATTCCCATTCTCGTGATTTTCATCCTTGGGGTGAGCCTGATGCGTGCTGCGGGCTGTGTAATTAACGACTACGCGGATCGCAACATCGATTTGCATGTGGCGCGCACGCGCGAGCGCCCTCTGGCGAATGGGCGAATTCGCCCCGGGGAAGCACTCACCCTGTTCGCCATACTCTGCCTGGCGGCATTCGCACTGGTGTTATTAACCAACTGGCTCACAATCATGCTCTCTTTCGGCGCTGTGGTCATTGCCGCCATCTATCCCTTCGCCAAGCGTCACACTCACCTGCCACAACTGGTGCTGGGTGCGGCCTGGGCGTGGGGCATACCCATGGCCTTCGCCGCGCAAACCGGCAGCGTGCCCCGCGAAGTTTGGCCCCTGTACGCGGGAGTGGTTTTATGGACAATCGCTTTTGACACCTTTTACGCCATGGTTGATCGCAGCGACGATCTCAAAATTGGGGTTAAATCCACCGCTATTTTGTTTGCCGAACAGGATCTGGTCATCATTGCCCTGCTGCAGGGCCTGACCCTGCTGGCACTGGCGATAAGCGGCCTGAATTTCGCTCGCGGCGCCTGGTATTTTGCCGGCCTGATGATCGCGGCCGGGCTTTTTTTATACCAGCTTGCCATTGCTCGCCACCGGGAGCCGGAGGCCTGTTTTCGCGCATTTTTGCACAACAATATTGTGGGAATGGTTATTTTTGCAGCCATTTTGCTCGATTATCACGGGCCGGATTGAGCGCGCGCGTGGCGATCTCCGATTTGTCATACCGCGGTCATACCGCTGTCATTTAATGGCCACATTTCCTTCTGGAGCGCTGTGATGGCTGAAGCAACGATTCTGATCATCGACGACGAGCCGGCGATTCGAGATATGGTCAAGGTGGCCCTGGAAACGGCGGGCTTTAGCGCGTTACAGGCCGAGAACGCCCGCGATGGCCACGGCCTGATCATCGACTATAAACCCGACCTCGTGTTACTCGACTGGATGATGCCTCACACCAGCGGCCTGGAACTATTGCGGCGCCTGCGGCGCGACGAGTTGACCGCCAACACCCCGGTGATCATGCTGACTGCCAAAGCGCAGGAAGATAATCTTGTTCAGGGTCTGGAAGCAGGCGCCGATGACTATGTCACCAAACCCTTTTCCCCCCGCGAGCTGATCGCCCGCTTGCGCTCGGTGCTACGTCGCCGCGAGACCAGTAACGCAGAAAAACCTGTGCAGATCCGCGGCCTCTGCTACGATCCGCTCGCCCATCGCGTGACTATTGATCAACAGGCCGTTGCCATGGGGCCCACCGAGTTTCGGCTGCTGGGGTTTTTTCTCAACCACCAGAACCGGGTCTACTCCCGCACCCAGATTCTCGACCACGTCTGGGGCGGCAATGTGTATATGGACGAGCGTACCGTGGACGTACATATCCGGCGCCTGCGCAAAGCGCTGGCGATTGCTGGCCACGACCAACTTGTTCAAACTGTCCGCGGCGCGGGTTACCGCTTTTCCGAGCAACTGGTCGAGGGTTAACATTGCATCAGGGGTTACGCACCGAACTCCAGCGCATCGCCGCGCTAGCGGTATTTCTGGCGCTGGCCGGGTGGTTAAACGGTTACCTGCTCGCCACGCTGATTGTCGGCGGCGGCCTGTACATGCTGTGGACCCTGAGCCGAATTCATCGTCTCTATCTCTGGTTGGACAACGGCGCACATGGGTTGCCCCCCGAAGCGACCGGCGTATGGGGCGATATTTCCGATCAACTGTATCGCCTGCAACAACGCAATGAACGCCACCAGCACAGTTTCCGCGCTCTCGCCCAACGGATTCGCCAACTCACCACCGCACTGGACGAGGGTCTGATCATTCTCAACGCCGAGCGCTGTCTCGACTGGTGGAACCCGGCTGCCACCCGATTGCTCGGGCTGCGCCCGGAGGATCGCAACCTGCCGATTATCAATTTGATCCGCACCCCAAAATTTGTCGCTTTTATTCAATTCGGCGCGTTCGATGCTCCGCTGACAATCCCCGCCCCCAACGACAATCAGCGCATACTCCTTCTATCCGCAAATATTTTTGGCGATAACGAGCTGGCGCTGGTGGTACAGGACATCACTCGCCTGCGCAACCTGGAACAGATGCGCAAGGATTTTGTCGCCAATATATCCCACGAGCTGCGCACACCGTTAACGGTGCTGACCGGTTATATCGAAACCCTGCGCGGCGACCCAGATATTCCCGCCCGCTGGCAAACACCATTGGCGCAGATGGCGGAGCAAAACAATCGCATGACCCTGCTGGCGGAAGATCTGTTACTACTGTCGCGACTCGAGTCGGCGTCCACCATGCCAACACCCACGCCCCTCTCCCTGACCAACCTGTTGCAACCGATTATTGCCAACGCACAGGCGCTCAGCAACGGTCGACACGACATAGAACTGTCCTGTCCGCCGGACCTGCGAGTGCGCGGCAACGCCGAGGAGCTGCACAGCGCGTTTGCCAATCTGGTTTATAACGCGGTGAAACATAATCCGCAGGGTTGTCGGATTACCATTGAGGGCAGTCGCGATCAGGCGGGCGTGCAGTTGGTGGTGCGCGACAATGGCATCGGCATCGACGCCAAACATTTGCCCCGCCTCACCGAACGGTTTTATCGTGCCGACAGTAGTCGCGCCACCCAGTCGGGGGGTACCGGTCTCGGTCTGGCCATTGTTAAACATGTCCTGCTGCGCCACTCAGCGAGCCTGGATATTCACAGTACGCCCGGTAAGGGCAGCCAGTTTGTGTGCCGATTTGCATCTGTGTAACCACCTGATAATGTCCTCCCAATGAATAATTACCCCTTCCTGGAGCCCGCCTTTTTGATGGCTCTCGAAGACAGTGGCAGCGTCGGGCCCGGCACAGGGTGGGAGCCCCGTCACCTTACCCTGAAAGTCGCGGGGGACGAGGCATTTATGCCTCTGTATTTAAAAAATCACTCCTGGGGTGAGTATGTTTTTGACTGGAGCTGGGCAGACGCCTACCAGCGCAACGGTCTCAACTATTACCCTAAGCTGGTCACGGCGGTGCCGTTTTCCCCGGCTACCGGCCCCAGGGTACGACTAACGGGAAACCTCTCACTGGAATCCGCGGCGGGGGAGCTCGCGCAGCGCAGCATAGCGCTGGCAGAAGAAACTGACGCCAGCAGCTGGCATCTGTTGTTTCCCGACCGCACTACCGCCTCCGCGTTTGCCCGCCCTGATCTGTTGCAGCGCAGTGGTGCGCAGTATCACTGGTTAAATCGCGACTACACCAGCTTTGACGACTTCCTCTCGCGTTTTATCGCGCGCAAACGCAAGACCGTGCGCCGCGAGCGACAGCGGGTGACTGATCAGAAATTGCGCATTGAGATGCTGCCCGGGGAACAAATCAGCCCAGTATTATGGGATTTTTTCTTTGGCCTTTATCAGCGCACCTATTTAAAACGCAGCGGCAACGGGGGCTACCTGACGCGGGAGTTTTTTACGCGGATCGGCACCACCCTGGCACCCCAGGTGGCCATGGCCGTGGCTTACGATGCAAACAGCCCGGTGGCCTGCGCCCTGTTTTTTAGCGGGGATAACACTCTGTACGGTCGCTACTGGGGTTGCATCCGTGAATACGATTGCCTGCATTTCGAACTTTGTTACTACCAGGGCATCGAGTATGCAATTCGTCAGGGTTTGCAAAAATTTGACGCTGGCGCCCAGGGAGAACATAAAATTCTGCGCGGCTTCGAACCGGTGGAAACCCTGTCCCTGCACTGGATTCGCCACCCAGAATTTCGCACTGCCATCGCCCGCTTTTTGCAGCGCGAGCAAGCCGATATTAGCGCCTACATTGCCCGCGCCCGCGCCGCCTTGCCCTACCGTAAAGCGCATGTAGACCCTTGAAAAACTCTGTTAGACTCCCTGTTTGAAATAGCCATTACTAATCTTGGAGGTCGCACGATGCGTACCCGGGCTTTGATTGTCGTACTGCTGTTTTTATTCGTACCACCCGCCATGTCCGCCAGCGATGAAATTGACGCTTACGTCCAGGAAGCCCTGGCCAAGTTTCGCGCGCACACCCCGGCTGGCGCCAAACTTGCCGCCGGCGCCAAAGGCATCCTGGTGTTTCCCAAGGTTTACAAAGCCGGTTTTGTGATCGGCGGGGAATACGGCGAAGGCGCATTGCTGATCAACGGCTACACCCAGGGGTATTACAGTATCGCCGCCGGTTCCTTTGGGTTACAGGTAGGGGCGCAACGCAAATCGCAGATTATCCTGTTTATGACCGACTCAGCCCTCGCCACATTTCGCAATAGTAAGGGCTGGCAGGCGGGCGTTGACGGTAGTGTGGCCATCGCGACCCTGGGCGCGGGCGACAAAATTGATACTGAAACCGCCAAACAACCTATCGTGGGATTTATTTTTTCCAACGAAGGGCTGATGTTTAATCTAACCCTCGAGGGCGCGAAGATAACCCCGATCAATCGCTAGGCTGGTACTCGGCAGATTTGCGCCACACCAGCAGGCGATTATTGGCCGGCATCGGATTGTCTTCCAGCGGCTCCAGACCCGCCAGGTGCGCCAGACGCTGTATGGCCGCGATATCGCGGATTCCCTGGTGGGGCGCCCGCAACCTCAGCCACTGGTCAAACTGCGCATTGCTGGCCGACGTAAATTCGCCGCGGTAATTAAACGGCCCATAAATCGCAACCATGCCGTCCCGGGGCAGATGTCGCCCCAAACCATCGAACATTTTGACCACGGTTGGCCACGACATGATATGGCAGGTGTTGGCACTAAATACCCCGTCCATCGCTACTGGCCAGGAACCACTCACCACATTGAGCACAATGGGCCGCGCCAGGTTGCTGGCCGGATGCTCGTCAATCCAGGCATTGATGCCCGGGTGATTTTCCGCCAGATCACTGGTTTGCCAGTGCAGGTGTGTAAGGCGCGGCGCAAACCAGACGGCGTGCTGACCCGTACCGCTGCCAATTTCGAGAATGTTGCGGCAGGGCGCGAACACCCGCTGCAGCACTGCCAGAATCGGTGCCTTATTGTTTTCGCAAGCCTGGGAAAAGGGTTTTTCCACCGGGATTACGCACTCGCCAGCTTACGCACAAATACCCATTCCCGCGCCGACGACAGCGCCGCTTTGTACGCATAGCCGTCCCCATCAAAATGCTTGATGGCGTCCACCTGTTCAACACGATTTTTAATAATGTAAGCGCTCATCAGGCCGCGGGCTCTTTTGGCGTAGAAACTCACGACCTTATACTTCCCGCCTTTCCAGTCCTTGAATACCGGCGTAATAACGTCTGCAGCGAGCCGGTCGACGCGCACCGCCCGGAAGTATTCGTTGGACGCCAGATTCACTAACACCGGTTGTCGCTGTCGTTGCAACGCAACGTTTAAGCCCTCGGTTATTTTATCCCCCCAGAACTGATACAGGTTGGCCCCACGACTGTTGGGAAAGCGCGTACCCATTTCCAGTCGATAGGGTTGCATAAGATCCAGCGGGCGTAGCAATCCATAGAGGCCGGACAGAATGCGCAAATGGTTTTGCGCCCACCGCAAATCCTTTTGATTCAGAGACTCGGCGTGCAGGCCCTGGTACACATCGCCCCTAAACGCCAGCACCGCCGGCCGGGCATTGTCGAGATCGAAGGGACGTTGCCAGTTGAGAAAACGTCCGAAATTCAGGTCCCCCAACTGGGGGCTGATACCCATCAGCTCCGCTACCTGGAGGGGCGAAAGTGCTCGTAGTTCATTAATCAGTGTCTCGGCATCGTCGAGAAACGCCGGTATCGTATGGGTGGTGGTGCCCAGGGGCGTCTCGTAATCCAAAGTTTTTGCGGGTGAAATTACTACTAGCATGAAGGTATCCGTCGGCACGTGGAACCGTTTTAGGCGTATTGTGTCATTATAACGATCAAATCCAGTTTGCGAACCAAAGGAGTTTCCCGTGTCAATGATTGTGCGTTGCCTGAGCATTGCTGCGGTACTGGCCGCCACCTTTGGCTGCGCGGTCAACCCGGTGACGGGCAAACAGGAATTTTCCCTGGTGTCCGGCGAACAGGAGGTCGCCATTGGCAGCCAGCATTACGCCCCGTCCCAGCAAGCACAGGGCGGACGTTATTATCTCGATCCCGAGGTGCAGGTTTACGTCGCCGAAATCGGCCGAAAATTGGCCGCTGTTAGCGACCGCAATGATCTGCCCTACGAATTTGTTGTCCTCAACAATCCCGTACCCAACGCCTGGGCGCTGCCCGGAGGTAAAATTGCCATTAACCGCGGTCTGTTGAGGCACCTGGAGGACGAATCCCAACTGGCCGCCGTGCTCGCACACGAAATCGTGCATGCTGCCGCGCGCCACAGTGCTGCGCAGATGTCCCGCGGCACCCTGATTGGCCTGGGTGCCGCAGCGGTGGGTCTCGCCTCCCAGCAAAGTGGTTTTGGGCAACTCGGCGGCATGGCGGGCCAGATGGGTGCTGCCGCCTGGATGGCGCAATACGGCCGCGGCGCCGAACTGGAATCCGATGCGTACGGCATGGAGTATATGGTGCGCGCCGGCTACGACCCCCAGGGGGCGGTTAAATTACAACAGACCTTTGTAAAACTCTCCGAAGGTCGTCAACAGGACTTCCTCAGCGGGCTGTTCGCCAGTCACCCCCCTTCCGCCGAGCGCGTTTCCGCCAACCAAGTAAAAGCGCAGAGTTACCCGCCTGGGGGCGCCACTAATCGCGATCGCTATCAGCAAAAAATTTCCCGTATCACCAGGGATCAAGCCGCCTACGACACTCAGGAGAAAGCTCTCAAAGCGCTGAAAAACAAAGACGCCAAAACAGCCCTAATCCACCTCGATAAAGCTATTCAGCTGCAGCCGCGGGAAGGTCAATTTTACGAATTGCGCGGACATGCCTGGCGCATGCTGGAAAACACCGCTAATGCCGATCGCGACTTCAGCACGGCCATTCAGAAAAACCCCGACTATTTCAGTCATCACCTCGCCCGTGGTATCGCGCGCCATGAAAATGGCAAACAACCCAGTGCCCGCACCGATCTCGAACGCAGCTATGCCTTGCTGCCCACTCCGATCGCGAGCCTTTATCTGGGAGATATAGCCGCCGCTTCGGGAAACAAGCAACAGGCCATTGCGTACTATCAGCAGGCGGCCCAGGACAAGGGCGAGGTGGGCAAACAGGCGCAGGGCAAACTCGCCATCCTGGAAATGGCGAGTGCACCCCACAAATACATTGCCAGTCAGGTGTTTGTGAACAATGACGGCTACCTGTATGTAGCGATCCGCAATAACAGCGCCGTGACGGTCACCGGCATTACCGTGGAATTGACGGAAATGCTCAACGCTTTTATGGCCGGCAGTTCTGCCCAGTTGAGGGGCCCGCGAACCCTCGCCGCCGGCCAGCAGGCGACCATTCGCACCGGCATCGGCCCCTTTAATGACAGCGGCGCCGCGAATCGCTATCGGGCCAGAGTCATTGCAGCGAAACCCCAGTAAACACTCCCCGGAAAAACTGTGGGGAACTATCATCCGCAAGCCATTTATTCAACGCCATCGGAGGTACATATGACTGACACCAACAATGCGGCGATGAACGAGTTCTGGAACGGGGACGGTGGCCACAGCTGGATGAGCTTCGAAGATCGGCTGGAAGCCAGTTTATCCCCGTTGGGCAACGCGGCCATTGCCGCCGCGAAAATCCAGTCCGATGACCAGGTACTCGATGTGGGCTGCGGCTGCGGCGGCAGTTCGATTAGCATGGCGCAACTGGTCGGCGCCGCGGGCGCGGTGCACAGCGTAGATATTTCACACCCCTTATTGCAGCGGGCCGCGGCAAATGCTCGGACTGCGAACCTGAATAACGTGACGTTTACTGCCGCGGATGCACAGGTTTACCCCTTTGAGGCGAACCGTTACGACGTGGTTTTTTCGCGCTTTGGGGTTATGTTTTTTGATGATCCGATCGCGGCGTTCACTAATTTGTGGCGCGCCTTGAAACCGGGCGGACAGCTCGTATTTATTTGCTGGCAATCTGCCCAGGACAACGAATGGGTCCGTCAGCCATTGGCCGTAGTTGCGCAACATATTCCGCTACCACCACCCTCTGCGCCCGGGGAACCTGGCCCATTTTCATTGAGCGACAAGGACCGCGTGCAGACTATTCTCAGCGCGGCAGGCTTTACCGGAACGACCACCACAGAGCTGCGAAAACCGTTTGTGCTCGGGGATAATCCACAACAGGCGCTGGAATTTTTACTGCGGCTAAGCCCCTCCGGCGGAGCAATCAGGCAAACCGATCCAGATGAGCCAACCAGGGCGTTGATCGCCCGGGATATGCTGGCGTTGTTCGAAAAATTTACGGTTGATCGCGGCGTAATTATGGACTCGGCAAGTATGATTGTTAGCGCACAAAAACCAGCGTAGCAGTCAAACCTTGTTCACTACTACTGACGACCAGTGGAGCAGGGTTGCTGCTCACTCCGCGGCCGGAAAAATGGCAGCACCGCACCGTCCTTAAGCGGTTCAAAGACCACTTCTACCGGTAAGCCAATTTTTAGATCCTTAAAATCCAGGTCGCGCAATCCCGCAGTGATGCGCACCCCTTCCTCCATTTCCACCACCAGCACGGCGTAGGGAAAAAGGGTGTCAAACTCCGGCGACATGGGCATATGGGCCACGGTCCAGGAGTATATCTCCCCACGCCCTGACGATTGCCGCCAACCCCAGTTAGGCGATCCACATTTGGCACACATAAAACGTGGTATGTGCCGCCAGGTCTCGCAGTCCACACAGCACTGAAAGCACAATATATTGTTAGCGCAGTGCGCCCAGAACTCTTTATCCAGGTAGTGGTTGGGCATGGGCGGGGGGTTGGGAATAAATTGCGCGTCACTCATGGAATTATCTCCTCAAAATTGCCAGGCTGCCATCGCCAAAGTCACCCCAACCGGTCACCACGCCAATTTCCGCATCTTTGACCTGCACAGCACCGCCATCGCCTCGCAATTGTCGAGTCGCTTCGACCGTGTGGTTAAGGCCCCATACGTGGGCCTGGGAGTGTAATCCACCGTGGGTATTCATGGGGTAGCGACCGCCGATCTCGATCTGGCCATTTTTGACAAATTCTCCCACCGCGCCCTGCTCACACATGCCCAGCGCTTCGAGTTGCAGCAACACCACATAGGTAAAACAATCGTAAATCTGGAGAAAATCCATATCAGCGGGTTTCACTCCCGCCATGGCAAAGGCTTTTGGTGCCGAATTGCTAAGACCAATATGGAACATATCGGGGCGGTTGGCGATGTCGTCCGCCGGATACGGGTGCCCTTCAGCCGCGGCCATGATATATACCGGGCGATGGGGCAGGTCCCTGGCCCGCTCGGCGCTGGTCACCACCACCGTACAGGCACCGTCGGTTTCCAGACAGCAGTCGTACAATCGAAACGGCTCGGAAATCCAGCGCGATGCCAGATACTGCTCCATGCTCAGGGTCTTACCCCGGGTAATCGCTTTGTCGTTAAATTGTGCGTGCTTACGGCTGGCTACCGCCACGGCGCCCATGGCTTCGTGACTGATGCCAAACGTTTGCATATGTCGCATGGCGATCCAGGCGTACATCTGCACCGGCGAAGCGCTGCCGTAAGGCATGTAGTAATTCATTAAGGTGCGTTCCATGGCCGCCAGGGAAATCGTCTCCTGGTGGGTGACGCCCGGCTTGGGGCGCATCGCGGAATAACCATTCCAGCCGACGGTTACCACCACATTTTTGGCCACCCCGGCGGCGATGGCCATAGCCGCACTTTGCAGGGCAGTGATCGGACTGGCACCGCCCATGTTTACCGAAACGCTGTAGCGAATATCTTCGATGCCGAGATTGGCTGCAATTTCCTCGGCGGTGATATTAACCGGCGGCAGCACGATGCCGTCGATGTCCTGGGGTTTGAGGCCCGCGTCGGCAATGGCCATGCGGGTCGCTTCGAGCATCTGTTCCGCGGAGGGCTTGTTCGCGCCGCGCACGTAATCCGTTTCTCCAATACCGACAATGGCGGCCTTGTCTCTAAAGTCTATTCTATAGGGCATGGACATATTTTCACCTCGAAAATTATTTTTTTCGACGCACAGTTCGCGCGTTGTTGCGCAGTGCTATCGAAACACTACCTATAGGTAATGGCATCATACCGTTCGGGCAAGGTCAATGGGCTATATTTATTTTTAAGCCTTGTGCCGCTGCGCAACCCCGTCCAGTCACCAGTACCGCAAACGTTTGTCAATCAAAAGTCTATAGCCAGCGCATCACACAAAAATTTCATCAACGGCGCCCCCGCCGTAAACAGCCGCGTTACTTCTCCGATAAAACCCGGCTCCAGAATACGCTGCTGATCGAGATGTTTGAGTGCGATAAAGTCCTTGCGCTTGAGATCCACAATCAGGGGGTGGTTGGCATCCACATTTTTGGGTGGCCTGATTAACGTATCGCCGCTCAATTCAAAATGGCGGGAAAACTTGCGCTCACCCACTGCCTGCTGCCACAACTTTGGTTTAGCCATAATACGCTCGCGAATTTTGCGCAGTGCGTCAGGCTCGGGACGCCAGCTGCCCACGCCGACAAATACTTCCCGCGGCTGAATGTGCAAATAGAATCCCGGTGCATGCACGTCTTTACCCAACTGGTGGCGAAACTGAATGCCGACATTGGTTTTGTACGGAGTTTTGTCGTGGCCAAAACGCGTATCCCGATACACCCGCATCAGCGAGCCACCCATACGTCGGGGAATGGCTTCGAAACGGGGGGAAATTTTGCGCAGATGCGGGCCCATGGCAGCGATAAAATCGAGACAGGGAAATAGCACTTCGTTTTCGTAACGGACTTTATTTTCTGTAAACCATACGCGGTTATTATTCTCCGCAAGCTCCTCGAGAAACAACAGGAGCGTCGGTTGAAAAACAGGACCCGATGTCATGCCTGCGGTCGGGCGACGGGATTGGTCAGATGTTTTCTGGCATAGCGGGATTTTTCACCAATCGCTTTACGATATACCGGCAGTAGTTTTTCAGGGCCATCCACGCTCATCGACAAATTGTTCAGCAACCCGTCACCAATATCATAAATCCAGCCGTGGACCCCAAGCGACTGTCCCCGTTTCCAGGCATCCTGGACCACCGTGGTCTGGCACACGTTAACGACCTGCTCAATCACATTAAGCTCGCACACGCTGGCCAGCCGATCCCGCTCATCGGTTATTTTTCCAACCCAGCGCTGATGTTTGTTTTGCACGTCCTGCACATGGCGCAGCCAGTTGTCGATTAGACCGAGCTGCTGATTGCTGGCCGCCGCTTTGACACCTCCGCAGCCGTAATGGCCGCACACAATAATGTGCTTGACCTTGAGCACATCCACCGCAAACTGAATCACCGAAAGACAGTTGAGATCGGTATGCACCACCACATTGGCTACGTTGCGGTGCACAAATAGCTGGCCCGGGAGCATCCCCACGATATCATTGGCTGGCACGCGACTGTCCGAACAGCCAATCCACAGATATTCCGGTGCCTGTTGCCTGGAAAGCTTGGCAAAAAACTCCGGATCGCGGGTTTTGATATTCGCTGCCCAGGCACGGTTTCTGTCAAAGAGGTCTTTCATGCAATGTCCTGTGCTAAAAATATTATTAAGTGCGGCACCATTCGATGACGCAGTATAGATTATTGCACCTCGTCCAGGTGCCCATGGCGAATGTCCTTGCCTTTGACCAGATACACAATATGTTCACAAATATTCTTGGCGTGATCGCCGATGCGTTCCAACGCGCGTAGTACCCACAACACATTCATGACCCGGGAAATACTGCGCGGATCTTCCATCATATAGGTGATCATTTCCCGTAGCGCGGTTCTATATTCCTGATCTATCTGGTGATCCTTGGCAAGGGTTGCCAACGCCGCCGGACTGTCAAAGCGAGTGAAAGCATCAAGCGATTCGTTCAGCATCTCACGTACACCGTTAGCGATGTGGCGAATTTCTACATAGCCCCGAGGGGCCGCGCCGTCTTCGCTGAGTTTAATCGCCATTTTTGCAATTTTCTGCGCCTCGTCGCCAATGCGCTCCAGATCGCGAATACTTTTTATGACCGCCAGCACCATGCGCAGATCCGTGGCTGCTGGCTGGCGACGGGCGATAATCATGGCGCACTGTTCATCGATGCGACGTTCCATTTCATCGATACGACTTTCAGTTTTGACCACCTGCGCGGCCAGCTCGCTGTCCGCATCCTCGACCGCTTTGACAGCGTCCGCCAATTGGCTTTCCACCAGCCCACCCATGGCTAGCATTTCGCTTTTGATCTTTTCCAGATCTTCGTTGAACTGTCTGGAGATGTGCTGATCGAGATTGAGTTTGTCCATAAAAATCTCCTGTTACCCGAAGCGCCCGGTAATATACGCCTCAGTTAATTCGTGCTCCGGAGCGGTGAAAATAGTCTGTGTGTCATTCACCTCGATCAATTGTCCAAGGTGAAAATAAGCGGTGCGCCTGGACACCCGCGCGGCCTGCTGCATGGAGTGGGTGACAATAACGATGGTGTAATTTTCCGATAGCTCAGCGATAAGCTCTTCAATACGCGCTGTCGCGATCGGATCAAGGGCCGAGCAGGGCTCATCCATCAGAATCACCTCCGGGCTAACCGCAATGGCCCGTGCGATACACAACCGCTGTTGCTGCCCACCCGACAGCCCGGTACCAGGCTGATGGAGGCGGTCCTTGACTTCGTCCCAGAGCCCGGCTTTACGCAAACTGGTTTCTACGATTTCCTCCATTTCCACCCGGCGTTCGGCGAGGCCGTGAATTTTGGGTCCATACGCAACATTGTCGTAAATGGTCTTGGGAAAGGGGTTGGGTTTCTGAAAAACCATGCCGACCCGCGCGCGTAGCGCCACCACATCCATTTTACCCCGGTAAATATCCTCGCCTTCCAGCAGGTAATCGCCACTGGTCCGACAACCGTCAATGGTGTCATTCATACGGTTGAGCGCGCGCAAAAATGTCGACTTACCACAGCCCGAAGGACCAATCATGGCCACCACCTGATTTTTCCCGACGTCTATGCTGACATCGCTGATGGCTTGCTTCTCGCCATAAAAAATATTGCCCATGCGCACGCTGATTTTCGGGTCGTCCACAAAGGGCAACCCGACGGTAGCTTGTGCTTGTCCAGGGATTATTTGTTCAGAATCTACCATAGTCGTTCATCACCAAAATTAAAATTACGGCCTCTTGGCAGGCTACCATCGGCGTTCAAGGCGCTTGCGCAACCACACCGCAGCGGAGTTCATGACAATCAAAAAGGCGAGTAGCACCATAATCGCCGCAGAGGTTTTTTCGATAAAGGCGCGCTCTGGACTATCCGCCCACAAAAATATCTGTACCGGTAAAACCGTGGCCGGATCGGTCAACCCGCCGGGCACGTCGGCAATAAACGCCACCATACCAATCATCAGTAGCGGCGCGGTCTCTCCCAGCGCCTGGGCCATGCCGATAATCGCCCCCGTCAACATGCCGGGCATAGCCAGCGGCAGCACGTGGTGCGTCGTAACCTGCATGGGTGACGCGCCCATGCCAATCGCCGCCTGGCGAATGGAGGGCGGCACGGCCTTAATCGCCGCGCGGCTGGTAATAATAATCGTGGGCAGCGTCATCAGCGATAACACCAGTCCGCCCACCAGGGGAACGGAGCGTGGCACGCCGAAAAAATTGATAAAGATCGCCAACCCCAGCAAACCAAAAATAATCGAAGGCACTGCGGCGAGATTGTTGATATTCACTTCAATAAAATCGGTCCAGCGATTGCGCGGCGCAAACTCCTCCAGGTACACCGCAGCGGCGACACCAACCGGCAGGGAAAGCACTAGTGTCACCACCAGGGTCAACAACGACCCGACCACCGCACCGCCGATCCCAGCCTGTTCCGGTTCGCGAGAATCGCCATTTACAAAAAATTGCGTGTTCCATTTTAATTTGATCTGCCTGCCAGATTGCAAATCATCGATCCACAAACGCTGACGCTGATCGACCCTGCCGATAAACGGGCCCGCCGCATCGTCCAGACTTTTATAATAGGTGTCGGTATCATCATCGGCCAACAGCCAGAGAGTTTCCGTGGTGTCCAGCAAATGGGGCTGTTCACGTAAGCGGTTTTGCACCATATACGGCGCCGCGCTGCTGGTAAGCCGGGTCAACGCACGCCGGTCGGTTCGGCCGGACACAGCAGGAAAACGTTGGTACAGCGCTTGTTTTATAATGCCATCGAAATCCGCCAGGGCCCATTGCTGCGCATCACCAGGGTCGGTTATACCAAGAATCTGCCTGTCGTAGGTCACGTCGAGCTGAATATAGGTTTGCTGAAACGCGCCGTGACCTTTGCCGATAATGTCGACAAACAAGACGCCCACGCACAATAATCCAAAACAGATGGCCAGCAACCCGTAAAGTCGGAAACGCCGTTCTGCCCGGTAGCGTCGCGTCAAACTATCGCGAATACGCTGCGTTTTATCCGCCTGGTTAGTCATAGCGCTCCCGATATTTTTTTACCACATTGAGCGCAATGATATTCAGCAACAAGGTCACTACGAACAGGGCGAGACCCAGCGCAAATGCCGCGAGAGTTTTCGGACTGTCAAATTCCTGATCACCCACCAGCAGGGTAACTATCTGCACCGTGATAGTGGTTACCGTATCGAGGGGGTTTGCGGTCAGCTTCGCGGCGAGTCCAGCAGCCATCACCACGATCATGGTTTCGCCAATAGCTCTCGACACCGCCAGTAATACGCCGCCAACAATGCCCGGCAATGCCGCCGGGAAAATGACCAGTCGAATAGTTTCCGAATGGGTGGCCCCCAACCCCAGGGAACCGTCGCGCAGTGCTTGGGGAACCGCATTGATGACATCGTCCGACAGGGACGAAATAAACGGAATGATCATGATGCCCATCACCAGACCAGCGGCAAGCGCACTTTCTGATGAAACCGTCAGACCGACTAGATCTCCCGTGTCCCGTATAAACGGAGCCACGGTCAATGCGGCGAAAAAGCCGTACACCACGGTGGGTATTCCAGCGAGAATTTCCAGCGCGGGTTTGGCGAAACCGCGCACCCTGGGGCTTGCGTATTCAGCGAGATATACCGCGGACATCAAACCGACCGGCACCGCTACTATCATTGCGATGAATGAAATTAACAGGGTGCCGACAAACAGCGGCACCATACCAAAGCGGCCTGAGGCGCCGACCTGATCGTCGCGGATGGCCGTTTGCGGGCTCCACTCCAGACCAAACATAAAATCGAGAACCGGCACGGACTGGAAAAATCGCAGCGACTCGAACAGCACCGACAACACGATACCCAGCGTAATAAGCACGGCGATGCACGCACTCAACAGCAGGGCCACTTTAAACACGCGCTCCACTTCCTGCCGGGTTCTGCGTTGGGGCGATATTCTCAGCCAGCCCCAGCTACCACCCAACACCGCCAGAGCGAGAACCAGCGCCGCCATCAACTGTTGACTGGTCGCATGCAACACATCCAGCCCCCGCGCCGCGGCGAGCAAGTGTGGATCGGCGGAATCCTGGTCGAGCGCGCCAGTGGCAAGGTTTTCGATGCTGCCCAGCAGAAGGTTGCGCTCCGTGGCCGTGTGGGGAGTAAGGTGCTCGGGCAATTGATTGACGATCAGAGTGTTGATTACCTGCGCGTCACCGACTAACCATATGCCGAGCAGTAAAATTGCAGGCACCGCGCACCACAGGGCCGCGCGCATGCCGTAGTAGAACGGGAGCGAATGCAGCGCCCGAATGCCGCCCAGCGGCCGCGCCTGAGTCAGTGCGCGACTGCGACCAAGCACGTACGCCATCACAGTGGCGGCGACTAAAATCAATAGTAGATTGCTGGCCTGCATACCCTCTTACCTACTTAACCTACGCTTACGGCTAACAGTGAACAGTATACCGACAAAAAAATCGCCCGGCGTGCGCCGAGCGAAATTGACCCTGAAAGGGGGAGGGTGTAAAGGATGCCAGGAATCCTGTTGTTCGATTATTATCGACCTCTATTTCAATCCTTCAACGCGCAGAGTTTTAAGCGCCTTGACGTCGGCTGCAATCTTACTGCGCTGGGTTTTCGGCATCGGGATCATACCTTTTTCTGCCAGATAACCATCCTCACCCCAGGCTTTTTCGCTGGTGAATTCCGCCAGGAATGTCTCAATGCGCGGCACGACGCCAATATGTGCTTTCTTGATGTAGAAGAACAACGGGCGCGAAACCGGATAGGATTTGTCGGCAATAGAATCAAATTCCGGCGCCACCCCTTCAATAATCGAGCCCTGAACCTTGTCGCTGTTCTGATCGAGAAAGCTGAAGCCAAACACACCAAATGCATTGGGGTTAGCGTTCAATTTTTGCACAATCAAATTGTCGTTTTCGCCCGCTTCAATAAACCGGCCATCTTCCCGCACGCTGTGGCAAATAGCCTTATATTTTTCTTCGTCGCTCGCTTTCAGGGCTTTTATGGACGGCATCTGCGCGCAACCCCCTTCCATCGCCAGCTCGGCAAAAGCATCCCGTGTACCGGAAGTAGGCGGTGGACCCAGCACTTCGATGTTGACGTCGGGCAGCGCGCCATTCACCTGCTTCCAGGTCTGGTACGGATTGGCAATCAGCCGATCGGAATCGCCGTCCGGAACCTGTTTGGCCAGGGCCAGAAAAATATCCTTGCGAGACAGGTCCAACTGAGCTGATTTCACCGAGTTGGCCAGCACAATTCCGTCAAACCCAATTTGTACCTCGACAATGTCCTTCACACCGTGATTTTGACAGTCGTCGAACTCGGATTTCTTCATCTGCCGGGAAGCATTGGTAATGTCCGCGTAGCTGGTTCCAACCCCGGCGCAGAACAGCTTCATGCCGCCGCCGGTGCCGGTGGACTCTATTTTTGGTGTGGCCGCGCCGGTAGCCTTGCCGAAGCGCTCGGCGACCACCGCAGAAAACGGGTAGACGGTCGAGGAGCCGACCACTGAGATGTAATCGCGGCCCGCGGCCAGCACGGGCGCGCTGGCCAACAGCAGTGCTGCAGTCACACTTATCGCGCTCAATAGCGTTTTGCCCATGGTGATGTTGCTCATCGGTATCTCCTGATCATGAATAAGTCGTTTCTAAATAGAACGGCAGCAGCGTATAAAATGGACATGACAAGGATATGTAAAAATTGTGACAAGGCTGTGACAGTCGCCACTGCAGTTTTCGTACCGTACCCGATATACTGTGACCCACCGATAACCCAGGAAGATCTCTTCGCCGTGCTGTCCTGTGTCTGATATCTTTGACTGCGTTGCAACTTATATAGATCGATTCACTCGCTGGAGTGGTCGGATCATAGCCTGGCTGACCCTCGCCGTCATGGGCTTGACCTGTGCCGTCGTGGTCATGCGTTACTATTTACAAACCGGGTCAATCGCCCTGCAGGAATCGGTTAATTACCTGCACGCGTCCGTGTTTATGCTGGCAATTGCCTATACATTACAGCGCGGCGGCCACGTGCGCGTAGACATTTTCTACCGCAATCTGTCCCCTGTGGGACAAGCCTGGATCGATACCCTCGGCGGCCTGTTGTTTTTGCTGCCGCTGTGCGTGGTGATGTTCTGGCTGAACTGGGATTACGTAATCAACAGCTGGACGGTCAAAGAAACCTCCAGCGAGTCTTCCGGACTTGCCTGGGTTTATTTGCTAAAAACTCTGATGCTGATTATGCCGGTAACCCTGCTGTTACAGGGTATTGCTGAAACCATAAAGAATATTTTAATAATCGCCAACCGGGCAGCGGACAACGGCTCGACGGATACCCAGAGCTGAGTATGGAATACCTGCCGCTGCTGATGTTTGTCGCCATTTGCCTGGTTCTGCTGTTGGGCTATCCCGTCGCCTTTTCCCTTGCCGGAACCTCCCTGGCATTTGCGTTAATTGGCCTTGCCACCGGCCACTTTGACGCCGCTTTTCTACACGCCCTGCCCAATCGAATTTATGGGACGATGGGTAACAACTCACTGGTGGCGGTGCCGCTCTTCGTGTTGATGGGTGTAATGCTTGAGAAATCCAGGATTGCGGAAGACCTGTTACACAGCATGTCCCGAGTATTCGGCAGTGTACGGGGCGGTTTAGGGCTCTCGGTGGTTGTAGTGGGCATGTTGCTCGCGGCCAGCACCGGCATCGTGGGTGCCACTGTGGTCACCATGGGGCTGATGTCCCTGCCCTCGATGCTTAAGCAGGGTTACAGCCCGGCGCTGGCTACTGGCACTATTTGCGCGACGGGCACTCTGGGACAGATTATCCCACCGTCAATCGCCCTCGTATTACTGGGCGATATTCTGTCCAGCGCCTATTCCCAGGCGCAGCTGAATATGGGTATTTTCACCCCCAAAACGGTCTCCATCGGCGACTTGTTTCTCGGCGCCATTATTCCCGGACTGGTGTTGGTGCTGCTGTACTGTGCCTACCTGGTGTTTTATACCCGCTGGAAACCCACTGCGGCGCCCATGGCCGACGGCGACGGTCAGCCCATCGCCATAGGCGAGGTAGTGTACTCTTTGCTGCCGCCGATGGTGCTTATCCTTGCGGTGCTGGGGTCAATTCTGGCGGGCATCGCCACCCCTACTGAGGCCGCCGGGGTCGGAGCCCTGGGGGCTACTGTGCTGGCGTTACTGCGCAACGAATTAACCCTGGCGCGCCTCCGGGAAGTGGTGCTGTCCACCACCGAAGTCACTGCAATGGTCTTTATGATTCTGATCGGCGCGGCGGTTTTCTCTCTCGTTTTTCGTGGTTTCGGCGGAGAAGAAATGGTGGAATCCCTGTTTGCACAATTGCCCGGCGGGGTGTTTGGCGCCACGCTGGTGGTGATGCTGATAATTTTTTTGCTGGGATTTATTCTCGATTTTATCGAAATTACTTTTGTCGTCGTACCTATCGTCGGCCCGGTACTGCTGACGCTGGGTGTCGACCCGATCTGGTTGGGGGTGATGATCGCCCTCAACCTGCAAACATCCTTCCTGACGCCACCGTTCGGTTTCGCCCTGTTCTATTTGCGCGGAGTCGCCCCGCCGGGTGTATTAACCAGCGATATTTACCGGGGCGTGGCCCCATTTGTTGCGCTGCAGTTGTTGCTCATGGGTGTGCTCGCGCTGTGGCCACAACTCGCCACCTGGCTACCCTATACCCTGATGCGTTAACCCCGGAGCGCCTGCCACCAAGGCAGCAGCAGCCCTGGCGGCGGCGCTACTTACCACAACTGTGGCGGATAAAAAAGGCGGCGCGGAAGACTCCATCGGGCCGATATCAGACTAATCTCCCATACTGCTGTACACCACTTTCACCCATAAATCCGGGGCCAGAAAACCACCACCCCACTCGGCATCAAATGCGGCCGTCGGTTTGGCCGCAATAATTTCGGCTTCCGTTTTTCCCTCGTCAATCAGCGTCTGGATGCTGGTTCTCACCGTTGTCAGCATGTCCCGATATGCCAGCAGAGCGGCCTTATCCCCCAGAGGGCCGTGTCCGGGTATGATTTGCGTATGGTCATCCGACCGGCTGAGAAGCATATCCGCCGCCGCAATCATGCCGTCAATGCTGCCCCCGGATTCGCTGTCTATAAAGGGGTAAATACCGTTAAAAAACGTATCCCCCGCATGAATGACATTGGCCTTCTTAAAATGCACAACCGTATCGCCGTCCGTATGCGCGTTGGCCGCGTGCACCAATTCGACGATGTCGCCGTTGAGGTGAAACGTCATACCCTGCTGAAATGTAATTATCGGCAGCGCAGCTTTTGGTGAGGGTCGTTTATGCAGGTTAAACAATGCGATGGTTTTGCTTGATTCCAGCGCCGCGCGCACATTTTCATGTGCGACGATAACGGAGCCAGCTGTTCCGAAGTTTTCATTGCCACCGGTATGATCGCCGTGCCAGTGGGTATTGATAAGAAACGTCGGCATATCCCCGGACATTTCCTTCACCGCCGCGATAATTTTCTCCGACAGTGGTGCGTACTGGTCGTCAATCAGGAACGTGCCTTCCGCGCCAATGGAAACACCGATATTGCCACCCTCACCCACCAACATATAAAGAGTGTCGCTAAGAGTAACCGGCTCGACTACCACCGTGGCCCAATGGTCGTTGGCCAGCAACCCGTGGGGCAGTGCCAGTAAAAAAATTCCGGCCAGGTATCGCCTCGCAGTTTTCATACTGAATCCTCCAGTCATGTGATCCATACCTCTCCACAAAAAAGTTCTGTCAGTCGCCAGGAAATCCGCTTGCGCGTCGACGTGAACTTGGCGTGGCTGAACCAGCAAGCTTAGCGTAAGCGGCGGCACCTGGGAAATCAACGCACTCACGGGGCAACAAATTCTGTTGATCCCTCGTCACTGATTACTGCAACCGATATAATTGCGCGGTGCACGCGGCTGTCTTGTTGTGAATGGCTGACCGGACGCAACTGATCGTAACGAGTAGCGAGGAAGGATGGTGACAACAACAGCTCCCGATATTGGCACTTTTCAGGGATTAATTTTAGCGCTGCAACAATTCTGGGCAAATCGCGGCTGCGTGATTCTGCAGCCCCTGGATATGGAAGTCGGCGCGGGAACATTTCATCCAGCGACGTTTTTACGCGCCATCGGCCCCGAAACCTGGAATGCCGCCTACGTGCAGCCCTGCCGACGCCCAACCGACGGCCGTTACGGCGAAAACCCTAATCGTCTACAACACTACTACCAGTTTCAGGTGGCACTAAAACCATCGCCGGACAACATTCAGGAGATGTATCTCGATTCACTACGGGCCCTGCGCATCGATCCTCTGGTTCACGATATTCGATTCGTCGAGGATAATTGGGAATCTCCCACTCTCGGCGCCTGGGGCCTGGGGTGGGAAGTTTGGCTCAACGGTATGGAGGTTACGCAATTTACCTACTTTCAACAGGTAGGTGGGCTCGAATGTTACCCAGTAACCGGGGAGATTACCTACGGCCTGGAGCGCATCGCCATGTACCTGCAAGGCGTTGACAGTATTTTTGATTTGGTCTGGACGCGCGACGCGCAGGGCGTCGTAGTGACTTATGGCGATGTGTTTCACCAGAACGAAGTGGAAATGTCCCACTACAATTTTGCCCAGGCAGACGTACCCTTTTTATTCAACAGCTTCGATATCTGCGAGCGCGAAAGCAAACGGCTTATCGAACTCAACCTGCCTCTTCCGGCCTACGAAATGGTGATCAAGGCGTCCCACGCATTTAACTTGTTGGATGCACGTCACGCCATCTCAGTGACGGAGCGGCAGCGCTTCATTCTGCGTGTGCGGACGCTGTCCCGCGCGGTGGCGCAAGCCTATTTCGATTCGCGTCTGGCCGCGGGATTTCCTCTGGCGCCCCCGGCGCTGGCGCAGGAAGTGCGGCAACTCACACTGGACGCACGCCCATGAGCCGCGATTTTCTGCTCGAAATCGGTACAGAGGAGTTGCCGCCAAAAGCACTGAAACCGCTGATGGACGCTCTGGTGGAACTGATCACAGAAGCCTTGCGTAACGCGTCTCTCGAACACGGCGGTGTACGGGGTTTTGCCACCCCGCGGCGGCTGGCGCTGCATATAACGGCGCTGCCCGAACGACAACCGGATAGTGCCCAGGAACGTGTTGGCCCCGCTGTAAGCGCCGCATTTAACGCCGCTGGCGAACCGTCTCCCGCCGCACTGGGATTTGCCCGCAGTTGTGGCGTCGAGGTACAGCAACTGACGCACGTGGAGAGCGACAAGGGTCCGCGCCTGGCGTATCGCTGTACCCAGCCCGGGCAGTCGGCGCTTGCGCTCCTCCCCGACATGGTAAACGCGGCGCTTAAAGCCCTGCCGATACCACGGCGCATGCGCTGGGGTAGCGGACGCGAAGAGTTTGTGCGCCCCGTGCACTGGGTGGTCATGCTGTTTGGCGAAGAGGTAATCGCGGCGGAAATATTGGGCATCACGGCCGGGCGACACAGTCGCGGGCACCGTTTCCACTGCAACCAGCCCATTGCCATTACCGCCCCTGCTAATTATGTTGGCCTGTTACGCGCTGGACATGTGCTGGTGGACTTCGACGAGCGGCGCGCGCTTATTCGCGACGGCATCGAGTCCCTCGCGCAAGGGATAGGCGGGCAAGCAGTTATCGACTCAGCGTTGCTGGATGAAGTCACCGCGCTTAACGAGTGGCCGGTCCCCTTATTGGGTAATTTCGAATCGCGTTTCCTGGAGGTCCCCGCCCAGGCTCTGGTGTCCTCCATGAAGGCACATCAAAAATATTTCCACATAGTTGGCAGTAACGGCGCCTTGATGCCGCGTTTTATCACGGTGGCAAATATCGACAGTAAGGATCCCGCCAGAGTTATTAGCGGTAACGAACGGGTTATTCGCCCACGCCTTAGCGACGCCGCTTTTTTCTTTGGGGTCGACAAAAAAACTACCCTGGCGGCACAACGCGACAAGCTCCGAGAAATTGTATTCCAACAAAAATTGGGGTCGTTGTTTGATAAAACAGAGCGGGTGGCGACTCTTTGCGCATACCTCGCCCCCAGTTTTGGCGCGCCCGAAAGCGCCGCTCGCCGCGCCGCTGAATTAAGCAAGTCCGATCTGGTTAGCGCAATGGTGCAGGAGTTTGCCGATCTCCAGGGCATCATGGGCCACCAGTACGCCCTGCACGATGGCGAAGACGCGAGCGTCGCCGCAGCCCTTGAAGAGCAGTATATGCCGCGTTTTGCGGGTGATGAGCTGCCGCCATCGCCTTTGGGCGCTACCCTCGCCACCGCCGACCGACTCGACACGCTAACGGGAATTTTCGCGATTGGCCAGGTGCCGTCGGGATCGCGAGATCCGTTTGCCCTGCGCCGGGCAAGCCTGGGCGTGCTACGCATTTTAATTGAAGGCCGCGTCGATCTGGATTTGCGCACCGCACTCACCGTTGCCGCGACACAGTATTCAGCTTTTGCAAAAGACACTGCGCTGGTCGACCGGGTTTTAAAGTACGTTCTCGAGCGCCTGCGAGCCTGGTACGAAGAGCAGGGCATTCCAGTCGAAGTGTTTCAAGCTGTCACCGCGCGTCCCTTAACTAACCCGCTCGATATCCATTTGCGGGTGCAGGCGGTGCATGCCTTTAACCAGATGTCCGACGCGGCGGCGCTGGCCAGTACCAATAAAAGGGTCGCTAATATTCTTGCCAAATCTGATCTCGCAACAGCATCCATGCTTGCAGACGCCATCGACCCGGCCCTGCTTCAGGATGCAGCTGAGTTAGCGCTGGCGCAGGCCGTGGAGTCCTGCCACAGGGTCATCAGCCCCTTACTGGAACAGCGGCGCTATCCCGAGGCGCTGACGGAACTGGCATCTTTACGCAAACCCGTCGACCAGTTTTTCGATCAGGTGATGGTGATGGCGGAAAATGCCGAGGTACGTAACAATCGTTTCGCGCTGTTAAAAACCCTGCAAAATTTGTTTCTCAACATCGCAGACATCTCGCTGCTGGTTGTGGACAAAGGCGCAGCTTAAGCCATGAAACTGGTTATTCTGGATCGGGACGGCGTCATTAACGAAGACTCTGAAAACTTTATTAAGAATCCCGACGAATGGGTGGCTATTCCCGGGACATTGGACGCCATTGCGAGACTGACTGCCGCCGGGTATCGCGTCGCCGTAGCGACTAATCAGTCGGGATTAAGTCGCGGCCTGTTTGGCCTGGATGAACTGGAGGCCATTCACCATAAAATGAATTCTCAGGTGGAACACGCCGGCGGATTAATCAGCGCCATTTTTTATTGTCCGCACCTTCCAGATGAACACTGCACCTGTCGCAAACCGGCTCCCGGCATGCTCGACGCCATAGCGCGGGAACTGGGCTGCTCACTAAGCGGGGTTCCCGTTATCGGCGACAGCTTGCGCGATCTGGAGGCCGCCAGCCAAAGGGGCTGCGCGCCAATTTTAGTGCGTACCGGTAAGGGTGCCAGCAGCGAAAAGGCCTTGCGTCAGCACACTGACCACGCGCTACGCGAAGCGCCGGTGTACGATAATCTGGCGGCGGCCGTCGACGCCTTGCTTGGGGCGCCGATTACTGCCGACACTGCTACTGGCGAGGGTTCCCGTTGAAGCGGTTGTGGTACGGTGCCCGGTCACTGCTGTTTTACATCGGCTATATTCCAGTAGTTTTCGTCTTCTCGGTACTGGCCTTTACGGTGGGTTGGTTACTACCCTTCCGACCCCGCCAGACGTTGATTACGTCCGCTAACGGTTTGATTATTCTGTGGCTGCGCATCACCTGCGGCGTTCGGCTACGGGTTATTGGGCGCGAAAATATTCCACCATCTCCCTTCGTCGCGCTCAGTAAACATCAATCCAGTTGGGAGACGTACTTTCTGCAACGCCTGTTTCGCCCGGCCAGCACGCTGCTAAAAAAAGAGTTATTGTACATTCCTTTTTTTGGGTGGGGGCTGGCTATGACCCGACCGATCCCTATCGACCGCGGCAATCCGCGAGTGGCGCTAAAACAGGTTCTCGCCCTCGGAAAACAAAGGCTCGCGGAAGGCAATAACCTGGTTATCTATCCGGAAGGTACGCGCGTCAGGCCAGGGCAGGTGGGGAACTATGGGCGCAGCGGTGCTGCCATTGCCATCGCTGCGCAGGTACCGATTGTACCGGTGGCGCACAATGCAGGAAATTGTTGGCCGGCCCACCATTTTATCAAGTATCCGGGCACAATTACTGTGGTCATCGGCGCGCCGATTGCCACCGCTAATCAGGATAGTAAGGCGCTCACAACAGTGGTGCAGGAGTGGATAGAAACGGCTCTGGATGGCTATTTGCGGCTTGACGAAGGACGCTAATTGCAGTCCAATTTGTAAACTCTATTTAAAGCGTATTGATCCTTGGTTCTATACCAATCTATGAATACAGTAAATTCCAGTTACCAGGGGCCGGAGCGACGACGCGGCCTGCGCAGAACCCTTGCCGAGCGCCGCCAGGAAGCGCGGGTGGATCTTTATCACGAAGATCGACGCGCAGGCCCCGGTCGTCGCAAAACCGACTCTCGGAATACCTAGCCACCTCACCTGCTCCGAAACCTCGCATTTTGCACCGCGAGTATCGCGATTGAAGAAATTCGCTAACAGCGCCTGTCAATCGGCCTAAATATCCAGGTTAGCCACGGATAACGCGTTGGTTTCAATGAAGTTTCTACGGGGTTCTACCTGATCACCCATCAATGTATTAAACATCTGATCGGCGCCAATCGCGTCTTCCACAGTGACCCGTAACATACGTCGGGTTTCCGGGTTCATGGTGGTGTCCCACAACTGCTCCGGATTCATTTCACCCAGCCCTTTATAGCGCTGGATGGTGAATCCGCGACGGGACTCGTCCATTAGCCAATCTAAAGCTTCGGAAAAACTTTCGACCGTCTTTTTCTTATCGCCACGTTGCACATAAGCACCATCTTCGAGCAGGCCCTGTAATTCATCACCAAGAGCAACGATGGCTCGATATTCCCCCGAAAGGAAAAAATCTCTTTTAAATTCGTAGGTTATCCGCGCACCGTGAGCAACCACCGCTGCCACCGGTAAAAACAGGTGGCGTTCCACATCCTCGTACACGGAAAATTCATAGTGGTGACTGCGGGAATTGGTACCGCTGTGAAAGGCTGTTTGCAAATGTTGACACCATTGTTCAACGGCGCTTCGATCAGCCAACTGGGCGGCATCAATTTTTGGTATATAAACCATTCGGTCAAGAATTTCCTGTGGGTAAACCCGGGACATGCGCTCAATGACTGCCATAACCCGCCGATAATGTTTGACCAGCGCTTCGAGCGCTTCTCCGCTCAAGGCTGGTGCCTCCACATTAACGTGCAGGGCTGCTGCCGCCAGGGCAGACTGGGTCAAAAATTCGGTTAAAGCAACGTCGTCCTTCAGGTACTGCTCCTGTTTACCCTTGCTAATTTTGTACAGTGGTGGCTGGGCAATATAAATATGGCCGCGGTCCACAAGCTCCCGCATTTGGCGGAAAAAGAACGTGAGCAGCAAGGTGCGGATATGAGAACCGTCTACGTCCGCATCAGTCATGATAACAATGGTGTGGTAGCGCAGCTTGTCAACGTTAAATTCCTGGGGCCCGATACCACAGCCGAGCGCGGTTATCAGGGTACCGACTTCGGCGCTGGACAACATTTTGTCAAACCGGGCTTTCTCCACATTCAGAATTTTTCCTTTCAGGGGCAATATCGCTTGATTACTGCGATCGCGCCCCTGCTTCGCGGAGCCCCCTGCGGAATCTCCCTCCACCAAATAGAGCTCGGACAATGCCGGATCTTTTTCCCGGCAGTCTGCGAGCTTACCGGGCAGACCGGCAATATCCAGCGCGCCTTTGCGGCGGGTCATATCCCGCGCCTTACGAGCGGCTTCGCGGGCTCGAGCGGCCTCTACCATTTTCATCACGATGGTTTTGGCTTCCTGTGGGTTTTCCAGTAAATAGTCATTGAATTTATTGCCAACCTCCTGTTCCACCGCTGTCTTGACTTCGGAGCTGACTAATTTGTCCTTGGTTTGCGACGAGAATTTGGGATCCGGGACTTTTACGGAAATAACAGCGGTCAGCCCTTCTCGGGCGTCATCGCCGGTGGTGGCAACCTTGGTTTTGGCGGCAATACCCTCTTTCTCAATGTAGGTATTCAGACTTCGCGTCAGCGCCGAGCGAAACCCCGCGAGGTGGGTTCCTCCATCACGTTGGGGAATATTGTTGGTGTAACAAAAAATATTCTCTTGAAAGCCATCATTCCACTGCAAAGCAGCCTCTACGCCTACCCCATCCTCGCGCTGCGTGGTGAAGTAAAAAATACGATTTACCCCAGTTTTATTCTGATTAAGAAATTCGACGAAGGCCTTCAGACCACCCTCGTATTCATAGAGCTCTTCTTTGCCCGTGCGCTCATCCTGGAGCAAAATCCGCACCCCGGAATTAAGAAACGACAGCTCCCGCAACCGCTTGGCGAGAATATCGAAATGGAAGTTGATCTGTGTAAACGTACCGGTGGAAGGCCAAAATGTCACATCGGTTCCTTTTCCCTGGGTTTCACCCACCGCAACCAACGGCGCTTCCGGCACCCCATGGTGATATACCTGCTCGTAAACCTTGCCATCTCTGCGAATCACCAGTTTGAGTGTTTCCGACAACGCATTCACCACCGAAACCCCTACACCGTGCAGTCCGCCAGACACTTTGTAGCTATTGTCGTCAAACTTGCCCCCCGCATGCAGTACCGTCATGATCACCTCGGCAGCGGAAACCCCTTCCTCGTGCTCATCAACCGGGATCCCACGGCCGTTGTCCGTGACCGTCACCGACTCGTCCGGGTGAATAATCACTTTGACTTCGGTGCAGTGGCCAGCGAGAGCTTCATCGATAGCGTTATCCACCAACTCAAACACCATATGGTGCAGGCCAGTGCCATCGTCGGTGTCGCCGATATACATTCCGGGACGCTTGCGTACCGCGTCAAGCCCCTTCAGGACCTTAATGCTCGACGAATCGTAGTTCTTTTCTTCGTTCATGCGCTGCCCTTCTTCCGTTTGACACAAAAACTAAACATTACGAACGACCCCCTGTTCCACGTGGAACACTGTGTGGTCAACTTCTCCTTCTCCTAGCTCAGGCCACAGAGATAACAGCTCCGCCGCGTCCGTCCCTGTAATAAATGCCTGGGCCCGCATCTCGCTGAGAAACACCGCCACAGCCTGGCGATGTGCCTTGTCGAGCTCCGCAGGCAGGTCGTCAAGCAGGTAAACACAGGTACGGCCCGTAACGTCAAAATAAAACAGCCCCTGAGCCAGTAACATTGCCGTGACGAGCGCCTTGGATTGCCCCCGCGACAGTACCTCTGCAGCCGCCTGATCTCCGCATAATATTCTCAGATCTGCGCGATGGGGCCCGTGGTGGGTAACTTTGGCCTGCTGATCACGCCCGCGATCTTTAACCAGCACCTCTGCCAGGGGTAATCGCTCATCCCAGCCGCAATGAAATCGAAACTGCAGGTCTGCAACTGGGGAAAGGCGTTGTAAAACCTGGCGTATACGTGGCGCAAGCGCGTCGAGATACTGTTTGCGCTGGGTGGTTATCCGTTCCGAAAGCTCTATAAACTGGGCGTCCCACAGCGCCAATTCCGCAGGGTCGATTCTATCACGACGAAGCAGTGAATTGCGGTGCTGCAAACAGCGGGACAGCCGTCGCCAGAGCACCTTAAAGTCGTGTTCCACGTGGAACACGCCCCAATCCAAAAACTGTCGGCGACCCTGGGGGCCCCCTTCGAGTAACTGAAAACTGTCGTTGTTTAGCAAAAGCAGTGGCAATGCCTGGGCGAGCGCGGACGATGCATAAACCCGCTCACCATCAAGCTTGAAGTGAAATCCGCCAGAGCGGGTACGACTCACCCCCACGGGCACATCGCGTTGCCGTACTCGCCCACCTTCGACAGAAGCATCTTCCCGGCCCACCAGACCAAACACCGTGCAGGTATCTGTTTGCCTGTTAATTATCGACTTGAGGGCACGAGTGCGAAAGGAGCGGCCGCGACCGAGCAAATAGATGGCCTCGAGCAAGCTGGTTTTACCGCTACCGTTGGGCCCGCATACAGTGTTGATACGCGGCCCGGGCGATAACTTGACCGACTGAAGATTACGCAACCCGTGGACGTCGAGCTGCCTTAGGTACATACGTAAGCAAGCACGATTTTACATTTACAACCGCATGGGCATGATAACGTAGACCGCCTGTTCCTGCTCTGGATCCTCCATTAGCGCGCTACTATTTGCGTCTGAAAAGGTAAATCGTACCTGTTCACCACCGAGTACGTTTAACACATCAATGATGTAACTGACGTTAAAACCTATTTCGAGATCTTCACTACTGTAACTGACGGAGACTTCTTCTTCCGCTTCCTCCTGCTCAGGATTATTTGCCACCATCTTGAGCAGGCCGTCGCTCAGGAGCAAACGAACACCGCGGTATTTTTCATTAGACAAAATAGCCGTTCGACTAAAAGCGCTGCGCAATTCGTCGCGACGCCCTTCCAGAAGACGCGTCCCGCCTTTTGGTAGCACCCTGTTATAGTCCGGGTAGGCACCATCCACAAGTTTGGACGTAAACAGAAAGTCGTCCCCACTTACCCGGATATGGTTACTGCCAATCACCACCTTGAGATCGCCCTCCTCATTCAACAGGCGGGACAGTTCCACCACCCCTTTGCGCGGCACGATAGCGGCGACTTTTTCGCTAACCTCCAGTTCGCCAACCGGTAGCGTACTCATGGCCAGCCGATGCCCATCTGTTGCGACCACCCGCAACTGCCCGGCGCTCGCCTCCCATAACATGCCGTTGAGATAATAGCGAACATCCTGGTGGGCCATCGCAAATGCCGTGCTGTCCAGTAAACTCTTGAGGTTCGCCCGCGTGGTGGAGAATTCGAGCTCGCCAGGACTATCGTCAACGCTGGGAAACTCATTCGCGGGAAGCGTCGTCAGGGTAAACCGGCTGCGCCCGCTGGTCAGCACAATCCGGCCGCCGGTGTCGCTAACGAACTTGATGGTTGAGCCATCGGGCAGGGAGCGGCAAATATCGACAAGTTTCCGTGCGGGCACCGTGACTTCACCACCATCGCCGACTTCGGCAAGTGTCGCGCGACCAACGATTTCAACTTCCAGGTCTGTACCCGTGATCGCCAACTGGTCACCGTCAAGCACCACCAGTACATTGGCAAGTATCGGTAAGGTCTGACGGCGTTCCACAACGCCAGCCACCAGCTGCAGGGGTTTGAGAAACGCTTCCCGGGAAATACTAAACTTCATTGTGCCATCTCTTCTCAGATTAGTTGATTATCTGGTTTTTGTTAGTAAGCGTTCGCTTTCAGGTTGTCAACAGTCTCATAAGCAACTTCATGTCTTCACTGATATCCTTGGAGGTATCCTTCAGCTCTTTTACCTTACGGCAGGCATGTAACACCGTGGTGTGGTCCCGGCCGCCAAAGGCCTCGCCAATTTCCGGCAAACTACGATTGGTCAGGTCCCTCGCCAGCGCCATGGCCACCTGCCTGGGTCTCGCGATTGAGCGGCTACGACGCTTGGATAACAAATCCGACAACTTGATCTTGTAGTACTCCGCCACCGTGCGCTGAATATTGTCTATAGTAACCAGCTTGTCCTGCAGGGCCAACAAATCCTTGAGTGAGTCGCGGATTAATTCGATGTCGATGGGTCGGCCGGTAAAATGCGCGCTCGCAATGACGCGCTTTAATGCCCCTTCCAGCTCGCGAACATTTGAACGAATCCGCTGCGCGATAAAAAATGCCGCCTCGTGGGGTAACTCGATTTTTGCCTGCTGTGCTTTCTTAATTAAGATAGCCACCCGGGTCTCGAGCTCCGGTGGTTCAACAGCTACCGTCAGACCCCAACCAAAGCGGGATTTTAGTCGCTCTTCAACGCCGTCTATCTCCTTTGGGTAACGATCGCTGGTGAGAATCATTTGTTGACCGCCTTCAAGCAACGCATTAAAGGTGTGAAAAAATTCTTCCTGGGAGCGTTCCTTCTTGGCAAAAAACTGTATGTCGTCTATCAACAGCGCATCCACAGAACGATAAAAACGTTTAAAGTCATTGATGGCGTTTAGCTGTAAAGCCTTGACCATATCCGCGACAAAGCGCTCGGAGTGCAGATAAACAATTTTGGCATTCGGCTTTGCGATCCGTAGTGCGTTGCCCACCGCGTGCATCAAATGGGTTTTTCCAAGACCGACACCACCGTAAATAAATAGAGGGTTGTAAGCCCCGCCAGGGTTCTCCGCAACCTGTCGAGATGCAGCCAGAGCCAGCTGATTAGACTTGCCTTCGATAAATGAATCGAACACGAAGGTTTTGTTCAAATAGTCCCGTGGGTCGTCTTCCTGTTGTGGGCGACTGGGCCGAGAATGCGCGGCTTGTCGAGGAACGCCATTAGCGTGCTCCGTTCCCGGGGTGCCATTTGCGCCGATGGAGGGCAGATCCGCGCCCGGCACGCCGGGCGCTCCATCAGTGAACGCGGCCGCTGGTGGGTAAGCGAGAGGCTCTACTGGTGGCGTCTCTACAAACCCTGGCACCGACTCCCGCGCCGTGACCAGAACTTGCGCGGCACCGAGCGTATTGCCACACACTCCCAGATACAACTCGCGGATACGATCGATAAATTTGTCATTCACCCAATCCTGCACAAAGCGGTTGGGTGCTATCAGGCGCACACCGTCCGCCGTCAGCTCCGAGTCCAGCTGCAACGGCTGAATCCAGGTATTGAACTGTTGCGCGGGCATTTCTTCCCGAAGTTGACCCAAACACTGTTCCCACGCCCTCTGTACCAAGACTGTCTCCATTTTATAGTTAATTTGTTGCCGCTATTTATTTTTCGCAATATGACGTTCGTGAAGGATCGCTAGTCTAAGAGGTATTAGCCCTGTTATCCACATCTTTATTTAAAATACTGCGTTTTTCTAAAACCACTAATATTCTTTTTTATCAATAAGTTACGAAATACCGATACACTGTTTTTTTGCACAGGCCTCAAAATAAAAGCGCCTGTTTTTTGACCACTTTTTGTGGATAACCTGTTAACTTCTTTTGGGTTTCCCGTGGGCTCTCTGTGTTTTGGCCCCAGTGTGCACGGACCGTGAAGAGGAAACACAGAGCAGAAAATCTTCGTGACCAACGCCGCCATCTTTGTCATTATTTGCCGACACAAAACGACGAAAATATCTCTCCCAGTAAATCATCACTGGTGAACTCTCCGGTAATTTGCCCAACCAGGCGCTGTGCTTCCAACAAATCCGCTGCCAATAGTTCACCTTGCTGCGAAGCGCTTAGTTGCTGGGCAGCGTAGCGCAATAATTTTTGTGCCTGTGTAAGCGCGTCGAGGTGACGGCGGCGGGCGGTGAACAACCCCTCTGCGGTGCCCCGATACCCCATACATGCCTTCAGATGTTGTCGCAGGTCTTCGAGGCCTGCACCGGTGGTCGCAGACAGGCGCACCACTGGACAGGATTCGCTACCCGCTGTGGTCACATCCAAGGCAGAATCTCGACCCGCGGACAGGCCCGATAAATCAATTTTGTTTAATACAAACGTCAGATTGTGATGCTCGGGTGAGCGCGCGAAAAACTCAGGCCATATCTGCTCGGGGATTACGCAGGGGGATTCACTGCTGTCCACAACAAACAGCACCCGGTCTGCCCGCTCGATTTCCTTCCAGGCGCGGCGCATACCCTCCTGCTCAACTTCATCAGCGCTCTCCCTGAGACCAGCCGTGTCAACTATATGCAATGGCATGCCGTCAATATCAATGCGCTCCCGCAGCACATCACGGGTGGTGCCCGCCAAGCTGGTCACGATGGCACTGTCGCGCCCCGACAACTGATTTAACAAGCTGGATTTTCCGGCATTTGGTTTACCGGCTATAACCACGGTCATACCTTCCTGCAGCAACACACCTTGACCAGCATCTGCCACCAGGCTGTCAAGCGTCTGAACGAGGCTATCTAGGCTCTCGCCAACCCGCCATTCGGATAAAAAGTCGATATCTTCTTCGGGAAAATCAATAGCTGCCTCGACATGTACGCGCAGGCGCACCAGTTCTTCGGTAAAGGCGTGTATGCGTTGTGAAAATGCGCCCTGCAGAGTACGCAACGCATTGCGGGCCGCCTGGGTAGAATCCGCTGCAATCAAATCCGCGATTCCCTCCGCCTGGGCCAGATCCAGCTTGCCGTTTAAAAACGCGCGCTCGGAAAACTCTCCCGGCCGAGCAACCCGGGCACCAAGTTCGATGACCCGCGCTAATAATGCATCCATCACCACTGGACCGCCGTGGCCATGCAATTCCACCACATCTTCACCAGTAAAAGATTTGGGCCCCGGGAAAAAGAGTGTCAGCCCCTGATCAATCACACCGCCCAACCCATCGCGGAATTCGCTGTAATACGCCTGGCGAGGGGGTACGGCCTTACCCACCAGTTGCTCCAGCAGAAAAGCAAGTTTTCCGCCCGAAACGCGCACAATACCAATACCCCCGCGGCCAGGGGCGGTCGCAATCGCGGCTATTACATCGGCATCATTTTGCATAGGAGCGTCGCCATCGGCTGGGCCGGACAACCAACAAGCTTAGTCAGCTGCTTCTATTTTGCGGGTAATCGACCATTGTTGCGCAATAGACAAGACGCTGTTCACCGTCCAGTACAACACCAGACCTGCCGGAAAGAACATAAAAAAGAAGCTGAAGGCCACAGGCATTATTTTCATAACTTTGGCCTGGGTGGGGTCGGGCGGCGCGGGTTGCAGAGTCTGCAGAAAAAACATACTCAGGCCGTTGAGGATCGGCAACACGTAAAACGGATCCTTCACCGACAAATCCACTATCCAGAAAATCCAGGGCGCGTGGCGCAACTCGACACTCTCATTCAGCACCCAATACAAAGCGATAAACACCGGCATCTGAATTAACATAGGCAGACACCCACCCAACGGATTAACCTTTTCCCGCTTGTACAGGTTCATGGTTTCCTGGGACATCTTCTGTCGATCATCGCCATACAAGTCCTTCAGGCGCTTCATTTCCGGCTGCAACTTGCGCATGCGCGCCATAGACCGATAGCTGGTTGCGGACAGCGGGTAAAAAATCCCTTTGATAAGGATCGTCAGTAACACGATGGACCAACCCCAGTTCGCCACCACGCTATAAAAGAACGTCAACCCGTAAAAGAGCGGCTTGGCCACCCACCACAACCAGCCGTAATCAACCGTTAAATCCAGGTAGGGAGATATTTTTTCGAGGGTTGCCTGGTCCTTGGGACCAACATAAAACGCGGCCCCAAAGCGACGCTCTTCGCCGGGAAGAACGGTCTGGGCAGGGGATGTAAAGCCCATGGTGTAGAGGTCGCGATCCCCCAGTTTGCGCAACAGAAACTCATTCTTCTGTTGCTGGTCGGGCACCCAGGCGCTGATGAAATAATGCTGCACCATGGCCACCCAACCACCGACCTTCGCGGATCTAATCGGCCCTTCAGCGATATCGTCAAAGTTGTTTTTAATGTAGTTGTGTTCTTCGGAAGTTAGTGCCGCCCCCAGAAAAGGGCTGGGCGCGAGGGCGCCGCTGCTGGCAACAGGGTTAGACGCATCCCGTTGAATTTGTCCGAAAACATGAGCCTGCCAGGGTGTCGCGCTCTGGTTTTTTACCTGATACATCACGTCCAGCAAATAGTCGCCCCGACGAAACACAAACTGCTTCTCGATCGCCACATCGCCCTGCTCCAGGCGCAACGACACAGTCAGGGTGTCCGCATCTGCTGCGAGGGTATAACTATCCTGCGCAGCACTAAACAATGGCCGGGAGTCCCCGGTATCGGTACCGTTTTGGCCAATCAGTCCGCTTTGTGCAATGTAGGTACGCGTTGCCGTGCGATTAAGCATCACGATTGGCTCTGCGCCGTTTTCCACTGAGACCCGGTGCTCTGGCAGGGCGACGCGAACGATGTCTCCACCATAAGTATCGATCACTACATCCAGCACATCCGTTGTAACGGTAATCAGCCGCGCCGACGGTTTTTGTGGAATGATTTCCGGTTTGGAACTTTCCCGGGTTATCTGCGGAATTGCGGAGGCGCTACCATTTTGCGCCGCTGCGGCTACTGTATCTAGACGGGGAACCACCACCGCTTCTTCAACGTTCGCCGGCGGTGGTTGTCGGGTTTTCTGAAAATCATTCCAGCGAATAAATAGAACCCCAAACACCAGCACCATAGCGCCGATCAAAAGACTGCGTTGCCAATCCATACTCGGTTTCACTCGTTTTGGTGCGGAGCCTGCTGGCCCGGTTCCGGAACTGGGTCACAGCCACCAGGATGAAAGGGGTGACACCTGGCAAGTCTGCACAGTGTCAAATACGCCCCTTTGGCGGCACCGTGTTTTTCGAGCGCTTCCAGGCCGTAGGCTGAACATGTGGGGTAAAAACGACAGTTGGGGCCGAGCAGGGGGCTGATCAGGTACTGATAGCCTCTTATAAATGCACCCAGAAGCTTGCTAATCATTTTTGTTCCCCCACCTGATCTGCGCGCCGCGCCAGGCGCTGCCAGTTCTTTTGAAGGCATTGGGTTTGCGCCTGGGGAACCAGATGATCCAGACCTTTGTGTGCTATAAAAACTATATCCATGGGCATCAACAATTGCTGTTGCCGTCGAAACGTGTCTCTAACCACCCGTTTTATTCGGTTGCGGCCCACCGCCCCGCGAACATTTTTTTTTGCGACCACGCAACCAAGACGCGAGTATTCCAGTCCGTTTGGGCGAGCCAACAGCAGCATATAGCGGTCGGAAATTCGGAAAGGCGGGTTTTTAAATACCGCCGCGTAGTCCCTCGCGGTTAGCAGCCGCTTGTCTCTGCCGAACGCCGCCTCTGCCACAATATCGCGGTGGTTGGTACGGCCGTATCAGGCTGCCAGACGCTTACGTCCCTTAGCGCGTCTACGGCCAATAACCAGTCTGCCGTTCTTGGTGGCCATCCGGGCACGAAAACCGTGAGTGCGCTTGCGTTTTATAACGCTGGGTTGAAATGTTCTTTTCATGACCGGAATCCCATATCAGGCAGTGTGCGCCAAGTATTCATTTAAAAGGGCGGCCATTCTAATGAAAAACCCCTGTGCAATCAACGAATACAATCCGCATAGTGAGTGTTTGGGCCAAAAGCTGGATTTTACCCTGGGGATAAGCTCGGTATGTCCGGGTATTAGCGTGTGGGCGAAACCTGAGTAACTGCCCGTTCACGCTAAACGTGCTTAAACACAAACCTGGTGGGAAAAGCTTATTCAAAAAGCCAACACAGGCTACCCATTGGTTTGGCTGTGGTTACTAACCGACGTTAAAGCGGAAAAGAGCTGCGCAATCATACACATAATCTTGTTACTCACAGACAATCGTTAGCTAATAACAGTAGTAATTAACTAATTAACTAATTAACTAATTTATATATTTGTTATCTCTTTCTGATATGTCATTTTTTACTTTTTCCTCAGTTCTGTGCGTCGACGACAACACCGGCTATAATGTTCGGCCTGATTTCTCAGCCGTGAATGACCTGTATGCGCCATCCTGTGAGTTTTGATGTCCTCGTTATCGGTGGCGGTCACGCTGGGACGGAGGCAGCCCTGGCTGCCGCCCGCATGGGTTGTAACACGCTGCTGTTGACCCACAACGTCGAAACGCTGGGGCAGATGTCCTGCAATCCGGCGATTGGCGGTATCGGCAAAAGCCATCTGGTCAAGGAGGTTGACGCTCTCGGCGGCGCCATGGCCAACGCCACCGACATGGCAGGTATACAATTTCGTGTACTCAACGCTCGCAAGGGTCCGGCCGTGCGGGCCACCCGTGCCCAGGCGGATAGGGTGTTGTACAAGGCAGCTATTCGCCAAGCGTTGGAAAGCCAGTCTAATCTGAGTATTTTCCAACAAGCGGTAGATGATCTGATCGTCGAGGGCGAGCGGGTGCTTGGGGTGGTTACTCAATCGGGTCTGCGCTTTCATGCGCCGGCGGTGGTGCTAACCGCCGGGACGTTTCTGGGCGGCAAAATCCATATTGGCCTGGAAAATCATGCCGGCGGCCGCGCCGGCGACCCACCGTCGATAAAGCTGGCGCAACGTTTACGGGAAATGCCGTTTCGCGTCGACCGCCTGAAGACGGGTACGCCGCCGCGTATAGACGCCAGGTCAGTAGCATTTGAAGGCCTGCAGGAGCAGTGGGGCGATCAACCCGAGCCGGTGATGTCCTACCTGGGCGATGTTGCCCAACACCCTCGCCAGACCTGTTGCTGGATCACGCATACCAACGCGCACACCCACGAGATCATTCGGGCCGGGTTGGATCGCTCGCCGCTGTACACGGGTGTGATTGATGGTGTTGGTCCCCGTTACTGCCCCTCCATCGAAGACAAGGTGGTGCGGTTTGCGGAAAAAAACAGCCATCAGGTTTTTATCGAGCCGGAAGGCTTATCTACCCGGGAACTGTATCCCAACGGTATATCCACCAGTCTGCCGTTCGACGTGCAGCTGGCGGTGGTGCAATCGATACAGGGTTTCGAGCGCGCTCATATCACACGCCCAGGTTACGCCATCGAATACGACTTTTTTAACCCTCAGGATCTCAAACACTCCCTGGAGACACGGTTTATAAATGGTCTGTTTTTTGCCGGCCAGATTAACGGTACGACGGGTTATGAAGAGGCTGCCGTGCAGGGATTATTGGCCGGCACCAACGCGGCATTGCAGGTGCAACAAAAACCCGCCTGGTGTCCACGTCGGGACGAAGCGTACCTGGGGGTGCTGGTGGACGACCTGATTACCATGGGTACCAGCGAACCCTACCGTATGTTCACCAGCCGGGCGGAATATCGTCTGTTGCTGCGTGAAGACAATGCGGATTTGCGTCTCACCGAAAAAGGTCGGGAGCTGGGACTGGTCGACGATGCGCGCTGGCGGGCGTTCAACATCAAGCGCGACGCTATTGAGACGGAATCCCAGCGCTTGCGCTCAACCTGGGTGCAGCCAGGTAGTGCCGCGGCGAAAAAGGTCGACAGTTTGAGCGATAACCCCATCAGCCGGGAATACAGCTTGTATGAACTACTGAAGCGACCCGAGCTCGATTATGCGACAGTTGCTGCTTTGGTGGGCGAGCCCGTGGTCGATCGAGCCGTTGCCCAGCAGGTCCAGATTGTCGCCAAATATGCAGGTTACATAGATCGCCAGCAGCAGGATATCCAGCGCCTGCACCGCCAGGAAAATACGCAGATTCCGGCGGATTTCGATTATCAAGCCATAGCGGGGTTGTCCAACGAGGTGAAACAAAAGCTCGAATCTGCACGCCCGGACACACTGGCCCGAGCGGCACGAATTCCTGGCGTTACCCCCGCCGCTGTTTCTCTGCTGCTGATTTTTCTGAAAAAAAAGACGGCCTTGACAAAAAAAACAGCCTGACTAATCAGGTCAAACAAGGCCCAAAAAGATGCCGGATTTAGCGGAAGATCAACAACGTGCGCTGCACGCCCAACTAACGACGGGTCTAACAGCACTGCAACTCAGCCTGGATAATAACCAGGTACAAGCGTTGCTCGACTTCGTCGCACTGTTGTTGCGCTGGAATCGAACATATAACCTGACAGCGATTACCGATCCGCGCAAGGTCGTCGCCCGACATATCCTCGACAGCCTCAGTATTGCGGCGCACCTGGAGGGCAGTGAGTTTATCGACGTAGGCACCGGCGCCGGACTACCGGGATTGCCATTGGCGGTGGCAATCCCTCAGGCCCGGTTCACATTGCTGGATAGCAACGGTAAAAAAACCCGGTTTCTGGTGCACGCTAAAACCGCGCTACAGTTGAAGAATGTGGACGTCGTGCAACACCGGGTGGAAAATTATCAGCCGCCGCGACAATTTGATGGAGTTATCAGTCGCGCGTTCGCCGCGGCGGGCGAGATGGTAAGTGTCAGCGCACACCTGAAAACAGCTCGGGGGAACCTGTATGCTATGAAGGGGCGTCAACTCGAAGAGGAGTTGAGGGCGCTGCCAAAACCCTATAAGGTCGTCGCCTGTCATACCTTGCAGGTACCGGGAGTGGTTGGCGCGCGACACCTGATAGTGATTAATGACGCCCTGCCCGCGCCAGCTAAAGCGCTGGTGTAACGTGTCACGGAAACTGGAAAAACCTTGAGCCATATTTTCGCTATAGCCAACCAGAAAGGCGGTGTTGGCAAGACCACCACCAGCGTTAATCTGGCGGCGGCGCTTGCGACGTACGGCAAACGCGTACTGTTAATAGACCTGGATCCCCAGGGCAATGCCACGACCGGCAGTGGCGTGGATAAAAACGCGCTGGGGGCCACCGCTTACGACGTGCTGACAGGCCGCGCGCAAACCGCGGATGTCGTGCATCCATGCCCCGAGGCTGGCTACGACCTGCTGCCGGCGAACAGAGACCTGACGGCTGCCGAAGTGGAGCTGCTCAAGCTGGATAACCGGGAACGACGTTTGCAACAAGCTCTGGCCGACGTCGCTGGGCGCTACGACATCATCCTTATTGATTGCCCGCCATCCCTGAGCATGTTGACCGTCAATGCGCTGGTGGCAAGCGATAGCGTTATCGTGCCCATGCAGTGCGAATATTACGCCCTGGAGGGTTTGTCGGAACTGATTAACACCATCGCGGGGATCGCCAAACGCCTTAACCCGAAATTGCGGGTCGAGGGGATTTTGCGCACCATGTATGATTCCCGTAACGGCCTGACTGACGAAGTTTCCAAGCAGCTGCACAGTTATTTTGGCGAACGAGTCTACCGAACCGTCATCCCGCGCAATGTGCGTCTGGCGGAGGCGCCGAGTTTTGGTCAAACAGTGCTGGCCTACGATCGGCATTCCAAAGGCTCAGTTGCGTATCTGGGGTTGGCGGGTGAGATCCTGCGGCGCCAAAAAACGGTGATCAGAACAGCGGCCCAGCCTGTGGCTACCGACAACTAGAAAACCCGGGATAACCGGTCAGGCAAAAACCTCGGGTCAATCGCGAAAGCGGTTGCTTTTAATACAGGGATCAACACCAACAGTGGAAACGTGGATTACATGAGTGTGAAGCGCAAAGGGTTGGGCAAAGGTTTGGATGCACTCCTGGGCTTGGGAGATGATGCCGCGGAAGACACCAGCGCGCTGGCGAGTGCCGCGCAATCATCCACCAGGGAAATGCCGGTGGAGTTACTGTGCCGCGGCCAATACCAGCCCCGCCGCGACATGCGCCAGGATTCCCTTGAAGAGCTGGCGGAATCCATTCGTAGACAAGGGGTTATTCAGCCGGTGGTGGTGCGGCCTGTCGGTGCGGACAAATACGAAATTATTGCGGGCGAACGGCGTTGGCGTGCCGCTCAATTGGCTGGATTGGCGACCATACCTGTAGTCATAAAGGATGTGCCGGATCAGGCCGCGATCGCCATGGCGCTGATTGAGAATATTCAGCGGGAGGACCTTAATCCGGTCGAAGAATCCCGCGCGCTGCTGCGCCTGCAGGACGAGTTTAGCCTCACCCAACAGCAGGTGGCCGACGCCGTGGGTAAATCCCGCGCTACGGTAGCCAACCTGATGCGACTGTCCACCCTGTCGGGGGATGTTTATCGCATGCTCGAACATGGCGATCTGGATATGGGTCACGGCCGTGCGTTACTCGCCCTGTCTGAGCGTGAGCAACTCGATGCGGCGCGCAAAGCGGTGCAGAAAGGGTTGTCGGTGCGCCAAACCGAGGAGTTGGTGCGTAGCCTGTTAAAAGGACGGGCAAAACGACAGGGCGGCGGGTCGCTACAAGCGCAGCAACCCGCTACGCACGATGTCAGCGCCCTGGAGGAGAAACTGGCTGAACAGGTGGGCGTGCCAGTGCGCATCCAGCATCAGGTCTCCGGGCGGGGCAAGTTAATATTTAGCTACAACAGTCTGGATGAGCTCGACGGACTCCTGGGACACATAAAATAAGGCTTAGCGTGGGGGTGTATGGACCGCAGCGACATGTAAACTGCTCTTGCCGGGAGATTCTATTGATTCGACGCGACGACCTTACTATAATGCGCGGCGCTTTGGTCAGGACTAACCAGGGCGTTGAATTTCAAGGGAGTTTTTCCTGTCGGTACAGGTTGAGTCCCGCGCGCAACAGGTTGGCAAATCTCCTCGGCGGAGCGCCGTAGTGAGTCAGGCGCTACAGCGGCGCGATCGGATGCTGGCTTATCGACTGGTTGTACTGCAGTTCGTCCTGTGTGCACTGTTGGTCGGCATCGCTGCTTTGTATGATTTCGCAGCGGTAGTTGCAGCAGCAGTTGGCGGTCTGAGCAATGCCGTAGGCAACAGCTTTTATGTCTGGGTGGCCCTTAAACCGGCTATCGCCGCTCCCGCCACAGAGGTGGTGCGGAATTTCTATATTGGTATTGCGGGAAAGTTTCTGGTGGTAATGGTATGCCTGGTCGTGGCGTTCAGCGTGCTGGACTCACTAGCCGACAATCGCAACGCCATGGTGCTATTCGCTGCCTTTATTGCTGTACAGAGTGTGTTCTGGGTGGCGCCGGTTCTGGAGTGAACCGCGATCACACGTTGCGCTAACAGCTTCCGTGTTGCGCACAGGGAACAAGCGCGGTCGTAGCCGCGGCTATGGCGCAAAACAGGTTACAAGACATCACAAACCATACAGGCAGGAATGACATTTAGATGGCCAGTGAAAAAATGACTTCCGGGGAATATATTTCCCACCACCTGACCAATTTGACCTATGGTCGGCACCCGGATGGCAGCTGGGGTTTTGCCCAGGACGGCGCGGAAGCTGCGCAAATGGGTTTCTGGGCGCTCAATGTGGACACCTTCGGGTTTTCCCTTGCTCTGGGCCTGCTGTTTTCCTGGTTGTTTTACAAAGTCGCGAAAAATCCCACAGTCGGTGTACCCACCGGCCTGCAAAATATGGTGGAGATGGTTGTCGAGTTTGTGGACGGCAACGTCAAAGGTATGTTCCACCACAGCAACCGCATGATTGCCCCCCTTGCCCTGACAATTTTTGTGTGGGTACTGATGATGAACATCATGGATCTGGTGCCCATCGACTTTATTCCCCATGCGGCCAGCCTGATGGGTGTGCCGTATCTCAAAGTTGTGCCCTCCACGGATGTGAATATCACCATGGGGCTGGCCCTCAGCGTGTTTTTACTGGTGCTTTATTACAGCGTTAAGCAAAAAGGGCTCAAGGGTTTTGCTGCGGAACTGTCCCTGCAACCTTTTGGTAAGTGGGGTTTGCTGGTCAATCTTTTTCTCGAGGTGGTCAACCTGATCGCCAAGCCAGTGTCGCTGGGTCTGCGGCTGTTCGGCAACCTGTACGCTGGCGAGATGATCTTTATCCTGATTGCCCTGTTGCCGTTTTGGGCGCAGTGGATGCTGTCGGTGCCCTGGGCGATCTTCCATATTCTGATTATTGTGCTGCAGGCGTTTATCTTTATGGTGTTGACCATTGTGTATCTGGCAATGGCCTACGATCACCACGAGTAAGTGCGGCATTTAAGCAGTTAACACAACGCTTTTATTTAACCAACGTTCGACGATACGACGGGAGCAAAAATGGAAACCTCATTAATTTATCTGGCTGGTGCGATCCTGATGGGCCTGGGTGCGGTTGGCGCAGCCATCGGTGTGGGCATTCTCGGCGGTAAGTTCCTGGAAGGCGGTGCGCGCCAGCCGGAGCTGATTCCCATGTTGCGTACCCAGTTCTTTATTGTGATGGGTCTGGTGGATGCGGTGCCGATGATCGGCGTGGGTATCGGCCTGTTCCTGATCTTTGCCAAGACTGGCGGCTAACAGACTTCAGGTCAGTGCTAACACGAGACCGTAGGCGGTTAACTCAAGGGGTATTGGTGTGAACATCAATTTAACGATACTGGGCCAGGTTATTTCATTTGCCATCTTTGTATGGTTCTGCATGAAATTTGTCTGGCCGGCATTGATCGCAGCTATGGAAGAGCGTCAGAAAAAGATCGCTGACGGGCTGGATGCTGCGGATCGCGCCATGCGCGATTTAGAGCTTGCGCAGGACAAGGCCACCGATCAGCTGAAAGAAGCGAAGTTGCAGGCCGCGGCGCTTATCGACGAAGCCAAGAAGCGCGCTACCCAGATTATCGAAGAGTCCAAAGACAAGGCCCGTGAAGAAGGCGAACGTCTGAAGGCAGCCGCTCAGGCCGATATCGATCAGGAATTGAACCGCGCCAGGGAAGAGTTGCGCGGGCAGTTGGCCACTCTGGTGGTGGCAGGTGCTGAAAAAATTCTTGAGCGCGCAATCGATCGGGACGCTAATCGCGATCTGATTGATCAACTTGCCGCGCAACTGTAGGCGAGGACGCAATGGCTGAATTGAGCACTCTGGCGCGACCCTACGCTAAAGCGGCCTTTGAGTTTGCCGTGGCGGCGAATGTGTTGCCGCAGTGGTCGGCGATGCTGGGCCTGCTGACTGCGCTCACGCAAGACGCCACCGTGGCCGGTTTACTGGCCTCCCCTGGTCTGACTCCTGCGGCCAAAGCCGAGAAAATTGTGGCGACCGCCGGAGACACGCTAGATTCTAAAGGCATCAATTTTGTGCACACCCTGGCGGAGAACCGCCGCCTGCCGCTGCTGCCACATATTGCCGAGCAGTTCGAAGCACTCAAGGCCGATCTCGAAAAAACCCTGGAGGTCGAAGTTATCGCAACCAACGAACTCGATGCGGGGCAACAGGAAAAGTTGATCGCGGCCCTAACTAAACGCTTGCAGAGAAAGGTGGCGATTACCGTGGCGGTCGACCCGGCGTTACGTGGCGGCGCAATTATTCGCGCCGGAGACACCACTATTGACGGCTCCGTGCGCGGTCGACTGGCCAGGCTCGCCGAGGCATTAAGTTCGTAAGCAATAAATTCACAGGCATTAAATACGTAGGTTCGAGGAATCGAGAATGCAACAACTGAATCCATCCGAGATCAGCGACATCATCAAGCAACGCATAGACAGCCTTGATGTTGCCACTGAGGCAAAAAACGAGGGCACAATCGTTTCTGTGTCAGACGGGATTGTACGTATCCACGGCCTTGCCGATGTCATGTACGGCGAGATGATCGAGTTTGATGGCGGCCTCTACGGCATGGCCCTCAACCTCGAGCGCGACTCGGTCGGCGCGGTGGTGCTGGGGGATTACCAGGGCCTGGCGGAAGGCAAGAAAGCGCGCTGTACGGGTCGCATTCTCGAAGTTCCCATCGGCCCGGAACTGGAAGGCCGCGTGGTCGATGCACTCGGCAACCCCATCGACGGCAAAGGGCCGATTGGCGCTAAACTGAGCGATGCGATCGAAAAAGTAGCGCCAGGCGTGATCGAACGTAAATCCGTCGATCAACCGGTGCAGACTGGTCTCAAGGCAATTGATGCCATGGTGCCGGTGGGTCGCGGTCAGCGCGAGCTGATTATCGGCGACCGCCAGATTGGTAAAACCGCCATTGCTATCGATGCCATCATCAATCAAAAAGGTACGGGCATTAAATGTGTGTATGTGGCGATCGGGCAAAAGAGTTCTACCGTTGCCAATATCGTACGCAAACTCGAAGAACACGGCGCTATGGAACACACCATTGTGGTTGCAGCCACCGCGTCCGACCCGGCGGCCATGCAGTTTCTGGCGCCCTACACGGGCTGCACCATGGGCGAGTATTACCGGGACCGCGGCCAGGATGCCCTGATTGTTTACGACGATCTGACCAAGCAGGCCTGGGCCTATCGCCAGATATCCCTGTTGTTGCGCCGCCCACCTGGGCGCGAAGCGTACCCCGGCGACGTATTTTATTTGCACTCCCGCTTGCTGGAGCGCTCGTCGCGGGTCAATGCGGAGTACGTAGAAAAATTCACCGGGGGCGCTGTGAAAGGCCAGACCGGATCGCTGACAGCGCTGCCAATTATTGAAACCCAGGCTGGTGACGTGTCGGCGTTTGTTCCCACTAATGTCATCTCCATCACCGATGGCCAGATTTTTGTGGAGACGGACCTGTTTAACTCCGGGATTCGCCCTGCCATGAACGCCGGTCTTTCCGTATCTCGGGTAGGTGGTTCGGCGCAAACTAAAATCATCAAGAAACTGGGCGGCGGTATTCGTCTCGCGTTGGCTCAGTACCGCGAACTGGCCGCGTTTTCCCAGTTCGCCTCGGATCTCGACGAAGCCACTCGGGGACAGCTTGAACACGGCCAGCGGGTCACCGAGCTGATGAAGCAAGCACAGTACTCGCCGATGAGTGTCGCGGAAATGGGTGTGGTGTTATATGCGGCCACCAGTGGTTATTTAAAAAGCATTGAGGTCAACAAGATTGGCGATTTCGAAGCGGCGCTGATCTCCTATATGAAATCCGAACATGCGGATCTGTTGGCCCAGGTCGATAAAAGCGGCGACTGGAATAATGATATCGAAGCGAGTTTCAAGGCCGCCCTCGATAAATTTGTCGCTACGCAAACCTGGTAACGGCAGCGCTCAACAAGAGCAGCAGGCACACAACATATGGCAGTCGGAAAAGAAGTTAAAACCAAGATCCACAGCGTCAAAAGTACGCAGAAGATCACCAGCGCCATGGAAATGGTGGCGGCCAGTAAAATGCGCCGCGCTCAGGATCGCATGGCGCTGGGTAAACCCTATGCGCAGCGCATCCGCGCGGTGATCAGCCACATCGCCAACGCCAATCCCGAATACCGGCACCAGTATTTCGAGAGTCGAGAAGTGAAGCGCGTAGGCTTCATTATCGTCTCTACCGACCGGGGTCTGTGTGGCGGCTTGAACATCAACCTGTTCAAAGTGGTGATCAAGGAAATGAAGGCGTGGCGCGAACAGGGCGCTGAAACCGAGATTTGTACTATAGGCGGCAAGGCAGCAGCGTTTTTTGCGGCGGTGGGTGGCAACGTGGTGGCCAGAGTTCGCGACATGGGCGATCAGCCCGCGGCGGAAGATTTGATCGGCGGCGTGCGAGTGATGCTGGAGCATTTCAATCAGGGCAAAATAGATCGTCTGTTTGTAGTCGGCAACGAGTTTGTGAATACCATGACCCAGCGGGCCGAGGTAGCGCAATTGTTACCCCTCGAAGCGGCCGACGACAAAGCCATGAAACACTACTGGGACTATCTCTACGAGCCGGACGCCAGAGATTTACTCGATGGTTTGTTGATGCGCTACGTTGAGTCGCAGGTGTATCAGAGCGTGATCGAAAATAAGGCCTGTGAACAGGCAGCGCGCATGGTGGCGATGAAAAATGCCACGGAAAATGCGGGTGAATTAATTGACGAACTGGAGTTGCTGTATAACAAAGCACGCCAGGCAGCGATCACCCAGGAACTGTCGGAAATTGTCAGTGGCGCGGCGGCTGTATAAACCCGGGCCGGTGGTGCAAACAGATTAACCAGATTAACAGGCTTATGTTGAGAGGAATTGGAAATGAGTAGCGGACATATCGTGCAAATCATCGGCGCCGTGATCGACGTGGAATTTCCACGCGATCAGGTCCCTAACATTTATGATGCACTGGTTGTTGACGGCAAGGGCCTTACTCTGGAAGTGCAACAACAATTGGGGGACGGCGTGGTGCGCACCATTGCCATGGGGTCTTCCGAGGGAATGAGCCGCGGGCTGAGCGTAGCCAACACCGGTGGCGCTATTTCCGTTCCGGTTGGGCAGGGCACCCTGGGTCGCATTATGGATGTGCTGGGCAAGCCGATTGATGAGGCTGGTCCGATTGACGCCGAAAAACATATGCCGATTCACCGCAAGGCGCCGGCCTATGCTGATCAATCGTCGGCTATCGAACTGCTGGAGACCGGGATCAAGGTTATCGATCTGATTATGCCGATCGCCAAGGGCGGTAAAATCGGTTTGTTCGGCGGCGCGGGTGTGGGCAAAACCGTTACCCTGATGGAATTGATTCGCAACATCGCCATGGAACACTCCGGGTTTTCCGTATTCGCCGGGGTTGGCGAACGCACTCGGGAAGGGAATGATTTTTACCACGAGATGAAAGAATCCAGCGTACTGGACAAAGTGGCGCTGGTATACGGTCAGATGAACGAACCCCCGGGCAACCGTCTGCGGGTTGCACTCACCGGTCTGACCATGGCGGAACATTTTCGCGACGAAGGCCGCGATGTATTGATGTTCGTGGATAATATTTACCGCTACACCCTGGCGGGTACGGAAGTATCCGCACTGCTTGGCCGTATGCCCTCCGCGGTGGGTTACCAGCCGACTCTGGCGGAAGAAATGGGTGTGTTGCAGGAACGGATTACCTCCACTAAAACCGGTTCTATTACGTCTTTCCAGGCGGTTTATGTACCGGCGGATGACTTGACCGACCCGTCCCCCGCCACCACCTTTGCCCACCTCGACGCGACGTTGGTACTGTCGCGCCAGATTGCCGAGCTCGGTATTTACCCGGCGGTGGATCCACTGGACTCCACGTCCCGGCTGCTCGACCCGCTGGTGATCGGCCACGATCACTACAACGTGGCGCGTGGTGTTCAGTCCGTGTTGCAGCGCTACAAAGAGCTGCGGGACATCATCGCCATTCTGGGTATGGACGAACTGTCGGAAGACGACAAACTTATCGTTGCCCGTGCCCGGAAAATTCAACGCTTCCTGTCCCAGCCATTCTTCGTGGCGGAAGTCTTTACCGGCAGCCCTGGTAAATACGTGTCCATGAAAGATACCATCAACAGCTTTAAAGGGATTCTCGACGGCGAGTACGACCATCTGCCGGAACAGGCGTTTTACATGGTTGGCTCTATTGAAGAAGCCGTTGAGCGGGCGAAAACGCTGAAACAGTAGTTACAGATCCCTACGTAAGAGACCAGGATTATGGCAATGACAGTTCATTGCGACATTGTAAGTGCCGAGGAAGCGTTGTTTTCCGGCGTGGTGGAAATGGTTGTTGCTACCGGCCAGCTCGGTGAGCTCGGCATTACCTATGGCCACACGCCATTGTTAACCGCGCTCAAACCGGGGCCGGTACGGCTAATCAAACAGCACGGCGAAGAGGAAGTGTTTTACCTGTCCGGCGGTTATCTCGAAGTGCAGCCCAACACGATCACCATCCTCGCGGATACAGCTCAACGGGCCCACGATATCGACGAGGCGGCAGCCGTGGAAGCGCGCAAGCAGGCTGAGATCGACATGAAAAACCAGAGCAGCGAAGTAGATTACTCCCGCGCGGCGGCCCGTCTCGTGGAAGCGACGGCGCGTTTGCGGACCGTGGAGGAACTGCGTCGCCGGGCTTCGGGACGTTAGCCGCTACTCGCAAACAAAGGGCAGCCAAGGCTGCCTTTTTTGTCGGTGGCGATAACCGATGGCAGGTATCGCCAACCCGGCGCAAACAGCGTTTCTCATTCGCCAGCCAAACCCCTAAACTGGCCGGAACCGAACTGGAGAGGCACGGTCATTATGGCAGTCGATATTATTGTCCTTGCCGCGGGACAGGGTACGCGTATGGGCTCCGCCCTGCCCAAGGTGCTGCATCTGCTGGCGGGCCGCCCGCTGCTGGGCCACGTGCTGACCACCGCAAGAACCCTCCCCGATGCGAAAGTGATTGTGGTGACCGGCGCGGGTGGCGAGACGGTGCGCAAGCGCCTGGCTAATCCCCACATTCACTGGGTGGAGCAAACAGAACAGTTGGGTACCGGCCACGCAGTTCTGCAGGCGTTACCAGTATTGTCCGCTGATAGCGTGGTGTTAATTCTGTACGGTGATGTGCCGCTGATTGCCAGCGCTACCCTGAAGGCCCTGGTGGCGCAAGTGGATGCAAACACCGTGGCCCTGTTAACGGTAGAGCTCGGCGATCCCACGGGCTACGGACGTATCGTGCGCGACGCCGCGGACACTGTGGTTGGCATCGTCGAACAAAAAGATGCGACGACAGAGCAGCTGGCGATTACCGAAGTCAACACCGGAGTGCTGGCGCTGGACAGCGATTGCCTGCGTCGGTGCCTGCCAGCCATCGGCAATGACAACAACCAGCGCGAGTACTACCTGACCGACATTATTGCTCTGGCCAGACAACAGGGCTACAGCGTCCAGACGTTGCATCCCAGGGCCGCGGAAGAAGTCCAGGGAGTCAATACTCGTGCCCAATTAGCGGCTCTGGAGCGTTATTATCAGCGCCGCCTGGCAGCACAACTTATGGACGCCGGGGTCAGCCTGGCGGATCCTGATCGCTTCGACTGTCGCGGCCAGATGAGCGTCGGGCGCGATGTGCAAATCGATGTCAATTGCGTGTTCGAGGGTCAGGTAACCCTTGGGGATAACGTGCGCATTGGCCCGAACGCGGTTATTCGCGATGCCGATATTGGCGATGGCGTTGTGATCAAAGCCCACTCTGTTATCGAAGGTCCGGTGCGCATTGAAGATGGCGCAGAGGTGGGGCCGTTTGCGCGCTTGCGTCAGGGCACCCACCTGGGGGAGGGTGCGAAAATCGGTAATTTTGTCGAAACCAAGCAGACCCACGTGGGGCCGGGCAGCAAAATTAACCATCTCAGCTATGTTGGGGATGCGGAGCTCGGCGCGGGGGTCAACATTGGCGCCGGCACCATCACCTGCAATTACGACGGGGTCAACAAGCACAAAACCGTTATTGGCGATGGTGCGTTTATTGGCTCGAACACGTCCCTGGTGGCACCCGTTGTGGTGGGGGATGGTGCGACGGTGGGTGCCGGATCGACGATCACCCACGACGTACCTGAGGGCAGCCTGGCGGTTGCTCGTGGCAAGCAGCGCTCCGTGGACAACTGGTCGCGCCCGCGACGTAAGGACGGGGAGTAACGGCATGTGCGGTATTGTCGGGGCGGTGGCGCAACGCAATGTCACGGGCATTTTGCTCGAGGGGCTGAAACGCCTGGAATACCGCGGCTACGATTCCGCAGGACTCGCGGTCATTGATCAGCAGGGCCTGCTTCAGTGCCTTAAGCAAGCCGGAAAAGTGGCTAATCTGGAGGCCGAACTGACGGCTACTCCGGTGCGTGGCGGGCTGGGTATCGCGCATACTCGATGGGCAACTCACGGTGTTCCCAACGAAGTAAACGCTCACCCACATTGCTCTGGGCCGGTCGCCGTAGTGCACAACGGCATTATTGAAAACCACGAAGAATTACGCGCGCAACTCATTGCTGCTGGCTATCGGTTCCTGAGTGATACGGATACCGAAGTGGTTGCCCACCTGGTGGAGCAGAACACCAAAAGCACTGGATCGCTGCTTGAGGCTGTAAAAAAAACCGTTGCGCAACTGGAAGGCGCTTATGCGCTGGGGGTTATTTCCACGACGGCGCCGGGTACGCTGGTGGCGGCCCGCAGTGGCAGCCCGTTGGTGTTGGGCGTGGGTATTGAGGAAAATTTTATTGCCTCCGACCCATTAGCGCTGGGCCAGGTGACGGATCGTTTTGTGTATCTGGAAGAGGGCGACATAGCCGAAGTCCGCGCTAATATACTGCATATTGTCGACGCCGAAGGGCACCCGGTTGAGCGACGGCTGGTCACCCTGGCGGAAACCGACGAACAGTCCGACAAGGGCAAATTTCGACACTATATGCTCAAGGAAATCTTTGAGCAGCCCGTCGTTCTGGCGGCCACCCTGCAGGGCCGTATAGACCACCAGCGCGTGCTGCCAGATACGTTTGGCGAACGGGGGGCAGCACTGTTTCCAGAGGTGCAACATATCCATATCGTCGCGTGCGGCACCAGTTATCACGCCGGATTAGTGGCCCGTTATTGGCTGGAGGCCTGGGCTGGCATCCCTTGCCAGGTAGAGGTAGCCAGCGAGTACCGGTATCGCCGTGTTGTGGTGCCCGCCAACAGCCTGTTTGTGACCATTTCACAGTCCGGAGAGACCGCTGACACACTGGCGGCGCTGCGCGAAGCGCAAACGGCGGGTTACCTGGGGACACTGGCGGTGTGCAATGTGCCCAACAGCGCCCTGGTACGGGAATCCGAACTCGCCATTTTGACCCGCGCGGGGCCCGAGATTGGCGTCGCGTCCACTAAAGCATTCACCACGCAGTTGGTGGCGTTACAGTTACTGTGCATTGCCCTGGGCCGCCACCACGGACTGTCTCCGGAGCGGGAACAACAGTTGGTCACCGCGTTAAACCAGCTGCCGGCACTGTGCACCGATGTCCTGGCCATGGACAGCGAAATCGAACGGGTTTTTGAGCGTTTTGCCGATAAGCACCACGCGCTGTTTCTGGGCCGCGGCGTGCAGTACCCCATCGCCCTTGAAGGGGCGCTAAAACTTAAGGAAATATCTTACATTCACGCCGAGGCATACCCGGCTGGAGAGTTAAAACACGGCCCTCTCGCCCTGGTGGATGCGGATATGCCGGTGGTCGCTGTAGCACCCAACAACGAGTTGCTCGAAAAGTTAAAATCCAATTTACATTCGGTGCAGGCGCGGGGCGGCGAGCTGTTTGTATTTGCCGATATCAACGCCGGGTTCGACACTCTGCCCGGGCTGACGGTGCTCAATATGCCCCATGTACCGGAGAGCCTGGAAGCGATAATCTATACCCTGCCCTTGCAGTTGTTGTCCTATCACGTGGCGGTGCTGAAAGGCACGGATGTGGATCAGCCGCGCAACCTGGCCAAGTCCGTCACCGTGGAGTGAGGCACCCCGGACCCCGGTTGTGGGTACCTATTTTTCTCCCTCTGCTACCCGCAATACCTGCAAACCGGCCTGCAATTGCAACAGGTGATCGGCCAGTGCGGCACCCTTATGTTGGGCCACACCGATGGCGAGTACGTCGATCACCGCCAGATGCGCGATGCGCGACGACAAAGGGGTGTAGAGCTGAATATCTTCTTTCACATCGATGGTGATCGGTATCGATGCGGCCCGCGCCACCGGTGTAGCGCTGGGTGCCAGGGCAATTACCTGTGCACCGCGGCGCTTGACCAGCTCCATGGAATCGAGCAACGCCCGGGTGCGACCCGACTGGGAGATGGCGACCACCACGTCGCCGGGCTCCAATGACGTGGCCGACATGTTCTGTAAATGCGGGTCGGAATAGGCGGCGGTTACCAGTTGCAGGCGAAAGAATTTGTGCTGGGCGTCGAACGCCACGGTAGCCGAGGCGCCAAACCCGTAAAATTCAACCCGCTTGGCGGCGCACAGTGCTTTAACCGCCAGGTCCAGCAGCGCCAGATCCAGATGATCGCGAACTTTTAACAGGGTATCCACCGTGGAATCAAACACCTTGAAGGTGTATTCGGCTACGGAATCCGTATCGGTAACCGCGATCTGCCCAAAACTGGGGCTGGCGGCCAGCTGCTGCGCGAGGGCCAGTTTAAAATCCTGAAAGCCATTGCAGCCCACGGCGCGACAGAAGCGTATAACGGTCGGTTCGCTGACGTCGGCCTGTGCGGCCAAGTCGACGATGCGCATGCGGATCGTCGCGTGGGGATTGGCGAGAATATAGTCCGCCACCTTGCGCTCGGATTTACGCAGGCGCGGCAGCTGGTCGCTGATGGTTTGCGTGAGTTCAGCAGGTTTCACGGGGACTCGATGGCAGGGAATGTATTCAATGGACAAACTCCGTATAGCGCGCACGAGCAGTGACTCAACAATTGTAAATAATTTACCGGAAAAAGCCCGGGGCGTCCCCATTTAATTGGCTCAGGGGCACGAACATTCCCTGCGATAACCCGAAGGCTGTGTTTGATCTGATAGAATCCGACCCCCATGGATGTCTCGCAAATAATCGACGAACTAAACCCGGCCCAGCGGCAGGCGGTGAGTAGCACCGACCAGCACTTGCTGGTGCTTGCCGGTGCGGGTAGCGGTAAGACCCGGGTGCTGGTGCATCGCATTGCCTGGCTGGTCCGCGCGCAACGCATTTCGCCCCACGCACTGCTGGCGGTGACCTTTACCAACAAGGCGTCGCGGGAAATGCGCGAGCGCATCCAGCATTTACTCGGTGTTTCGCCGCAGGGCATGTGGGTTGGTACTTTCCACGGCCTCGCCCACCGCCTGTTAAAAGCCCATTGGCAGGACGCCGGGCTGTCGGAAAACTTCCAGATACTCGATGCGGACGATCAGTTGCGGCTGATCAAGCGCGTTTACACGACCTTGGGAATCGATCCCGAACGGTGGCCTCATCGGCAGGCACAGTGGTACATCAATAGTCAAAAGGATGAAGGCTTGCGGGCGGGCCATATTCAGCCGAGTAACGATCCATTTATCAGCGCGATGCTGCAGGTCTATCGTGGTTACGAAGAGGCTTGCCAACGGGGCGGCGTGGTGGATTTTGGCGAGCTGCTGCTGCGCGCCCACGAGTTGTGGCTCAACAAGCCGGAACTGTTGCAGCATTACCAACAGCGCTTTGCTCATATTCTGGTGGATGAGTTTCAGGATACCAATGCCATACAGTACGCCTGGCTACGGTTGCTCGCGGGGGGCGGCGCAACCGTCACCGCGGTTGGAGATGACGATCAGTCAATCTACGGCTGGCGCGGGGCGCGCATCGAAAACATTCAGAATTTTGTGCGCGACTTCGGCAACGTGCAAACGGTGCGCCTCGAACAGAATTACCGCTCTACCGCTACCATTTTGAATGCCGCCAACGCCATGATTGCGCGCAATGTGGGGCGTATGGGGAAAACTCTGTGGACTGCCGGTCAGGACGGGGAACCCATCTCCCTGTACGCGGGTTTTAACGAACAGGACGAAGCGCGCTTTGTCGCTGAACGCATCGAGGAGTGGGCGACACTGGGTAACAGTCGCCGCAGCGCCGCGATCCTGTATCGCTCCAACGCGCAATCGCGGGTACTGGAGGAAGCGCTCCTGCGGGCGCAAATTCCCTACCATATTCACGGGGGGCACCGTTTCTACGAACGCCTCGAAATCAGAAATGCCCTCGCCTACCTGCGGTTACTGGTAAATCCCGACGACGACGCGGCCTTCGAACGGGTGATTAACACACCGACCCGCGGCATTGGCGACAAGACTCTGCAACAAATTCGCGAGCAGGCACGGGCCCGCCAGGTTTCCCTGTGGCAGGCCGCGGAACACACCCTGCCGCAATTAACCGGGCGTGCCGCCAATGCGGTGGGCGGCTTTCAACAACTGGTGACCAGCCTGCGGGACGAAACGGTCGATCTCCTGCTGGGAGAAATCGCCGAGCACATGTTACAGCGTACCGGGCTGCTGGAATTCCATCGCCTGGAAAAAGGTGAGCGCGGCCAGACTCGGGTCGAAAACCTTGGCGAACTGATCACGGCGTGTCAGGGCTTCGAGGTGCAGGACATCACCCAGCCGCCCCTGCCGCAATTTCTCGATGAAGCGGCGCTCGATGCCGGGGATCGCCAGGCCGAGCGCGACGAAGACGCGGTACAGCTGATGACTCTGCACGCCGCCAAGGGCCTGGAGTTTCCTCTGGTATTTATGGTGGGCATGGAAGAAAACCTGTTTCCCCATAAGCTGTCGAGCGAGGAGCCAGGCCGTCTCGAGGAAGAGCGGCGTCTGTGCTATGTGGGCATTACCCGCGCTATGCAGAAGTTGTATATGACCTTCGCGGAAGTGCGCCGGTTGTACGGCGGCGAGAGCTACAACCCGGTGTCGCGCTTTGTGCGAGATATTCCGGCGCAGCTGGTGCAGGAGGTGCGCCTGTCCGGAAGCGTTACGCGCCCCACCACCTACGCCAAAAACGCACCGCGAAAAGGGATGCGGGGCAAGGGTAATAGTGACAGTGGCGCTGACACCGGTTTGGGTCTGGGACAGCAGGTACAACACAAAGTGTTTGGTGAGGGTGTGGTTCTTAATTTCGAGGGCAATGGGGCCCATGCACGGGTCCAGGTGAATTTTCACAAGGCGGGCTCGAAATGGCTGGTGTTACAGTATGCCAACCTGCAACCGTTGTAGTCTGGGGTCGCGCCAGAATGAACAGGCAAAAAATGCCGCAAGAACCATAGAGACAGGGGGCACATAATGATCAGAAATTTTACGGCGTGCGCAAGCACGCCAATGGGCTGGCTCGCGTTATCGGTCCTGCTGTGGTTGACCGCCTGTGGCGACCCGTCGGCCACCCCAGCTGCGGACGGCGCGGCCCAGCCCCAGCAGGCCTATCGCTGGAAAATGGTTACCACCTGGCCGAAAAACTATCCGGGCCTGGGTACCGCGCCGGAGTATTTCGCGCGCATGGTGGAACGCATGAGTAATGGACGTCTGACGGTCAAGGTGTACGGCGCCGGGCAACTGGTGCCCGCCCTCGAAGTATTCGATGCGGTGTCCCAGGGCACCGCGGAAATGGGGCACGGCGCCGCTTACTACTGGAAAGGCAAGGCCCCCGCCTCGGTGTTTTTCACCTCCGTACCGTTTGGCCTGAACGCCCAGGAAATGAACAGCTGGTTGTTCTACGGCGGCGGTATGGAACTGTGGCGCAAGGTCTACCAACCGTTCAACCTGGTACCCCTGGCGGGGGGCAATTCCGGCGTGCAGATGGCCGGCTGGTTCAATCGGGAAATTAACAGCGTCAACGATCTCAGGGGATTAAAGATGCGCATTCCCGGAATCGGCGGCGAAGTGATAACCCGGGCTGGCGGCGAGGCGGTCACCATTCCAGGCAATGAGCTGTATACGGCGATGCAAACCGGGGTGGTCGATGCCGCCGAATGGGTTGGGCCTTACAACGACCTTGCCTTCGGTTTTCACCAGGTGGCCAAATACTACTATTATCCCGGCTGGCAAGAGCCCGGCTCAACCCTGGAGTTGATTATTAACAAAACCGCGTGGGATTCCCTGCCCGACGATCTGCAGGCCATTGTCGAAGCCGCCGCCCGCGCCGCCAATCAGGATATGCTGGACGAATACACCGCGCGCAACAACGCGGCGCTGGTGGAAATCGTGGATAAACACGGTGTGCAATTGCGGCGTTTGCCGGACGACGTGTTAGTCGCGCTGCACAAAATCAGCGATCAGGTCCTGCAGGAAATTGCCGCCGAGGATCCGTTAGCCAGGCAGGTGTACGACTCGCAAAAAGCTTTTCAGAAACAGGTAGGTGCCTACCACAAAATTTCCGAAGAAGCGTATTATGAGGCGCGCGCCCTGGAATAGTCCCTTTAGCGAACCAGGGGCGTCGCAAAAAAGTCAAAGAACGCCCACATCAATACTGATGACACCACCAGCGTCAGCAGCATCACCGGCGTGCCCTTACGAAACCACAGGCCGGGGGTAATCGCCAGGGACGGATCGTTCTGCTGTTTGGCCATGCGCTCGGACAGGGTGACTATAAAAACGTTGGCGGTGGACCCGAGGTGGGTGCCATTGCCGCCCATACCGACGCCAATTGCCAGGCTCCACCACAGGGGGGTGACATTGATACCCTGGGCCTCCAGCCCGAGAATAATCGGCACCATGGCGGCGGTGAACGGAATGTTGTCGATCATCGCCGACAGAATGGCCGCGATCCACATCAACAACAGGGATGCGGTCAGCAAGTCGCGGGTAACAAAGGGTTCGATATAGTGCCCGAGGTATTCCAGAAAGTGGCTGTGTTCCACACCGCCGACCAGTACAAAAAGCGAGATAAAAAATATCAGTAAAGAGAGTTCCAGTTGTTCGAACGCGCCGTCCATATCGGCGCGCGGCGCCAGAAACAGCAGCGTAGTCAAACCGAGGGCGGCGACCATCCACGCATCCCAGCCAATACTGTGGTGCAAAATAAATAACACCACCATCAAACCCAGAACGCCGACAGCAAGATACCAGGTGCGTTTATCGGTAATGCTCTCCTGCTCGGAAAAATCCGGATGTGCTGCCTCGACTGCCAGCTCCTTTTTGAATAATAGTTTCAGCCCGAACACCGTCGCCAGCCAGGCGACGAATACCAGCCCGCCCATGTGCTGGAAAAAGGCGTTAAAACTGATATCTGCGGCGGAGCCGATCATCAGATTAGGTGGGTCGCCCACCAGTGTCGCCACGCCGCCGGTGTCGGACAGTAACGCCGCGGTAAGCAAAAATGGAATCGGATTCACCTTCAGCGCCTGACAGATCAGAATAATCAGCGGGCCGAAAATGACGACGGTGGTGACGTTATCGAGCAACAGGGAAATAACCGTGACCACCGTACCCATCAGCACCATTAGTAAAAACAGATTGCCGCCACTGACCCGGGCAATCCAGTAGGCAATAAATTGAAAGCCACCCGTGGGAATCATAATAGCGATAATGGTCATCATCGCGCCGAGCAGAAACACCACATTCCAGTCGATGGCCTTGAGGGCCAGCTCGGGGTTGTAAAACCCGAATATCTGACCCGCGATAATCATCGCCCCCGCCCCGAGCATGGCGAATTTGGTGCGGTGAAAGCCGTGTACTCCCTCGGTAAATATGCCAATAAAAGTCAGGGCCATAATGACTCCGGAGACCATCATCGGCGTGTTCCAGGCTAGTGTTTCGGTCATGTGTGCAGGCTCGCGGGTGAGTGGCGTTGTGATAAGTAGGGGGGCGGCTTTATGCTGCGCCAGGGCGTTTGAAAACGCAGGCAGCGAACGCAGTAAAAAGCGGCGGTTTTTTATATTTGGCAACTGGGAACTGTCGCCGGGCGCGATAATAACATTCGGGCGCAGTGGTTAACCAGCGTCGGCAGTGCGGTGTGGAATGATTGTTAACGATCTTGGCAATTTAGCGGCCCATAAAATTACCGGCCCTTAAAAACGCCCAGCCCCGGGAGGGGTTGGGCGCTGTTGTGGGTTTGCGCAGCAGTTATTTTTTACTTTTTCTGGCAACCGTAATGATCGCAAAGCGCGGCCCCGGGCTGCAGGCAACGCTATCTCCCAGGTCGACAACAACGGCATAGGTGCCGTTGCTCAAGCCGGTGGCATCCCAGTTGTAAATATACTGCTGGTCGTCCGTTGAGTAGCGCATCGTATTGCCTGTATCTGCACTGGAGACAGAGGATACCTGCTCCAGCTCGCTGCCAAGGCCGGTGCTGCTGCTGTAGCTGGTTAACCAAACCGTGGGTGTGGCATCGGTTACCGCAACGCCGTTGGCATCCACCAGTTTGATCTTGATGGGAATCACCCGGCCGCCGAATATACTGGTGCCATCCCCATTAATGGGCTGGCCGAAGCCCACAAACAGGTAACTCACCCCCAGAATGTCACTGTCGTTGGACGGATTATAGACATCACTTCCGGCGTATTCGGCGTACAGGTTGTGGTCGCCCACCGCCAGGGCCCCCGGGTTATAGCCGAAACTGGCAACCCCGTCGGTGTTGGTGGCGGCGCTTCCCACCGCGGGTACGGTCGGAATGCCGGCGCCATCTAACGCCGGGTTGACGTAGTAGGTGATGGTGGCGCCGGGGATGTTGGTGTCGGGAGCGTCAAGCTCCTGCAGCGTGGCGGTCAGATCCACGTTACTCTGGTGCAACAACACACACTGCTTGTCCACCGTTAGCTGGGTGTCGAGCTTGACCACCACGGGGGGATCGGAAACGGGCGGCTCGACCACGGTGAAGTTGATCAGCATATTTGTGCCTTCAATTCTGGTGTTTGCAGGCACGCCGGGATCGGCAGCGGTGATCTGTATCTGGTAATTACCCAGGGTGGCATCGGCAGGCATGGTAAATTTCACATCACGTACACAGGCGCTGTATGTGAAGTTGGGGCTGGATCCAGACCTAGCTATGCTACAACCCGTAATGGAGTCGATGCTAACGTCCACGGCCCCAACGGGCTTCACGGTGGTAGATCCCGCAAACGTCACTGTCCTGGCGCTGCTATAGTCAGTGTTTGTGCCGGGCCCAGAATTGTTCTGGATACTCCAGGTGACGGTTACAACAATAGCCTCCGTGGGAAAGACATTGCCCAGGGTTATGCTGCCATTGCCCCCTGTGGTAAAAGATTTGTCTGCGGCAGGGATACTCATGTCGACTGTATTCGCGGTGGCGGTGGCGGCGGATGGATAAATCTTGTCCTTGGCCGCGAACGCCTCGCCACTCAGTCCCAGGCACAGCGCCACGACGGCGCAGGATGCCCATTGTTGCAATACACGATGTTTCATTTTCCACCTCTATTTTTAAAGACACGTCCATTGTTATGTGTGGCAACGCCACACGCTTTTAGCTGAAACCAACGTCTATTGCTGTGACTTCTGTACTGCGCCTGTACTGCGCCGCGCGGCACCCAGTCTGGCCTGGTTTAACCCGCTTCCAGTCGCGCTTCCTGGAGCCGCACCGCTACGCCGCGCTGTTCGACGCGCACTACCTGCCCGGTGGCTCTGAACAGCAACGGCCGCGCCCCGCTGGGCAATTCGATGCTCAGGTCGATCAGCTCGCCCAGGTACCGTTCCGCGTCGCTGGTAAAGAACAGCCCGGTGGTGCTGACATCCCGGGTACTACCCACCGCTCCGCTTCCCAACCGCAACGGCAGTGCGACGTTGTAGCGCGGTTCCAACCGGGATTCCTTGTTCATCGACCACCTCACAGCGGGCGCAATATAGGGGCTCCGATCGGGGAGTACATGGGCGACAACGACTGTTTTTGTGGGACTTTTAGCGCGGTCTGTCAGCCTAAAACCGGGACAAAAGGCCTGGTCGTATTGGGTAACGGCGGTGCAACAATCACCGGATCGTGCACTTTGCTCCCGCGGTAATCCGAACTACCCTGCCCTTTGGAACTACTTGTTTGTTAACTAAAAATATGGAATTGTTGGGCGATACTGTGGTGCTAATCTATATTGCGCTAGAGTTGCGAAGGCGGTACTACTGTTTGCTATGGCGGGAGGGGCAATGGAAGCCGAGGGCATCAATCCGATTCGTGTGCTGCTGGTGGCGGATTTACCTATCGTAGGGTTGGGGTTGGCCACATTGATCGGCGGTTACGAGCCGCGGATGTGTCTGGTGGATTCGGTGGCGACTTATGCGGAGGCGATTCAACTCCTGGAGACCACAGCGGTTGATGTGATCGTGGTGGATCTGGATGGGCTTAATGTTGCCGAGGGCCTTGCTGAATTACTGCAAGGCGACTCCAGGGTGTTGGCTCTGACTGCGTCCCGGGACACCTATTTGTGTGATCGCGCAATTCTGGCCGGTGCCAGTGGCGTGGTAAATAAGGCGGAGCCGGTTGCCGTGGTGGGTCGCGCCATCGAGAAGATTTACGCGGGCGAGTTATGGATCGACCGCCTGGCCACCAGCCGATTATTTATGACGTTTGCCCGGCGTAAGGCTGTGCAGGATGAAAATCCGGAGCGCCTTAAAATAGCGACCCTTACCCGCAAGGAGCTAAAGACAGTCGTGGAAATCGCCCGCGACGCGACCTCGTCCAACGAGCAAATTGCGGAACGTTTGCATATTAGTGAACACACGCTGCGCAACCACCTCACCGCTATATACGCCAAGCTGGGGGTGACCAATCGTTTGGGTTTATTTGTCTACGCCACCCAAAATGGACTTCGAGACACCTGAATCCCGCGCGCCATTTTATCGCCGTCGCCCGTTTGCTATACCGGAATCCTAACGCGCACTGAACAGCTTGGCGCGCACCGTGCCCCGATACTGCCCGGGAGTGGTGTTGAAGTGACGCCGGAACAGTTTGGTGAGATGGGCGACGTCCTGGTAGCCGCAGCGGTTGGCGATTTCAGCCAGGGTCAGGTTGGTATGCTGCAATAATTCCTTGATGTTGTTCAGGCGCAATACCTGTAAATAATCCAGCGGCGCCTTGCCCAGCGCGTTTTTAAAACGCCGGTTGAAGGTGCGCACGCTCATGTTGAACTGCTGCGCCAGGCTCTTAATGGACACAGCGCGATAAAAGTTGTCCTTCATCCAGATCAACGCCTGCAGAATACTTTCGTCCGCCAGATAATCGGATTCTTCGCCGTAGCAATTGGATAACTCATAGGAGTTGCGAATCTCGTGAAAGAAGTTGCGCTGTACCAGGTTGGCGACACCGCGACCGTACCAGCGGTAGATGATATGCACCATCAGCTCTGCCAGGGAGTTGACGCTGGCCGCGCAATACAGATTTTCCGAACGGGTTATAAAGTACTGGCGTTGCAACTGCACCTGGGGGTAGTCCCGTTGAAACTGGTCGAAGTAATGCCAGTGAGTGGTGGCGGGCCGGTTGTCGAGTAATCCGGCCGCCGCCAGGAAGCAGCTGCCGGTGCCTACCGCCGAAATCATTGCGCCCTGATTGTGCTGGCGCCGCAGCCACGGCAACCATTCCCTGAACCTGGCCAGTATCGGCCGCGGGTTGCGCCACAGACCCGGAATGTGTACCAGGTCGTAGTTATCATCATCGTTGAGGGCGGCGGTCGGGGACAGCGCAAAACCCGAAGACGAGTTTACTGGTTTACCGTCCACGGAAAGTATCTGTACGTCGATGGGTCGGGCAGCGCGCTGATGGGCGATGGCAGAACCTTCGGCGGTGCGCAGAATTTCGATGGGGAGGGTGGCACTGGTGGCGAGCACATTATCACTCAGCAAAATGGCGACCCGGTGGGGTGTTTGTGTCATGTCCCTGTCCAATATGGCTGATTTGACTTATTATCTGACCAAAATACCCATTACGCAAGGCAGTGAGGGCCCCTAAACTGCTCGGCAACGCAACATCTCTCTACGACAACAGATCAAGGAACTCGGACAGTCATGGCAGTATTTCCAGTAATCGTGGGCTATGGCGGCGCCAATGCCGCTGGCAGAAGCTCGTTCGAGCAATCCTACCGGCGCATGGTGCTGGAAAGCTTGCCCCAGCAACAGCACGCGCAAACTGTAGCGGGTCTGGCAGCCATGATGCGCCTGGTTACCTGGAACGGCAGTGACTACACAGATCACCAGGGGCAGAGACTCAGCGCTGGCGAGGTGGTCGCGCAGTACACTGATGCAGTCCGCGACGGAACCCTGATACGCCGTATTGCCCCTGCCCATTACGACGTCGATGCGACGCCCTGGCAAAGGAGCGTGGCGCTGGCACCGCGGGATGGCAGCCTGTGCTTTCGTACTACCGCCCGGGATTTACCCTATCCTCTGGCGCCGGGCTGGGACATCGATGTGGACAGCGACGGGGTTGCCGATGTCAGTGTGCAGGGCACGCAACATTGGTTGCTGGCCAGTACGCGGCCGACGCCGGTAAAAGCAGCGGGACAATTGCCCGAGGGGTTCGATCCGGGGGCGCTCTACCACTCGCGCTTTCAACCCCGGGGCCTGCAAATGGCGGTATTTGCCGCCACCGACGCACTGCGCTCCATTGGTATTCCGTGGACCCAGATCTGTGATGCGGTGCGCCCCGATCAGGTCGGCACTTACGCCTCGAGCGGGCTGGGCCAACTGAACGAGGAAGGCTTCGGCGGCATGATCCGCGCGCGGCAAATGGGCGGGCGGCCCACGTCGAAACAAATCCCCATGGGGCTGAACAGCATGCCCGCCGATTTTGTGAATGCCTACGTGCTCGGTAGCCTGGGTCACACGGAGGCTGTTACCGGTGCCTGCGCCAGCTTCCTCTACAATTTGCGTGCCGCCGTGCGAGACATTCACAGCGGTGCGCGGAGGGTGGCGTTTGTTGGCGGCAGCGAAGCGCCTATTACTCCCGAAGTGATGGAAGGGTTCGGCAATATGGGCGCACTGGCGACCGACGAAGGGTTGTTGCGAGTCGACGCCCGGGACGGGACAAATCCACGTCGGTACAGTCGCCCCTTCGGCGACAATGCGGGCTTTGTCATGGGCGAGTCTGCGCAGTATGTGGTGCTGATGGATGATGCCCTGGCTATAGAGTTGGGTGCGGATATTTATGGTGCTGTGCCGGACGTGTTTATCGACGCGGACGGGATAAAAAAATCCATTTCCGGACCTGGTCCCGGTAATTATCTGACTGTTGGCAAAGCTCTGGCCGCGGCCCGCAGCATTCTCGGCGAGCAAGCGTTGCGCACCCGCAGTTTTATGCTGGCACACGGTTCCAGCACGCCGCAAAATCGCGTGACGGAGTCGATTATTTTTGATCGTCTGGCCGAAGCTTTCGGTATTTCCAACTGGCCAATTTGTGCGGTCAAGACGTTCGTGGGCCACTCCCTCGCGCCGGCCAGCGGTGATCAAATCGTGGCGGCGCTGGGCGCCATGGCCCACCGTCGTATTCCCGGCATCAAAACCATCGACGCAGTGGCGGATGATGTGCACCGCCAGCGACTGAACTTTCCTTTGCGGGATCTCGAGGTGGAAAACCTCGATGTGGCATTTATCAACTCCAAAGGTTTCGGCGGCAACAACGCCACCGGCGTGGTGCTCTCGGCGCAAACGGCGCAGCGCATGCTGGCCAAACGCCATGGCGCGGTGTGGGACCAGTACTGCCGCGCGCGGGAGCGCACTCGCGAACAGGCTGCGGACTACCAGATCAAAGCAGATCGGGGAGAGTTGACGCCGATCTATCGCTTTGGCGAAGGGGTGATCGAAGATAACGATGTGCTGATTTCTGACCGCAGTATTAGCGTCCCCGGCTACCGGCAGGCGGTGCCGTTAACCCCCGAAAACCCCTACGAGGACATGTGTTGAGTTATTTTTTGGTTGCCGCGGCTGCCAGATATTGGTCTTTTAATTTGACATAATTACCGGCCGCATAGGGCAAAAACGTTTTCTCGCTTTGCGACAGGGGGCGCACCTGTTTGCAGGGGCTGCCGACATATAAAAAACCACTTACCAGCCGCTTGCCCGGCGGTACCAGGGTTCCGGCGCCAATCATCACATCGTCTTCCACCACGGCGCCGTCCATAACGATGGCGCCAATGCCCACCAGAATGCGATTGCCGAGGGTGCAACCGTGCAGCGTGACATTGTGGCCAACGGTCACGTCGTCGCCGATAAGTAACGGCCAGCCAGCGGGGTTGTAACTACTGGCATGGGTGATATGCAGCACGCTGCCATCCTGAATACTGGTACGCGCGCCGATGTCGATACGGTGCATATCGCCGCGGATCACGGCGCCTGGCCACACCGACGTATCGTCCCCGAGGGTGACCGCGCCGATAACCACGGCAGCCGGGTCGACCAGTACCCGCGCGCCGAGGACGGGGGTGTCACCGTTAAAGCTACGCAAGCTACCCACTGACATTATCTGGTTCACATTTTTACGATCCGTTATTATGGCGCATCACCTACCCTGCCCGTAAGGATTTTCCTGCGCTATGACCACCAAGCCAAAACGTTTTATTGCTGGGGCTATCTGCCCACGCTGCGGTGAACTCGATAAGTTAGTGATGTATCGCAAAGAGGGGAGCGCTTACCGGGAGTGTGTCAGCTGCGGGTTTGCGGACGAAATAATGGCGCAATCACCCACGCGGCTAGCAACCCGCGTTGATGATCCTTCGCCGTCGACCGACGCGACCTTCGCGCCTGTGAAATTGGTTGATCCAACCCCACGCTCTGATCAGTGAACAAGTTGAGAATGGTTACTTTCGCCAAGCAGTAGATCCACCACCAGGGTGTCCGTCAGGCACGGCCAGCGTTCCAGTTCTTTTTCCCAGTAAACTTTTTTTGCGGCGCCCGGAATGCGCGCCATCGACAGCGGCGCAAAAAAATAGTCCTGCTGTTCGAGTTTGTCAACGATCAACTCCACCGCTTCATCGAGCTGGTTGGCAAACGGCTCGCCGATCAAATGGTGAATAATCAGATTGGAACGGGTCATGTCCATGGGAATCAATGTGTCATGGTCCCCACTGCTACAGCGGTCGTTGACCTCTTCGATCAAACGATGGGCGAGATAGGCTTCGTCCATCAGGGCCTGCAATCCTTCGTGGCCATTTAGCAGTACTGGTGGTTGCGCAAAAAATTCGTTGCTGATCGCCAACAGCGGATCGGTAATATCTTCGATACCAAGACTGGCGCCAATACCAATTAGCGCATCAAGATATTCGGGCACGTGTTCCACATAGCGGATAATGAAATGCAGTAGCGTGGGTACCGTATTTTGCGCCGGCAACTGAATGGCTTTATGCAGGGTTTGTGCGCGCTGGTGAAGCATGGCGGCGAGGTAGCCTGTTTGCCGCTCCTGTTGTTTGGCGTGGGCAATGGCCTGTCGAATAGTGACCGTATCCATACTACCAAGCTAGTAGAAATCCGCGAAAACGCAAAGATTATGTTTCCATAGCAGTGCGGTTTTTTATACAGGGGCCGTTGCTGATGGGCCCATGTGTCAGATTTCAGAGGAAACGCGGGCCCAGCCACGACGGCTTATCCAGGCGAAAGCGGCACCCATCATTAATGTACGGCTGGCCATAAATATCACGAATGCCAGCCACAGGCCGTGATTGCCCAGGGGGCGTGTGGCGTACCAGACAGGAATAAAAATCAGCAACACCGCGACTAACATAATGTACAGCATGGGCCGCGTACGACCGGCACCGAGTAGAATCCCGTCGAGCATAAAACCGCCCACAGCCACCAGGGGAAGCGTCGCCAGCCAGGGGAAAAACTGCGCGGCCATGGCGGTTACTTCCGGAATATCCGTAAACAGGCCGATGATGTGTGCGCTGAAGATCAGATACAGTCCGGTGACGGCGCCAGCGATGACAACGCCCCACAGGCCGGTGGTGCGACACACGGCGTAAAAGGTTTCACTATCGCGGGCGCCGACCGCATGCCCGGTGAGTGCCTCGGCGGCGTGAGCAAAGCCGTCTAACCCGAATGCCAGGAGAAAAAATAATTCCATTAAAATGGCGTTGGCGGCCAATACCTCTGCTCCCTGGCGCGCACCGTTGGCGGTAAAGAAGGCAAACGCAAATACCAGGCAGGCGGTGCGAATCAGCAAATGGCCATTGACGGTAAACAGGCCGCGGTAGCGGTGCAATTGCCCCAGTTGAGTGGGCTGAAAACGACCGGCGAGCCTGTTTTGCAGGCGAAAAGCCAGCCACAGGCCAAGTGCGAACCCCCAGTATTCGGCGATCAGTGACGCCCAGGCCGCGCCATCGCTGTGCATATCGAGCCCGAGGATAAAAATCAGATCGAGCACAATATTGGTGGCATTGGTGACCAGCATCAAAGCCAGGGTAAGGCGTGCTTTCTGGTTGCCGATTAACCAGCCGATTAAACAAAACGTACCCAGGGTCGCGGGAGCACCCAGTATGCGTATGCTGCAGTAACTGAACGCCAGTGTTGCAGACTCCGGCGGTGGCGCAATGGCGGTGAGAATCAGCGTCAGCGCTGGCGTCTGTAGCACCACCAGCAATAACCCGATGGCGATTGCCAGTACCAGCGACTGGGCCAGCACCAGGCGATTGTGCGGATCGTCCTGCGCACCGAGCGCCTGGGCGGTGACTGAAGTGGTGCCCATGCGCAAAAAAGAGAATGTCCAGATCAGCAACCCCAGGGCGGTGGTCCCCGCCGCGACAGCGCTCAGGTAGCGCACGTCTTCCAGATGCCCCAGAAGCGCGGTGTCGACGATGCCGGGCAGCGGCGCGCTGATGGCGGCGACCACCATGGGCAGCGCGATACGCAGTACGCGACGATGCATGGCGATGTTGATATGCATCAACCAGACCGGGTTGAAATAGGGCATTATAGGGCAGTGACGTGGGCTTCGGGCTTCTGCTACAATGCGCCGCCATATCCGCCAGAGGCGGGTATTCGTCGTAAAACCTGCTGGGCGATTCACTGCCACCGGTTTTTCAAATCTAGAACGCAACACGGAGATAATCTGGCAATGTTATCGAGAGCAAAGCCGCTTGTTATGCGATTGCTTGGCACTGTGCTGTTGCTGCCATTGGCCAGCATTGTTTGCGCAGAAGAAGGTTCATTCTGGGATGGGCTGAATATGCCCCGCGGCGTAACGTCGGTGAGTCGCCAGGTCTACGACTTGCATATGGCCGTTTTTTGGATCTGCGTGGTGATTGGCGTAGTCGTTTTTGGCGTGATGTTTTACAGCATGTACGCCCACCGCAAATCCAAGGGCGCCAAGGCCTCGAATTTTCACGAGAGTACGGCCGTAGAAATTGCCTGGACGGTTGTGCCGACGCTGATCCTGCTGGTTATGGCCTTTCCCGCCACCACCGCTCTTCTCGATCTGTACGACACGTCCGAAGCGGACATGGATATAAAAATCACGGCCTACCAGTGGAAGTGGCAGTACGAATATATGGGCGAGGGCGTCAGCTTTATGAGCGAGTTGTCCACGCCGGAAAGCGCGATTTATAACAGTACGCCAAAAAGCGAATTCTATCTGCAGGAAGTCAGCGAGCCGCTGGTGCTACCGGTGGGCAAAAAAATTCGTTTTCTGATTACTGCCAAAGATGTGCTGCACGCCTGGTGGGTGCCCGCTTTTGCGGTTAAGCGCGATGCGATCCCGGGCTTTATTAACGAAACATGGACGCGTATCGATGAGCCGGGGGTGTACCGCGGCGAGTGCGCGGAACTGTGTGGCAAGGGTCACGCCTTTATGCCGATCGTGGTTAACGCGGTTCCCGAACCAGAGTACAACGCCTGGTTGGCCGAGAAAAAAACCGCCATGGCTGCGGAACGGGAGTTGGCCAGCAAACAATTTGGCCTCGACGACTTAATGGTTAAGGGTGAAGAGGCCTATAACCGCTCCTGTGCCGCCTGCCATATGGGTAACGGCGAGGGCATCGCAGGGGTCTTCCCCGCGTTGAAGGGTAGCCCCGTTGCGCTGGGTGCGATAGAGCAACACCTCGATGTGGTGATCAACGGCACCGCTGGCACGGCCATGCAAGCATTTGGCGGCCAGCTTTCCGAAGTAGATCTGGCGGCAATCATCACCTATGAGCGCAACGCCTGGGGCAACAATACCGGGGACGTCGTTCAGCCGGTGGATGTTCTGAAATTCAAACAAGGCCGGGAGAAGTAAGTTATGGCACACGGTCCTGCACAAGGCATTACCCGTTGGTTGTACACCACTAACCACAAAGATATTGGCACCCTGTACCTGTGGTTCAGTTTCGCCATGTTCCTGTTGGGCGGTTTTTTTGCGATGGTCATTCGGGCGGAGTTATTTGAGCCCGGCATGCAAATCGTTAAACCGGAATTTTTTAACCAGATGACCACCATGCATGGGTTGGTGATGGTGTTTGGAGCGATCATGCCGGTGTTCGTTGGTCTGGCCAACTGGCAGATTCCGATGATGATTGGCGCGCCGGATATGGCGTTGCCGCGCATGAATAACCTCAGCTTCTGGATTTTGCCGTTCGCCTTTGCGCTGATGGCTTCCACGTTGTTTATGGAGGGCGGCGGACCCAATTTCGGTTGGACTTTCTATGCGCCGTTGTCCACTACTTACGCGCCCGATTCGGTCAATTACTTTATCTTTGCCGTACATATTCTTGGCGCGTCGTCGATCATGGGATCGATTAACATCATTGCCACGGTGCTGAATATGCGCGCCCCCGGCATGACCATGATGAAGATGCCCCTGTTTGTGTGGACCTGGCTGATTACCGCGTTCTTGCTGGTGGCGGTGATGCCGGTGCTGGCTGGCGCGGTGACCATGATGTTGATGGATATCAACTTCGGCACCAGCTTTTTCGATGCTGCCGGCGGCGGTGACCCGGTCCTGTTCCAGCACGTATTCTGGTTCTTCGGGCACCCCGAGGTATACATCATCATTTTGCCGGCATTTGGCGTAATCTCGCAGATTATTCCGACCTTTAGCCGCAAGCCTTTGTTCGGCTATTCGTCCATGGTGTATGCCACTGCGGCCATTGCCTTCCTCTCGTTCATCGTGTGGGCGCACCACATGTTTACCGTGGGTATGCCGCTGGCGGGTGAGCTGTACTTTATGTATGCCACGCTGCTGATTGCGGTGCCCACCGGTGTGAAAGTCTTCAACTGGATCACTACCATGTTCCGGGGTTCGCTCACCTTTGAAACACCGATGTTGTTCGCAATTGCGGTGGTGGTACTGTTCACCCTGGGCGGCTTTACCGGATTGATGCTGGCGATCGCCCCGGCGGATATTCAGTATCACGACAGCTACTTTGTGGTGGCCCACTTTCACTACGTAATGGTGGCCGGCGCGGTGTTCGCTGCGACGGGTGCGGTGTACTACTGGTTGCCCAAGTGGTGCGGCCGGATGTATGACGAGACTCTGGGCAAAACCCAGTTCTGGATATCGTTTATCGGCTTTAACATCACGTTTTTTCCGCAGCATTTTCTCGGCCTGGCGGGGATGCCGCGTCGCTACGCGGATTACGCGTTGCAATTTGCCGACTGGAATATGGTGTCGAGTATTGGCGCGTTTATTTACGGCGCTTCCCAACTGCTGTTCCTGTTTATCGTGGTGCAAGCCATACGTAATGGTCGTCCGGTAAGCGAGCCGAAAACCTGGGAAGGCGCGGAGGGGCTTGAATGGACCTTGCCCACGCCGGTTCCCTACCACACTTTCACCACGCCGCCGGAAGTGAGGTAGGCGGTTCTGGGAGACGTGGATATGGCGGGCAGTCCGGTGCGCAAAACATCGTTGTGGCTGGTCCTGGGTGGTGTGGCGATGTTTGCCTTCGCGGTGTTTGTTATGCCGCCCCTGTACGATGTATTTTGTGAATTGACCGGTATTGGCGGTAAAACTGCGGGGCGCTACGAGGAACAAACGGTTGCGGCGGTGGATACTGAGCGCACCGTACTGGTGCAGTTTGTGGCCACCAATAACGGCAGTATGCCCTGGGAGTTTGCGCCGCTGGAGTACAGCGTACGGGTGCACCCCGGGGAATCCAGGGCGGTCAAATTTTATGCTCGCAACCCAACGTCGCGGGATATGGTGGCGCAGGCTGTACCGAATGTTACGCCCAACAATGCCGCCCAGTACCTGAACAAAACGGAGTGCTTTTGCTTTAACCAGCAACCGTTACTGGCCGGCGAAGAAGCCAATATGCCGCTGGTATTTTTTATTGACCCGAAGTTGCCGGAGAGCGTCACCACCATTACCCTCTCCTACACGTTGTTCGATATTACCGAGCGCGTGGCGAATTCGGTGGCCCGGCTGAACTGATCCGGTTGACAGAGCTGGGTACATACTGCGACTAGACTGAATTGATAGAAAGGTTCCGTGCCCACGGGCGCGGACAGAACGGAGAAAAACGATGGCAGCACAGAGCGACTACTACATACCGGAACAGAGCAGAATGCCGGTGGCCATGGCGGCCAGCCTGGGGCTGATGGCCCTCGGTGCCGGGACCCTGATGAATGGGGGCACGGCGGCGTTTTTAATTGCGGGCTTGCTGGGCATTGCGGTGGTTATGTATTTCTGGTTCAGCACCGTCATCGCAGAAAATATGGCGGGCATGGTAGGCGCACAACTCAAGCGCTCCTATGTCTGGGGCATGAGCTGGTTTATCTTTTCCGAGGTGATGTTTTTCGCTGTTTTTTTTGGTTCATTGCTTTATATACGCACCCTGGTGGTGCCGTGGTTGGGTGGCGAAGGAGTGGGCGCTTCCACCAATGCACTACTGTGGTCGGGATTTGAAGCGAATTGGCCGGTAATGACCAACCCGGATCAGGTTGCCGGCGGTACGCAATTTGTGGGTCCTAAAGAGCATATGGGTTTTCCGGGATGGGGTGAGCTCTTCTCCTGGCTGCCGCTGTGGAACACGGTTGTACTGTTGACTTCCAGCTGGACCGTTCACGTCGCCCATACCGCGATGAAAAACAACGACCGGGCCAAATTTAATTTGTGGCTCGGTATCACCGTGGCGCTCGGGGCAATATTTCTGGTGCTGCAATACATGGAGTACCACCACGCTTATGCCGAGATGGGGCTCACACTGGATTCGGGCATTTACGGCACAACCTTTTTTATGTTGACCGGGTTCCACGGTTTTCACGTGACCATGGGCACCTTTATGCTGTTAATTCAGCTGATTCGGGGGCTTAAAGGTCACTTTAAATCCGACGATCAGTTCGGTTTTGAAGCGTCTTCATGGTACTGGCACTTCGTCGACGTGGTGTGGCTCGGACTGTTTATTTTCGTATACGTCCTCAGCTGACAACGACGGCCTTAGCCGGATGTAAAAAACGGCCGGGGATTCCTGGCCGTTTTTGTTCGTGACAGGAATTAATGAGTGGTTATTGTGGTGTTGGAGGAGCAACCTGCTGTGGATGTAGTTGCCGATCCCACGGGGCAGTGCTCGATAATTTGCCCGAATAGAACCCGTAAATGATGCTCGCGATTAGTGCAGTTGCCAGCGCAGCGCGAATTCCCAGCGCGTAAAGTGTACGTTTGCGCGGATTGCCGACGTCTTTCATCAGAAAATAGAGCCCGCTGCTAAGGCTGATTAATACGCCGATAAACAACACTACGATGATGACTTTCAACAGCATGAATTTTCTCCGCATTTCCCAAGGGTGATTTAAACACAAATGGTATTGGACAGGCAGCAAACCGCGACGCCAACGTTGGGTTGGCACTGGAACTGGAAGCTGTTGCTGTTTGCCGGATTGTTTCTGCCGCTGACAGTGGCCCTCGGCTTTTGGCAGTTACTGCGTGCCGACGAAAAACGCCTGTTGCTGGATCTGCAGCAACAACGGGAGGCCAACGGCCCGCAGCCTTTCGCGAGCATTTCTGGGGACGTGGACAACCAGTTTTTAGCGGTGCGTGTAGTGGGACATTTCGACAATGAACGCACGGTGCTGCTCGACAATCGAGTGCGCCATGGGCAACCGGGCTACGAAGCCGTTTCCCTGTTTAAAGTTGCGGCTAGCGACCAATGGCTACTGGTCAATCGCGGCTGGCTGGCGGGCGGTCTCGACCGACGGGTGTTGCCATCAGTACCGAAGGTGACGGGCGAGCAAACTTTAACCGGACATTTGTATCGGCAAAGCACACCGCCTTTGCGATTGGGCGACAATGGCTGGCAGCAACAACGCTGGCCACAGATCGTGCAATCTTTGCAGCCGGCGGAAGCCGGGCTCTGGGTGGGAGAGACGTTGTTCCCTTACCTGCTGCGCCTCGATCAGCGTGCACCCGGAGCGCTGCAGACGGGCTGGACGATTGTTAATGTACAGCCGGGTAAGCACATTGGATACGCGGTGCAATGGTTTGCGATGGCGGCAACCCTGCTGATATTGACCGTGTTTGCCAGTTCTAACTTGGGGACGGTATTGCGCGGCAGGTTTGGGAAAACAGGTGGAGGGTCGGCCGATGAATGAAGCGAGCACCAAAAAATCTCCGCTACAGGTTTGGGTAATGGTCGCCTCGGTGGCGGTGGTACTGATAGCGGGGTTTCTGGTCTTTCCAGGGAATGAGCACCAGCGTCAGCGGTTGCTGAATATGTTGGGTACCAGCAATCATGGCCACCTGCTAACCCCCGCCGTACCCTTCTCCGGCTTGTCAGCTAAAAATGCCGATGGCGCCCCCTGGTCCTGGCTGCAACCACAGCCCGACTGGCGTCTGGTTGTTGTGGGTGGTGCACAGTGCGTGGAAGGGTGCCGAGAAATGCTTTACGTCACGCGCCAGGTGCATATTCTGTTGGGCAACAAAAGTCAGCGTCTGCAGCGGTTATATGTAAACCTAGATACGGTGCTGGATTCTGCAACGGCGCAGTACCTTAGCGCGGAACACCCCTATCTGGAGACGTTGTACGTCGACCGCGAAGAGTTTCAGCAACTTCTGGCCAGCACCAATGCCGACTGGCAGCCGGGGGCAGCGCGCGCGTTTCTGGTGGATCCCCACGGCGTCGCCATGATGTTTTATTCGGCCGAGCACGATGGCGGCGGTATGCTCGAAGATATCAAGCATCTGTTCAAATACTCACCGGAGCCCTGATCAGCCATGAGCCTGTTTAACGACGCAAGCCAGCGCAAAAGTGGATTTCGACTGGCTCTCGCCGCCACCTGTCTGGCCACGGCGGTAGTGATGCTCGGCGCATTTACACGGCTGGTGGACGCTGGCCTTGGTTGTCCCGATTGGCCCGGCTGCTACGGACATTTAACCTGGCCGAGCGAGGCGCACGAAATTACCCGGGCGCAGGAGCTGTTTCCCCACGCCCCTGTGGACGCCAGCAAAACCTGGCCCGAGATGGTGCATCGCTATTTCGCCAGTACCCTCGGCTTGGTGATCGCCTTCCTCGCCATTCTCGCCTGGCGCAAACGCGAACAGGACGGCTATCCGTTTCGGCTGCCGATTTTTCTGTTGTTTGTGGTGGTCTGGCAGGGTTTGTTCGGGATGTGGACAGTGACCCTGAAACTTTGGCCGCAGGTGGTAACGCTGCATCTGTTGGGTGGTATGGCGACCCTGTCCCTGCTGTGGTTGCTTACCCTGCGCCTTGATGGCACCCGTTGGGTGGTGTCTCCCAAGTCCTGGCGGCGGCTACAGAATACGAAGCCCTGGCTAGTGAGCGCTGTCATTATTGTGTTTGCGCAGATCGCTCTGGGTGGCTGGACCAGCGCCAACTATGCGGCCTTTGCCTGCCCCGATTTCCCCACTTGCCACGCGCAATGGTGGCCGCCCATGAACGCGTCCCAGGGCTTTAATTTTACCCAGGCTATCGGTCCTAATTATCTGGGTGGCCAACTGGAGAGCGAGGCGCGTGTGGCGATCCATATGGGTCACCGGATCGGCGCTATAATCACTACACTGTATCTGTTGGTGTTTTGTGGTGCTCTGGTGCGGGTGGGCGAGCGACGGGTGCGACGCATGGCACTGGTAATTGTGGCGGCGCTGGGACTGCAGATTGCCCTGGGCATCAGTAATATTTTGTGGATGGTGCCGCTATCGATGGCGGTGCTACACAATATTGGTGCGGCGTTGCTGTTACTCACGCTGGTGACGCTGGGCGCAAAAATATGGGCCGCCCAAGCGCCACGACAGGAGGATTTAGCCAATGGAAATTGATGTTGGCGTCGCCAGAGCGCGCTGGAAAGATTATCTGGAACTGTGTAAACCGAACGTCGTCGCGCTAATGATTCTGACCTCGGTTATCGGCATGTTGCTGGCGGTACCGGGGATGGTGCCGTTGGATATTCTGCTGCTGGGCAATCTGGGTATCGCTTTGTGCGCGGCCTCGGCGGCGGCGGTAAATCACCTGGTGGATCGCCATGTGGATCTGAAGATGGCGCGCACGGTGAATCGCCCGGTGGCGAAAGGTCGAGTCGAGCCGGGGCAGGCGCTACTGTTCGCATTTATTCTCGGCGTGGCCGGTATGACCATATTGCTGGTGTATATCAACGTCCTCACTGCCTGGCTAACCCTGGCGTCGCTGGTGGGCTACGCGGTTGTCTACACGCTGTTTCTAAAGCGTGCCACACCGCAAAACATTGTTATCGGTGGCCTGGCAGGCGCGGCCCCTCCCCTGCTCGGCTGGGCCGCAGTGACCGGGACTATTCACCCGCACGCGTTGTTACTGGTGCTGATTATTTTTGCCTGGACGCCACCGCATTTCTGGGCATTGGCACTGCACCGCAAAGAAGAGTACGCCAAAGCGGATATTCCGATGCTGCCGGTCACCCACGGCGAACGGTACACCCGGCTGCATATTCTGCTCTACACGATTTTAATGATTCTTGTCACCGTATTGCCTTACCTTACGGGCATGAGCGGCTGGTTGTATCTACTGGGCGCGCTGGTGCTTGGCGGCGGATTTCTGTACTGGGCGATTGTTCTGCTCAGAGGCAAAAGCCCCGACGCCGGTATGGATACATTCAAATATTCGATCGTGTATTTGATGGCGCTATTCGTGGTAATGCTGGTCGATCACTATTTTATCGCCGCGCCAGTTCTGATGGGACGCTGATGGCGGAATCGGAATTGGAACAGGACAACGTAAAGCGCAACATTCGCCTGACCGTAATCGGGGTGCTGGTATTCAGCACCCTGACCATTGGTGCGTTGGTCAACAAGTTGTCGAGTCCGCGTATTCTCAATCAATATCAGCTGCGGGATTACGGGGCGCTGATTCTGGATACGCCGCGTCCGTTCAGTGACTTCGCACTACTGGATCAGCTCGGCAACGAAATCGGCAAGCAGCGGCTTACCGGGCGCTGGAGCATCCTGTTTTTTGGGTTTACCCACTGCGCGGACATTTGCCCAACCACCGTGTCGACACTGGCTAAAATGTACAGCGAGCTCAAGCCAGAGGACCAGGAGGATTTACAGGTTGTGCTGATAACCGTGGATGCGCAGCGCGATACACCCCGACGCATGCAGGAATATCTGGCGGAGTTCCACCAGGATTTTATCGGCATCACCGGAAATCCCTACGTTATACTCAAGCTCGCCGCCGAGGTGAACATCGCCTACGACGCCACGGCTCCGGCGGAGCAGGATTACCAGATACCCCACAGCGGGGATCTGGTATTAATTAATCCAAAAGGTGAACTGCACGGCTATTTCCGACCGCCGTTCGAACATGGCAATTTACGGGTCGCATGGCGCTCGCTACGAGCCACCTATCCCTGAGCGCGCGGTGGCAGATAGCGACCGAGCGGACGTGATCGTGCGATAAACCCCAGTCAGGCGAGCGTCTGTTGGTCGTCGGTGGCTAGCCAACTGGAACCGATGCGCCAGTAATCCGGTTTGGCCGCAGTTTTACCCGATCAGGAGCGCTGGCGGGCGGACGGGCGCAGCAGTGATAGCACAAAGAACAGCGTCGCTGATAAAACGATTGCTGGACCGGCGGGCGTGTTCCAGAACCAGGCGGCCGCGAGCCCGGCGGTGACCGCTGCGGCGCCGATGGCGCTGGCCATCATCACCATACTTTCTGGATTACGAGCCATGCTGCGAGCCGCCGCCGCGGGAATAATTAGCAGTGCAGTAATTAACAATACCCCCACCACTTTTATAGCCACCGCGACCACCAGGGCCAACATGAGTTTGAGCGCCAGCGTCACTCTGGTCACCGCCACACCTTCCACCTGAGCCAGGTCCAGATGTACGGTTATTGCCAGCAGTGGCCGCCATAACTTCCATAACAGGGCCGCAACTACGCACGCCGTTAGCCAGATGGTAATGACTTCAGTGGGGGTCACCGCCAGAATATCCCCGAACAACAGGCCTTCCATATCCGCCCGTGCGCCGGGGATTAGCGTAATCGCGACCAGGCCGAGGGCCAGGGCACTATGCGCCAATATGCCCAGGGTCGTATCGGTGGATAGCAGCCGTTGCTGCTGCAAGGCAGTCAGCAGCAGCGCGAGTGCAATACACACCAGAGCCACCGCGAGGGTCGGATCTATGGCAAACCACATACTTAGCGCCACGCCCAACAGCGCGCCGTGTGCCAGAGTGTCGCCAAAATAGGCCATCCGACGCCATACCACAAAGGCGCCCAGCGGCCCGGTTACCACGGATACACCGAGCCCGGCGAGTAGTGCCAGGACTAAAAATTCAGGCATTGGTGCGCTCCACAACAGGGTTGGGTTCTTCGACGATGGTAGTATCCAGATCGTGATGGTGGTCGTGATGGTGGGTGTACAACGCGGTGCGGCTACCAAATAATTCGACAAATGCCGGGTCGTTGGACACGTGCTCGGGACTGCCGTGGCAGCAGATGTGGCCGTTCAGGCAAATCACCTCGTCGGTGGCGGCCATTACCAGATGAAGATCGTGGGAAACCATGAGAATGGCGCAATTCAAGCGATGACGAATCCGATTAATTAACAGGTACAGGGCTTCCTGCCCGGCAACATCTACGCCCTGTACCGGCTCGTCCAGTACCAGCAGGTCGGGTTTGCGCAGCAGGGCGCGCGCCAGCAGCATACGTTGGGTTTCGCCGCCAGATAATCCCTGCACCGGGTGGTCGATCAAATGCAGTATGCCGGTTTCCTCCAGGGACGCGCGGCATAAACTGATATCGGGTTCGGCCAGTTGTAGAAAGCGACCTACGCTAAGGGGAATGGTTGCGTCGAGGGCCAGTTTTTGTGGCATATAGCCGATACGTAGCCGCGCCGCGCGCGACACCGTGCCGGCATCCGGGGCCAGCAAACCCAGCACAATTTTAACCAGGGTGGTTTTACCGGCACCGTTGGGTCCGATCAGCGTCAGAATCTGTCCGGCGGCCAGCGTCAGATCGACGTGGCGCAGAACCGTCTTGTTGCGATAGCGCTTTTCAATGCCACGCAACGTCAATAGTGGCTTAGGTTGAGGGGTCATTCGGTGGATTCCGCAGCTTGGAGGTTGCACTGAGGACACAGCCCCAGAATTTCAACTGACTGGGATTCGGCGGTGAACCCTGCGCGGGCGGCGGTGGCTGCAATGGCGCTATTGATCCCCTCGGCGCTGCACTCGGCCGCACTGCCGCAGGCCCGGCACACCAGAAAGAGATCGCTGTGGGCGCTGTCGGGAAACGGACAACCGATAAAACTGTTAAGCGAGGCAATGCGATGAATCAGGCCCAACCCCAGCAGAAAATCAATGGCCCGATAGACGGTTGGCGGCAACACCCGTTTGCCATTCAGTTTGGCGAGCTGTTCGATCAGGGCGTAGGCGCCGATCGGTTTGTGGTTTTGCCAGATTAACTGCAACACCGCCTCCCGGGACGGAGTTAGTCGTGCGCCGCGGGCGCGACAGACATTGCGGGCCTGGGCCATGGCCGCGTGCTCGCAACGGGCGTGATCGTGATCGTGGTATGCGACTTTGGAGTTGGTAATCACTTGTTTACAACCGGCAGGAGGTGAGTGTGATAATATAACAATATTTCCACGGCTCCAAGTAGTAGCACGGCGATGCCAGCGAAAACAGAGAGAGCCTTGTGATCTGTAATTTTAGAATGTTATAACATAACATAAATGGGTAATGAATGATCAGGTGCAAATCTTGTGCGCCTGCTTGATAGCAAGGTGGATCTTCCGTATGCGTGCCCTAGTCTTATTGTTACTGATGGTGTCGGCTCCAGCCTGGGGGAAACCGCTGGTCGTGACCACGATTCGGCCGTTAACCCTGATTGCCGAGGAGATAGCAGGGAGCGTCGCAAATGTTCGCCAGATGCTTCCCGATACCGATACCGAGCACCATTACTCCCTGAGAGTTTCCGATCGCCAACTGCTGGACCAGGCGGACCTGGTGGTGTGGGTTGGCCCCGGACTGGAACATTTTCTGGCCAGCAGTCTGCTGACCCGCACATCGGAGACGGTTATTACCGCAGCACAATTACCCGCCATCGTGTGGCCATCCGCGGACACCCAACGGGGGGATTATCACCTGTGGTTAAATCCAGATAATGCCGTGGCCATCGCGCGGGCCATCAGCGCATGGTTAAGTGTGCAATTACCTGAGGACGTGGCGCAATTAAATGACAATTTGCGCGCCTTTGAAGCCGCGCAGTACACCGCCGCCGATGATATTCGCGCTGGACTAAAGGACTTAACTACTAACGCGTTATTGGTAGATCACGACGCTTTCGGCCATTTTGTCGACTATTTTGGCCTGTATCAGGCAGGGGCGTTGCGTGGCGCCAGTGGCCTGCCCGCCGGGGCCCGCGAACTGCAGTACTTGCTCGCGCTGGAAAATGTGCGCTGTGTGGTGGCGGAGCCTCGCCATCGTTCGGATCGGGTGCGGCGTGTGGCAGAGCGCCTAGGTGCGAAGGTCGTGGTGATCGATCCCCTGGGTGGTGTCGCGTCCGACCAGAGTCTCCCAGAAAGCACGACGGGGCGTTATGCAGAGTTTATGCGCGCTATCGGTGCCCAACTCGCTGACTGTCTTAAACCCGCCGAAGATTAGGTGGGCTGCGGTAACGCTGGCACAAAGGTCATTCGTTGCAGCAACTTGAGGCGGTATTCCTCGGGATCTTTTTGCTGAGCGAGTACCCCGTTATCAGCGGGGCGCAGCTGCGCTACCAGGCGCGACACCCAGAACAGACAGGCGCTATAACCAAGCACGTCGGGCCACATCAGGTATTCCACCGGGACGAACGGGCGTTGCCGGCCATAGGCTTGTAACAGAGCCGCGCAGCGCTCGACATCAATAATGCCCCGCTCTTCACAACACCAGTCGTTCAATGCAATCGCGACGTCCCACAGTAGCCAGTCCGTACGGGCGCTGTGAAAATCTATGACCGCCGTCAGTTTCGAGCCCTCAAAAAAGGTGTTATCGCGGAATAAATCAGCGTGAATAGCGCCGCTCGGGAGATCGCCGCTCGCAGCGGAAAGACGTTTACTGCAGTCAACCTGTGTTTGTAGCAGGGCATGGTCTGCCGCCGACAGGCTATTACACAACCCAGTCTGTTGCAGCGCCAGGGGCACTGTCGCGAGCAAAGTTGGCGTAGCGGTGGGCGCCTGTCCGTCCCCTGTGAGTTGGGCTGAAACCCCATGCATGCGCCCCAGAAAATCTCCAATCGCCGCGCATTGTGGGATGTCCGGTATCAGGGGGTGACTCCCGATGGCCCTGGGGAACAGTAGTGCGGGTTTACGGGCAATCATGTGCAGCGGCTCGCCCGTTTTGTCGGCTATCGGGCACGGTACTGGCAGGCCAGCATTGTGTAGAAGTGTGGTTAAGCCGATCGTAAAGGCAATTTGTCGGGTATCGCTTTCTTCGAGCACCGACAACACCCAGTCGTGTCGCAAATTGTCTGTACCGGTGGTGGTGACAAAAAAGGAAGAGTTTTTGACACCCGCATCAATCGGCGCAAAGGTCAGCAGTTCGCCGATAGCAAATTTATCGAGCAGCGTCTTTATTTCGGTCGCGGTCAGGGGAGTATAAACGGCCATAGGGGAAGACATTGTCAGAGGGAATAACCGCCGAGACTACTCTCGAATCAGCGGAAGTTAAACCACCACTGGACATGGTGTATCCTAGCGCCTTCTCCGCCGGTTATTTGTCATGAATGCACCCTCCAGTGTACCGCCGCTTGTACTTGTCGACGGCTCCTCCTACTTGTATCGGGCGTTTCATGCCCTGCCGCCGTTGACCAACTCAAAAGGTCGGCCAACCGGTGCAGTAAAAGGCGTTATTTCGATGCTACGCCGATTGCAAAAAGACTACCCAGAAAGCACAGTTGTGGTGGTGTTCGATGCAAAAGGCCGCACGTTTCGCGATGATATCTTCGAACAATACAAATCCCATCGCCCGCCCATGCCGGATGATTTACGGCTACAGATCGAGCCGATCCACGCCATCGTGCGCGCCATGGGCCTGCCGCTATTGATCGAAGAAGGGGTCGAAGCTGACGATGTTATCGGCACCCTCGCCGAGCAGGCCGCAAACGGGGGCCAGCCCGTGGTAATTTCCACCGGTGACAAAGATATGGCGCAGTTGGTCAACGGCCATATCACCCTGGTTAACACCATGACCGATACGGTTTTAAATGCCGCCGGCGTGGAGGAAAAGTTTGGTGTACCGCCCGAGCTGATCGTCGATTTTCTCGCCCTGATGGGCGACAAAAGCGACAATATTCCCGGCGTTCCCGGCATTGGTGAAAAAACGGCACTGGCCATTCTGCAGGGGCTTGGGGATATCGACACGGTCTATAACGACCTGGAAAAACTGCGGGATCTTACTGTGCGGGGGGCCAAAACCCTGCCGGAGAAATTCACGGAGCATCGCCAACAGGCGTTAATGTCCCGATTGCTGGCGACCATCAAACGGGACGTGCCCCTCAAAATTTCTGTGGACGAGTTGCATGGTGGCACACCGGACCCGCAACAGTTGCTCGCGTTATTTACAGAACTGGAATTCAGGGGCTGGAGTGAGGAACTCAGCGCTGCTAACGGGGGTGTCCTTGAAACACCCACTGCACCGAGTGCGGACAAGCACTACGACTGTGTACTGACCGTCGCTGAACTGGATCAGTGGCTGGCCCGGCTGGAGGCAGCGGATGTCTTCGCCTTCGATACGGAAACCACCGGACTGGATTATATGCAGGCGGATCTGGTGGGGGTGTCGTTTGCCGTCACCCCGTTTGCGGCCGCCTATGTACCCTTTGGCCATGACTACCTTGGCGCGCCTCAGCAGTTGGAGCGGGCGCTGGTGCTGGACAAGCTCAAGCCGCTGTTGGAAAACCCCGGCAAGGCCAAGCTGGGGCAGAATCTCAAATACGATATGAGCGTTCTGGCGCGGGCGGGGATTCACCTGCGCGGCATCCAGTTCGACACCATGCTCGAATCCTACGTGCTCGATGCGACCGGCAGCCGCCACGATATGGATACCCTGGCGACTAAATATCTTGGGGAAAAAACCATTCTTTTTAAGGACATAGCTGGCAAGGGCGCAAATCAACTGACGTTTAATCAAATTCGTCTGGAAGAAGCCGCTCCCTACGCCGCTGAAGACGCCGACATCACCCTGCGCCTGCACCAGTGCCTGTGGCCAAAGCTGGCCGAGCAAAAGGGGCTGCAAACAGTGTTTGAGGCCATCGAAATACCCCTGGTGCCCGTGTTGTCGCGTATCGAACGCAACGGGGCGCTGGTGGACGCCAAATTGTTAGCACGGCAAAGCGCCGAACTGGGTGAACGGCTCAACACCCTGGAAAAAGAAGCCTATGACTTGGCCGGGCAGCCATTTAATCTGGCGTCCCCAAAACAACTGGGCGAGATACTGTTTACCCAGTTAAAACTGCCGGTTATCAAGAAAACGCCCAAGGGCGCGCCGTCCACTGCGGAAGACGTTTTGCAGGAGTTGGCGCTCGACTATCCGTTGCCGAAGTTGCTGCTGGAACACCGCAGCCTGAGCAAGCTCAAATCCACCTACACCGACAAACTGCCACTGATGATCGACCCGGACACCCGGCGCGTCCACACCTCCTATCATCAGGCGGTCACCGCCACCGGTCGCCTGTCGTCCTCAGACCCGAATTTGCAGAACATTCCGGTGCGCACCGCCGAGGGGCGACGCATTCGCCAGGCCTTTATCGCCGAGCCGGGCAATAGCATCGTGGCGGCGGATTATTCGCAGATCGAGCTGCGGATCATGGCCCATCTGTCCGGCGATAAAAGTTTGTTGAAAGCATTCGCGCAAGGTCTGGATATTCACCAGGCAACGGCGGCGGAAGTGTTTGGCGAACCGCTGGAAAAGGTCACCGGCGAGCAACGACGCAGCGCCAAGGCCATCAATTTTGGACTGATTTATGGCATGTCGGCCTTTGGGCTTGCGCGCCAGTTGAATATCGGTCGCCACCAGGCCCAGGAGTATATCGACCTGTATTTCAGTCGTTATCCCGGGGTGAAGCAGTACATGGATACCACCCGCGAGAAGGCGGCGGCGCAGGGCTATATCGAGACCCTGTTCGGTCGGCGGTTATATCTGCCGGATATAAAGGCTCGCAATGGCTCGCTCCGGCAGGCGGCGGAACGCACGGCCATCAACGCTCCCATGCAGGGCACGGCGGCGGATATCATCAAGCGCGCGATGCTGGCCGTGGACTCCTGGCTAATAGAAACCGAATCCCAGGCGCGCATCATTATGCAGGTGCACGATGAGCTGGTGCTGGAAGTGCCGGATCCCGAATTGACGGCCATCTGCGATGGTCTACGCGAACATATGTCAGCCGCCGCGGAGCTGGACGTACCTCTGGTGGTGGATATAGGGGTCGGCAAAAACTGGGATGAAGCCCATTAAAAGTTTTTGATAAACAATAGGTTATAAATAATTTGCTAATTTAATGTTTTTTTTCGTCCAGCTTCGGAACTTTTGTCGTTCAGGCCGTCTAATACTGTGCAATCCATGATTGCTACTTTTTCCCCTAAATGTTATGCGGCTTGTTCTCCAAGCAACAGTAAAGCAAACCCTGGCCACTTTGGTCAGGGTTTTTTTTGCCCGACCGCTTGCTATGGCTGGTTTTGCGGCCCGTGAATGACCCGCTGTACGGGGTAAGCAAAGGGTAAAGAACGGGGTAAAACCGGCGCGCGAAAAAATTTTCCTGGATTTTGAACTTTACCCAAACAGCCCGGTCTATGAAACGCTATCTCTTAGTGTTGTGAGCGTGGCCGGGTGCACCTCCCCCTCTAGGTTTAATCCCGGCCGAACACCTTGCCGGCACCTCGTGTGCCGGTTTTTTTTGCCTGCTATCTTTCTTTTACCAGCATTGCGGACCGGACCCAAATGTGGGTGGCTAAGCCTCGCTAGCCGCCAGCCAGCGGGCCAGTGCGCCTTCCAGCTCCTGTAGCCCGGTCTTTTTTAACGCCGAAAAAAGCTGTACCGTCACCAACCCCTCCAGACCCTCCCTGTCGAGGGCCCGACGCACCGCCAACAGTGCATTTTTAGCGGGACCCTGGTTGAGTTTGTCGGCCTTGGTCATCAGCAAATGGACGGGCAACTGGCTGTTTACCGACCACTCGATCATGTGCCAGTCGTACTCCTGCAGTGGGTGGCGCACATCCATCACCAGCACCAGCCCGCGCAATGACTCGCGGTTTTGCAGGTATTGTTCCAGCTGCTTGTCCCACTGACTTTTCACTGCTCTGGGGACTTTGGCGTACCCATAGCCAGGCAGATCCACCAGACGGGTGCCGGGCGTGAGGCCAAAAAAATTCAGAAGTTGCGTGCGCCCGGGCGTTTTACTGGTGCGCGCCAGTTTGCTCTGTCGCGTCAGCGCGTTGATTGCGCTGGATTTACCCGCATTGGAGCGGCCGGCAAACGCCACTTCGGCGCCACTGTCCGTCGGACACTGTTGCAGGGTTGCCGCGCTGAGCAGAAAATGGGTTTGGGCAAAGGGCAGGGGAGCATTCATGGCGCAAGTATAACGCTTAAGCTATATATGCGATTGGTATATAATGCCCGTCGTTTTTGGCTACGCCTTCTTGTCAGGCAACCTGCGGGCAACGCGGTACAGCAAATCGGACTATTTTCAGGGTCAGTTTTCAGGGTTGGCCGTTACCACCACGGGGCGCCTATCGTTCAATACCGTTGGCGATATTGTCGCTACCCGCTGGCACAGAGTACTGAAACAAAGTCGGCAATATCACTCAACGACCGAACGCTACAATCAGGCAGAACAATCAGGAGAGTACATTAACTCATGAACACAATTTTCAAGGGCCTGGCCCAAGCATTGATTATTACCGTCGGTGGGTTACTGACCGTCAGCGCCCTTGCCAGCGGCGACGCGGCGGCGGGTAAAGGCAAAACGGCCGTATGCGCGACCTGCCATGGCGCCGATGGCAACAGCCCGTCCGGGGCGTTCCCGACACTCGCCGGTCTGGGCGAAAAATATTTGCTTAAGCAAATGCGCGATATTCGCGCTGGCGATCCGGCGAAAAACGGGCGCGCCGTCCCTGAAATGACGGGCATGCTTACCGGGCTGAGCGATCAGGACCTGCAAGACATTGCCGCCTATTACGATAGCCAGCAACGCCAGCTCACCGGTGCCCAGGGCGATGCCAAATCCCTCGCGTTGGGTGAAAAAATATTCCGCGCGGGTAATCTGGAAACCGGTGTTGCCGCCTGTACGGGGTGTCACTCGCCGACCGCCAACGGCAACGCTCCGGCGGGTTATCCCGCGCTGGGCGGGCAACACGCTGCCTACATCGCCAAGCAACTGCGGGCGTTTCGTACCGGTGCCCATGCCCTCGACGATCCGGCGGCACGGGTAAATGATGAATCCCAGATCATGCGCGGAGTCGCCGCCCATCTGAACGATCAGGAAATTAACGCGCTGGCGGATTTCATCGCCGGACTGCGTTGAACCGAATCGTAAAAATAAGGGTTCAGGATCGTTGGTGAAAAGTTGGTAAAAAAAGGCGGCTGCGGCCGCCTTTTTAATGCGCGGCAAGCAGCCGATGGGGCATATTGAGACTTCCAGGGCTTGCGAGCCCGCCCGGAAACTGAATAATAGATACCCTTTGTCGTGTTTTAATGCCGCACATGATGCAGCCAACAAAATACACTCAGAGCGATATGTTAAAAACGCTGTATAAAACCTAAGTGATTGTCTGCGATGGCCGCATAGTGCGGGACGCCATCGTCCAACAGGGAGAAACCATGCGCCAGTTACTGAATAAACTGAATAAATTGTTACTGATCGGCCTGCTAGTGCCGGTGATCGGCTGCGAAGCGGACACCAATACGACGCAACCAGCAGCCCCGGCCCCGCAGCAGGTGGTTACCCAACAGACGCCGACCACACCACCCCCGGCGTCGGCGGAGGCACCGACCCCGGCGCCTGCCGCAACCACAGCCTATGTGGCTGGCACCCATTACCAATTGTTGCCCGCCCCCGTACCCACCAGCGATCCGGCCAAAATCGAAGTGACGGAAGTGTTCTGGTACGGATGCAGTCATTGTTTTACGTTCGAACCACTGGTTAATGCCTGGTCGCAAACCCTGGCCGCGGACGTTGTGTATCAGCGTAGCCCGGCCATCTGGCACCCCACCATGGAATTACACGCGCGGGCGTACTACACCGCTAAAGCCATCGGTAATACTGAAGTCCTGCACAAAGCTATTTTCGACGCCATGAATTTGAAAAAGGCCAAATTGGCGAGCGAAGACGAAATCGCCGAGGTGTTTGTCGCCAACGGCGTAGCCCTGGATAAATTTACCAAAACGTTTAATTCGTTTGGGGTTAACAGTGCGCTTAAACAGGCGGACGCCCGACAACGGGGTTATCAAATCAAAGGCACCCCGGAAATGATCGTCAACGGTAAATACCGGGTCGCCGCCGAAATGGCCGGTGGTCACGAAGGCATGTTAAAAGTAGCGGATTACCTGATTGGCGTCGAACGCCAAGCCAAAGCCCCTTAAGCAGCAGGGCCGCGAAGCACCGTGGGCGTCTGGGTTCAGTGCGACTGGCTTGACGCCCACCAAGGTGACACATGAAAGTGCCGCCGTTAAACTGCCAGCGCAAAAGTTGCGACAACAGAAGTCGGCACAACGCTACACAACGACGATAAAGTTTTACCTGCCGGAATAGCTCAGCTCGGTAGAGCAGCGCATTCGTAATGCGTTGGTCGGAGGTTCAAATCCTCTTTCCGGCACCAATTTGTATGTTAATTCATTAAGTTACGGGCCAGCGCAAGGCGCTCATTTAGCAAAAAAATCGACGCTATTGCTTTATTCCCGGAAAGTAATATATTGGCAGCATAAAACATATCGGTGCCAGGGAATGATAAACCGACCACTCCGCCTAACACCCCACATCCGGTACATATACCGACTAGCCTCACGTTCCGAACATAAGCCGACTGGTCGGTTTACTAATAGTTATACGCCAAAAAATGATTAGATTCGCGAATCCAAGAAAGCAGAAAATGGCTTCAGGTAATGAAAGCCTTCAATTAACAGAGGAAGGAACTTGGGAGTCATTCCCACCATTTGCTGAAAAGTATGTAAAGCAAATTGGTGCAGTTATAAAAAAACGAATAGAAGCGCCCGATATGCATCTTTGGGCAATTGAATTAGATGGTGTTGTAGTTAACTTTGTATATGATGATTTTCCAAATGGAGTATCGATTGAGCCAAAAGATAAACAAGGCCAAGTAGTAATTGAAAAGCTATATAAACAAGCATTTGAGCAGCGCGATCCAAATGGCTTATAAGATCAAGAAGATAAGATCAAGCAAAAGATCAAGGGGTCAGACTCGTTGATCTTGGCCTGGACGGGTATATTGGCCCATTGCTTTATTTCCTAAAATCAATGTATTGGCAGCATAAAACACATCGGTGCAATGGAATGATAAACCGACCGCTCCGCATAACACGCCAAATCCGGTACATCTACCGACCAGTCGTGTGTGCCGAGCACAAACTCGGCTGATCTATTTATGAATATTTATATGAATTAAAAAATGAAATTCGGAATTCAGCTAGATTTTAGCTCTTTGATCATCCTGGTTACGACAATATCGATAGCTGGGGGTGTGGCGTGGGGATTGATATTAGGTATTTACTATCTTGTTACAGGAGACTTTATCCTAGCAATTGCTGCCCCATTCATTGTAGTACTGGTATTTGTTTTTCAAACATTATTTATATCCATACTAGGATACCCTCTGTATAAATGGTTCTGTGAAAAGAACAAAGGCCAAATATTTACAGGTAAGGTGGAGATCAAAAATGAATCCACATAACAAGCAAAGGCTGCAGATAAACCGTTGCTTCGAGCGTTATTCCTTAAGTGTTCGCGGCGCCACCAGCCACTCGCGCCCCTTTAGCATGGCGTGCCAATAGACCGACGGTAACACGTTGGCTTTCAGGAACCAGGCGCGTTTGGTGGGCTCCAGCCCGTTATTGACCCAGGTGGGGAATGTGGGCAGTAGTTTGCCACCATAGCCAAATTCCGCCAGTACAATTTTGCCCCGTTCCACCGTCAGCGGGCAGGAACCGTACCCGTCGTAGCCGCAGGACGGTGATTTGCCATCTAATACGTCGCACAGGTTGTGCGCAACAATGGGGGCCTGTTTGCGTACCGCCGCCATGGTTTTAGCATTGGGCGTGTTAGTCACATCACCCAGTCCCCAGATATTGTCGAACTGTTTGTGTTGCAGACTGTGCTGGTTAACATCCATCCACCCGGCGCTGTCAGCCAACGGGCTGTTACGCATAAAATCCGGTGCGCACTGCGGGGGGCATACATGCAGCATATCGAATTCAGTTTCGGTGATGATTTCTTCTTCGGCGTCGTTTTTCGATTTGAACCAGGCGCGTTTGTTTGCGCCGTCCACCTTGTATAGCGAATGGCTAAAATGTAAATGCGCGTTGTATTTTTCCACATAGTCCATCAGTGCAGGTACATACGCTGCCACGCCAAATAAAACTCCCGCCGCCAGATAAAATTGCACATCAATATCCTTCAACCGGCCTTGCTTGAACCAGTGATCGGCGGAGAGATACAGTGCTTTTTGGGGAGCACCCGCGCATTTGATCGGCATGGGCGGCTGCGTAAAGATCGCTTTGCCCTGCTTTAAGCCCTGCACCAGTTCCCAGGTGTAGGGGGCGAGATCGTAGCGATAGTTCGAGGTGACGCCGTTTTTGCCCAGTGTTTCGCTAAGCCCTTCGATAGCGGACCAGTCGAGTTTCAGCCCGGCAGCAACCACCAACTGCCCGTAGTGCAGGTCGCTACCATCCTGGAGAATGACTTTGTTATCCGCAGGCGCGAATGCCGCTACGGACTGCTTTATCCAGGTCGCGCCGCGGGGGATTAGCTGCTTGGTTTCCCGGCGCGTTGTCGCGGCATCAAATACACCGCCACCCACCATGGTCCATCCGGGTTGGTAATAATGCTGCGTGGCGCTATCGAGTAACGCAATTGTTAAGTCAGGTTTGCGTTTTAACAAACTTGCGGTCACCGCAATACCACCGGTACCAGCACCCACCACAACCACATCGTACCGCGCTTGACTAATCATTAGATCTCTCCAGTGGTTACCAGCTACGCTGGCATCTATTTAGATGGGCAGTGTTAGATAGGTAGTGTCAGAGCGCACACACGCATTAAGTGGTATTTATTTCGACCCACCCAGTGCTGCGCTGACATCGAATCCTGCCGTTTTTGCCTGATTTAAAATAGTATCTGGCGCCGCACCCGACGCCTTGCGCGCCGCCGCCCATAACATGCTCGACCGATTGCCGGTACGGCAGAAGGCATGAACTTTCTGGTCTGTGTTCAACAGGGCAACAAATTCATCCCGCTGCGCCGCCGTCATCTCCCCTGGTTTGAAAGGAATATGTACGGCGGTCATGCCCAGCTTCTCGGCCGCAGCGGATAATTGCGCAAACGCCAGCTGCTCTGGGGCCTCGCCATCCGGCCGATTACATACCAGCACCTGAACGCCCTGCGCGGCCAACCGGGTCAGGTCGTCCAGTGCGATTTGTTCGGAAACCGACACCTGTTGGTCGAGTGTTTTAATATCCATGGTACTGCTCCTGTGGTGCGCTGCATGTCTGGTAAGCGTCAAATGTAAACCTTTTTGTCGTGGTTATGAAGGCCACGCTAAAGCGTTGGTTACGCAGAGCCATCCTGGTAGCGATGGTTGTGTAGTTGATATGTTTGTTACTAGCGGGTAGCATCCATATCATGTCCGTATACAAAATCAACCTCCAGGAAGTACCACCCTCACCAGAGATTAGCTAACAATGAAAGCAACAGCAGCTATTCATTTAACATCTTTCTGCTCCAGGCACCGTTTTTTTTCAGGTCTTCCCCTGCTTGTTGCGGTTTTATTAGTTGGTATCGGCGCTCAGGCACAGGCTACTGAAGACCAGAGCTATCAGGCGTTGCGGCAGTGGATAGAGCAGCCCGATAGTAGTCGCAACCTCACCCCAGGCCAGCACCTTACGGAGAAGGACCGACAAGCGGTACTCGCGGCGCTTATTCCTCAGTCCGCATGGAAATACTATTTTTTTGATGGCATGGACATGGAAATTGCCGCCACCCGGCATTACCAGGCTCCCGACGACTGGACCAACACCGCATCAGACCAGCAGCTGGACCAGGACGGCACTCTGGTGGGGTTTCAGGGCGGTGGATTCCCGTTTCCCGAAATCAACGCAGATGATCCCCGTGCTGCCCAGAAAGTGATCTGGAATATGCTGTGGCGGCCGGGTGCAAACGATTACGATATGCCTATGGTGACCTGGCTGCGGGGTGAGGGTGGCGCACTCGACCGCGAGATGGAGTACACCTCGGTCAACGCAACCTACGCTCGTGGGGAACATTGCCTGGTGCCGGGCTACGAGGAAGTAAAAAGTAAGCGCATCATGGAATTTCGCTCCCCACGGGATATGGCCGGGGCGAAAGATATGTCTATCGAATATGTCGATCATCGCAAGGAAAATGCCGGCTGGTTGTACATGCCGGAGCAGCGCAAACCCCGCCGCACCCTGGCTTCCGAGCGTACGGGCGAGTTGATGGGTATGGACATGATCCGCGAAGATTCCAACGGTTTTGGCGGGAAAGTCTACGAAAATGACTGGACGTACCTGGGTAAGCGGAAAGTGCTTACCACCATCAACGTGCCAACCAACCCCGAGTTTGGCGGCCCTCATTTATGGGTTCCGCATAAAACGCGCTGGGAAGTACGCGATACCCACGTTGTGATGATGAAGCCCAAGGTTGAAAACCACCCGTATAGTTATCGGGTAGTGTTTGTCGACACAGAAACCTTCTGGACCCACTGGATGTTTGCCTACGACAAGCAGGACGATCAGTTGTTGCGCATGAACCATCATTTCCTTAAATATTCAGAAGATTATGACGTAGAGCCTCCTGCCCAGGCCCCGTACATAACTCAGGATTTTTCCAAAAGTTTGGGGCACAAGGTCTTTCTACACCTTGGGGAAACGGATATTAACGCCAAAAAACCGCACGCCACCATGACTCACTGTTTCACCAATAAACGAGAGTTTACGGCGGCGCGAGCCAAACAATTTTATTCGTTGCGCAACATGATCAGCGGCCGGCGCTAGGTTTGCGAACACAATAAGCTAGTTATTCGGGAGGTCGGCCTGGCCTCCCGTTACAAACATGTACACCAAACCCCTGAGGCCCGGTAAATGGTCAATCATAAACAACGCTGTGCAATTTTTTTGGCGACATTTACTTGTCTGGTGTTGCCGTCACTTTCCTGGGGTATCGTCAATCTTGGCGAGGAGATTGAACTGGAAGGTTTCGTAAAAGCGCAAAATATCATGCGTGCGTCGGGTTCACACGATGGCGAACTGATTATGCAGCGCAATACGGCGCAGTTAGAGGGCAAATACTATTTTTTAAAAGACGGTGAGGCATTTGGCCGCTTTTCCACCGGTCCGCTGGAAGAAGCCACCCTCACGCTTATTGGTCGCAGTGTCTACGATTCTGCGTTCGATTTGCGCGATAGCTGGGACGGCCAGGATAAAAAAGGTCAATCCGAACACAAAATTCGCGAGGCGTTTGTCGATTTTGTTCTCCCGCCGTTCACCCTGCGCCTTGGTAAGCAGCAAGTGGTTTGGGGCGAAACCGACAATTTTCGCGCACTCGATGTGATCAACCCTCTCGACCTGAGCTGGCACTGGAGTCGGGAGTCGTGGGAGGACATTCGCATTCCGCTGTGGATGGCGCGAGGTATCGTAGATATCGGCAAGCTTGGCGCCTTCGAGGAGTCCTTTTTTGAATTAATCCTCATCCCCTGGGATTTTGAGCCCAACAAGGTCGACACCGATCCACGTCGGCCCTGGGCATTCACCGGTGCAGGTCTGCCGGAAGTTGCCAACTCGCTGGTGCTCGGCAGTGATCCGGACCAGGAATTACTCGATCTAAACCTGACCGTGCGCGACCAGTTGCCAGACCGTAAGCTGCGCAACGGTCAGGGTGGCATGCGTTTCAAGGGTATCTGGAACGATCTGGACTTAAGCTTTAACTATTTTTATGGCTTGTCCGCCACCCCGGGCGTAAAAATTCGTAATGAACTTGCGTACCGCGATGGCGACACCTATAACGCATTTGTGGACAAGGTATATCCGCGCACCCATGTGCTCGGCATGACCGCTAACTATTCGGAAGATCGCTACACACAGTCGGTGTTTCGCCTGGAAACAACCCTGACCAAAGGCATACCCGTATCCATAGCCCCTGGCGCGCCCGCGAGCGTAGATTCCAATGGTGATGGGTTCGACACCGTGCGCCAGTCGGTCGTGATGCTGGGCGTGGATCGCCCCACCTGGATTCGCGCCCTCAATGATCAGCGCACATTCTTCCTGTCCGCGCAGTTTTTCTGGCGGCGGTATCTCGACTACAGCAGTTACTATCAGGGAATTTCGGCGGTGGTACCCGCCAGCCTTAATGGTGACCTGGTGCCGGATCGCTACGTCGGTATCAATACCAACCGGGTTGATCAAGACGAATTTGTATTCACCTTTGCGGCGTCAACCAGTTACGGCCCGGCGGGCCTGTGGAAACCGCAGTTTGTACTCGCCTACGATCCCCGTTCCACCGGTGGCTATAACAAACTGCAGATGGAATATCTGTGGTCTAAACACATCGTTTTTAAATTAGAACAACACCTTTATTGGCGAATCAGCGGTAGCGAGCAGGGACCCTGGAACGTTGGTGACCTGTGGGGTGTGGCAGGGAATCGTCGTAATGAAACCGTGTTTAATGTGGTTTTTCAGTTTTAAGAAAATTTTTAAGTTGCCCAAAAAGTAGTCCGATACCCATTAACCTCGCCCGTATGGGGCCGCGGTAGACGTCGTATCCGCATTAAAGGCGTTGAACTTTATTCCGAAAGACTCGAAAGGCCCGCGGGATTACTAATTCGTATTGCGTTACGTCCGCATCGCAATCAAATAAATAATTTCAGGAGAAAATTATGGATCTGGGCTTAAAAGATAAAGTTGTTGTGGTAACCGGGGCCAGCAAGGGCATCGGCGTGGCTGTGACCATGGCCTTTGCCAAAGAGGGCGCGCGTTTGGTACTCGCTGCTCGTGATCTCGAGACTATGGATCAGGTTGCCAGCGAAGTCCGGGCCGCAACCGGCGCGGAAATCACCACTCAGACCTGCGATGTTACTCGCGACGCGGATGTGCAGCGTTTAATGGAAGTCGCGATGGAGAAGTACGGTCGCATTGATGTGTTGGTGAACAATGGTGCAGGTAAAATTCCCGCCGGTGATTTTCTGAAAATTTCCAGCAGTGACTGGCTCGAAGGCTGGAATCAAAAAGTTCAAGCCTACGTCAGAAGCTGTCAGGCGGTGTATCCAATCATGCGAGCTCAGGGTGGCGGACGTATTATCAATGTACTGGGAACGGCAGCGCGCAATCCCAAATACTCCTACATGGCGGTGGGCATGTCTAATGCCGCGCTGGTGAACTTTACCAAAAGCCTGGCCGACATGGGCTCCAAAGACAATATACGGGTGGTCGGCGTGGCCCCTTCCGGTGTAATGACAGAACGTTATTTGCGTTTGATCAAAGGCCGTTCCGAAGCCGAAGGTAAAACCCCCGAAGCATTAGGCGAAGAAATGATGAAAGGTTTCCCAATGGGACGCCTGGCGGAGCCAGAGGAGCTGGGGGACGTGATCTGTTTTGTTGCCTCGGATCGCGCCTCCTATATCTCTGGCACAGTGGTAACGGTAGATGGAAATTCAACTCAGGGTGTCTATAACTGAGCAACTGAGCAACTGAGCAACTGAGCTGCTGATCAGGATTCACCCAGAAAATACTTTCGCAAGTGTTCCTGGCTGTATCATCCTTGACCGGAAGGTAAGAATTCAAAAAAAGGATGTTCCTTCGATTCGGCTACTGTACACGAGCGATTTGCGTTACTCGAAAGATAGTTAAGGCGACAGGTTTCTGAATTGATATTGCCAAGTCGTCAATCAGCGCGTTTAATGGCTTTTTTGTGTGCTCGATAACATAAAAAGGGGTGGATATATGCCCGATACTCGCGATCAGATTCCAGTTGATGTCATTGTGATTGGCAGTGGCTTTGCCGGTACATTTGCCGCCGAGCCCCTGGTCAACGCTGGGCTTAAGGTCACCATGCTGGAGCGTGGTCCGTGGCGCGACACTGTGCCCGTGCGCTCGCTGGGTATTGCCGATCGCGCGGTGTTGCCGCGGGGTCTGGGCATGTTCACCCACGCGTTGCGGTCTATCAACACGCGCTTCTGGCCAGGGGGACGACTAACCTGGAACAAGCGCGGTTTAATCGAAATCTTTCGTGGGCGAGGCCTGGATACGCTGTGTTCGTCCAGCGTTGGCGGTGGCAGCCACATTTATTCGGCGGTATTTCGAAAACCAGCCTCTGTGGATTTCTGGAATAACCGTGCGCCGGGTGTCGATCACCAGGTGATGGAGCGTCACTACCAGAATATCATCGATAAACTGCAATTGGTGAGCCCCAGCGCAGCCATGCAGATACCGCACACCGCCGCAGAACGGCTGGGGCCCGACGATCCATTACAGGGCCCGAGCAAGGCCGTACCCACCTGGCTCGGCTTTCTGTTTCCCGATGAAATAGGTAAGCACCAGAAAATCACCACCCCGGAAGGTGTTGAGCGCTGGCAGATGAGCTATACCGATCCCCATAATCACGGTGTGTTTGGCTCCCCCAGCGGGGCCAAGACAACCCTCGACTGGCATATGCTCAAGCCGTTGATGGAGCGCGGCATGGCGCTTCGGGATATGACAGAAGCGACCTGTATTGTCGCGCAACCCGAGGGTAGTTCCAGCCGTTATCGGGTCGATATTCGCGATTTACGTACCGGGCGAAAGCATTCGCTCTACAGCAACCAGGTGATTCTTGGGTGCGGAACAATGAACACACTGCGCTTGTTGCTCAAAAGCCGAGACCAGGACGGGGGTCTTGCTGGGATGCCCTGGCTAGGCTTTCGCGTGGGTGGGAATGGGGATTATTTTGCGCTGTGGGATTACAACGAGCCCGGCCGCGATCTAAGTACCGGCTTGCCGTTTCATGGAGGATTCGAATTAAAACAGGGCGATGAAGATCCCGATGATCCCCTGGTGCTGGGTGGCGGTGGTTGGCCCGCCGTAGAGTTTTGGCCCTTGCCAAAATTTATCCGCAACCGGCTCAAGCGCACCGCTTTTACCGCCTGTTACGGTCAGGAGCAACAGGACGGTACCGTCACTTGGGTACGCGGCAAGTTACGCCTCACTTATAACCCGGATAATAGTCCCATCTATGCGCGCATTCGTCGTACCTGGCGTAAAGTCAGCGAGCAATCCGGGCGGAAAATCTATTTTTTAAATAAGCCTGTTTCCGTGCACGCTATGGGGGGGTGTTGTGTGGGGCCACACAGCGAGCGAGGAGTAGTCGACGGCTACGGGGAAGTGCACGACCATCCGGGATTGTACGTCGCCGACGCTGCCGCTATGCCAGCGCCTATCGGCGGACCGCCGACGCTGGCCATAGCCGCCTGGGCGGAACATGTGGGCGAAACATTGGCTGCCAGATTACAAACCGTACAGGTCGCAGCGCAATCCACGGGCGACCAAACTGAAACAGTAATGGGAGAAAACTAATGATAGTTGCACACGTTCAATTTCCAATAAACACGCCGGATCAAAACGAATTTATAAAAAAAATGGCTGCCACCACCTCGAAATATGAAGGGCTGGCTGGTCTGGTTCGCAAGTACTACATGATCAGCGAAAACGGCAAACGGGCCGGCGGGTTGTATTTGTGGGAATCGAAGCAGGCCGCCGAAGCCTGGTATAACGACGAATGGCAAAAATACATGCTTGACGCCTGGGGCGAACCCGCCCAGATTGACTATTTTGACTGCCCTATTATCGTCGACAATGAAATTCCTAAAACTACGGTCAGGGACGTCGCGTAGTAATCGACAACGGCAGTATTAAAGGGCTCTGAAGCATACCGGTTTTCACGCATGGGCATTTAAACATTCCGCATAAATGGTCGAGCGGCAGCGAGGCTTGAGTCCGTATATTTGGCGGGCGATTTTGATGCAGTTGTTACGTCTTTTACTGTGGTAACAAACGCTGTTATTTCATCGACACTGTAATTTGTATCGACACGTTTCGTTGAAGCTTGCGGCCTCGCTATCCGGCCGATTACACACCAGCACCTGAACGCCAGATCTAGATGCGTCTGACCAGTTTCCTTAAGCCAATTACAACAGCATACTATAGACCGCAGATGGGGCGCTTTCATTCCATCTCGCCAAAACCAGCTCACCAACTAGAGGTTCGATCCCGTGGTCAAAAAGCAACAACGAGATATCGAAAAAACCTACACCACCTCACAATTTGTAGCCAAGCTGCGACGTCTGGCCGATTGCCTGGAAAAGAAAGAGCAATTCACGGTTCAAATAGCGGGGGAAAGAATCAACGTACCTGCGCGCGCCACGTACAATATTGAACACGAGCGGGAAGAGGCGTCGGAAGAAATTGAATTTCAAATCAAATGGCAAAACTAGCGGCTAAAAATTAAATGGTTTTGGCCTTGCGCTTTTAATTTCTATTGCACAGATATTTGTATTCTTTGCTCAAATAGTTGTCCCTGATCAATACGGTTTAATTTTCCAGAAACAAAATAATAGAAAACATCACCTGTTTCATAAACTCTGGTAGTGCCGTCATCTCCGACTAATCTAAGAGGGTCATAGTTATCCGAAAGATTAAAATGGTCTTGAAATTGTTGGAAAGTCATATCGAGCGTTGGATTCCACGTAACGCATGAGGACAGCAGAACTACCAACGCTATAGCCATAAATATTTTCATGATACTACTCCATAGTAAATCTTGGTGCTCTAACATGCAGTTAACTTACGCTGCGTCTTTAACTACTTCAATGTTCAGCTGTTTGTTATTGGCAGTTGTGCTAGAAACGATCGGGTACAAACCGGCCAATGTTAAAATACATCCAGAGAAAAAGAGTATTGCGGCCACCGATTTAAGAGCCTTATAGCTCCGCGTAAGATTTTTAAATGTACCATCCCGAATCTGCTCGAAAGAGGACATTCTCTCGCCTTTTAGGAAAAAATTCTCTGAGATCGTTTGGCGACGACTCCTGTACCTAACTGCGTTAGTTTCACCTATAAATTTCATTATCAGCAATGCCAATATTCCGGCAACGAACATGCTACTACCTAGAAATTGTACAAAGGTTGGATGGTCGGTAGTTGTTATGTACCCAATCGTTACAGTTGCCGCTCCTGAATTTGTAAACCAGAGTGTCCTTTCAAATTCCCGTACAGCCTGAGTTTCGGCGTCCCGGGCTTTATTGAATTCTGACCACAATGCCTCGCTAGCTTCATTGAGCTTCCCAGCTTTTAACAGTTCATCTGCTGTAGGATCGTCAACATTCATTGGCTAAGGCTGCTCGTAACGGTCGGATAGGCAATTCTATTGCCCGATAGCAATGTGTTGTGAGGTGGTTATTCAGAATTCGGTAAAATAGTTTTATTGTCATAGTGTTGCCAGTACTTCCTTGTGGCGATGTCAGTAGCATAGTTGTGAAGTTTGGCGATTTCAATCGCTATATTCTTTCCGTATCAGTTGGGTACGGGAGTCTGTCAGAGGTGCTTAATACAGAAAAGTAGCTGGCTCACGCCTTGGATGGGGAGCACTATTTTGTAAGACGTTTTGCCAAAAAAAGCCAATAGCCCCCTGCAGGCAGGATTTCGAATATGTTGCAGTAGAACACGTGGCGCAGTCGTCTAACGGTGTGCAACTAGTGGCGATGCGAAGCCCCTGCTTACCAACTATTACGTAGCTCGCGCAATTTTATAAATACGGTTTTGGGATCCGGGTTTTCCGGCAGGTCGGAAAATGATTCCCGCAGGCGGGCAATCACGGTGGGGCTGTGCAGGCGAAAAAACGCGTTGATTTCTTTTTCGAGGGCGAGGGTTGATACCAGGGCCGACGCGGGATCCTGCTCGCGGGTTTTTGCCAACAGGGCTTTGGCCTGCGCGTTGTCGGGTTCCCGGTCGAGGGTAAATTCCAGATTGTTGGTGATGTAATCGTGGCCGGGATAGACGTTGGTTTTATCGTCCAGTTGCGCCAGTTGCCGGACGAAGGTTTGATACAGTTCTTCGGGATGACCGCCGTGGTGGCAATTGCCCGCCCCCGCATTAAATAAGGTATCGCCGCTGAACAGGCTCGGGTTATCGGTTTGCGACAGCAGGCACACGTGGCACATGGTGTGACCGGGGGTGTCGAGTGCCAGCAGCTCCACAGTGCGGCCCACCTTGATTACATCCCCGGCGCTTAACCCGCGATCCATGCCGGTAATACTGCCGCCGGCATTTTTGTGGGCCAGCACTTTCGCGCCGGTAGCCTTGACGATGGCCGCGTTGCCGCCGGTGTGATCGAAGTGTTCGTGGGTGTTGACGATCTGCGTGATTTGCCAGCCGTTGTCTTTGGCAACGTCGAGGCACATTTGATGCGCCAGCGGGTCGATGGCCAGCGCCTCGCCAGTTTCCGGGCAGACGATGAGGTAATTAAAATTGCGGTAGTCGTTGCCAGTCCAGATTTGTTTAACGATCATAGAATCACCTCAATGCCTGGTGTCGTGGGTTCGGTAGTGGTCTGTTACGGGCCGCTACCGGATTCAGGAGGCCAGTTGTTTTATCAGTGCGGCGCGTTGTTCCGGCGCCACGAAATTAAACGACAGTGTGACGCGATCCACCAACTCGGCATAGCGCGCCTTGATGGTGGGCATGATGGTATCTGGCTCGCCAACGACGGCAAAGGTATTGAGAATGTCGTCGTCGATCAGTTCGCCCATTTCTTCCCAGCGACCCTGTTTGGACATCATGGTCAGTTCCGGCTGCATATCTCCCCAGCCATGGGTCTCCAGTACGCGGCGATAGGCGGGGGTGGAGGAGTAAAACGCGATACGCTGTTTGACGGTGGTTTTGTTTTCGTTGAAAGCTTCCTGGGTTTGTCCGGACACCACAAACACCGGGTAGGACAACTCGAAATCTTTGCGCGATAGGCCGCGCTTGGCCAGGCCCTGTTCAATTACTGGCAAAGTGTGTTCCCGCAGGTACTGGGCGGAGGTCAGCGGGTGCACCAGCATTCCTTCACACAGGTCGGCGGCCACCTCGGTCATCATTGGACCCACGGCGGCGAGAAAGACCCGCGGCGGGCCGGATTCGCTGGGGGCCGGGGTAAACACCGGGGTCATCAACGTGTGACGATAAAACTCGCCGCGAAAATTCAGGGGCTCGCCGTCGTACCAGTTGGCCCAGATGGCGTGCATGGCCTGAATCAGCTCGCGCATCCGCGCGGCGGGTTTGGACCAGGGCATGGAAAACCGATTTTCAATGTGGGGGCGGATTTGCGAGCCGATGCCCATGATAAAGCGACCCTTTGCGTAGCCATTCAGATCGTTGCCGATGGCTGCCAGGTTGAGGGGGTTGCGGGCAAAGGCGACTGCGATGCCGGTTAGCAACTCCACCTTTTGGCTGTGCTCGGCAGCCAGCACCAGCGGTAGAAAGGGGTCGTGGCCGGTTTCCAGTGTCAGGGCACCGCTAAATCCGGCGGCCTCCACGTCGCGAATTTTTTCCGGGATGCCGCTGATACCAAACGGAAGTTCACTGTCTACTTTCATGCCGTTCTCCAGGGACTGTTGTAATTGGGTTGGCGAGACCAGCTCGATTTGAAGTGGCCTAATCCGCAGTTTTTTTAAAAGTATGCATCCACACCAGATGATCGTTATTCCACGCCATATTGGGGTGCATCTTCAGAATCAGGTTTTTGTAAGTATCGAGGTTCTCGTAGCCCTCGGCAAGGGCGTCGCTTTCGGTCATATCCCCAAGGCGCTGACGGCTGAGGTCGGTAAGCGTAAAGGAGGTGGTGTCCAGCATAAAAGTTTCGCCGGGGTAGGCGTATACACCGTCGCGCCGCTGCTGGGTTTTATCGCCCGCAAGCGCGGCGGCAACCAGCCGCGGCTGGCGTACCAGACGGTCGATGGAACAGGTTTTTTCCGGGTAGTCCATAGGGTGTCCTTTAAAGGTCGAGACTGCGGGCAATAATATTGCGCTGAATTTCGCTGGTACCCTCGCCAATCACATACACCAGCGCATCCCGATGGATGCGCCCCACTGGGTACTCGCGCATGATGCCGGCGCCGCCGAGAATGCGAATAGCCTGCTCGCTCACCGCGACTGCGGTTTCGCTGGCGATTAATTTAACTTTGGCCGCGGTGGGGCTGTCGAGGGTGCCCTGATCCACCCGCCAGGCACCGTAATACACCAGCCATTGCGCCGCTTCGATTTGCGCGGACATATCCGCGAGTTTGTGGGCGATGGCCTGGAATTTGCCGATGGTTTGTTTGCCCACGACCCTTTCCTGGGCGTATTTTTGTGCCGCGTCGAGGGCACCCTTGGCCATCCCCAGGCAGTTGGCCGCAACGCCAACCCGGTTTTCCGACAGGCACTCGAGAATAATCGGGTAGGTACCTTCCTCGCCGCCCAGCAAACAGTCGTCGGGCACAAACAGGTTTTCAATGTAGATCAGGCCAGTTTCCGAGGCGCGAATGCCCTCTTTTTCCAAGCGTGAAATGGTCACGCCCGCGGCGGGTAATTCCACCACAAACAGACTGATAGCATCCGCGGTGGTTTCGGGTTTGGTGCGCGCGGCCAGGGTCAAAAACTGGGCGATGGGCGAGTTGGTGATATACAGTTTGCTGCCGTTGATCAGATACCCGCCGTCGACTTTCTTAACGGTGGTTTTCAAGGCGCGAATGTTGGAGCCGCCGTCCGGTTCGCTAAGGGCAAACCCGGCAATTTTTTCGCCCTTTACGGCTGGCTCAAAAAAACGTTTCTTTTGCTGCGCCGTACCCGCACGCCAGATCGGCCAGATTCCCAGGTGGCTGTGGGCCGACCAGGCGGACGCGAAGCCCTGGCTGACGCGACTCATTTCTTCGCGCACGATACAGTCTGACACTTTGTCGAAACCCGAACCGCCATCGGTGGTGGGATAGCGCACGCCGAGCAGACCGAGGTCACCCCACTTTTTAAACATTTCCCGCGGAAACTCTTCCGCTTCGTCGGCGGCGCGGGCCAGTGGTGCGATCTCTGCCTGGCAGAATTTACGTACCGTCTCGCGCAGGGCGTTCTGTTCTTCGCTAAAGGTAAAATCCATGCGTGATTCCTGTGGGTTGTTGAGCGCGGCGCGGGAAAGCGGTGCGAGTGGTTGATCCTGTGCCAGCCGGTGTTAGTCGTCTTCCAGCAAAAACGCGGGAATTTCGCTGCGGTGAAACGCCTCGAAAGGTTTGGAGTTGTTGTGCTCCGGAACCTCCCAGATGGATTTGGCGAGGGGCAGGCCGCCATCGATGCTGAGCACCGTGCCAGTAATATAGGCCGCTGCCGGGGACAACAAAAACACAATGCCCGCCGACACCTCGTCTTCCAGCCCCTGGCGCTTGAGGGGGATATCGTGTTTGCGCTTTTTGAGCCGCTGCTGAAAATCTGGTGGATAGGTTGCCATACCGCTGGAGGCAATTGATCCGGGTATCAGGCAGTTGACACGCACGCCGGAGTGCGCCCATTCCAGGGCGGCGGTTTGGGTGAGATTGACCATGCCCGCCCGCGCGGCGCCGGAGTGACCCATGTTCGGCATGCCAAAGGCGATCACCGCGGCGATATTAACCATCGACCCGCCATGTTCAGCCATGCACTGGTTGTAGACTTCGCGCATCATGGTGAAGCCGCCGTTGAGGTTGTTGCGGATCACGGCGTTCCAGCCCTTATCGGAAATATCCTTGAGGGGTGCCGGAAACTGTCCGCCCGCATTATTTACCAGGCCATCGATACGCCCGTGGCGCTCGATAATGGTGGCGATGGTGCTGGCAACGTCGTCGCCGTTGCGAATGTCGAGGGCGTAGTAAGCGCTGTCAAAACCATCTTCGCGCAATTCGCCGCTGACTTTTTGTAGCTTGTCGATGCTGCGTCCGATTAATACCACGAAGGCACCGAGGGAGGCCAGTTCGTGAGCGGTACAGCGACCGATACCGCTGCCTCCGCCGGTGATAATAATGGTCTGGCCAGCAAAAAAATTTGCTCTGAAGGCGGAGTGGTACCCAGTTTTGGACGTCATGGTTCAGGTGCTGCCAGTTAATTACGGGTTGGGGGTGTGGGTTGGATGCTGGCGCATGTGCGGCCAATTATACTCACCCGCAAGATCGACGCTACCGACGGGTAACGAGGCCGCGTCGCGAGCGCCCTGGTATCTGCATTCCGTATAGAGGAGCTTTCCAATTGGAGTGTTGGTGAAATGAACGGATTAACCGCGAGCTATCCCTTTATTTGCTGGGGCGACACCAGTAAAATTGCCACCCTTTCTTTTATCTATCCCCGCAAGGATCACCATGAAACCGACATTGAGGCCGGCGAATCCGAATTTCTCATCGGGCCCCTGTAGCAAACGCCCCGGCTATGATCTTGGCGCGCTGGACATCACCACGTTAGGTCGGTCCCACCGTTCCGCCGTTGGCAAGCTGGCCCTGCAAAGAGCCTGCGACGAAACTGCAGAACTATTGGGTTTGCCCGAGGGCTATCGGGTTGGCGTGGTGCCCGCATCCGATACCGGGGCCATGGAAATGGCCATGTGGTCGCTGCTCGGTCCGCGGCCGGTGGATGTTTTCGCCTGGGAATCTTTTGGCGACGGTTGGGTGAGCGACATTACCAAACAATTGCGCCTCGAAAACGTGACGGTACACAGGGCCGAATACGGCCAGTTGCCGAATCTGTCCGCGGCGAATCCCGACAGCGACACCGTATTTACCTGGAATGGCACGACTTCCGGCGTGAAGGTTCCCAATGGCGACTGGATTCGCGATGACCGCGCCGGTTTAACCATCTGCGATGCCACCTCGGCGGTGTTTGCCATGGCGCTGCCCTGGCACAAACTGGATGTGGTGACCTTTAGCTGGCAGAAAGTACTCGGCGGTGAAGGTGCGCATGGAATGTTGATACTGAGCCCGCGAGCGGTTGAAAGACTGGAGAGTTATACGCCGCCCTGGCCGCTGCCCAAAATTTTTCGCATGACCAAAAATGGCAAACTGCTGGAGGGTGTGTTTCGCGGAGAAACTATCAATACGCCGTCGATGCTGTGCGTCGCTGATTATCTGGATGCCCTCGGCTGGGTAAAATCCCTCGGTGGCGTGGAAGCCACCATCGAAAAATCTCTGGACAACCTGGCCGTGCTCGAACAGTTTGTCGAAACCCACGACTGGATTCAATTCCTGGCGGCGGATAAATCCCTGCGTTCCAATACCAGCGTGTGTCTGATTCTCGAACTACCCGAGGATCGGGTTAAACAGATGGCCAAATTGCTCGACAGCGAGGGCGTGGCCTACGACATCGGCGCCTACCGAGATGCCCCGGCGGGTTTGCGCATCTGGTGCGGGGCGAGTGTCGAACAGGCCGATTTGCACGCGCTGATGCCGTGGCTCGACTGGGCTTACCAGCAGGTCAAATAGCCGTTTATTTTTTATCGCCACTCAATTGGAAAGAACCATGTACAAAATACGTACCTACAACCAGATTTCCAGTCGCGGACTCGACCGCTTTCCCCGGGATCGCTATGAAATTGCCAGCGAATTTACCAACCCCGATGCGCTGTTATTGCGCAGCCAGAATATGCACGACGAACCTGTCGCTGCCAGCGTGGTGGCGCTGGGCCGGGCCGGCGCCGGGACCAACAATATTCCCCTGGCGAAATGTTCCCAGGCGGGGGTGGTGGTATTTAATACCCCCGGGGCTAACGCAAACGCGGTCAAGGAACTGGTGGCGGTGGCTCTGTTACTTGGTTGTCGCGATATTATCGGCGGCATCAACTATGTACAGACGTTGACTGACATTGACAGTGCGCAAGACATGTCGGCATTGCTGGAAAAAGAGAAAAAGCGTTTTGCCGGTTCGGAGTTGTTTGATAAAACTTTGGGTGTGGTCGGCCTGGGAGCGATCGGCGCAATTGTCGCCAATATGGCCCTGGAACTGGGCATGAAGGTGGTGGGGTTTGACCCGGCCATTTCCGTGGAAGCGGCCTGGCGTCTTTCCAGCCGGGTGGAAAAAATGGATAACCTGCAAAGTTTGTTGGCCCGCGCTGACTTTGTGACCCTGCATGTTCCGGCCATTGAGGCCACCCACCACATGATCAACGCCGAGGCGCTTGGGCATATGCGGCCGGGTGCCAAGCTGCTTAATTTTGCGCGAGAAGCGGTGGTCGATGTATCTGCATTACTGGTGGCGCTGGATAAGGGCCGCATCGGCGGCTATATCAGTGATTTTCCAGAGCCATCATTATTGGGTAGAAAGAATGTGTTGCTGATGCCTCATATCGGCGCCAGTACGCGGGAGGCCGAGGAAAATTGTGCGATCATGGCCGCCGACCAGTTAATGGATTTTCTGGAAAATGGAAATATCAAAAACTCGGTGAACTTTCCGCCGACGGCCATGGCGCGCAATGGTGGTCACCGCATTACGGTCAGCAACGCCAATGTGCCCAAAGTGCTGGGCAACGTGCTGGCGATTCTTGCAGAGAGCAACAACAATGTCCTCGACCTGGTGAACAAGAGCCGCGAGGATATCGCCTACAATATTATTGATGTGGAAGAAGCCGTGGCGGCGGACATTGTGACGGCGATTCAGCAGGTGCCGGGTGTGATTCGGGTACGCGTCCTGTAACGCTACGCCATACCCAGCACTGCGCAGTTTGCACTTGCCCCGGTATTCAATCCGACTGATTGGCGGGATCCCCGGGAGAATCGTCCAGCTCCCGCTGCAACTCCATGGCAAGGTTTTCCACGGCCGCCAGCGCCGGCGAAATATGGCGCTGGTTATGGTTGGCGATGTGGCGGTGCAGGTCGCGCACCGCCGCTTCCAGCGCGGGTAATTTGAACACTCCTGCGATACCCAGAAGTTGGTGCACAATTTCCCGCAATTCGCCCGGCTGTTGTTCCTGAAAGGCCGTCCGGGCACCCGTCACCAGGCTATTAATTTCTGCCACGAACAGGGCCTTCGGAATAGTCTGGCCAACCACGCGTAAATCCGGCACCGGTTGGGCCGGTCTGCCGATCAGGCTGATCAAGGTTTGAATCAAACGGTTTTCGTCGATTGGTTTTAATAACAATTCATTGGCACCGGCCTCGCGCATGCGTTCTTCCTCGTGCTGTAAAATGTCGGCGGTGAGCGCAATGATCGGCGTACCGCTGTTGGGGTTGTCGACCTTTCTTATGCGTTGGACAGCCTCAATACCATCCACGCCAGGCATATGCACGTCGATCAGTAGCGCGTCAAATTTGCGGTTACTGGTAGCGCGGACCGCAGCTTCGCCATCTGCCACCATGGTGCAGTCGCAACCCACCCGTTCGAGCAACGTTTTTAATAAAAGTCTGCTGAAGTTGTTGTCCTCGGCCACCAGCACGTCAACCCCAATTAACGGTTTATAGTTGTCGAGCAATGGGGCCGGGTCGCTAACACCGCCGTCGTTGACCATTTGTAGCAGGGCGCTGTGTAGCTCGTTTACTCCGGCGGGCTTGCTCAGAAAGGTCACTGGTTGCAGGGCGGTCACCGCCTCTTCCTGTCCGATAATCTGATGCAGTTTTTCGAGGGACGATATGACGACCACTGGGGCGCGTGTAAACCCTCTGATGGTGGTCATGGTATCCAGGCTGGCCTCGGTGGACGCCACCACATTGTTGCCCACCACCACCGCCTGACACGGTTTAGCGGACAGGTATTTTTCCAGTTCATCCAGAGCGCCAAATACGACAACCCGACTGACGAAATGTTGCAGGGCATGCTGCAGTGCCAGTCGCGACAGATGGTCTGCGTCAAATACAACGATGTTCCAGGGGTTGAGCCAGGGTGGTTCGCCAGGTTGTTGTCGGGTGAGTGGCAACAAGACGGTTATTTTCGTGCCGACCTCCTCGGTACTGTCCAGCCCAATGGAGCCACCCATCAATTCCACATAGGTTTTGACAATGGCGAGACCCAGGCCAGTACCGCCGAATCTGCGGGATATGGACGTATCCGCCTGAACAAACGCCTCGAATATCTGTTGCTGTTTTTCCTGAGGAATGCCAATACCGGTATCCTTAACTTGTATTTTCACGGTGGCGGCCTGCGCGCTCCAGGTGTCAACGGTAATGGCCACGTGCACAAAGCCATCGGCGGTAAACTTGATGGCGTTGGCCACCAGATTTGACAGTACCTGACGAATCCGTCCGGCGTCGCCGACGAATTGCGCCGGCACGTCGGGGGCAATATCCAGAATGAGTTCCACCCCTTTGTCATGGGCGGTGGGCGCCAGTAGTTGCAACGGATTTTCGACGCAGTCGACGAGATTAAAAGGCCCGTTTTCCACCTTCGCACTGGCGTCCTGGATGCGGGCAAATTCGAGAATGTCATCAATTAGATGCAGTAACTGGGTGGCGGCCTGATCGATAATCGAACAGTAATATTTTTCCGACGGCACCAGGGAGGACTTCTCCAACAGGCGCACAAAGCCCTGAATGGAGGTCAGGGGTGTGCGCAGTTCGTGGCTCATTCTGGCGAGAAAATCGCTCTTGGCGTGGTTGGCGGTTTCCGCCTCGCGCGTGGCATTTTCCAGTGCCAGGTTTTTGGTTTGTAGATCTTTCATGGCGTCCTGCAAGCGTATAGTCGCCTGATAAATTCGGTGTTCGAGTTCCTGCTGGCTTCTGCCCACTGAACGGGCCAGATGATTAATGCCATGGGCCAGGCTGGCCAGCTCGTCCCGGGTGGTCGCCTCGGCCCGGGCCATTAAATCGCCCCGCTCCATCAGGCTGACGGTTTGCGTCAGTTTTCTGATGGGCGCGATCACCGAGCGGCTGAGTACGTAGGTCAAAATAAAAGCGGTCATCATGACCACCGCCGCGATGGCGATACTGCTGGCCAGCACTTCGCGGCGCTCGGCGACGCTGCTACTAAGGTCCAGGGCGACCATCACCCAGCCAATCGGTGGCTTGTCCGCGGGATTGCCGCTCAGGACACTGTAGTCGTCCACCTGTATGTCTGTGAGTAACACCGGCTGTAAAAAATACAGATACCCAGCTATTTCGACGGGAAATGAACTGGGCGGAAAAGAGAGCAAATTATCAGATAGTGGAAAATGTCTGGACGCGGTTATAACGGTGAACTCGGTATCCAGGAAGGCAACGCCCTTGATGGTGGGGATTTGCGCAGTGGAGGCCGCCAGGGAGGAAAGTAGTACTTTATTACCCGAGTACAACGCGAAATCCGCGGTCCTAGCCAGGTAGGCAGCGGTGCTGTTGCCGGTGCCGAAGAGCAAACTGCGAATACTGGAGTGCCGATCCCATATGGAGTTGGCAGTGAGCAGCACCGTCATCAGGAGCGGTGGCACGGCGGTCGCCAGCAACAAGCGCCCGTGCAGGGTTTGCGTAAAAAATCGTGCGATCGAACGGTTCACGGGTGGCGGGCCAGCGCAGCGGCGTACATTCTGTACAGGGTGGCCTGGTCGGGCAAACGAATACCCAGGGCGCGAGCGACGACTTTATTGGTATGCAACGTGTAGTACCTTGGATAATGTGTTTGCCAGACGCCAGCCTGCTTACCGGTGGCTAATCGAAGCACCAGTTCACCCCCCTGCTCGCCGATATTTTGTGGCGTTGAGTATACTGACGCCAGTGCTCCTGCTTCGCTATAGGATCGGGAAAAACCAATAACCGGAATTTGTTGGCGAAAGCCGAGATACAGTACCCACTTTGCGGTCGCCCGGTTGAAGACGGCGTGCTCGGGAATGGCGATAAATATATCCGCGGATTCGATAATGGGTGTTAGTGTGGAGAGTGGGTCGTCGCCCTCATCCAATTCTGCGTAACGTAACCTGAGTTGCCGGCGCAGGGCTTCTTTTTTAAGTTCACCGAGCTGCTCGCGGGATGCCTTGCCGAATACCGTGGCGACATTTTTTGCCGACGGTGCCAGCAGTTCACCGAGGGCGAGGCTGCGGCCCACGGGTTGATCGATAACAACCGCTCCTACGGGCGCGGCGCGTCGATGGTCAGTCAACAGTTGATCCCAGGCTGATTGGGGTACGAACAGACTGAGCACTGGGGTATCCGGGTAATGGGCAAGCGCATATTCGGTGGCGGGCGTGCCAATGGCGATAATATAGGCGCCGTTGGCAGGGGAGGACTGCGGCGCCTGATCAAGTAAACGGGTGGTAACGACAATATCTGGCTGTTCACGGGACAGAACGTTTCGCAGGGCCTGCTCCACCCCCGCGTAGTAGGCGGCATCGTTTGACAGTAAAACGTGCACCGAGAATGCCCGAGCCGAAACCAGAGGGGCAACCAGTATGGCTGCAGAAAACAACAGTCCCGCAAGCATTGCCACCGCTATCGGTCTAATCCGGGTGGCGCGCCGGCGATTTCTGAAATAATCCTTCACACTTACGTCCCTGTCTTCTGGCGCCTTAACTGCGGTGTCAGGCTCGGCCGATTTGCCTTTCCTCGTCACGTCAAACGCCAACTACAAATGAGCCGTACTTACGGAAGCAGTAATTCGAATTTTAGGTAACCCCGGGTCTCAAATATATTTTCGTGGTTATATTCCGAATAATCTCCACCCAGGTTCTGCACAATAAACTGCACATTACCGCTCGTTCGTCCCACCGCGAAAGTATAGCTGGCCTGAGCGTCTACCCGGGTAAATTCTTCGATGTCGTTGCCATTGTGCCACTTGACGTCGCTTTGATAGTACGTGAACAGGCCTGCATCCCAGGCATCGTTAAAACGGTGGGTGAGTGCAAGACCTCCCGAATGACGTGCCTGGCGGTCGTCGATGTTATCGACTTCCAATGCCGGAAGGTAGCGTTTGACCACGCGACTATCCAGATCCTGGTTGGCGTAATGCAGTCGTATAAGGGAGCGCGGGCCCGGGCGATACTGCAGCTGGAGTTCAGCTCCAGATGTCGTCCAGTCGCCCGCGTTATCACGTTCCAGAATGGTGTCGGTCAACGGTGGCGAGGTTAGCGGTGGTTCAGGCGCCCAGGGCGCGCGGACATCGACCATGCCATCGCGAATTTCCTCGCGATATAAACGCACGTCAACGCTCAACCGGTCCGCCAGAAAACTGCCGAAATAGCCCAGTTCATAACTGGTCAGGCGTTCTTCCTTAAGATCGCTGACCACCTGACGGGAGGGGTCGATAATCTTGCCAGCAATTTGGAATACCTGGTATTCCTGGGCTTCCAGAATGGATGGGGCGCGCCGCCCCGTGCCGAAACTCGCCCGCAGGGCCTGATCGTCGTTGAGCTGGTAGTTGGCGGCCAGACGCGGAGACACCAGCGTGTCCATAAAGGTTTTTTCGACCATCACGCCCAAGTTAAAGGAAAGCGGCGCCATGGGCTGCCATTCCACATGCCCAAAGGCGCGGAAAGCCTGCTCCCAGACTTTGTCGCTACGATTCAACAGGGCCACGCTTTCCGCGTATTCCGAACGACCACCCACCCCCCAGACACCGCGCAGGGTTTTGGTCAGGTTAACCTGGTGCTCCAGTTCCACATCGTAGCGCTCGGATGCGATATCCAGATTAGAATAAAGCTGGTGGTCGGGGACCCCGAGGATGAGTTCAAAAAGTTGCGGACTGACACCAAAAAAATCGGACCCGAGGCCCAATTGGCTTCTACCGCCGCCTTTGAGGGCATTGTGATAACCGTGGATCTGTAGCTGGTTGCCGTCCTTCAGCAGGCGCACCCATTTTAGCGACTGGTGGTGTGCTTCAAACCGGGTGGGCATAAATTCATCGGGGTGATCGGCATCGCCAAAGCCCATGCGATCGTGGGCATAGCCGAGGCTAATATCTACTGTATCGCTGAGGGAGGGGGTGTAACTGCCGAGAAAATTAAACTGATAGGTTTCGGCGCCGTCTTCAAGGGGGCCACTATTTTCTCCGGGTGCATAAAAGCCCGGAAAACCCTCGTTGTGCAGATACCCCAGGCTTAACCGGTAATGCAGTTTGCCGAAGCGATCGTTGTGACGCACGCTGATGTTTTGCGTGTCGCGGGAGCCGATCGTGGTACGCACAGCTGTCCCGGAGTCCTGCACTGGTTGCCGGGTAATAATGTTAACCGCGCCGAGAAATGCATTGGAGCCGTGGGTCGGCGCGCTCGAGCCGCGCACGATTTCAATATGATCGATGTCCTCAATATTGAGCCCCAGGGAACCCCAGCTTACGGTGGAGAGCAGCGGTTCGTACACGGAGCGACCATCGATCATCACTTCCAGATGATTGGGGAATTCCTTGCCGATACCATGGGCGGATACGCCGAAGCGGTTACCGTTGACCATGTAGGACTGAAAACCAGGCACCAGCCGAAAAACATCCACCAAATTCTGCGCGCCGATTTTGCGAATCAGATTATGGTCAATGATGGTGACGCTGGCGGGCGTTTTGGCCACCGTCTGTTCGAGGCGCGTGGCAACGCTTACCGAAGGGATATCGCCGAACAGATCTTCCTCGTGCAAAAACTCGTTGGACTGGGCTGATCCGGCCGCGTAACCCTCGCGGATCAAGAGTCCCAGCAGTAATCCTGCTACGAGCTGTCGCCGCGTTCCCATGCCAATTCCCCTTAGCTGCTTGTTGCTATTATTCAGCGTATTGTAATTGGCGAACCCAGGATTGCCAGCGGATTTGCGGTTACGGTGTCTATTTGGTCGCGCTACCCTCTGCCACCGTCGTTTTGACCGAGTCGGTGGCGTTGGTGAACATGCCGCGAAACCAGCGGTTGGCGGGGTCGTTATCCGCGCTTTTATGCCAATACAGGCTCAGCGACAGTGGCTCTACGGCGAAGGGTAGTGGACGCATGGCCAGACCCGACTGCGCGGCCAGGCCGCGAGGCATGCTTAATGCCAGATCGGTGCGCGCCACAATCAGTGTGGCCACCATGTAGTGTTGGGCGCGCAGCGCCAGCCGCCGCTTTTTACCCAGGGTCTGCAGCGCGAGATCAACGTGTCCCAGACCTCTGCGGCGGCTGGAAATATGGATGTGTTGCAACGCCAGATAGTCAGTTAAAGACAGCGGGGATGCGCAGGCCGGGTGCCCCGGGCGCAGTACACAGACGTACTCGTCCCTGAGCAGCGGAGAATTGCATAATTGAGGGTCGGACAACAGGGGTGGCTCGACCGCGAAGTCGGCGCCGCCATTAGCCAGCTCAAGGGGTACATTCTCCCGCGCCAGGGGAAAGCTTTGCACACTCACCCGCGGTGCCTGTATTTGAAGACGTTGTAGCAGCGTGGGCAAATACAGCGCCTCGGCCAGATCTCCCATGCTTACTCGAAATACTTTTTCTGACGAGCTGGCTGCGAAGCGATCGTGTTCGAGCAGGCTGTTGTCCAGCATTTGCAGGGCTTCGCGCACCCGGCCGATCACACTTTCCGCCATGGGTGTTGGCAGCATGCCCTGCGGTGAGCGCACGAACAGGGGATCGCTGAAGGTGGTGCGCAGGCGTCGTAGAGCATTGCTGACAGCGGGTTGAGTGACGTGCAAAACCTCAGCGGCGCGGGTTAGATTGCGCTCCGAGTATATGGCATCAAACACCACAAATAAGTTGAGATCGACATTGTTTAGCCGCACAGGTGTTCTCGCTCATATTAAGGTGCTTTGAAAAACGCAACGGAGCGTTCGCCCGGGAGCTCATCATCATCTTAATTAATATAAACACATTCATAAAATAAATTATATAAATGTTATGCATTATCCTATGCTGCCGCTCCGGCGAACAGCTGCGAGCGGCTCCGCGCCGTGGAAGAAACCCTGGAAACGAGTGAACGGATGAGCGAAATCTACTTTGTGCGTCACGGACAGGCATCGCTGGGTGCGGTGGATTATGATCAGTTGTCACCGTTGGGCTGGCAGCAGGCGGGTTGGCTCGGCGACTATTTCCGCGAACGTGGATTACACTTCGATCGGGTCATCAGCGGCGATCTGCGTCGCCATCGCGAGACCTTGGCGGCGATTGGCGAGGCCATGGACGCCTCGTGGAAACCGCGTATAGAAACCGGATTCAACGAATTTAGCTTTCGGCCATTGATGAAAATTCATGCGCAGTTTAGTGGTGGCGACGGCAACATCTCTTTGCATCCGCAAATTTTTTTTCAGCAATTGCGCGCCACACTGGAGGCCTGGGTGAATGGCAGTCTGGACGAAGCGATGGCGGGAGCGGGCACGGTCAATGAAACCTGGCAGCAATTTGAACAGCGGGTGAATGCCGCGCTCGGAGTGATTCAGCAGTCGAGTCAGGGCGAGCGCATACTGGTGGTCTCATCCGGCGGACCCACCGGGCTGGCGCTGAAGCGGGTACTCGGGCTCTCGGATCGAACCGCGGTGGAACTGATGATGCAGGTCAGAAACACCTCAGTCACGCGGTTTTATTGCGATCGGGAGCGCATAACGCTGGCGGCATTCAATCAGCTTGCCCATCTCGATACGCCTGATCGGCACCACGCGCTGACCCTTGTTTAATTTGTCTCCGGCGTTGCGCTCCGGTGAAAAGACTTACTTTTTAAGAACCGACAGACTCAACAAAATAAGGTAGAGCACCATGAACACCCAGTTATCCGATAAAGCCGTGGCGTTGCGGGATTTACTGCAAAAATTTATGGATGAAGAAATCTATCCAGCGGAAAAAGACTACGCCCACTACCTGCACGCCACTGACAATCCGTGGGCGACGCCGCCCCTGATGCAGACCCTGAAAGCGAAGGCACGGGCACTGGGGCTGTGGAATTTATTCCTGCCTGCCCACGATTGCGAGGATGGGCTGAGCAACGTGGATTATGCGCCACTGGCGGAAATAATGGGCCGTGTGTTGTGGGCGCCACAGGTGTTCAATTGCAACGCGCCGGATACGGGAAATATGGAAGTGTTTATCAAGTACGGCACGGAAGCGCAGAAAGAAAAATGGTTAAAACCCCTTCTGGATGGGGAGATTCGCTCATCGTTTGCGATGACCGAGCCTGACGTGGCAAGCTCGGACGCCACTAATGTACAGTGCTCGATTGCGCGCGATGGCGATGATTACGTGATCAACGGACGGAAATGGTTTATCACGGGGATTATGCACGAAGCCTGTAAAATCGTGATCGTCATGGGCAAAACCGATCCGGATAATCCCAATCGCCACGCGCAGCAATCGCAAATTCTGGTGCCCAAGGATACGCCGGGATTGCACATTATTCGTCCGCTGACTACGCTCGGTTACCTCGGCGCGCCGCTGGGCGAAGCCGAAATTGTCTTCGACAATGTGCGTGTGCCCGCGGAAAATTTATTGCTGGGGGAGGGCCGCGGTTTTGAAATCGCCCAGGGGCGGCTCGGCCCCGGGCGCATTCACCACTGCATGCGTTTGATTGGCTGCGCGCAGCGGGCCCTCGAGTTGATGTGCCAGCGCGTGGAAACCCGCAGCACTTTTGGCCGCAAACTGAGTGAGCACCAGTCAGTGCGGGAGGATATCGCGCAGTCCTTTTGCGACATCGAACAGGCGCGGCTGTTGACGTTGATGGCGGCCGAGAAGATCGATCGCGAGGGCGTGAAGGAAGCCCGTGATTTAATAGCCGCCATCAAGGTGGTTACGCCGTCCATGGCGGCGCGGGTTATCGATCGCGCCATTCAGGTACACGGCGCAGGTGGTCTCACGGAAGACTATTTTCTTGCGGAAGCCTATAACTACGCTCGCCAGATACGTTTCGCCGACGGCCCTGATCAGGTGCATATGATGGCCCTGGGGAAATCCCTGGTGCGTCGCTACGCTTAACCGCGTACCCTTGGCGGTATGATGAAAAACGGGTGTTAAACAGATAAAACAGTTTAGCTATCACAGGACAACGGAGTTGATTGCACCATGAAAGCACTGGTTTGCGAAGCCTATGGCAACATTGAAGATCTGGTCTATCGGGACATGCCAGACCCGGTCCCCGGTTCCGGGCAGGTACTGGTCAAGGTGCGTGCGATTGGTGTTAATTTTCCCGACGGATTACTGGTGCAGGGCAAATATCAGTCGCGACCCGAGCCGCCCTTTAGCCCCGGCGGAGAATTTAGCGGGGATGTACTGGAGTTGGGCGAGGGAGTGACCAGTTTCAAACCCGGGCAGGCGGTGCTCGGCTGGTTTCCCGGCTTTGGAGCCTATGCCGAAAAAGTGGTTGTCGACGCCAGCATTTTATTCCCTGTTCCGGAAGGACTGGACTATGACCAGGGGGCCGCGTTGGTTTGTGCAACCGGCACTGCCCACCATGCGCTGCGCCAGCGTGCGGCGTTGCAGCCAGGGGAAACGCTGGTGGTACTGGGTGCGGCCGGCGGTACCGGCATCGCCGCGGTGCAAATTGGCAAGGCCATTGGCGCGCGGGTTATAGCCGTGTGTTCCAGTGCGGAAAAACTGGCATTTGCCAAATCCCAGGGTGCGGACGATGGGATTAATTATACGGAGGAGGATTTAAACAAGCGCATCAAAGCACTTACCGATGGCAAGGGCGCGGATGTGGTGTATGACGCCGTGGGTGGCGATGCGTTTGATGCCTGCTCTCGGGCGATGGCCTGGAACGGGCGCTTGCTGGTGATTGGCTTTGCTTCCGGGCGCATTCCGACGTTGCCGGTCAATCTGACCCTGGTGAAGGGTTACTCGCTGGTGGGCGTGTTCTGGGGAACCTTTACCCAGAAGCAGCCCGATGACCATGCAGCCAATATGCAGGAGCTGTTCAAGTGGATTCAGGCAGGGAAAGTGGTACCGATAATCGACAGAGTTTATCCACTGGCGGAAGGGGTTCAGGCAATTTTACAAATCACCGGACGGGATGTTAAGGGCAAGCTGGTATTGCGCCCGTAGGGGCCCCAGGTTACCCGGGAGAGTTAATGTGACCAACACTGCGCTTAGCACGTGTTTTGATATGAGCGGAAAAGTTGCGCTGGTCACCGGCGCTTCGAGCGGTTTCGGAATGCATTTTGCGCGAGTGCTGGCTGCTGCGGGTGCGAAGGTGGTGGTGGCGGCGCGGCGTGTGGAGCGCCTCCAGGCATTAGTGGATGAATTGCATGCCAGCAATTCGCAAGCGTGTGCGGTGAACCTCGATGTCACCGACAGCGGCAGTGTTGCTCAGGCGTTTAACACGGCACAACAGACGTTCGGTACAGTGGACTTGTTGATCAACAACGCGGGGGTGGCGGTTCCAAAAACTGTACACAAAACTCGTGAACAGGACTGGGACTTTGTGATGGACACCAATCTTAAGGGTGCCTGGCTGGTAGCGGCCGAGGCCGCGCGGCGTCTCCTTGCCGCCGATCGCGCTGGTGTTATCATCAATATCGCTTCCATACTGGGGCTTTCCACCAGTGTGGGTCACGGGGTTTACGCGGCCTCCAAGGCGGGTGTAATTCAGTTGACCAAACACCTGGCTCTTGAACTGGCCGGGAAAAATATTCGCGTCAATGCCATTTGTCCGGGATATTTTAAAACCGAGATGAATGACGAATATTTCGCGAGCGAGGTCGGCAAACACTATATTCAGTCAACGCCAGCGGGGCGCCTGGGAGAATTGCGCGAAATGAATGGACCGCTGCTGCTGCTGGCCAGTGACGCTGGCTCATTTATTAATGGAGCAACGCTGGCAGTCGATGGTGGGCATTTGGTCAAATCCCTTTAGAGTTTGAGATCGGTGCGCTATTGGTTGTCGATCTGTGCTCCCATTGATCACGACAACACACTGCGAGGAAAGATTGCGTGAAAACTCATTACGATTATAGTGACAAAGTGGTGCTTATCACCGGCGCTGGCTCGGGTTTCGGCCAGTTGGCGGCACAGTGTTTTGCCGAAGCTGGCGCGAAGGTGGCGATTTGCGATGTGAACAAAACGGCGGTGGAGACTGTCGGTGAGGCGTTGCGCGGCCAGGGCAGGGAGGTGTTATCCATGGCTTGCGATGTCAGCCAGGGGGCGCAGGTGGAAGCGTTTGTGGGTGCCTGCGTGGAGCGGTACGGGCAGCTCGACGTGGCGGTTAATAATGCTGGTGTCGCACAGCAAAAACTGCGCATTCACGATTGCGACGAAGCGATGTGGGATCACACCAACAATATAAACTTGAAGGGTGTGTTTTTATGCATGAAATTTGAGCTGATCCAGATGTTGAAACAGACCGGCGGAAGTATTCTTAACGTGAGTTCCGCGGCGGGCGTTATGGGCGCTCCGTTTTTAGGGATTTATAGCGCCGGTAAACACGGTGTGATTGGACTGACTAAATCGGCGGCGCTGGAGTACGGGCGCAAAAATATTCGTGTGAATGCCATCTGTCCGGCATTTTCCAAAACACCCCTGTTGGAAAAAGGCCTGAATGTGGCGGGCGGCAAGAAACTGGAAAATCTGCTACAGGGCAATCCCATGCAGCGCCTCGGAGAAACTGAAGAAATCGTCCAGGCCATGTTGTGGGCGTGCTGTGACGATAATGGTTTTATGAACGGCGCAGCGATTTCTATGGACGGAGGCCTGGCAGCCGGTTAACAGGCGTACAATTAGCGGTGATAAATCTATGTCTCTGGAAGATACCCGGCGCGAATACCAATACGGTCATTTAACCCGTGCGAGTGTGCGCGCTTCACCGTTCGATCAATTCGCATTGTGGTTGCAGCAGGCCGCAGACGCGGCTCTTCAGGATCCCACCGCAATGGTGTTGGCGACCGTTGGCGATTCCGGTTTGCCTTCGCAACGCACCGTGTTATTGAAACACTTTGACCATCATGGCGCAGTGTTTTACACCAATATGGAAAGTCGCAAGGCATTGGAGATTAGTGCCAATGCCCGCGTCAGCCTGCTTTTCCCCTGGTTTCAGCTGGATCGCCAGGTGACGATCGGCGGCATTGCCAGACCGCTTACCCGCTTTGAAGTAGACCAATATTTTGTCACTCGACCCCGGGAAAGTCAGCTCGCAGCGTGGGCGTCGCCGCAAAGTCGTACCCTTGTGTCCCGCGCTGTGCTGGAAAGTCAGTACGCGGAGAGCCAAAAAAAATTCGCGGGGCGCGATGTTCCCGCCCCGGATTTTTGGGGTGGTTACCGGGTAACTCCTCGCGAGTTCGAGTTCTGGCAGGGCGGCGAAAGTCGTTTGCACGATCGATTCCGCTATTTGCTGAATGAATCCGGCACTACCTGGACGGTGAACCGGTTAGCTCCCTGATCACTGCCAGGAAAAACCGCATCAGTCTGTAACGTTGATATTGCACGACCAGGAGGTGTTGCCATGCAAAAACCTGTCTGTATCGTAGCTGGGGTTGGCCCCGGCAATGGCCTGAGTATCAGCCAGCGCTTTGCCGCAGCTGGTTATCGGGTGGCCATGTTAGCGCGTAACCAAGCGGCGTTGACCGAACTCGTTGCCGCCGTACCCGACTCACAGGGATTTAGCTGTGACTTGACCGATGCCACTTCGGTCGAGAGTGCGGCTGCAGAGATCAAGGATCAGCTCGGCGTCGCCGAGACCGTGGTGTACAACGCGGGTTCCGGTATGCGCGGACCCGCGCTGGATATTTCTTTACAGGATTTTACAGCTGCCTGGAAAGTGAACGCATTGGGTCTACTCGCTGTTGCACAGACGTTTGTGCCGGATATGATAACGGCGGGCAAAGGCAATTTATTGGTGACAGGTGCGACCGCCTCCCTGCGCGGTGGGGAAAATTTTGCGGCTTTTGCCTCCGCCAAGGCTGCGCAGCGCAACCTGACCCAGTCTCTGGCCCGGGCTTACGGCCCGCAGGGAGTTCATGTGGCGCTGGTGATTATTGACGGTGTCATCGACATTCCCCGTACCCGCGCACTCCTCGTCGATAAGCCCGACAATTTTTTCCTGCAACCGGCTGCGATTGCCGAATCGGTTTTTCAACTTTCGCAGCAGCATTCGTCGGCGTGGACGTTCGAACTGGACCTCAGGCCCAGTGGGGAGCGCTGGTAATTTGGCAATGTCATCAAAGCCGGGCACGTAGACGATGCAATTAACCCGTATACATCTTATTCGCCACGGTGAGACCAACTGGAATGCCGAAGGACGGGTGCAGGGACAGAGCGAGTCCGTGTTGACCCCTCAGGGGGTTGCCCAGGCCCAGGGGCTGGCGACGGTGTTACAGGAAATAAACTTTGCCCGGCTATTCTGCAGCAGTAGTCAGCGGGCGCGACAGACAGCGGCGATAGTTTTTGCGCAGCGCGCGGCAGAAGTTGTACACCGCGACGAATTACGCGAAATTTACCTCGGCCCGTGGGAGGGATTACTGTATAAACAGGTGGCAGCCCTTTATCCGTATGAACATCTCGCTTTTCGCGAAACACCCCATTTGTTCAGCGTTGCCGGTGCCGAAACATTCGCGCAACTGCAGGAGCGTAGCCGCGGGGCATTGCGGGAAATCAGTGCTGGCGCCCCGGGTCAGGAGGTGGCGGTAGTCAGTCACGGCGCCTGGATTAGAAGCGTGTTAGCAGATATTGAAGGTAAGTCGTTGCAACAATTGTGGGAACCACCTGCGGTCTCCAATTGCGCTCACATCATTATTGATATGGACATCGGGTTCAACGTGCATCTGGTTAAACATGTCACCGACCAGCAGTGGACGTGATTGCGTAGAATGGCCGTAAGTGACGAGAAAAAATCAACGCCGCCAGAACATCGGTGTAAACAACACCAACAGCGTAAAAATTTCCAGACGGCCGAGCAGCATGCCGGCGCACAGTACCCACTTCGCAAAATCGTTAATCTGTCCATAATGGTGGGCGACATCGCCCAGCCCCGGACCGAGATTGTTCAGCGAAGCCGCAGTAGCCGACCACGCTGTCACGTAGTCCAGGCCAGAGGCCAGTAGCAGCAAAACGATGGCGTAAAATACCGCCAGATACACGCCAAAAAAAGCCCAGACGGCATCCGCGACGCGATCCGGAATAATGCGCTGATTGACTTTCATGGGGAAAACCGCGCTGGGGTGAATCAGGCGATATATTTCCCGCAATCCCTGTTTCGCCATGATCATCATACGGCCCACCTTGATACCGCCCCCGGTGGAGCCAGCACAGGCGCCAAAAAAGGACAAAAAAAGCAGGAAAAAAGGTAGAAAACTCGGCCATTGACTGAAATTGTCCGTGGCAAAACCGGTTGTTGTCATGATGGAAACCAGCTGGAAAACGCCGTGTATCAGGCTTTCCTGCAGGGAATAGGTGTGGGTGACAAAAAGATAGATGCAAACAATTACCGCCCCGCTTGCCAACATATACAAATACATTTTGGCTTCTGCGTCGCGTAAGTAGTGGCGCAGGCTTTTGCGATTCCAGGCGAAAAAATGCAGGGCAAAATTTAACCCCGAGATAATCATAAAAAATATCGAGACGAAAATAATGCGTGGGTTGTCAAAGTAACCAATGCTCGCATCGTGGGTGGAAAATCCGCCGATAGCAACGGTGGAAAAACTGTGGGCAATGGCGTCAAACAGACTCATGCCAGCCAGCCAGTACGCTGTCATACAGGCAATGGTGAGAATAATATAGATTATAAACAGGGCCTTTGCCGTTTCGGTAATACGTGGCGTCAGCTTGCTGTCTTTAATAGGTCCAGGGGTTTCCGAGCGGTACAGTTGCATGCCGCCGATACCGAGCATGGGCATAATCGCCACCGCAATAACCACGATGCCGATACCTCCCAGCCATTGCAGTTGCTGGCGATAATACAAAATGGATTTGGGCAGGTGGTCGAGTCCGGTAATGACGGTTGCGCCCGTGGTTGTCAGTCCGGAGATGGATTCAAAAACCGCATCGGTAAAAGACAGATTGAGGGGGTCGACGAGACTTAACGGCAAAGCGCCCACCAGACCCAGCACCCCCCAGAACAGCACGGTGATGACAAAACCGTCGCGGGTGCGCAGTTCGATTTGCGTGCGGCTGTAGGGCAGCCAGACCATAACGCCGATTGAAAAAGTAATCGCAAAAGCGAGGAAAAAGGTGTGCTGGGTTTGTTCGCCATACAGGGACGCCACCACGATCGGTGGAATCAGAGTAATGCTGAATAACATCAGCAACAGGCCGAGAATGCGCGCGATAATTGGTATGTGCATCAGAAGAAAGTAAATCCGACCTGGAACAGCTTTTCAATATCGCGGGTGTGGCGTTTATCCACCACAAACACAATGACGTGGTCGTTATTTTCGATCACCACATCGTGGTGGGCCATAATAACTTCGCCGTTGCGCACCACCGCGCCGATAGTGGTGCCCGGCGGCACCTTGATATCCTCGACGCTGCGCCCCACCACTCTGGAGCTTTTGCGATCGCCGTGGGCGATGATCTCCAGTGCTTCGGCGGCGCCGCGGCGCAGGGAGTGCACATTGGCGGTGTCGCCACGACGCACATGGGTCAGCAGCGAACTGGTAGTTGCCTGTTGTGGCGAAATCGCAATATCAATTTCCCCGCCCTGCATCAAATCTGCGTACACCGGGTTACTGATCAGCGTCATCACTTTGCGGGCGCCGAGTCTTTTCGCGAGCATTGACGACATGATGTTGACCCGATCGTCATTGGTAACTGCGAGAAAGACGTCGGTATCTTCGATATTTTCTTCGACCAGTAGATCGCGATCGCCAGCCATGCCAGTAAGCACGATGGCTTTATCCAGGCGCTCCGACAAAAAATTACTGCGCTCGGCAGAGAATTCAATGATTTTAACGTTGTAGTCATTTTCCAGGGCTTTGGCCAGGCGAAATCCAATATTGCCGCCGCCCGCAATAATCAAACGGCGGTAAGGTTTTTCCAGGCGCCGCAACTCCCCCATAACTTTACGAATATTTTCTCGCGCGGCGATAAAAAATACCTCATCGCCCGCTTCGATAACCGTGTCACCCTCGGGGACAATTGGTCGGTCGCGTCGAAATATTGCGGCCACCCGGGCATCCGTGTTAGGCATATGTTCGCGCAGTGAACTGAGGTGGTTTCCCACTAACGGCCCGCCGTGGTAGGCGCGCACCGCGACCAGCTGGACCACGCCGTCGGCAAAATCCAGCACCTGCAGGGCGCCGGGTTGTTCGATTAGTTTGTAGATGTAATCGGTTACCACTTGTTCCGGGGTAATCAGCACATCCACGGGCATATTGTTATCGCCAAACAGTTTTTCCCGAACGCCGTGGTGAACGTAATCGTTGGCGCGAACTCGCGCTATTTTGGTGGGTGTGCGAAACAGAGAGTAAGCTACCTGACAGGCGACAATATTCACTTCATCGCTACGGGTCACTGCCACCAGCATGTCGGCATCTTCAATCCCAGCCGAGATCAGTACGTCGGGATGGCATCCCATTCCCACAACCGTGCGTATGTCGAGCCGATCCTGCAGTTCTCTCAGACGCGCCCCGTCGAGATCAATGAGTGTGATGTCATTGGCTTCGCTGGCCAGATTTTCCGCCAGGGTGCCGCCCACTTGACCGGCACCGATAATGATAATTTTCATTTACCTGCCCTTCACTAAGAGGGTTTAACGCCAACCTGTCTGTCAGCGCCTGGCGTTCACATGACGCTCGTATGACCCAAACTGCGGAACAGCGCAGCGCAGGGTAGTACTATCTGGCCAGCGTCAGTTGCCGCTGTAAATTGCCGACAATTGGGCGGTGTCCAGCTTACCAATATCTGCGAGCGTGCGCAGTAGTTTGCTCAGCTTTGCGCTGCCCGGTGTTGCCGGGCGGCGAGACGCCATATGGGTCAAAATTTATTAGTTTCTAAAACGTAACTAGCGACGCCAGAACATCGGTGTAATTATTGCCAGGAGCGGAATAATTTCCAGTCGACCAAGTAACATGGCGACTGTTAGCACCCAGGTGGCGAAGTCGCCAAGATCCCGAAAGTGGATCGCGACCGCGCCCAGTCCCGGTCCCATATTGTTGATACAGGCAGCCACCGCCGTCCAGGCGGTGAGCAAGTCCACGCCGGAACCCATAAGCAGGATGACCGTTAAATAATAGACCGCGATATACACGCCAAAAAATGCCCAGACACTTTTGACGACGGCATCGGGGACCACGCGCTTGTCAGTTTTAAGGGGAATTACCGCGCTGGGGTGCACCAATCGCCGCATCTCGCGGACACCTTGTTTGGCGATGATCAACACGCGGCCGATTTTCACGCCACCACCCGTCGATCCACCACAGCCACCAAAGAAGGCGGCGACAACTCGAAAAACCGGCAAAAATGTCGGCCAGACACTGAAATCGGCAGTGATATAGCCGGTCGACGTCATCATCGAAACAAAGGTGAAAACCCCGTGCACCAGGTTGCCGCGTAAACCGAAGGTGTGGGAATAGAAAAGGCGGGTGACAGTGATAATGGCCCCTGCCAGCAGCAACGAGAGGTGGAGGCGGGAATCCTTCATGCGCGCCGAATAAGTACGCTTTGTACAGAGTGGGTCAACAACTGCGCGGTTGTTGCGCACGCCCAAGTCTCCTCGAAAGTGAGCAACACGATATTAGGGAGTCACGCTGTTAGCAAGGGTTGTGGATAGGTCGCCGATGGTTTGGTTAACAGCGCATAATAAAAGCCATCGCAAGCGTCGACCCCCGGCAATAGTTGCCGACCCAGCCGGGTTGCAAGGCCCCAGGACACATTTGGTGTGATGGGTCTGGCGTCGGACATGCTAGCTAGAAACTGCTCGACCACGTCGTCATTTTCCTGTGGCAGAACGGAGCAAGTGGCGTAGAGCAATTTCCCACCCGGTGCCAGCAGTGGCCACAACTGTTTTAGTAACAGTAGTTGCGTGGCGGCCAGATTGGCAATGTCTGCGGGCTGGCGCAGCAGTTTGATATCCGGATGACGGCGCATAACACCGGTCGCCGAGCAGGGTGCATCCACCAGAATGCGTTGAAACGGTGTGTCGTTCCACCATTGCGGTTGGGTTGCGTCTGCTGCCAGCAGGGTGGCTCGCAGCTGTAGACGGTGCAGGTTTTCGCGCACGCGATCCAGACGCCCAGGGTCGACATCCAGCGCCACCAGTTCCGCCAGACCGGGTTCCCGCTCCAGTATATGGCAGGTCTTTCCGCCGGGCGCGCAACAGGCGTCGAGCACCCGCTGGCCCGCTGCCAGATCCAGCAACTCGCAGCTCAATTGGGCCGCTTCATCCTGGATGCTGACCTTGCCCTGAGTCCAGCCTGGCAGTTGTTCTACAGGCACCGGTTGTAGCAGTTGTACCCCCGCGGGGCTGTGGGTTGTCGCGGTAGCCGTCATGCCGACTGTGTGCAACTCCTGGAGATAGTGGGCGCGATCAGTTTTGGCGAGGTTAACGCGCAGCGTCATGGGTGGGCGAGCGTTATTGCCCGCGATAATTGTGCTGGCCTGTGCGGGCCACGCCGCCTGCAGGGCCTGCCACAGCCACCCCGGATGGGCGCTGTGGAACTCGGGATTGTCCGCAAGCGTCATTTCAATGGTGGGTCGCTCCCGTTCGAAGCGCCGCAACACAGCGTTAACAACGCGTTTTGCCCAGGGCTTGCCCAGCGCAGCGCAGGCAGTCACGGACTGATTCACCGCCGCGTGAACGGGTATGCGGGTGTCGGTCATCTGGTAGAGCGCGCATGTCAGGAGCGCCAGGACATCGGTGTCTTTTGCCTTAAGCGGCTTGTCCAGCAGGGCGTTGACGATCGCTTTCTGGCGATGAAAACTGCGTAGCGTACCGAAGCACAATTCCTGTAATAACGGGCGCTCCCGCGGGCTGACCTGCGTCTGGTAGGTGGCTAATGCCGCGCCCAGAGATTGGCCACCTTGCGCTACTGCCGCAATGGTTTTTGCCGCTGCTGCGCGTACTTCGAGCATTGTTCAATTAACCCGAGATTGAAATATGAGTCCGGGGCGAAATTGCGCAGCCCGGCTATTTAGCACAGCGCCAACAGGCAATCTTTTTTTGCCCGGTAGCTGCAGTTCGGTGATGATCAGGGTTCCGCGTGCACAAGCGGTTTTTATTCCATCGGTGCCTGCCGCGAGAATCGTGCCGGGGGGTTGGTCGCTTATTTCGTCGCTGGCGGTTGCTGCCCAGATACGCACGGGTTCATTTGCAAGTATCGCAAAGGCGATTGGCACAGGATTAAACGCGCGCACGCAGCGCTCCAGAGTGCGAGCGTCTTGATGCCAATTCAGTCGTGCATCGTGTTTACTGATTTTGTGGGCATAGGTAGCCTGACCGTCGTCTTGCGGTAACGCCTTGGCGGTGCCATCGGCAATCTGCTGTAGTGCAATGAGCAGTTCATGGGCACCCACAGCAGCGAGTTTTTGGTGCAGCGTGCCAGCCGTGTCCGTGGCGGTAATTGGACAGGACGCCTGGAGCAGCATTGGCCCGGTATCGAGGCCAGCTTCCATGCGCATGATGGTCACACCGGTTTGCGGGTCCCCTGCCTGGATGGCCCGCTGGATGGGCGCGGCGCCGCGCCAGTGTGGCAGTAGCGAGGCGTGAACGTTGATGCATCCAAGGCGTGGGATATCCAGAATTTTCTGTGGCAGCAACAGACCGTAGGCGACTACCACCACGATGTCGGGGGCAAGCGCGGTGAGTTCAGCCTCGGCGGATGTCGTTTTCAGGCTCGCCGGCTGATGGACCGCCAGTCCGCGATCCAGTGCCAGCTGTTTAACCGGCCCCGCGACGAGATGCTTGCCACGCCCGGTGGGACGATCGGGCTGACAATAGACGGCCACCACCCGCAGGTGGTGGTCGAGCAATGCCTGTAGATGGTGGGCGGCGAATTCCGGGGTTCCGGCAAACACTATGCGCAGGTCCCGTAGGCTCGCCGTTATATCGTGCATGCAGGTTCTGCCTTTTGATTGTTCAGGCGGGCTGGCGCTGGAGTTTCTCGAGTTTGGCGCGAATGCGCGTGCGCTTTAACGGCGAGAGGTAATCAACAAAAAGCTTGCCGTCCAGATGATCGAGCTCGTGCTGCACACATACCGCCAGCAAGCCATCAGGTTCCAGTTCAAAGGCATTGCCGTTACGATCCAGTGCCCGTACCCGAATGTGGTCGGGCCGCGCAACCGACTCATAAAAGCCGGGAACTGAGAGACACCCCTCTTCGTATTCGCGGGTACTGTCGTCCAATAGTTGAATTTCAGGGTTGATAAATACCAGCGGCGTATCCCGTTTGGGAGAAATATCCATGACCACCACCCGTTCGTGCACATTCACCTGGGTGGCCGCAAGTCCGATACCCTCAGCGTCGTACATGGTCTCCAGCATGTCGTCGACCAGCTGTTTTACACGGTTGTCGACGGCGACGACGGGTTTGGCCTGAGTACGAAGACGTGGATCGGGGAATTCGAGGATGGTCAGAGTTGTCATAATGTTTGTGATCAATCTCTAGCAAATTAGCATAAACCACTGCTAACATTAGGTCCTGAAAGGAGGTTTCGATAATAATGACCTCGATAATCGAAGTATACACTATCGAGATACAGCACACAGGATGGGCCATCATGAAAAAAGCAGCGATAGCGTTGATGGGGATTTGGCTGGGCATGGCGGTGGCATTCGCTGCGGAGCCGCCGTTCAAGGACAGTGTTCCCGACACCTATACCGTAAAAAAGGGCGATACCCTCTGGGATATTTCCGCATTTTACCTGCGCGAACCCTGGTTGTGGCCCGAAATCTGGCACGTTAATCCTCAGATTAAAAATCCCCACCTGATTTATCCCGGCGATGTGATCAGCCTGGTGTACATCGACGGGCAGCCACGCTTGACCTTAAATCGGGGTCGCGATGTCAAACTCAGTCCACAGGTGCGCGAAATAGCCCATGGGGAGGCTATTGCGGCGTTGCCGCTGGATGCGATCAACAGTTTCCTCTCTCGCACGCGTGTAGTAGCGCCAGGGGAGCTGGAAGCGGCGCCTTACGTGTTGGCGGGTCAGCAAAAACGGATTATTTCCGGTATTGGTGATGACCTGTATGCCCGCGGTACGTTCGCTGGTGACGATGGCACATTTGGCGTTTATCGTCAGGGTGATCCCTATATCGATCCGGAAACCGAGGAAGTGCTTGGCGTGCGTGCCCAGGATGTTGGCGCGGTGCAATTGAAGGCCGTTAACGGGGATGTTGGCACTGCAGGGGTGTTGCGCAGCGAGGAGGAAATTCGAGTTGGCGATCGACTGCTGCCGGGCGAGGAGCGCAAAATTAATCCGGTCTTTTATCCGAGCGCGCCGACCGACACCGTCGATGGAGTTATCATGGCGGTGGAAGGCGGTGTGAATAACGTTGGTCATCTGGACGTGGTCGCCATCAATCGCGGCGAACGGGATAGTCTGGTGGTGGGCAATATGCTGGCGATATACAAGCGCGGAGAAACTGTCGCTGATCGTATTGCCGAAGACACGGTCACACTGCCGCCTGAGAGAGCGGGGTTGGTGATGATCTTTCGCACTTTTGAAAAAATGAGCTTTGGTCTGGTTCTCAATGCGGATCGACCACTTTCTGTAAAAGATCTGGTGCGCAATCCGTAATGTTTATGCCCCGTTGACTTAGGTCAGCAGGGACAGGTCAGCAGGGACAGGTCAGCAGGGATAGCCCCCTCGGGGGACAGGGCGACCAATGTTGTCAGAATAAGTCAGGACACTCAGGGATGAGCAAGTTGACCGAAAAAGAATCGGCACTGGCGTTGCAATTTCTGCCGGGCTTCAGTACAAAAATTATCAGCAACCTGTACGCTCGCCACGGCTCCTTTGCCGCGGTGGTGAATCTCGAGCCCGAGCGAACGCCCCTCGCCTGCCGGGCGGGACTGGGCGAATTTCGCGAAAATCCCACGGCGTTGATGCGCAAAATCGAGGCGACACTCGCCTACTGTACTACCGAGCACGTGGACGTGCTAACCCTTGGCGATGCGGCCTATCCCCCGTTGTTGCGGGAAATCTCCACCCCGCCACCGGTGTTATTCGTACGCGGTCGAGCCGACGCGTTGTCACTGCCGCAAATTGCCATGGTTGGTAGTCGGCAAAGTTCAAGCGGTGGCGACCGTACTGCCGAATCATTTGCTGCCAGCCTCTCGGGCCATGGTTTTGCAATCACCAGTGGTCTGGCTCTGGGCATCGATAGTGCCGCCCATGGTGGTGCGCTCAAAGGTGGTGTGACAAATGCGGTGGTTGCGACCGGAATAGATCGCGTGTATCCATCGCAACACGCCGAGTTGCAGGCGAAAATCATTGAGCGCGGTGGTGCGATTGTGTCCGAATTTCCCCTCGGCACGCCACCCAGGGGGAGCCATTTTCCGCAGCGCAACCGAATTATCAGCGGGCTCAGTTTAGGGACGCTGGTGGTCGAAGCGGCGCTGCGCAGTGGTTCGTTGATCACTGCTCGCTACGCCATGGAACAGGGGCGCGAAGTATTTGCGATTCCCGGTTCGATACACAATCCCCGGGCGCGGGGGTGTCATCAGTTGCTGCGCGATGGCGCGACGCTGGTTGAAACCGCCGACGATATTGTCGCCCAGCTGGGGGGTATGCTGGCCTACAAAATAGAGGAGTTACAGGTTGCGCACGGCACTGGCGGGTCAGGGATACGCTCTGTGGTCTCGCCGGACCAGGAAATAATTCTTGCCGAGATGGGCTTTGATCCCATGTCGCTCGATGACCTTGTGGAAAGTACCGGCGCCGATCCCGCTCAGCTGACGCGCATTATGGTCGAGCTGGAACTGGGCGGTCTGGTGGAAAACCAGGGTGGGACATTTACCCGTTTAAAATAGGCGATTTAATTCGCCCCTGTCCATGTCCTGTCGTTGAATCCGCGGCTGCCATGGAGTAGCCTCGCGATTTCTCCGGATTGAGTAACATGATCACCAACTGCACTGGTATTTTTCCCGTGATGCTGGATCACCGCGTGGGCGGTTTCTCTGCGCCCCTGGTGGTAGCGGCGCATGGGGTACAGAAGGAGAACATTTTTGCGTGACTGGCGCTATAACCCCCGCGTGCGTCGGGCTGCAGATGTGGTGCGCGGCGGCGGCGTCGTGGCGTACCCTACGGAGGGGGTGTGGGGTCTCGGGTGTGATCCAGATAATGCGGAGGCGGTACATCGTATCTTGCGGATCAAGCGTCGCCCGGTCAGTAAAGGCGTTATTTTAATAGCGGCCGATATTAACATGCTGGAGCCTTTTTTACGGGGCATCAATGCATCGCAACGTGCTTTGCTAACACATAGCTGGCCGGGAGCGGTTACCTGGCTGATTCCCAATAACGGCACAGCGGCAAACTGGATTACGGGTGGCAGCGACCGGCTGGCGGTGCGGGTCACCGCCCATCCAATCGCAGCGGCACTATCCAGGGCCTGCGGCGGCCCACTGGTGTCCACTTCAGCTAACCCGGGGGGATTTCCAGCTGCGGTTTCGTTGATCAAGGTCAAAGCATACTTTGGCGTCAGCCTCGACGATTATCTGCCGGGCAGAGTTGGCCGTCCAGGTCGAGCGAGCGAAATCCGCGATCTGCTATCGGAACGGGTCATCCGCCCCGGCGCGGGCCAGGTATAGAATCAGAAATCAGGAGTAGACGTGCCCAAAACAAACAGCTCGGTAATGGACAAACAAAGTGTTAAAAATTACTTGCAGGAACTTCAGGATCGGGTTTGCGCGGCGCTGCAGCAGTACGAATCACAGGCTCAGTTTCAGGAGGATAACTGGACCCGGGCCGAGGGCGGTGGCGGCCGTTCGCGGGTGATTGCCAACGGCGCAGTGATCGAAAAAGGTGGCGTTAACTATTCCTGCGTACAAGGTGCGCAGCTGCCCGCTTCAGCGACGGCCAGCCGCCCAGAATTGGCGGGACGCTCGTTTGAAGCGATGGGCGTGTCTCTGGTCATTCACCCCCTTAATCCCTATGTGCCTACCTCCCATGCCAATGTTCGTTTCTTCGTTGCCGAGAAGGACGGAGTAGCTCCGGTGTGGTGGTTTGGTGGTGGTTACGACCTGACGCCGTACTATGGCAACGACGAGGATTGCTGTCACTGGCACAAGGTAGCGCAGCAGGCTTGCGCACCCCACGGCACTGACATTTACCCGCGTTTCAAACAATGGTGTGACGATTATTTCTACATAAAGCACCGTGGTGAGGCGCGCGGGGTCGGTGGACTGTTTTTTGACGATTATAATAGTCCGGGTTTCGACGCCAGTTTTGCGCTGTTGCGCGCGGTTGGCGATAGCTATTTACAGGCCTATTGCCCAATTATCGAGCGTCGCAAGGATATGCCCTATGGCGAGCGGGAAAGGAATTTCCAGCTATATCGCCGCGGGCGCTATGTGGAGTTTAATCTGGTCTACGATCGGGGCACGCTGTTTGGTCTGCAAACTGGTGGGCGAACCGAGTCCATTTTGATGTCTCTGCCGCCGCTGGTGCGCTGGGACTACGATTGGCAACCTCAACCTGGCAGCGCGGAGGCCCAGCTCTACGAGCAGTATTTGCCACCCAGAGACTGGGTCTAGCGCGGCAATCCACGGGGTCCTGATATCGTTGCACCCGGAACACACACGCCGACCAGCACTGACGGTTAAACAAATAGGCGCTACACTGCGCCGTTATAGAATAAGCCGGATCGACGAGCCCACCATGACTGATCGCTATGCGGTATTTGGCAACCCAGTTGAGCACAGCCTCTCACCGGTTATTCACCGAGCTTTCGCCGCCCAGTTCGGCGTGGATATGGCCTACACCCGTCAGTTGGTGGCCGCCGGGGGATTTGACACTGCGGCCAGGCAATTTTTCCAGGGTGGTGGCATGGGGCTGAATGTCACCGTCCCGTTCAAACAGGATGCGTACCACTTTGCAAACCGTTTAACTGCGCGGGCCAAGCGAGCGGGGGCGGTTAATACACTTGCTGTGCAGAAGGGTCGCGCCGTGTTGGGCGACAACACGGATGGCGCCGGGCTGGTGTCCGATATCACCGGCAACCTCGGTTGGTCCGTCGTTGGTAAAAGGGTGCTAATACTCGGAGCGGGTGGCGCGGTGCGCGGTATTTTGCAACCGGTACTCGCACAAAATCCGCGGGAGTTGGTGATAGCCAACCGCACCGTCGAGAAGGCGCAGCAGTTGGTAAAAGAGTTTACCCGGATGGGGTCGTTAAGTGCGGTGGGTGTGGACAATCTGGTAGACCTGCAAGCTTTTGACATGGTGATCAATGGCACCAGCGCCAGCCTCGGGGGCGATTTGCCGTCGTTGCCGGACAGACTGCTGGCGCGCAATGCGCGCTGTTACGACCTGATGTATGGGGCTGCGCCCACGGTATTTATGAACTGGGCAACGGGGCATGGCGCGCTCGCCGTCGCCGATGGGCTTGGCATGCTGGTGGAGCAGGCGGCGGAATCTTTTTTCCTGTGGCGGGGTTTACGTCCAGCTACCGAACCAGTGATAGCAGCGCTTCGAGTGTCCTTAATGTAGTCGGCAAACCCGGGCAACAACGTTGCTTACCGAGGTGCCCGATCAGTTAATAGGGTTTCGGCTGGCCGAGAACTTTTTCCGCGGTAAAACAGAGCATCAATTGGGGGCTTACTGGCGCCAATTTCCACGCAACTACGATCAAGATCGGTGTAAAAAAAGAGAGCCCATCAATCAGCCGCGGAGTTTCGTGTACGGGGCGGGTGCGTGCAATCAACTTTATTTTATTGGCAACCTGCGCAGTGGAGAAACAGGTTTGTTGGCCACCCAGCTCCCTGAGCATGGCAATTGCCAGCCAGCCCTGGTGGGCGAGCGTGGGACAAAAACCCTCCGGAAAAAGAACATTCGAGTCGCGGACCAACCATTACTGGTCGTCAAGTCGAGCGCATAATTATAGTATGCTGTCGCAAATTTTTGTTGCTCTTCAGAAAAAATAAAGTTCATTAGCAAGCACCGCCGCGGGCTAGTTGGTAATGTGTTGGCGCGAGCTTGTCCCATTGCTGGCTGGGTGGTATGCGTAAGTGAATCGTGGTTTTTAAAGCGCATGGCACAGGCCGGGTGTCAGGTGTTCTAATTTCCGGTGCGGCTGAAGAATTTACTGGCGATATGGGCGCACCTGGATCACCTACACTGAGCTCGATGCTTGCACAGATTCCGCAGCCGCGTGTTGTTCGCCACGCGGCAGAACTAGTTGTCTGGTTTCGAGTAGTTCAATGAGCTGCTCCAGTTTTAGTGGCGCACTGAAGTAAAATCCCTGCAGATAATCGCATCCCGCCTCTTCGAGGTACTCTACCTGATGTAATTGCTCGACACCCTCCGCGGTGGCGCTGAGTTGATAGGAGTGACTGAGCAACAATATAACGTCCACGATTTGTAGATGCCCGCTTTTCGCCGCAATCTCGGCAACATAATCTCGGTCTATTTTGAGTCTGTGCACCGGCAGATCCTTGAGCTGGTTGAGCGAGGTGAAGCCCTTGCCAAAATCGTCAAGTATCAGCGTAACACCGGTTTCTTTCAGGCGCGTAAAAATGTCGAGAGAGCGTTCGTCATAGTCAACCAGTTTTGTTTCAGTAATTTCGAATTCAATACGATGGGGTTCAATGGTATAACCCCTCAGGCTGGCAGCGACGAAGCCCGGAAAGGAAAGGTTGCGCATTTCTGCTGCCGAAATATTAATCGACAAATTGATGTCCGGGTAGCCCTTCTGCTTCCAGTGATCCAGTAATTCCAGCGCCTTGCTTAACAACCACGCATCAATTTCCTTGATGATCCCAGTCGATTCCGCTACCGGAATAAATTCCTGAGGTGGTACGGCGCCGAGCAGTTTGCTGTTCCAGCGCAATAATATTTCTGCACCAACTAAGCAATGTTCAGTGCGATTGACGTAGGGTTGAAACAGCAATTCGAACTCTTCCTCCAGCAGGGCGTGTCGCAACGCCTGTTGAATGTCGCGTTGCCTGGCAAGTTTGTTAGAAATATCCTGAGAAAAAAAACAGTAGGTATTTTTCCCGCTGATTTTGGCGTGGTACATTGCCGCGTCGGCGTGCTGAATGAGTTGTTGTGGGCCGCTGGCATCATCGGGGAACACTGCGATTCCTATGGAGGCCTCAATATGCACAACCTGTCCTTCGAACACGATCGGCTCGCGCGCGTTTTCAAGCAGGCGCTCCGCCACGACGGCTGCAGAAAAATTGTCCTCCAGGGAGGTTAATAACACGGCAAATTCATCCCCCGCCAGGCGCGCAATGCTTTGCGCGGCGTCACTCTCGCCGAGAAAGGATACGAGGTCGCTGGTGCGCACGGTATTCTTTATGCGTTCGGCAAATTCCACTAATACCCGGTCTCCGAAATGATGTCCGTAGCTGTCATTAATAAACTTGAAGTTATCCAGATCGATAAACATTACCGCAAGACTTTCGTTGGAGCGTTGTGCCGATGCCACTATGCGCGCCAGGTAGGTAGCAAACAGGCGGCGATTTGCCAGGCCGGTCAATGCGTCGAAATAGGCCATATTTTGAATCTGGTTGCGGGCTTCGTGTTCCGCCGTTAATACCTTCTCAAAAGTGGCTGCTAGTTGGTTGATCTCTATCGCCGCGTAGTTTTTTTGTAGAGAAAGTTTTTCCCCGTCAGCTGTGGCCCTGACTTCTCGCGCTAGTTGCCTGATCGGCACTGCCACCAAACGATTGATAAAAAACGTGGTCAAAAACACACATACCGCGACAGCGAATACGGTGACGATCAGTGCAAGGATGGAGAACTGGCTACCTACGTCGTTGGGTGGTCGTTGTGGCGCAAACGTAATTAATTTATTACCGTACAGGCTGCTTGCCACATAGAGCACCGGTTTCCCTGAAACATCGATAGCGTGCACATCGCCATCCGCGGTCAACGACGTATATTTTCGAGCGAAGTTTTCAATAAGACCTGCATTTGGGCCGGTTGATAAAAGACGCAGATTGTCGGCGCTGAACAACACGAAATTCACGCCGTCTATTTCGCCATGGCGCGCGGCGAGGTTTTTGACAACTGCCATTTTCGATGAAAATATAAAATAATAGTGCTCGCCTTCCCAGTGCTCGGGGTTTGTGCGCCGGAAAATTATAAACATCGTGGGCTCGCCTTGCTGCAGGGCATAAGCCACAAAGAAGGATTTTTTTGCGTTGATGATGGCGCTACGGATAGTTTTGGGCAGGGTTTCCGCGTGACCCAAACTTGTGTTTGCCGTGCTTGATTCGCCGCGAGTGGCCGGTCCGGGATTGAGTTGTCGAGATCGCAATAATTCGCGGTGGGCAGTGAGCAGCGTGTCGCCCCGATGGTCGAGAAGCTGGATTTGATCAAAGTGGGAGTAACTTTCGAGGGCGCGATAAAAAAGTGCCAACAGATCTTTTTCGGGGTCGCCCATTCCGGGCGTATTCACCTTGAGATTTTCTGCGGAAGTGCGAAGTTGGCGTTCCCTTGCCGATGAATAGTCGGTAAATTCCAGCGATTTGGCTATCAACTCGCCACCCGCTCGCCCAGCGCCGTGAAACTGCTCGAATTGCGCCGCAAACGAACGGGCAACAGCGGTCACCAGAGATATTTGTTTTTGGCTGACGGCGTCGTTCATCAAAAATACACCGCCGAGGCCCAGACTCAACAGTGAAAACACGAATACCGGAATAATCCGGGTCAGCACCAGGACTCTGAGATTCATCGTTTACAGGCCGCGCGGTGATCCATCGCCGGTACTCCATGTGTTGAAGTAACTTCGCAGTTGCGTGTGGGGCACATTCGATAACCAGCAAATAGCTGTCTGGCGTTTTGTGGGTTGTTCTATGCGGGCTGCGCCTGTTTGCCCATTATGTCTTCCATTGACCGCTGCTGGTGTCGCCGCTTGAGGGCGAAATGCATGTGAAGCAGGTATCATCCGACCGTACAGTCTACAACATATCTCCCCAAAACGCCTGCACTATACTGACTCCGGCTACAGGTGCCGTTTCGGTGCGCAGAATACGGGGACCCAGCCGCAGAGTTGTGAACCCCAGGCCCAGCGCGGCGCTCACTTCGTCGCCTGTCAATCCGCCTTCGGGGCCGACCAGTAACGCCACGGAAGTTGGACTGGTATCCCTGGGCAACGGGACAGAGTTGGCGGTGGCGGGGTGCAAGACAAGTTTTATATCGGCCTGCACCGACAACCAGTCCCGACAGGGCACAGGTGGAACCATGCAAGGCAACCGATTGCGACCGCTTTGCTCACAGGCGCTGATCACAATATGTCGCCAGTGCTGGCATTTTTTTTGTTGTCGCTCGGCACTGAGCCGTACTTCCGTGCGCGCCGTGACCAGTGGGGTAATTTGGGCGACGCCCAGCTCAGTGGCTTTTTGAATCACCCAGTCAAAACGATCGCCTTTGGATAGCGCTATACCCAGATGAATGGCCAGTGGAGACTGTCTATTCGTATCGGAAAAACTTCCCACCGAGACCTTAGCCTGTTTTCTGGAGCCACCGAGCAGGGTTGCCCCGTACTCGCCCCCTTCGCCATTAAACAGCGTAATACGACTGCCTGGCGTGAGGCGCAATACGGTGACGATATGTCCGGACGCGCCGGGTGCCAGGGTAATCTCCGTACCCGTCGCCAGAGGCTGGTCGGTAAAAAATCGCGGTGTGCGCATATTCAGGTAGTTGGCCGGGGAGCAATGTTCAGATTATCCACAATAGTGCTGGTGGGGTGGGACTGGTTCATAGTGTAAAAATGCAATCCCGGTGCGCCGCCGGTCAGTAATTTCTCACACAGACCGGTCACCACATCGCAACCTAATGCCAGCACATCGGCCGGATTGTCACCGCAAGCGTGCAGGCGTTGCTGTAACCATCGGGGAATTTCCGCACCGCAGTTAGCCGAGAAGCGCAGTAAATTTTGCACATTGGTAATGGGCATGATGCCGGGCACGATCGGTTGATCGATACCAGCTTTTTGGCATTGATCGATAAAATAAAAATAGGCATCCGCGTTATAAAAATACTGAGTTATAGCGGCATTGGCGCCCGCTTCGAACTTCGCTCGCAACCAGCGGATATCGTCCCCGTAACTTTTCGCTTCCGGGTGAATTTCCGGATAAGCCGCGACGTGTATGCTAAAAAAACCGCCAAAATGTTTGCGTATAAAAGCAACCAGCTCGTTGGCGTGAACCAGGTGCGTGGCGCCGCCCATCCCCGATGGCAAATCGCCGCGCAACGCGACTAACTGGCGGATGCCGGCCTGCTGGTAGGTGCCGAGCAGATCGAGAATAGCGTCCTGGTGAGCGCCCCCAAAGGACAGGTGCGGGGCGACTGGCTGTCCAGCAGCCTGTATGTGCAGTACGGTGTCCCGGGTGTTCTCCCGGGTAGAACCTCCGGCACCATAGGTGACAGAAAAAAAATCGGGTTGATAGCGGCTTAGTACGCCACAGGTTTGCCGGAGTTTTTCCTCTCCCTGAGGCGTTTTAGGCGGGAAAAACTCGAAGCTTAAAGGGGAGTGCGCTGGCATGGTCTGGGTATTCTCCCGGTGGTCAAAAATAGTTGAATAGCGTTAGTAGCGATAATTTTCGCTTTTGAACGGGCCATCGACTGGTGTGTTGATATAGTCCGCCTGCTCCTGAGTTAAGCGTGTGACCACACCACCGAACCCTCTAACCATATGGGCGGCAACTTCTTCATCAAGGTGTCGGGGTAGTACCTCAATGCGCAGATGCGCTTTTTGCGCCGCCGGGTCTAGCGTGGCGAACTGCTGTTGGTACAAATGGATTTGCGCCAGTACCTGATTGGCGAACGAACCGTCCATGATGCGACTGGGGTGTCCGGTGGCATTGCCGAGATTGACCAGTCGCCCCTCCGATAGCAGGAGCAGATAATCGTTACTGGCGGTGGCCTTGTCGCGGGCGCGGTAAATTTTATGTACCTGGGGCTTCACTTCTTCCCAGTACCAGTTTTTGCGCATAAAGTCGGTGTCGATTTCATTGTCAAAATGCCCGATATTGGCCACCACGCAGCCGGGCTTTAACGCCGCCAGAATAAATCGGTCGCAGACCCGGATATTGCCGGTGGTGGTCACCAGCAGATCAATCTGAGACAGTAATTGCTGGTTGATACCGGCGGCGCTGGCAGTGTTAATACCGTCGATAAACGGCGACACCACTTCGTAGCCGTCCATACAGGCCTGCATGGCGCAAATGGGATCAATCTCGGCGATGCGTACGATCATGCCTTCCTGACGCAGGGATTGGGCCGACCCCTTGCCCACGTCCCCGTAGCCGATAACCAGGGCTTTTTTTCCCGCAAGGAGGTGGTCGGTGGCGCGTTTGATGGCGTCGTTGAGGCTGTGGCGGCAACCGTATTTGTTATCGTTTTTGGACTTGGTGACCGAATCGTTAACATTAATCGCCGGAACCCGTAGTTCCCCCCTGGCCAGACGTTCATACAGGCGGTGGACGCCGGTGGTGGTTTCCTCGGTGATGCCGTGCGTGTTGTCCAGCACCTGGGGATATTTCTGGTGCAGTATTTCGGTGAGATCACCGCCATCGTCCAGCACCATATTGGCGTGCCAGGGTTTGCCATCCTTGAGAATGGTCTGTTCGATGCACCATAAATATTCGTCCTCGGTTTCACCTTTCCAGGCGAACACGGCGGTGCCCGCTGCGGCAATGGCCGCTGCGGCATGATCCTGCGTGGAGAATATATTGCAGGACGACCAGCGCACTTCCGCGCCCAGGGCGGTTAATGTGTCGATCAGCACTGCGGTCTGCACGGTCATATGGATACAGCCGAGGATTCTAGCGCCCTGCAGGGGTTGAGTGGCGCGATATTGTTCTCGCAGGGCCATCAGTGCGGGCATTTCGGTTTCGGCGATTTCGATTTCGCGCCGCCCCCAGCCCGCAAGGTTGATATCGGCGACTTTAAAGTCGGTGGTGCTCAGCTGGGTGGTTACGTTTTTGCTGGTCATGTTAAAAATCCGCGGTTTGAGTTATGTCAAAAAGGCTGTGTTACAGAGCGGCTCTCAGTAGCAGCGCTTTATCCGTGCGCTCCCAGGTAAAATTCGGCTCTTCCCGGCCGAAATGTCCGTAGGCGGCGGTACCCCGATAAATGGGTCGCTTCAGATCGAGCATCTCGATCAGGCCCCTGGGACGCAGGTCAAAATGGGCGCTGACCAGCTGTGCGATGGCGTCATCCGATAATTTGCCGGTACCAAAGGTATTGATGGCAACGGACGTCGGTTCCGCCACCCCGATGGCGTAGGAAATCTGAATTTCACAGCGATCTGCGAGTCCTGCTGCCACAATATTTTTGGCGACATAACGCCCGGCGTACGCTGCCGAGCGGTCAACCTTCGAGGGGTCTTTGCCGGAAAATGCACCACCGCCGTGATGGGCCATGCCGCCGTAGGTGTCCACGATAATCTTGCGCCCGGTCAATCCGCAGTCCCCCATGGGCCCGCCGATAATAAATTGCCCGGTGGGATTGATATGGTAGCGGGTGCTCGCGTGCAACCATTCGGGGGGCAGGGTGGGCAGAATAATTTCCGCCATCACGGCTTCCTGCAGATCCTTCAGGCGAATCGCCGGGCTGTGCTGAGTGGACAGCACCACCGCATCGATGGCCACCGGTTTACCGTTTTCATAACGCAAGGTGAGCTGACTTTTTGCGTCAGGTCGTAGCCAGGGTAGTGCTCCGCTTTTGCGTACTTGCGCCTGGCGTTCCACGAGGCGATGAGCGTAGTAAATTGGTGCGGGCATCAGCACCTCGGTCTCGTTGGTGGCGTAACCGAACATCAGCCCCTGGTCGCCCGCACCCTGTTCCTTGTGGTCGGCTTCATCTACGCCCACGGCGATGTCGACGGATTGCTTGCCGATGGCGTTGATAACGGCACAGGAGGCGCCGTCAAAACCCACCTCAGAACTGTTGTATCCGATGTCGAGAATGACCTGGCGTACCACCTCTTCCAGATCCACGTAGGTCGACGTGCGCACTTCCCCGGCAATAATGGCCATACCGGTTTTAACCATAGTTTCCACCGCCACGCGGGCGTTGCCATCATCCTTCAGGATCGCATCCAGTACCGCGTCGGAGATCTGATCCGCCATTTTGTCGGGATGTCCTTCGGAAACGGACTCCGACGTAAAAATACGATAATTACTCATGTAGCGAATCTCCTTACGTGATCTGCCCGGAAGCAGGGTTGTAAAATTGCCTTAGCTGCACGCGAAAGCCATTGCGTAGGGCGACATGCAAGCTATCGCCGTCCACCAGGCCGTGAATTTGTGCCCATCGGGTTAGCTGGCCAGGTTCGAACCCGAGCCACATATCGCCGCAGGCGCTGCGCGCCCAATCCTGATCGTGGTCGCATAGCTCGGTAATCACCAACGAGCCCCCCGGGTTCAGTAAAGCAGCCAGATCTGCAATGACCGAAGACGGCGATGAGGTGTGGTGCAGCACCATGTTCAGGGTAATCAGGTCGAATTTGGTACCGGTTTGGCGGGCAGCGGTGGCATCGCCGTGTACGAAGGTGATATTACCCAGTTGGTGTTGCTGCGCCAGCATCCTGGAGCGAGTCAGCATTTCCTCTGCGTTGTCGATGGCGATGACCTGAATGAAGCGGCGCGCCAGCGCCGGTAACAATTCTCCCTCGCCGGGGCCGACTTCAAGGGCGTTGTCGCCACCGCGGGGCGAGATTGCATCGATAAACTCGACCACCGTCGCCCCGTACTGACCATAGCCAGCAATCAGATCCTGCTGCTCGCGAAATTTATCCGCGTGGCGGCGAAAAAAAGCCCGCGAACTTTCTGCTCTCGCCAATTGCACCTGCTGCACACGCGCTGCGATGCTGGGGGGTAGAACGCAGCGATCCAGCTGGGCAAACAATGCATCGCGCAACTCGCCTGAATCTTCGTTGCCGCCGAGTGCGCGGCGGTAAAAAACATATGTTCCCTCGCGACGGGTCACCACCAGCCCCGCGTTAGCGAGTATTTTCAGGTGATGGCTCAGGCCCGGCTGGGGCGTGGCAAATATGCGACTCAGTTCGAGCACACCGAAAGCGTCGTTTTGCAGGACCTGCAATATCTGCAGGCGCAACCCATCTCCCGCCGCTTTGCATACCAGGGCGGTCGCGTCGAGTTGGCTGCCCCGTGCGCTGGGCGATAGGGCGCGACGCTGTGTACTCGAGCTTGAAGTCAGGGTTGTCATCGGCGCACTTTAAATGATATGTCAAAATATATCAAAATATATTGATATATAAACAAAGGGGATATAGTCGGTGAAATCTCGTCAAACTGTTGCGAATGAAGACAAAACGCCAAAAAAACCTCCATTGTGGGCGGCAATTCTTTACTGCTCGGCTGGAGTACGGGAAAATACGCGCACTTTTTTGCTCGCCCACGATCGCGCTCCTGGATTGATGTGGCGCGCATCCTGCCGCCTGACTGCGGTGGTCCGAAGTCGCCGATATAGCAGCGATATGCGCTGGATAATCGTTGAACCCATGACGTGGGCAGGTCACTCAGGCGCGCCGCTGGTCGCTGCGTGAGCACATAATTTTATTTAAAGCAGGAGTCACAGATGCCATCTCGCCGCGATCTCGCCAACGCCATACGTGCGCTGAGTATGGATGCCGTGCAACAGGCTAATAGTGGTCACCCCGGTGCTCCCATGGGGATGGCGGATATCGCCGAGGTGTTGTGGAACGATTATTTGCAACACAATCCGGCCAACCCGACCTGGGCAAACCGGGATCGCTTTGTCCTTTCCAATGGGCACGGTTCCATGCTGTTGTACTCATTGTTGCATCTCAGCGGCTATGAGTTGAGCATTGACGATCTGAAAGATTTTCGTCAACTGCACGCCAAAACCGCGGGTCATCCAGAATTTGGCGAAGCCCCTGGGATTGAAACCACGACTGGCCCCCTCGGTCAGGGCCTGGCCAATGCGGTGGGCATGGCCCTGGCGGAGAAAATCCTGGCGGCCCAGTGCAATCGCCCCGGTTTTGAGGTTGTCGACCATTTCACCTACGTGTTTATGGGCGATGGCTGCTTGATGGAAGGTATTTCCCATGAGGTCTGTTCGCTTGCCGGTACCCATAGACTTGGCAAGCTGGTCGCTTTTTACGACGACAACGGTATCTCCATCGATGGGGAGGTAGCGGGCTGGTTTACCGACGATACGCCGGCGCGGTTTGCCGCTTATGGCTGGCAGGTGATACCCAATGTGGATGGCCACGACCACCGGGCCATCAAGGCCGCCATCGAGAAGGCGCGTTTGGAAACCGACAAACCCACCCTGATCTGTTGCAAGACCATCATCGGCTTTGGTTCCCCGGCCAAACAGGGCAAGGAGAGCTGTCACGGCGCACCGCTGGGTGCAGATGAAATTGTTGCCACCAAAGCGGCACTGGGCTGGCCGCACGCCCCCTTTGAGGTGCCCGAGGATATCTACCAGGGCTGGAATCAGCGCGAAAAAGGCGCGGCGCTGGAGTCCGCGTGGCGCAAACAGTTTGACGCTTATCGCGCCGCCCATCCCGAGCTTGCCAGGCAGCTGGAGCGCCGTTTGCGCGGCGAGCTGCCCGCAGAGTTTGCCGCCCAGAGTAGCGCATTTGTTCAGGCTTGCCAGGACAAGGGTGAATCGCCGGCCACCCGCAAGGCATCGCAAAACACCCTCGATGCCTTCGGTCCGCTATTACCCGAACTGTTGGGTGGCTCGGCGGACCTCGCGGGCTCCAACAACACCATCTGGAAAGGTTGCCAGGGGATTACCGCTGGGGATGCCAGTGGTAACTACCTGTACTACGGCGTGCGTGAGTTCGGCATGGCGGCTATCATGAATGGCATTGCGCTGCACGGCGGCTTCATCAATTACGGCGCGACCTTCCTGGTGTTTATGGAGTACTGTCGCAATGCGGTGCGTATGGCTGCACTCATGAGGCAGCAAAGTATTTTTGTGTTTACCCACGATTCTATCGGCCTCGGGGAGGATGGCCCCACCCACCAGCCGGTCGAACAGCTTGCCAACCTGCGCGCCACGCCTAACTTATCTACCTGGCGACCCTGTGATGCAGTGGAGTCGGCGGTGTGCTGGAAAGCGGCAATTGAGCAACGCAATGGGCCTTCGGCCCTGATCTTTACGCGCCAGGGCCTCCCCCATCAAGCGCGGGATGAGACACAACTCGCGGCGATAGCGCGGGGTGCCTATATTCTGCGGGATTGCGATGGTACGGCGGAGCTGCTGCTGATTGCCACCGGCTCGGAAGTTCATCTGGCGGTGGGCGCAGCGCAACAATTGACCCAGCAGGGGCGTCGCGTGCGGGTTATTTCCATGCCCAGTACCGAGGTGTTTGACGCCCAGGAGCAAGCCTACCGGGATGCGGTTTTGCCGCCGCAGGTACGGGCGCGGGTGGCGGTGGAGGCAGCCCACGCAGATTTCTGGTTCAAGTACGTTGGACTGGATGGCGCGGTCGTGGGGATGCACACTTTCGGTGCCTCGGGCCCCGGCGGGGAGTTAATGGCACATTTTGGTTTTACCGTTGAAAATGTCGTGAAAACTGCGTTGGACGTCTTGCGCTGATGCCTCTACGGGTCGCCATTAATGGTTATGGTCGCATTGGTCGCAGCGTGGTACGGGCGCTGTGGGAACGTCAGTTGCAGGGCGGACTGACCGTTGTTGCGATTAACGAGCTGGCGGATATGGACACCATCGTCTACCTGACCCGTTACGACTCCACCCACGGACATTTCCCCGGTGTCGTGACTGGCAGCGCCGGGCAATTGCATCTCGACGAGCATAGTATCGCTGTTAGTCATATCGAATCTGTCGCGGAATTACCGTGGCGGGCCCACGGGGTGGATCTGGTGCTGGAATGCACCGGGACATTTAGCGCTCGTACAATCGCTGAACAGCATCTCGCGGCGGGGGCCAAACGGGTACTGTTTTCGCAGCCAGCCCAGGCCGACGTGGATGCCACCGTGGTGTACGGGGTGAATCACCATTTGTTACGGCCTGAACATCGTATCGTCGCCGCTGCATCCTGTACCACCAACTGTGTAGTGCCGGTCATTGACGCGCTGCACAAAGCGTTGGGTATTGAGGCGGGGGTGATCACTACCATTCACTCGGCCATGAATGATCAGCCAGTGCTGGATTCCTACCACCATACCGACCTGCGTAAGACCCGCGCGGCGATTCAGTCAATTATTCCGGTAGAGACTGGTCTGGCTCGGGGTATTGACCGGGTACTGCCGGAACTGGCGGGAAAATTCGAAGCCCAGGCGATGCGCGTACCCACACAAAATGTTTCGGTAATAGATCTGTCCGTACAGGTAGCCACCGACACCAGCGATATTGAGGTGAACCGTATACTCAGGGACTCCTGTGCCGCAATGCCCGGCATCCTCGGCTATACCGAAGAGCCACTGGCGTCCTGCGATTTTAACCACGACCCCCGTTCCGGCATTGTCGATGCCAGTCAGACACGGGTCAGCGGCAAGCGCCTGGTAAAGGTGCTGGTGTGGTTCGATAACGAGTGGGGTTATGCCAATCGCATGCTGGATGTGATGTGTTACTGGCAGGACCTGATCGCCAAAACGTCAAAGAACTGAATAAGCGTGGAATAAAAGGCGGACGAAGGAACACCAATGAGCGTGCGATTAATGAGTGAACTGGATCTGGTCGGCAAGCGTGTGCTCATTCGGGAAGATTTAAATGTGCCTGTAAGCGCGGGCAAGGTCACCTCGGATGCGCGAATTCGGGCGGCGCTGCCTTCTTTGCAACAGGCATTGGAAGCGGGCGCAAAAGTGATCGTCATGTCCCACCTGGGGCGCCCGGTTGAAGGGCAAGCCGACGCAGCGCTGTCTTTGCTGCCGGTGGCAAACCACATCGCCCAGTTGCTGGGTCGGCCGGTACCCCTGATAGACAACTGGCGTGAAGGGGTTGAGGTAGAGCCCGGTGGGATTGTGCTACTGGAAAATGTGCGCTTTAACGTGGGTGAGAAGAAGGACGATGAAGTGCTGGCGCGGGCCTATGCCGATCTGTGCGATATTTTTGTGATGGATGCTTTCGGTACCGCCCACCGGGCCGAGGCATCGACCCACGGAGTGGCGCGTTTTGCGCCGCAGGCCTGTGCCGGGCCATTATTAGCGGGGGAACTGGAGGCTCTGAAAAAAGCTCTGCACCGTCCTGCCCGGCCGTTAGTGGCGATTGTGGGTGGCTCCAAGGTGTCCACCAAGCTCACGGTATTGCAGGCGTTGTCAAAGAAAGTTGACCAGTTAATTGTGGGCGGCGGCATTGCCAATACGTTTCTGGCCGCAGCCGGCAAGCCGGTAGGCAAATCCCTGTGTGAGCAAGACCTGATTCCGGTCGCCCGCTCCCTGATGGAAAAATGTGATATTCCGCTGCCCACCGACGTGGTGACCGCGACGGCGTTTGCGGCCGACGCGGCGGCCCACCTGAAGTCGGTGGACGAAGTCGGCGCCGACGATATGATTCTGGATATCGGTCCAACTACCAGCGCCAGCCTGGTGGCACTGTTGCGCGGGGCTGGTACCATTATCTGGAACGGTCCGGTCGGCGTGTTCGAGTTCGATCAGTTTGGCGATGGCACCCGCACCCTCGCCACGGCAATTGCCGAAAGCGACGCTTTCTCCATTGCTGGGGGCGGTGATACCCTTGCGGCAATTGACAAATATGGTATCGCCGACCGGGTGTCTTATATTTCCACCGGAGGGGGTGCCTTCCTCGAGTATGTGGAAGGTAAGACCTTGCCAGCGGTCGCGATGCTGGAGACGAGGTCCAGGGGCTGAACTAATTTCTAACGGGGCGCTTACACATTTAGAGGCTTGGGCTGGCGGCCGTAAACGTCGGCAATTGCGTTAAGGGAATACCACCATGGCATTAATCAGTCTTCGCCAGTTACTCGATCACGCCGCGGAACATAGCTACGGGGTGCCCGCGTACAATGTCAATAATCTTGAGCAAATGCGCGCCATTATGGAAGCGGCGGATGAAGCGGACGCGCCGGTGATCGTGCAGGCTTCCGCTGGCGCGCGCAAATACGCTGGCGCGCCGTTTTTGCGCCACCTGATCCTCGCAGCCATCGAGGAGTTTCCCCATATTCCGGTGGTTATGCACCAGGATCACGGCACCAGTCCCGAAGTGTGCCAGCGCTCCATTCAACTGGGGTTTTCGTCGGTGATGATGGACGGATCTCTTAAGGAGGACGGCAAAACACCCGCCAGCTACGACTACAACGTGGAAGTCACCCGGCGTGCGGTGGCTATGGCCCACGCCTGCGGGGTGTCGGTTGAGGGCGAGTTGGGTTGCCTGGGATCCCTGGAAACGGGTCAGGCGGGGGAAGAAGATGGTGTCGGCGCCGAGGGTACGTTGTCCCACTCACAGATGCTCACGGACCCCGACGAAGCGGTGGATTTTGTCCGGGCCACCGATGTTGATGCTCTGGCGATCGCCATTGGCACTTCCCACGGGGCTTACAAATTCAGCCGCCCACCCACCGGTGATATCCTCGATATTGCACGTATCAAAGCCATTCATGCACGCATACCGAGCACCCATCTGGTGATGCACGGCTCGTCCTCCGTGCCTCAGGAATGGTTGGCGGTGATCAATGAATTTGGCGGTGAGATTCCCGAAACCTACGGTGTCCCGGTAGAAGAAATCGTGGAGGGAATTAAACATGGTGTGCGCAAGGTCAATATAGACACCGACCTGCGACTGGCGTCCACCGGAGCCATTCGCCGCTACCTGGCGCAAAACCCCGGTGAGTTTGATCCCCGCAAATACTTTGCCGAAGCTACTCGCGCCATGAAAGATATTTGCCGTGCGCGCTACGAAGCATTTGGCACGGCCGGAAATGCCAGCAAAATCAAAGTGACGAGCCTTGAAAAGATGTATCAACGCTATGCCAAAGGCGAGCTCGCGCAGAAAATTAAATAAAATAACAAGGTGAGGTTATGCCGACTAAACAGCCCCCGGAACAGAGTAACGGGGTCACTTTCGAGCTGGTCTGGGAGGCAGTGACCCCCGAATTAATTGCAGAAGCACGGGAGTTCTGGGTCGAGGAAAACGCCATTCCTGAAAACCAAAGCGTGGATGATCGCGCCCGGCAACTTATGGTGATTGCGCGCGATACGGGCGGTAAATTAATAGGGGTGACCACGGCAGTGCGAACGCCAATTCCACGATTGCTCAATAATGTTTTTTACTACTACCGTTGTTTCATCGCTTCCCATCGTCGTCAGGAGGGGTTGATGATGGAAATATCCCATAAATGCAGAGAGTATATGCATCCCAGGTTTTTAAGTGGGGAAGATACTGAGACAAAAGGGTTTTATTACGCAACCGAGAGCGAGTTACTGAAAAACGTTGTCACCCAGGCGGTTGTCGTGGTTGGGGGTATCGACCACACTTTTATCGGCGTTGACGAAAAAGGCCGTTATATCAGCGTAGGCTGGTTCGAAGGAGCAACCATAGACTGAGCAGGCTGGTGATGCCTGGTCGGTTTTTTTAAACACTCCTGAACGGCGAAACATGTTTTGATGCGCTAGATAGAGAAGAGAAGAGAAGGGTGTATGCCGAAGGAAGATAAACAAACGGACAATAACAACGCTTATTCCCTCGAAGTGGTTTGGGAAAATGTTACCCCGGAACTGGCTGAACAGGCAAAAAATTTGTGGGCCCGAGAAAATGCACTGCCCCGAGATGAGAGTGTCGAGAACAGAGTAAAACAATTACTGGTGGTCGCTCGCGATGCGAACAAAAAGCTGATCGCGGTGAGCACCGCGGAACGTAAGCGCGTTCCAGAGCTGTTGAATAATATTTTCTATTACTATCGCGTATTCGTAGCAGCAGAGCATCGCAATGAGGGAATGGCACTGCCTATTTCTCATAAAGCAAGAGAGCATTTACACCAGCGTTTTTTAAGTGGTCAAGATACCCTGGCCAAAGGGTTTTATGTGGCGATAGAAAATTCGATACTGAAAAAAGTGCACACTCAGGCGATTCTTGTCGTAGGGGGTATAGATCATCCTTTTATCGGTGTGGATCAACGCGGCCGCTACCTTCGCGTGGGCTGGTTTGATGGGGCCGAGATAAGCTAAACTTCTTTCGGGGCCTGACCAGGTGACTGGCATCTAACACGAATATCATGACGCGAATTCGTATATGCCGTTTATTGCATAGTGCGCTGTTTTTTTATGTTTTTTGGCGAGTCCCCGATTATGTGGCGGAGGGCCAATCTTTTGCAAAATTGGGCAAAAAACAGTAGGCTGCGCCAGCCTCGGACGAGGTGTCGCGAGGTTACCGGCCCCCCTGGTCATGGGCGCGCCATTACGAGCATGGGTTCGCGGGCGCGGAGCGGTTAGCTACTTTATTCTTCGGGTTGGCACACAGGCAGATTCTTCGGAAAGGCGAACTATGGATTCACTTCGATATTTCATTATTCCAGTTACGACAGCTGCCGGCGTACTCGGCTTCCTGCTCGGCGGGCAATATGTCTGGTTTGGTATCGGCACCTTTGCTGTGCTGCTGGTTTTTGATGTGTTGTTGCCCAGGGATATCAAGCCGCGCCAGGCCATCGCCGCCGTTGTCGATAGTGCGTTGTACTTGCAACTACCGCTGCTTATAGGACTGTACGCTGCATTCGCCTATTCAGTAGCAAGTGGTTCAAATGTTATTGTCGGCGCCCCTGGAGCCACGTCGCAACTGGTTGGTTCACTGCTGTCGCTGGTGTGGCTGAGTGCGGTGCCAACGTTGCCAGTCGCCCACGAGTTGATGCATCGACGTCACCCCACTCCCCGTTTTGTGGCCAAGCTCCTGAGTACGTTCTATGGCGATACCAATCGCGATATTGCCCATGTGATGACCCACCATATTCATCTCGATACTGCGCTCGACAGCGATACTCCGCGGCGCGGCCAGACCATATATTCGTTTATGCTGCAGGCCACGGCGGGCGCCTACAGGGACACCTGGGAAACCGAGGCGCAAACTCTGCGTCGCCAAGGTTTTTCGCCGTGGAACTGGCGCAATCACCTGTGGATGCAGCTGACCCTGCAGGCGGCCGTGCCGCTACTGGTAGGTGCCTTCGCTGGCGTCGCCGCCGGAGTTACCACGCTGGCCGCGATGTTCGTGTCGAAAATGTTGCTCGAGGCATTTAATTATTTTCAGCATTACGGTTTGCTTCGGGTCGAGGGTGCTGCAATTGAAAAACATCATGCGTGGAATCATCTCGGCATGATTGCGCGCCCTCTCGGCGCCGAAATCACCAACCATATCAACCACCACCTCAATGGCGATACCCCGTTCTACGCCCTCAAACCCGAGCCGGAAGCGCCGCAGATGCCATCGCTGTTTCTGTGTTTTCTGGCAGGAATCATTCCCCCGCTGTGGTTTAAATATATTGCCAAGCCCCGGCTCGAGGACTGGGATAAGCGGTTCGCTTCGCCCCAGGAGCGCGAACTGGCCAGACAGGCTAATGCCAATGCTGGCTGGCCACAGTGGCTACCTGCCGCAGCCTGAATTCAGGTTGACCCTAACGCCGAGCGCACATGGCGCCCGGTAATGCCGAGATCGCAGTATGTTCTCCCTGTTCAAGAAAAAATCCCATCGAATCGCGGTGCCGGAACACGGCATTAGTTTCGAGGTTAACCCCGGAGCGACCGTGCTGGAAGCGGCACTTGCCAATGGACTGCGCATGCCGCATGACTGCAAAGTAGGCACCTGTGGTACCTGCCGTTATCGGTTGCAGGAAGGTCGAGTCAGAGAAATTCGCCCGTCCGCGCTGGCCCTGTCTACACAGCAGCTCGACGCAGGGTATCATTTGGGTTGCCAGTCTTTGCCGCGCTCAGATCTTACCATCGCTCTCGACGAACTCGCCCCTGAACCAGTGTTTCACAGTAACCGGATTGACGGCATTATTGCCGCCGTCACGCCGTTGTCCCACGATATTGTGCAACTCAGTGTGAACCTCAAACAACCGATGTCGTTTGTTGCCGGTCAATACGCCGATCTGTCAGTCCCAGCCATTGATGGTGCGCGTAGCTATTCGTTTTCGTCGGCTCCCAGGGGGGCGCCTGCGCAGACCGTCAATTTTCATATACGGCGCGTGCCCAACGGTGCGTTTACTGGCTGGCTATTTGAGGGTGAGCGGGCTGGACTCGAGATGTCGGTGTGCGGACCCCAGGGTAACTTCCATTTGCGCGAAGATAGCCACGCGCCAATCCTGTGCGTGGGCGGCGGTAGCGGACTGGCACCGTTGATGTCCATTTTGGACGAGGCATTGTGGGCTGGGAGCGTGCGTCCGGTTACCCTGCTATATGGTGCCCGTACTCAAAAAGATCTGTATTGCGTTGCCGAAATAAAAGCGCTAGCCGCCGCCTGGCCGACTACGTTTCAGTATATCCCCGTGCTGTCGGCGGAACCGGAGGATACGGACTGGCAGGGCGCGCGCGGGTTTGTGTCCGACCATATTGCCGGGGTCGCTGATCTGGCCGCGTATCACGCCTATTTGTGTGGGCCACCACCTATGGTGGATGCGGCAGAAAGCGCGCTGTTGAGCGCTGGTCTATCAGCTGCCGTGATTCACGCGGATCGGTTTTATGACCGTGGTCTGCCTGCTCCTTAAATCAAATTTATCGGCGCGAATCGTAAAGCTTTTGGATTTTTAAAAAATAAGATGTCCGTGGGTTGCCCCTGGAACGGGTGGCAGGTAGTGGCAAGCTGAGCTCGACTATTTCTCAGTTAATTTAAAAGACTTAAATGCCGCTTCGTACTCCGTATCCCAGCGGGATAGGGCCGGACGGTCCTGCGCCAGATCACCGGCGCCCCACAGAATGCGTCGTGCGTCTTCCGCTGACGACACCTCATTGTCCGGACAGATGATATAAAAGCTGCCACGATTGATCGCCTTCACCATATAGTCCACCACCTGCGAGGGTTCCCACGCGCTCGCGGGTTTTTTTGCGAGATGCTGTTTGATCATTCCGGTGTAGGTAAATCCCGGTACTAACAGGTGTGCACTAACGAGACAGTTTTCGGTGTTGCGCAGTTCGTGTTGCAGGCTTTCCGTCACGGATTTAACGCCGGCTTTACTGACATTGTAAGCGGGGTTGCCGGGCGGGTTGGTGATGCCTTGTTTTGACCCGGTGTTGATAATCAACGCCGGTGTATGCTGGTCGATCATGGCCTGCGTAAAAGCCTGCACCCCGTAAATGACACCCCACAGATTGACGTCAATAATGCGTTGCCACGCGGTCAACGAATTCCAGCTGTTGGTTTTGGCGCTGGTGCCGGCATTGTTCATCAGTACATCGACCTGACCAAAGATCGCGTATGCATACTCTTTGAACGCGCACACCTGGGAATAATGCGCGACGTCCAGGGTATATGTGGCGATTTGTCCCTCTGGCTCGGGCAGTATTTTGTCGAGCGCCGCAGCCGCTCGTTCAAGGGCGACTGTATCGATGTCCGCCAGCAGGACATGCATGCCCAACTCGGCAAATCGTTGCGCGGCTGCGAACCCAATACCATCCGCCGCCCCGCTTATTACCGCAACGTTGCCCGCCCTGAGAGCTACGTGGTCAGCCATGGTACGATCTCCGGCAATAAAGTCACGGACTTGCTAAGGGTGGTTCAATACGTGATACCACAAAGCCTGTACAAGATTCGCGTTGGCGGGTATTAAAATCCCCGGGCCAATGCTGGACGCCTCAATGTTTGGTCGCGGTTACCAGACACACCGGGTATAACTTATTATTTTTGGCAACGGTGTGTGGCGTAAAAAAATGAATATTGCCAAAATCATGGTGTTCCAACACCTGCTGTAGCTCGGCTCTGTCGAAACCTGAGTGATAAACGCCAGCCGTATTTTCTGGATGAAAGGTGCCGTCCTCCGCATCGAGATCCGCCAGGGCTATTTGGCCGCCCGGTTTTAAATGTTTGGCAAATGTCAGTATGAGCTGGTTGGTGTCGGGTACGTGATGCATCGCCATAGCACTCACAATCAGGTCAAACCGTTGCGCCAGCGGTACGGTAGTGATGTCCTGACAAACGGCTTCAACCTTGCCCTTGAGCTCGGTCTTGGCGACCAGTTTGTCCAGCATTGCGGCAGAAATGTCCACCGCCACAATCTTGTTGACCCGCGGTGCGATATGCGCGCTGATTAAACCGGTACCTGCGCCGAAGTCGAGCACCTCCATGTCAGTGGTGAGTGCGATGTGCTGGATTATCGCCGGACCTATGGTTGTAGACAGGCCTTTCACCACATCATTAACATCCCAATCCCGGGATTTTTCGGCAAAATGATCCGCCATAAAATACTCCGTCGAAAACCGGTTGGCTAAGTTTGGGAATATAATTACTCTACTGCAAGCCCTAAATGGCGGTACTGCCCTTGCGGATATAGTAGCGTAGCGCGCCATTCACCTCGCTCTGTTCAAGCATGGCGTTGCCCGTGCGTTCGCACCAGGACGGCAAATCCCATTTAATCGCCGGGTCGGTGGCGATGATTTCCAGCACCTGGCCCGGTTGCATGGCATTGATCGCCGCGTTTGTCTCAACCATAGGCATGGGGCAACATTTGCCGGACGTATCGACGGTGTGGTCAAATTTTATGGTCGTCATCGCCTTCTCCAGGGTAGTCGTTTACTTAAAAATATTGATAGTGATCGGCTTTGGCGGCCTTTTCGTGCAGAAACCACGAGGCGCCTACAATAGCCTCGGCCTCCGGGATTAAATTGTCTTTGCTCACATCGAAAATCGTCGCGGCCAGGCTGCAAGCATACAGATTCACAATACTGGTGTTTTTCATGGCTTTGATTATGTCGTATATATCGGGTGGCAAGCCGGCCTTGGCTACTTGCTGGCGCACCCAGGCGTCCTGGTCGGCGTGCTGCCCGTCTACTTTGAGCGCACGGGCACCCTCTGCGGTGAGCGCTCTGACGGCCCAGTTTACAAATAGCATATCCACCTGGGTACCTTCGGCCGCCTGTAGATAGGCGAAGGAGAGCGGTGTAAGGATTTTGTCGTAGCTGTCGTCGCGGACGATAATGGCCATGGATTGCATAATATCTCCTAATAGAATGAATATTCGTTCTAGTTGCGACTAAAAAAAGATCCGTCAGGTGGCGATAGCGCGCCAGGCGGCCTCCCACACCGGGTTGGTGTAGCGTTGTAGTGGGATTTCGAGAATTTTATCAAGGCGCAGAGAAATCATTCTCAGGGGTCCCCCAAACAGAGTGGTTGCCGCTACTAATGAATCCATGGGCCTGATTTCGCCAGTTTCCATGCCAGCTGCCACCATGGCACGCATCTGTGTGAATGGCTGCGACGAGCACACCGGCGCCTGTCCGGGCATAAACTCCTGATGCTGCGTGTGCAGCATATAGGCCATCAGCGCGGGCTCTTCTTCGGCAAGTTGAAATAACAGTTCTACCACCGCCCTGCATTGGTCGTGGGCGGTGGTGTGAGTTTTTGCAATGGCGTCAAGGGCATTTGCCATGCGCGCCACCAGGTGGTCATACAGCGCCCTGCCAATTGCTTCCTTGTCCTGGAAATGGTGGTAAATAGAGCCGATGCTGACTTCAGCTTCACGGGCAATATCCTGTACGGTCGTGTTAAAAAACCCACGCGTGGAGAATAGTTGTAACGCTACATCTAACACTCGCCCTCGACTGGTACGGGTCGCCGGGGTAGCGGATAGCGATTTGGCTGTCGGAGCTAGGGGCGGCATAACCAGATGCTAGAACGAATATTCATTCTAGTCAAGAAGCTACAACATCCCCGGGGGCGTCGTTAGTGTGGTGACTGATTAGTTAGCGCCAGGTTGGTTCGATTGCTACCCTTGTTGAACGGCCGGCCGGACGACGGTTCGACCCGGGCGGGCTATGATATATTGACGCGCTTTGTTGAGTGCGCGTGGGTGCGAGCCTGGTCTGCTCACCGTGTAGTTAACGAATAATATGGCAGTTTAAACGAGCACAAGGGTGATTTTAATGGCTGTTATGGAGCAAGACGAGTTCAAAATGGAGGTGATCTGGCAGAATATTACGCCGGCACTGAGTGAAGAAATATGCGCGTTCTGGCAGCGCGAAGGGGCATTGCCCAATCCGGATTTAGCGGCGCGGCGTGTGAAGCAAGTGCTGGTAGTTTGTCGCGCAACTGATAGCGGCGATATTGTCGGCGTGGCCACCGCCGTCAAGATGGCGGTACCGCGATTACTGAATAACGTGGTGTACTACTACCGCCATTATGTCGCTGAGAACTGGCGTCAGAAACAAATTGGTACAGCATTGGTACGGACATCGAGGCAATATCTCAACCAGCGCTTTGTCAGTGGCGAGGATACGTCCGCCAAAGGGCTTTTTACGGTAACGGAAAGCCCCATTTTACAAAAAGCCCGTCGGCAGGGGGTATCTCCCGCGGGTACCTTTATGGGCGTTAATGAAAAAGGCGAGCATCTGCGTATCGCCTGGTTCGACGGAGCTAAATTCAAAGATTAAATTTGGTTTATGCCCTGAGTATCTAACGTTACAGTTTAAGTTAACCTCTCATTGGAGGCAGTTGATGACCGCGCCGCAAAATTTATCGGGCAAAGCCGCTGTCGTTACCGGTGCGGGTCGCGGGATTGGTCGCGCAGTCGCGCTGGCGCTGGCACAGCAAGGCGCCAGTGTGTTGGTGGTCGATCCCGGCGCCGATCGCGGTGGGCACGAAATTGAGGGAACCCCTGCACAACAGGTGGTTGAGGAAATCAGAGCGTTCGATGGCGCGGCCAGTGCCTGTATGTTACCGGTGGATGAATACCAGGCAGCGAGCGATATTATTGGCCAGTGCATCGCCGAATTTGGTCGTCTGGATATAGTGGTGAATTGCGCGGGCGTATTGCGCGAACGCATGATCTGGAACCTTGGGGAAGACGACTGGGACACGGTCATTCGCGTGCACCTTAAAGGTCACTACAATATGTGTCACCACGCTAGCAAGGTGATGCGTGGTCAGCGCTCGGGCCGAATTGTAAATTTCTCTTCGGACGCATGGCGTGGCAGCGTGGGGCAGGCGAATTACGCTGCGGCAAAGGGAGGTATCGTCAGCTTTACCCGGGCGCTGGCACGGGAGCTGGGCCGCTACGGCGTTACCGCAAATGCCATTTGCCCGATGGCTGCGACCCGTATGACGCTGGATCAGGGCGTTATCGAGGGTATGAAAAAGCGTTACAAAGCGGGCCTCATATCCAAAGCGCGCTATGAAAGTATGATTGCCATGCCGGGGCCCGAATACATCGCGCCGTTTATTTGCTACCTTGGCACCGACGCCGCAAGCGGCATTAACGGTCAAATTTTTCACGCCGAAAAAGGACGAGTATCCATTTACTCGGAGCCGGTGGAGGCGAAGGCGCTGTTCAAAACAGAGAACGACGGTCTGTTTACTGTGGAAGACTTTATTGCCGCGGTTCCTTCCACGTTGCTGGTGGAATATAAGAATCCTGCGCCCGCGCAACCGGAAGAATAAAAGCAGGCTCAATAGTAAATCGAGAATGTAAGCGGCGCACACAGTTTTTAACTAAAAATGGAGATACCAAAAGTGGCAACGTTAACCGAAGAAAATACCAGCAAAATGGTTCGCGCCAAAAACATAGGCCTGAATTTGCATTACAACGAAGCGGGTAGCGGAGAGACCGTCATTATGCTGCACGGTGGGGGGCCCGGTGCTGCAGGGTGGAGCAATTTTTCCCGTAATGTGGACGCTTTTGCGGCCCACTATCGAACCATTTTACTGGATTGTCCTGGCTTCAATAAGTCCGACGCCGTGGTGGCCGACAAGCCGCGGGATGTCCTCAATGCAGAAGCCGTGAAGGGATTGATGGATGAGTTGGGTATTGAAAAAGCGCATCTGGTGGGTAATTCCATGGGTGGCGCCACGGCCCTCAGCTTCGCGTTAGCGTATCCGGATCGCCTCGCTAAGATGGTGCTGATGGGCGCCGGTGGCGGCGGTCAAAGCCTCTTTTCCCCCATGCCGCTGGAAGGCATCAAGCTGTTGGTGGCGCTGTATCAGAATCCATCCCTTGAGCTGTTAAAAAAAATGATTCAGGTGTTTGTTTACGATTCATCCTTGATGAGTGACGAGTTAATTCAGGGACGTTACGAAAACATGATGCGCAAGCCAGAGCATCTGGAAAACTTTATGAAAAGTATCGCGAAGGCACCGAAAATCGTGACCGATTTCAGCCCGCGGATGTCTGAGGTGCAAGCCCGCACCATGATCATATGGGGCAGGGATGACCGTTTTGTGCCGCTCGATCACGGGCTTAAGTTTTTGTGGGGCATTCCGGATGCGGACTTACATGTGTTCAGCAAGTGCGGACACTGGGCACAGTGGGAACACGCGGAAAAATTCAATAAACTGACATTGTCGTTTTTGGCGGATTAGTGTTGATGGCGGCAACTTCGTCCACCGACCACCAGATTTGACATTGAGTCGAGGACCGTCTCAGTGACCGCGCAAGTGTGTGTGACTGGTAGCAACGGATTTATCGGTGCGCAGATCGTGCGCGAGATGCTGGAGAATGGTTATCGCGTTCACGGCACGGTGCGGTCGTTGGGCGCAGAGCACGAATGGTTACTAAAACTTCCAGGCGCCGCAAAAGGATTGCAATTATTTTCGGCAAGTTTGCAGGACGACGATGCTTACGACGCGGCGGTGAGCGGATGTGATTATGTCATCCACACGGCCAGCCCCTACCTACTAAAAGTCGAAAATCCGCAAGTTGAAATCGTCGAACCCGCTGTGCAGGGCACGTTGAATGTGTTGCGCGCGGCGCGCAGGGCGGGGTCGGTACGCAGAGTCGTGCTGACATCTTCCCTGGCGGCGGTTACCGATGAGCCAGATAACGATAAAATATTTACCGAGGAGGACTGGAATAAAAAATCATCTTTAAAACGTAACGCTTATTTTTATTCTAAAACTCAGGCCGAGCAGGCGGCATGGAAATTTGTTGAGCAGCACGACGCCACCTTTGATCTAGTAGCCATTAATCCGTGTGTGGTAATTGGACCTGCGCTGGGGCCTGCGCTAAACGAAAGTAATAAAATTCTGAGCGATATGCTGGCGGGTGTCTATCCAGGAATTATGGCGCTAAATTTCTGCATGGTGGATGTGCGGGACGTCGCCAAAGCGCATCGTCTGGCGCTGACGTCGACCGCCGCACAGGGACGTTACATCACTTGTAGTGACGGGATGGCTATGGCCGAGCTGGTAACATTTCTGGGCGAATCGGGTTATCAGGATTATAAATTGCCGAAGCTTGATATGAGCGGCGCTGCGGGTACGCTGCTGATGAAATTGGCTTCGTACACACAGCCGAAAGGCGCCGGAGATTTTATTCGCTCCCATATCGGCAAGACCATGCGGATTTCAAACAAGAAAATTTGTCGAGACCTCGGTATTGAATTTCGCCCAGTGCGCGCAAGTATTCACGCCGCGATAACCGACATGATTGAATGGGGACATATTGCCCCGGCTTCGGTTACTGGCGGGCGTTAATACTACCAGCACCAACCTTGAGTAAGCCCACCAGTTCCGCTTCCAGGTGATCTCCCGATTGAATCGGCCCGACCCCCGCTGGCGTGCCAGTGAGTACCAGGTCGCCGGGCAGTAAGGTAAAGAATTGACTGATATAACAAATTAGTTCGAGGACCGGGGTCAACATCTGGGCGGTGCTGCCGTCCTGTCGCAGTTCACCGTTCTGGCGTAATTGCAGGCGCACGTTCTGCAGGTCTGGCACTAATTCGGGTTTTAGAAATGGCGATGTTGGACAGGCGCCATCCCAGCCCTTGGATTTTTCCCAGGGTTGCCCGGCTTTTTTTAATTGGTTCTGCAAGTCCCGTAGCGTCAAATCGAGGGCCACGCCAATTCCGGCTATCCCCTTCCGCGCGCTGTGTGCGTCGCAGTGCTGGAGTGTTGTGCCGATCAGAATGGTCATTTCGGTTTCAAAATGGCAGGCGCCGAGCCCTTGCGGAATGTCGATGGGATCGGACAAATGGCATAGCGCGGTGGTGGGTTTGATAAATAGCAGCGGTTCCTCGCTGCGCTGGCTATTCATTTCCGCCACATGTGCAGCATAATTCAGGCCAACGCATACGGCTTTTCCAACTGGAAGGGTACAGGCAGTGCCGTCCAGGTACCGATGTTTGTAATTCATTATCCCGTGCCCTCAGTTAAAAAACTAATCCTTGGCAGAATGTCAGACTATTTTGCCGGGGTTCATCAACCCATTGGGATCAAAAATACGTTTCAGTTGCACCATGATCGCAATTTCCGCTGCGCTGCGGGTATACCCCAGGTAATGTTTTTTCAGCAGCCCCACACCGTGTTCCGCGGAAATACTGCCGTCGTATTTTTGCACGAGGGCGGAAACCTGTTCACTCACCCCCGAGCAGCGTTCGGTAAATTCTTCGACGGTTAGCGCTTCGGGTTTGAGTATATTGAGGTGCAGGTTGCCATCGCCGATATGACCGTACCAGACAACCTCAAAATCTGGATAGCTGTGTGCTGCGAGGGTGTCCACTTCCTGCAAAAAAGCCGGCATCCGCGACACGCAAACTGAAATATCATTTTTGTACGGCTTTGAAAATGACAATGTTTCGGAAATGTCTTCCCGTAATCGCCACAGATTTTTGGCCTGCGTCATACTCTGGCTGACCACGCCGTCCGTCACCCAGCCCTGTTCAACACAGTGTTCGAAGGATGCCGTGGCGGTATCGAGGGCGTTTGCATCGCCGTGCTCAAATTCGAGTACCGCATAGAAAGGCGCGCGGCTGTCAAAAGGGGCCGCCAGTTGTTGGTGAGCCATAACCTTTTGCAGTGCGAGGTCCGACAAAAATTCAAAAGCGGTCAGTGTTACGGTGCGATTAAAAGTGCGCAACACCTCCATGATCGCGGGAAAGCTGGTGATACCCAGGACCATCACACGGGTATCCGTTGGCGGTGGCAGTAGCGCCAGGGTCGCTTCGCAGATAATACCCAGGGTGCCTTCGGAACCGATAAAGAGATGTCGAAAGTCGTAGCCCGTATTATTTTTGATCAGTCCCTTATTGAGGGTCAGCAGTTCACCGTTGCCGGTGACCACGGTCAGGCCGCGCACCCAGTCGCGGGTCATACCGTAGCGGATGACGCGAATGCCACCAGCGTTGGTAGCGATATTGCCACCGATCTGGCTGGACCCCGCGGAAGCAAAATCCACCGGGTAGAATAAATTTTGATCCGCGGCAAAATGCTGTAGCTGTTCGGTGATCACGCCCGCCTGACAGGTAATCGTTTGATCGACCGGGTTGCAATCCATAATGTGGTTCATACGATCGAGGGCGAGTACCAGCTCGCCATTGCATGCCACCGCGCCGCCGCTCAAGCCAGTGCGCCCGCCGGAGGGTACTACTGCCAGTCGCTCCTGATTGGCCATTTGGACGACCGCCTGCACCTGCGCAGTACTGTTAGGCAACACCACCGCACAGGGATTCGGTTGCCATACGCTGGTGCGGTCGACTCCGTATTTATGCAAGCTGCTGGGGTCGGTGAGAATGTAGCGCTCGCCGACGATGGCGGCTAGCTGGGTCAGCTGCGATGGGGACAGGTGCGATTGGATCGAAGCAGTTTCATTCATCGTCGCGGGTGTCTCGGCAGGGAGGATTACAGGGCGCTATGGTATCATAGCGGCCCTTTTTTTCAGTGCGCTGAGAGTTTCCATCCTATGGCAAGCTTGTCCCTTGATAAATCGAAGATTCGCATTCTCCTGCTCGAGGGGGTTAGCGCGTCCGCTCGCGAAACTTTCGCGGCAGCGGGATACGGCGAAGTGGGGTGCCTGAAAACCGCATTACCGGAAGAGGCGCTGCTGGAAAAAATCAAAGGCGTACATTTTGTCGGCATTCGATCCCGCACCCAACTGACGCGTCAGGTGTTTGCAGCGGCGGATAAGTTGATTGGCGTCGGGTGTTTTTGCATCGGAACCAACCAGGTAGATTTGCAGGCGGCCATCGAACATGGCGTGGTTGTATTTAACGCACCCTATTCCAATACCCGCAGCGTAGCCGAGCTGGTGGTAGCAGAAGCCATTATGTTGATGCGCGGCATTCCTGAGAAAAATGCCAATGCGCACAACGGCATCTGGTTAAAGTCCGCCGACCAATCCTACGAAGCCCGTGGTAAAACTCTGGGCATTATCGGTTACGGCAATATTGGCAGCCAGGTCAGCGTGCTCGCCGAAGCCATGGGTATGCGGGTGCGTTTTTACGACGTGGTGACGCGCCTGCCGCTGGGCAACGCCGCTCAGGTGGGCAGCCTGAATGCGCTGTTGCGGGACAGCGACGTGGTCTCGTTACATGTGCCCGACACAGCGGCAACGCGCTATATGATGGGCGCCGAACAGTTGCGGGCGATGAAGCCTGGGGCGATATTGATCAATGCGGCGCGGGGCCAGGTCGTGGAGATCGATGCTCTGTGCGAGGCGCTAGCAGATCGCCATCTGGGAGGCGCGGCGCTCGACGTTTTTCCCGCGGAACCAAAATCCAACAGCGAAGAATTTCTCTCGCCACTGCGCGCCTTTGACAACGTCATTCTTACCCCTCATATCGGCGGATCCACCGAAGAGGCTCAGGAAAACATTGGCGCTGAAGTCGCGGAAAAGCTGGTCAAGTACAGCGATAACGGTACTACCATCAGCGCGGTCAATTTTCCCCAGGTGGCGTTGCCACCACACGCCGGCTCCCACCGGCTGCTGCATGTACATCGCAACGTGCCGGGGATATTAAGCGCTATAAACCAGGTATTTTCGTCCAACGGTATCAATATCAGCGGGCAATATTTACAGACTAACGAACAGATTGGCTACGTGGTGGTGGATATTGATGCGGAGTACAGCGAGCGGGCGTTACAGGAATTGAAAGCGATTAATGGCACGGTGCGCTGCCGCGTTCTTTTTTAACAGTTTAGCGTTGTTGTTTACAATTCCATCGCGGCAAAAATCTGGCGTCGTAGCTCGGGTGTTTCATTCGCCAGATGGTGGCGGGCGCCGGGCACGATATGAATTTTTGCGTTGGGCAGCTTGTGCGCCAGCGCTTTCAGGTTGTAGCGCCAGTCAAGAGTAGTGTCCTTGTCGCCCTGCACAATACACACCGGAAAGGGGTTGGTTGGCAGGTGGCGAAAGTGTTCGGTCCAGCGTTTCATGGCACCGATCCATTCAAGAGGTATATAACGATCCTGCAGGGGATCCCGACCGGACAAAAACTGAAGAAAAGCACGATTGCCGGAGTTGACGACGAATGTTCGGCCAATGCGCTCGATGAAGCGATGCGCCGCCAGGTACACCAGCTTATTCCAGCGCCAACGGTAGGGGTGAATTAACGGTGCCAGTAAGGCAATCCGAGCAAATTGCGGCGCGGGCTCCCGGTGCTCCAACAGGTATTTAAGAATAATTGCCCCGCCAGTGCTTTGACCCACCGCGTGCCACGGACGGGGAAAGTGCGTGGCGGCATGTTGCAACACCGCTTCGAAAACTTCCGCGTAGTGATCGAAGCTGGCAATACTGACCCGCTCGCCACTGGACAGGCCATGACCGGGCAAATCAAAGGCGACCACGGAATAGTCCCGGGCGAGTAGATAGCGCACCAAATGCCCATACAGACCAACGTGATCAAAGTACCCATGTACCAGAAATACCGTGCCCCTGGCGGCCACCACAGGGTGCCAGTAGTGGCAGGCGATCGTATAGTCGCCGGTATGCAAAGTTCCCCAGCGATGAATGCACTCTATTGGGGGCCGATCTTCGGTTTGCGGGTAATGCGTGGCGGGAGCGCGGTCGTCCCGAGTCGGCGTGCGCTCTTCAGGCAGATTATAGTGGCGTAAATATTCCCGCGCGGGTGCGGTAACTACCGCGTCCCGTGCGGCATCAAATGAAAGTTGCGGCAGTTGGCCAGCAATGGTGTCCAGCGTCTGTGCGCTAATGGGCACTGCGGTAACTGGGGATGCGGTTGCGGGCATAACAAGTATTTTCCTGGTGACGCAATTGCTGCGCAAAAATATGGCGAAAAACCAGTATTCTGGGGTAAGCATAATGATCGCAGATGGCCGCCGATTCACCAACAGGTTAACGCCGGTGCAATACCCGGTATGACGTTTTGCGTAGTGGGTTGGTGTTGCACCCCTGAGCCTTGTTCGGCATAGTGGAGCGCTTAAAAATGGGTTCGGATATGAAAGATTACCTTATTGCTCCTTCGATTCTATCCGCGGATTTTGCCCGCCTCGGGCCAGAGGTGGACGCCGTACTGGCCGCTGGGGCCGATATGGTGCACTTCGATGTGATGGATAACCACTACGTCCCCAACCTCACGATTGGCCCCATGGTGTGCCAGGCGTTGCGCAACTACGGGGTCAGTGCACCGATTGATGTGCATTTGATGGTCGAGCCCGTCGACGATCTGATTCGTATGTTCGCTGAGGCCGGGGCCTCCTGGATTACGTTTCATCCCGAGGCGTCCCGACACGTCGATCGCTCTTTGCAACTGGCGCGGGAGCTGGGGTGCAAAACTGGTTTGGTTCTGAACCCCGCCACTGGTTTGCAAGCAGTGCGCCATGTGCTCGACAAACTGGATATCCTGTTGCTGATGTCTGTTAATCCCGGGTTCGGTGGCCAAAAATTTATTCCAGCAACCCTCGCCAAGCTGCGCGAAGCACGCGCGTTAATCGACGACAGTGGCTGCCGCATACGCCTGCAGGTGGACGGCGGTGTTACCGCCGCCAATATTGGCGAAATCGCCGCAGCGGGGGCCGACACTTTTGTCGCGGGCTCGGCAATTTTTGGCGCGCCAGATTACGCCGCTGCGATTGCAGCCATGCGCGCGGCGTTAGCAGTTGCCTGAGGGTGGTTTTCCGAATTGAGCAAATCGATTAGAATGCGTGCCTCACAGTTGGAGTTTCTGGTGATTTTCGGCAATCGGATTCAAAACATTTCTTCCTTTGCCCGCTGGCGATGGCCACGCGGGTAATCCCCTGTGCCGCTGTGGCACACCTCAATAATTTCCCCGATAGTTAAGCGTTCATATTAAGGAATGGCTATGACGCCTGAACAATTTGCCGAACTGGCCGCACTGAACTACAGCCGAATTCCGGTGGTGCGCGAAGTACTTGCCGACCTCGAAACACCGCTATCCTGTTACCTCAAATTGGCCCGCGGCCGCTATACCTACCTGTTGGAATCGGTACAGGGCGGTGAAAAGTGGGGGCGGTATTCCCTGATCGGCCTGCCCTGTGCCACCGTGCTTAAAATTCAGGGCAATCAGTTATCCATCGAGCGGGACGGCCAGGTGGAGGTCAGCCGCGTAACCGACGACCCCCTCGGAGAGGTGGAACAGTTTCACGCCCGCTTCCATATGCCGCAACTACCGGGGCTACCGCGATTTACCGGCGGTCTGGTGGGCTATTTTGGTTACGACACCGTGCGTTATGTGGAGCCGCGATTGGCCGCGAGCTGCCCACCCGATACCCTCGGGGTGCCGGACATTTTGTTGATGGTGTCCGACGAAGTGCTGGTGTTCGACAATTTACTGGGCAAATTGATTTTTGTAGTGCACGCCGATCCCACACAACCTGCTGCCTGGAAGCAGGCGCAAACCAGGCTGGACCAGCTCGAAGCAGGCCTGCGTGTGCCGCTACCCGAGCTGGGCAAGATTGCATTGGATGCCCCTGGGTTGCCGGATTCTGCGTTTAGTTCGAGTTTTGGACAGCAGCGTTATGAAGAGGTGGTGGAGCATATCAAAGCGTATGTGCTTGCGGGTGATGTGATGCAGGTGGTGCCATCGCAACGCCTGTCGGCACCGTTTCAGGCTGAACCGGTCAACCTGTATCGCGCGCTGCGCTGCTTGAATCCTTCCCCGTACCTGTATTTTCTCGATCTGGGAAAATTTCAGATTGTCGGTTCCTCGCCGGAAATACTCGCCCATCTCGAAGACGGACGGGTTACGGTGCGGCCCATAGCTGGCACCCGCCGACGCGGCCGCGATGAGGTCGAAGACCTGGCGTTGGAGCAGGAATTGCTGGCCGACCCCAAGGAAATTGCCGAGCACCTGATGTTGATCGACCTCGGACGCAACGATGTGGGGCGGGTGGCGCGCACCGGCACTGTCAAGTTGACGGAAAAGATGATTGTGGAACGCTTTTCCCACGTGATGCATATTACCTCCAACGTTACCGGTGAAGTTGAAGCAGGCACCACGGCGATCGATGTGCTGCGCGCCACACTGCCAGCGGGCACCCTGAGCGGCGCCCCAAAAATTCGCGCGATGGAAATTATCGATGAAGTAGAGCCAGTCAAACGCGGTATCTATGGTGGGGCGGTTGGCTATCTGGCCTGGAATGGCAATATGGATACCGCCATTGCGATTCGTACCGGTGTGATTAAGGACGGCATATTGCACGTGCAGGCAGGTGGTGGTGTGGTCGCAGACTCGGTGCCGCAACTCGAATGGCAGGAAACGATGAACAAGGCTCAGGCACTGTTTCGCGCCGCCGCCATGGTTGTGACGGCAGACAGGTCATCGGGGGACGTGCTGTGATACTGATGATCGATAACTACGACTCTTTCACTTACAACGTAGTGCAATACCTGTGCGAACTCAAGGCGGAGGTGAAGGTGGTGCGCAACGACGAGGTATCGATTGCGGATATCGAGGCGCTGGCGCCCACTAAAATCGTGATTTCACCGGGGCCTTGCACGCCCAACGAGGCGGGAATATCTGTCGCGACCGTCAGCGCTTTTGCCGGTCGCATACCCCTGCTCGGAATCTGTCTTGGTCATCAGAGTATCGGTCAGGCTTACGGTGGAAACATCGTGCGGGCGCGGCGGGTGATGCACGGCAAGACATCCATGATTCACCACCATGGTGTTGGCGTGTTTAAGGGTTTGACTAATCCATTTGAGGCGACTCGCTACCATTCCCTGGTCATCGACAAGGCGAGTCTGCCGGACTGTCTGCAAGTCACCGCCTGGACAGAGACTGAGGATGGTCAGATGGACGAAATAATGGGTATCCGCCACCGCGAATACGTGCTGGAAGGTGTGCAGTTTCACCCTGAATCCATACTGACCCAGCACGGTCACGATCTGCTGCGCAATTTTCTGGAAAGCTGACCGATGGATATTCAACAGGCGATTGCCAGAGTGATCGAGAACCGGCATCTACTGCAGGACGAGATGGTAGCGGTGATGCGCCAGATTATGACCGGCGGCGCCACACCCGCGCAGATTGCCGGATTTATCGTCGCGTTGCGGATGAAGGGGGAAACTATTGATGAGATCAGCGCCGCCGTACAGGTGATGCGCGAGTTAGTCACGCCGGTGCGTGTAGAGGGTAAGCACCTGGTGGATATTGTTGGCACTGGGGGCGACGGCGCCAGTTTGTTTAACGTCTCGACGGCCAGTGCTTTTGTGGTAGCGGTGGCCGGTGGTCAGGTGGTCAAACATGGCAACCGTGCCGTTAGCAGCGCCAGTGGCAGTGCTGATCTGGTGGAAGCGGCGGGTATTCGGCTCGATTTGAATCCCGACGAAGTAGCTCGCTGCGTGCGCGAGGTGGGTATCGGCTTTATGTTCGCGCCGGCGCACCACAGCGCCATGAAGTATGCCGCTGGTCCGCGCAAGGAGCTGGGGGTGCGTACCCTGTTTAATATTCTTGGGCCCATGACCAACCCGGCCGGGGCGCCGCACGCGTTGATCGGGGTGTTTAATCCGGCTCTGTGCAGACCTGTCGCGGAGGTGCTGGGGCGGCTTGGGGGAGAGTGTATTCTGGCGGTTACGGGTGCGGACGGCCTCGATGAGATTAGTCTTGCCGGAGCGACCCATGTGGCGGAATGGAAAGATGGAAATCTGCGCGAGTACCAGATCACTCCAGAACAATTCGGTGTAGAGCGGCAGAACTTGGAGGGGTTAGCAGTCACCAGCGCCGCGCAATCCCTCACCTTGATTCGCGACGCCCTCGGCAAGCGACGCACAACGGCCGGTGCTAAAGCGGCGGATATCATTGCGCTTAATGCTGGCGCGGCCATTTATGCGGCGGGTCTCGCCGACGACCTGCGGGAGGGTGTGGCGCTGGCGCAGGATGCGGTAGTCAGTGGTTTGGCCGGTGAAAAAATGGATGAAATGGCGGCGTTTACCGATTGCCTGCGAGACGCGACACAGTGACTATAGCCAAGTGGTAGAAAACCTATGACGATCTCAGCGGTGGCAACTGCACCCACAATTTTAAAAAATATTCTGGCCCGCAAAGTTGAAGAAGTGGCGGAGCGCAGCGAGACTACGCCCCTGGCAGTTTTAAAGGAGCGTGTTGCCGGGCAGGCGCCGCGCCGGAATTTTACGGCCGCGATGCACAGTAAAATATCCAGCGGCAAGCCAGCGGTCATCGCCGAAATAAAAAAAGCATCGCCCAGTAAAGGCCTGATCCGCGCCGATTTTGATCCAGTAAAAATTGCCCGCAGTTACGAAAAAGGTGGCGCCGCGTGCCTGTCGGTACTGACGGATGTGGATTTTTTTCAGGGCAGCGATGATTTTTTGAAACAGGCGAAAAGCGCCACGCACCTGCCGATATTGCGCAAAGATTTTATTATTGATGCCTATCAGGTGTACGAAGCGCGCGCCCTCGGTGCGGACTGCATTTTATTGATAGTCGCCGCGCTGGATTCGCTGGCGCTCAGAACGTTGCATGATCTGGCGCTGGCTATCGGCCTGGATGTCCTGGTCGAAGTCCACGATCAGCGCGAACTGGCGATGGCGTTGACTCTGAGCACCCGCCTAATCGGCATTAATAATCGTAATCTGCATAACTTCCACACATCGCTGGAGACTACGTTTAGTCTGCTGCATGACATTCCAGACGATCGCATTGTAATCAGTGAGAGCGGTATTCACACAGTGGATGACGTACTGGCGTTGCGCGGCCATGGCGTAAATGGATTTTTAATCGGTGAAGCATTTATGCGCGCCGCCAATCCGGGCCGCCGTTTGATGGAAATGTTTAACTGAAAGCACCGACGGTTGGCGGGCGGTGTGTAGTAAAAAATTGTCGCGATATTGTAAAAGCCGTGGCCAGTGTGATCTAACCGTCGACACCCAAAATTAAACCGCGCCCTCGATTGGGTGGCAAGCTAACGGGTACCGAACACCACCATGGTTTTACCCTTGACGGAAACGAGCCCCTGCTCCTGCAGAATTTTCAGTACGCGGCCTACCATTTCTCGGGAGCAGCCCACGATACGCCCTATTTCCTGACGGGTGATCTTGATCTGCATACCATCGGGGTGGGTCATGGCATCGGGCTCTCTGGATAAATCCAGCAGTGTGCGCGCCACGCGGCCGGTGACATCGAGAAAGGCGAGATCGCCCACCTTGCGTGTGGTATCCCGCAGGCGTTGCGCCATCTGTTTACTGACCGCGTACAAAAACTCCGGGTGTTTATTGGCCAGTTCCAGAAACTTGGTGTAGTGAATTTCACCCACGTCACACTCAGTTTTGGCGCGAATCCAGGCGCTGCGATCTTCCTGTTCGAACAAACCCATCTCCCCAAAAAAATCGCCGGGGTTGAGGTAGGCAACGATCATTTCACGGCCATCGTCGTCCTCTATCAATACGGTCACCGAACCCTTAATGATGTAGTACAGGGTATCGCCGCTGTCACCGGCATAGATCAGCGTACTCTTGGCTGGATAACGGCGTCGGTGACAATGGGCGAGGAATTCTTCAAAGCTTGGGATATGGGGTGTAATCGGCGATAGGGTCAAGGCGCTTCTCCATTGTGCTCTTGTATGGCGCGGCAGTTATCTATATTTATTCACCACCAATGGTGTAGTTTGCCTCAGATGCGTGAAAATGCAACCGTTCCATCCGGTTGCACTCGCTATATGGTAGTCTTGCCGGCGAATTTAGAGGAGGCGTTATGCAAGCGACGGTCAAGTGGGTTGAGAACGCAATGTTTCTCGGGGAATCTGGCAGTGGACACGCGGTGGTGATGGATGGACCCGAGGATCACGGCGGCAGAAATATGGGTGTGCGTCCGATGGAAATGTTGTTGTTGGGCATGGGTGGCTGTGCCAGTTTTGACGTAGTGAGTATTTTGCGGAAAAGTCGGCAGGCGGTAACCTCCTGTCGCGCCGAGCTGCGCGCGCAGCGGGCCGACGAAGTGCCCGCCGTGTTTACCGAAATCAATATCCATTTTGTGGTTGGGGGAAAAAATCTGAAAGCAAATCAGGTCAAACGCGCCGTGGAACTTTCGGCGGAAAAGTACTGTTCCGCCTCCATCATGCTGGGCAAAGCAGGTGTCGCCATCGCCCACAGCTACGCTATTGAAGCAGACACGGAAAGTTAATCTGGATATGGCATACCGTTAACGCAGGTAAAAAAATGGGGAGCCGAAGCTCCCCAAAAGTATGATACAGGGGGGTTAGGAAGAAAAGCCGTTGACAAAGGATCCTAGGTCCTGCGCTTGCCAACTACGGGAGTCACTATAGTCACCGTCAATACATGAATCAAATATACTTTTTCTATTTAAAACATTCCTTTTAGTTATGTTACGAATTCCACCTCAATTCCAGGGGGTATTGTTCGAGAGTTTATAGGTTAATTTCCCAGGGCCTTTTACATAAGCATAAGGTATTATTTTCGAATCGTTAATAACTGTTGAACATTCTATGCCTATCGATTCCCTGTCCCGCGTTGACCTTAACCTGTTGGTAGCGCTGCAAGTATTATTGGAAGAACGCAATGTAACCCGCTCAGCGGAGCGCCTGTTTGTCACGCAGCCCGCGATGAGTAAAACCCTGTTGCGCCTGCGCGGTGTATTTTCCGATCCGTTGTTTACCCGTAGCAGCCGCGGCCTGGTTCCAACGCCCCGGGCCCTCGAAATCGAGCGGCTTCTACCACAGGTGCTCAATGGCATTAACGAGATACTGGCACAACAGAATTTTCGCCCAGAAACATTTCAGGGGTCCCTGCGTCTGGTCGCCCCGGAATTTCTGGCGGTGCAAGTGGTCCCAAAATTAAGCCAACAGTTGCAACAGCTGGCGCCGGGGTTGTGTATTGCTTTGTCGAGCACGCAGGACGAGTACGTCCAGGAGTTGGAGGCCGGAGATGTGGATTTTGCTCTGGAGGTGGAAAAGAAGCTACCCAAAGACTTTATTGTGACCGCGCTGGGGGATTTTACCCCGGCGGTGTGGATGCGCCGCGGTCACCCGCTCGAGAGCGGGGATTTAACTCTCGACCAGATGCTGGAGTACCCATTTATTCAGTACTTCCTGTTGATCGCCGACAAAGTTTCGCCCCATAGCGACAGTCGCTTTGACAAGACGCTGGCGAAAATGGGGCGCAGTAGAAAAAAGTTACTGATCACCAACCAGCTAATGACAGCCCTTGATACACTGCATTCCACGGATTGTCTGATGCTCGCCACCATGGATGATCTCAAGCACGAGGGCGAGTTTTACGAGATCGTGCGTAAACCCTACCCGGAAATTCTTAATCCAGACCCGGTGATTCCCGCGGTGTTGGTACAGCATCGCCGCACTATCAACTCGCCGTTACACCACTGGGTCAAACAATTGATTCTCGAGATCGTGCAGGGCATCCGTGTGGCCAGAGGGCAGGAATAGGCGCGGACAAACGGGAAAAAAAGACAGGTCTGCCCGGTAATACTGGGCAAGCTGCCTCCGATCAGACCAGTCTAGACGACATAACTACTCCTGGTCATTACCGTCGACGCCAGCGTCATGGCTTTTTTTACTGGATCCGGAAAGGTCGCTCCGCCCGCCAGCCGGGCCGTTTCGGCGTGCCCGGCTTCATCGCTGAGCATTTGTTCCACCACTGCGCGGCTTTTGTGGTCGTCAGCGGGTAATTGGTGCAGATGTTTTTGCAGGTGCTGACACACTTGTTCTTCCGTGGCAGCGACAAATCCCAGACTGAGGCGGTCGCTGATCAGCCCAGCCGAAGCGCCAATGGCAAACGACATGGCATACCACAGCGGATTAAGTACGCTGGGGCGACTATCGAGTTCCTGTAGGCGTTGCTCGCACCAGGCGAGATGGTCCAGTTCTTCGGCGGCGGCTCGATCCATTTGCGCGCGGGTATCGGCCAGTTTCGCGGTTAGCGCCTGCCCCTGGTACAGCGCCTGAGCGCAGATTTCACCGCTGTGATTGACCCGCATAAGTCCCGCGGCGTGACGTTTTTGTGTTTCGTTCAGGGCTCCATCTGCACAGTTTTCCGCAGGTGACGTTTTGGCTGCGGCCGCGCCGACTCCGGCGAGACTGCGCAGGACTTTATCGGTTTCGACCAGCAGTCGATCGAGCGATGATAAATAATGGTCGGACATGGAGCGGGTCCACGGTGTCTGTAGCAGTCAATTGTAGCTAAAATGTCAGCCTGAAGGGAAAGCGGAAAATTACCGAATGCCTCATTACACGGATCTGGGATACGGCGTAACCTGTATCGACGCAGACTATGTACGCCCGGGGGGCGCCTGTTGTTATCTGCTGGAGCAGGGCGATCAGGTGGCCATTATTGAAACCGGCATTAACGCGACGGTCCCTCGCATCGAAACCTTGCTGGCACAAAAAAATGTGCGCCCGGAGCAGGTGCGCTATGTAATCCCCACCCATGTCCATCTCGACCACGCCGGCGGTGTCGGTCGGCTGATGCGGGTGTTACCCGAAGCCACGTTGATTGTACATCCACGGGGGGCGCGACACATGCTCGATCCAGAGCGCCTGGTGGAAGGATCGATTGCTGTGTACGGGCGCGAGAAATTTGACGCACTCTACGGCAAAATACAGCCCGTACCAGCGGATCGAGTGCAGACGGCACAGGACCATTCGGTGCTCGATCTGGCGGGTCGCAAGTTGTTGATTCGCCACACGCCGGGTCACGCCGAGCACCACTTCTGTATCTGGGACGAGCGCAGCAAAGGCTGGTTTAGCGGCGATAACTTTGGACTGTCTTACCCGGAAATGGTCGGCAGCAACGGCCGTTACCTGATTCCGACTACGACGCCGGTACAGTTTGATCCGGATAAATTCCTCGCCTCACTGGAGTTGTTGATGAGCTACCAGCCTCAGCGCATCTACCTGACCCATTTTTGCCTGCTGGAAAATCCTGCGGCCATGGCCGAGTTACTGCGGACGGGGATTCTGGCCTACCGGGATATCGCCCTGGCCCATCGCGACAGCGAGGCGCCGGAGGCCGCGATTTGCGCGGCCATAAGTCAGCGGGAACTGGAAGGGCTGCTGGCCTGCGCGCCAGAGTTGGGCGTGGCGGGCGCACAACAATTGTTGGCCAGCGATATGGCGCTAAACGCCCAGGGCCTGTCTGTATGGCTGCAGGGTATGGACCGCTGATGCAGGACGCTCACGACCTGGGCCTGGTGATTGATGCCGGTATTGCGCTGATTGCACTGGAAACCCACGATGAACAACGGGCCCTGGATCTGCTGCAGCGGGTCGCCAAAGCAAGGAATACGGGGCTGTTCCGATGGTCGGTGACGGACGGGCTGAAACGCCATACATTTGGACTACAGGTCGACGCTGCGAGCCAGCACGGTGAGCCGGAACAGTTGCTCGACCATATAAAAACCCGCGCCGAACCGGGTATCTACGCGTTGTGTGATTTTCATCACTGGCTGGGCGCAGAGCATCCGCGGCAGGTGCGCCAGCTCAAGGATATCGCGTTGCGGCATCAGCAAGGTCCGGTGACAGTGGTAATGATCAGTCACCGTCTCGAGTTACCGCCGGAGTTGTCCCGTCTCGGCGCTCGTTTCTCCATGGCCCTCCCGGACGACGAGCAAATATTAGGGCTGGTGCGGGAAGAAGCGGTGCGCTGGGCTAAAAAAAATGGCGTGGACAAGGTCAAAACCGATAGCGATACCCTGCAAAAACTCGTGTCGAATCTACAGGGGTTAACCCACAACGAGGTGCGGCGCCTGGCACGCGGCGCGATTATTGACGACGGCGCCATTACCGAAACAGACATACCTGAGGTCAATCGGGCCAAGTTTCGGCTGTTGGATATGGACGGCTTGTTGAGTTTCGAGTACCGCACCGAGAATTTTGCCAACGTGGGGGGGATGGCTAATTTCAAGGCCTGGCTGGACAAACGTAAGTCAGCGTTTAGTGGGGGTAGTGAACGCCACCCGGACAGTCCCAAAGGGGTTCTGTTGCTGGGGGTGCAGGGCGGCGGCAAAAGTCTTGCGGCCAAGGCGGTTGCCGGATTGTGGCAGTTGCCCCTGTTGAAGCTGGATATGGGGGCGTTGTATAACAAATATCATGGCGAAACCGAACGCAATCTGCGGGAATCCCTGGCCCTGGCGGATCGCGTCGCGCCCTGTGTGCTGTGGCTCGACGAGATTGAGAAAGGACTGGGCGGGGGGCACGACGAGTCGGGCATATCGCGGCGCGTACTGGGGACCCTGCTGACCTGGATGGCGGAGCGCACAACCCGCGTGTTTGTGGTCGCCACAGCCAACGACATTTCCAGTCTGCCCCCGGAATTGGTGCGCAAAGGACGCTTTGACGAAATATTTTTTGTGGATCTTCCGGAGCAGGATGTGCGCCAGGATATTTTCACTATTCACCTGCGCGCCCGCGAGCTGGATCCGACCAAATTTTCTCTGCCCCAACTCGCGGCGGCCAGTGCGGGATTTTCCGGCGCAGAAATCGAACAGGCCATTGTGGCAGCTCTGTACTCGGCCCGCGCCAGCAATGGTGAGATAAATGACGCACTGCTACTTGAGGAAATCGCCAGTACCAGCCCGATGTCGGCGGTGATGGCCGAACGTATTGATACCTTGCGACAGTGGTCGCTGGAACGCAAGGTGGCACGGGTCTAAATGTTTTTTACCGATTTTTTTCCCGTGCAATGGCACGGTAACCGATATCGGTGCGGTAAAAACTGTCGGCCCAGTGAATTTGCTCGGCTATCTCATAGGCCTTTTGTTGCGCCGCTGACACCGTATCGCCCAGGGCTGTCACGCACAGCACCCGTCCACCCTGAGTGGTAACCTGGCCGTCGACCAGTTGAGTGCCAGCATGAAACACTTTGGTCTGCGCACTTTCCGCTGGCAGGCCATGGATAATGTCGCCCTTGCGGTAATTACCGGGGTAGCCTCCCGCGGCCATCACCACCCCTACCGCCTTGCGATCATCCCACGTAATATCAACCGCATCGAGCCGTTGTTCGAGGGCGGCGTTGCATAATTCCACCAGATCTGATTTCAGGCGCAGCATGATTGGTTGTGTTTCCGGATCCCCAAATCGGCAGTTGTATTCAATCACTTTGGGTGAGCCGTCGGGAGAAATCATCAGGCCAGCATACAAAAACCCCGTGTAATCGTTACCTTCCGCGGCCATGCCGCGCACGGTGGGTAAAATCACTTCCTCCATGATCCTGCGATGCACGGACGCTGTGACCACCGGTGCCGGGGAGTAGGCACCCATGCCGCCGGTATTGGGGCCGGTATCTCCATCCCCAACCCGTTTGTGATCCTGGCTGGTGGCCATTGGCAGGACGTTGATACCGTCCACCATCGCGATAAAGCTGGCTTCCTCGCCTTCAAGAAATTTCTCGATCACCACCCGGTGCCCGGCCTCCCCGAAGCTGTTCCCGGCCAGCATATCCCGCACAGCGGCTTCCGCCTCGCGCAGATCCATGGCCACGATCACGCCTTTCCCCGCTGCGAGACCATCCGCCTTGACGACGATGGGGGCCCCTTGGTCATGCAGGTAGCGGATGGCGGCCGGCACGTCAGTGAAAGTTTGGTAGTCGCCGGTGGGAATGCCATGGCGGGCCAGAAAATCCTTGGTAAAGGCCTTGGAGCCCTCCAGTTGCGCCGCGCCCTTGCTGGGACCAAAGATACGCAGCCCTCGGGCCTGAAAATAATCGACGACCCCGGCCACGAGCGGCACTTCCGGGCCAACAATGGTTAACGCCACCTGGTTTTTTTCGACGAAGGATGCCAGTGCGGCGAAGTCATCGACGTCCACAGGGATGTTCTCGAGGGTTGGTTCGAGGGCTGTTCCGGCATTGCCCGGCGCCACATAGACCTTATCGACCTCGGCGCTTTGCGCGGCCTTCCAGGCCAGCGCATGTTCGCGCCCCCCAGCACCTATAATCAAAATTTTCATGGCAGTTAATCAGCTGGAAAAATAGGGCGGCAATTGTAACCGCGTAAGCTTGCTGCGGCAAAAAACAGCGGATTGATTTCGCCACGCACGCCTGTCAATTCTCTGTTCGAGAGGCTATATGAGATTTTCAAGGTTGGCCCTGTCGTAGGGCAGCAAGTCTCCTTCGCGCCCGTCCCTGACCAACTGGGGCCAGTCAGGATTGGAAATCAGTGCGCGACCCACCGCCACCAGATCGAAATCTCCCCGCTCGAGTAACGATGACAGATTGCGCAGTGAGGCGGGTTCGGCGTGGGTGGAAATACCGCGCTCCCGCTCGTCGATAAAATCCTGGTCGAGGCTCACGCTGCCGACCGTGATGGTGGGCTTGCCAGTCAGTTGTTTGGTCCACCCCGCGAGATTAAGGTCAGAATCCGCAAATTCCGGTTCCCAGAAGCGTCGCGTGCTGCAATGGAATACATCGACGCCAGCCTTAACAAGGGGTGCAAGAAACCGTTCCAGTTCCTGCGGTGATTGCACCAGGCGGGCGTTGTAATCCACCAGTTTCCACTGGGAAAAACGCAAAATAATCGGCATGTCCGGCCCAATGCGAGCGCGCACAGCGCTGACAATATCCACTGCAAATTGCGTACGTTTTTCGATACTGCCACCGTAGTGGTCGCTGCGCTGGTTGGTGCCCTCCCAGAAAAACTGATCGATCAGGTAACCATGGGCGCCATGCAGTTCGATCGCGTCGAAGCCAAGACGCTGGGCGTCGGCGGCTCCCTGGGCGAAGGCGGTAACGATGTCATCGATATCTTTCTGGCTCATGCAGTAGCCATTGGGTCGACCTGGTTTCAGCAAGCCGGAAGGCGTGAAAGCCGGTACGTTCGGGTAAGGTTCCAGCGAGGTGCCAGGCAACCCGAGGCCGCGCAGGGCGCCTACGTGCCACAATTGTGGCGCGATCTTACCCCCGACTGCGTGGACCTCGTCGACCACTTGTTGCCATCCGGCAAGTGCTTGTTCCCCGTAGAAAAACGGCACATCGACGTACGCGCTGGCTGATGGGTGATTGATATGCGTGCCCTCGGTAATGATCAGGCCTACCCCGTCTTGCGCGCGGCGGCGATAATAGGTCGCAACATCCGCGCCGGGAATATTTCCCGGCGAGCGATTACGGGTCATGGGCGCCATCACTATGCGATTGGACAACGCCAGTTGGCCCATGTGGTACGGGGCGAATAAACTATTACTATGAGTCATGCCGTAATCTCTAGAGGGGTGTGCAGAAATTTTTTTGACAGACGGTCGTCAAAGACGGTATCGGCCGGATAATTTATCGGGTTAAGATAAGCCTAACATGGTTGCAGTAACGTCGAAAATGGAAGGTTGGCAATGACAGTAAAAAAAGGAATCTATCGGCACTTCAAGGGTAACCTCTACGAGGTGCTCGAAGTGGGAACCCACAGCGAAACACAAGAGCAGCAAGTGGTGTACCGGGCGTTGTATGGCGAGCGAGGTATCTGGATTCGCCCTCTTGCGATGTTTTTCGACACTGTGGAGCGGGATGGCAACTCCTGTAAACGCTTTACGTGGATTGAGAGTTCCGATGCACAGTTCGGTCCCCGGGGGCTACAACAAGTACTTAAATCATAGCTTTGCAGAGAGGATTCGATTGACAGACTTGGTCAGACAGTTTTCTCTGTTAAGTGATTAAAATTATCCAGTCTCCCAAGGCACAGGGTGTTTACCGCTTGTTAGCGACAGTACGTCGTAGATGAGGGCTCGGGAAAACGTGTTTTCAGTCGAATTGGAGCAGTTTGAAGCAACTGCATATGGCTTGCCCTATTCGCGGGGGTGCATTGGGGTTCGCATTGCCAATGGTTAATTATTTTACACTCGCGACAATTTTGTGGTGGGCTAAGTGCAAAAAGGCGACGCTACAGTCAGAGTAGCATCGCCTCGTCTAACAGATGTGGCAGGCCGGTCTTAAAAAGTATACCGTACACCGGTCGAAATCATGGAATTGCTATCGTCATCGATTGACCCTTCGAGTGAGATACCAAAACCGTTGGCTATGTGGAATACCCCGCCCAGCAAGCCGATGAAGCCATCGGTGTCGTCAACGTCCGCATAACCGATTTCGCCGTATAGCTCGAAGTTCGAAGTTAAATTGCTACGTAACCCCGTGGAAATTTGGTAGCCGTCGGCATCAGCGTCACCAAATTGCTCTATATCCACCTCGGCTTCGAGGTAATCAGCAGCAACGTAGAAACTTGTATTGTCGCCTGCGGGTCGTTTATAGCCGATACCCACCTGAGTTGAGGTGACATCTACGTCGACGTTGCCGAGAAAGGTAGTAAGATCGTCCTCAAGGTCCCAGTACATCGCGCGCACAAAAATACTTTCGCTTAGCTCGAAACTACCTTTGACATAGTATCCGTCGGGGTCGATATCGATGTCATCCAGATTTAGACGGGAGTAACCGGCCTCGAAATAACTGTAACTAGGTTGCTCGGCATTGGTAATTGTGGGAAGACTTAAAGCGAAGGTTAATCCTGAAACGATATACCACTTTTTCATGATGCGGCTCCTTGTTTATTTAGTATTTTGTTATTTATATCCTCGGCCCATTCCCCGGGCGCGACCAATGCTAACCCAATTATCCGAATGGAGGCAAGCACCAAATGGGGTGTACATTTAAATTTGGAAGGTATAGTTTACCTTATTGTTTATATTGCATTTTTCTCTGTTTGACGCAGTTTTTGCCAGGGGAAATTTCGCGCGAATGACAATGGGTTGCGTGGTCTTCCGATGGGCGTTGGAAGGAACACAGAGCAATAAGTATATCAGTGCCGGAAATGCCGCATGCCGGTGAACACCATGGCCATGTTATTTTCGTTAGCCGCTGCGATTACCTCCTCGTCCCGGACTGATCCCCCCGGCTGAATGACCGCGACAATTCCCGCGGCAGCCGCATTGTCGATGCCATCGCGAAATGGGAAGAACGCATCGGAGGCCATCACTGAACCCTTGACCACCAGCCCCGCCTGTTCGGCCTTGATGGCGGCGATACGCGCGGAGTTTATACGGCTCATCTGTCCGGCGCCAATACCGATGGTGCGGTTGTCGTGGGCGTAGACAATGGCGTTGGATTTCACAAATTTCGCCACCCGCCAGGCAAACATCAGATCGCACATTTCCTGTGCGCCGGGCTTTCTCTCGCTCACAACGGTAAGTTCGGCGGCGCTGACCATGGCGATATCTTTTTCCTGGACCAGCAATCCGCCGCTGACGCGCTTGTAGTCCCAGTCCGCAGTTCGGGCAGACGGCCATTGGCCGCAGCTGAGCAGGCGCACATTTTTCTTGCCGGCGGTAATTTCCGCGGCGGCAGCGGACACCGCCGGGGCAATAATGACCTCCACGAACTGGCGCTCGACAATCGCTTGCGCCGTGGCGGCATCCAGCTCGCGGTTAAATGCGATGATGCCACCAAACGCCGATTCCGGGTCTGTGGCAAATGCCAGTTCATAGGCCTCCTGGATGGTTTTGGCTACGGCTACGCCACAGGGGTTGGCGTGTTTTACGATCACGCAGCAGGGTTCTTCAAATTGTTTTACACATTCCAGTGCTGCGTCGGTGTCGGCGATGTTGTTGTAGGACAGTTCTTTTCCCTGCAATTGCCGGGCGGTGGCGATGCTGGCCTCGGGCGGATTTTTTTCCAGATAAAAAGCAGATTTTTGATGGGGATTTTCACCGTAGCGCATCACCTGAGAGCGCGTAAATTGCGTATTCCAGGTACGCGGGAAGGTTGCGTTCCGGGTTTCCGACCGATCGTTCGGCAGTAGCCGCGCGCCCAGATAATTGGCAATCGCCCCGTCGTAGGCGGCGGTGTGTTCGAAGGCCCTGGTGGCCAGGTTAAAGCGTGTGTCGAAACACAGACCAGCGCTGCACTTAATTTCCTCCAGCACGGCGCTGTAGTCGCTGGCGTTAACGACGATTGCCACATGGGCGTGATTCTTGGCGGCGGCCCGCACCATGGTCGGCCCGCCGATATCAATGTTTTCGATAGCCGTCGCGAGGTCACAATCCGGATCGGCAACCGTGGCCTCGAACGGGTACAGGTTGACCACCACCATATCGATGGGAGCGATACCCTGTTTGCGCATCACCTCGTCATCGATGCCGCGTCGTCCGAGAATACCGCCGTGAATTTTGGGGTGCAGAGTTTTTACGCGGCCGTCCATAATTTCCGGCGAGCCGGTATGGGCCGCCACCTCAATGGCTGGTATCTGATTATCCGTCAGCAGACGATAGGTGCCGCCGGTGGAAAGAATTTCCACCCCCATGTCGTGCAGGGCCTGTGCAAAATCAACAATTCCAGTCTTGTCGGACACGCTGATTAATGCGCGCTGGATACCGGTAATCCGTTCTGTCATGGGTTTGTCGTTTCCGGGGTGCGAAAATTTACAGCAGGTCGTACTGTTTCAGTTTCTTGCGCAATGTGCCGCGGTTAAGGCCGAGCATGGCCGAGGCTTTGCTCTGGTTATTGCGGGTGTGTTTCATCACTGCCGCCAGCAGGGGCGTTTCCACCTCCTGCAACACCAGCTGGTAAAGGTTGGTGGTCGCCTCGCCATCCAGGTGATCAAAGTACCTGGCCAGAGCAGTTTCCGCGCATTTTTGCAATGAGTGGTGTTGGCTTTGGTTGACGTTATCGCTGTGGGCGGCGTCGACAGTGGTGTCGTCGGTGTGAAACCTGAAGGTGTTCATGGTGCTCATGCGGCTTTATCCCGTCGTTTTCGTAATATTGTTGCGGACAGTGTTTGTTCCGATAGGGCTTCAACAAAATCGTTTTGTGTTCTGCAACAAGGCAGTGTATTAAATTGCTGGCGCAGTACCGCGCCGTTGGGCAAGCGCACCAGGTACCAGCCGATGTGTTTGCGCGCGATACGTACGCCCAGGTGTTCCCCGTAACAATCATGTATGGCGCGTAGATGTGCTCGTAGAACGGTGAATATCTCTTGCAAATCGGGTTGCGGGAGCCTTGTCCCGTAGCGCAGATGGTGGTTGATTTCCCGGAATAACCAGGGGTTACCCTGGGCGCCTCGGCCAATCATCAGCCCCGCAGCACCGGTGTGGCGCAATACGGTTGCTGCGGATTCCACGCTGTTAATGTCGCCATTGGCGAATACGGGTATGGAGACGTGAGTAACAATGGCAGCAATCGTGTCGTATTCCGCGTTACCGTTAAACCGGCAGGCGCGGGTGCGGCCATGGACGGCCAGTGCCTGAATACCCGCGTCTTCGGCAATACGGGCAATGCGGACTCCGTTGCGATTCTGCGGATCGGTGCCGGTGCGAATTTTAAGTGTTACCGGAACCTCTACCGCGTTTACCACCGCAGCCAGTATGTTCGCTACCAGTGATTCGTCCCCCAGCAGCGCCGATCCGGCGGCTTTGCGGCACACTTTTTTGGCGGGGCAACCCATATTGATATCGATGATCTGAGCGCCCAGGTCAACGCTGCGGCGCGCGGCGTCCGCCAGTTGTACGGGGTCGGAGCCGACAATCTGTACGCTGCGCGGTTGCGCTTCGGTGAGGTTGGGCAGGCGTTGGCGAGACTTGGGGGTGTGCCACAATTCAGTGTCAGCTGTCAGCATTTCCGAAGGGGTCAGGCCGGCGCCAAGCGCCCTACAAATCGTGCGAAAGGGCAAGTCTGTAACTCCGGTCATGGGCGCAAGGACGCTGGGTGCCGGGATCGAAATAGGGCCGATTTGTATAGGATGGGTTGCCACTGGCTGAACTATTGTCGGTCGAGGGAGGCCGACATGATACCCGCACTCGGGAGGCGGAGAAAGACAGATTGTCTATTAACTAACCATTTTTTTAGTTACAGAATGTAAAGTGCGAACGACACAGCGGTCTGGCCGGGATCCAGTATCTCCAGTTCGAGTCGCACTGGTTGGCGAACCGGCATGCGCCGCGCCCCGGTTAGTTCTCCGCGCACATATTCGTCTGGCACAAAACTGCGCTTTGCTACTACCGCGCCCTGCAGATCTTGAAATACCAGTTGTAACGTGGGGAACGGTTGCTGGAATGGTGCGTCGTTTACCAGTACAGCACTCACCAGCAGTGCACCTGCGGCACCTGGATGAGTGCGTACCACCAGATCACTACTGCGAATCAGGCTGTTGTCTTTCAGGATTGGCAAATCGCATTGAGTGACCCGACAAAATTTTTCCAGCCACGGCCGGTGGGTAACCTGTTTACCCAGCACGTCGACGTTGAAGTAAATATATTGCACCAGCAGGGCGAGCGCGCCAAGGGACAGAATGCCGGTTGTTAGCAACCGCGGCGATAGCCGAACATCGGCTTTTACGGCCATACGACTGTGGGTTTCGTCGTTGTCAAATTGCACAGCTGCGGTGGCACCCAGATCCGCGTAGGGGTCCTCTGTCCCTTCGTCGGCGTCGTCTGCATATTCAGCAGTTGGAGGGGGTGGCGAGTCCGCTGCCGAGTCCGATACAAACTCGCCGGGGTGCGCGCCATCTGAGTCGGCGGACGTATCTTTATCTGCCAGCGTTAGCGACTCTTCCCGAGTTGTTTCCGCTGGTTGTCGGGCGTCCTGTAACCACAGTGGAAGGTGCAGAGTTTCCGGAAGGGGTGAAAAAGTAGCCGGGGGCGCGTCGGTTTCACGAGTGCTTTGCTGGTCCGGGCCAACCCGCGGCGGTGACGTATCTGCTACGGAGTGGTCGGGAGAGGGAGCGGCGTTTTCGTCCAGGTTGTCTGGATCGAAATGGTCGTCGATTAAAAAGTCATCCTCCGCGCCGGAGTCAGCCGTGGCGACTGACGCTTTGTTTGCGAGGGTTTCCGGCAGCTCCGTTAGTTGTTGACGCGCATCAAAAATAGTCAGGCAGGCACCACATCGGGCCAGGCCGTTGGCCGCCTGCAGTTGCGCCTGGGAAACTTTGAACGCGACCAGGCAGTTAGGACAGCGGGTGACCTGGTCACTCATCCTGACATTTACATCCCTTGGTCGGTTTTCCGGCGGGCGATGGATCTGCTTTTATTGGCAGCATAGTTTGTTACCGTTTTATCCCGGTCAGGCGCACCCATTGGTCGTCAAAAACCGGTTCGTCAAAGTCAAAATTATTACTGTAAGCGCTTATTACGTCGCTGAATTGGGTTCCAAAAATTCCCGAAAGACAGATGTTGCCAGTGGTTGCGGTACACCGAGTAAGCGTCGGTGACAGTTCAATAAGTGGGGCCGCGAGAATATTGGCTAACACGATGTGTGCGCTCACTTCGGGCATATGTTGCGGCAAACAGCAACTAATGCGATGCTGGGCAATGCCGTTGCGCTCGGCGTTATCGCGGGTGGCCAGCAGCGCCTGCGGATCGTTGTCTACAGCGAGCACCCGGTCGGCACCCAGCAACAGGGCGGCGATACCAAGAATGCCAGATCCGCAGCCATAATCGATAACGGATTTGCCCAGTAGTGGCTGGCTATCCAGCCACTGCAAACAAAGGAAGGTCGTAGGGTGAGTGCCCGAGCCAAAGGCGAGGCCTGGGTCGAGGATCAAATTTGCCGCAGCGGAATCCGGTGGCGTACACCAGCTGGGGCATACCCACAACCGACGACCGCATTGTAAAGGCACGTAATCCGCCATCCAGGCGCGTTCCCAAACCTGTTCGTCGAGGGGTTGCCAGGCGCACGGAGGAAGAGCGCCCGGGTAAAGGTTCGCCAACCGTGACAGCGTGTTACTGGTATCAATGTCTGCGGCAAATAATCCGGTAACCTGCACCTGGTTCCACAAAGGGGTTTCCCCGACCCCGGGTTCCAGCACGGGATCGTCCCCGTTATCCTGTAGCGTCACCGACAACGCGCCAGTATCCAGCAGCGCATCCTGCAAAGCCTCGACCTCTTCGCGCACCGTAGTAAGGTGCAGTTGTAACCAGCTCATGGCGTTAGCGCCGCGGTCAGCTCCGTGCGCTGATCACAGGCCCAGTTTTTTCTCCAGATAGTGAATATTAACCCCGCCCCGCAGGAACTGTGCATCGGTGACCAGGGAACGCTGTAAATCTGCGTTGGTTTTAATGCCCTGAATAATCAATTCATCCAGCGCGTTACGCATGCGCGCCAATGCAGCCGGGCGGTCCTTGCCGTAGGTAATGATCTTGCCAATTAACGAATCGTAATAGGGCGGTACGGTGTAGCCGCTGTAAAGGTGGGAATCGACGCGCACACCATTGCCTCCGGGGGCGTGGTAAGCAGTCACAGTACCAGGGCTGGGGATAAAGGTTTTAGGGTCTTCGGCGTTGATACGACATTCGATGGCGTGGCCGCGAAAAATAATCTCGTTCTGGGCGAAACTCAGTTTTTCACCCCCGGCGATCAGCAATTGTTCCTTGACGATATCTACCCCGGTAATCATTTCGGTGACGGGGTGTTCCACCTGAACACGGGTGTTCATTTCGATAAAGTAGAAGTGCCCGTCTTCGTAGAGGAATTCAAACGTGCCCGCGCCGCGGTAGCCGATATCAACGCACGCTTTGACGCATGCAGCGTAGACGTCCTGGCGCGCCTCGTCACTTACGCCCGGGGCGGGCGCCTCTTCCAGCACTTTCTGGTGCCGACGCTGCAGGGAACAGTCCCGATCCCCCAGATGAATCGCGTGCCCCTGCCCATCGGCAAGTACCTGAACTTCGATATGGCGGGGATTTTCGAGATATTTTTCCAGGTAGACGCGGTCGTCACCAAACGCCGACTTGGCCTCCGCTTGAGTAATGGCAATGGCGTTCAGCAGATGGGCTTCAGTGTGTACCGCCCGCATGCCGCGGCCGCCCCCGCCTGCGGCAGCCTTGACGATAACGGGGTAACCGATACGGCGCGCGATTTCCAGGGAGCGGTCGCGATCTTCGGTAATGGGTCCGTTTGAACCGGGTACCGTGGGCACTCCCGCCGCGCGCATCGCTTCGATGGCCGATACCTTGTCGCCCATCATGCGAATTATGTCGGGAGTCGGTCCGATAAAGACAAATCCGCTGCGTTCCACCTGCTCGGCGAAATCGGCATTTTCCGCGAGAAATCCGTAGCCGGGATGGACGGCTACCGAGTCGGTTACTTCCATGGCGCTGATAATGGCGGGAATGTTCAGGTAGCTTTCCGTGGCGCGGTTCGGGCCAATACACACCGACTCGTCGGCCAGCCGCACGTGTTTGAGATCGGCGTCTACCTTGGAGTGCACGGCGACCGTTTTGATGCCCATTTCCTTGCAGGCGCGTAGTACCCGTAGAGCGATTTCGCCGCGATTGGCGATCAACACTTTTTCCAACATTGAGTGAGTTCCTGTGGTCGCGGTCAGATGATCGTTAGCATGGGCAGATCGAACTCGACCGCATCACCGTCTTCGACCAGGATGGCGCCGATGGTGCCCGCGCGATCGGCCTCTATCTGGTTCATCATTTTCATGGCTTCGACAATACACAGCACATCTCCCACCGCTACGCTTTGACCAACCTCGACAAAAGGCGCAGAACCTGGCGCGGGCGATCGGTAGAACGTGCCTACCATGGGCGATTTCACAATATGTCCGGCCAGCTGCGGCGTTTCCTTCCCTGACGGCGCCACCGGTGCCTCCCGTCCGGCTGAGCTCGCAGCCGTGTCGACGCTTGCCGACCCGGTGTGCGCAGGAGCGGCCATTGCCTGCGAGGGCGCGAACGAATAGATTGGCGCTTTGTTGCGACTGATGCGCACAGATTCCTCGCCTTCCTTAATCTCCAGTTCATCAATATCGGATTCTTCCAGTAACTCGATAAGCTTTTTAACTTTGCGTATGTCCATGCTTGGTTCTCACAGAAGGTTGTATGGTGGTTCTGGTGGGGAGAGTGGATACGTCAGCTTACTTGCCCGCCAAGCCATTCCAGCGCGGCCTGCAGCGCGAGTTCATAGCTCAGCGCACCGAAGCCGCCGATCACGCCATGGGCAATATCGGAAAAGTAGGAGGTGTGGCGAAAGGTGTCGCGGGTGTGTACGTTAGACAGGTGCACCTCGATAAACGGAATATCCACGGCCAATAACGCATCGCGCAGGGCAATGCTGGTATGGGTGAAGGCTGCCGGGTTGAACAAAATAAAGTTGATGCCCTCGCGTCGGGCATCGTGTAGCCGCTCAATCAACTCGTATTCCGCGTTGCTTTGCAGAGCCAGTAAGTGGTGCCCCCGCGCCAGACACAAATCGGTCAGTCGCTGATTTATAGCATCCAGCGACATGGCACCGTACACCTCGGGCTCGCGTACGCCCAGCAGGTTGAGGTTCGGGCCGTGTAGCACCAGTATCGTGGCCATTTTTCCAGTAACTCCGTATGCGGATTGAGGGTTGCCACCTCGCGCTGCGTCAGCGCTCATTGGGGCGCAAGTCTGCACGAAAATAATCTGACTGTCCAATTCTGGGTCATTTGAGCGACGTTAAACGCAAGTTCGCGAAAGTTAGGGGTACAAAGGCTATTCTGACGGTCCCGGGGGGCGCGTCGCGGAGATTTGTTTCGATTGTGGGCAACATCTTCAACAAGGCCTTCGAGCAGAACTACTCAATTCGAAAATCGCCAAAAAACAGCAAAATACCGTTAAACGTGCCCCTTTCTTACTGGATCGCGTCAAACGCCTTTAAAATAAGCTGGCCAGTCAATAATTGCGGCAGGATCACCGCCTCGCGTCCTTGTCCAGGGTACAGAAGATAGAGTGGTACACCACTGCGGCCGTGCTGATTGAGTAAAGCGGTAATCTCCCCATCGTAATTGGTCCAGTCTCCTTTCAGGTAGACAATGCCCTTACGCTTGAGGGCGGCGCGAAATGCGTCGGAGTTCAGGGCGAATTTTTCATTTGCCAAACAGGTGATACACCAGTCCGCAGTCAGATTGATAAATACCGGAGAGCCGTCAGCGAGTAGTGTCTTCAGACGTGTGGCGCTGTAGGGCTGCCAATCTTGTGAGGCGTCCGTGGGTTTGAGTGCGGGTACCGCGAGTGCAGCCAGCAAAGTCACAACCGCCAGGATCCTGAGCGCCGGGCGTCGCAATTTTTCCAGAAGCCACAGTGCAAATGTTAGTAGCAACAATCCGAGAGCCACTACCACGGCGTGGTCAATACCGGCTTGGCGCCCCAAGACCCACAGCAACCAGATCACGCTGAGGTACAGGGGAAACGCCAGGCACTGGCGGAACGTTTCCATCCAGGGCCCGGGCTTGGGTATTTTTTTCGCGAGCCCGGGCAGCCAGGTCAGGGCAAGAAAAGGTAGTGCCATGCCCAGCCCCAGTGCCACAAAAATGGTTATCGCCACAGGCGCTGTCTGAGTGAGTGCGACCCCGAGGGCGGTGCCCATGAACGGCGCGGTGCATGGGCTGGCGACGACAGTCGCTAAAACACCGGTCATAAAGGACGAGCGCAAGCTGTTGGTTTCGGTGGCGGCCTGCCCAATATTCATCAGCCTGGCACCAAAAGTAAAGTGCCCCGAAAAACTCATGGCGATAATAAAAAACAGGTAGGCTAAAAAGCCCACAAACACCGGGGACTGGAGTTGAAACCCCCAGCCGACGGCCTCCCCGGCGCTGCGCAGAGCGATTAGCGCTGCGGCAATAATGACGAAGGTAAGGATAATGCCTGCAGTATAGGCCAGGCCGTGCGCGTGTTTGCCGTGGGCACTGAGATGGGACTGTGCGACGCCCAGCACCTTGATGGACAGCACCGGAAAAACACAGGGCATAAGGTTTAAAATAACCCCGCCGAGCAGCGCAAAACAGAGGATCAGGTACAGGGGAACGGCAGATTGAGAGGTGGCGGCCGCGGTTACCGAGCGCGACGGGGTCAATGCAGTCTCCCGAGCGGTACCTGTTAGCGGGTCCACCAAAAGTTGCTGGTTGCGGGGCGGGTAACACAATCCGGCGTCGGCGCAACCCTGGGATTTCACTGCCAGGGTTAGGGGATGTGGAGTGCCTGGGACTGAGCCGGGCAAGGGGACGCGAATAAGCGTGTTCTGATAGAAGACCTCCAGTGTGCGTTCGTAATATTCATCGTAGCGCTCGATTCCGGTCTCGTAGTGCGCCTCGAGGGGCACCGCCTCCCCGTTGTCATTGATTAGCTCAACGGCAAACTGGTGGCGATACAGGTAATACCCGGGGGCAATGTCCCAGTCGAGCAGCAGGTCACCGCCGGCGACCCGCGCACTGAGTTTATAAGCCTGCTCTACAGGCAAAAATTCATTATTTTCCAGCAGGCGATTAGTCGCTCGATAGTCGGCCCCAATGGGTGAGCTGGTTGGCGTCTGTGGTGTCACCACCGCCGCATCCTGAGCCGCAAACCCGTAATTCGCGAGAAGTGTGGCAAAGGTAAGGGCGATCCAGGTGCTCGACCTGAGAATATGTAGTGAATGACGGGACAATCTGAATGCTCCTGTTTAGTGCGGTCAGGGGGTTCCGCCGATAATTCGACACTGGAATCATTGCGCAAGTTAAAAATAACACGGATTGTCCGATGCCTGATGAAATTTTTTCGGATGTGGACCGCGCTTACCATGTAGTCATCACACCAGGAGAGCGATAAAGCGAAAAAATGGTAACCAGAATCGCCAGGCCTTGATTGTCACGCCGCGAGCTATAGTTTTCGCTGCTGCGTTAGAGCTGTTTAACGAGCCCGCCTGGTGGGGATGTGTAGTTGCAGGGGGCCATTGAGCTGGGTTGCCAGTGCAGAAGGGATAACACGGGCGCCGTTATCAAACTATGCAAGCGATTGACGCGAATAATTGCGGCTACAGCCCACATATTTGACAAAAAAGTGGTTGTCATTCGGGGAAGGCCTATCCCTGCGCCATGCCAGTCACTTATGATAGCCTCAGAGATCGGATAATAAATTAACGCTCGATTCAGCCTAATTGTTGAGGTAGGAACTTGAGTCTGCATTCGGCCAGCCCCACCATATTCGGCGATAAAAATACCGCCGATGTGGCCCTTTCGATTCTCGACCGGCAGTCGTCGGGCGTCGCCATTGTCAATAAACAGCTCGAGATTATTTTCTGGAATAACTGGATTGCTCAATGGTCGGGGATCAGTGCAGATCACGCCATCGGTAAAAACTTTGCCGGTCTGTTTCCCGATCTGGTGAGTACAGATTTTCTGGTGGCTGTCGACAACACCATTTACGACAACCGCAGAGCCCAGTGGTCGTTGGAAGTGGATCCAGAGCGTCTCGATATTATTGAGTCCGGCATGACCCCCGGCGATAACGAGCAGCCTCTCTGCCAGGTCAACTTTTCGTCGATCCCGCTGCCGCAAAAAGGCCCGGGGTGCCTGTTGGAATTTTATGTGGCGGCACTTAGTCCGACTGTTTCACGGCACCACCATCAGCTGAGCCCCGCTGCGCGACAGGAAATCCCGATAAGTCGTTTCCCGATTTATCTGGAAAGTGAAGATCTGGCAGTTCTGTTAATTGACGACAACGGACTGATACAGGATGTCAACTCGCGCACCGAAACCATAACTGCGTATGCTCGAGAGCAACTGGTCGGCAAACCCCTGCGTATTCTATTTCCCGACTTATCGGAGATTGAAGAGCGAGAGGATTACCAGGAGTTTATTGCGGCCAGCCAGCGGCAGCGCCACGGGGGCGTCATCGAAGCGGTCACTGCAGACGGGCTGACGGTACAATTTGTGGTAGCCACCTACCGAGTGGTCGGACACGGTAATTTGCTGATGCTGGCCTGTCGGGATGCGACCCGCGCCGTTGGCGGCCAGGATGCGTTACAGCGCCAGCGGGAATTGTTATCCGCTATATTTGGCCATGTTGCGGACGGCATTATTCTGGCCGATCGCGCGGGGGTCATTGAGCAAATCAATACCGTGGGCATGGAAATGTTGCAATTGCGCCCTGGTCAGGGCGTCGGCAGGCCGGTGGACGATATTCTGCGGTTGACCGACAACGGTGGCGAGAAAGTGTCTTCCCCCTGCCGTGAGGTTCTGCAACGCGGCGCTGTGTACAGTACCCCTGATGATATTCACCTTGCTGTCGGCGACGACGACGGCGTACAGGTGATGGTCACCGCCGTTCCGTTGCGGGACGGGAAAAACAGTCTCACGGGGTGCATGCTGGTATTTCGAACGGTTAGCGAAGCGCGCCAGGTATCTACTCGCCTAACCTGGCAGGCTTCTCACGACCCGCTGACCGAGTTGGCCAACCGGCGACAACTGGATAGCGATATTGCAGAGGCAATTAACGACGCGCAAAGCGCTGGAAGCACGCATTATCTACTGTATGTGGACCTGTACAATTTTGCTGTAGTAAACGACACCTGCGGCCAATCTGCGGGGGATGAACTACTGCGTCAGTTCGGGCGGCTGTTATCTCAATTGGTAGCGGCGGATGATGTTGTGGCCAGAACGGGCAACGATGAATTCGCAGTCTTGCTATGGAATCACGACGCGGATGCCGCGCGGGACTTTGCCGAGCAGCTTTTATTTCAGGTGAAGGCGTTTAGTTTTCCGTGGGAGGAGCGACGTCTAAAAATTGGCGTCAGTATTGGTGCCAGTGCCATCGGCCGCAACACCGGTTCCGAAATAGACGTGTTGGTGGCCGCTGCTTCGTCCTGTGCCAGAGCGCGCGAGTCGGGGCGCAATCGTATAGTGTTTCCGTCCAGTCGAGAAGAGCCGGGTCGGCACAAAAACATCACGCAGTGGATACCCAGAATTACCGAGGCGCTGGAGGAGGACCGTTTTTGTCTGTACTGCCAGCCAATCGTGCCGTTGAAAGCAACCAGCGATAATGGCAAGCACTATGAGGTGCTGGTGAGAATGCTCGATAAAAAAGGGCAGATCATCGCGCCGGGACAGTTTATACCCGCGGCCGAACAGTATGGCCTGATCGATGATATCGACCGCTGGGTATTCAATAAAGTCATTGAGACCTTGCAGAAAATTAACCGCGGCCAGCGCGACGGGCTGCGGTTGTCTGTAAATTTATCGGGCTCGACCATCGGCGATGAGAAGTTTTGTGACTACCTGATGGCGAGGTTTGAGGAGAGCGGGGTGGATCCCCGCCACGTACAATTCGAAATCACCGAGACCGCCGCCATCCGCCAGTTTGATCGCGCACTGGATCTAATTCGCCGACTCAAGGCCAGAGGCTGTTATTTTTCTCTGGATGACTTTGGCAGCGGTCTGTCATCGTTCGGCTACCTGAAACAGTTGCCGGTGGACTATCTGAAAATTGACGGCAGCTTTGTACGCAAAATGGAACTTAACGACGTGGACTATTCCATGGTCAGCACCATTAATCATCTGGCCCATATCATGGGTATTTCCACTATTGCGGAGTGTGTAGAAAACCAGATCCAGTTATCCATGCTGGAGGAGATGGGCGTGGACTGCGCGCAGGGTTTTGTTGTCGCGATGCCGCAACCTCTGGAAAATATTTTTTCGTAACGGGTTACGGGTTGCCGACCAAATCGTGCCGGTGGCGAAATGTTTCGAGAATGCCGTGATGTTGCTCTGGGTGTAAGCGCGGACCAAACTGACTAACCACCGTTGCAGCGGCGATGCTTGCCAGTCTTCCCGCAGAAGGGAAATCAAAACCGTGGGTGATGCCGTACAACAACGCGCCCGCAAACATATCGCCCGCGCCATTGGAGTCCACCGTGGTGACTGTGTAAGGTGGGATTTTGTGAAGCTCGAATCCATCGTAAACTAATGCCCCGTCGGCACCCAGGGTAATCGCAAACTGGGTCGCGAACGCGGACATTTTTTCCACAGCCATATCCAGCGAGCGCGTGTTACTCCAGCCCAACGCTTCTTCCCGATTGCAAAACAACAGATCGACGCCATCGCCGAGCATGTCCTCTAACCCGGGGCGAAAATGCGCCACCATGCCTGGATCAGACAGGCTCAGCGCCGTTTTAGTGCCGTGGGCTTCGGCGATTTCTCGCGCCGCTATAGCGGCGCGGCGCCCCGTCTCGGACGTCACCAGATAGCCCTCTATATACAGGTACTCCGCTTCGGCGATAGACGGCGGCGCCAGGTCGTCCTCCGCCAGGGTTTCGCTGATCCCGAGAAATGTGTTCATGGTGCGCTCCGCATCCGGCGTTATTAGTACCAGGCACTTGCCAGTGGTACCCGCGGGCAAATTACCGTTATTCCGGTAACCGACACCGGCAGCGGCGAGATCTGCCAGATAAAAATGGCCGTTGTCGTCGTCCGCGACTTTACATGAATAAAATGCCCGCCCGCCGAAGTTGCTGACTGCGATCACGGTGTTGGCTGCGGAGCCGCCGCTGGCCTTGCGCGACACCGTGAGGTGGTTTTGTAATAGCGTTAACAGTTGTTGATGGCGAGCTTCATCAACCAGTGTCATCAGCCCCTTGTCGATGCCGAACGACGCCAGTTCCTGGTCGCTGACGGTGATTTCGGTATCGACCAGGGCGGCGCCGACGCCGCATACATGATAATTACGCATAGGGCTGGTTATTCTGAATTGCAAAGACAGGTATTATCCCCGGCTTTGCAGCCCGCGTAAAATGCGCATCGCGCTGCTTCGACAAAAAACAGGTGGAGTACCAACTTGGCTGCTGGCAGAAAAAGAAAACGCACTAAACGCGGGCGCAAATCCCCGGGGCGCTGGTGGCGCTGGTTGGTCATCGGCACGCTACTGGGAATTATTGTCGCATCGGTTGGCGTGGTTCTTCTCGACCTGTTGATCCGCGCCAAATTTACCGGCAGCAAGTGGGCCTTACCCGCCCACGTTTACAGTCGGTCGCTGGACCTCTATCCCGGACAAGCCCTGCGCCAGGAGCGTTTTGTGTGGGAGCTGCAGCAGCTTGGCTATCGCTCCTCCAGCACCGTTAATAGTGCGGGCGAGTACCGTGTTAGCGGCAATCAGGTGCAACTGTATCTGCGCGCGTTTCGCTTCTGGGACGGAGATGAAACGGCGCGCTTTGTCGCCGCGACTTTTAACGGTGGTACCCTGGCCCGATTAACCGATCAGCAGGGCCAACCTCTGGCGCTGGTGCGGCTGGAGCCGCTACTGATCGGCGGCATCTATCCCGAACAGGTCGAAGACCGTATACCGGTGCGTATGGAACAACTACCCCCACATCTGGCGGACGCGCTGATTGCCGTCGAAGATCGGGAGTTCTACCGCCACCACGGAATTTCGCTAAAGGGCATTAGCCGCGCCATGCTGAGTAACCTGCGCAGCGGGAAAATGGCCCAGGGCGGCAGTACCATTACTCAACAGCTGGTCAAAAATTTTTACCTTAACAACCGGCGTACCCTGTCGCGCAAGGCCCTCGAAGCAGTGATGGCGATTTTGCTGGAATGGCATTACAGCAAAACCGAGATTCTCGAAACCTACATCAACGAGGTGTATCTCGGTCAGGCCGGTAAGCGCGCCATCCATGGTTTTGGTCTTGCCAGTCAGCACTATTTTCGTCAGCCCTTGCGGGAACTGGATATTCACCAGGTGGCCCTGCTGGTGGGGATGGTCAAGGGCGCATCCTATTATGACCCGTGGCGCAATGGCGAGCGGGCGCTGCAGCGCCGTAATCTGGTCATTAATATCATGGCGCAGCGCCAGCTGATCGACGCGCAACAGGCTGCCCGCGCCGAGCGGGCACCTTTGGGTATTTCCGCTCACCCGGGGACGGACAGCAACCCGTTCCCCGCTTACCTTGATCTGGTCAAACGACAATTGCGGGAAGACTATCAGGATCAGGATTTACGCAATGAAGGGTTGCGGGTATTTACTAATTTTGATCCCCAGGTGCAACGGGAACTCGAGGAGAGTGTAAAAGCACAGATCAGCGCCGTGGAGCGAGATTACCGTCTCGAAAAAAATACACTGGAGACGGCGGCGGTGGTGGTGCGCGTTGGCACCGGCGACGTACTGGCGCTGACGGGCGGACGCCAGGCAGGCTTCGCGGGATTTAATCGGGCCCTCGATGCGTCCCGCTCGGTGGGCTCTACGTTAAAGCCCGCGGTTTACCTGGCAGCCCTGGAGCAGCCGCGCAGATACACCCTGGGAACCCTGATCAGCGACGCCCCGGTGTCCTTCCCGATCGCAGGTCATGAGCCCTGGGAGCCGCGCAATTACGATCGCACCAGCCACGGCGAAGTCCCCTTATATCGCGCCCTGGCGCAATCCTACAATCAGGCTACGGCGCGGTTGGGCATGGAGTTGGGCGTGCCCGCCGTGGTGGACGTTGTGCGGCGACTGGGTTACCAGCAGCCACTGCCCGCAGTGCCTGCGCTGACCCTCGGTGGCGTGACCATGACGCCCCTCGATGTGGCGGGAATCTATCACACCATAGCGGCGGATGGTTTTTACACACCATTGAGGGCTATAAATTCGGTCTACACTGTCGATAATCAACCCTTAAAACGCTATCCCTATAACGTCGAGCAACGCTTCTCTTCTCAAACTATGCATTTACTGCACTACGCGCTCCAGTCGGTGGTGCGCGAAGGTACCGGAAAGGGGGTGTATCGCTCGCTGCCACAGCGCATGGTGGTGGCGGGTAAGACCGGCACCTCCAACGGGCAGCGGGACAGCTGGTTCTCTGGTTATAGCGGCAACTACCTCAGCGTGGTCTGGATGGGCAGGGACGACAACGAAAAAATGCCTGTCACCGGCGGTACGGGTGCACTGAAGGTGTGGGCGGAGCTGATGGCGCGACTGGACAATCAGCCGTTTCCCTTTACCCGACCAGAAGGCGTGGTTTATCACTGGGTTGATCCCGACAGCGGTAGCCTTACCGAAGAAGGCTGCGCAGGGGCCCATTATCTGCCGTTTGTGACAGGCAGTGAACCGCAACTACACAGCCCCTGTTATCGTCGTCAGACGCCCGATGTTGTAGACTGGCTAAAAGGCATTTTGAACTGGTAATAGCATGATGAATAGCCGTTTTAAGGGTGTGTTGGTGGCTGCTATGGCGCTGATGGTCGCGGCCTGCGCCCCGTTTCCAACGCCCCATGGCGAACCCACGCGGGTGCCGCCACCACCCATGGATACGCCGCCCCCGGAGCGCACCGAGCGCCCTCTCCCGCCGCCGGTGCAAATCATTCCCCAGCAGGAAAAAGTGGATCCCGCCGCGGCGGCGGTTGCGGGATTACTGCAGGATGCCTGGGGCCATTACCACAGGGATAATTACGATGCGGCGATTGCGGTGGCGGAGCGTGCGCAGCGACTTGATGCTCGCAATCCGGAGGTCTATCTGGTGCTCGCCAGTAGCTACCTCGCCCAGGCACAGCTTAATCTTGCCGAGCAATTAGTGCGCAAGGGTATTGCATTTAGCGGGTCGGACAGTGGCGTGCGCGGCAGGTTACAGCAGGTGCTGGGACAAATCCAAGCCAGCCCGCGTTGATTCGAACATTAATTGAATCCGATGTGGTGGCAATTCTACAGCCTGTTGGGTCGGTTGAGTTGCTCCCGTGATCTGTGCCACGGTGTGCACTTAATCGGTCAGCATAATAACTTTAAAGCCGTGCGCGCGAGATACAATTTCAACGGATTGAAATAGCGCCCCAGCACGTTTTTCCAGCGGTACAAACTCGTTCACCACAAACAGTGCGCCCCCCGGGGGCCGCAACAGCCGCCTTGTGGTGGCGAGAAATTTCTCCAGTAGCTGAGTATCTGTTGCAAAGCCCTGGTGAAAAGGCGGATTACAAACCACGGCAGCGAATTTTTCGGTGATGGCGTCGGCGCAGTCGGCGGCCACCACCTCGCCGACGATACCGAATTCTGTGAAATTGCGTTGGCACGCTGTCACCGCCGCCGCGCAATTGTCGGTGGCGACCAGGCGTGCAACGCCAAGTTGCGCAGCCCGCACGGACAGGTAGCCGTAGCCACAACCCAGATCGAGCAGCGTGAGTGGAGATAACGGCAGGGTTGCGCGGAAGCCTTCCAGCGCAGCGGCGAGTAACGCGCTGCCGCGGTCAATTTTGTCCCAGCCGTACATGCCGGGCTTGCTGAAAAAAACTGTGTCGCCTTCGTGTACGGCGGGGCGTAGGCGCGGGTAATCTTGGTCCGCTAACGGCGGCAGATCACTGGCGCCAGTGTTGCTGGCCTGCGCCAGATACCAGTGACCCTGCTTGTCTATCTGTGCCGCGTCCCCCAGATAGTCGGCGGCTTTGCGTGCATAGGTTTTCAACCCTTCTTTCTTGGCGCCACTCAGCACCAGGGAGCCGCCCCGGCGCAGCAGGCGACGGGACTGGTTGATAACGTGGTGGGTAACCGCTTTTTCTTTGGAAATGCGATAAGCAATGCAGGTAAAACTTGCCGTTGGCAGTGCCGAGAAATCGAAATCGTTAAACAGGACCGTCAAGCCAGCACGGTCCGCGTGAGCGGCAACGTCGGCCCGGTTGCAGACCACCAGCGTTTGCGTCGGCACGTCCGCAAAATCACTGGCCACCAGATTTTCATCGGCCACCAACAACGTATTCGCGCCAGACTCTGCGGTTGGCTGAAGGTGTGGCACGAGTAAGCGCACTGGATCGGACATGGATGTAATATCGAAGCCGGCGCGAGCTTTTATTTGGCGCGCAAGAGCTGTGCCGCCTGCACCGCAAAGTAGGTGAGGATGGCATCGGCGCCAGCGCGCTTGAAGGCCAGCAGGGATTCCAGTATTACCGCGTTCTTATCCAGCCAGCCGCGCTCGAAGGCCGCCATGTGCATGGCGTATTCACCGCTGACCTGATAGGCAAACGTGGGCGCACGCAGTTCGTCTTTCACCCGGCGCACCACGTCGAGATATGGCATGCCCGGCTTTACCATGATGATATCCGCGCCTTCCGCCAGATCCAGTGCGCACTCGTGCAATGCTTCGTCGCTATTGGCCGGGTCCATCTGGTAGCTGTACTTGTTACCGCCCTTGAGGTTATCCGCCGAACCCACCGCATCCCGGAACGGGCCGTAGTAGCTGGAAGCATACTTGGCGGCGTACGCTAAAATTTTGGTGTTGGGATGGCCGTGGTCTTCCAGCGCGCGACGGATGGCGCCAATCCGGCCATCCATCATGTCGGACGGCGCCACCATGTCCGCGCCAGCTCGCGCGTGGGACAGGGCCTGCTTCACCAGCGCAGCGATAGTGATGTCGTTCAGTACGTAGCCCTTGTGATCGCCGGTGCTTTCGATGATGCCGTCCTGCCCGTGCACGGTAAAGGGGTCGAGGGCCACGTCGGTGATAACCCCCAGCTCCGGCAAAGCCGCTTTGAGTGCGCGCACCGCGCGCTGGGCCAGTCCCTCGGGGTTCCAGGATTCTTCTGCTTCGAGACTCTTTTTATCTGCTGCGACCACTGGGAACAGAGCCACTGCGGGAATACCCAGATCCGCCCAGGTGCGGGCGTCCTCCACCAGCAGGTCGACGGACAGTCTGTCGATGCCCGGCATGGACGCAATTGAATCGCGCTGCTTGACTCCTTCGATCACAAACACCGGATAGATCAGGTCGTCCGTTGTCAGCCGGTGTTCGCGCACCAGACGACGGGAAAACTCTGCGCTGCGGTTGCGCCGCAGGCGGGTGGTCGGATAGGCGCCACGGGTAAATTGCCAGCTCATGTGTGTTCCTCAGGGGTGTCGGATAGCCCCGTCCGTCGATGAGCCATCATACGAAAATTCGCCGCACCACGCATAATTAATACCTGGTTCACAATGCGCCCCAGGCGCTTCAGGGTGCTGGCCAGCGTGGGACTGCGGCCATTAACGCCAGATGGGGCGGCGAGTTAAGAACCTGGATCGGCGGCGATTTCCCTCAATAACTGCTCAACCTGCTGCCAGCATAAGCCACAGGCGTTGCCGGCACCGGTGCTATCGCGAACCTGATCAAAAGTGTGTAGACCGCGGACACCGATTGTGTCCACCAGCTCCCGCCGTCGCAGGTTGCGGCATACGCACACCATCTTATCCTCGGAGAAGGACATAGCCGTCCGCGACGTGACTGTTCGTATAAGGGACAAGAAACATATTGAATACCTTTTGTGCCTGGCCTGTTAGCCTGTTCTGATCCCTGGTTGTTCCGTCAGGTGAGGGCGTTTAGTTATAGCTGGCCAAAGACTTTCTGTGCCGCGCGCAGGGTATAGTCGATATCATCGTCGCTGTGGGCGGCGGACATAAATCCCGCTTCGTAGCAGGCGGGGGCCAGGTAAACGCCTTCTCGCAACATGCCGTGGAAAAAACGATTGAAGCGCGCTGTATCGCATGCCATCACGTGCTGGTAATTACTCACTTTAGTTTCTGTTGTGAAAAACAGCCCGAACATGGATCCAATATGGTTGGTGGTGAGTGGAATGTTTGCTCTGGCGGCACCTTCCCTGAGGCCGTTGACCAGTGCCTCGGTGCGGTGAAAAATAGCGGGGTAAAAACCCGGCCGGGAAATTTCATCCAGCGTTGTCAGTCCTGCGGTCATGGCCACCGGATTACCGGACAGGGTGCCCGCCTGGTACACCGGGCCCAGGGGGGCGAGCTGCTCCATGATGACGCGCTTGCCGCCAAAGGCGCCGACCGGCATACCGCCGCCAATCACTTTGCCGAGGGCGATCAGATCCCCCTCGATGCCGTAATGCCCAAGCGCCCCCTGGGGACCAACCCGAAAGCCAGTCATGACCTCGTCAACTATCAACAGGGCACCGTAACGGGAGCACTCCTCGCGGAGGGTCTCCAGAAATCCCGGTTCCGGTGGAATACAGCTCATATTGCCCGCCACCGGCTCGACAATGACGCAGGCCACCTGCTCACCGAGCTTCGCAAACGCTTCTTTGACCGAAGCGCTGTCGTTGTAGCTCAATGTGACGGTCAGGTCGGCCAGAGCGGCGGGAACACCGGGCGAGCTGGGAACGCCAAGGGTCAGTGCGCCGGAGCCGGCCTTCACCAGCAACGAGTCGGAGTGACCGTGGTAACACCCTTCAAACTTGATGATTCGGTCCCGCCCGGTATACCCCCGGGCCAGACGAATGGCGCTCATGGTGGCCTCGGTGCCGGAGTTGACCATACGTACCATGTCGAGGCCTGGCACCAGCGCGCAGAGCCGGTCGGCGAGACGGGTTTCCAGTTCGGTGGGTGCCCCAAAAGAGAGGCCTTTTTCCAGTTGAGCGCGAATAGCGCTGAGTACAGCCGGATGGCCGTGACCGAGAATCATCGGTCCCCACGACTGCACGTAGTCGAGATAGCGTTTAGCGTCGGCGTCGAACAGATAAGCGCCCTGCCCACGCTCAAAAAAAATCGGCGTACCGCCCACTGCGCGAAAGGCCCGCACCGGTGAGTTAACACCGCCGGGAATATGTTGCTGCGCGGCGTGAAACAACTGTTCGGATCGAGTCATCAGGAATACTTTACTGTTGGCGGGCGAAGATAGGGTGGGCCATTATCGCGAACTCCACCGGCGAGGCCAAGGGCAACCGATGGAAACTGGGGGTCGGCGTACTCACAGGGTCAACTGACATGGTTACGGGTGTGTGGGCGCCGTGGCGCTCATGGTTTCCCGCCAGACCCGGGTGATAATCCGCCATGCGAGCAGTCCAGAAAGCAGGTTGCCAAGGGCAAATCCGGCAAACAGGCCCGGTGGCCCGCCCCACTGCCCGCCGATATAGGCCAGGGGCAAATTGAGCACCAGCAGACGCAACAGGGTTGTGAGCAGCGCTGTCTGCGGACGGTGCAGCACATTCAGCGAGACCATCACCAAAATGACAACCGCGTGGGCGCCATAGGTGAGGGGCACGATCCACAGATAGTCGCGAATAATCTCGGTAACTGCCGGGTTGTCGCTGAATGCAGTGGCGATTTTGCCAGCCAGCAAAACCAGCAACAGGTAGGCGCCGATCTGGAACAGCAGGGTAAACTTCAGGCTGCCGAACAGGGCACGCTGTGCGCGTTGATGCTTGCCGGCACCGATATTCTGGCCAATAAACATGGGTAGCGTTGACGACAGGGCGAATGCCACCAGCAGTGCGAGCGCCTCAACGCGGGTGCAGACACCGAAACCGGCAACCGCCTCAGCGCCAAATTTGGCCACCATGGCGGTGAGAATCGCGGCAGCAAAGGGGGTGGTGAAATTAGCCAGGACGGCCGGTATGCCGATGGTCAACACGGCCTTCCAGTTGGCAATCGTATGCGACCACTGGGATTTGCCACGCAGAATTAATCCTTCCTGGGCGCTGAGCATGTAATCGGACAGCCCATAAGTGATCATCCAGGCGATGACGGTGGCCAGCGATGCGCCGGCGATACCCATGCCTGGAAAGGGACCGACGCCGAAAATCAACAGGGGATCCAGGAGGCCATTGAGGACCGCCACCACCGCCAGGCAAATGGCCGATTTGGTCGGGCTGCCCGCTGCCCGCAATATGGTGTTGCCGGTGAGAGTCAATAATAGTAACGGCAATACTGGCAGCCACAGCACCATAAAGTCCAGAATGTAGGGGAGAGTTTGTGCATCGGCGCCCATTACCAGAAACAGCGGGGTCAGGCCCAGGTACAGCCCTGTTGCCAGGGCGCTGCCGGTGCCGAGTACCAGCAGCCGACTATCGGTCACCAGACGCGCCGCGCGCTCGAACTTATCCTCACCCAGCAGGCGTGATACCAGCACGGACAAGCCCATCCCGAGCCCCAGACCGATACTGTTGACCCCGTGGGTTACCGGCAGGGTAAACGCCAGCGCCGCCAGCTGCGCGGTGCCGAGCTGACCGACGAAATACGCGTCCACTAACCCCAGCAGCATCAGTGAAATAATGCCCACCGTCATCGGTGCGGTGAGGCGCAACATGGTCGCCCCAATAGGTTCGCTGGTGATGGCCAGCGTGCGCGCGCTGCTGCGGGAAGGTCTGGCGGTGGATTTCATCAGCTCAAAACGGACGTACGACAACCATGGCAACGATAGCAATCAACAGTACCACCGGCACTTCGTTAAACCACCGAAAGAAAATGTGACTGTGCGTGTTGCGATCATCGCGAAACCGACGCAAATAAATGCCGCATAAAAAATGGTAGCCAAGCAGGAGCGCCACCATAGTGAGTTTTGTGTAAAACCAGCCCGCGGCGAGGAAATAGTCGGGGGCGTAACTAAACAACGCGCCACCAAAAATGAGGCTGGCGATCATCGCCGGTGTGGCAATGCCGCGAAACAGTTTACGCTCCATGATTTTAAAGCGTTCGATGCCGATCTCGTCCTGTGCCGTGGCGTGATATACGAACAGGCGCGGCAGATAGAACAGCGCCGCAAACCAGCACACCACACTGACGATATGCAGAACTTCTAGCCACTCTCGAACCATGGGCGGTTTCCTTCAGGTCGACGTTAGCGCGGAGTTGCGGCCGACGTGTGATTGCGGATAGTGGCAGGTAACCGGTTATTTATTGGGGTATTATAAGCCTCTCAGTGAAATTGAAGATAGCGAACGGGAAGATTGACGTGATTAAAGTTGGAATCGTAGGAGGGACCGGTTACACCGGTGCCGAGCTGCTGCGGCTGCTGGTAAATCATCCGCAGGTCGAAATTACGCAGATCACCTCCCGGGGTGAAGATGGCGCGCGCGTCGCCGATTTGTTTCCCAGCCTGCGTGGCTATCTGGATCTGGAATTTTGTGCCCCCGACCCAGCGAGTTTGGGTGCCTGCGACGCGGTGTTCTTTGCTACTCCCCACGGTGTGGCGCAGGCTATGGCGCCGACGATTCTCGAAGGCGGTGCTCGGGTGATCGACCTGTCGGCAGATTTTCGCATCCGCGATGCTGCACTTTGGGAGCGCTGGTATCGGCAGCCCCACGGCAGTCCCGAACTGCTTCCCCAATCCGTGTATGGATTGCCGGAACTGCATCGCGAAAAAATTCGCGGTGCACAACTGGTCGCTTGTCCCGGATGCTACCCGACCAGTGTGTTGCTGGGATTTCTGCCGCTGCTTGAAAAGGGGTTGGTCGACACTGCCGACCTGATTGCCAACGCCGCTTCCGGCGTGAGCGGCGCTGGACGGCAGGCCAGTATCGACAATCTGTTGGCCGAAGTCAGTGACAGTTTTAAAGCCTACGGCGCGACAGGTCACCGGCACCTGCCGGAAATCAGGCAGGGTCTTGCGGATTTGGCTGGCGGCGCGGTAGGGCTAACATTTGTGCCGCATCTGCTACCGATTATTCGCGGTATCCACGCCACCTTGTATGCGACCCTGCTTGATACTGGAGTGGATTTGCAGGACCTCTACGAACGCCGTTATCGGTCCGAACCGTTTGTCGACGTGCTGCCCGCTGGTACTCACCCCCAGACGCGCAGCGTGCGCGGTTCTAATATGTGTCGCCTGAGCGTCGTACGACCCCAGGCGGGCAATAAAGTGGTGGTCATGTCTGTCATCGATAATTTGGTGAAGGGCGCCTCCGGGCAGGCGGTGCAAAATCTGAATATTATGTTTGGGTTTCCAGAAAGCAGCGGGCTTCAAGCCCCGCCGCTGCTGCCATAGGGCAATTCTGTGGCTGCCGGTTTTGAACAGTTGGTGGTGCGACTCAATCGCCCCTGGCTACTGCCTGCGCTGGTGAGTGGTGGTCTATTGCTGGCGGCTCTCAGTTTTCTTGCAGGTTTCCTGCTGGGCAGCGACTATTTTGCCAGCCAGATGAACGCAAGCCGCCAGATGAACATGTCTAACAAAAAGGCCCTGGCTCGTGTCAGGGAGCTGGAGCAGGAAGTGGCAAATAATGTGGTGGCGCGCGAGATTGACCGGGAGTCCCTGGAGGAGGTGCGCCAGAGTGTCGTTGGCCTGCAGGCTATATTGGCCAAGCAGAAGGAAGAACTGGATCTGTATCGCAACCTGTTGCGCGACAACAGCCAGCAAACCGGATTACATATTGACAGCTTGCGGATTGCCACTACCGACGATCCGTCGACGGTAAACTATCGTCTGGTCGTCAAGCAAAAGGCGACATTGATAAAAAACATCAAAGTGCAGGTTGATCTGGAAGTCAGCGGCAAGCTGAATGGCGCTGAAATTGCCTATACACTCGCGCAACTGGACCCGATGCAGGACAATGACCCGTTGCTTGTGCCGTTTAAGTATTTTCGAATGATAGAGGGTACGCTGCATCTGCCGACCGATTTCGAGCCACAGCAACTGAAAATTACGGTGACTAAAATGGGCGATAGCGCCGTCGAGACGACGCAGAAATTTCTCTGGAAAGATGTGGTGGAGTGATCTCCTGGCACGGTGTGTTACCCGAATCGAAACATTAACTGAACTGGCGTAAAGGAACACAAGCATGCGCAAGAAATTAAAAATGACCTCTTCCGGCGCTACAACCCTGATCGCGCGCGGCACCCATGTTGTCGGCGACGTGCAATTTGAGGGCTGTCTGGAAATAGAAGGGCAGGTCACCGGCAATATTCTTGCCGAGGCCGGCACCGAGGCGCGGGTGCGGGTGCTCGACGCGGGCCTGGTGCGCGGGGAGCTACGGGTGCCGACGGTGGTGGTAAGCGGTACCGTGGAGGGTGACATACACGCCGACAAGCATATCGAACTGGCCGCCAAGGCGGTGGTCGAAGGCAATATCCATTACACGCTGCTCGAAATTGAAAAGGGCGCACAGGTTAACGGCAACTTTGTGCGCCAGGGTGGGGTAAGTGCCTCACCCACCCACGGTGCTGATCTTGTCGCTGAGAACGTACGGGCGCATGCACTTGATGAGCCGGGCCGCGGCGGTTGAAGCTGGCAGATGAAAGGGGGTGGGGTTGGTAACTATTCGGTTCGCCCCCATATTGAGACGTGTGTGCGCAACAGTAAAGCGTAGAATAGCCCCGTGAAACCTGTGAACCTGGAGCGAAAATGACTGGTGCTGAAACATTTAATCCCACCTTGCTGAGCGTGACGCGCAGTGCCGTTGCGAAGGTGGCTAATTTAGTGGCCGAGGAAGGAAACCCCGATCTCAAGTTGCGGGTGTTCGTTTCGGGAGGCGGCTGTTCTGGATTTCAGTATGGCTTTTCGTTTGATGAAGCCGTGGCCGAAGACGATACCTGCGTGGAGCAGGACGGTGTGACGGTGCTGGTAGATGCCTTGAGTTTTCAGTACCTGGTCGGCGGTGAAGTGGATTACGTCGAGGGGCTGGAAGGTTCCCGGTTTGTGGTGCGTAACCCTAACGCGGTGTCGACCTGCGGATGCGGCGCGTCGTTTTCCGTCTAAGTGGTGATGTCCCCGCGCTCACAATTTGTGGGTGCCTTGCCCTGAGTTTGCTGCTGGCCGCGAGTGGCTTTTTGTCGGTCGCCATGGCTAACGATACAGAGCTTGCCGGCGGTGTAGCACTCGCTCCCTACAACAAAACTAGCCCAGATTTTGAATCGGCTTCCCCGTTGCCGTCTGCCCCGGGTTATGTGGCGCGCATCGGTCTTGACGACCCCGCTCAGGTGGAGGCGGCGTTACTTCGCGCCGAGAGCTACTACTTGGCCTCTGGGCTCAGTGCTCGCTTACCGCCCCTGGTGCTGGTGTTACATGGGTCGGAAGTTGCAATCTTTTTCCGCGAGAATTACCCTCGCTACAAACCGGTCGTCGATTTGGCAGCGCGTTTGTCTGCCTTTGGCGTCGTGGCCATCAAAGTGTGTAAAACCCGCATCAAACATCTTGGATTGAATGAGAATAGCCTTTATCCATTCGTCGGTACGGTGCCATTTGGGCCTGCGGAAATAGAGCGCCTCACAAACAGCGAAGGCTACGTGTATTTTTAGTTGGTGCACCAGGTGACTGGCCTGACCGATCATCGCACCACCCGCGTATTTTTTGTGGATTAGGCGCGATGAATTTACGCCGGAAAGATGCCGCCCAGTAAAGTTTCTGCCCGCGCACCGGTCACCGAAGGCAAATTTCCCGGTAGCCCGCGCAGGGTCTGTCGGGCCAGCCAGGCGAAAGCCAGCGCCTCGACCCATTGCGGGTCGAGGCTGATGGCGGCGGTGCTCGCCACCGGAATCGGGTTCAATCGGTGTTGCAGCGCAGTCATCAGTGCGTCATTGAGCGCGCCACCTCCGCAAATAAAGACTTCATCGGGCGATACCGGTAACTGCGCGATGCCGTCGGCAATGCTCTGGACAGTCAGCGCGAGCAAGGTCGCCTGCACTTGCTGGGGGGCGATCTGCGTACTGTGCATCGTTAACTGTTCGTCCAGCCAGGCTGCGTTAAATTCTTCGCGCCCGGTGCTCTTCGGTGGAGTAATCGCAAAAAACGGATGGGACCGTAATCGTGTCAGCAAAGCTGCATCTGCTTGCGCGCCCGCCGCCCAACGTCCCCTCGCGTCAAAACGAGTGCCCAGATGACGCTGACTCCAGGCATCAAGCAACACATTGCCCGGACCGGTATCGAATCCCTGGACGGGCAGGGAGGCTGTGGGAAGAAAAGTAATATTCGCCATACCGCCGATATTGACCACCGCGCGATGCAGGGTGGTATGTTGAAATACTGCACGATGGAACGCGGGAACCAGCGGTGCGCCCTGGCCTCCTAGCGCTATATCCCGCCGCCGAAAATCCGCGACGGTAGTTATGCCGGTACGGGCCGCGATCAGATTTGGGTCGCCGAGTTGCAGCGTAAACGGCACCCCCGCGACGTTGGCCGTGGGACGATGGCGCACGGTCTGTCCGTGACAGCCTATGGCGGCAATATCGTCCGGGTTCAAGTTGGCTTGCGTCAAAATGGCATTTGCCGACTCGGCAAAGAGCTCCCCGAGGTGTTGATCGGTTGCGCCGAATTTATCGAGATGATCGTCGCCGGGCTGACACAGGCTGCGGATATCGCGCTCAATCTGCTGCGGAAATGGCGTGGTATGACAGGCGAGAAGCAGGGGGTGCGACGCGCTAAAATCCGCTAGAACCGCATCGATACCGTCGAGGCTGGTGCCCGACATTAACCCGATAAACAGTTCGCGCTCCGTGCGCCCAGGCATGACGCGTTATTGGCTGCCGGCGGCTGAGGCCAACTGGGTAGCGCTGTAATTACTGAGTTGGTTGAGCAGCGGCGTGGTTTGTGCGAGGAACTGGGCACGCAGGGCTGCAGGAATCGGTTCCGCCTGGGGCAGGGCTACCGTGCGTGGATTGTGGTGCACACCGTTGACCAGAAACTCATAGTGCAAATGGGGCCCGGTGGCGTAGCCGGTGGAACCCACCGTGCCGATAACTTTGCGTTGTTTGACAGTTTGGCCCCAGCGCACCAGCCGTTTATCCAGGTGTAGATATTTGGTGGTGTAGGTCTGCCCGTGCTGAATAAACACGTAGTTCCCGTTGGCGCGGCTGTAACCCGACGCTACCACCTTGCCCTCCCCAGCGGCATAGACCGGAGTACCCCGCGGTGCGGCGTAATCGACCCCCCGGTGTGCCTTGATCATTTTGTGAATCGGATGCTTGCGCCGCAAGTCAAAGTTTGAGCTAACCCGGGTGAAATCCAGAGGCGCACGTAAAAATGCCTTGCGCATAGGTTTCCCGTCGGGAGCGAAATAATCGGCATCACCATGTTTATCGACAAAGCGCACTGCCCGGAAGGTGCGGCCCTGGTTGGTAAATTCGGCGGCGAGGATATTGCCCGTACCAATCTTTTCGCCGTCCAGTAACAGTTCCTCGTACAGTACCTGGAAACTGTCGCCCCGGCGAATATCCAGCGCGAAATCAATGTCCCAGCCGAAAATGTTGGCCAGATCCATAATCGTAGTTTGCTCCAGTCCGGCCCGCACGCCGTCGAGGAACAGCGAGTTGTCTATGCGCGCCTGCAAAAAGCTGGAAATAACGTCCGGCTTGCGCAGGTGTTTTTCGCCCCTGAAGCCCGCTTCCTTGCGCTCGTACCGATAGGATTCCAGTTGCGAGCGGACATAATGTACTGTCGTCAGCTGGCCGCTTGCATCGGTTTGAATGGCAACGGTTTCGCCGGGGCGCAATTTGCGCAGGGGCTGGGATTCACCCTGGGCGTTGGCGACGGCATAGACGTCGCGGGCGTTGAGGGACAGGCGTTTAAACACCGTGGTCAGATTATCCCCGGATTGCACGAGTTCCTCCCGCCAGAGGTCGCCGTCCGCAGCGGCGTCTGCATTGGCTGTGGTGCCTGTATTCGCAGCGGCGTCGTGGAGGGTGCTGATCGTTGGCGCGGCGGTATCTAATGTGTTGTCGCCAGGGTCGGGCAAATTCGTCGCCTGTGCGAGAGGTTCCTGAAAGAACAACGTTACTGCGGAGGAAAGGCGTTTCGCCTCGACATTTTCAGAGGGCAGAAGAGCGAGGGATACAACCAGCGTTGCGGCAACGGCGGCAGCGGCGAGCAAATGGACCCGCGGTAGCGACAACGCGAACAGGCGCGACCAGAAGTTGTCTCCGTTTTTCCCTGACTGCATGCTTGGTATCTCGAAGTGGCCGGAATTAAAGTTTATAAGCAGCGAGTTTATAACAAAAAAAAATAAAGCCCTATAGTTTTAATCGACTTAATTTGACTGGATAGACATTTGTTTTTACGACTGGATCATGTAAGGTTTGCCGTCTTTTTCTCACCCTGTGGAGTCTACACCAACAATGGTTAAACCGGGAATAGCGGTTACGCCGGGAGCCGAGCTGATTGGCGAGCTCAATGGTCGGGGCATTATTGCCCAAATAGCAGCGCGGGACGACCTGCCCGCCCACCTCGATCAGGCGCGTGCGTTGTACTGCGGATTTGACCCCACAGCCGACAGTTTGCATATCGGCAGTCTGGTGCCACTACTCGCTCTGCGGCGCTTCCAGCTGGCCGGACACCGGCCGATTGCGCTGGTGGGCGGCGCCACCGGATTGATTGGCGATCCAAGTCATAAGGCGGAAGAGCGCCAGCTCAACACCCCCGAAGTGGTCGCTGGCTGGGTAGACCGACTGCAGCGTCAGATATCGCGGTTTATCGATTTTGACGGTGAAAATGCGGCCATATTGGCTAACAATCTCGACTGGATGCAGGGCATGTCCACCCTGAATTTTCTACGGGACGTTGGCAAGCATTTTTCGGTCAATGCGATGATCAACAAGGAGTCGGTAAGGCAGCGCATTGAACGCGAAGGCGAGGGCATCTCTTTTACCGAATTCAGTTATATGTTGCTGCAATCCTACGATTTTGCCGAACTGCATCGACGTTATGACTGCACCTTGCAGATTGGCGGGTCGGATCAGTGGGGCAACATTACCGGCGGTATCGATTTGACCCGGCGACTCAATCATGCCCATGTTTATGGCCTCACGCTGCCTCTCGTGACCAAGGCCGACGGCACCAAATTTGGCAAGAGCGAAACCGGTACGATCTGGCTGGATGCGGCGAAAACGTCCCCCTACGGGTTCTACCAGTTCTGGGTCAACACCGCCGATGACGACGTCTACCGGTTTTTGCGCTACTTTACGTTTCTGGGGTTGGACGAGATTGCCGCTATTGAAGAGGCCGACGCGCGCACTACCGGTCGTAAATCCGCCCAGGAAATTCTGGCCAGCGAGGTAACCACCCTAGTACACGGTGCGGACGGCCTTACCGCGGCGCGACGCATATCCCAAGCACTGTTTTCCGGGGCCCTCGCCAACCTTACCGAAGCAGACATGGAGCAACTGGCGCTCGATGGTATGCCGTGCACCGAGATCGCGGCGCCGAGCAAGCCTCTCGCCGAAGTGCTGGTCGACACCGGTCTCGCCCTGACACCGCGTGGGGAAGTCACCCTCGGCCAGGCGCGTAAATTTATTCGCGAGGGAGCGATTAGTGTCAACGGGTGCAGGGTCGACGAAGAAACGCTCATTCTGGACGGCACTGACGCACGGCATGGCCGCTTTTACTTGCTTCGACGCGGGAAAAAATCATACCATTTGGTGCGTTGGCTAGAATAGCTGGCCGCCTGTTTTTAAGGATAACGAGGTTAGCTTCCTAGCTCAAGGAGTGGTGCTGTGAATTTAGAAAGTGAATTTTATCGTTTGCCGGTAACGTTTGATGTTGCGCGTTTACGCGAGGAAGTAGAGCGTTTCACTCCGAATGCCTGGCGCGCGCATCCGCAGGGATTTGAAGGTAACTCGGCGATGATCCTTGTGGCTGCCAACGGCGAAATCAACGATGATCTCAAGGGGATGATGAAACCCACCCCCCACCTGCTAAGCAGCCCCTACCTGCAGCAGGTTTTGGCCTCTTTCCAAACGGTTGTGGGTCGCAGCCGACTAATGCGCATCGGTCCGCAAAGGGGTGTGAGTAGCCACGTTGATATCAACTACTATTGGCACAATCGTACGCGCGTCCACGTTCCCATTATTACTCACCCGGACATCGAATTTGTGTGCAATGGCAAGCGGGTGCATATGGCGGCGGGCGAAGCCTGGATTTTCGACAACTGGAAAACACACGAAGTTATCAACCCAACCGATACAACGCGCATTCACCTGGTGTTTGACACCGTGGGGTCAGCGGCGTTTTGGCGGATGGTTAGAGACGCGCACCGCCCGTTTGAGGTCAAAGGTAAAGGGAAAACCGGTGGGTCGGTCAAATCCGTGGCTGTGGAGTATCGGGAAGGGCTTGCCACCTCAATTGAATACGAGAAGCACAATGTTGCGGTGGTGATGCCTCCCGATGAGCTCGAAGTAGCGATTGAGGGGCTGCTGAGTGATGTAGCACAGGATAATAACTTGGCAACGGCGCAGCTGTCTGGCGTACTACGGGATTTCGTGTACGACTGGCGGGCCTGTTGGGCAGTTTTCGGCAACGACTCAGCTGGTTTTGAGCGGTACCGTGCGCTACTTGTTGGTGCGCTGAATGCGGCGAAAGAGTATAGCTCAGGTCTGAAAATGCGCAGCAATGATGCAGATGTCCCCGGGGTTTTAAGTGCCTGGTTGGGTGCCGCATTGAATCCCGATATGGCGCAAGTGTACGGCGGCGAGCAGAATAAAGCGGCACGACGAGCTACCAATGGCGCCTCACGGGCTGTTCCTCGACGATCTTCCCGCGCTGCCCCGACAAAACCGACATTGAGGTTTACCAGGCCGGTGTTTGTAGTTGCCGCCCCTCGTTCCGGTAGTACCATGCTGTTCGAGGTGCTCGCGCAGAATCGGGCGTTATGGACGATTGGCGGAGAGTCGCACCAGGTCATCGAAGGAATTGAGGCGTTGCGCCCTGCATCCAGGGGTTACGAGTCGAATGCGCTGACCGCTGCGGACGCTACGCCCGCGGTTTTGAGTGCCTTGGGTAATGGATTTATGCGTAAGCTGGTCAATGCGGAGGGAGCGCGCTGGCATGCCATGGAGGATCGGCCAACGGCGGTCCGATTCCTGGAAAAAACGCCCAAAAACGCACTGCGGATCCCCTTCTTCAAAAAATTATTTCCCGACGCAAAGTTTATTTATCTACACCGTTCTCCAGAGGGGAATATATCAAGCATTATCGAAGCTTGGCGATCGGGCAAATTTGTAACTTATCCTGACCTTCCTGGGTGGGAGGGTGACCCTTGGTCGCTACTGCTGGTACCGGGCTGGGGCAAACTTAATGGCGTGTCGCTGGCGGAAATTGCTGCGGCGCAGTGGCGTATTGCCAATGAAACGATCGTAAAAGATCTAGCTGAAATGCCGAGGGACGATTGGTGTCTTGTCAGCTACGACCAATTCCTGGAGCAACCGGAAGTAATCACTCAGGAGTTGTGTAACTTTATCGGGGCTCCCTATGGCCCCAAGATGCGCGAAATCTTGGCCGACCGGTTGCCTCACTCCCGTTACACCCTCACCCCTCCGGCCGCGGATAAATGGAGAAAAAACCAGGAAGAGATTGATAGCATCATGGACGATAATGTGGCGCGAGTCGCGAAGTTGATTGATGGGATTCGCGCGTGACAAGGGCGCGCTGCAGTTGCGGTCTTGCACTAAGCGATAACTTTGCGCGAAGCGATGATGGGGTGTCGGCGGCTTAGATTCTACCCGCGTAAATCTGTCTTGGTCCGGCTGTGTCCCTGCTAGCGATGTAATAGCAGGGCTAGGATAATATTATATATAAAGGATATCAGTAGGTTATGAATCTAGATGCCAATTTTCGCCGCTTGCCTTTAAGTTTTGAAAGCGACTTGTTACGGCGGGAGTTAATTCAGCTCGGCGAGGAGTTGTGGCAGCCTCACCCGCTCGGCTACGCTGGCGTGGAGCAGCTTCCCCTCATCACAGATCGCAAAACCGAAGGCAACGGGCTGGCCTCCATGCGGGCCACCGCCGCGCTAAAAAAGTGTCCCTATGTTTGCCAGTTGCTCGCCGCGTTGGGGTCCGTGATCGGACGTACTCACCTGTTGCGTTACAATTCCCAGCTTGGTGCAGGGTCTGAACCCTGGGTTGATCTGGCCTATTATTGGCAAAATCACGTACGCATTCACGTACCCGTCATCACAGGTGGTGAGGTTTTTTTCCGCTGTGGAGAAGAGAGGGTGCGCATGGCGACTGGCGAAGCTTGGGTGCTGAACAGCTGGAAGCCGCACGGGTTTGATGCGCGCGGCGAAATTTCGCCGGTTCATCTTGTCGTCGGCGCAAGCGGCTCCTCCTATCTCTGGAATATGGGCGTGTATAGCTCTCAGTCCGACCCGCATAACGGGCCGGAAAGTCCGCAGATGGTGTGGCACACCGGGGAGCAGCGGTCTTTCGATATGGAGCGCTATGCGGCGCTTGCAATCAGGACTCCAGAGCAGCTTGACGTGACTTTGAGTGGGCTATTGCGTGATGTGCAGACTGACCCAGCCGCTAACCAAGCCACCCTGGCGCGGCTCGAGTTGGTTCTCGGCATGCTCCGGCGGGACTGGCGCAACGCGTGGCTAATTCACGGTCGCAGGCCGGAAGGGGACGAGCGTTACCGGTTTTTGATGCAGTACACCCTGATTAAGCTCCGCGAACAGTGCGGTGAGTTACGACTGCCCAGCAACGGCGTTCCGGTTGTCGGTGTTTTAGAGTTCTGGTTCAAAGAAGCCCTTAAAGATCGGGTGCGCAGAGCCGCTTAACAGCTACGAAATTGACTATTGACGTTACTTCAACTCGTTCTTAGAATGAGGGCGGACGCTCGGTTGTGCCGTTGCTACGAGCGTTGAACTATGGAAAATGTGCCAGGTGCCAGGTGCCAGGTGCCAGGTGCCAGGTGCCAGGTGCCAGGTGCCAGGTGCCAGGTGCCAGGTATTCTTATACAGGTATTCTAATAAATGCGTCTGCCAAAGGGGTGGCGGATGGCTGAAGATTGTGTAGAATGCATCCACAGTTCGCTTATGTGAGCTGTTACGAATAATTCGAGCGCATTTATAGCGCAATTATAATGTATTTTGAGGTGTTTTTGAGAACAGGCCCGCTTGGGTGTGCGTAAGCAGAATGTAAGATAAAGAGAGGCCCAGCTGGGCATGGAATTGACAAGGAGCTCCTTTAAGGGGAAATTAATATGAAAAAAGATGCGTCTGGTTATCCACTCACAAATGATAACGACTCTACGTTTTCCGCAAACAAGGCCGCCATCGGCGGTTTTCGTCGCAAAGCGCTGACGACTGCGGTCACCTCCGCGGTGTTCGCTATGGCGCACGGTGCGGCCATCGCGAGCGATGATGAAATCAAAACCAATATTGAGTTGACTGGTGGTATTAGCGACGAGCGTACGCTGTACGGCGTCCGGGGGCTGCTACCCATCAGCAAGGGAGATGGCAGTCTGTTTTACGGCGACGCCCGCTATACCCGCGATACGGATGCTGACACTGACGAGTATAATCTCGGCATTGGCTATCGGCGGATGATCAGTGGCGACAAGGCAATAATCGGTGGTTATCTGGCGTGGGATACTCGTCGCAACACCGAGTTTGGTAATGATTTTGACCAGGTGACAGTTGGCTTTGAAGTGTTGAGTGACACCTGGGATTTCCGCGCCAATGCCTACATTCCGCTGGATGATGAAGAGCGGATAGATCTGACGCCGGTTATGCAAAATGGTCTGTTCACCGGCACTCAGCTGGTTGTCGACGGCGCCAGCTATTACGAAGAGGCTTTGAAAGGGTTCGATGCGGAAGTGGGTCGTCTGATTCCTCTCGGCAACCTGCCCGGCGAGCTGCGCGTCTATGCGGGTGGTCACACATTTGACGGCGATATCGCGCCGAGCAACGACGGTTATCACGTGCGCGCCGAGTACCGTCCAACCCAGAATATAACCCTCGGCCTGCGCCACGATGCCGAGAATGGTGATTACGAAGACGAAACCCGTTTCGAGATCAAATATTCGTTTGGTTACGGTTCCAGCAGTGATGTTCGTTCGTTGGGCCAGCGTATGATGGAATTCCATGAGCGCGATGTCGATGTGCGTTTGAGCACCGAGTTGCCGCGCACTGAAATGACCGTGATCGACGAGCGGCTGGTTCTGCAGAGCAACGTTATTCACATTGACAACACCGCTGCCGCGGGCGGGGACGGTAGTTTTGAGGCCCCCTACCAGTCCTTCGCGGACTGCGCCGCCGATCGTTGTAACGACGGGCTGGATAATCTGGAAGTCAACCAGTTCGGCTCTCAGGGTGAATTAGTCTACGTCCATGCCGGTGACGGCACCTCGACGGGTTACAACACGTCAGTGCAGATGGAAGCCTATCAACGCCTGATCGGTCAGGGCTATGCAGTCGCCGGTATCGGTGGCGATCTGGCCCCGCTGGTGAATGTAGTTGGCGACGCAGTAGAGTTGGCCAGCGATAACGAAGTGGCTGGCTTGAACATCAGTGCAACCGGATTCGGTGTCTGGGGTGATGACGTCAGCGGTGTCAACAGCATCCACAACAACACAATTGTAGCGGGTGGCAACGCGATCGACATCGACAACTGGGGTAACGAATTTGATATCACCAGTGATATCAGCATTGCCGATAACACCCTGGTGTCCGGTAACCGCGCCATTAACATTGGTAGCTGGGCCACATCGGGCCTGGATGCCGCTACCGTCAACCAGACCGTCAGCATTACTGGCAATGCGATCTCTGCCGCTAACGAAGGCATTTACTTCTCGGCCTATGCCGATGGTGCCGATGCCACGCTGGTACGCAACGTCACGATCGCTAACAACACCATCGGTGCGGGCAATGACGGTATTCAGTTCGACTACACCAACGCCAGGAACGGCGGTACAGTAACCGACACCGTTGCGATCACCGGCAACGCCATCAATTCCGGCGACGACGGCATTTACTTCGATTACAGTTATGCCGGTGGCGCCGGTTCTTCTCTGGTGCGCAACCTGACTGTAGCGGATAACACCATTAATGCGGATGGCGATGGCGTAGCCTTTTACGAATTCTATGCCGAAGGTGGCGCCACAGCTGAAATGACCGTGAACATTACCGGCAATACCATTCTTGCCGATGATGCGGGCATTTACTTTGAGTACGCCTATGCGGATGGGGCAGGCTCGGTCGCGACCCGTAATATCACCATTGCCAACAACAGCATTACCGCTGGCGATGAAGGCATCGTGTTCTACGAAACCTATGCTGAAAACGGTGGCGTGTTTAACGATACGGTCAACATTACCGGCAACACCATCAATTCGGGCGACGATGGCATTTACTTCGAATATGCCTACGCGGATGGCGCGGGGTCCATCCTGAACCGCACTATCACCATTGCCGATAACACCATTAGCGCCCTGAATTTCGATTCCGGCATCATGTTCTACGAAACCAGCGCGACTGCAGGCGGTGTGGTGAACGATACGATCAGCATCACCGGCAATACCATTACATCCTATTACAACGGCATTTACTTCGAGTATGCCTACGCGGATGGTGCGGGTTCCGTGCTGAATCGAAATATCACCATTGCCGATAACACCATTGTCAGCACCGATGATTCCGGCATCATGTTCTACGAAACCAGCGCGACTGCAGGCGGTGTGGTAAACGATACAGTCAGCATTACCGGCAACACTATCACGTCTGAAGACGTTGGTATTTACTTCGAGTATGCCTATGCGGATGGGGCGGGTTCCATGCTGACCCGCAATATCACCATTGCCGACAACACTATTGTCAGCACCGATGATGCCGGCATCATGTTCTACGAAACCAGCGCGACCGCTGGCGGTGTGGTAAACGACACGATCAGCATTACCGGCAACGACATCACGTCCTATGATAGTGGTATTTACTTCGAATATACCTATGCGGACGGCGCGGGTTCCGCGCTGACCCGCAACCTCACCATCGCCGATAACACCATTGTCAGCACCGACGATGCGGGTATCATGTTCTACTCAACCGAGGCGACTAATGGCGGTGTGCTAAACGATACGGTCAGTATTACCGGCAACACTATTACATCCTACTACGACGGTATTTATTTCGAATATACCTATGCTGAAGATGCGGGTTCCACCTTGACCCGCAATGTCACCATCGCCGATAACGCCATTACCTCGCAGGACAGTGGTATTAGTTTCTATCGGGTCGAGGCCAATACGGGCGGTGTGCTGACGGATACGGTGAGCATCACCGGTAATACCATAGCGTCCGACGACAGTGGTATTTACTTCGAATACGCCGAGGCAGATGGGGTTGGTTCCGTACTGAACCGCACCGTCACGGTTAGCGGTAACACGGTCAGCAGCACTGGCGATGCGGGTATTATGTTCTACGATGTGTCCGCCGATGCGGGTGGTGTGGTCAACGATACGGTGAATGTCACGGGCAATACTGTCGCGGCCAACTACGACGGGATTTACTTCGAATACGCCGATGCTTACGGGGCGGGTTCCATCATTACCCGCAATGTCACCATCGCCGATAACACCGTTCAGGCGCTGGATAGCGGTATTTCGTTTTACCAGCAGCGGGCTCGCGCCGGCGGGGTGTTGAACGATACGGTGATGGTCTCCGGTAATACCGTGACTGCTCAGGATACGGGCATTTACTTCGAGAATGCCTACGCGGACGGAGTGGGGTCTGCCCTCAACCGTACTGTGGTAATCACGGATAATACCGTTAATGCACTCGACTATAACGGTGTGAGCCTTGATTATGCCGCGGGTATTAACAGCGGGGTGTTAACGGATGATATTACCATCACAGGTAACACCATCACCGCCGTGGACGCGAGCTATGACGCGATTCATGTCGGCGGCACCGCAACGACGGCCTCCACGCAAACTGTGTTGATCGACGGTAATACATTGAGTAGCGTGCGCGATGGCATATCCGTATATAGTGGCGGTACGCTGGTACAGGGCGTGACCATCTCGGGCAATACCATTAATGCGGTAGATGATGGTATCTACCTCAATGGTACGGCCACGCAGACCGTCACGGTAACGGGTAACACGATCAACGCAGTCGATCTCGACGTCGATAACGTCGGTGCTGGTACCTGTACCATTGACGGTAACCCATGCTGATAACGATGGGTTAGTTTCGGTGTTCTATTAAAAGCCGGGGGCTAGCCCCCGGCTTTTTTTTGCCGGCAGTTTGCCTATTCTCAGCGGCTTTACGTGCCCTGCGTTATCACCGCTGTCGGCGACACATCGACGTATTAGAGGTAATTTTGACATGGCTGTATCTCAAGCCCCCGGAAGCACGCGCACGGCCTCACCGCAAGCTGACGCCATCCTGATGGCACAACTCCAGCACATTGTCGGGCAAAAGAATGCTGGTAACCTGACTGCTGCGCTGAGTGGCTGCCAGGCGCTGCTGTCGGAGCAATCACCGCCGAACGTCTGGAGGCTATGGGCTGAGCTGAACCGAGAGGCGGGAAACTTGGATGTGGCGTTATCCGCGTTGCAGCATCTGGTGACGCTGTTGCCCCGTAGCCATGAGGCGCATAGCAATCTCGCTAATATGTACTTTGAATTGGGCCAGTTGCCACCGGCCGAGCAGCATATCCGCCAGGCGTTAGCGTTAAACCCGCTGAACCCGCAGGCTCACAATTTGCTGGGCCAGTTGTTGGCCAAGACCTACCATTTCGAAGAGGCGGTGTTCCACTATCGGCAAGCGCTGCTGCTGCACGAGCCGGTGGGCGCTCTTTGTTCAAACCTCGGTAACGCTCTGGTCAAACTGGGCGATCTGGAAGGCGCTGAAAATGCGTTCCGTTTGGGCTACGGCCTGGAGCCCGACAATGCCGAGCTGCTTCTAAGTTGGGCGAAAATGGAGGAGGCGCGCCGCAATTTTCCTAAAGCCCGAGAGCTGGTGGACGCGGCGTGCAGTCTTCCCGAGGGCGCGAGCAGTACGGTGGCCGGCAGGAATGCTGACTTGTGTTTACGTGAGAAGCGCCCGGAGAAGGCGCTAGCTGTGCTCCAAGCGTTCGTAGCGTCGCATGGTGAACCGCCGCGAGACTACGATTTCTACTATATGCGCGGCGAGGTCCTCGACCGTCTTGGTCACTACGACGAAGCGATGGTCGATTACCATAAGGCCAACCGCCTGGTCCAGGAGGTGGAGCGATTTATCTACCGCAAGGAACAACAGCAGTCGTTGATGGCCGGCCTGAAAACAGCCTACTCTCCCGAGTGGATGAGTTGGGTCAGAGCGGCATACCGAGTGCCGGAGTATTTCGATACGCTGGCTGCCCCTATCTTTATTTTGGGGTTTCCGCGCTCAGGGACGACGCTGGTTGAACAAATATTAGCCGGGCATCCCAATATCTCGCCGGGTGATGAATTGCCATATATCGGCCGCTCTACAAAGTTAGCCAGTCACATGGTTGGGTCGCGCAGTCCGTATCCAGGCTGCATGGCCGAATTGGCGCGCCCGGACAGGGTCGCGGCGTTGGACAAGTTTCGCGGATACTATATTCACAATGCGCTGTCGTTGAATATTGTCAAAGGTGGTGCGCGCAGGTTCACGGATAAAATGCCCTTGAACGAAATTCACTTGCCGTTGATTCATGCGGCATTTCCGGACTCCCCCCTGATTCACGTTATACGCCACCCGTTGGATGTGGTGTTGTCGTGTTATTTCAACCAGCTTACCCACGGCGGCAACTGCTCCTTCGAGCTGGAAACCGCGGCGGCGCACTACGCGGCGGTTTACGACATGTGGCGTTACTACAAGGAAGACCTGGGTATTGCTTGTGTAGCGGTACGCTACGAAGAGCTGGTGGCCGAACCGGAGCAGCAGGTGCGCAGTTTGCTGCACGGCATTAATGAGCCCTGGGATGAAGCGTGCGTGGCGTTTCATCAAAACCAGCGTTATGCCCGCACCGCCAGTTATGCCCAGGTTAGCGAGAAAATGTACACCCGCTCCAAGTACCGTTACAGGAACTACCTAGCGCATCTGATGCCAATTGTGTCAATGTTGGCGCCCATCTGCGAAGAGTTAGGCTACGAAATGGAGTTGTAAGTATTCCCCCTTTCTGCACAACAGTATTGTCAGCTCCGGTGATCCTGGGGTGTTTTAATTAGGTATAACTTAAAAGTTTTATGGCAGGGCAAACGTTTTGTTGACAAGCGTTCTCCTTTGAGTAGAATGCGCACCTCTCGCAGAGTTTGGCTTCGGTTTTTAGCGGCTCTCAGCGGAAAAAAGCGACTTGAGGATACATTTTTTGATTGACTCTGTCGCTGTTGTCGGTAGAATACGCAGCCCGCTCTTACGAGCACCGTTCTTTAAAAATTGATCAGGCAAAGCGTGTGGGTGCTTGCTGAAATGATTCAGGTGACAACGAATCATCAAATGCAAGTAACTCATCATAGATATATTTATTGGTAAGCCAAAGTATTTGAGCCGAGTTTTTGGTGGTAAAGCGGGTAACTGCGAAACCGCCACCTCTTGTCAGTTACGTAGTCGGCAGAGGTAAAAGATTTAAACTGAAGAGTTTGATCATGGCTCAGATTGAACGCTGGCGGCAGGCCTAACACATGCAAGTCGAGCGCGAAAGTTCCTTCGGGAGCGAGTAGAGCGGCGGACGGGTGAGTAACGCGTAGGAATTTGCCCAGTAGTGGGGGACAACTCGGGGAAACTCGAGCTAATACCGCATACGCCCTACGGGGGAAAGCAGGGGATCTTCGGACCTTGCGCTATTGGAAAAGCCTGCGTCGGATTAGCTTGTTGGTGAGGTAATGGCTCACCAAGGCGACGATCCGTAGCTGGTCTGAGAGGATGATCAGCCACACTGGGACTGAGACACGGCCCAGACTCCTACGGGAGGCAGCAGTGGGGAATATTGGACAATGGGGGCAACCCTGATCCAGCCATGCCGCGTGTGTGAAGAAGGCCTTAGGGTTGTAAAGCACTTTCAGTGGGGAGGAAAAGTTGACGGTTAATACCCGTCAGCCCTGACGTTACCTACAGAAGAAGCACCGGCAAACTCCGTGCCAGCAGCCGCGGTAATACGGAGGGTGCGAGCGTTAATCGGAATTACTGGGCGTAAAGCGCGCGTAGGCGGCTTGTTAAGCTGGATGTGAAAGCCCTGGGCTCAACCTGGGAACTGCATTCAGAACTGGCAGGCTAGAGTACAGTAGAGGATAGTGGAATTTCCAGTGTAGCGGTGAAATGCGTAGAGATTGGAAGGAACACCAGTGGCGAAGGCGGCTGTCTGGACTGATACTGACGCTGAGGTGCGAAAGCGTGGGGAGCAAACAGGATTAGATACCCTGGTAGTCCACGCCGTAAACGATGTCAACTAGCCGTAGGAGGGCTTGTCCCTTTTGTGGCGCAGCTAACGCGATAAGTTGACCGCCTGGGGAGTACGGCCGCAAGGTTAAAACTCAAATGAATTGACGGGGGCCCGCACAAGCGGTGGAGCATGTGGTTTAATTCGATGCAACGCGCAGAACCTTACCAGGCCTTGACATCCTGCGAACTTTCTAGAGATAGATTGGTGCCTTCGGGAACGCAGTGACAGGTGCTGCATGGCTGTCGTCAGCTCGTGTCGTGAGATGTTGGGTTAAGTCCCGTAACGAGCGCAACCCTTG